>NZ_CP061473.1:0-542500 GCF_014679705.1 Geobacillus sp. 47C-IIb
TGCCAGCGCACGTTTACGGTGCGGAAGTCATCAAAGAAGCGATGCGGCGGGCGAACATCGGCCCGGAACTTGTCGCTGATGTCATCATGGGCAATGTCTTAAGCGGCGGTGGCAACATTGCCCGGCTGACGGCGTTGCAGACGGGGCTGTCGCTTGAGCTGACCGGGCTGACCGTCGACCGCCAATGCGGTTCAGGCATTAATGCCGTCAATTTAGCGCGCAAGCCATTTGGGCAGGCGACGGGGACGTCTATATCGCTGGAGGGGTGGAAAGCATGAGCCGCGCGCCGTATTTGATGGACCGCCCGGAAAAGCCGTACAGTTCGACGCCGCCAAGCCCGTAAATCGCAGTTGTCGCCGAAAGAGATTGGCGACCCGCCGATGGGCATCACGGCAGAAAATTTAGTGAAAAAATACGGCATCAGTCGTGAAGAACAAGATGCCTTTGCCCTGCGCAGCCAGCAGCGCATGGCGCGTGCTATGCAAGAAGGGCGGTTTGACGAACAAATTGTGCCGATTACCGTTCCGGTGAAAAAGGGGCCGTTTGTCTTCGATACGGATGAACACCCGCGTCCGAACACGACGATGGAAGCACTCGCGAAACTGCCGCCGGCGTTTTTGGAAGGCGGAACAGTGACGGCAGGGAATAGTTCGGGACTCAATGACGCCGCTGCTGCACTCGTCGTCATGTCGCGGGAAAAAGCGGAACAGCTCGGCTTAACACCGCTTGCCGTCGCCTATGCGGTCGCCGGAGTCGACCCGAACATTATGGGCATCGGTCCGGTACCAGCGACAAGAAAGGTGCTTGAAAAGGTTGGACTGACGCTTGATGAGATGGATATCATCGAAATTAATGAAGCGTTTGCCGCTCAGGTGATCGCCTGTGACCGCGAGCTTGAGATGAATCCGGAAAAAGTAAATGTCAACGGCGGCGCCATCGCCCACGGCCATCCGCTTGGTGCGACGGGTGCAATTTGATTACGAAAGCCGTGTATGAACTAAAGCGTCGCGGTGGGACATACGCCCTCATTACGGCGTGCATCGGCGGCGGCCAAGGGATCGCGACGATCATTGAACGAGCCTGAACACATGGAGACAATGGATATGAAAGAAAACTGATGGAAGCCAGCATAGAGCTATTTGACCGCAAAGGGTTCAAAGAAACGTCTGTACAGGAAATCGTCGAAGCGGTCGGGGCAACAAAGGGGCGTTCTATTACTATTACAGAAGCAAAGAAGAACTGTTGCGCGATATATGCATCTCCTATATCGAAGATTTGCTTGACCAGCAGAGTCGCCTGCTGCAGGAACCCGAGAAGAGCTGTACAGAAAAACTGCATGCGATCGTCTATATGGTGATTCGCAACATTCGCACACGGAAGAAAAGCGCCCGCATTTTCTTTCGCGAGATGCGGCATTTGGCTGATGAACATTTGAAGGAAATCCGCGAAGCGGCGGGCGTTCCGCAAGCAGTATGAACAGCTCATCCAGGAAGGGGTCGCCCGCGGCGAATTTAAGCCGTCGCTTCATGCAGAAATGATCACGTTCGGCCTGCTTGGCATCACGAATTGGAGCTACTACTGGTTTCAACCGGACGGGAGCGTTTCCGAAGAGGAGTTAACCGACATTTATGTCGACTTAATTTTAAACGGCATTCGAGGGCAGGAACGGCCAAAACGATAGGTTCTATCGAACTGTTCAAGTTGTTCACCTGTTTTCGGTGCAAGAGATAAGGGGATCGGGGTGGAATTGTTTATCCAGCAGCTCATAAACGGGCTGACTGTTGGAAGCGTTTACAGTCTTGTCGCCTTAGGCTTAACGCTCGTCTACGGCATTTTGCATATTCCAAACTTTGCCCACGGCGCGCTTTATATGATGGGAGGGTATGTTACGCTCACCGCGATGAGCCAAGCCGGGCTGCCGTATGGGCTTGCCATTGTTGTGTCGATGGTCGTAGTCGGGCTGCTCGGTGTCTTGATGGAACGATTGGTGTTTTATCCACTCCGTGATGCGCCGCCGCTTCACGATAAGATTGCGGCGATCGGTATTTTGTTGTTTTTGGAAGCATTTGCCCAATTCGTCTGGGGGCGGACTATCAAACGATGCCGACGCCATATGGGAATGTTGTCACTGTTTTCGGCTTGACACTCACTGTTCAACGCATCCTCATCATCGCATCCACTGTTGTCATCATGATGCTGCTCTACCTCTTCCTGAAAAAGACATTCATCGGTGCTTCGATCATTGCGATGGCGCAAAACCGCGAAGGAGCGAACTTAGTCGGCATTAACACAAACAAAGTCGCCATGATGACGTTCCTTCTTTCCGGCGGTTTGGCAGCACTCGCCGCTTCGCTCGCTTCGCCGATCAACCTCGTGTTTCCCGGTATGGGTCATCTCGTCATCTTGAAAGCGTTTGTCATCATCATTCTCGGCGGCATGGGAAGCATCCCCGGCGCGATTGTCGGCGGCTATATTTTAGGGTTTAGTGAAAGCTTAGGGGCAACATACGTGTCGAACGACTATAAAGACATTATTGCTTTCGCCATTCTTGTCATCATTTTAACGGTCAAACCGAACGGACTATTTGCCAAGGAGGGACATTGATGGCCGTTTTCGAAAACGACACCTATGGCTCGCTGTTCTTGCGGTGTTGGCACTTGCCCTCCCGTTGCTTGTGGCCAACGGCTATTACTGCACATGATGACGATGTCCTTTATTTGGATGATCGCCGTTTACGGGTTGAACTTATTTGCTGGCTACACCGGGTATTTGTCGCTTGCCCACGCTGGATTTTTGCCGTTGGCGCCTATACGCTTGGCATTTTGACCGTGAAGGTCGGACTGCCGTTTTGGGGCGTTCGCGCTCTCATGTGCATTCACATCGCTGCTTGGCCTTGCCATCGGACTGGTCGCCTTGCGGACGAAAGAGCACTTTTTCGCCATTTATACACTATGTGTCGGATATATCATTTATTTAGTGATTGATAAATGGGACAGCCTAACCGGCGGAGTGCGTGGATTCATCGGCATTCCGGCGCCAAGCGACATCGGACCGCTGTCGTTTCAGACACCGGTTGCCCAATATTATTTAGTTTTGTTTTTCTTGTTCGCCGTCATATTTGTGATGTACCGGCTCGTCTATTCGCTGACTGGAAGGACGTATATCGCGATTCGCAACAGCGAGGAGCTCGCATTGACGCTTGGCATCTCAACGATGAAAAACAAGCTCGCCTCATTCGTTTTGTCGGTCTTTTCACTTCGCTTGCTGGGGCGCTGTATGCATCATTCATCCGTTTTCTTGGACCGGATATCGCGTATGTCACTGTCATGTTTGACTTTTTAACGTACTTGCTTGTCGGCGGTATCGGTACGCTGGCCGGACCGGTTGTCGGCACGCTGTTGATCACGTTTTTATCGCAGCAGTTGCAATTTTGCAAGACTATCGAATGCTCATTTTGGCCCGGTGTTGACACTTTTAATCATCTTTTATCCGCACGGCATTGCTGGCGGCTTCATCCGTTATCAAGCGAAGCGTGCAGAGGCGCGGCGCCTTGAACGGGAGGCCAACCAGACCGCTGCTGAACTAGCTGCCTCGCGCCAAGGACGAGACGGTCGGTACGTCAAGGAGGGATAAACATGTTTTTGCACGTCGAACGGTTGACGAAACGATTCGGTGGGTTGTTGGCGGTCAATGACGTCACATTTTCCGTCGAACAAGGGAAAATCAACGCCATCATCGGCCCGAACGGTGCCGGTAAATCGACGTTCTTCAATTTGATTAGCGGCTTGCACCGGCCGACATCCGGGACGATTACGTTTAAAGGACGCGACATTACCCGCCTGCCGGCGAATGAGCGGGCGAAACTCGGCATCGCCCGCACGTTTCAAACGACCCATTTGTTTGAACAGTCGACGGTGATGGACAACGTCATCATCGGCCATCGGCTTCGCACCGAATCGAATTTGTTTGACGCCATTTTGCGTACAAAACGACATCGCCGCGAGGAGCAGGCGTGTAAAGAAAAAGCGATGGAAGTGCTCGATTTCGTTGGGCTCACCGGTGTGGCGGATCGGCTCGTTGCGAATTTGTCGCAAGAACAGAAGAAGCGAGTGGCGTTTGCGCTCGCCTTGGCGACCGACCCAGAGCTTGTCTTGCTTGACGAACCGGCTGCCGGCGTCAACCCAGACGAAACAGAAGGATTGGAAGAGCTGATCGTCAAAATGGTCGAGGGCGGCCTGACGGTTTGTCTTATTGAACATAAAATGTCGATGATTATGAAAATCGCTGACCGCATTATGGTGCTGAATTACGGCGAAAAAATTGCCGAAGGGACGCCGGAAGAAGTGCAAAATAACGAGGCGGTCATTCAAGCGTATTTAGGGGGGGGAGCACCGTTGCTTGAAGTGACAAACGTGTCTGTCCGCTACGGCAGCTTCACGGCGATTCGCGATGTGACGTTTTCCGTTAGGTCGGGGAAATCGCGGTGTTGCTTGGCGCCAACGGAGCTGGGAAAAGCACGCTGTTTCGCACAATTAGCGGATTGCATAAACCAGCGCAAGGCGAAATTCGCCTTGACGGAGAGCGCATCGACTCACTGCCGCCTGATCGGATCGTTCAGCGCGGTGTCGTGCAATGCGCCGAGGGGCGCAAACTGTTTGCCCGCATGAGTGTATACGAAAATTTGCTGATGGGTGCGTACGTTCATCGAAAAGATAAAGAAGGCATCCGCCGTTCAATCGAACATGTATATGAGCTGTTTCCGATTTTGCATGAAAAGCGAAATGAGACGGCTGGATCGCTTAGCGGCGGCCAGCAGCAATGCTCGCTATCGGCCGCGCCTTAATGTCGCGTCCTGCGGTGCTCTTGCTTGACGAGCCGTCGATCGGGCTTGCCCCCTCATCGTTGAACAAATGTTTGCAACGATTAAACAAATTAACGAAGAAGGGACGACGATTTTGCTCGCTGAACAAAATGCTCATGCGGCACTATCCATTGCTCATCAAGGCTATGTATTTGAAAACGGAACGATCGTCGCATCAGGAACAGCAGAGGAACTACTCGCCAATGACGATGTCCGCAAAGCGTACATCGGAACATGACATGTCACTGCTAGGACATTTCTACAGACGTTTATGGACGAGTTTCAGTCCGTCATGAACGCCAAAAGATGCTAATCCATCAACGATGAAAGGAGGTGAGCAACGAGTACTACCTTCATTCATCTGAATATTCGGTATAAAAATGGGGGAGCAGAATGAAAAAAGAAAATGGCCGATCGCCGCTATGATGACAGCGGTCATGGCGTTGATGCTTGCGGGGTGCAACAGCTCGACGACGAACAATCATGCCGACAGCGGCAACAATGACGACGGGAAGAACGTCGTCAATATTGGTTACAGCGGCCCGTTAAGCGGACCAGCTGCCTACTACGGGGAGCGGACATTAAACGGCGTGAAAATGGCAGCGGAAGAAATCAATAAGAACGGCGGGTTTGAAGTGAATGGAAAAACTTATCAAATTAATGTTGTATCATTAGACGACAAATATTTGCCGAACGAAACAGCGGCAAATGCAAAACGGCTTGTCCAAGAACATCATACGCCAATCATCTTCACTCCGCAGCGGCGTCATGGCGATGCAAGTGTTCAACCAAACGGACAATTTCATTATCGCGGCCTATACAAGCGAGCCGAAAATTACAGAAACAGGGAACAAGATGACGATACGTATTCCGCCGCGGTATGATGGGTACATTCCAACATTTACCGACTATGTGATAAAGCGATTTGGCAAAAAGCTGGCTGCTTTGCCGACGGCGACGCAATATGGGAAAGATTGGACGGAACAACTGTTACCATATTGGGAAAAACAAGGCGGAGAAGTTGTTTACAACACATCCATTGACTTCACCAAAGACACCGATTTCTTCACGATCATCACGAACGCATTGAAAGAAAAGCCGGACGTCTTATTTATCGGTGGACCGTCGGAACCGACGGCGAAAGTGGTGAAACAGGCGCGTGAGCTCGGTTTTAAAGGCGGTTTTATTGTCATGGACCAAGCGAAGTTAGATGAAATGAAGCGGACCATCGGATCTTACGAGATGCTTGAGGGAGCGATCGGCGTCATGCCGCTTGTTGAGTCGAAAGAGGCGGGAGCCCCGCAATTTGCGGAAAACTATCGAGCGAAATACAATGCCGAACCGAGTTCGGAATCTGCCTATAACTACTTGGCTCTTTACGCCTTTGTCGAAGCGATGAAAGCAGCTGGCACGGTTGATGATCCGGTTGCTATCCGCGAACATATGAACGAAGGGTTGAAAAACATCCCGGAAGACAAGCAAGTGTATATCGTCCCGAGTGTTGGTGAGGACGGCGGATTTGAATCGAAAATTACCGTTGGAGCGGTGGAAAAAGGCAAAGTGGTGCCGATTGAACTGAAGAAATAAGCAAACCAACACACGCGGAAAACGGGATGATTTTTCCTGTGTTGCGAGGCGAGCGATGACCTGATCGCCCCATCTTTTCCAATCGATTTGGAGCAAACATAACGTGATTCCATTCATGATAGCCGGCAAACGATCATCCAAGCGCGTCCACCTTCTTGCGTGGACGCTTTTTTTACGGTTTGTTGCCGCAAAAGTGGCAAAATAATCATTCCGATATTAAGTAAAACTATGTTCTAAATAATCAACATAAAAACAACAAAATCCAAAATTATAATAGAGAAGAGGTGGAATCGATGCAAGAAACAGCCATCGGCCTTGTTGTTCCATTCTTTTTGACATCATTGGCGAGGTCGAGGTGCTGTTCTTGTCAGCTCCGTTTCCGAACCGGTGAGCGTTGCTCGGCTTTGCTATCATTGTCACCGGAATTTGTCGGCATAGCTTTGAGTGAGTAAGAAGAGTGGAACAACCGGCGCCGCTCATTCCAACCGTTCAGCACTTCGGTTAGATAGGGGAGAGCCATGAGAATCATCGTGTATGTACTGCTCGCCTGTCAGGCGGCCGTCATCTACTATTGGATCAGCGATTGGCGCCAGCTTGTTACCCCAGTTGGCCTCTTCATATGGGGTGGCACAATCGCTGTCAGCCTTGCCGTTCTTCGTATGGGGAGATCCATATCGCCAAGATGGCGAGGCATGCTGAAAATGACGACAGCAGGAGTCAGCTTGCTTGCCGTTGTTTCCCTACTCATTGAATGGGCCACTCGTTCGATGCCATAGTCAAAATAGATGTTGAGGCCCGCAAAGTTGGTAAACACCTTCTTTGCGGGCCTATGAAGAATGCACCATTTAACAGGGCGGGCACTCTATATGCTGTGCCAAACGAGACGAGCTGCTAACGGCTTTGATGGACAGAATCGAACATCCCCGGTGCCAAACGGCGGCCAACAGCATACATGATCGGCGCGCCGATTGCCATGACGACAAACTCGCCGATGGCTGTCGTCAGCCATGTGAGCCAAAATGGGAAGCCGAGCGCCAGTTTCAGTTCGAGGGCGATGATGCCCATGGTGACAGTAAACGACAACGTATTGATCGCCATACGAGCCCAAACGTTCTCAATATAGCGCATAGAAACAATTGTGATGAGAAGCGCCAACACCGATTGGCCGACGCCAAATACAAGATCATACGCAACGATCGGTGAGAAAAATAAATTGGCGAAAAAGACGCCAAGCACGATGCCGATGGCGTATGTTTTGCGAAATACGACTAAGTGGTTTAATAGTTCTGATGCGCGAAACTGAATGTTCGTAAAGCCAAACGGCTGGATGAGCATCGTCACCGCGATATACACAGCGGCGATTAACCCGTTTGTTGCCAGCATTCGAACGTTCATGATGTTCTCTCTCCTCTTGTCAATGATGATATGATTGTAGCATGACCATCTCACAAACGGAAGGGCCGAGATAGATGGCTATTGAGGTCAACCAGCAAACAGGCAAGCTCGGCTCCGTCTGTGAGGTCGGAATCACGCCGCTGCCTCGGTTTGACGTCGTTTGGCGGACTGATGGCTCACCTTGGCTATTTTTCGGAATGGCCGGTGTGGGCAGTTGTTCTCGTTTCCCTCGTTGGCGTTGACTTCGCCTTTTGTTCGGTTGATATTTGATGTCTAACGGGCGGGCGTTCGGGGGTGTTCCCCCATCCGTCTAGGGACAGACGATCTTCTTGTTAACACAGACATATGTAAGTAGATGTTAAGGTCGATCAACAGCAAGGCGAGCCATGTGCCGACGGCCAAATGGATGATCGCCCAGGAAAGACGAATTTCTGTCGCAACGGTGATCACTCCGATCACTACTTGCAGCAGTCCGACTGCTGCAGCCAAAAAGTCGTCGCTCTAGCGGGCGCCCCCAGCGGCGCTTGTGCGCAACAAAAGCCGTCCAAATGGTATACAACACCGTCGCAGCAGCGGCGGTTCGATGGGCGGTTTGCCACATTTGGGCTTCATTGGACGGCCATAGTTGTTCTCCGCATGTCAGCCATCCGCATGACAGACCGTAATGTTGATGTTTCACATAGGCGCCAAGCAGCAACGTAGCTGCCAACAAAACGAAAAGAAGATGGATATGCCGTTTCGCCTCTATTCCAATAGATGTCCGCTTGACTGGTTGGTGCAGGTGTGGAGAATGATGAGCGCGCCGCCAAATCCAAAGGAGACAGCCTAAAAAGAGAAACGCGATGAAGAAATGAGTCGTGACGACGATAGGCGGGAGGTCAAACCAAACGACGAAAGCCCCTAGTATAATTTGGATGGCAAGCAAAACCGCAGCGGCCGCTGAAACAAAACGATCCGTTCCACTTCGGGAAGAGCGCCATAAGCGAAGGCAAAGCATCACCGTCAACAGCGCGAGCAAAGCGCCGATCAATCGATGGGCGTACTCGATCAGCGTCGCTCCTTTTAACACCGGGATGAGCACCCCGTTGCAAAGCGGCCAGTCGGGGCCACACCCCATTCCTGAATTCGAGGACGCTACATACCCGCCAAATACAATGAGAAAGTACGTCGTACATAGGGTCCAAAAAGCCAACGATTTCATCTCCATTCCCCCTAACACCATTTCTCCCATTATAGCAAGTCCGCTGTCACATAACTGTGTACTCTATCACATCAGACAAAAAATCCAAATTGTGAGAAAAATTGTCTGTTTTGTGATGAAGTTAACTGTGAGAAAACGCTAC
The DNA here is from genome assembly GCF_014679705.1 of Geobacillus sp. 47C-IIb. Lineage (NCBI taxonomy): Bacteria > Bacillati > Bacillota > Bacilli > Caryophanales > Anoxybacillaceae > Geobacillus > Geobacillus sp. 47C-IIb. The sequence continues at coordinate 9,187 of NZ_CP061473.1, forward strand.
CATGCCCTATAGTGAAACTATCTTGACGAGGGAAAAGGGGGAATGGATAGCCATGTACCAACAAGCAGCGTGGGTCATCTCCGTTGTTTTCATCTTGTTTGTCATTTTCGTTTTTTTATACGTCGTCGCTCATTCCGGCCAGCGCTCCGAATATGAGCCAATTCAGAAAAAAGGCTATCGGATCCGGAATGTATGGTTTTTGGTCGTCATTGCGGCCATGGGTCTAGCGACGTTTTATACGCTGCGCGATTTGCCGTTTGAAAGGCCAGCGCATGCTGCCGATCCGACCGTTGTTCAAGTGGAAGCGCGGCAATTTGGTTTTGTATTAAGCCGAAATGAATTTCGTGTCGGTGAGCCGATCGCCTTTCAAGTGACGAGCGTAGATGTCAATCACGGAGTCGGCATTTATGATGAAAACATGGAACTGTTGGCCCAGACGCAAGCCATGCCGAAGTATACCAATACGATGTATTACACGTTTGAGAAGCCGGGGACGTATCAAGTACTTTGTTTAGAATATTGTGGCATCGGCCACCATGTGATGACGGCGACCATTACCGTCGTGCCGTCCCAAGAAGGGGAGGGGAAATAATGGAAGCGAACGTTCGGAAGATGACCGCCTTGTACATGTTCGTCAGCGGTATTGCGATTTTGCTTATGATGGTGCTTGGGCTGTTGATGTTGTTGGCACAAGGAAAGATGATTCCGCTTGGACAAGATACATTTTATGAAATGATGACCGCGCATGGCACGTTTATGGTTGGAGCGGCTGCGTTTGCTGCGTCGGCGGTTATGTGGTACTTTTGCGCCAGTACGTCCGTTTATCGTTTCCGATTTTTGTGACCCATTTCGTGTTGTTTTTAACGGGGCGGTGATGACAGCCATCAGTATTTTTGTCTTCCGTTTCGCTGGAGCATGGACGTTTTGTACCCGTTGCCGGCGATGTCAGCCGGCATGTGGGGAAAACAGGAGCGAGCCTGTACTTGATTGGCATGTTGCTGATTGGTGTCAGCTTTTGCTTCTTTATCTTGATACGTCGCGAGCCATTATTCGCGAATACGGAAGCCTTGGTCACGGCCTTGGATGGCCGCAAATTCTCGGAAAAGTGAAAGGTTACGGTCCGCCGCCTACGGTAGTGGCAAGCACGATGGTTTCGATTGTCAATCTCGTTTCTTTAACGGTCGGGGCGAGCGTCCTAGTCATGAGCTTAATCAATTTGTTTCAACCATCGATTGAAATGGATCCGTTGCTGGCGAAAAACTTGATTTACGCCTTCGGACATATTTTCGCCAACTCGGTCATTTACATGGGAGTAATCGCTGTATATGAAATTTTGCCAAAATATACAAATCGTCCATGGAAATCATACAAAATTTTCCTTATTGCGTGGAACATGTCGACGTTGTTTACGATTATCGTTTATCCGCACCATTTATTGATGGACTTTGTCATGCCGAAATGGATGTTGATTATCGGACAAGTATTTTCCTATTTGAATGGCTTGCCGGTTTTGGTCGTGACCGCCTTTGGCGCGTTAATGATCGTCTATCGTTCCGGCATTGAATGGGATAGGGCGTCAAGCTTCATCTTCCTTTCAATGTTCGGTTGGGTTGCGGGCGTTATACCGGCGATTGCGGATGCGACCATCGTCATCAACCATGTGATGCACAACACGAAATGGGTGCCAGGACATTTCCATATGTATATGGGAGTCGGCGCGGTTTCTATGTTATTCGGTTTTATGTATTATTTCATTCGCGGAAATGAGCGAAAAATCGGCTATGCGGATATGGTCAGCTTCTGGGTGTATACGGTTTTCTTCCTCAGTTTATGCGGCACGTTCTTGCTTTCCGGTAAAGTGAGTGCACCGCGGCGGTGGGCTGTGCATTTTCCGGAATGGGTCCCGTATGACCGCATGGGAGCAGTGTTTGCCGTTGTCATTATCGCCGCGGTCACGGTGTTCCTTTACCGCTTTTCGTTTCCGTGATCATCGTTCAGGCAAAGCAAAATATTGAGGTGGGGCCGCGTGCGTAACACCATAGCAATTGTCCTCACCCTTGTTTTTGGGTTTGGACTTCTATGGCACGGGACGGACGGGTTTCGCGCGTTTACGAGCGAAACCGCCCGTCGTCTTGCTATCTTGCAAGAGCCAAAACTGCTTCCGGCCGTTCAGTTGGAGGATCAAAACGGTCATACGTTTTCTTGGCAAGATCAGCGCGGCCAATGGGTTTTAGCCACTTTTATATATACAAGGTGCAGCGATGTGTGCCCGGTTGTTGAGATGAACTTGCGCCGCATTTATGATGCCATTCGCCAGTCTCCGCATAGTCATCGTCTTTCGTTTTTAAGTATTAGTTTCGACAGCCAAAACGATACCCCGGAGATGTTGATGCATCACGCCCATCATTATGGGGCAGATGGCGTCACTTGGCGTATGGCTCGTGTACCAAACGAGCGGGAACTTCAACGGCTATTAAACATGATGGGAGTCATTGTGATCCCCGATGGAAAAGGCGGGTATGAACATAACGCGGCGTTTTATTTGCTCGACAAAAAGGCGGCTCGTCCGCATTTTTGATTACAACAATCCGCAAGCGGTCATCGCTGAACTGAATCACCTGCTGGCCAAAGAGGCGTCCTCTAAGGTGGTGAAAAAGTGAGTGGAAAACGATATGCAGTTGGCGGGGCTTTCTTCATGGCGATACTCGTGCTGCCGCCGGTGTTGCGTTGGATGGAATCATCAATGATTGGCGTCATGCTCGGGCAAATTCCCGTGCTGGTGGTAGCCGGCTGGCTGTTTGGTTTCGCGTTGCCCCGCCGTTTCATCGAATGGCTCAACTGTTGGAACGAAAACGGCTTGCCTGGATTACTGTTGGCCATCAGCGTCCTCACTTTTTGGCTATTGCCGCGTTCGGTAGATGCTTCGTTGAACGAACCGTTGCTACGGCTTGCCAAATGGATGATGTTGCCGCTACTTGTAGGGATGCCGCTATCGTTAAGCTGGAAACGGCTTCACCCGATCGCCCGCGGCATCGTTCATACGAACGCGATTTCGATGCTCGTTGTCATGGGCTGGTTGTATTTATCTGTGCCAGTACGTGTGTGCAACAGCTACTTGCTCAGCCAACAAAATGCACTCGGCCGCATGATGATCGCGTTAGCCATCGTGCTCGCTGCTTTTTGGTCGCTGCGCCTGTTCGTTGCTACAACGCCAAATGAACCAACGACTCGCTAAGATAAATGAATCATTCCCTTTTGTTGGTGAACTCAGATTGACAGACATGCAGACGGATCTTTGTCATGAAGATTCGTCTGTTTTTTGTATCCTCTCCTTTTCGTTTGGGCGAAAAGAAGGATTTTTCATCGCCATGTCAAATACTTTTACCGATATTGGGGAAATGCGCTTGCTTCCGCTGCATGAACGCTAGATTTGGTTGGCAAGAAGGGGCATTCAAGTTAGATGATGCGGGTAAAAGAAGCGACAGTCCGTGCTTCTTTAAGCCGAGGTGGACGTTTGTCGAAGAAGGATAGCGAAAAGGGGAGGATAAAAGACAGATGAAGTGGCTATGGATGCTGATGGCTCTAGCGGCCGGGATGGCCGTCTCCATACAGGCAGGGGTGAACGGCGGCCTTGGCAGGCGGGTCGGGGTGTTGGAAGGGTCGTTCGTTTCATTTTTCATCGGAACGATCGTTTTATTTTTAGTGCAATTGTTTTTCGGAAAAGGCGAGTTGCTGGCCATGTTTTCTGTGCCGAAATGGCAGCTGCTGGGCGGCATTCTCGGCGCCTTTACGTATTTGTCATCGTGCTGATCGTTCCGAAAGTCGGCGTGGCCAATTCGTTGATTGCCGTGATCGCCGGACAGCTTGTGATGAGTTCGATGATTGACCATTTTGGTTTGTTCGGCGGACAGCGCATTCCGTTTGATCTGACGCGCCTAGCCGCCCTAGGCTTTCTATTTTTGGCGCTTTGGCTTTTTTCCGTAAATGAACATAAGTGGCCCAGTTTCGTTTAGTTTTCATGGATTCGCTCATACTAACAAAGGTCATCTATCATCGAAGAAAGGAAAGCGGATCCGTTATGAGAAAAGCTCTGTCCATATACATGAGCGATTTGAAGCAGCTGACGACCAATTGGGCCGCGGCTGTATTGGCTGCCGGACTGATCGTTCTCCCATCGCTTTATGCATGGATCAATGTGGAGGCCTCATTGGATCCTTATGATAATACGGTGAACTTGCGCGTTGGTGTCGTCAATGAAGACCGTGGAGCGGAATTAGCCGGCCATCGATTCCATGCCGGTAAAGAAATCATCAACGCACTTCGAAACAACCATCGCCTCGGTTGGCAGTTTGTCACAAAGGCCAAAGGAATGGAGGGCGTACGAAAAGGGGACTATTTTGCGACGATCGTCATCCCCGAGGATTTTTCCGCCAACTTGGCGACCATTGTCCGCGACCGGCCAAAGCGAGCTGTGATTCATTACTATGAAAACGACAAACGAAACGCCATCGTACCGAAAATTACTGAACGCGGAGTCAGCACGCTGTCGGCGCAAGTCGGGGATGAGTTTACAGCGATTGTCAACACAGTGCTGTTTTCCTTATTCCATGAAGCAGGAGTGACGCTTGAGCAACAGCTCCCGGATATTCGTCATTTTGAAACGCTATTGTTTCGACTGCAAAACGATTTGCCGACAATTGAGAGGCAGCTCGATAAAGCCAGTCGTGACGCTGCACAGGCAAGGCAGTTCATCCAACGAGCAGAACAGCTGTTGCCGAAAGCGGAACAGGTAGTCAATCAAGGGAGAGAGTGGCTGGATGGGGCGGGACGTTTTTTGCTCAAACAAAGGAAACTCCCCGGCTGTTTATGGCACCGACTGAAGCGTGGCTGCGCACTCTTGAAGAGCTCACTGTTTCGTTGGAACAGTGGGCAGCTGCCCCGCCTCGTTCTGATGATGATTTCGAACGGTGGGCAGCAACCGGCAAGGCAATAGCAACAGATGGCGAACAGCTTTTGTCCCAGTTGGACGATGCACTGCATCGGCTAGAAGGAGCTGCGGATATCGATCGCCCTGCTCATCTAAGGAATGCGCTGATTCGTTTGCGTCAGACGTTTGCGGACATGCAAGACATGGCAATGAGACCGGCTGGGCAATCATTTGAAACGATAGTTGAACATGTTCAAACGCAAGCTGCGGCTGTGGACGCTGCTGTGAAAGGCGTTCGGCAAGCATACGAACAACAGGCGTTGCCGCTCATCCAAACGAAATGGGCGGAAATGGCGCCGCTCTTTCAGCAGACGAAGCAAAGACTTGAAAACATGGCTGGAGTCATTTCTCGACTTGAACGTCTATTTACGAACGCCGACCGTGACCTTAAGGCAACCGAACAGTGGTTGACGGCGGCAAAAACGGAGTATCCGTTTCTTGCCCGCCATGTTAGCGAATTGACGGCGTTAGTCGCCAAAATGAAATCAGAAACGGACATCAATGAACTCATCCACTTATTGAAACAAGATCCGCAGGCGAAAGGTGCCTTTTTAGCCCATCCGGTCGATGTCAAAACTTATCGTCTCTTTCCGCTGCCGAACTATGGATCGGGCATGAATCCGTTTTATACGGTGCTAGCGATTTGGGTTGGAGGGTTGTTGCTTGTTTCAGTGCTAGTGATTGACCCATTTAGAGAAAACGGCAATACGGCACGAGCGATGTATATCGGCCGACTGCTCACATTTTGGACGCTCAATCTATTGCAGGCGTTTGTCGTTACGGTTGGTGCAGCCATGTTTTTGCCTCACATTTTCATTCGTGATCCGCACTGGTTTGTGATGTTCGGCCTGCTGGCCGGCATGGTATTTACGGTCATTATTTTTACTTTGGTGTCTTTGTTTGGCAATGTGGGAAAAGCGATGGCGATTATCCTGCTTGTCTTGCAAATCGCTGGAGCAGGGGGAACGTACCCTGTTGAGCTGATTCCCCCATTTTTTCGCCTGTTGAATCCTTGGTTGCCGTTTACGTACGCAATTGATTTGATGCGCGAGGCGGTTGGTGGCATCGTATGGGAAAACGTGAGGCGCGATGTGGTGCGACTCTGTTTGTTCGCGGTCGCAGCGCTTTTAGCCGGCCTGTCGTTCCAAGCTCCGCTTAGCCGATGGATGCGGGTGTTCAAAGAAAAAGTCGCTGAGAGTAAGTTGTTTCATTGAGTGCCTGCTGCCCGCGTCCATGCGGTCGAACCGGAACATACAGGCGTCTTATATCGGTTTGCCAAACAGCGGGTTCCTGCTGCCGCACTGTAAAGGCTGGTGATTGGATGAGGAATACGGATCAAAAGACAGCTTCTGCAATGGAAAGGTTCACCTTCGCTTCCTTTGAAAACCGCTGTACGGCAGGGAATGATCGTTTTCACTAGCCTGATGAGAAAAACCCCTATTTTCCTTTGGAAATGTTTGCTACAATACAAATGGGAATGAACGTCTTTATCGCCAACCGGGCAGCCCGCGGGCGGGAGCATCACTTTTCACTTCTTGACGGCTGCCTAATGGCCTGATGCATTTGATTTCGCCGCTTGTTGGAATCCAAACGTGGCGGGCGGCTAAAAGGGGAGAGAATCGTGTCAGTTTATCGACTGCTTGGCCTTGCTCTCATTTTCTTTGGCATTTCCTTGTTTGTTGAGCGCGTTTGGTGGGCCGGCGCGGTTTGCCTATTGATTGGCGGGGCCATGATCTTGATGCACCGGCCGCGGCGAAACCGTATGGCGGAAACAACAGAAGCTGAAAAGATGCTTGATGTTCGCAGCAAAGAACGTAGGGAAGAATCGATTCCACTTCGTCCAAGCGGCAAAAGGGAAGTCGCCCCGTGCGCTGAAGCCTGAATGACACTAGCAAATGTTACGAATTTAGCATTGGGATGAAAGATTGAAGCCAATGCACAATCAAGAGATGGAACGGTTAAACAAATGAGAATGAGGGATTTAAACAGAAAAAAGCGCCTTAGACCGGGCGCACAGCACGACTAGCGCCAAGTAGGGGGCCCCCTCGAACGTGTTGTGAAATTTGAGACAGCGCCCATGTAAAGGCAATTGGAAACACTTAATTTCACACAAAAATCCCGTGGCTTTATCCATTGGGAGGTTCAGACTCGATAAAGGAGAGGGGAACGATGACGTCCATTATTCGTATGAACGATGTCTCGTGGGTGCGGGGAGAGCGCACGATTTTACACGGGGTTAACTGGGAAGTGAAAGAGGGAGAACAATGGGCCATTCTTGGTTTAAACGGCTCGGGGAAAACGTCGCTTCTCAATATCGTCACTGGTTATCAATACCCGACGCGCGGTGAGGTGGAAGTTTTAGGCTATCGATTTGGGCAGGTGAGCCTGCCGGAGTTGCGCCGGCAGATCGGGTTTGTGAGCAGTTCACTGGATCAGTTTCATGAAACTTTGCAAGCCGAGGCGGTCGAAGATATCATTGTGAGCGGCAAGTTTGCCACGATCGGCTTGTATGATGCCGTCACTGATGATGATCGGAGCATGGCGGAATCGTTCATCGAATCGTTCCGCCTTGAAGCCCTCAAAGGGAAACGGTATGCGACGCTGTCGCAAGGGGAAAAGCGAAAAACATTGATCGCCCGGGCGCTGATGGCGAATCCAAAGCTGTTGATCTTGGACGAGCCGACCGTCGGCCTAGATTTATTGGCGCGCGAAGAGATGCTTTCTTTGATCGAACAAATCATCGCTCGGCCGTGCCATGTGTTATACGTCACCCATTATATTGAAGAGATTGTGGAATCGATCACCCATGTGTTGCTCTTGCAAGACGGCCGCATCGCTGCCGCCGGCCGAAAAGAGGATGTGTTGACCGATGAGCGGCTCTCAGAGGCGTTTCGCCTCCATATCCGCGTTCATTGGGAAAACGGGCGGCCTTGGGTGTCCGTGCGCCGCTAAACCGGCCGATTCCATCATGGTGGGTTCAGTGTAAACAGACCGTGCCTCCGAGGAGATCGGCCGCTATGTTTGTGCAAACCGCCAATCCCTCTTGGCCAAGGTAGCGGCCGACCGTGCGGTTGCTCATAGTACTGTCATGTCAATCAGCATAGCCCCTTCAACACAAAGAGGATGTCCGAAAGACAGCGCGACATCCTCTTTGTGACTGTGACAGAAGGCGCTATGTCCTAACGCTTCAAAACGCCCGGTCAGCAGGTGGAAAATCGATATCGTCCGCATCTGCCTCTTGGCGACCGTCAGCTGGCGTGATTTCAATGACCGGCGGCCGCCCGTTTTCAAAGCCGCGGGCGATATCGCGAATCGGACTCATTTCATCAGGAACACCTGTTCCTGGAGTGTAGCGCGGACAGCCAAACGTAGCGCCTGATTCATCCCAGCGATCCATCATGCCAATGCACCTCCATTTTTAGTATCGCTGTTTCCCGACAGGATACGAATGGCAATGTCCTCCTCTCCGCCCAGCTCTTTTCGGAGCGGCAACCGTCGTCTGAGGCATACTATAAACGACAAGGCTTATGGGCAACGTAATGGTCGACTCGGAAGACACGCGTTATAAATGATGGCGGATTTGGCGACGTCAATGCAGAATGCAAGGGCGTAGCAATGTCGCTTGTGTTCCAGCGTTTTTGGCGGAATGTGTAGAGCTTGGCTCCACAAGGTAGCCCCAATTGGATCACATTGCGCACTTCGCTGAATCTGGCAGCGCCGCAGCTGTAGTGGATGCGGTGCTACACTAGGCGAACGAACATCCGTCGACCGACTCCCTCGATTTCATGGATTGGGGTGGAACATGAGCGGACATAAACGTCAATGATCATCAAAGCAAGGGGAAGAAAGGCGGTGTAGGGATGGTATGGGTCATCAAAGCGAAGCATGAGAGTGAAGATGGGAAGACCACTGCACTCGAACTGGAAAGCGAGGATGGTTGGCTTGACGCCAACGTCCGTTGGGACGGATGCATGGAAATTCATTTGTACTCGGTTACCGAGGAAGGACGTGAATGGAGCGATACGTTCCGCACGTGCGATTTGCAAGGGTTGATTGAACAACTGCAATCGCTTGATGCGCTCTGCCAATCATTTTTCGAGTCTCAAGACAACTGGGGAGAGGACAAAGGACGCACCGATGACGGTGCGGCTGATCTCATCGATCGATGAACGGAAAGCCCATATCGCGGCTTCCCCTCTTTTTGATGGTTCTCGCTTTCTTGCTTGCGATTCAAGCGTCCTTTCCGCGAAGCGAGCGGGTGATCATCGCCTCCGTTTCTCCTTTTACTGTGCTCGGAAGCGGAGGCTTCTCAATGAGGAGGATAAAAGGATTTAAAATATTCTAAATATATTGTATAATAAAAGAAACAACATACTGACCAGTTAGTATACATTGTTTTGAAAGCGGGTGTAAAAAGAGTGGAAAGGAGGGAGAAACGTGAGGTTGAACGGAAAAGCCGCCATTGTCACCGGCGGCGCCAGCGGCATCGGCCGGGCGACGGCGGTACGGTTTGCGGCTGAGGGGGCGAAAGTCGCTGTGAGCGATATTGATGAGGTAGGTGGAGAGGAGACGGTTCGTCTCATTCGGGAACGCGGAGGCGAAGCCATTTTTGTCAAGACGGATGTGTCCGATTCCAAGGGGGTGAACGATCTTGTTCAAACAACAGTCAATGCGTTTGGGGGCCTACATATTCTTTTTAACAACGCGGGCATCGGCCATTCGGAAGTGCGGAGCACCGATTTGTCCGAAGAAGAGTGGGATCGGGTCATCGACGTCAACTTGAAAGGGGTGTTCCTTGGCATCAAATACGCAGTGCCAGCCATGAAAACATCAGGTGGTGGGGCGATTGTCAATACATCGAGCTTGCTTGGAATGAAAGGAAAAAAATATGAATCGGCTTATAACGCTTCCAAGGCCGGTGTCATTTTGTTAACGAAAAATGCAGCGCTCGAATACGGCAAGTTCAATATTCGCGTCAACGCCGTCGCCCCAGGCGTCATTGACACAAATATTATCACGCCTTGGAAACAAGATGCGCGCAAATGGCCGATCATCTCGAAAGCGAACGCCCTCGGCCGCATCGGAACACCGGAAGAAGTGGCGAACGCTGTGTTGTTTTTGGCATCCGATGAGGCGTCCTTTATCACCGGAGCGACGTTGTCGGTCGACGGCGGTGGACTGACGTTTTAGAAGTGGGAAGGCTTATGAGAGCAACGACTGTATTTGAAATAGGTCCTGTGTGATCGAGGGAACAAAAGAGAAAGGGAGAGGAAAACGGTGCGTTTTTCGAATACAGTAGCAGTGGTCACGGGAGGGGGAAGCGGCATTGGCCGGGCGACGGCCATCCGCTTGGCTCAAGAAGGAGCGCACGTCGTGCTTGTTGGCCGCACCGCCGCCAAACTGGAAGAAACGGTACAAGAAATCGCGCGTCTCGAGGCGCCGGCGGCTGCAGACTGGTTTGCGGCCGATGTCACTGATCGCGAACAAGTGAAAGCGTTAGCCGAGTATGTGGAAAGCCGATACGGCGACTTGCATGTGCTTATCAATAATGCTGGCATTTCGACCCATACGAAATGGCTCGAGCTCACGGAACAAGAGTGGGATGATGTGCAACGCGTCAATATCAAAAGCGTCTTTCTCGTATCACAAACGCTCGCGCCGCTGATGATCGAAGGGGCGAAGAGGGAGCGCGTCAACCGGGCGATTGTCAATGTCGCATCGCTATCCGGACATCAGGCAGGAGCGCACATTCCGCACTACAGTGCCGCCAAAGCCGGTGTGATCAACTTGACGAAATCGCTCGCCTTGGAGCTGGCTCCATACGGCATTCGCGTCAATTCCGTTTCACCTGGCTTTGTCGAGACGCCGCTCACGGAGCAGGGCCTGCAAAACGAGCGGTTTGTTAAAGCCATTGAGCGCAACACCGCCTTAGGCCGGGTGGGGACGCCGGAAGAGATTGCAAGCGTTATTGCGTTTCTTGCCTCTTCGGAAGCATCGTACATGACCGGCTCCGATGTGTTGGTCGATGGCGGTTGGCTCATTAAATAGCAATCATGTTCATTGGAAATGAAAGAAGGAAAGGAAGAGGGACATGGAAACCATGCATTTGCTTGTGGAACAGTCCGGCTCGGTCTTATGGCTGACATTGAACCGTCCGGAGCGGCTCAATGCCTTCAGTCCGGAGATGATCGCTGGACTGACTCGTGCAATCGAACGCGCTGCGATGGACGACGCTGTTCGGGCGATCGTTCTATCCGGTGCCGGCCGGGCATTCAGCGCCGGCGGTGACGTCAAAGCAATGGGGCAGTCGAGCGCCTCGCAGGCGTATGAGCATATCGGCCGCCTTAATCGGCTCATTATGACGATGAAATCATGTGAAAAACCAATCATTGCTGCTGTGCATGGCGTGGCGGCTGGGGCAGGGTTCAATTTGGCACTGGCTTGCGATCTCATTTTGGCCGCCGAAGATAGTCAATTCATTTTGAGCTTTGCGAATGTCGGCCTTGTCTCCGACGGCGGTGGTTCGTATTGGTTGCCGCGGCTTGTCGGCCCTCATTTGGCCAAGCAATTTTTCTTCACCGCCGAGCCGATTTCGGCCCACCGTCTGTATGAACTCGGTGTGTTAAGCAAGATCGTTCCGGCCGAAGAGTTGCGCGAGGCGGTGGAAGCGCTCGCTGCCAAACTGGCCGCTAGACCGACAAAAGCGATCGGCAAACAAAAACGGCTGATCGAGCACGCTTTGACGGCGACGCTCGAAGAAATTCTCGAAGAAGAGCGGCTCATCCAAGGATTGATGGTCGAAACGGACGACCATCGCGAAGGGGTGGCGGCGTTTAAAGAGAAGCGAAAGCCGGTGTTTCAGGGAAAATAATCAGCAGTGAGAAACATGGTAACCGGTCTTATTCATATGGGATCTCGACATCTTGATGCCTAAGTGTGAAGCTTCTTGAAATGACATCAGCCCCTCCGTCGTGACGCAATGGGCGAGAGGGGCTTTTGTTCCGTTGATTTTAGAGCACCCTAGTTTGTGCTAGGTCGTTTTCGGCCAATAACTGTTTGACATCGGCGATCAATTCGTCAACGTGGTCATACGGCGCGTCTAGCTGCAGCATTTTCCGCAACATCGCTCGGGCTTTCGGGGATAAGTCGAGCTCTTCTTCCCAGCTTTTTTCGTCCTCACTTGTCGGTTCGTAAGCGGAATATAAGAGGAATAACGTGAAATGACCGAGCGCATAAAAGTCGCTTCGCGGGTGTGGTTCGCGCCGCAGCCGCTTTTCAAGCGGATCGTCATCGCGCAAATCTACTCGTTCACCCATGCGGCACGCCAACCCGAAGTCGATAATGGCTACCGTCCCATGGCGCCAAATGATGTTGGGGATGCGTAAATCGCGGTGGACGATGCCCGAAGCGTGAATATACCGCACGACGTCAAGCACATCGAGCAACAATCGAAACGCCGCTTGTTCCGTGTACGTGATCCCGAGCCCGAAAATTTGATCTTCTACCGTCTGCCCGTCGATATAGTCCATGACAAGATGCGGCTGTCCGCCTTCGATAAACGTATCGTATCGTGCCGGAATTTGTGGATGACGTAAACGCGATAGCACGTCCGCTTCACGTTGAAGCAGACGGCGGCCGTCTTCCCCTTTTGTCCGCCGCGCCTGTTTAATGACGACAAGGCGTCCGGTGTCGCGATCACGTCCTTTGTAGGCGATGCCGTAGCTCCCCATTCCGAGTTCTTCGATGATTTCATAGCGGCCAAAAAGCACCTTCCCGCTCCGGTGCGGGCGGTCAATCCAGCGGGCGATGAACGGATGGCGGTCAATGAATCGCTTCATCAGCTGCCAAAAAAGCTCGAGAAAAAGCTGCCGCTATGATGTTTCTTTTTGTAATGGTAATGGCCGTACTGGGACGGGTGCTTATAAGAATAAGATTTCGGCATATGGTAATCGCTGCTGCTGTAATGTTTCTTATAGTACCAGGAGTGATGGTTCTGCCCCAAAAGCCCCTTTAACAACTTCTTGAACATCATGATCGCTCCTTTGCGGTAGATTTACTTATATATACGGAGTGAAGAGAAAGAAGGTTTCAGATTCAGCGATACAAAGAAACCGCCAGAGTCATAGCTTCTGGCGGTTGACAGTGATTATTCCTTTTTTTCAAGTGCCTGTTTGAGCAGCTCTCCTAAGCTTGTGCCAAACGATTCATTGGACGGGCTGTATTTTTTGAGCAACGCCCGCTCCGTTCCTTTCGCGGATGTGCGTTTCGTTTCTTCCGCTTTTTCTACAATGTTGCATGGGCGGCACTGGAAATAGAGCCCGGCCTTTCCTTCATGCATTTCCATGCGTCGGTGGCATTGCGGGCAACGGCGATTCGACAACTTCGGATCACGTCTTCGGCGGTAGCGGCATTCCAAGTTGGAACAGACGAGCATCCGTCCGTCTTTCGTTTTCCGCTCTTTTAAGAGTGAACCGCATTCCGGACAGGTGAGATTCGTGAGGTTTGGCGCTTTGTACGTCTGTTCACTCTGCTTGATTTCAGTGACGAGCTGCTCCGTTTGTCGGCGGATGTTAGCCAAAAATTGTTTTGGATTTCCTTTTCCACGAGCGATCGCCTCGAGCTCACGCTCCCAGCGGGCGGTCAACTCCGGCGATTTCAGTTCCTCGTTGACCAGTTCGATCAACTGTTTTCCCTTTTTCGTCGGATAAAAGCGTCCGTCTTTCCGCTCGACCACTTCCGTTTCGACGAGCCGCTCGATGATGTCCGCTCTTGTTGCCGGTGTGCCGAGTCCATATCTCTCCATTTGTGCAAGCAAATCGGCTTCTGAGTAACGGGACGGCGGTTCGGTGAACGATTGTTCCATCTCAAGTTGTACCGATGCGAGCGTCTGGCCTTCCGATAGATGTAACAACGTTGGTTTCGCTTCTGTTTCTTCTTTGCCAAGAACGGCTTTAAACCCTGCGTTCACGACCGCCGTCTCCCGGGCGACAAACGTTTCGTCGCCGATCTCGAAGACGACGGTTGCCGTTTCGTATTCATACGGTGGGTAAAACAGTGCCAAAAAGCGGCGGGCAATCATGTCATACAGCTTGCGTTCATCCACCGACAGCTTCGCGAGGTCCAATCGTTCATCGGTCGGAATGATGGCGTGGTGATCGGTCACTTTGTCATCTTGGAACACCCGGTTGGCTGCCTTGACGTTCTTTTTGGTGAGCAGGGAGGAGATCACGTCTTCATAGCCTGGCTTCATCGCCAAAAGCCGATCGGTCATCGTCGCTTTCATATCGCTTGGCAAATAGCGTGAATCCGTGCGCGGGTACGTAACGAGCTTGTGCTGTTCATATAGCCGCTGCAATACCGAGAGCGTTTTTTTCGCCGAAAAGCCAAACCGCTTGTTCGCCTCCCGCTGCAACTCGGTTAAATCATACGGCAACGGGACCGGTTCACTTTTCCGCTTCCGCTTGACCGATGTAACACGCGCCGGCTGGCCTTTGAGGCGAGTCATCAGCTCATTGGCTTCGTCTTTGTCAAACAGCCGTTTCCCACCGTGCCGTTCCCATACCGCAGTGACAGAACCGATGCGGGCGTGAATCGTCCAATACGGAACGGGAACGAACGATTGAATCTCCCGTTCGCGTTCGATGATCATCGCGAGCGTCGGCGTTTGCACACGCCCGGCTGAGAGCGGATCGTTGTATTTCGTCGTCAAGGCGCGGGTCACGTTCAACCCGATCAGCCAGTCCGCTTCGGCGCGGCAGATGGCTGATTCATACAGCCGGTCAAACTGCGTCCCGGGTTTTAACTGGCGAAAACCGTCGCGAATGGCTTGATCGGTTTGCGATGAAATCCATAAACGCCAAATCGGCTTCTTCCAGTCGATTTTTTGCAAAATCCAACGCGCGACCAGCTCCCCCTCGCGGCCGGCGTCGGTCGCAATAATGCAATCTTTCACATCGCGGCGTTTGGCTAAACGTTCAATGGCGCGAAACTGGTGGCTCGTTTGCCGGATCACTTTCAAGCCCATTTTTTTCGGAATGATCGGCAAGTCCTCGAGCCGCCACGTTTCATATTTCCGGTCATAGTCTTCGGGCATTTTGAGTTCAACCAAATGCCCAAGCGCCCATGTGACGATGTAGCGCGGCCCTTCCAAGTATGATTTATGTGTTTTTTTGCAGCCGAGCACGCGGGCGATGTCACGGGCGACGCTCGGCTTTTCCGCTAAAACGAGCGATTTCATAAAAAAACTCCTTTCTGTCGTCTCCCACTAGGTGCGGTCTGTTTATTAGTATAATGGAAGAAAGAAAAAGACGCACCCGCTAGGCTTGACCCTGAGCGAAAAGGAACAACGGTGGCGGCATGAAGATCTACTTAGGAAGAGCGATGATGCACAGCATCGTTCATTGAGTGCATTGCGTGGAGAATCCGAATGAATGCGGTTTTCCTCTTCGCTTGACCACTCACAACCGGCTCCATCGTATGCTCACCAGACTTCTAGAAGAACGGTGATAGAATAAAGAGAAGCATGTTGAATGAAAAAACGTCGTCAAACCAGCCTTTCCTCATATTCAAAGACGGGGACCGGACGGATATCACGGTTTTTTCCCATTCTTTTCGACTATATCCATACTTTCTGCACATTTTCAAGATAAAATAGCAAAATTGGAACAATCATACGGATTTGATCGATAAGGAGAGAAACACGTTCAAAAATCCCGTCTGTGCCTTTTCCGTGGCGAATGTTACATGTCATGATGCGCAGTTTCATCGGTGATCTTCCCTTCCTTTCACGCTCCATTTTGATCATCATGGACGTATCTTAGTCAGAAGGAAGAAGATAAAAAGTTGTCACTCCTTCTGGATACGCTCTCCATCATTTTCGTTTATGATGAGGAAGAGGGGCATACCTATGAAAAAAGTGGCGGGAGGCTTGTTGGCTATCGTGTTGGCGCTAAGGACAGGAACGGATTGTCTTGGCCAACACAAACGGTCTGCTCATGTTTGACTAAATGCCCCTCATATGAAAAGCATGCATCCGAACTTGTCGGAGCGACAGTTGCTAGATATGTATAACGTCTACCACAAAAGAAGCGACTTGCATCGCAAGGTAGCGGATCCATGAAAGAAAGGATAGAGGAAACGCCGTCTCCATCATCCGACGCTTATCGAAGTGTTTTTTTGTTACGAAAAGAAGATAACGTGTTGTAACTATATACCCCCTTCGGGTATAATGTATATAGACTAAAAAGAAGAGGTGAATAAGATGACTCACCCGTCACAAGAAGAACATGTGCTTCATGGAACGATGATCCCGCGTACGAAAGAGGAAATCGAAAACATTATGAAACGGCTAAAACGCATCGAAGGACAAGTGCGCGGGGTGCAGAAAATGGTGGAAGACAATCGCTATTGTATTGATATTTTAGTCCAAATTTCCGCCATCCAAGCGGCGCTGCGCCAAGTGGGGATGCAACTGCTTGAACGCCATGCGAATCATTGCGTAGCAAAAGCGATCCGTGAAGGAAGCGGCGAACAATCGCTCCGCGAGTTGATGGATGTGATCAAACAGTTTGCAAAATAAGGGAGGGTTGACCGATGGGAGAGCCAAAAACGGTGACGCTCCGCATCACCGGCATGACGTGCGCCGCCTGCTCGAACCGGATCGAAAAAGTGTTGAACAAACTAGACGGGGTCAAGGCGAACGTCAACTTGGCGATGGAAAGGGCGACGATTCAATATGATCCTGAAAAACAGCGCCTTAAGGATATTGAAACGAAAATTGAGCAATTAGGTTATGGCGTGGCGAAGGAAAAAGTGACGCTCGATATTGCCGGCATGACGTGTGCGGCGTGCGCGACGCGGATTGAAAAAGGGTTAAAACGAATGGACGGCATTACCGCGGCGACGGTCAACTTAGCGACGAACAGCGCTGTCGTTGAATACGAAGAAGGTGTGTTGTCCATCGAGGATATCCTAAAGAAAATCGAGCGGCTTGGCTACAAAGGACGCCTCCGTGAGGAGCGGTCGGGCGTTCGCAATGAAGACGAATGGAAACAAAAGCGGCGCCGACTCGTTTTGTCAACGGTGTTCTCACTGCCGCTGTTGTATACGATGATCGCCCATTTGCCATTCGATCTCGGTCTGCCGATGCCGCATGGGCTGATGAATCCGTGGGTGCAGCTTCTGCTGGCCACTCCGGTGCAGTTTTACATCGGCGGCCCGTTTTATCTCGGTGCGTACCGGGCGTTGCGCAACAAGAGCGCGAACATGGACGTTCTTGTCGCTCTCGGCACGTCAGCGGCCTATGTTTACAGCTTGTATGAGGCGCTCAAAACGTTGGCTGTCCCAGGCTATGCGCCAAGATTGTATTTTGAGACAAGCGCAGTGTTGATTACGCTTGTTTTGGTTGGCAAATATGTTGAGGCGCTCGCCAAAGGGCGGACGACGGAAGCGATTTCGAAACTGTTGAGCCTGCAGGCGAAAGAGGCGACGGTCATCCGCAACGGAAGCGAACAAAAGGTGCCGCTCGAACAAGTTGTTGTTGGCGATACGATCATCGTTCGGCCGGGGGAAAAAATTCCGGTGGACGGAACGGTCATTGCCGGAGCCTCGTCGGTCGACGAGTCGATGATTACGGGTGAATCGATTCCGGTCGATAAAAAAGAAGGCGATTCCGTCATTGGTGCGACGATCAACCAAAACGGCGTTTTGACCATCCGAGCCGAAAAAGTCGGGAAAGATACAGCGCTCGCCCACATCGTCCGCATCGTCGAGGAAGCGCAAGGGTCAAAAGCGCCGATTCAGCGGATGGCCGATGTCATCTCCGGCATTTTTGTCCCGATTGTTGTCGCCATCGCGACCGTTTCGTTTCTCGTTTGGTACTTGATCGTGGCGCCAGGCGATGTCACCGCCGCCCTTGAAGCGGCCATCGCCGTGTTGGTTATCGCCTGCCCGTGCGCGCTCGGCTTGGCGACACCGACATCGATTATGGTCGGCACCGGCAAAGGGGCGGAGTACGGCATTCTCTTTAAAGGAGGTGAGTACTTAGAGAGAACGCAGCAAATCGAAGCGGTGTTGCTTGATAAGACAGGAACGGTGACAAAAGGCAAACCGGAAGTGACCGATGTGATCACGCTCCGGGAAGACATGCTTGCCTACGCCGTTTCGGCCGAGAGCGCTTCGGAACATCCGTTGGCGCAAGCGATCGTTGCGTATGGAAAAGAAAAAGGAATTGCGCCAAAGCCGCTCCGCCGTTTCTCGGCCATGGCCGGGCATGGCATTGAAGCGGTGGTGGATGACCAATCCGTGTTGGTCGGCACGCGCAAGCTCATGACCGACCGTTCGATTGATGTAGCGAGCGCAGAGGAACGAATGGCGGCGTTGGAAGCACAAGGAAAAACGGCGATGCTTGTCGCCATTAACGGAGAGCTGGCCGGTTTAATCGCCGTCGCCGATACGGTGAAAGAGAGCTCGAAACGAGCCATTCAGACGTTAACGCAAATGGGGATTGATGTGTACATGGTGACCGGCGACAACCGCCGCACCGCGGAAGCGATCGCCAGCCAAGTTGGCATTCGTCATGTGTATGCGGAGGTGCTGCCGGAAGAAAAAGCGAACATCGTCGCCAAGCTGCAGCAACAAGGAAAGCGGGTGGCGATGGTCGGCGACGGCATTAATGACGCTCCGGCCTTGGCGAAAGCCGATATCGGCATGGCGATCGGCACCGGCACCGATGTGGCCATTGAAACGGCTGACGTGACGCTTGTCGGCGGTGATTTGGCTCATATTCCGCAGGCGATCGAGTTGAGCCGGAAAACGATGAGAAACATCCGCCAAAACTTGTTTTGGGCGTTGGTTTACAACACGATCGGCATTCCGGTCGCTGCCGCCGGCTTATTAGAACCATGGATCGCCGGTGCGGCGATGGCGTTTAGCTCCGTATCGGTCGTTGCGAATGCGCTTCGTCTGAAACGGGTGAAACTATCACAATAACGGGAGGAAAAAACGATGACGCTCACTTTACACGTGCAAGGAATGACATGCGGCCATTGCAAAGCCGCCGTCACGAACACCTTACAACAGCTCGATGGCGTCCGCCGGGTCGACGTCCATTTGGAACAAGGGACGGTCGACGTCGAGTACGATGAGGCGAAAGTGACCGTGGATCAGTTGAAAGCCGCGATTGAAGATCAAGGATATGATGTCGTCTAACGATTGGGCATTCCCTCTCCTTTGAGGGAATGCTTTTTTTATTTCGCCGCGGCATAGGGGCTGATCACGGCTTGCACCGGTACTGGAAATGATGAAGCGGCGCCAAAAGAAAACGCCAGCCAAGAAGAAAACCCCCATGATGCCGATCACGGGGAAATGAACCACTCCGGTTTAGGCGATGTCCCGGCCGGATTGGAAGAAGCCCAACAACCCACCTACCTGGTCGGAAGCAAAATCATCATTCACGCTGACCATATGCCGGAGATGAGCGGGGCGGAAGCGACTGTTTCTGACGCGTTTGACACGACTGTCTATACAGTGACACACCCCGACGACCGGCGGAAACTCGGTGAAAAACCATAGATGGGTCATTCATGAGGAAATCGAAAGCGCTGGGGAAGAGTCGTTTCAGCCAGGGGATGAAAGTCGTCTTGAACGCTGACCATATGGAAGGGATGAAAAGCGCGAAAGCCATCATCGATTCAGCCCAACAAACGATAGTGTATATGGTTGATTACATCGATACAGAAACTGGCGAACAAGTACCAAACCACAAATGGGTGACGGAAGATGAACGGTCGCCCGTGAAATAGTGAATAAGCGACGTTTGCGTCACGTGCACAGCAAGAGTGTCTCCAAAGCGGTGAGAACCCCTTCTTCTATAGATCCCATACTGAACAACGTCACCATGGTACATTTCGTGATTCAGTACGGGGATGATCTTTAGAGATCTTCTCGTTTCTCTTTTATGGAAATAAAGGTATAATGAAACCGATATGGAATGAAGAGTATGATAGATTACAAAAGGTGTGAGCGAGAAAACCTATCCCTTTTATGAAGATGAAAGCAAGCATTTTCCTATATGGAATGATTGAGGGGAGAGAGAAAACAATGAAATGGTTTTGGCTGGGGGTTCTGCTGTTTTGCTTATGCTGGTTCGTATATGGAGTCGGAGTCAGTTTGTATCGTTTATGGGTCGAGCAACGAGTGGACGGGCAAGCACTGATTTTGGCGCTCGGCATGGCGGTCATGAGCTGGCGGGCGTGGGATGAATGGCGCGGAAACAGTTGGGGGCAACAAGAAAATAGGCGCCGTCCATAACGACAACGGCACCTTTTCTTTGTGCATTCTTGTTTATGCGGATTGTTCATCAATGTTCTGTTCCGGCAGCCGGCGCTGTTTTTCTTTGATGAATCCATACATTGCGAGAATCGCCAAAATCATCAGGCAAAGAACGGAGCCGATTCGATGCTCGCGCTGGAATAAAAAACTCACCCAAATCGCGCCGAGCGACACGACGGCGATGCTCGTCGTGTACGGAAATCCTTTGACGCGAAAGAACGGATTCGTGTCGTAATTCGGCCGCAGTTTGAGTTGGGCCGCTCCGATCATCATCCAGACGATCAGCACCGTAAACCCAGGGATCGTCATCAACTCGCCGATGATCCGCCCTGGCGCCAAGTACGCACCGACGACTCCTGCGGCAATGCAGAGAGCGACCATTCCCATGCCGTAAAGCGGCACCCCGTGTCGTGTCGTCCGTAACAAGCGGCGGCTTGCTTCTCCTTGTTCGGCCATTGAAAAGAGCAAGCGAGAAGTGGCGTACACCCCGGTGTTGGCTGCTGATAAGACGGCAATAAGCAGGATCGCGTTCATCACATGGGCGGCACCCGAAATGCCCGTTGCCTCGAGCACTTGGACGAACGGGCTGTTTTCCGCCGATACGGCGTTCCACGGCATGATGCCGCAAATGATGGCGATCGGCAGTACGTAAAAGCCGATGACCCGCCATATCGTGGTTTTGATGACCCGCGGCAGCACCCGGTCGGCGTCTTTCATCTCTGTCACCGCCACACCGATCAGCTCGGCTCCACCGTATGAAAACACAACCACAAGCAAGGCGCTGATCATGCCCCCAACCCCATGCGGAAACCAAGTATCGTAGGTCGCATAACGGGCCCATGGGTCTCCGTTCGCCCCTTCGATCACACCAAACCACATGCCGGCCCCAAGCAAGATGAATACAACTAGCGCCGCCACTTTCAATCCAGCGAGCCAAAATTCCGTTTCTCCATAGTATCGAACCGGAAACAAGTTCAGCACGATAATCAATAACGCGCAGCCAAGGGCGAGCAGCCAAAGCGGCACAGATGGCATCCAATAGCGTAAAAAACTTCCTGCCGCAAGCAGCTCGACGACTGTGACCAATGTCCAGTTCGCCCAATACAGCCACCCGACGAGAAACGACCAACGAAAGCCAAACGCCCGGCGGATCAAATGTTGAACGTTTTCGCCCGGATAGGCGAGGGCCATCTCGGCTAATGCGGCCATAATAAGAAACAGCAGCGCCCCGCCGAGGAGATATGTGAGAACGACACTTGGTCCGGCGATGTGAATCGTATCGGCGCTTCCTTTGAAAATACCGGTGCCGATCATGCCGCCTAGCGCCATCAACTGTACATGGCGAGGCAACAGCCCTTTTTGCAACGATGGGCGCGAATGTTCCATACAGCAACAACCTTTCTCGTACGAAGTTCCTTCCATGATGCACTTTTTCGCTTTTATGCTTTTATGCAGTTAAGCAAAAAAGATAGTTTTAGAATATAATAGTTATGTTTTTCTGTCAATGATTCGTGAAAAACACATCGTCAGTATGGAAACGTTTTGTTATACTGGAAACAGGTTTTGAACTTGCCAAAAGGAGATTGATAGAATGCTTCGCAACAGCGGCAAACCGATTTCAGAAAAAGCCATCACCGTGTGGCGCTTGACCGGGGTGTTAGTAACGTTGGCGTCCGGGGGAGTCGTCGGCGGAATCGCATGGTTTCTGTCGCGCTTTCATGTTCCTAAATGGTGGTTAGTGGTGTTAGTTGGCATCTGGGTAGTGGAAGCGATCTTATGGGTCGGATGGTTGCCTCCCTTGCGCCAGAAACGATGGCGTTATGATATTCGCGAGGAAGAAATAGAAATTCAGCACGGTGTTTGGTCAACGACATGGACGCTAGTTCCGATGAATCGCGTTCAACATGTCGATGTGCGGCAAGGCCCTTTTCTTAAACGGTACGGGTTGGCTTCGGTTGTGATTTTCACGGCCGCCACTGTCCATGAAATCCCTGCGCTATCTGAACCGGAGGCGGAAAAGCTCTGCCGGTTGATCGCTGAGTGGGCGAAGGTGGCGGATCGGAATGATGACTAAGCGCCGTCTTCATCCCGTTGCGATGGTAACCGGAGTAGGGAGAGAGCTGAAAAACGTGCTGCTCCCGCTTTTGGTAGTTGTCGTAGCTGGCAGCGGCGGCGATTTTTCTTGGCGGGATCTCGTCGTGCCGCTTCTTGTGCTCGCCTACACGATCGTTGCCGGCATTCTTTCCTGGGTTCGCTTCACTTACGGCTGGGATGATCAAACATTGCAAGTGGAAGAAGGAGTATTCGTCCGCAAAAAACGGACAATCCCGTTCGAGCGCATTCAAGGCATTTCCATAACGGAAGGAATATGGCAACGGCTGGCGGGGGTCGTGAAAGTCCATATTGAAACGGCTGGAAACGTGCCCGGAGAAGCAGAAGTGACGCTCGCGGCCGTTTCGAGGGAAGAGGTTCGCCGCTTGCAGCGCGATATCGAGCAAGCAAAAGAGCAGGCAGAGGAGTCTAATCCATGGAACGACCAGGAGAAGCGACTACTGTCTCCTCCCTTATTTACGCTTTCCGTAAAGGAAGTGTGGCTTGCCGCTGTGACAAGCGGGGGAGCGTTTGGCGTAGTGGCGGCCGTTTGGGCCTTTCTGTCTCAGCTCGGAGATCTTATCCCGTATGAAGCGCTCTTTCGCAATGTGCAGGCGACATGGAATGGACATGGGCGGTGGTACATCGGAATCATCGGTTTGGTTGCACTGTTGGCCGCGTATGGAGTGGCGATCGTACAAAATATGATCCGCTTCGCTTCGTTTGCCGTGCGCAAGCAAGAAGATACGATTGTCATCACCCGCGGTTGGCTTGAACGCAAAACGGTATCCGTCCCCATTGGCCGCGTCCAAGGGGTGATGATCCATGAGAGCTGGCTGCGGCGTTTGTTCGGGTACGCGACCGTGTCGCTCATTCATGCTGGTGGAGCGCTTGACGGCGGCCCACCGGGTGATGTGGTTCTTTGCCCGCTTGTAAAAAAAGAGCGCGTCTCCTCGATTGTTCACGCGTGCCTGCCGGAGTATGATCTCGATGTCACGTTCCACCCATTGCCGGAGCGCGCCAAAATCCGTTATATGCTTCGGCCGCTCTATTGGTTGATGGTCCCGGTGCTATTGGCCGCCTACATCGAGCGCCCGTGGGGAGCAGGACTTTTGCTTGTGTTGCCGCTCGCCGCGTGGATTGGGGTGCGTCGCTATCGGGCAGCCGGTTGGGCGCTTTCTTCAAGGCAGCTAACACTCCGGAGCGGCTGGTTCCGCCAAACGACAACATACATGTTGAAACGCCGCCTGCAATCGATTGAGGTGTCGGCGACATGGTGGCAAAAGCGAAAACGATTAGCAACCATTTCCGCCGCCGTTATGCCACTTGGTACTTCCGCTCGCGTCGTCGATGTGGACGGGCAAGACGCAGCAGCGGTGTATCGCTGGCTGCAAGCGGAAAGAAAGGATGAAACATGATGAGTGCGTTTGTTCATGGATTCATCTTGGCGTTGGGACTGATTTTGCCGCTTGGTGTGCAAAATGTGTTCATTTTGACTCAAGGAGCGGTTCAGCGGCGTTGGGTGCACGCCTTGCCCGCGGTGCTGACGGCGTCGTTGTGTGATACGCTGCTCATTTTGCTTGCCGTTTTGGGTGTCTCCCTCGTTTGGCTTGGTTCCTCCTGGACGAAAATGGTTGTGATGGGGGTGGGCGTCCTTTTTTTGCTGTATATGGGCTGGAGCACATGGAAGAGCGAGCCTGCAACAGGCGAAAGCGAAGCATCGGAAATGTTTCCGCCTCGCAAACAAATCGCTTTCGCCGCCTCAGTATCGCTGCTGAACCCTCATGCCATTTTGGATACGATCGGTGTCATCGGCACGAACTCGCTCCGCTATACGGGATTGGAGAAAGCGTTGTTTGCTGCGGCGTGCATTCTTGTCTCGTGGGCTTGGTTTGTTGGGCTTTCCCTCGCTGGAAAGATGCTTGGTCGCTTCGATGGCAGCGGGAGGGGATTGCGAACCATGAACCGGGTTTCCGCGCTCATCATTTGGGGAGTGGCTGGATATATGCTCATGGACCTGTTTCACGATCGGCTGCCCTAAGACGGCCGAAGGGATGGCGCGCTTAGCATGAATGTAACGAACCCGTATCCTGAAGCAAGCCGAGCGGTTTCCAACGAACGGATGATCTGCTAAAATAGGAAACAACGAAAGAAAAGAAGGGAAGAAAGATGCAAACGGAGCGCGAATCGCATGGGCGGATCATTTTTCATGTAGACGCCAATTCGTTTTTCGCTAGCTGTGAGATCGCCCGTGATCCATCGCTTCAGAAAAAACCGGTCGTTGTGGCAGGAGACCCGAAAGAGCGGAAAGGAATTGTGCTGGCGGCCAGCTATGTAGCGAAACAACAGTTTGGCATCTATACGACGATGCCGCTTTGGGAAGCGAAAAAACGCTGTCCATCGCTCGTCGTGCGGCCGCCGGATTTCGTGTTATACCGCGAAGTAAGCCGTCGCTTGTTTCAATGCTTACAGCGTTTCTCGCCCGTATTAGAGCGCGCCTCCATTGATGAAGGCTATTTGGACATGACCGGGCGGACGTCAACGGTTCACCCGCTCGCTTTGGCGCACCATATCCAACAAGAACTGCTTGAGCGGTTGTCGATTCCGGTGAGTATTGGTATCGCCCCGAATAAGTTTTTGGCGAAAATGGCAAGCGACATGAAAAAGCCGCTTGGCATCACCGTGCTGCGCAAACGCGATGTCCCGCGCGTGTTATGGCCGCTTCCGGTCGAACACATGCATGGCGTTGGTGACAAAATGGCGAAAAAGCTGCATGCGCTTGACCTCCATACGATCGGTGATATTGCAAAGGCCGATCGGGAGCGTCTTCGTCAGACGTTTGGCATCTATGGTTTGCGCCTTCAAGAGAAAGCGAACGGCATCGATCCGCGTCCGGTTGATCCAGTGGCGGCGGAAAAGAGAAAATCGATCGGACACTCAACAACGTTGCCGTACGATATGGATGAGGAACAGAACTTGCTCGTTGTCTTGCGCCAGTTGGCTGAGTCTGTCAGTGCGAGGATGAACGAAAAGCGGGTTGTCTCGCGGACCGTTCAACTGACCATTCGCTACTACGATTTTCAAACCATCACTCGCAGCCAAACCGGAATGGATCCGTTATGGGATGCGGAAGACATCTTTTCCTATGCTGCACGGTTGTTCCAAAAGCATTGGGACGGTCGTCCAGTGCGGCTTCTTGGCGTTGCTGCGCTCCATGTGTTTGACCGGACCGGGGCGGTGAAGCAGCTTGATTTGTTTCACTATGAAGAGGATGCGAAAACAGAAACTCTTTGGAAAACGGTTGAACAGCTGCGGGCGAAATTCGGTGTTCGCGCCCTGCAAACGGGCGCCGAACTGCTTTCGACTGACAGGAAAAAGAGGGAGGAGGAAGAACGTTGACGATATTCATAGTTGCTGCGTCTGTCGTGATGCTTGCAGGCCTAGTCGGTACGCTCGCGCTGTCTGGACGGGGAGACGAGCAGTACACATCAGCAACAAAAGGCAATCTCACCCGCTTAGTGTTGATTTATGCCGGATTAGCCATTGTCCTAGCGGCAGGAATTGGGATATACGTAGCGTTGTAACACGTGAAGGACTATACGACTATAATTGCCGACGATTTGCCTATTTGGATGCAGCGTTACTGGTTAGAGAGGGGGGGTATGGACAATCGCTCCTATAATAACAAAGTCGCAATCGGTTCATTTCGTGCAAGGTGTTGCCTGTTTTCATCACGGAATGAACCGATTTTTTTGGCGCAGTTAAAAGGTTGGCACGGATGGCTAGCCCCAGGGCGATCCTCAACGGGCTGGCCTATTTTTTTTTTGTAGGTTGTTGACGGATGCCGATTTTCGCTGGATACGTATATATACAGTATGAATATCCCTTATGGACAACAGTATAGGAAAGGAGTATGGAAATGGTGGCGTATGACATGCATGGCGCGTCCATGCCGCTTGAGGCAAATCGCGAATTGCAATCATTAATTGGGAAAACCGTTACTGTCTACCGCGGTGGTCCCGAATCAAAAACAGGGAAACTTCTCGATGTTCAATCAGACTATCTTGTCCTTTTTGTTGAAAGCGAAGCAGCGATGATTTATTATGCGTTGCACCATGTTCAAAGCATTAGTGAAAATGTGAAAGCCAATTCCGTTTCGTCGCTTTCTTCATATAGCGACGAAACTGTTATGCCGGTAAGGGCGACGAGTTTTTATGAGCTGTTAAACAGTTTGGTCAATGAGCACATTCAAATTAACCAAGGGGGACCAGAGTCAAAACGAGGAACCTTACTAGGTGTCAACGACGATCATATTATTCTCTTCACAAAAGATGATGGGATTGTGTTTTACCTTCTCCGCCATCTGAAAAGCGTCCGTGTACAAATGAAAACCGAAGAGAACAAGGAGGTAGATGCCAAGACCCCAGCCGCGGAACTTGAAGCAAACGCAATGGAAGACGCCACAACAGAAGTCACGGGGCATAACGATATGGAAGCAGCAAGCGAAGCGCCGCATATACCAGGAGGGGAAGAGACACACGAAGACCAAGAACATGACCCGCTACCCCCGCCCGTTTATGTAAAGGCCGCAAACGTAACGGATCTATTTGAGAGACTCATCAATACATGGATAGCGATCAACCGCGGGGGGCCGGAAGCAGTAGAAGGAATCCTTGTTCCGGGAGGAAGCGGTTACTGTACGATTGTCAATCACGATGAAATTATCCGGGTGAATTATGAACACATCAAAAGTATCAGCTGTGGGCCTAAAGGAGCGTTCCAAGCAAATACCATGAATGCCGGAGACGGAAAGGAAACAGGTCAAGCTGAAGCAAAACAAGAGCCTAATCAAGCCGAGCGCGAGGCGAAAAAGGCACAGAAAAAAGAAGAAGAGGGGGTAAAAGCAAAGCAAAAAGAGCAAGGTGACAAGAAAAAAGAAGAAAAAGAGAAGGAGAAAGAGCAAGGCGATAAGAAAAAAGAAGAAGCAAAAGCGAAGAAAAAAGAGCAAGGCGACAAGGAAAAAGAAGAGAAAGAGAAAGAAAAAGAGAAGGAAAAGGAGAAGAAAAAAGAAAAAGAGAAGAAGAAAGAGAAAAAGAAAAAAGGATGATGAGGGAGGAAAACGAAAAAGAGAAAGGTGACAGGCCGAAAAAGGGGGACAATGGGCATCGGTGTAGGTAAACCTAGCATGATCGGCTCGTTCGTCCCTTAAAATCAGAGGGTGAAAGAACATGGACCTATTGAAAACATTACTCGGGAAGCAAGTCAAAGTGGAGATTTCCGGAGGAACTACAGTTCGGGGGGTTTTAATTGATCTTGGGCTCGATATTCTTGTCATCTATACCGGAAAAGAGTATTTGTACATTCCTCACCTGCATATTCACCACATTCAGCTTTACACGGATCCTGAATTCTTGATTACCCCCCCTTTTCCCGACGTTCCTTTGCAAGAGGATGCTGGAATTTCCTATCGAAAAACGTTATTGAACGCCAAAGGAAGGTTTGTGGAAGTTTACGTAATCGGAAACAAATCGATTCACGGTTACATCACCAATGTGCTGAACGATTACTTCACCTTTTATTCTCCGGTTTACAAAACGATGCTCATTTCGATGAATCATTTAAAATGGCTGACCCCTTACCAGAAAAACATCACACCGTATACATTAGGGAACGATGCGCTGCCGGTGCAGCCAACCCCTCTTCCTTTGCAGCGATCGCTTGAGGGGCAGCTCAAAAAAATGGAAGGCCACTTAGTCATTTTTGACTTAGGCGATCACCCGATGAAAATTGGTTTATTAAAGGAAGTGAAAAACAATATCATCCATCTAGTGACCGCGAGCGGGGAATCTGTTTATTGGAAAGTGATTCACTTAAAAACGGTGCACTTTCCATCATAAGATGAAGAACTCGCTTGATGTACGCTGGATAAATGGCGGCGCTAGATGCAACAAAGGAAATTTTATAAAAAAGCCCTCCTTCGTTCACCGCGTGAGGAGGGCTTTTTTTATAGAAGGTGGACCAAAGACAAAAAGAAAATCCAACTATACAGCATGGCAAGGGTAAACAACACCGTCGGTGGAATGACCAAAAGCGAGATTTTTGTATACGTGGACCAAGGAAGCGGATAACGGTATTTTTGTAAGATATGGAGCCAAAGCAACGTTGCGAGCGTCCCTGTTGGCAAAAGCAGTGAGCCGATATCGCTCCCAATGATCATTGCCAAATATGCTGCTTTTAAAATGAGTGGGTCGATACGCATTTCGGTCAATGTCAACGTTCCGATCATGAGCGCAGGGTGGTTGTTAAACACATTTGACAAAATGGACATCATGCTTCCCATGGTGAAAATGGCGTGAAATAAATTAGACACATAAGGCTGCAATTGTTGCACCAAATAATGTCCGAGGCCGGCACCGTTTAACCCGTACACAATAATATACATCCCAAAAGCAAAGATGAGAATATGCCAAGGCGCTTTCCGCAACACATCAAAAGGTTTCATCTGTAACGCGTACCACCGCCATCCGAGCAGCAAAACGGATCCCGTAACAGCTACCCATTCCACCGGGATATGCCAGTAGGAAGCGACAAATAAACTAACCCGCATGACCAACACAAAGAGAAGAATCCCCTTCATCTTTTGTTCCGATATTTTTAAATAATCATAGCCCTCGGAATGGCGGAGGGGGTGCTGATAAAACGAGAGAGGAGTGATTGGGACGGACAGCGGAGGAAGTGTTCTAGGAAGATCTTTGTAAAAAACAGCAAACAGCATTCCGACCAAAAAGAGCAATCCAAGCATGGAAGGAACAAACATCATCGTCGTTTGCAAGTACAGGCTCATATCAATAATCTTTAGCGAAATTAAGTTCACCATGTTGCTCACACCGATCGGTGCGCTTGAGGCGGTAGCGACGAGCGCACCGCTTATCAGGTACGGAAGCTGCTGATGCTTTTTGAGTTGAAAGCTTTTTAAGAGCAACAGCAAAATCGGGGTTGTGATAATGATGCTGCCGTCGTTATTGAAAAACAGTGTCATAAGAAAGCAAAGAGCATTCGTATACCAAAACAGCCGAATACCCGAACCGTTAGCTCGCTCGGCCAATATAGCGGCGATCCAATGAAAAAAGCCGATGCTCTCGAGAACAAGCGCCATGATAAAAGTGGAGATGATGGTGACCGCTGCGCCGCTCACTTTGGCGCTAATGTCGATGAGATTGGAAAAACTGACCGCTCCGCTGACAAGGATGATCGCTGCACCGATCGCGGCCGGAATGGCTTCATGCATTCCTTTCGGGTGCCAATAAATGAGCATCATCGTAAAGAAAAATGTAAACACGATGAGGAGTTCGATGATGGCCAGCCTCCTTTCTTATATTTTTTTCATTGAGGCCATATGTGTAAACTGTCTATAGTGCTCATTTGTACTGCATATATATGTGTCTGAGAGAAGACTTGTACTACGCGATTCGCTCAAATTCGACAAAATCCACATTTGTTCGTTATGAGAGGGCCCATCCATACTTTGAAAGACAGCTCAAGACTGCTGTCTGTTTTTCACTCCAAATCAAAAAACGTTGGCCGAACAAAAGGACGGCCAACGTTTTTTGATGGAAGACAGTTTATCTGTCAAGTCGTTCGCTCGGTTTCGAAAGCTCAAACGGCATCACTTCCTGGCCGATAACGAGCTGGAGACCGTTGCTGTACGCGGAACTGAATAAATGACTACCCGTTTTGCCTGAAAGCCTTTTAACGAAAAATCCGCCTGACTAAGCGGGTCATGTTCCCCGCATGTATAAAAGTCCAACGAAGCATCGTTCTCCTCCGGCCATGTATGAATTGACAGATGCGAGACGTGGCTAAAACGATCATGTCCGTCACACCTTGCGGATGAAACGGGTGAAAATACGAATAGAGCATGTTCATGCCAGTTTTGAGCGGCAGCTCTCAGCAGCTGTGCCAAATATACGTGATTGTTCCAAGGTGGACAGGTTGCACTTAAAGTTATCGAGAATCGGATGTTTCCTCTCCACCTTCAACGGATGATCATCGCCTTTCTACATTGGTTCTTCGTTTATTTCTATGGGGGGCAGAATGCATGTCCGATGGTCTAAAACGTTATGAACGGGCGGCAGATGGGGAGCACTTAAGCGTAAGAAACCGGATCTGCCGATTGCCATATTCGCGGTGTGATGATCCTCACTCTGAGGTGATCCTTTTTAGGTTAAAATGTTAAAATAGATGGAAAAACAGAACGATTATGGAGGATGTATGGCACATTATATTTGGATCATCATCAATGCGTTGTTGGTGATCGGCACTACGCTCTATATATGGCTGTTTCGCCCGAATGACTCAGCTGCGGTGCTGGCAGGAAAATGGCTGGCACAAGTGGCGGTACTGCTGTTTTTGATCAATGTCAATATGTATTTTATTTTTCTTGTTATCCGTAAAACGAGAGTTCGGAAGGTCAAAGTTACCTTAGCGCGGATATCAAGAAGTATGATGAAAGCCCATATCCCGCTCGCGGTTGCCGGAACGGGCTTGATTGTCTTTCACGGAGTGGTGATGGCATGGAAACTCGGCACCGTGATCGGTTTGGGCCATGGGAAACTGGTGACCGGTTATGTAAGCATCGCGATGTTGGCCATCACCTTGTTTGCAGGCGTCCTTCGGCGGCAAAAAGCGTCCGGTTGGAGAAGAAGGTTTCATCTCACCTCCGCCATGCTGTTTGCCTGTTTCTTTCTCCTTCATTTGTTTTGGCCCATCTAATTACGTATAAGTGGGGAGAGGAAACGTGAGGGATTTGCTTTCTTTGTTGACGGAATACCGCCATGTCAAGTGGTCGGCAACGTCTATGAAGAAGACTGAGCTAGTGATGCGCGACGGTTTGTTTGATGTGTTGAGCGATGAGGATGGGGGCGCTCGTTTGTCTATTCAGTTGATGACCTCCAGACTGTGAGATCGTACATGATTTTCCAAGCCATGATCAGTGCTTGTACCCTGCAAACCAGCGTTGAGTTGCTGCATGGCATCCATTCATGATCCTGTTTGGCGATGTTCTGAGGATAAAAGTGGAAGAGGCAGGGAATATTCCCGCCTCTTAGCTATTGTAAGATTTTCACCTTTTTCAGCAGAGAGAACAGCCGCCATTTTTGATTATTCCCTTCTTCTGTAACGAACGATTCTTCGCTCTGAACCATGGTATCATCTTCATCTTTATCCTCGCTTTCCATCGATGCAGAAGGTGGATGGACGAAAGCAGCGGGAAAGACGAGTGAAATGGCATGATGGGCTTCAGCATGCGGTCTTTGTTCATTAGCAGAAATATCTTGTGTTGATACATCATCTTCCATTTTTATAGGTGTTTCTTGATCATTTGTCAACACTGGGGGTTCTTCACTATTCTGATGGTTTTCGTTCTCGCTGTCGTTGGTTTGATGTATTGCTTCAGCCGATTCTTCGTGTGGAGTTGTTTCAGTCGTGCTATTTCGGTGTTCCGAAAGGTTTGCCTCGTCCAATGGTGGCTCAATTTCAACAGAGTAAGAAGGAAGTGTTTCGCTTTCATTCGTCGATTCGTCTCTTGCCTCTGCTTCGGGTGGCGATACATCCTCAACATGTTCAACAATAGAATCACTGTCGTAGTCGTTTCGAATGTCTCTCTCCAAGAAAGTACAAGGAACGGCGCTGCTTAGCGCCCTGTCCTCATCCTCTTCTAAAGATGATTTGTGTTGGGATGGGTGCCGATGGTGATAAGACGGATGTTCAATTCGGACGCGTTTCACTAAGTTGGGTTTTTGGGGGGATAGATGGACTGTTGAAGAGTTGAAGGTATGTGATTCCTTTGTTTTTACAGGCGAGACCACGATGGATTGTTTTGTTTCATCGATAAACTCTTGTAATTTTAAAAAGGTATTAGAGGATGAGAACCTCTTTTCTGTTTGTTTTTTCGTAGGCGATGGATTTACTGGAGCGCTTGATGATGCTTGATGTGCTTCAGAGGGGGTATCATGATTTGCCGTCAACAATTGTATGATTTGAGACAACATATTCTTCAACTCGTCCATATCGTTGTGCGGGTATTCTTGGGTTTGTTCGCTCCATGCTTTTGTCAAATCAGCAATTTGGTTGGAGAGGCGTTTAATTTCTGTTGAAAAGTGCGATGTCTTTTCGATCATCGATTCTAACTCTACTTGTTGGTTCAAAATATGTTTTTGCAGTACCAATAAATCCTTTTGTCTTTCTTGATCTATTTGTGCCAACTTTTCTTCCATCGCATGAAGTTTGGCGGCTAGGATGTGAACTTCCTCTTTTAGTTCGTCCGTTTCAGGTTGATGGGTGGCCAATGTTTTTTCAGTTCTTCAACATCCCTCAATATCCTATCCGTATGATTTTTTAAAAAACTGTAATCTTTTTCCATTGTTCCAATCCTTTCTTTCCATGATGATGTCAATGAGTCGAGTGTGGATTGAAATGAAACATATTCATTCCTTAAAGAACGGTGAACCGAAAGTTCATTCTCTAGTAATTGTTTCTCCTCTTCCAGTCTCCTCCTTTCCTTGTCCCATTCCGCTTGCTTTTGTTTAAACATATCGACTTCTTTTCTTAAAGATTGAATATGTTCATCTCTTAATTCGGCTTGTTCTTTCCAGTAAGCGTATTCTGTTTTGAATTGCTCAATCTCCTCACGCAACGATTCATTTTCTTGACTCGTCCTTTCTAATGTTTCGGACAAGTGCTTGATCTCGTCGGTTTGTCTAGACAACGCGTCTTCATAATGTTGGCATTTCGTGGTGAGTTCATCGTTTTCGGCCTTGAGTTGGTCTATTTGCTCGTGAAGATGGAGCCATTCTTCGCTAGATGCCAACGAAGCAACCAACGTTTTATATTTGTCCACTTCGGACTTCAGGTGGATGATTTTCTGCTGTAATTGGATGCTTTTATGCTCTCCGCTCACGGCTTCACCACCTTTTCAGCATTTGTCGTGAGGAAATTGACCATTCTTTAGAAATTATATGCAAAAACGGGATGGATATTTACACTATAAATCATTACATATAACGGAGAAAATGGGCGTTATAACTATCACTCCCATTATCCTATAACATACTATACAGTAGCCTGAAAAATTGAATGAAAGGAAGGTTATTGTATTATGCCCATTAATTTAGAGCAATTTGCTCAACAATTTGACCCTGAATGCATCCAAGTCTGCAAAGTATACGACTGGACAACACACGTTGTACAGCTTGCCCAAGATATCACCTTTACGTTTCCAGAAGGGGCTTTAGCCGACATTACGATCTCGCAGGTCAATTGTGCTGTCACCATGTTAGAGTGTGCCGAAGACGTTCGCCGCGATATCGAATGTACCGTAGGAAATCAACTTGTTACCTTGCAAGCCGTCACTTTAAGCAAAACGATTCAAATCGTGTTAGAGGTGACTGGAACAAATACAGATGGCGCTCAAGTTACCGTACTTAGCAACCCGGCATTGATCACGACCACCGAGGAAGTGATCCTTTGTGCTCCAGAAGGCACAACGGTATGTTGCAATGCTACACAAAACGCCTTCAATAATTGCCGCGTGGGATCGTTTACGCAAAACGGAGACAGCATTACTGCGAATGTTTCGGTAAGAATTTGCCAAAGCATTGTCGTGACATATGAAGTCATTTTGGAAGTGGCCGCAAGATTCTGCCAGCCTCGCCCGGAAATCATCTGCGAGGAAGAATGCCCTGTGGATGTCTTCCCGCCGCAATGTCCTGCTGTTTTTCCAACGATGATGTAATCACACCGTTTTGTTTGTCTCGTAAAAAAAAGAGGAGATTACTCCTCTTTTTTTCATACATATAACATGAGTAGTAAATCATCCTGCCAGGAAGGAGGAAAACGATGGTCAGTCGTCTTCCAGAAATAGAAAATAAAATCCACGCCATCGAGAAGGAGCTTTACATTGTCAAACAAGCATTAAAAGAGATAAAAAATTTGCGCCAACAGAACAAGCTTGATGGGATTCAAGCCATTTGTTATTTCACTTATTCATTATTGCTTCCGAATACAAAGGGGAATAAAGCGACGGTCGCTGCGAACTTCGTCATTCGTAATATGGGTTCTATTCCGTTGGACAATCCTTTCATCTGTTTACGGGTTACTCCGAAAGAACGCATCGCGTTATCGGCAAAATTAGGGGATGAGATTCAGTATGATCAACGGATTAATCCACTAGTGATGGAGCCGTGGAACTATATGAGCGAACAAGCGGAGCAAATGGTCGAAGAGAAAGGGGAGTTTTGGTTAAAGCCGGTTCGAGTATCACGAATTGAACCAGGGCAAACTCTCTCGTTTTCCAATTTCCAGTTCTACCTCGAGATGGGAGAAGAACGAATGACTTACAAAATGGAAGGATTTTTTTTCTGTCGCCAGTTTCAAGAAGGGGTTCGAGCATTAAATCATATTATCATTCATAGTTGACGTAATCCTTCTTACATGACAGAGCACATTTTACAATCGAGCTTCCATGTTCCACAAATTGTTAGAAACAAAAAAGCTGACTCAATGATTGTATGTCTCTTTCATTGAGTCAGCTTTTTTCGTTATGCGTTGTTTCTGACGACAAGAGCATTCAAGGCACGAGTTTCAGCTGTGATGTCGCTTAACAAGCTGCCTAGAATTGAACCGTCTGTTTCAATCACGATGCGATATACATGTGTGCCCACGCCTGGGTTATCGACCCACGTCAAGTTCGGGAACAGTGTCGTGTTGGCAGCAAGTGCTAATACAGGAAGCAGAGATTCGACGTCCAGCTCCGCAATGGGCGTAAACGCTCCTCCGTTCGTTGAACGTTCTAAGCGATACGTGATACCTGTCAAGGCTACACCAGATAGGAGCGCCAATACGGACAATTCCAGTTCAACCATCGAATCAAGTTTGACGAGATCGTTGCTGAGGGTTGTAATCGGCTCCAAACGAAGCACTTCTGTAACGGCTGTTCCTGCTACAGGGATTGTAATGGGTAGCTCGGTTGAAGACTGTGTAAAAAACAGCTGCGGGAACAATCCTCCATTGCACACACAAACCATCCATTTCTCATCCTTTCCCAATGGTTTAGATTTGGTACTACTGTATTAAATGATAATTTTTCAAAAAATGATTCGGGTGAATAACTATTTTTCGACCTATTTCTTGTAAATGGGAAGATGACTAATTAGACAAGATAACTGGGGTGACAACAATGGGTAGTGGAGAAAAGAGGATAGTGTTTGAAAATGGCCTAGCTTGTTGAATCATATTGTCGAATGTGGATGATTGCGCTGATCTATGTGCCATTGTGCTGGCTGTTACAAAACCATGTTCGTTCATAGGCATTATTCAGGCTGGGCATACTAACAGCCGCAATCGATGAACAGAACGGAGGAGAATGATGATGACGGTTGTCCGGCTTGGCTATGTCGCCATGAGCGTGCATGTTCCCCATTGCTCTCCCTCACAGACGATGACCGTAGCGCAATTTCGCGTGCTTCGCGACCGCGAGGCGGCAATTCGCAAGCTTGAACGGATTGCTCGTTCGAATATCAACAATTGCCTTCGCTTGCTCAAGCATAACAAGGCACATGAGATCCGGTTTTTTCGTCTCAGCTCACGGCTCATTCCGCTCGCCAATCATCCGGAATTAGAGAACTGGGATTATCTCGCCCCGATTCGCGAGGCGTTGCAAACGATCGCTCTGTTTTTGCAGGAGTATCCGATGCGTCTTGATTTTCACCCTGAGCATTTTGTTGTGCTCAATTCTCCCGATCCTGACGTGTTCCGCGCCTCATTGAACACGTTAAAGCTGCACGCGGAGCTATTGAGCGGGATGGGGATTGATCTCGAACACCGTTGCGTGCTCCATATCGGCGGCGGGTACGGTGACAAAGAGAAAGCGTTGGAGCAGCTGATTCACAATTGGGCGTACGTGCCTGTTTGGGGGCAGCGGATGATCATGTTTGAAAATGATGATACGGTGTTTACGTTGCGTGATGCACTGTATGCATGCGAAAAGCTCGGCGTGCCGCTCGTCTTTGATTTGCACCACCATCTCGCCAATCACGACGAAGAAGACTGGCGGCCGGACTGGGAACGGATCGTGGCGACATGGCACCACTCACCACTACCCATGAAAATGCATATCTCAAGTCCAAAAAGCGATAGACAGTTTCGCGCTCATCATGATTTCGTCGATGCCGAGATGTTCATCCGCTTTTTGCGGGAAGTGAAAGGCACCGTTAAGCAGCTTGACTGCATGATTGAAGCGAAACAAAAAGATGAGGCGCTGTTTCAGCTTGTGCGTGACCTCAAGCACTATAACGATCTTGAATGGATCGACGGGGCGAGTTTTTTCATTAAATGATCTTTCTTTTACCAGTGTTTATTTTCGTCCCAAGCACACTGCTCTCGTATGGCTAAATGCTTCAATGGAATGAGCAGATAAAAGCTTCTAAAGCGTAAAAGACAACCCGAATGGCCTCGCCCTCCGGTGGAGCACAGTCTGACAAACCGGGATGGTTTCATTGAGAAATCTCCTATTTCTAGGCATGACGCATAGGCAGAAGAAGTTCATCTTTTTTGTCCAAAACATGATGACAAGCAACAGAGGGACGAAAATGTGATGGACCGAAACGTATTCTCTGTCCGGATGAAATAATAAGCCGGCGGTAGAAGAAATAAGACACTGAGCGCGAAAGGAATAACTCACATCATAGTAAACGGACGTCAGTAACAAACACATCTGTGTATAAACCTACGTTATACAGATTCTTAGCAATATGACATAGTTCTCTAAGTATTCTTTTTTCGTTAAGCCTTTGAGTTGCTATTTAATGCAGAAATACATTTTTTCATCTCTTCACATTATGCTGTGTTTTTTCTAAAATATTGTATATTCAGTAAAATGGATTAGCAGCGATTCATCCCCACTTCCTTCGCTTCGCTACGTTGAAGTGGGAGTGTTCTCGCTTAATTTTGATAAAAAATGAGATGTATTGAAGATCATCTATCTAACTTACAATATACACTGAAATCGTTTTCGAATTTCTCGTTAACATTTGCCAACATCCGCAGTGAAGGCTTGCTAAAGGCGATTGATGGCCAATTGAATCTCATTCTGATCGACATCATCCTTCGGATATACTATATTGAACATGTTGCAACATCATGAACGAGCCGTATCCCGATGATGGTACTCAGTGCTAACGCTACGATGAAAAGTAGGATTTATAGACTATATAACGAACTCGCTTAACGCAAACTCATTTGTTGAAGAATTGGTAAAATTCTCCTCACAAGAGGAGGATTTTTCGACATAAAACAAACACAACAAGGAAGAAATATGTCTTAAAATGTCGAAAAAAGGATGTAATATGTCCTTTTAGATGTAGATAAGGGGTATATGCATGCTTTTGACGTGTGTGTAAAGTTAGACAAATATATGGAAAAATATTATAGTAAAAATTGCACAAATAACTCATTTTTTCACAATGACTTTTGTGCTTAGTAACTTCTTTTAATAGAAAAAAAGAATTATAAAAGGAGTAGCAAAACGGTGACTTTCATTCCTGTTCGGAGTGTAATCGACAAACAACTGTTTGAACATGTTTATCAGCCACTATGGAATTTAATGAACTGGAGCATTTTCGGGTATGAATCGTTGCTGCGGGTGAATGGGGTCAAAAATATCGAACAGTTTTTTCAAAAAGCCCGGGAGGAAGGCTGTTTGTACGAGCTTGACCTTATATCATTAGAAAGCTCCATTTCGCAATTTCCTTTCTTGGAACAGAAAAGAGGACTACTGTTTGTAAATGTGTACCCATCCACGATCTCGCGGCGAGAGTTTGCACAGTTGTTAAAAAAAATGGTTGAACGTTTTCCATATATTAAAAACCGAATTGTGTTTGAGCTCAACGAAACAACAGAAGACGACGACAGATGGAAAGACGGCGAACTGAAGGCGGCTGTACAGTGGATCAGAGAGCACGGATTTTACATTGCAGTTGATGACGTTGATAAAGGGGCCTCCACTTTACAAAAGATTATTGAACTACAGCCAGATTATATCAAATTAGACCGGTATTTCGCTCAAGGGCTAGCAGTCAACGTGGAAAAGCAAAGAATGCTCAGCTTGCTAGTAAACTATTGCAGTCCTAAAATAGTGCTCGTGTTAGAGGGCATTGAAAAGGAAGTGGATCTTGCTCAGGCCAAGCTATTAAGAGTACCAGCAGCGCAAGGATATCTTTTAGGCAGGCCG
The DNA here is from genome assembly GCF_014679705.1 of Geobacillus sp. 47C-IIb. NCBI lineage: Bacteria > Bacillati > Bacillota > Bacilli > Caryophanales > Anoxybacillaceae > Geobacillus > Geobacillus sp. 47C-IIb. The sequence goes on from NZ_CP061473.1 coordinate 47,880, forward strand.
GAACGGTTGACCTAAACTACTGCGTATGGATGCACCGACATAGCTTTTTCCTCCTCCTCTTTTATTCGATTGACAAAAATAGGGAGATAGAAGTGAGCGCATGTTCTCGAGGGGGAAAAAGCGGCTTAGCTAATCACGAGTGAGGGGATCTGAATGCATGGAAGACGGCGAGGAAAAAGCCTGGGTGGAAGAGGTGAATGCTATGGTCTTTGCTCATTACCGCAGGGGAGAGAGCATTCATAACACCGGTGGACAGATGACGGAAACAACAACTGCAGCGGAAGGAGAACGGTTTAGCGGACAAACTATGGAGGGGACGACCGAGACGAAATGGGAGATTGTTGTTGATGATGATAAACTGCATGTGATTTTGCGCGTTGAACCCGGGGCCAAAAAGCGGAAGGAATTGAACGAGGACGACCTTGGCGGCCAAATGGAGTCGCAAACCGAGCCGCTGCTTGAGGTGCAGAACGCTTTAGACTGCGAGTCTATTTTACAAAAACTCCGAGCCTTGCATATCGTTCAAGGGATCGATTTTGCCGCGATCATTGAAGCTACACAGGCGACACAACCGAGTGATTTTATCGTTGCTAGAGGAGTGAAGCCGCGGGAAGGAACAAACGGTTGGGTGGAGTTGATGGTCGATACAGATCACAAACAGAAACAGTTGTCGGGTGAAGGTGAGGATGTTCATTCCTTAAAAGGAGACCGTATTCCTTCCGTTCGAGCGGGGCAAACCATAGCAGTTATCCATCCCCCTCTTCCTGGTGCCCCAGGGATCACTGTGACGAACGAGCTGATTCCGCCTAAACCGGTTCGGCCAGTTACTGTTCATATAGGAAAAGGGGTAAAGATGGCTGAAAACGGGAAAAAAATCATTGCAGTAGATAACGGAAGGTTAGTATTTCGACAAGAAGGACTGGATGTGCATATTTCTGTCGTTGACACGTTCGTCCATGACGGCGATGTCAACATGAGCTCGGGTTCTATTCGCTTTCACGGTGATGTGGATATTACCGGAAGTGTAGGAGACGGCATGGAAGTGGAAGCAGACGGACGCGTTATCATCTATCAAAATGTCCATCGGGCGATGGTCACCTCAAAACAGGCGGTGATCATTCGAAAGAATGTGATTGGAAGCACCATTTCAGCAGGAACAGATCGGGCAATGCCTTCTGAGCTTATCCGCTTGTTAGGCGAAATGGAAGAAGATATCGAAAACATGGTGATTTTGATCAAACAGTTGCTTCGTTCGCCGTCGTGGAAAACGTTTGCTTGGGCGAAAAGTGAACAACTTCTTTTCTTTAAACTAATCAAACTTTTAATGAACGATAAGTTTTCTGATTTAGAAAAGAAAGGAAAGAAATATATAGAGGCCGTAAAAAAAGAGGATGGCCAACAAATTTCATCCGTTTGGCGCGACTTGACAGAACGGCTGCAACGATGTTTTTTCTCAAGTGTTCCGAATGAATCTCATTCCTTCCCGCAACTTGTCAAGCTGCTTGATGATATAAAAGGGATAACCGGGTCCTATACATCGAAACAGAATGTGGATAACTATGTCGAGATGGCCTATGCGTTAAACAGCACCATTTATTGTCGCGGTGATATCGTTGTTTTTGGCCGAGGATGCCAAAACTGTACGATCCACTCCGATGGGTTTCTTGACATTAAAGGGTGATGCGCGGCGGCCGCGCTTACGCGAAAAAAGGCGCGTTCATTCAAGAGGCAGGATCCAATTTAGGGACCGCCACCTATATTACAGTGCCGCGCGGACAAACAGTGAAGCTTGGCATCGCGAAAGAGGGCACCATCGTTCAAATCGGTCAAACCGTCTATACTTTTCAAACAGAGCAACATCAAATCGAAGTGGCCTTGGGGGAAAACGAACAAATCATGTTCAACCCTCTCTTGTAAGTTTCTTGTTTGTACAAATATATTTGATCCAGATTGTCCAGAATAAGGGAAGGTGAGGGAAGAAGAGGGAAGGAGAGAGGATTCGTTGAATGATTTAAAAGTCGTGATCGCTGATGACGATGCAGTTTCAAGAGCGATTTTGCGGAATTTTGTTCGTTTGTTTCCGAACTACGATGTTGTAGCGGAAGCGGCTACCGGAAAGGAGCTGTTGCAGCTTACATTCGAACTGCGGCCACATATTGTCCTCGTTGATATCTACATGCCTGAACTCGATGGGATGGAGGCGGTTAAACTATGCAGACAGTTTTTGCCGTCTGTTCAAGTGATTTTTACTACTGGGGATGACCAATTTGCTGTCAAAGCGTTTGAAATATCCGCGACCGATTATATCGTGAAACCAGTCGAGCGCATACGCCTCTTTCAAGCACTGGAAAAAGCGCGTACATTCATTGAAATCGTCAACCAACCGGTTACATCAATGAAGCCGCTCAATAAAAGACTGGAGATCCGCATGAAACATTCCATTGTTTGGTTGCCAATGGAAGATATTTTGTTCGTGGAGAAAGAAAATAGAAAAACAATCATTCATACGGCTGATGAGCAATATGAGACAACCCTCCCTCTAAACGAGGTGGAAAAGAGGCTCACTCATTGTTTTTTTAAAACCCATCGTTCTTATATCGTCAATTTAAAAAAGGTAGTGAAAATTACACACGTTGGTGAAACGTACAAGGTCCACTTTTTCAGTTGTGAAAAAGTAGCCTATATTTCGAAATTGAAATTTCACGAGGTACAACGGAGAATGGTGACGATTCATCTTTAGCTAAGCGTTTCAAGTGATGGGGAAGGAAGCGCTGAACGGTATTCGCATCCTTTTGAAACCTTTCTTATGGAGGATTTGGAACAAGTGGAGACAACATTGATCGAGCAGCACTACGGGCTGTTATGGAGCATTTTTGATATGATCGACGACATGGTCTTTATTGTGCGGGCTGATGAACGAGGATTTCATTATGTATGGGCGAATCAAAAAGCGTGTCGTACCGTTGGAACGAATCATCTCGCTGGTAAGCGGTTCGAAGACGTTTTGCCTCCAACGCAGGCGGTAAAACTCGAAGCGCACTATAAACAGGCTGCACAAATGAAGACGACGTTCGTTTATGAGGATGAGATCGACACTCCTTTCGGACGAAAAAGTTACGAAACCGTCCTTACCCCGTTTGTTTTGCCAAACGACGCACATCTCTGGTTCGTTGCCGTTGTCCGCGACATAACGGAACGAAAGGTTCGGGAATGGGAGCTGCAAAAGCTCAAAGAGCGACTGGAAGCGAGCGAAGAACGGTACAGAACGTTTCTGGAGCATTTGCCCGGGGCGGTGCTTGTTTTTGACCAAGATGGAATCATTATTTATGCGAACACGGGAGCTGTACAGCTGTTCGGGGCGAAACAAAAAAGTGAAATCGTAGGTGTCCCTATACGGAACATTTGCTGTGGGGTGGATGACACCGTATGGGAAACCTGCTGGAAGGATGAACTTTCTTTTATCGAAAAAGTCCATACGTTGGATGACAGAACGATTTATGCAAGGATGGCGTTCTCCCCCATCGAATATGGTGACAAGACGGCTGTCCAAGTCGTCATGCTTGACGTAACCGAACGAGTCCATTATGAAGAACAACTAAAATATTTAGCGTTCCATGACGCATTAACCGGTTTTCCAAACCGGAGATTGTTTCTTGATGTGGTCCGTGAATCGATTGAGGAAGCCAAACAAACCAATGACCAGTTAGCCATTGTGTATATCGACATGGATCATTTTAAGGAAGTGAACGATACGTTCGGCCATGATATGGGAGATCAGCTTTTAAAGCGGTTTGCCCAAAGGGTAAAGGAGAATATTGAACCGAATGCCATCCCGTGTAGAATGGGAGGAGATGAATTTTTACTTTTGCTAAGGGGCGTAATGAATGATTGGGATATCGAGAAAAAAGTGTACAAACTGCACCAAAGCATGCAAAAGCCGTTTTTCATTAACGGTCATAAAATAGTTGTCACCACCAGCATCGGAATTGCTATTTATCCGTGGCATGGAAGCACAGCAAAAGAACTAATCCTCCATGCTGACCAAGCCCTCTATCGGGCAAAAGCCAAACGCAATCACTACCAATTCTACAGCCAAGAGGCCAAACAGGCGGCCAAATAAATTTGGAAGATGTGAAAAACATGCCCCTTTATTTTGAAAGAAGTTCCCCTATTTTCTAAACGAAGTGAAAGCAGAACATAAAAATGGTAACCGGGTCGCTCAGCTCACTGTTTGCCATAAGACGTGATGACCCAAGAAACTCTCTCCCTTCAGTGAAATAACAGAGAGGGCATATGATGCTGTTTATACAAAAGAGAGGGGGAGGCCGGCTGCCTGAGACAGTTTCCGGTTTGCTCCTCTTTAAATACCCGTGATTTCCTTAATCTCGGTCGCTTGTTTATTGTTCTTCTGGCGTACGTCTAGCAACCCTTTCACTGATTCCACATCACAAGGATTGGGAGACGCCTCAGTCAACACAGCACATGATAACCTGCTGGTAGCCTCTCTTGAATTGGCTCCCCCAATCCCCCCTTACCCTCTAAGTCTCTAACAAGTAACATCGATTTCCTGGTGAAAAGTGACCGCTACAGCTCTGGCGGCTGCTTGATGTTTCCCGCTCCCATCTCCGCGCGGATGGGGCGAAAAGTGTTCATCGTTCTCAAGCAACAAGCCCCTAGCTTCTCTATGTCGCAAAAGCCAGAAGAAATGCCCCTTCCTCAAAGCAATGGGATTTCCGTGAACATGTGTGTTCCTTGGATCGCCAATTTTCATGCCGAGGTGGAGGGGAAACCATAAAACTATGGATCTTTCCGTGAAACATCAATGGGATCGTAAACGGTGATCTTAGTGCCACTTTTGCTTTCTTCCGTTCCTCGTGTCTTTCGTCAGCGTGGCAGAGTCGATCACGTACATGTCCATTCGATTCCGATCTTTACTTGCTTCAGCTGCTCATGAACATTGAACAGCACTCCGGCATTCCATTTTTTTACGGATTGCCGTCGTGCATATTTCATCAAAAGGAATGCCGCATTCTAGATCACGACGTTTTTTATAAATGAGGTAATCATTTTTATATTGTCAAAAATAACTGAATTATAATTCGTTTTTGACATAAATTAATAATGGCATGTCTTGGGCTGTTATCGCAGCACTCATAAATCAAAAAGAAAATATATAACAAAAGATAATCTTTTTCATTTACTATTAAATTTAAATTTAGTATAATTCTAATGTACAAATCATTATCATTTGCGGCTGACGAAAAACAGTCAGAAATGGTAATGATGGCATTCCAATTTCATTTAAGCAAGGGAAAGGAGAAAAGGGGAATGGAAAATCAAAATCGCCAGAACGCATCTCAATGTCCGTTTCACGGAAGCATCACGAATCAATCTTCGAATCGGACGACGAACAAAGACTGGTGGCCGAATCAGCTGAACTTAAGCATTCTCCATCAACATGACCGGAAAACGAACCCTCATGATGAAGAGTTTGACTACGCTGCAGAATTTCAAAAACTAGATTACTGGGCACTGAAAGAAGATTTACGCAAATTGATGACCGAAAGCCAAGACTGGTGGCCAGCCGATTATGGTCATTACGGGCCGCTGTTCATCCGTATGGCTTGGCATTCGGCGGGAACGTATCGCATCGGCGACGGCCGTGGCGGCGCATCGACGGGTACGCAGCGCTTTGCCCCGTTAAACAGTTGGCCGGACAACGCCAACTTAGATAAAGCGCGACGGTTGTTATGGCCGATCAAAAAGAAATATGGTAACAAGATTTCCTGGGCGGACTTGTTCATCTTGGCGGGCAATGTCGCCATTGAATCGATGGGCGGAAAAACGATCGGGTTTGGCGGCGGTCGTGTCGATGTCTGGCATCCGGAAGAAGATATTTACTGGGGAGCGGAAAAAGACTGGCTCGCCTCTGAACGCCATTCCGACGATGGTGAGCTTGAACATCCGCTCGCCGCGTCAGTCATGGGGTTAATCTATGTCAATCCAGAAGGACCGGACGGAAAGCCGGATCCGAAAGCAGCGGCGCGTGATATTCGCGAGACGTTCCGTCGCATGGGGATGAACGATGAAGAAACGGTCGCCTTGATCGCCGGCGGTCATACATTCGGCAAGGCGCATGGCGCCGGTCCTGCCACACACGTCGGTCCTGAGCCGGAAGCCGCACCGATTGAAGCCCAAGGGTTAGGGTGGATGAGTTCTTACGGAAAAGGGAAAGGAAGCGACACGATCACAAGCGGCATTGAAGGTGCCTGGACGCCGACGCCAACTCAATGGGATATGTCGTATTTCGACATGCTGTTTGGCTATGACTGGTGGCTGACGAAGAGCCCAGCTGGGGCATGGCAATGGATGGCGGTCGATCCGAATGAAAAGGATTTGGCGCCTGATGCCGAGGATCCGTCGAAGAAAGTGCCGACGATGATGATGACGACCGACTTGGCGCTGCGGTTTGACCCAGAATACGAAAAAATCGCCCGCCGTTTCCATCAAAATCCAGAAGAATTCGCGGAGGCGTTTGCCCGGGCATGGTTCAAGCTTACCCATAGAGATATGGGACCGAAAACGAGATATCTCGGCCCGGAAGTTCCGAAAGAAGATTTCATCTGGCAAGATCCGATTCCAGAAGTCAATTACGAATTGACAGAAGCGGAAATTGAAGAAATCAAAGCCAAAATTTTGAACTCCGGGCTGACGGTCAGTGAACTTGTGAAAACAGCTTGGGCCTCGGCCAGCACGTTCCGTCACTCCGATAAGCGCGGCGGAGCCAACGGTGCCCGCATTCGTCTTGCACCGCAAAACGAGTGGGAAGTGAACGAACCGGAGCGGCTCGCGAAAGTGCTGTCCATCTATGAGGACATTCAACGCGAACTGCCGAAAAAAGTAAGCATCGCCGATTTGATTGTCCTTGGCGGCAGCGCTGCGGTGGAAAAGGCAGCCCGCGACGCTGGCTTTGATGTCAAAGTGCCATTTTCCCCCGGCCGCGGCGATGCGACACAAGAACAAACCGATGTCGAGAGCTTTGCGGTATTAGAACCGTTTGCGGACGGCTTCCGCAACTATCAAAAGCAAGAGTACAGCGTTCCACCGGAAGAACTGCTCGTTGACAAAGCGCAGCTCCTTGGGCTGACCGCCCCAGAAATGACGGTCTTAGTTGGCGGTTTGCGCGTGTTAGGCGCGAACTATCGCGATCTGCCTCATGGCGTCTTCACTGACCGCATCGGGGTGCTGACCAACGACTTCTTTGTCAACTTGTTGGATATGGACTATGAATGGGTGCCGACAGACAGCGGCATTTATGAAATCCGCAACCGGAAAACCGGCGAAGTGCGGTGGACGGCGACCCGGGTAGATCTCATTTTCGGATCCAACTCCATTCTTCGTTCCTACGCGGAATTTTACGCCCAAGACGACAACCAAGAAAAATTTGTCCGTGATTTCATCAACGCTTGGGTGAAAGTCATGAACGCCGACCGCTTTGATCTGGTGAAAAAAGCAAGGGAATCGGTCACCGCTTAATAAAGGGAAGAAAAACAAGGCAGAGGGAGAAAATTCCCTCTGCCTCGTTTTTGTAGAATACCAAACGGCTGCATAGGCAAAGAAAATCTTCACCGTAAAAACCGATTTTGCGAAGATCTAGGGGAAATATTACTAAATAGGATAAAATAGTACTAGATCAAAAGGAGATAACATAAAGCTGGGGGATGAGGAAATCAAAACGGAATCAACACTCACGAGTGAATCAGGATGTCGCGGTTTGGGCCATTCGTGTCTTGTTGCGAGAACAATAATGAAAGACAATGGAGGATGCGATGGAATTCTATGCATCGCGAGTGCCATGCTACGATTCTCTCACCATGAGACTGATGACTTTGTCTAGCTGAAAATGATCATTGATATAGGGGGCAGCGTTTCATGAACATACGCAAATGTTCTAGAGCCGTAATCATCAATGAACGGAATGAAATTCTTCTTCAGAGATTTGAATTTCGGGATGTGGTAGGAAACAAAGTGTTATGGGTGACTCCAGGGGGAGGGATTGAAGAAAACGAGACGCCGGCGGAAGCGTTAAAAAGGGAGTTATACGAAGAACTAGGCATTGTTGTCGACCTTCTCGGCGAGCCCCTATTCCAACTGGATGTATGGATCGAAGGGAAACAAGGTCCTTTTATTAGTCGTGAGATTTATTACAAAATTGTGATTCCATCGGACACTAGATTATCGTTCGAAAATATGACGAAAGAGGAAAAGGAGGCATGGCAACAGGTAAAATGGTGGAGTAAGGAAGAATTGCAGAACATCAATGATTTTGCGCCGCGTGAACTATTGAACTACATATAAAAACGATGGGGTTCTTCTCGTTGGGATGATGATGAACCTCATCCATAACTTGCAAACGGAGAAAGAACAGCGGCAGTGGCTCGAACAATATGTGCCGAAAGAACTGATCCAGTCGTTATGTCATCAGTCCGAGGCAGAGATGATGGCTATAGATCAAGAATGGGTTCACCTGATCCAAAAAACAAAGCAGTCGCCAGGCACTCCTGTGGGTCATCCAGAGGTGAAAACATGAATCGAACAGTATATGGTTGACGTTTGTTGGTTCCGATATGACGCAAACGCTTGGACAACTTGAACGTGTGGAGGAGATGGGGCGAGATGCCGAAGTGCTCAACTGGATGCCGTCTCCTTTCACAAAGAAAGAGGGACAATGGCTGTAGCAGGCCATGGAGCACTACATGATGAAAAAAGGTTAGTCGAATCAAAAAAATCGGCTCATCGCGGATTCGCGGAGCCGATTTCTTTATTCATGTGAAGCCACCGCTTGGTGTTTTCCAACAAATTGTCATAAAAGCCATGGATGTCATCGACCGTAACATATAGCTTTCGCACCGTTTTTTTTCGGCCGAACAGTTCTGTCACTTCCACCGGCTGCTTCAAGCGGATTTCTAGTTTTGGTTCTTCTTCAAAAAAACTAGGCAACGTCACTGAATAAGCATCAGTTTCTTTTTTTCGTTTTTGTTTCGCGGTCACTTCCCTTGTGATCTGCTCAATGTTGGTGTATTCCACTTCGACAAAACTGCGGATGCCCAATTGGATATGGAGTTTATCAGGCGCCAACACGACCGGGGATAGGGTAATCGCTCGATAATCGGCAATAAGAAGGAGCAGGAAGTACACATCAAAAAACGTGACCACCCAAGCAGCGATTTCACTCCATCTCATCACTAAAATATGAACAGCAATAATTTCAATCAGCATCGCATGCACGAGCATTAAAAAGAAACAAAAATATTCCGTTTTCTCATGATAGGAATAGGTGGGATATGGCAATGACAATTGGCGTGTTTTTTTGCGATATGTTAAGTAATACAAAGCAGCGGCCTCTGTTGTGAGGAGGCGCAGCAAAAAGACCGGACGCTTGAACACGGCTTCAATGGTATGCACATAGGTGCTTAAAAAATAAAAATGGTTCGTTTTTTCAGCGCGAAAGGTGCGAATGAGTGCTCCGAGGTTTCGAACGATATACCAAGCGATCCACAATTCGATTAGAATGATCCCACCTTCCATTACGAAAAAAACATATTTGATCACCTTGTATTGCTCACGAAGCGGAGCGGGAATGATCCAATACGAGATACCGAGCCCAGATGCAACCACGCTCACGCACACTTTCCATGAATACTTCACCCGCCCAATGGTCATTCGGTAAACAACGGCTAAATAGAGTGGAAAAACGGTGACAAGCAACAATAGCACAGACGAATTTTCGAAAACATGAACATGTTTTCGTACCGTTACATAAAGAATGACCACAGCCAATACAGAAGCAGTGATAAATCGCATATAATGGACGTTCTGAGTTTTGTTCATAAGGTGTTCCTCCTTAATAATTAACCAATCTTAATTATTAAATTTACTTAAATATTGTGCAGATCCCTTCCTGAAAGAAGAAGGGATTACGACCGATGTTCTTTCATGATGAGATCATACAGTTTATCATTGATTTCCTTCAACTTCTCTAAGTCCTCTCGGCGAAGTTTCCCGTAATATTTCTCCATTAAATGCAATTCCACTTCATCCATTTTCTTATGATACGCTTGACCGGCTTGGCCTAGGCGCACGATAATTTCACGACGGTCAGCAGGATTGATGTCCCGGCGAACATAGGCTTTTTCCTCCATCTTTCGGACGAGCTGGCTGGCGGCGCTCGGAGTCATCGAAAAGGACTCAGCGATTTCATTGATCGTCATGGTTTGATGCCTCAATAACTCCAGCAACATCACTTGCTTTTGGGTTAAGTCTTGATACTCAGCGCCGAGCATCGCACGAATCTCTTGCAGCAAAAACGCGGTCACTGCATCGTTTTTTTCTTTAATGGCCAAATACAAAGCCTTGATATCGTCCATCTGACATCACCTTCGTTATGGTAAGGTTTTGTATTTATATTATAAAACAATCTAAATATTTAAGTGAAGTTAAATGTTTAGATTGTATGAGAAAAGAGGCGACGGCCCGCTTCTCAGTCAATCGGTTGCGAACGACAAATCATCACCGGTTGGTTAAGCAATTATGCTCATTTACTCTACAAGCAAACAAAAGAGGATCAAAACAATGTCCAACTAAGCAATGCTTTGCGCTAACGATCCGAATTTTGTAAGCTTGAATGAACGGAGTGAAAACATCCAAAGAACGTCATAAAAATGAAAATAAGGTGGCAACATGCCGCAAATTCACCGCTTTCTTGAGTCGGCGAAGCAAACTCTTTGTGTGACATACGTGGCACAATGTTACGCGCTGCTTTCATTTCCTTTTTCCGCGAATGGAATGCAACTTAGCGAACGGATGAGAATAGGATGGAAAAGAGGGCTCATAGAGGCTTGATCGGATGTTTAGCAATTGGTTTTGTGTTGTTTTTCCCTTTCTTTACGATCAATGCAAGTCGATGTCCACCTAACGTAAATGATTTACACAACAGTCAGAAGAATCACCACACGTATTATTGTGACTCTTCTTGGACCCATTCAAATTCTTCCTCCTCTAAGTGCGGATCATTCGATTCGGGAAGTCATTCCGACGGGTTTGGCGGAGGAGATGGCAGCTGTTCGTAAGGAAGAACCGTTGGGTCCTTTTTATTTATGAATTGACAATTTTTGATATATTATATAGAATAAATTTAAATAATGCGAACGGAAGGGTGAATCCTCGAACATGAAGCGCTAATCCTATTTTGAAAAGACATTAATTGAAGGTGGTTTTTTGCAGACAGATGAATGTGCTGCTTTCTTTGTGCTGCCTTCAATTAACGTTTTCAGAATAGGATTGCACGTTTATAGTGAGGTACACCCAAATGGAGTTAGTCTCTTTTTTTGGCGTCCTGCTATAGTTGTGCCTCCTATTCTGAAAATGGATAGGGGGCTTTTTTGTCCCCGTAAAATCAAAAATGGGGATGATCATATGATTCTTCTAGAAGCGTTCAATATCAAACATTATGTGAAAGACCGGTTATTACTTGATGTCGATCGATTGACCATTTATAAAAATGACCGCATCGGCTTAGTGGGGCGTAATGGCAGCGGCAAGACGACATTGTTAAACATATTGGCAGGAATGATTGCCCCAGAAAAGGGAAGAGTGGTTCGCCATGCTCGATGCGAATTGTTGCCACAGTTAAAGCAGATGGACACTACGAAAAGCGGCGGAGAAGTGACACAGGCCTATATTCGCGATTTGATGACTAAAGATCCGGAGCTTTTGTTGGCGGACGAACCAACGACCCATTTAGATCAAGAACATATCGAATGGCTAGAAAAGCAGTTACAGCAATGGAAGGGAGCGTTTATCCTCGTATCCCACGACCGGGCGTTTCTCGATGCGCTTTGCACCACCATCTGGGAAGTTCATGAAGGGAAGGTCAAAGAGTATAAAGGGCGTTACAGCGACTATGTGGAACAAAAAGAACAGGAACGCCGACAGCAACAGTTAGCTTATGAAAATTATGAAAAAAAGAAACAAGCGCTAGAGAGAGCATTGGAACTAAAAAAGCGAAAAGCGGAAAGAGCCACAAAAGTTTCCGGAAAGAAGGTGAGCCCATCGGAAGCGAAAATCACCGGGGCGAAGCCGTATTTTGCGAAAAAGCAAAAAAAGTTGCAAAAAGCAGCCAAAGCCATCGAAACAAGATTAGAGAAACTAGAAAAAGTGGAAAAAATAAAGGAACTGGCTCCCATCAAAATGAACTTGCCTAACGAGGATACGTTTAAAGATCGAATCATTATTCGAGCGCAAGAGGTCGCAGGCGTGATCGGCCAACGTGTTCTATGGAATAAAGCGAGCTTTCATGTACGTGGGGGCGAGAAGCTCGCGATTATCGGCCCGAATGGGAGCGGCAAAACTACTTTAGTGAAAAAGATCGTTGACCAAGAAGAAGGAATTATAGTTTCCCCAGCGGTGAAAATGGGGTATTTTAGCCAAAACTTAAATATTTTAGATGTTCATCAGTCGATTTTGGAGAATGTACGCTCCACATCGAAACAAGATGAAACGCTTATTCGTACCGTCTTGGCGAGGCTGCATTTCTTCCGAGATGATGTTTATAAACCCGTAGGAGTTTTAAGCGGCGGTGAGCGGGTAAAAGTCGCGCTTGCTAAATTATTCGTCAGTGATATCAATACGCTCATTTTAGATGAACCGACAAACTTCCTCGATATTGAAGCGATGAGCGCATTGGAATCGCTATTGCAAGAATACGAAGGAACCGTCATTTTCGTATCCCACGACCGTCGGTTCATTGAGAATGTCGCTACACGTATATTGGTGATTCGCCATAAAGAAATTCAACTGTTTGACGGAACATATAAACAATATGAGCAGCAAAAACATCGCGATACGCGCAATACGACAGAAGACGAGCGGCTTTTACTCGAGACGAAAATAGCGGAGGTGCTGAGCCGCTTGAGCATTGAGCCAAACGAAGAGCTTGAACAGGAATTTCAGCGGCTTTTAGCGGAAAAACGAAAACTGGGCATGTCATGAAGCACATATGGGCAACCACAGGCATTAGGACGATTCCTAATGCCTGTTTACATTTCATTCACATTCGAAACCGATAACATCGGAAAAACCGTATATCATATTGACAAATTCAAAACCAATCATTCCCGGGATCCTTGGATGGTTTTATGAGGGCTTGAGGAAAGGAATACTCAAACGGTGAGGAAATGATGCTCGTCAACTTATGCCTACTTTTTATCAAAAACAATTTGAAATCCATTTTCAAGGAGGTTTTTCATGAGTCGATTGTTGATGAATTTATTTGGTCGCCCATATGGTTTTTTGGGAAACATCGGTGGAAGGATTATGGCAGCTGCTAATAAAGAAATCAACGAATGGACGGTGGCATTATTGGATATACGAAGTAATGATAAGGTACTAGAGATCGGATTTGGTCCCGGAATTGCCGCTGAGAAGATAAGCAACATTATTAAGGAAGGGATATTCGTAGGAATTGATCCGTCCGAAGTCATGTTTTCACAGGCGCAAAAAAGGAATGAAGCCGCTATACGGGAAGGAAAAGTCAAGCTACAACTTGCGACTATTGAGCATCTTCCCGTGTTTAACGAAGCGTTTGATAAAATCTTTTCGATCAATTCGATTCTATTTTGGGAACAACCGATTGAACGATTAAAAGAATTGCGGCATTTGCTGAAGCCAAACGGGCTGATTGCCATTACACTCCAGCCTCGTTCCAAGGGGGCAACGAACGAAACAGCACGCCAGGAAGGGGAAAAGTTAGTTCAGTATCTTAAAGAGGCAGGGTTCTCATCCATTCGACTTGAAGAGAAACAAACGAAGCCGGTTTCAGCTGTATGTGCTATCGGTGCTAACCCATCGAGCTGAACGACTCCCACTTCGTTGTGCTTGAAGCGGAAATTTCTCAGTTCCACGGCGAAAGCGACCTGTCGTCTCCTTAGGCGTCACTTCGAGTCGCCCTAACTCGAAGAGTTCTTTCGCACCTTGATGTATGCATGGAAGGGTTTGCTTAGTTTTTGCATTCGCTGTTTTCCATGTAACCCCATCTATCCCGTTTACAAGGAACGTGATTGTTGTTTATTTGCTTATATGTTTTGGCTGGTGCTAACCGATATTCATCTCCCACTTTCACTTTGTTTCGAAGTGGGAGACTTCTTTTGAAACGATGTTAAAATGAAGCCTGCCGTTTCGTCAACTAAATCACGCGCTTGCCTGATTGCGGTGTAGTTGACGACAGTCCATCAACGCATTTATTATAAGTAGGCGTCGTTAGTACTCGTGCATGAAACTCAAGTTTACACGATTCACTTATTCATTGTCGGTTGAGCCTTTGTTGATTGGTCGTGAATAAAGCTCTACGTGCGATTGTCGCATATCGTTCGAACCGGGAACACTACTAGACCAAAGGTCTGATCGGTCGTATTGTGAAAGAGCGCGCGTGGCCACGAGTGATCATGCCGGCAGCCCAATGAAAGGAGAAGGTTGATGAAAAAGAAGAAGAGGCGTTTTTTCATCGGTGCGGTATTCGCTATTTTGCTGTTCGTGATCGGTTCATATTTTTACACGAATGTGACGTATATGGACAAGCCGCTGAAGGCGATGCGTAAAGCGGGCTTTACGGAAAAACAAGTGACGCTGAACGACGGTACAGTGCTTAATTATGGGGAAGGTCCGGACAACGGCAATCCGCCGCTGCTGCTGATCCACGGACAAGGCATGACATGGGAGGATTACGCAAAATCACTGCCGGCGTTGTCTGAGCGGTATCATGTGTTCGCTGTCGATTGCCATGGACATGGGGAGTCCGACTGGAATCCTGAAAAGTATTCGGCTAAGGCCATGGCGGCTGATTTTGCCGAATTTATCAAGACGGTGATCGGTGACAAGGTGATCCTTTTCGGCCATTCGTCGGGCGGCATGGTAGCGGCCTGGATCGCTGCGCATTACCCTGAACTTGTGCTCGGACTCGTTATCGAAGACTCACCGTTTTTCGCAACGGAGCCGGGCAGAAGAGAGAAAACGTTCGCCTGGGTGTACGGCTTTCAGCAGTACGAAGATTTCAAAAAACAGGATGAAATAGGCGACTATTTTGAGTATTCCTTGAAACACAGCTACTGGAAGAAGGTATTCGGAGACTTTTTATGGAATCGGTTTGCGAAGGATGCGGTCGCTTACCATAAGAAGCATCCGAATGAACCTGTACACTTGTTTTATCTGCCGCCCAACATCAATCGAATCTTCGAGTCCGCAACCTATCCATACGACAGAAGGTTTGGAGAGACCTTCTATGATAACAGCTGGTTTGAGGATTATGATCAAGCCGAAGTGCTTGCGAAGATTGAATGTCCCACTGTATTTGTGAAGGCACAGACCAATTATGACGGCGACCTGTTGCTTGCGGCTCTTACAGATGAGGACGCCCAACGTGTCGTCGAGTTGCTGCAGAATGGAAAGTTGGTAAAAGTGGATACCCCTGGACATGATATTCATTATGACAAGCCGGTTGAATTTACGAATATCATGATCGATTTTTTGGATGAAGTTTTGTGATGTCACTGTGCAGAGTTTTGGTGAAAAAGGGCCTGTAAAAGAGCCCTTTTTTTCATTTAGAAATATATCTGGCATGGGCAACATCTGACGTTGTATGGTTCTTCTGAGCAATACGTTTGATCATGAAACGCCAGTAGGCTGCTATCCACCCGACTTGATTTCAGCCCCATCTTCGAAGTTGTTGCGATGCTCTTGGTTCTTCTTTTCGAGCTCCGGGTTTTGCCGATGAATCCAAGAGACCATGTCCCCCAACGTTTCACGCTCTTCTTTTCTTTTACCGTGATTACACCGTCCCACTCCGTTCAAGGCATGTGGAAACTTTCATACAACCCGTACAGCATCGTCATAAGTTCACAACATTCCATTGTTACAATGAGACCGATAAAAAATGAACAAGGAGTTGGGAAGAGATGAAAGGTAACGGCCATTTGTCGCTAGCAATTGGTCTTGGTGCATTAGCGTTGATCCGACCGCTGATGAATATGTTGGGATTGCTTGAGAGAATCGGCCAACCGATGGCGAGTATTTCAGTCACCATACTCATCTCTGTCATCTGGATTGGTGCTGCTGTTCTGTTTCGCGTTGAAAATCCGTTGAAAACACTTCTGTATGCAGGAATCGTCTATGGGGGATTGGCGATCATAATCAGTGCGATCGCATCCCCGATTCTGGAAGGCGAGCTGCAAGGTCCGATTACCAATCCTTTTGCCATCGTCAGTGTCATCGTGACCAATGCTGTTTGGGGAGTCATAACTGGATGGATTGCTGCTGCCGTTCAACGAACAATGAGAAGGAACTAGCTATTTTTCGAGAAAAAGAGGGAGCTGAATGATGAAACGAAGACGCATATTTGCTACTCTTTTATTTGGATTGATCGCTTTATGTTTGGCAGGATGTGATGGGGATACAACGATGAATGTCGGGAAGCTGACGTTTCAGAATGAATTGAACATCCCGCCACTTCTTGAACCGACAGTGGGTCCTGATGGCACGAAACACTTCACGTTAACGATGCAAACTGGAACCACCGAATTTTTTGAAGGTAAGAAAACACCGACTTGGGGGATCAACGGCTCTTACTTAGGGCCGACGATACGTGTGTCACGCGGTGACAAAGTGGCGTTTGATGTTGTCAATCACCTTCCAGAAACTTCAACCTTGCATTGGCACGGGATGCGTTTGCCGGCTGCGATGGATGGCGGACCGCACCAAATGATTGAAGCCGGATCGACTTGGAATCCTAGCTGGACGATTGAGCAACCCGCAGCAACTACGTGGTATCATCCGCATTTGCACGGCAAAACGGCACTTCATGTGTATCGAGGACTTGCAGGCTTGTTTTTAATCGAGGATCAAGATTCAAAAAAATTACCTTCAAATTATGGCGTTGACGACATTCCGATCATTATTCAGGATAAAATGTTCAACGGGGACGGTTCCTTCAATGAAAGCATGGATCTTACCCCGTTTGGAATGTTAGGGAATCAGATTTTGGTCAATGGAACTTATGATCCGTATTTACGCATCACTTCAAGCCAAGTCCGATTCCGGTTGCTCAACGGCTCGAATGCGAGAGCTTATCATGTCGGTTTTTCCGATAACCGTTCATTTTATCTAGTCGGAAATGATGCGGGATTGCTGCCGGAACCGATCAAAATGAAGCGCATTTTGTTAAGTCCGGGTGAACGTGCAGAGATTGTGGTCGAATTTAAGGAAGGAGAAGAAACGATCTTGCACAGTTTTGCCGGCAAAGACGGGATTGAAAATGGAGAGTTTGATCTCGTCAAATTGATCGCCGATCAGCGTCTGACCGCAGCAACGCCATTGCCTCAAACACTCACCAGCGAACCGCCGATCGAAGTTCCAGCGGATGCGAAGGTCCGAACGTTTGTACTGACTACCGAATCGGCGATCAACGGAAAGAAAATGGATATGAACCGGATTGATGAGGTTGTTCCTGCCAGATCGCGCGAAATTTGGGAAATAACAAATAAAGGCTGGGATCATAACTTTCATATTCACGATGCGACATTCACTATCCTTGATAAGAATGGTGAATTGCCGCCGAAATACGAACGGGGAAGGAAGGATACCGTTTTCATACCGAGCGGGACGAAAGTCAGATTGGCTGTTGATTTTGGAAGCTATCCAGACCCGACAACGCCTTACATGTATCATTGCCATCTGTTATATCATGAAGACAGCGGGATGATGGGGCAATTCGTGATCGTCGAGCCAGGAACAGAATCCCAAGTGTCACAACAACTTCATCGACGCCCTCATCATCATTAAGGGGATCTCATGGGATCGTGAGTATCGTAGTGTCATCTTTCGATCTAGGTCAGCTTCTTTCTCGGGGCGAACCTGAACGGTTTGCCCCCTTCCGCATTTGTTGCTAATGGGTGGGGAAAGTCTAAAAGAATATACGAACGTGCATGGAAGGATAGATGTGCCTTTGTTATGGCAAGGGGAGGATTTGTATTAACGTTGGATGAAGAATAAGAAATCAGTAATTAACTCGTTTGTAGGTACGGCGTTGTGACATCGATATAAAGGGGGGATTGGTCATGAATAATCTGAAAGTAGCTTTATTGCAGCTTTTGCCTGAAACTAACTTATGTGACAACCTGAATAAAGGATTGGAATATTGTAGAAAAGCAAAGGATATGGGGGCTGATATTGCATTATTTCCTGAAATGTGGAGCATTGGCTATGACATTCCCGAGAATGTCGATGAATTAAAGGCCCGTGCTCTATCTGCAGATAGCGAATTCGTCAGTTCATTTGGGAAGTTGGCTAAGGAGCTGAATATGGCTATCGGAATCACTTTTCTTGAAAAATACGATCCATTGCCAAGGAACACGCTCTGCCTCTTTGACCGCTTTGGCAACAAGATCCTTACATACGCAAAAGTACATACTTGTGATTTTGATGTTGAATGTAATTTGACGCCTGGGGATGACTTTTTCGTGGCAGATTTAAACACCTTGCAAGGCAATGTAAAAGTCGGGGCGATGATCTGTTATGATAGAGAGTTTCCGGAAAGTGCCAGGATTTTGATGTTGAAAGGCGCTGAGATTATTTTGGTGCCAAACGCATGCCCGATGGAGATCAACCGAATTTCACAGCTGCGAGCGCGGGCTTATGAAAATATGGTCGGTATTGCCACGGTCAATTATCCGATTGGTCATCCCAACTGCAATGGACATTCTACTGCATTTGATGGGATGGCATACAGACCTTCAGAAAAAGGTTCAAGAGATACACGGATTATTGAAGCGGGAGAGCGAGAAGGAATTTATATAGCTGATTTTCCGATTCAAGAAATGAGAGAATATCGAAGTCGGGAAATACATGGCAACGCATACCGTCGTCCGCAGAAATACAAGCTCCTAATTTCTGAACATGTCGAGGAGCCTTTTATCAGAGAGAATTCTCGTTATGGAGAAAGGGGTTGATATGTTTTTCAGAAATCATAACAGCAAATGGCGCAACCGGTTCAGCCAAAAGACTGTCACGAACGTTTCCTCCTCCGCTGTGATTTTTTTATCGAAAGGAAGAAAGCACATGACCAAAAAAACCAAAAGTGCAGAACGGGTTAGTCAATTTGTAGCGGCATTTCAATGTCCACTCTGTAAAAGCGCGATGAGGGTTGAGGAGCTGAAAAGCCTCGTATGCGCTAAAAACCATACGTTTGATTTCTCAAAACAAGGATATGTCAACTTGATGACTCGTCCCGCTCATAGCCATTACAAGAAGGAATTGTTTGAAGCAAGACACAAAATCATTATGGAAAGCAACGTATACACTTCCATGCATGAAACGATTGCGAAAGTGATAAAGGAGTATATGGATGTTTCGCTTAACCCTTTTATGGTTATAGATTTAGGATGTGGAGAAGGTTCTCACTTACAAAGGATTTTGGACGAATGTATGATTCCGTCAATGACTGGCGTTGGCCTTGATATTTCAAAAGAAGGCATCGCTATGGCTGCTAAAAGATACGAAGACCAAATTTGGCTAGTCGGTGACTTGGCAAAATCGCCGCTGGCGGATCAATCGTTTCATGTGATTCTTAATATTTTATCTCCTTCCAATTATAAGGAATTCAAGAGGATTTTAGTTAAAGATGGACTCGTGATTAAAGTGGTTCCCCGTCCGAATTATCTAAGAGAGCTACGAGAAGCACTCTTTGAGGACAAGGAGAAAAAGGTCTATAAGAATGATGAAATCGTGTCGCTTTTTCAAAAACAGCTCCATTTACTGGATGTATTCCATTTATGTTATACAAAAGAACTTAATAATGCCGAACTTGAACATTTAGTCCAAATGACGCCGCTTGCTTGGTCTGCGGATCAAGCACACATTGATGCGTTTCTTCATCGGGATTTTACGAAGATCACCGTGGATTTGGATATTTTAGTTGGAGTGAACAGGGGATGAAGCAGCATGTCTAAGATAGGGTGCGCGAACAAGCAATGTGTTGATCAATATCAGCACATTGCTTGTTCTTTTTTCGACAGAACTTACTGGTTACTATTTTTGGGTTGAGAAAACGGTTTGCGCTCCCAATAATCCAGTTCATCACTGTATTCCCGAAAATAACGAATCCTCTATATGTCACTGAAGTTTTTTAAAAGCTTTCCTAATTGGTTGCTCCGTCAGTCTGCCTGATTATCTATTTTCTTTCTCAAATAATATACATAAGAAATCGGAACGACTCCGCATAGAAAAACGATTCCGGCAATGAAAACACCATTCATTGCAGTAAATCCTTCAGTGAATGATGTAAGGATTCCTATTATAGTTGAAATCAATGTTAATACAACAAGTGATATTAGGAAGCTTTGTTTAGATGACCTTTTCCGACTTTCATATTCTACACTAATGTTCATTGATAAAAAAGCCGATACAACGGTTGTCAGGATAAACACAAACCATAACGGATTTTTCCTCATTCCATCTAGTCCTTTTGTGATGAAGACATAGCCCAAGATTCCGATGATGCCAATCGTCTGTAACATGTAGGCGATTCGTAAATTTTGCAGATTTTTTAATAGTAATCGTTCGTCTTTTATTTTTTGCAATTTCACCACTCTCACTTTTCTACCCAAAAAATTTCATCTAACGTTTTATTAAGCGCATAACAAATTTCGAGGCACAATTTTAAAGTAGGATTGTATTTTCCTTTTTCGATTAAACTGATCGTTTGTCGAGTTACCCCGACTTTTTCTGCCAGTTGTTGTTGGGTCAGGTTTGCTTGGATACGGGCAACTTTAAGATTGTTTCTCACAATTCCAACGATCCCTCCCTGAATGTAATTTATATATTACATTTTAAACAATATATATTACATAATTCAATATATATATTACATTAAGGATCAAAAATTTTACATTGTCTATATGTTTGATTTGCCAAAAAGGAAATGGTAGGTAGGACAAAGCAAGGGAAAGAGGCCGCCATATGATGGGGGCGATTGCTTCTTCAAGTGGAGTAGCCAGTTTGTTTCTTTTTTAATGGTTATGATGATGGGAATTCCCCGTCTACAAAACGAGTTGTAACATTCTTTTTCATCATATCTTTATGCTCAAAAAAACACTTTAAAAATTTTTTCTCTTTTGTTAAAATTATCAAGAGATGAAGAAAATCATTTTTTCTTTATCATAGGTTATCTTGTAGATCTTGTAGATACTGGATTTCCCTTTGGTTCTTTTGTTTGTTGCTGGTATCGTCCTGTCCGTTCTGTTTCGTTATCGAAGGGGCTCGAATACTCATCTATTTTTATCGCTTGCTATCTTGTTAAGCAGCCTGAGTTTGTTAGGTCTTTGGAGTTTTTATTATTATTTCATTTGGGTTATGGGAGAATAAGAGAAGGTTGGGGAGGACATTCTCTTTTCATGAAAACCATTTATCTACCAGCAAATAAAATTGATGATGTTACTTGAAAGGGGATACCTATGGTTTTAGGTGTTGCTTTCGAGGAGGGCTCAATGTATGGAAATTAGAAAACCGAACGATGCGGAATATAAAAAGATTTTATCACTTTCACCGCAAGCATTATTTGAAGGTACATTAGGCGAAGTAAAACTGTCGGATGAAAAAGCCAAACAACTGATTGAAGCATTATTGCAGAAAGGGAGTGATTATTTAATCGCAACGGAAGGCGATCATCTCATGGGTTGGATTCTGATCGGAACAAAGAAAGACCAACTGACGGAAACGATATATGGGTTTATTTATGAATTGTTTGTGTTAGAGGAATTCAGGGGAAATGGCATTTCCAAACGGTTGTTAGAGGCTGGCATCGAACATCTTAAACGAGAGGGGTATTCAGAGGTTCGCTTAAGTGTATATGCAGGAAATCAAGCGATGAAACTATACGAAAAATTAGGATTCAAACATCGAACCATTACAATGAGTATGAACATCCCCCGCTCTTAAATCAGCATAGTTGGTTGTTGCCAACCGTTAAATGTGAAGGAACACCGCTATGAGCAAGGCAGGCACTCATCGGTGAATCATACGGGGGAGCAAGTTTCATTTTAAGTTATGTTTGTAGATTATACGGGTTCATTTCGACAAGTAGGGGGACGAACTGGTTAGCTGGTGGGGATTATGCCCCAGAGGCAGAGATGTTCTGCAGCGGCTGCCGTAAAATAGGGAGGTGAGTAATTTTGTTCCATATAAGAAGTTTAGAAGAAAATGATTTTGAATTCTTATTAGATATGATGTATGAATCCATTTATATTCCGCATAATAAGCCACCGAAAGAAGAATTGCTCAATTCACCGCATATTAAAAAATATCATGAAGGCTGGGGAAGAAAAGGGGAAAGAGCTTTCATCGCTTTGAACAAGGACAATCAACCTGTTGGTGCCGCTTGGTATCGCTTATTCAAAGGAAACCAAAAAGGATATGGATATGTTGATGACCATACTCCAGAACTAGGAATAGCTGTTATTGATATTGAACGAGGTAAAGGGATAGGTACGCTACTTATGAAAAAGTTATTTGAACAAGCTTTGAAAGACGGCTATACCTCTATATCTTTGAGTGTTGATCCAAACAACATTATGGCTGTACAACTTTATAAAAAGCTTGGATTTAAACGATGCGGTTCATCAGGAGCGTCTTGGACAATGGTATATAACATTTCTTCGAATTCATTTTCAACAGATGTGATAGGTAAACAAGGCCATCCGCGGTAACGCAAGTGATTCGTCACCTTTGCTTATGTCTTCTGCTTTGAAGCATCTAGGTGAAAATATGTCAGATGAAGTAACTAAATATCGGTTGTAATATAGGCATGGTACATACGATGAGTGACACACAAACCCAAAGATAAAACGACCGAGGCGTATCTCCAGCTAGCTCATAACTTTTGAGAAGCTTGTTCTAAAGTTTTGTCTAATTTTTCTTCAATTCCATCCTATTCATGAGGCGAATGGATGGTATTTCGGAGGAGGAACAAAGCAAAACAGTAATGTATAGAGGAGCGAAGGAAAAAGCTCCTTCTTTTTTGTTAGTATTCCCTGGCCATTCTCGTCCCGTAAAAACTCCTGTCACCATACACGAAAATCACCAATACCATCGAAAAAGGATAGGAAACGAATATGCAAGAGGTTGATGTCAAATCAGGGGAGGCCAAGCTAGTTTTAGTGAAAAGTCAAAATTATAAATAAATAAAACTATGTGCTAAATAATCAATCAAAATACCTCAACAACGAAAAAGGAAGAAAAACGAATTTTGGCTGTTTTTTCGTGAAATCTGTAGCAACCAAAGGCGATTTGCATAAAAGCATGGAACAGATTGGAGAAAAAACAAAATCACCGAGCTGTTAGAGAGATTAATGAAAGAATCACACACAATGAATCCACAGCTGATGATGATTGAGTCGTCACATTACGCGCCATGCAGTTGATTATGGCCGATCACCCCGCCGCATGTAAAACGAGTGTACTGTGGATTTGGCAATCCTGAGAAGGCAGAAGAAAGGACTATGTTTCAGCATGTTCGCGATGAGCTTGGAGAGAGGATAAAGCCAGCTTGCGGAGACGGGAGAATAAAGATGGCGTTAGTTACAAACGGTAAAAAAGGAGGGGCGCCTGGCCTACATATTGATTTCTAGCCAGCCCCTCGAGCCATTCATCCTAGCATTTTTCCACATCGACGCGGCCGGAGAAAAAGGTCGCGCCGCCGCCCATGTCGGCGATCCGATCGGGAGTAAGGGAGTTGACCAAATGTTTCGTGTCCGGAGAATCAGCCCATAACCCTTGCGTGACGACGACACCGGGGAGGACATGTTCTCCAACCGATGCTTTCAACACGCATTCTCCGCGATCGTTCCATACCCGGACTCGATCCCCATCTTGAATTCCTTTCGCTAGGGCATCTTTCACATTCATATACAAACGCGGTTCTTTTTCCAACGAAATGTGCTTTTCATTATTGGAGAACGTGGTGTTTAAAAAGTTGTGGTTAGGACCGGGCACAAAGAAAAATGGAAAATCTCCATCGTCAACAATCGGCGTATACGTTGGCAGCGGAGGATAGCCATCTTGTTCCATTTTCTTCGAATACAGCTCAATTTTTCCGCTCGGCGTTGGTAATGTTCCCGGCAGCAACCGTTTGACCTTTGCTTTGATATACTGTTTTTCTACCAATGTTTCATAACGGATTCCTTCCAAGAAAGGGTTGGTTGGGTTATCCAAGGCTTGCGAAATCATTTCTTCTTCTGTCTCGTATAAACACGGATCCTCAAACCCCATTCGTTTCGCCAGCAATTGGAACACTTCGACATTCGATTTAGACTCTCCGTATCGTTCAATCACTGGTTGTTGAATTTGAACATAGTGATGCCAATAGGATGTATACAAATCTGTATTTTCAAACGAAGAAGTGGCTGGAAGCACAATATCGGCGTATTTGGCGGTTTCTGTGACAAACAAATCATGCACGATGACAAAGAGATCCTCTCTCGCCAATCCTTGTCGTACTTTGTTGCTGTTTGGGGCAACGACTGCCGGGTTTGTGCCGTACACGAATAACGAACGAATCGGCGGATCCAATTCCAACAATGCCTCACCGAGCCGATTCATGTTGATGATTCGTGTATGTTTGTTTTTCAATAGATCCGGGCGCTGCAAGCTTATTTGATTAAGAGCTAGGTAGCCGCTGTTGGATTTGATGGCGCCGCCACCTTTGACCAGCCATTGTCCGGTCAGGGCCGGGAGACAAGCGATCGTTCGGATGCACATTCCTCCGTTATCGTGATGCTGCAAACCGTTGCCGATTCGAATGAAGGAAGGAGTTGTTTGCCCATACCATCTGGCGAGCGTATAAAGATCTTCAACAGGAACGCCTGTTATGTTGGAAACAGTGACGGGATCATATTGGACAACGTGCTCGCGCAGTTCCTCATAGCCGACCGTATACTTTCTCAAAAACTCATCATCTATGAGATTTTCCGCAAACAAAATATGCATCATGCCTAAAGCGAGAGCGGCATCAGTGCCTGGCAGAATCGGAATGAACCAGTCAGCGAGCTGTCCGGTTTGGTTTTTATGAACATCAATCACAACAATCTTCGCCCCGTTTTTTCGGGCTTTTTGGGCTAAGATGACTTGATGCATGTTGGTGCTGACCGCATTAATTCCCCAGAAGATGACGAGTTTGGCATGAATGGTTTCTTCCGGATCGATTCCAAAGCCGCCTCCCATCGTATATTGAAGCCCTTGAGATCCAGCTGATGAACAAATGGTCCGATCAAGCAAGGATGCGCCTAGCCGATGGAAAAAACGCCGGTCCATGCCTTCGGCGCTGAGTCTTCCCATGTTGCCATAAAAGCTATAAGGGAGGATGCTTTCAGGTCCGTATGTTTCAATCAATTCTTTCCATTTGGCCGCAATGGTCTCGAGCGCTTCATCCCAGCTGATTCGTGCAAATTTCCCTTCCCCTTTGGCACCTATACGTTTCAGCGGGTATTTCAAACGTTTCGGATCGTAGATTCGTTCCATCATATTCCGCACTTTATTGCATATATGGCCTTTTGTCACAGGATGAGATGGGTCGCCTTGGATTTTTACGATTTTCCCATCCTTCTTATGCACGAGCAACCCGCATTGATCAGGACAATCGAGAGAACAGACAGACGGAAAGACGCCGGTTGGCTGTTGTACAAATGAACCCATCGTTTTCTCCTTTCTTAATCAAATCAATGATGGCGACTGAGTTAGATGGTTAATATGATAAAATAATTTGAAGAGTATGGCAACAATGATATATAAAACTTTTGGATTCTATGACATCTAAAACGAGAGAAGGATGGCTTTTGCCGCTGCATCAACTCGAGTTCGTTTGATTATCACCCACTTACGCTCACATGTAGAAGTGCGGATGAATCGCTATTCGCGCTCAATCTCTCCCTTGCCTTCAACGACCAGAAGATGTAAAATAGAAAAAAGGAACAAATGTTCTGTGCGGAGAGAGGAAGGTCATGCACAACCGCTATTGCTTTCGATGGTATCCCACCCGAACACACGCAAAAACAGGATAAGCAGGAACAACGGAAACAGCTATACTGTGGGGCCGGGATCGATGGTGCATTCTATTTTGACTTAATATTTTATGAGGAGAATGCTGATGAAAAACAGTCGAATGAATCCTAAAGTTGATCAATATTTAACTGAGGGATGTGGACGCTGTCCGCTAGTGGGTACTCCCGATTGTAAAGTAAACAAATGGTCGACAGAATTAAGAGCATTGCGAATAATCGTTCTTGAATGTGGATTGACAGAAGAAGTGAAATGGGGAATTCCCTGTTATACATTCCAAAAGAGCAATGTCGTAACAATCAGTGCTTTGAATGAATACTGTGCACTTGGTTTTTTCAAAGGCGCCTTGTTAAAAGATGACCATCACATTCTAGAAAAGCCCGGGGAGAATACGCAGGCTGCACGACGGATTCGGTTTACAAATGTTCAACAAATCATCGAGCTTGAACCTGTGGTGAAAGCATATATTAACGAAGCCATGGAAATTGAAAAAGCGGGCTTAAAAGTGGAGTTCAAAAAGAGTCCAGAGCCAATTCCTGAGGAGCTTCAAAAAAAATTTGACGAAATGCTGGAC
The DNA here is from genome assembly GCF_014679705.1 of Geobacillus sp. 47C-IIb. NCBI lineage: Bacteria > Bacillati > Bacillota > Bacilli > Caryophanales > Anoxybacillaceae > Geobacillus > Geobacillus sp. 47C-IIb. Next base: position 74,608 of record NZ_CP061473.1, read on the forward strand.
TTAAAAACAGCGTTTGAATCATTGACACCTGGACGGCAAAGAGCGTACATCCTTTATTTTTCTGGAGCGAAACAATCGAAAACGCGAGAAGCAAGAATTGAAAAGTATATCCAGCGCATTCTTGATGGCAAAGGATTGCATGATTAGCACCAAAGCGGATACATTTCCTTACATTCTAGGCATTCATCTTCACGCCTAGATACACGCCTGAAGTATGCCCAAATGCCTCCGTTCCCTTTTGTATCAAGGAGCGAGAGGCATTTTGTTTTGATAAGTTAACATACAAAAAAGTGCATGTAGATTCTGTATTCCATCGCTCGTTTACTGATTACAAAGAAGTAGTCAAAGGACTTGAGCTATTGAGCAAAAATGAAAAATGGGCAATACAACTAACGGAATACAAAGACTTAAAGATGGCTGAGCGGCTAAAATGGGTGGAAGAGCATAAAGAATTGAAGATTCAGGCGTGTTGATTATCCAATAAAATCCAAAGGGTATAGAAAAAAGAGCACCTTTCCTGTAGAATGTGAGTAGCGACACAAACAAACCCAGGAGGTGCTCTCTATGAACAAGCATACCACACTCCCGAATTTGATGCAAAAACTTGTTTCGGATGAAGAGATTCAACTGATTGCCGAAGCGGTTGGGTATCGTGATTCGTCTCGAACCTTTACGTTGCGCGAGTTGATTCACTTCTTCCTGCTGGCCGCCATGCATCAATGGAAAAGCTTTCGCCACGGAGCCGATGTGGGGCCTCTGTATGGATTGCCGCGATTCCATTATTCAACTGTATCCAAGAAAGCGAAAGAAGTTCCCTATGACATCATGAAACGCTTGTTGGCGTTGATCATTTCCAAGTGCAACCGCCAAACCCGCCGTTCGCTTCGGTTTCCCAAACCGCTTCGGGTGGTGGATTCGACGACCGTCACGGTCGGGAAAAACCGCCTGCCATGGGCGCCGTATCACGGCGAACGCGCCGGAGTGAAGCTGCACGTCGCGTATTCGCCGGAATCCTCGTTGCCGGCAGACGTGGTGGAAACCATCGGACTGCGTCATGATGGCCCGGTGGGAGAACAGTTGACGAACGCTCAACAAGTGCTGGTGGAAGACCGGGCGTATTTCAAAATCGAACGCCTCGATCGATTTGTGGAGCAGCATCAGCTCTTTGTCATTCGGATGAAGGACAACATCGAACTTCATCAGAAAAAAAGCTTGAAACGCCTTTCCAGCACATCCTCATCGGTTCAAGCCGACTTCACGTGCCAGTTGGGGACGAAACAATGCCGCTCCACCAAGCGTCACCGGGTGGTGATCTTTCGAGATGCGAATGGCCGCGACATTCGGGTCGTGACGAACCTCTTCCATGCGTCTGCGGAAACCATTGCCGACATGTACCAACAACGTTGGACTGTTGAGGTCTTTTTCCGTTGGGTGAAGCAATATCTGAATGTCCCGACCTTGTTTGGCACGACGGAAAATGCGGTATACAACCAACTGTTTGCGGCGTTCATCGCGTATGTGTTGCTGCGATGGCTGTATGATCAAACCAAAAAACAGACGAACGTCTCTCTTTCCTTCATTTCGTTCGTTCGCCGTTTTTTCTCTGGGCAGCTTCCTCTCGATTGGAAATCCGGGATGGCCGCTGCTTTGTTTGAGTATGCCCAAATTTATGGAAGGCGTATGTCTAATTTTGGATAATCAACACTCGTGTTGAAGATTTATGGAATCGCTATAACGGGAACTGCCAAAGATGTTTTGGCTCTAGAAAAGATGAAGAAAGTGAATGTGATTCGATCAGGTCAGATTAATTTGCCATAGCACAAAAGGAGGATTGTCGAAAATGAAAATAGCAAGAATCAATATACTGAATACGCTGGTGGCTATATTTTTTGCTTATTTTGTTAAATGTACAAATTATAGCGGAGATTCCTGTTTTTGATATCCGTTATATTTGGATTTCATTGTTCAGATTGCTTATATGCTTGCTTGGTCTCCTAAAAGAAAATCGATTCCACTCCTATTTAGGCGGCATTCTTCACTTCATTCTAATCGTTTCTTGTATGGGAATGATTTGGTTTGGCTTAGGAATTAACTATCAGCCATAAGAAAACTCATGGAAATTAGTATTACAGCGGATGTCGAAGTTGCCATCCATTATATTGAACAAACGCAAGAGAAGGAAATAGTATGAAGCAGAAAAAACAGCAAGAAGTATATAGAGGACTGTATATATTTCCAATGATAATAAGAAGTGGAACACGATGAATTTTGAGATAAGTTGATTAAAGTAAATGGATGGTATTTTGGAGGAGGTACAAAGCAGATAGATATAGAGGGGAACGTGGGTCTAGAGGAGCTGATTAAAAAGCTCCTTCTTTTTTTGTCAGCATTTTCGTCTACTCTCGTCCCGTAATGGCTTTTGTCAACAATATATGAAAACAGGATTGACAGTGAATATTCCAGTGGTGAAAACGTGATAGAAAACGTCAATAGTACAAATTTAAACATATCCAAATGTTGAATTTTAAATCGAGGGAGAGATGAAGGAAACAGACAAGCTGATTTTGGTGAAAAGTCAAAATTATGGAATAATAGAACTATGTGCTAAATAATCAATAAAATTAAACGAAAGAACTCTAAACAACTAAAAGGATTAGTGTTATCGCTCATACAGAACCAGATGCCCAATTTGGGACAAACGCCCCTGCAACCATGACACTTGTCTTTACATAACTGACAGTAATAATTTTGAATTAGCGTTTGTCGTAGCTATTGATGGTTTTGAGACCCATTCTCTAGTACAGCGTTTGCCGCTGTCATTGGACCGCTGATGAAAGTGCCTGTCATGATTTCATTGGTCAACGTGGTACTATGGTTTCAACGAAAAAGCCAGTATCATACTACCGACGGAGATGGAATGAAACATGAAAGCCAAAAAGATCAGTTACTTCTTATGCACAGACAACTCTTGCCGCAGCCAAATGGCAGAAGGAGGGGCAAAAAATATCTTGGTGATGATTTGAAAGTGGTACAGTGCCACAAGCTAAATCCAAACGCGGCAAAAATTACATCCTTTGTGTTTGTCCGTTACCAAACTTTTATTCTAAATCATTTTAAGAAGGAACTTCAAATAAACATCTTGAAAATGATATTGGCCCATTCCTAAAGAAAGCAAGGTTGTTGTGATATTCAAATGAAAGCGAAGATGTTGCAGACAAAGCCACGATAGAATGTGAATGCCGCCCATCTACATTTCAACGTAAGTAGGGTTGCTAATGTAAAGGGCATTAGGGCGATTCCTAGCGTCTTCTATTATGAAAATAAAGGAGGGTCCATATGAACATTCGCCGCTTTCGCGAAGAAGATTGGTTGCAAGTAAAGGAAATTTACGAGCAAGGAATTGCGACAGGACAAGCAACATTTGAGACGGCAGCACCATCGTTCGAAAAATGGGTATCGACCACCCGAGTTCGACAGTTTTGAGGCCATTTTAGGCAAATGAAAATGGCCAAAATGCTGTTATATCAAAGATTTCGCGATGCGGATCCTAGAAAAAAACACTGAATTTCATAGGCACACGACTTGTTTATTTTAACTTTTAAAACAGCTGAATATCGGTTATAATATAGGCATGTACATACGGCGAGTAACACGCAAAAACAAAGATGGAACGACCGTGGCGTATCTCCAGCTTGCTCACAACGAATGGGATCCGAAGGCCAAATATGCGAAAGCGAAGGTGATTTATTCGTTTGGGCGCGAAGACGAGGTGGATCGCGCTGTCTTGGAGCGTCTGGCCAAAAGCATTTCGCGATTCCTTTCTCCTGAGCAGGCTTGGGAAATCGAGACGTTGACAGGAGAAGTGTCGGATGACTTTCAGTTTCAATCAAGCAAACGCCTTGGTGGCGCTTGGCTTTTGGATCAGCTCTGGAGACAACTGGGATTGGGAGAGATTCTCCACTCCTTGTTTGCCTCCCGACATCATCAGATTCCGTTGGAACGGCTGATTTTTGCCATGGTGGCGAATCGTGCCCTTCATCCGTCAAGCAAGTTGGCGATGGAGGAGTGGGTGGAGAAAGACGTGCATATCCCTCATCTTCCCCAAGTCGCCAGCCACCAGTTGTACCGGGCGATGGATGAGCTGCTGGCTGTGCAGCCGGAATTGGAACGCCAAGTGTTCCATGCCGTGGCCGATTTATTGAACCTGGAAGTCGATTTGATTTACTTTGATACGACTTCGTCGTACTTCGAAGTGGATCCATCCGAAACACCAGAAGGAGAATCGCTTCGAAAGCAGGGGTTTTCCAAAGATAAGCGTCCCGATTTGGTCCAAATCGTCATTGGACTGGCCGTTACCCGGGAAGGAGTCCCCATTCGCGCTTGGGTATGGCCTGGCAATACGATGGATATGACGGTCATCAAACAGGTGAAACAAGACTTGATTGGCTGGAAGCTTGGGCGTGTGATCAGCGTGATGGACCGCGGATTTTCGTCTGAAGAGAATTTGCGAATCTTGCAACAGGCCGGGGGACACTACATTGTCGGCGAAAAAATGCGGTCCGGCAAAGCCGCCGTCGAAGAGGCCCTAAACCGTCGCGGGCGCTACCAACAAGTTCGCGAGAACTTGCATATCAAAGAAATCATCGTGGGCGACGGAGAAGCGCGTCAGCGCTATGTTCTCGTGTACAATCCCAGCGAAGCCGAACGCCAACGCAAGGAACGGGAAACGCTGCTCGAATCGCTGAAAGAGGAGTTGGAGGGCTTCGCCAACTCCCCAATGAAGCTCATCATAAGGCCACCTGCCGGCTGCGTTCCCATCCGTCCTACGGAAAATACTTGCGTCAATTGAAGGATGGAACGCTTCGCATCGACAAGCAAGCGGTTCGTGAAGCGGAAACGTACGATGGCAAATATCTCATCCGAACCTCCGATGACACCTTGTCTGCCGAGGATGTCGCGCTCGGGTATAAGCAACTGGTGGATATCGAGCAGGCCTTTCGGACGTTGAAATCAACACTCGAGCTGCGCCCCATGTATCATCGCTTGGAAGACCGTATCCGGGCGCATGTGCTGCTCAGTTGGCTGGCTCTCTTGCTGGTTCGGATCGTGGAGATCCGAACTCATGAATCGTGGCCGAAAGTAAGAGACGAATGCGAGCGTCTCATGCTTGGACATTTTTCTTCAAAAAACGGCGACCTTTATCAACGAACCGAACTGACGGCCAAACAAGCGCTATTCCTTGCGGCTCTAGGGCTGGAACCTCCTCCAAAGATTCTAGGCATCCACCCTCGCACCTAGATACACGCCCGAAGTGTGCCCAAATGCCTCCGATCCCTTTTGTATCAAGGGGCGAGAGGCATTTTGTTTGCCTAGTGACTGTCGAACTCGGGAACTAAAAAGGCAGGAAAAAACGAATAGAATGAAAAAGATTAGAATCTTCGACCTGACAATGTGCTGTCCTACGGATATATGTGGTCCGAGTGTCGATCCTGAATTAACAAGAATCGCGTTTGCTGTCTAAGTCATCAAGAAAAAAGGTATCCGATCAAACGATAATAATCTGCCAATGAGCCGGATGCATTTTAGATAATCAAGCCGTGCAGCGTATATTAACGGAAAAAGACCGGTTTGTTTACCTACTTTCATACTTTCGTTTGAATTTGTAAAGATTATGTTAAAATTGTTTTTTTCTCTTGTTTTATATAAGTATGTAGTTATATGCTTATTAAAGGAAGAGTAAGTATGGTTATACTACAATATCCATGCCGTGGATATGAAAGATGTGACATCATTTATTTAGTGTGAGATAAACAAAATTCCAAATAAAGACATTTAGGAGTATCATATTTCATTTTCGTTCATATATAAGTAAATAACTATATAATCATACAAGAATAGGAGGTGTTCCCGTGCAAAAGACAGTAGTGGAAATAGAAAAAGCCTCACATGCTTTAAAGTTACTTGGTGATAAAACACGTTTAACGATTATGGCAATTTTAAAACAACGTGAGTGTTGTGTATGCGAGCTTCTTGAGGTTTTTGACATGAGTCAGCCGTCTATTAGTCAGCATCTTCGCAAGTTAAAAGATGCAGGATTAGTAAAAGAGGATAGGAGGGGACAGTGGATTTATTATTCCCTCAATCCACAAAATGAGTTATATGATTTCATCCAAGATATTCTGCAACATATTCCAGATCAAACAGAGAATATTCGTAAGATTGAGGAAAACAACCCTACGCTCCGTTGTGGTTGTTAACCTACTAATTAAATTGGGAGAGAAAAAATGAATAATACGGGGAAAAAACGTCTATCGTTCTTGGATCGATACCTAACGATTTGGATTTTCCTTGCTATGGCAGCAGGAATTGGCTTAGGTTTCGTCTTTCCGGGCTTTGTAGACGGAATGAACAGTTTGCAGGTAGGAACCACATCGATTCCAATTGCCATCGGCTTAATTTTAATGATGTATCCTCCGTTAGCAAAAGTTCGCTACGAGGAGATGGGACGCGTCTTTAAAAATGTGAAAGTATTAGTCTTATCGCTCGTACAAAACTGGATTATTGGACCGATTCTTATGTTTGTGTTGGCGATCGTATTCTTGCCGGATAAACCGGAATACATGGTCGGACTCATTCTAATCGGTCTGGCACGTTGTATTGCTATGGTGATTGTCTGGAATGATTTAGCGAATGGAGATAGAGAGTACGCAGCTGGATTGGTGGCGTTTAACTCTGTATTCCAAGTGCTATTTTACTCTGTTTATGCGTATGTGTTTGTGACAATCATTCCGGAATGGTTAGGACTAGAAGGTGCTGTCGTTCATATTACAATGATGGAAGTCGCCAAGTCGGTGTTCATTTACTTAGGAATTCCGTTTCTTGGCGGAATGGTGACGCGCTTTTTGTTGGTAAAAGCAAAGGGCAGACAATGGTATGAAAAAGTATTCATTCCAAAAATCAGCCCGATTACATTGATTTCTTTATTGTTTACGATTATCGTCATGTTCTCTTTAAAAGGAGACGCTATCGTAAGTTTGCCGTTGGATGTAGTGAGAGTCACAATTCCATTGTTGATTTACTTTGTGTTGATGTTTTTCGTTTCCTTCTTCATGGGGAAGAAATTTGGAGCGAGCTACCCTGTCACCACCACACTCGCCTTTACAGCCGGCAGTAATAACTTTGAGTTAGCGATTGCCGTAGCTGTTGGCGTGTTTGGGATCCATTCTGGTGCAGCATTTGCAGCTGTTATTGGACCACTGGTGGAAGTGCCTGTCATGATTGCATTAGTCAACGTGGCATTATGGTTTCAACGAAAATACTTTAAAACAGAATCAGTATCATACTAACAACAAAGGTGGAAGGAAACATGAAAAACAAAAAGATCATTTACTTCTTATGCACAGGAAACTCTTGCCGCAGCCAAATGGCAGAAGGATGGGCAAAAAAATATCTTGGCGACGAGTGGGAAGTGTACAGCGCCGGTATTGAAGCGCATGGACTAAATCCAAACGCGGTAAAAGTCATGAAAGAAGTAGGAATTGATATTTCGAACCAGACATCGGATATCATTGATCCGGAAATTTTAAATAAAGCGGATTTGGTAGTAACATTATGTGGTCATGCAGCGGACCATTGTCCAGTAACCCCACCAAATGTGAAACGTGTTCATTGGGGATTTGATGATCCGGCAAAGGCGGAAGGAACGGAGGAGGAAAAATTAGCTGTATTCCGTCGTGTTCGCGATGAAATCGGCGCGCGCATCAAAAAATTTGCTGAAACAGGCGAATAAGACTGAATGACAGCCGAGAAGAATCTTCTCGGCTGATTTTATTTAATAAATACTTCATACAAAACAAAGGACGAGACATGTCGATAAAATTTTCTTTATTTTTTAAAACAAAAAAGTTGCAATTTGCAAATAATGTGATATAAATAATTATAGAGGTGAAAAAATGGAAAACATTAGAGAGTTGTTTCAAGTGATGACACGTCGTTTCGGATTGTTGAATAAAAATTGCTGTTCTATTGATGCTGTAGATATTTCTCTTGTTCAAAGCCATATTCTTTATGAAATTGACAAAAGAGAATCTCCTTCCATGCAACAAGTGGCTGAAGTATTGGGAATGGATATTACCACGTTCAGCAGACAGATTCAAAATTTAGTGAAAAAGGGATTAGTAAAAAAACACCACTCCCTGAAGATCGAAGGGTATATACGTTATCGTTAACCACCGAGGGAAAGTTTATCGCAACAACCATCGATCGAGAAATAAATCGATATTTAGACGAGGTATTTTCCCATATGACTGATTTTGAGAAAGAAACCGTGATTCGTTCGATTAAATTGTTGAATGAGTGCATGGCAAAATCGAGCATTTGTTGTAAACCGTTATTTTAAGGCAAGCGTATCTAGGCTTGCCTATTCGTTAAACCGATATTTGCATTTTACAAATAAAATAAGGAGAGATAACAAATGAGCATAGCGATTCTTCAGGATTTTCTTTCTATTGTGTTGGAATTAACTCTTTTGTTTTTTGCTATTTCGTTCGTCATTCACTTTTTAGAAGGATATATTCCTTATGATAAAATGCAAAGTTTGTTAACAAAGCGCCATCCGTTATTCGGAGCACTGATTGCTGTCGCGTTTGCCTTTGTGACACCGTTTTGCTCATGTTCTACGATCCCGGTTGTCGTATCGCTTTTAAACCAGAAGGTCCGTTTCGGTATTGTGATGATTTTTCTCTTTGCTTCTCCTGTGCTCGATCCAACCATATTGACACTCATGGCTGCAACACTCGGAGTAAAAGTAGCGATTTCTTATACCATTATCACCACCATTTTATCCATACTGATTGGTTTCACGCTTGAAAAATTCGGATTTGAAAATCAAGTGAAGCAAGTAATGGTGAAAGGAGAAGTAGAGATCGGAAAGAAACGAAACATGAGAGAAGCTTTACAGGAGACCTTTCACTTAATAAAAACGGTTTATCCATATTTGCTTTTGGGTGCAGGCATTGGAGCCATTATTCATGGTGCTGTACCGACAGAATGGATTTCAACCTATATGGGGGGTGATAAGTGGTGGCTTGTTCCACTTGCAGCAATCATCGGAATTCCTTTATATATCCGCCTTTCCACGATGATTCCCATTTCGCAAATGTTGATTGCAAAAGGCATGGCATTAGGACCTGTCATGGCACTGATGATTAGCTCAGCAGGAGCAAGCTTACCGGAGATCACATTATTACACAGTATCTTTAAAAAGAAGCTGGTCTTTGCGTTTGTCGGCTCTGTCATGACGATGGCAACGTTATCAGGATTTTTATTCTATATCATTTAAGGAGCATTCCTGTTAGAAGTTTTTTCGGGGACTTGAATAAAAAAAGCCCTCTTGGTATGATTCGGGGGTGTCAATCGCACGAATTGACCCCTAATTTGGATACCAAGGAGGACTATACATGAATTCTATCTCAAACAAGAAGATTAATCAAGTCACCGATCAAACGCTGGTTGTTGGGATGGATATCGCAAAGAAAAAACATTATGCCTGCTTTGTGGATGAGCGAGGGAGGGTGTTAAAAAAGCCGTTTCCCGTTCTGCAATCGAGAGAAGGATTGGAATGGTTGTACCAGTGTATCGTAGAAGCCATGAAGGAATTTGGAAAAACCGAGGTGATCGTTGGCATCGAGCCAACGGGACATTATTGGCTGAATCTCGCCTATTTTCTTGATGAGAAAGGCATCCCTCTCGTCATGACAAACCCGATGCACGTGAAGCGATCGAAAGAGCTGGACGATAACCTTCCAACCAAGCATGATGCGAAAGATGCGCTCGTCATTGCCCGGTTAGTGAAAGACGGCCGATTCAGCTATCCGCGTATTCTGAAAGGGATGGAGGCGGAGCTGCGCGTTGGAGCGACATTTCGCTCCAAATTGGTGGAAGAACAGGGAGCAGTTCGAAATCAAATGATTCGCTGGCTTGATCGATATTTTCCGGAGTTTTCCCAAGTCTTCCCGTCATTTGGGAAAATGGCGCTCGCGGTGCTGGAATATACGCCATTTCCGAGTGATCTGGCAGGAAAAGAACTGGAAGAGGTGCTGGCCCTTTACCGGCAAAGTGAGGGATTACAATCGCCACAAAAACCGAAAGCGAAGAAGTTGATGGAATTGGCCCAACACTCCATTGGCGTAACGGAAGGACAACAGATGGCCCGTATCGAAATTGCCACGCTTGTCCGCCGGTACCGCCAACTGGAAGAAGAAATCGAGGCACTGACAGAGCAGCTGATCGAACTCGTACAGACATCGGTCGAGTACGAATGGTTGAAGACCGTTCCGGGCTTAGGCGATGCGACCATCGTAGAATTGTTATCAGAGATCGGGAGTTTCTCCCATTATCAGGATCCGCGGCAGCTTATCAAATTAGCGGGCCTGACGCTGCGGGAACATTCCTCCGGCCAACACAAAGGGCAAAAACGGATCTCGAAGCGTGGAAGAAGGCGGTTGCGCGCCCTCCTCTTCCGCGTGATGATGCCGATGATCCGCCACAACGAAGCGTTTCGGCAGCTGCACGACTATTACACGACACGTCCTGATAATCCGTTGCGGAAGAAGCAATCGATTGTGGTGTTATGCGGAAAATTATTGAAGGTATTGCACGCTGTATGTACGAAGCACCAAGCGTTCGATGCGAAGCGAATGATGCAGGACATCTTTGGCCTCGAAACGGCTGCTTGATGCCTATAGTCTCGATTCTCTAGACAACAAGGATGACACGGAGAAGCTGGCGCGATATCATCCATTCGACCTTGAGTCCCTAAAGGAGCTTAGCCGGCCTCTGCCTGATGACTAGACCGAACGAAGGAATGTAGGCACAAGGATGCCAAGAGACATGGGAGGGTTCGTCATCATCAGCGATGCAGAGATCCACGGTGCATCCCATACGCTTCCTCCACTACAACCAAATTTAACCAGTAGTGGCCGCGAAGCGTACCCAGTCAATGTAAGATATACACATATTTAAGAAATAATGTTAGAATCTTTGTCGAAAAATATTTTTTTGACACCCCTGAGACGGCTACAACCGTTGATATATCAACATTTATAGAGGGAGGGATTTCACATGAACATCTTGAAAGTTATATTTGGCAATTCCAAAGAAAAGCAAGGTTGCTGCGATATTCAAATTGTGGAAGTAAAAGAAAGCGAAGATATTGCAGACAAAGCCACTATGGAACGTGAATGTTGCCCATCTACATCCAATCGTGAGTGTTGCTAATGTGACATGGAAAAGGCATTAGGCGATTCCTAGTGCCTTTTCTGTATGAAAATAAGGAGGGATTTTTCATATGAACATTCGCCGCTTTCGCAAAGAGGATTGGCTGCAAGTGAAGGAGATTTACGAGCAAGGAATTGCGACAGGACAAGCAACGTTTGAAACGACAGCACCATCGTTCGAAAAATGGGAATCGACCATTGCCGCAAATTTATGTTTAGTTGCTGAAGACGAAAAAGGAATTCAAGGCTGGTGTAAGATCAGTAAAGTATCGGATCGCTGCGTGTATGAAGGAGTGGGAGAGGTGAGTGTGTATGTTCGAGATGTGAGTCGAGGAAAAGGAGTGGGAAAACAACTTCTAGAAGCCATTATCAAAGAATCAGAAGCAAAAGGATTTTGGACATTAACTGCGGGGATTTTCCCTGAAAACATACCAAGTTTACGTTTACATCAAAGCGTTGGATTTCGTAAAGTGGGTATCCGACAACGTATAGGAAAGTTAAATGGGGTATGGCGTGATGTTATATTGCTTGAACGTCGTAGTCAAATTGTAGGTATAGATTGATAATGACTTTTAGATGTGCAACGAGAAATTTTAAGAATAACCTAAAATAAGATAGGATGTGTCCAAATTTAGGGGGTCAATCCGGTTACCACCTAAACTGATGCAACTGCTCGTGCAATACATAGAACATATGAAACCAGACGATGCGCTGTTGTATGGTTTAAGAAGAAAACCACTGATTAACAAACAAATGAATTATGTGATTGATAAAGTATGTGAGCATCTTGGGTGGATAAGAATAGAATACAAAAATCCAGAGGATAGGGGTCAGACAAAAGGGAAGAGAAAAAGAAAAGGGGAAAAAATAGTTCATAAAACCGAGAAACATTTCACACCACATGGATTGAGATACACTCTTTCTACTTTGTTGCATGAAATGGGTGTCTCAGATGATGCCATCCGGTTTCTGCTTGGACATTCCAAATATGAGTTAGGTGCTCTACAACATTATATTTTAAGTGATGCAAAGTACATTAAAGAAATTCGAGCGGCTCAAGTAACAATCGAAACGCTTTTTGAAACTGCGATGGAACTTGAGACAAATTATAATATTACTCTCAATTTAGAGGAAATTTACGTAGAGTTACCAAACGTCTTCTCAAATCAATTGAAAAACAAAAATTACATCAATCTGTTTAAAGAACATCTCGTAAAGTATGCATTTACAGCATTACAGCAAAAAATACTTAAGGAATCAGGGAATAATTATTCTGATTATTTCACATTTAAAGCACCAGAACTTTATAATCAGATTGTGATGGCGCAGCAAGGGTATTTTCCACATGCTCCAATGCCTTATCAGCAAACTCATGGAATGCACCCAATGCCATACGATCTCACGCATCCAGTGCCTTTGTATCCGCCAACTCATATTCACATGGGGAAATAACTACCCGGCTAGGGTAGTTATTTCCGTACTAAGCAGGTTTCAAAATATGTTAAATGTTTCAATCGCTTTTTTCTTTTGCTCAAAGTCAACATGCGTATATACTTGCGTCGTGACTAAACTTTCATGACCGAGTAGTTCTTGTACGGTACGCAAATCAACATTTTCTTTATTTTCTTGTATCAACAAGGTAGCAAACGTATGCCGCAAATGATGGAGTGAGAACCGTTGAGGTGGCAGACCTGCTTTTTGTAAGATTTCTTTAAATATCTTATGTAAACCACGCGGATTCAGTTTTTTGCCGTTTTTATTTAGAAATACCGGTTGGGAAGGATGGAGCTGATATTCCTCTAAACTTTCCATATAGCTTTTCATTAAAGGGACAACCATGGGATGAAGGGGGAGTAAGCGCTCTTTTTTTCCTTTCCCATATATACGTATCGTGTTGTTAGATAAATCAATTTGTTCCCAAGTTAGTTCAACAATTTCAGATCTTCGCATACCCGTAGTGGCTAACAGTTTAAATAGAAGATGGTTTCGCATCGCCATTCGGCTATTATCTTGCTCCAAAAAATGAAACAGCTTTCGGAGTTCAGACAAAGACATATAAGTCGGTAATTTACTATCCGTTTTAGGAGTATCTCTCCGATAGATCGTTCGAGGCTTGACATGTTCTTTTGTCATCTGATGCTGGATGAAGCGACGAACATGCGTTTTTGTAATGTCATGAAGTTGTACAGAATAACCATGTTGAACTAAGAAGTTCTCGAAACATCTCAAATCATACGCATAACCATCAACGGTGTGGTGTTAAGTGAATAGTTTTTTCAATTTGCAAATACAAAAGAAATTCATCAATGGCTTGTCGAAACAACATAAAAAAACACCTCCAGTTGATCATCAACGACCAATGATAATCGGTAAACCACAATGATAATTCGTTTAAAATTGATAGACGCAAAAATTAGGTTAACAAGTTCCGGATAATTGATTTTATGGGCACTTGAGGGAAGAGCTCTTGATATTTCGGGAAAATAATAAGTTAACATAATATAAATTATGAGAAGTTATTGGGGTGACTGTCTCAATAATAAGTAATCTCATGATAGTGAGACAGAAACAAAAAATGGTCCTCTGATATAAACCAATTATCTTTGTGCATGTGCGTGATGGCAAACAAATCTGGGATGACGATGAGAACTTGTCCGTATTTGTTGGACAAGAAGTGTTGGGCCGGAAAATTAAGAGTCGTCGATTCAGCTTTTGTGTCGCTTATGATTGGTACCAGAACGATTTTATTTTATCCGCCGCATCTTCCGGATCGTTTGACCGTTGGCGTGTTTATTTCGATATATCCCCTTGCTGAGTTGAAAGCGATGCCAGTTAAAACGGATCAGTCATATTGCTTGATTATGCAGGATAATCAGCCGGAGTAAAGTTCATCCCTCCCCCTATTTTGCGGTACAACGGGATGAGATAAGGGGCGCTTAGACAGCGTGTGCCGCTTTGCGAGCAACGACGTCCTCCGCTTTCGCTTCAGCTCGTGTTTCTGTTTCGTCTGGTCCCTGATAAATGGTTCGCATATCGTCGTCACTCATTGCCCGAAAGATGATGAGATGTTTGCGAGGATAGCCGGTTCAGCAAGACGAACACAATCGCCACGATCTTGTTTTGGAATCGACAAGAATGCGACTATCATGCCGCTTTGTGCATACGAGTACAATAAAAACGTGCAGTGTTCTCGAATGACTCAAGAAACACTGCACGTTACCCGTTGCGTGTCGATTGTCGCAAGGAAAGCATGTTTCCATCCTTTCTTTATTTTGACTCTCAACGTTACGCAATATCAGTATAACGATAGCGGACACCTTTATATCGAATGCGAATCGGCACGCCTTTTTCCTGTTTATATTTCATAAGAAGCCGTTGGGCTTTTGAAAAGGCTTCCATCATTCCGGACGCTAAGATGGCTTCTTCCCATACAGACGCCTTTTCTTGCTCTGTGTGAAAGGAAAAGACATACTGTTTCATCTTCTTCACCTCCCTATGTACTTATTATATCAAAGACTGTTTTTCCTAAACACAAAAACTGTTACAATTACGTTAACATTTTCTTTAAGATGGTGTTGCAAAACTAGAGTAAAAACTCGAAGTTATGCATAAGGATGCAACATAACACATGCAGTACATATCGATGAAATCCATACCATCTTGGCTGTTCCAACCCGTCACTCTTTAACTCATTAAATACTCGTTCAATCTCACGACGAAGTCCAAACAGCCATTGGCCAAATCTCGTTTTCAAAAAGACAGGAAGAACCCGGCCATAGGCATCTTTTCGTTCCTCGCTATTGCGGCGGTTGATAGGGGAAATGAATAGGATTCCTGACTGCTCTGCTGTTTGACGAACCTTTTCACTGTCATACGCGGCATCGCCCAATACAAATTCGATATCCCACTGCTTTAAAGAAACAAGCAATTCTGGTGCTACTGCCGCATCATTTCGATTCGCTGTGGTCAACACATGAGATAAAATGATTCCCTCGGCGGTGGTGCAGAGATGGAGTTTATATCCTTTAAACCAGTGATATCGGGTGGACACTCCCCACTTCGCCTGTGAATCGTAAAGACTGCTTCGAAGGGCCGTGCTGTCGATCAGCACGATTTGCGGATAACGTACTTCTAGATCTTTGAGCAGCTGTGCATGAAAAACAGGAAATCCCTGTTCCCGAAACCACTTCGCCGCACGGGAAAACGTAGAAAGGTGAGGGACTTCACCAAGCCCACAGGCCCGTTGAAAACAGCGAAAACGCTGCAGGATGCGCACTAATTTTCGCAAGGAATCAATGGAAAAATAGGTTTTCAAAAAGAAACATTTCAACAACGATTTTTTCGACACCGGCGGTCTTCCTGTCACATACGGTGTTTCCGGCAATGATAGCGAGTCGATATACCGAAATAATGCTTCTAAAATTGGGTCAATTTCATAAGTCCATGCATGTTCGCTGTTCCAATTGGAAATCATAATAGTGTTCACCCCTTGGAGAGTTGTTTTTTTTGGTCACTGTATATGATTTCCAAGGTGGTGGATTTTTTATGTGCATTTATGCATTCGTTATGCGTTTTGCAACACGTTCTTTAACAAAAAAACCGATGATCTAGTAAGCAATGCAATCTACAGCTAGGTTCTTGCCCCCCTTATAAAGCCAAAGCCTCTTCCACATGCAAGAACAGACAATTTTGGAGAAATAGCTGCTTTTCCTCTAATCTTCTAAACAGGGAGAGGGTGCCCTTTTTCAAGCATATAAAAACCGGCATCAACGCTCGATGCCGGTTTGTTGCTTATATTGCTTGACGGCTGCTGGGTAGTCGGCTTGAATAGTATCTTTGTCCCGCCCGAGCCGTGCGCTTAAAAATTCTAGCACAGCGGCATCGTGGGCGAGTCCTGCGGCAAACTGCCGCTTCAACCAGCGTTCCCCTATCGTTTCTTCAGGGAATGTGCGAGTCTCTCCCCCATCGGCATACAAGGTCCATCCTTGTTCCGTCCGTCGGCTCAGCCACCATTGGCCATGATGATTCGTCCAAAACGTTCCTTCGGCCTCGTCCCGTTGGTTCAACTGATTTTGTTCCGCATCGCCGTAAACCGGCAATAGCGGGAACGTCTCGACGACAAAGAGTGGGAACGTCGTGTCATCAACAAAACAGCCGGACGCTTTCGGATGGCCGCCGCCGCCAAACTGTTTAGCGAACTCAGCAACATTGACGTCGTCGTGAATGGTGCGAAAGCCGATATGTTTCGTTCCCATATTGACCATGGCGATCAAGTCGAGATGAGGGTATCGTTTCGATAAGGCGTTGCCGAGTTCCGACAAATGCCGCTCAGCAAATACAACGCCGATGCAATAATCACCGAGCGAGCGTTGGACGAGCTGCTTTTGTTTTTGTCGGATGTAGCGCTGAATTTTCTTTTCTTCCATATCCAAAATCAGCTCTTCTGTTTCGGTCAAGGCGAACGGTTCGCCGGAGGCAAGTCGCTCGCTCATTGTATCCCAAAAGCCGTCGAGCCCTAAAATTGTCAATAAATCATTAAGTCGTTTTGCTTGCAGATTCCCGTTTTCTTCCCATTCCCATGTATCGTATTGGCGGACGAGCTCGACGAACGTTGCTAATGAGTCGCTTGGTGCTAGTTTCCCTTCACGGACGAGATAGTCGTAAAAGAGCGAGGTCGCGGACGTTTTTTTGCCGTCATCATCAGTCGGCACGACCCAGCCCCACGGATAGTCATTGAAATGAAGTGCCGTCACGTGGTGATCGATGACTTGCACGTGACCGCCGCGCTTGGCCCGTTCGGCGAGCTGTTCTTCGACGTCTTTGCCGACGGCCAAGTCGGTGATAAACAGCATGGCGTTGTCTGCTTCTTCGCTTTGCAGAAACTGGGTGACTCGCTCATCTAGATTCCGATAGGAGCAAAACGAAATGTTGACTTCCGTAAACGCCAGCTTCGCAAGCAGTCCGCAGCCGATGCCGTCTAAATCGCTGTCGGTAAATAATTTAATCATCGCTTCCCATCCTTTTTTATTACAAGCTTTTTTGCAACCACGTTTTCAAAAGCGGAATCAGCCGGTCCGTCAGTTCGCTGACATGTGGCACAAAGACGCGAAAACGGCCGTAAATGTTTTCGATCGTCCGCCGCGTCGATTCGTCATCCGCACCGCGTCCTAAAAAGAGATTGACAACTTCGATGCCGTGGCGGCGCGCTTCGGCAACCGCTTCATGCGTATCAATGATGCCGTTTTGTTCATAGCCATAAGCAGCCGGCTCGCCATCGGAGAAAACAAGCAACACTTTTTGCGTTTCCGAGCGACGGAGGAGCTGCTCTGTCATCCAACGAATGGCCAGTCCATCGCGATTGTCTTCGCGCGGCTCAAGCTGCATGATCGCCGGGCCGCTTGATGGCTCCAATGACTGACGAAATGACACAGCTATTTGCATATAGTTTGGTTGTCGAGAGGCGGTCGCCTCGTTCGCATCTTCCCAAAATCCAACAATGGCATGCGGCACCCGCAACGTTTTCAGTGCCTCATGACAAAGAACAAGACCGGTTTTCGTCTCTTCTATTTTGTCATGCATGGAAGCGGAACAGTCAACCAATAACCCAAACACTGCATCAAACCGCCGCGCCGGCTCGCCTTTTTTGTAAAACAAACGCGGCCGCTCATCGGTGAAAAACGGTATCAACTGTTTACGCAGCCTCCCGGCGGGCAAGTTGGTGCGCCAAGCGCTGCGTTGATGCTCAAGCCATTGCTCCATCACCCGCACAAGCCGTTTCCGGTACGGGGCTACCGTCGTCTGCTTAGTTCGGTATTGCTGGAGATGGATCGGGCTTGGCGGTGGTGAAGGAAGAAGCACAAGCTCAGCTTGACGGTTCGCTTCACCATACAAGGCACCGCTTCCGGCGGGTGGATGATCGTCAAAGGAGGCTTGCGCTTCGGGTCCATATTCATTTCGGTTCGTCGGCCGCGACGTTCCTTGGACGATGGCGAGCGCCTGATCGCCGTCTTCTCCCGGCCGCGCCCCGTCGCCAAGCATCCCGGTGCGGGTGCCGCGTTCAAGCTCAAACCGAAGAACATTCCCGCCCGTTCGGCTCGTTTCCCGGTGCCAGGTCGACAACACTTGCCGATGTACTTCACTGTTTGTGGAATCATTCGAGGTATCACGATTTTCCAACGGATCCGTTCGCTTGAGATCTTGAAGCGTCGTCTTCCGTTCATCTTCATCGTCGTCAACGATCGGCAGCGATGTGTAGTTGTTTACCATGTCATTAGACAGCACGTCTTCCACCAGCTCTACAATCGCCAGCGTCCAACGGGCTGTTTCCGCTGTCGATGAGACGTCAAAAAACTGCGGCCATAGCGCCTCGAGGCGCGCTTGTCCCGCTTCATCTGCCATCGGAGCGAGCGGGACGTCGTCAAGCGGCGAATCGGTGGTCAGCCGCAAGTACATGGCCGCCAAAAACTGATCAGTGAGGGCTCCCCGCGTCCGGTTCGCCTGCCATTGCTGGGCGAAATACTGGCGGTACAGACGACGGCGCGCGCGAAACCATCGTTTCAGTCCTGGCCGCTCCCGCTCACATATCGTTTCCAAACGGAGATCCTCAGCGAAGGAGAACAACTGTTTTAACAGTTTAGAGAGCGGCTGTGCCTCCGCTGTTTGCCGGAAGGTGCGGACAACAGCTATATCGGTATGCCGATGTGTGCCGATCATCCGCAAGACCACATCGCTTTTCATCGCCTGCTCTTTCTCTAGGAGTGGATACACATCCCAAAATTGACTCACATATATCGTCTGCTTAGCCAGATGCACGCCGGAATGGGCGGCAAACTCCACCGTCCAACGACGGTCGCGGGCAAGCGTTTGAGCGAGATCGGAAAGCTGCATGACCAAAAACGAATCAATTGGCCGGTCGTTGAACATCATAAACCGTTCCATGCGCCGCCTCCTACTCGTCAAACCATGTTTCAGCAATGTTGCGCACAGCAGCGCGTTCGCGTTCGTCGTCTAGCTTATCGACAATGCTTCGTTCAATCGCGCGCAACGGCGGCATATACGCCGCCAAATCACATGCATCGAGCAACGCACGCACCGAGGCGGCTTCTTCAGCGACTTGCCCGTTTCTCACTTGTGTCAGCAAATCTGCTGATAGAGAAACGAAACGGTCGATCAACGCCTCATCCGTTAATGTAGTTTGCGCCAATAGCACCGATTTTAACGTCGCTCCTTGCACGTACGGCACATCGATGACGACAAAACGGTTTTTTAATGCTTCATTGAGCGGCACAGTGCCGATATAGCCTTCATTGATGGCCGCAATGACGCCAAACGTCGACTTCGCCTGCACAACCTCTCCAGTGAGCGGGTTGGTGAGCCGCCGTCGGTAATCAAGCACGCTGTTTAAAATCGGAAGTGTTTCTGGTTTAGCCATGTTGATTTCATCAATATACAATAAATGACCTTTTGTCATCGCCTGAATGACCGGGCCAGGAACGTAATCGATGACTGCCTGACCGCCGCGGTGCACGATCGTCTTAAACCCGAGCAGCGCTTCGGCGTCTAGGTCGACGGAGCAGTTGATGCTATGCATCGGCTGCCCAAACAGTTCGGACAATGTTTCAGCAAGCCGCGTTTTGCCCGACCCGGTTGGGCCTTTTAAGAGCACATTTTTCCCAAGCGCAAGCGCGACTGCCGCATCATGGATGATTGCCTCATCTTCGGCCGTATACCCGCCGGCTCCGATCAACGCCTGATCCGGATCGTGGCGGAACTGCTCTTTTCGCTTTTCCATTTCTTTTGTTACAACTAAGGGCCATGTCCTCATTTGGTGTGCCTTCCTCTCTGTTGCCATATTCCCCTCTCATTCTACTAAATCGCCCGTCAGGACGCAAAACAAAATAAATAAACCATAATTATATTATGTAAATAGGATAAAAAGAAAAAACAAGGGCGCCCCTAGCTGTAGTTGTCCTCGATGGCTTTGCGAATGAGCGCCGCGCACCGGTCAAGCTCTGCTTTCAGCTGACGTTTATACAGCTTCGCTTTTTCTTGCCCACCCTCGGCAAACCGATAATACACGACTTCCTGGTACTTCATCCCTTCTTTTTTCTGTTTCACTTGCTTTAAAATGCCGTCTTCGATTAAATCGTGAAGCGCCTTGTACACTTCTGAATGGTTCGGACGATAGCCGAGCGGTTTAAACTCTTGGCGCAATACATCGAGCAACTTCAGTCCGTACAGCCGCTCCTGCTCCGTTAACGTGATCAAATACAATTTTAAAAACGCACGTTGTTTTAACAGAAAACCGCTTGGCGTCCGTTTCTCTCCCATCGATCTTTTTCCTCCTTTCCCTGATGTTCCATTCGCCTAACCGAGAGCAAAGGGCTGTTTGATTCCGTTTTCTTTTCATTATACCATGCGGGAAAGGAAAAATCCTCTCCCGCCTACGTTCAATAAAAAACGATGGTTTTGTTGCCATGAATGATGACTCGGTCTTCCAAATGCCATCTCAGCGCCCGAGCGAGCACCGTCTTTTCGATCAAGCGGCCGATCCGTTTTAAATCGTCGGGATGATGGCGATGGTCAACACGAGCAACGTCTTGTTCAATGATCGGTCCTTCGTCCAAATCATCGGTGACATAATGGGATGTGGCGCCGATCAGCTTGACGCCGCGCTCATAGGCCCGCTCATACGGCCGTGCGCCGATAAACGCCGGCAAGAACGAATGATGAATGTTGATGATTCGCCCTGGAAATTCAGCGACAAATGCCGGCGATAAAATTTGCATGTAGCGGGCGAGCACAATCGTATCGATCCGATAGTCGTGAAGCAGGCGGATTTGTTCAGCCTCCGCGTCCGCTTTCGTTTCTTTCGTCACCGGAATGTGCACATACGGAATCCCGAGCGGCTCGACCACATCGCGCAAATCGGGATGATTGCTGATGACAAGGGCGATATCGGCGATCAGTTCCCCCGCTTGCCATTGCCAAAGCAGCTCAAGCAAACAATGTTCAGCCTTTGAGACGAAAATCGCGATCCGTCGAATTTCATTATGCAGTCGAAGCTGCCAAGTCATGCTAAATTCCTCGGCAATGGGGGCAAACGCCGTTTCGATCTCTTCCTTCCGACCCGCGATGTTCGGGCAATCAAACTCCAAGCGGAGGAAAAACGTCCCGCCTTCCGGATCGGTCGAGTATTGGCTTGATTCGACAATATTGGCCCCCTGTTCATAAAGAAACGAAGTCACCGCCGCAACGATGCCGGGGCGGTCCGGGCAGGAAATCAGCAACCGAGCCCGCTGCTCGTAGCCTTGCAAAAACGATTGCCAGCGATGTTGGCGAAATGTAGTCATCCGTTCTCTCTCCCTTTTCTTGCGATGATTTAGTTTCTTGTGATATTTAGTTTCCATCATACAAAAAATTGGCGGACTTGCCAACAGGAAAGCGCGGATGTTCTCTATAACAAAAGGCACCTCCCTATCTGGGAGATGCCTTTTTGATGAGCGGCCATTGATTAGTCTTTTGTTAAATCGCCGGCTGGACCGAAAAATTCGTAATGGATGCGTTCCTCAGGCACGCCCCATTGCTTCAGGGCGCGATAGACCGTTTTCATGAACGGAACAGGGCCACAGAAGTAAAAGTCAGCGTCTTTGGACGGAATGACCGTTTGCATCCATTCCAAATCGATCCGCCCTTCTTTGCTGAAGTGCGGGTGTTTTCGATCTTCATCTGACGGCGACTCGTAACAAATGTGATAAGAAAATACTGGATTTTTAGCTAAGGTCTGCAACTCTTGGTCAAACGCCTGTACGCGGCCATTGAGAGCAGCTTGCAGGAACGTAACCGGGCGGTTAGGTTGCCGAATGGCCAACGTATTTGCCATGCTCAAAAGCGGAGTGATGCCAACGCCACCGCTAATGAAGACGACCGGCGTTTCTTTTGCCAAATCAAGCGTAAAGTCACCGGCTGGGGCGCTTAATTCAAGCACATCCCCTTCTTGGATATGATCATGCAAGTAATTTGAAACAATGCCCGCCGGTTTGTCAGCCGTCGCTGCTTCCCGTTTGACGCTGATACGGTAATACCCTTTTCCTGGTGCATCCGATAAGCTGTACTGCCGGATGTGCGTGTACGTTTCGCCTGGAATTGACATTTTTACGCTGACGTATTGGCCTGGTAAATAGTCGCTAATGGCTTCGCCGTCTTCCGATTTGAGATAAAACGAGGTGATGACGTCGCTTTCTTTCACTTTTTTGGCGACGACAAAGCGACGAAAATCACGCCAGCCGCCGCGTTTGGCCGCTGCTTCATCGTAGAGCTCCTGCTCGACTTGAATGAACACGTCAGCAATGACTTCATACGCTTCCGCCCAAGCGGCAATCACTTCGTCAGTGGCGGCATCGCCAAGGACGTCTTTGATCGCCAGCAGCAAATGCTTTCCGACGATCGGATATTGTTCCGGTTTGATGCCTAAACTCCGGTGTTTATGGCCGATTTGCCGTACGACCGGCAAGATGGCATCGAGCTGATCGATATAGCGCGCTGCTGCGTAGACTGCTGCAGCCAAAGCACGTGGCTGCCGCCCTTGTTTTTGGTGGGCATGGTTAAACACGTTCAGCAACTCTGGATGATTGGAAAACATGAGCTCATAAAACCGTTTTGTAATCTGTTCTCCATGCTTCTCCAATACCGGTACTGTTGATTTGACAATTTCGATCGTTTTTGGGTGTAAAGTTGTGCTCGTAGCCATTGTTCCATCCCCTCACAAAACATGTATTTAAAATACATCTTTTATTCAACCATGAGCGATAATGAAAAGCAATATTTCAAATACATCTTTAACAAATTGTTCACAATTCCCCATATGAAGCGGATGTGATACAATTGGAATCGACCATGCTTAAAAGGTTGTGAACGGATATGCAGTTAACAAGCTATACCGAATACGCTTTGCGTGTCCTCTTGTTTTTAGGGACGCTTGATGAAGGAGAAAAAACCAACATTAAGGAAATTTCCACTATATTTTCGCTGTCTGAGCATCATTTAAGCAAAATTGTCCATGAGCTCGGCAAGCTTGGCTACATCGAAACGATCCGTGGACGCAACGGTGGAATCCGCTTGGCGAAACGACCTGAGGAAATCATCGTTGGCGCGGTCGTTCGCGAGACAGAAGACAATTTGTCGCTTGTCGAATGCTTCGCTTCCCACGGCAATGAATGCATCCTCACACCTGCGTGCCGGCTCCGTTTCGTGCTTCGCGAGGCGTTAGAGGCGTTTTTGCGTGTTCTGGATACGTATACGCTTGCCGATTTGCTGGAAAATCGCACATCGCTTCGTGCTTTGCTTAAGGAGCAGCGCGATGGATAAACACTCTCCGGCTGAATGCCGGGGAGTTTTATTTTTCCCGTTGACAGGCACACTATAAGCAAGCATAGCATCGCCGTACGGGACGGAGAAGTGATTGTCATACCCATAGATCGCACGATGGTGGCCTTGCAGACAGTGCTTTTTAGCTTCGCTGAGCGGTCGCAGACGATGTTTTTTATGTGCCGAGATGTTTATCGTTTGTTATCCGATTATTGGCCGACCGCTCCATGCGAAAGTGATTCTTTCCCGCGTCTATACGGAGGCAAAAACAGTCCGCCTGCTGCTTAGCAGGCACAAAAAACAAAGCCAGGTCTCCCATACAGGGGATGTCCATTCCCGCTCCTGGCTATGCCCTGCATCCTAGGTAACAAACCGATGGGTCCGGGTTTAGTGCCAGCAGGAAATGATATGCGTCATCTATACTTTGCGACGAACAATAGAAGCGGTCTTATCCAGATAGCGGTCACGCTTGCCGCTTTAGTGGATGATGAACACGAAAGGAGAAGGGAAAGATGCGAAAACGATGGATGCCGCTTGCTATCATTTGCACGTTATTGCTCAGCCTTTGCGCCAGCTGCGGCGGCCATAACGAGGAGCAGCCGGAAAAACGAAATCAGTCATCGAACATGGGCGGTGGGATGAACACATCCGATACCGGCCGATAATCCCCTTTGTTTGCCACATTTCGCATAATATATTAAGATTAGAAAGGTGTGAGAAAATCTGCAAGACTAAGGAGGTAACAATGAAACACCAAGGAAACGCTTTGCCACCATATGTGCATTTGGACAATGGGGAGCTTTGGCTCACCGAAGATGACCGCGACAATTTAAAAATCAGCTATCGCATCAAAGAAGTAATCTTTGCCGAGCCGTCCGATTACCAGCATGTTATGATTTTGGATTCGTACGATTTTGGACGCATGCTTGTTCTTGACGGCGTCGTGCAAACGACTTCGATTGATGGCCATATTTATAACGAAATGATTACACACGTGCCGCTGCAGCTTCATCCAGAGGCAAAACAGGCGCTCATCATCGGCGGTGGCGACTGTGGAGCGGCTCGTGAAGCGGCCAAGTATGACCGTTTAGAGACGATCGAGATGGTCGAAATCGACGAAAAGGTCGTCCATGCATGCAAAGAACATTTACCGGCCGTCTCCGGCAACTTGTCTGATCCGCGCGTGAAGTTTATTTATGATGACGGCGTCGCGTTTGTACAAGGAAAAGAAGGCGTGTACGACGTCATTATGATCGACTCATCCGACCCAGTCGGCCCAGCCGAAGCGCTGTTTTCGTCGGAGTTTTATGCGAACGTGCACCGCGCGTTAAAAGAGGACGGGCTGATGGTGTGCCAAAGCCAGTCCCCGATTTTCCACCTAGATATTTTAAAGCGCACATACCGCAACATTCGTGAATTGTTCCCGCATGTGCTCGTGTATACGGCGGTCGTGCCGACATACCCGGGCGGAATGTGGAGCTTTACGATCGGCTCGAAACGGCCGCTAGATTTCCCGGCACAGACGACGATTCCAAACGATACGAAATACGTCAATGATGCCGTTTTCCGCCAATGTTTCTCCTTGCCGGAATTTTTGCGTTCGGCACTAGAGGAGTAATGGTGCCAAAAAGAAGGGTGTCTCAAAAAAACAACGAGACACCCTCTTTTTTATATACACGTTAAATGATTTTGCTGTTCTATATAGGTGTTTAGCCGGCTCTTTGAATCCTCCCTTTTTGTGTTACCCGCATCTGATGCCTCCTCTTAGAGAAAGCTCTTTTATTGGTTGCTTGAGCCGCCTAGCGGGTGGTGAGATAGTGCTCGTTTAGCCAGCCATGCGAGCGTCAAGTCATCAGCGGGTGGGTTATGCAGCCCGGCGCGGATGTCGCGGTAATAGCGGCCGAGCGGATTGTCAGCAAACAAGCTTTGCCCGCCGACGATGCGCATCGCCATATCGACGACCTCGAGTGCTGTATTTGTGGCAACTAGCTTCGCGGCCGCCAGCTCCTCTTTCATCTCGGCTCGTTTATCCGGATAGCGATCCCATAAGTCAGCGATCGCGTACAGAAAATGGCGCGCGTGGGCAAGCCGCCATTCCATTTCGGCGATCTTTCGCTGCACTTCTGGCGTTGAAGCGATCGGATGGGACAATGTGTTCGGCTGATACGTCTGCGCGAAGCGGATCGCTTCATTGCGAGCCGCAATGGCGATGCCTAAGTAGCAAGCCGGAACGTGCAACAACCATCCTTGTGCTGGAGCGGTTTCATTCGACTTCCCGAGGATTTCCACAAGCGCATTCTTCTCGACTTCAACACCATCAAGGATGAGGTCGTCGCTACGCGTCGCCCGCATACCGAGCGTGTTCCATGTCGGCTCAATGCGCATGCCCGTAGCGGACATTGGGATGAGAAATTCGCCGACTTCGCCGCTGTCTTCGATGGTGGCGGAAATCAATACGTAATCTAACGCCGGGGCCAACGAGGCAAACGATTTGCGCCCGCAGAGCACAAAGCGGCCATTGCGGAGGGCGGCTTTTGTTTCAGGTTTTCCGCCGCGCGCTGGGCTGCCGGTTGCCCGTTCGGAGTGGGCGCTGTTAATGAGCGCATGGCGTTTGACAACTTCTTCGGCCAAGCGGGCGAGCGTCGATTCCGGCCAGCGGCGGAGTAAAAACAGACGCATCAGAATGCTCGCGTGCCATCCGAACGACAAGGCGGTGGCGCCGCTGCCTTGAGCGAGCATTTCTTGCACAAGTACCAATTCATAAAGCGACGCCCCGTGGCCACCGTATTCGGTGGGAACCGTGAGCGAAAGAAATCCGGCTTCTTTTAAGTCAGCAAAATCAGCAAACGGGAACTCCGCCTGTTCGTCATAATCTGCCGCCCGCGCCGCAAAACGCTCAGCGAGGTGCCGAGCTTGTTCATACAGTTCCCGTTCCCGCTCGTTTCGCACGAGCAAATGATACAATTCGTTCATCGCTCTCCCCTTCTTTTGTTGTTAAGATGATTTCATTGTACCGGTTTTGATGAAGGGTGAAAACAAAAACGCTTAAACGCCCACCGATGCCCATGTCATCCTGAATTCGGGGAGATAAAAAATAGCCGTCTTGGTCTTCAGACGACTAGGACAGCAAAGATAACCAAAACGAAGATTAAAAGAGAAAAAAATACCGAATATACCGATCATCGCCACGGTGAACAAACTCGTTTTTTGCTTCGTCATATTCGTATTCGTCTTGCCAGCGGCAGCCATCACGTGCAATTTGACGGACAGCATGAATAATCGTGTACACTTCTTCGTTTGTCATCGTCGGATGGAGCGATAAACGTACCCATCCTGGTTTGGCGAGGGCGTTGCCGCTTTTGACTTCCTCAAGCAAGGCAGCCGACTGTTCTTTGTCAATGCCAAGCAAGTAATGTCCGTACGGCCCGGCGCATGAGCAGCCGCCGCGCGCCTGAATGCCAAAGCGGTCGTTTAGCAGTTTGACGACAAGATTATAATGAAGTCCTTCGATTACAAACGAAACAATACCAAGCCGATCACTTCGATGCCCTTCTAGCACATGAACGCCGGGGATTTTCTGCAGCGCCGGCAGGAGAAGCGAAACGAGCTCTTTTTCCCGAGCGCGCATCTTCGCAATATTCATCTGTTCTTTCAGTTGAATGGCGAGCGCTGCTTTAATCGTTTGCCAAAACGGCGGTGTGCCCCCGTCTTCCCGTTCTTCAATCGCCTCTACGTACTCATAATGCCCCCATGGATCGGTCCAATACACCGTCCCACCGCCCGGATGATCCGGCGCATGCTGGCGGTAAAGGCGTCCGTCAAACACGAGCACGCCGGCACTCCCCGGCCCGCCAAGAAACTTATGCGGAGAAAAATAAATCGCATCAAGCTTTTCCATTGGATCATCCGGATGCATATCAATGCGGACGTACGGAGCGGAAGCGGCAAAATCAACGAAACAAAGCCCGCCGTATTCATGCATAAGTTTAGCGAGTTCATGGTATGGCGTCTCTAGGCCGGTGACGTTCGAGCAGGCAGTGAATGCACCGATTTTTTGCGGCCGATGGCGGTAGCGTTCAAGCAATTCGCGTAAATGGTCAAGGTCCACCTCGCCGCTAGCGGTCGGACGAACCGTTACGACCTCAGCGATCGTTTCGGCCCATGATAATAAATTCGAATGGTGCTCCATATGCGTGACAAAAACGACCGGTCGTTCGTCATTAGTAAGCGCCAGGCGCGATTTCCATTGTTCTGGCACACGCAAGCCAAGCAGGCGCTGCAGTTTGTTGACAGCGCTCGTCATGCCGGCTCCTTGCATGATCAACACATCGCCTCTCCCTGCGTGAACGTGCTGTTTGATAATTTCTTTCGCATATTGATACGCAAGCGTCATTTTCGTTCCGGTCACATTCGACTCCGTATGCGTGTTGCCGACAAACGGGCCGAGCTCGTGCACCATTTTTTCTTCAATCGGTCGGTATAACCGCCCGCTTGCTGTCCAATCGGCGTAAATGAGCCGCTGTTCACCAAATGGTGTAGAAAATGGGTGAAACCGGCCGATTGTTCCGTCGCGAAACGGCTGGAAGTGTGTCTCAAGCTCGCCGCGACATGTATATGTTGCGCTCCCGATCGTCGCGCGAATTGTCATGATCGTTCCTCCCTTTTCTGAGTCACCCTACTCATACCATATGTGGCCATTGGGCAGTTTGGTCCAGAGAAAACGAATGAAGACAAAAAAACCGCCTTGTTGGCGGATGACACAATTCAAACGTTGTCATTGTTTTTTGCACCGAAGGGACGAACGGCCTCCTCGGCATCGGAGACGAGGTATTGCGCGAGCAACGCCCGCAAGTCATCAGGCAGCGGCTCACTCGCTTGTGTATGGAAATTGAAGTAAACGACCGCTGCTTCTCCGATGGCAATGAGTTTATTCGTCTCGTCTTCGATGATGCGGTGAATGCATTGAAAGCTTTTATGGCCGATGCGGGAAACGTTCGTCTCCACGCGAAGTCGCCGGCCAAAAAACCCTTGGTTGACAAAATCGCATTTCGCGGACGCCAAAATAAAGTGCCAATCACCAGTTTGTCCCCCGTAGCTCAATTCATCGAATAAACGAGTGCGTGCTTCTTCCAAATAAATGAAATAGCTAATATTGCTCAAATGTCCAAGCGCATCGGTTTCGCAAAAACGCGGGTTAACTGTAATCGTATGTGTTTTCATCGTTCTCCCTCTCCCCTTCTTTTTTGTCCCCGTTGTCCTTGAGGTCGTCCTTTTCACACCTTTGACAGGAGCTGATCAAGGGCGGCGAAGCTGCTTCTGGAAACAGTAGAAGCATCTATGGGCAACCAAAGGCATTAGGAGGATTCCTAACGAATGAGTTCGTGTGGAGCACCATTTGACACTCCTTTTTTCGTGAAATCAAGCCCTAACGCTCGGTTACCGACTAGTCAGTATGTTGTTTTTATCATAGCTTGACTTGCTTATGGAATGCAACTGTTTTGTTTTCATTGATTATTTAGAACATGGTTTTATTTTATAAATGTTAGAAAAGAATGGGCCGGAACCTGCTCCTCCTAACCGGCCCAAAGCGGCAAAAATACGTATCCGGCAAGCGATAAACCAGCGCAAATAAGAGAGATGCGCAGTTTGTATTTGGCATAGCCCATTAAATCCATATCCATAATTGCTGCGGTCGTAATCGTTGTATCGCCAAGCGGCGAAGCGAATGCCCCGAACGTTCCACTTGCAAACACGGCGCCGACCGTCATCTCAAGCGGCGCTCCGGTCGCATGGGCAAGTGTGACGCCAAGCGGCATAAAAATGCCCCATGTCCCCCATGACGATCCGATAAAATAAGACAGAAACGAACCGGCTAAAAACACCGCCGCCGGCACGAACGGCCCCGGAATCCACGTGCCGAACGTCGATGCCACGTAAGTGGTAAATCCGAGCTCACCCGCCACCGCCGATACAGCCCAAACGAGAATCAACATGCCGATCGGCGCCATGAGCTCGTTGCCTCCGGCAAAAAAATGATAAATCAGCTCCGAGAGCGACTGCCTGCGCCACAAATAAAACACCATCGACAAAAGAATCGTCACAAACAGTGCCAGCAACATCGCCCATGTCGCATCGGCTTCGGAAAACGCCTCAAGCCAATCACTTGCCCCGCGTTGCCGTCCGTCATAGACAAAAAAGGCAAACGTCAATCCAAGCAACAACGCTAACGGCACGAAGAGATGAAGCGGCTCTCCGGCGATCAGTGCCAGTTCTTTGCGCAGCCCGAGACCGTGCAATTCATTCGTTTCCCCTTCCCCTTTTTTCGCCCGCGGTTTACCAATCCGAATGTTCAACATCGTCGTCAACAACCCGACAATAAGAGCGATGATGGCAAACAAGTTGTACGGCAAGCTACGCAAAAAGATATCATATGCCGATTCACCAATATCGTTTTGTGCCAGCGCTGCCGCCACGACCGAAGTCATAAAACCGACAAACGCCGTCGCTGCCGGCAAAAGCACGATGATCGGCTCGGTCGAAACATCGATGATGTACGCCATGCGGCGGCGGTCGATGCGAAACTGGCGAAGCACGGCTTTCATCACTGGACCAAGCAGCATAATGCGGAACATCGGCATGAAAAACGTCACTGGCACCGTCAGCCAAACAAATAAAAGCAGTCCACGCTTCGTGTGGATGCGCCCGGAAAGCCTCTCGACGAATCCTTTGACCCCGCCGGTAATTTGCATCATGCCGACAAGCGAACCGAACAAATAGAGAAACGCAGCGACTTTTATATGTTCAAGATCGCTGAGAGAACGAAGAATGGCGGAAACAGCCCGCTCGATAGCACCAATGACCGACTGTTCCAGACAGAGCGCCCCAACGAGCAGGCCGACCACCAACCCAGGCAAAATTTCTTTCAGCCAAATAGCGAGTGGAATGATGAGAAGAAAAGGCAATAGCGACCACCATGTTCCTTCCACGTCGGCGTCCCCCTTTCTGATGCCGCTGTTAACAAGGATAGCCATAACTGTGATTGTTTATGATTTTAATTGATTATTTAGAACATAGTTTTATTTTTTATCAAAACAAACAATAAAAAAACGCCGCGTCGTAAGACGCAGCGTGGCATCAAAACGTATTCGTCACCGCCTAGTCTAATCACACACGGCCGGGCTCTGTCATTTCCGACGCGCGAAATCGACAAACCGGAACTTGTCAAGTCGGTGCCGCGATTCCGTGTATTGGAACAAGGTGGCGTCGTTTAAATAGACGTAGTTTCTAA
Source organism: Geobacillus sp. 47C-IIb (assembly GCF_014679705.1). NCBI lineage: Bacteria > Bacillati > Bacillota > Bacilli > Caryophanales > Anoxybacillaceae > Geobacillus > Geobacillus sp. 47C-IIb. The sequence continues at coordinate 105,538 of NZ_CP061473.1, forward strand.
CGACGACGACGCGGTCATCGCCATTGAGATCCAAATAGCGACGGTCTTCCTCGGTTGCCTCATCGACGGACATTTCTTTTTTCGCAAAGCTGATCGGCAAATGCAGTTTGGTTTCTAAGTATTCATAAATCGAGTCTTCACAAATCTCTTTTGTCAACAGCGGGACGTTCTTTTTTAAGAAAAAGTCTTTATCTAAAATAATCCGCTCCCCGTCAATTTCACGGACACGCACGACTTTCCACACATCATCTTTGCTTGTTGCACGCAGTTGCTGTTTAAGCTCAGCATCCGGTTTGATCAGTTCCAGTTCATGGACGATCGTCCGCACCGGCTGTTTCATCGTTTGCGCCAGTTCTTTAAAGCTGACCAACCCGGAGACGGGAAAGGCGTATCTACCAACATCAAGCACGATCGACCCTTTTCCTTTCATTTTTTGAATATACCCGTGTTCGGACAATAAATTGAGCGCCTTACGGATCGTCTCGCGCGATGTCTTGTACCGAACAGCCAGCTCATTTTCTGACGGCAACTTATCGTACGCCTTCCATTCCCCGTCGCGGATGCGGGAAGCAAGATCGTGATAAATAGCTAAATATTTGTTTTCATGCATCATCATCACCGTCTGTATTGTATCATGGACGGCGCAGAAGATAAACAACCGATTCGTACGGACGTAGCGCCATACGACGGAAATCGGCCGGTGCGTCCGGATAATTGGCGATCAACAATTCACCCGTATAGTCATTCGCTTCTGCTTCTTCCGGCAGCGTAAACGTCGTTTCCACCGGGTAAAAGTTGTTGACGACAAGCAGCTTTTCCCCATCACCATGACGCATATAGGCGAAGAGATGCGGATCATCGGCAAGGAGCAGCTCATAACGGCCAGTCGTAATAATGTCATACTGCTTGCGCAGCTCAATGAGCCGCTTATAGTGATAAAAAATCGAATCACGATCGGCCAGTGCCTGCTTCACGTTAATGTACCGATAATTATCGGCAACGCGAATCCACGGCGTCCCGGATGTAAACCCAGCGTGCAAGCTGTCGTCCCATTGCATCGGCGTGCGCGAATTGTCGCGCGATTTCCGCCGCAAAATCTCGAGTACTTCTTGCTCACTTTTGCCTTGCTCTTGCAAGATCCGGTACATATTGAGCGACTCCACGTCGCGATAGTCGCCAATATCGTTGAATTTCGGGTCGGTCATGCCGATTTCTTCGCCCTGATAAATGTATGGCGTCCCTTGCATGAGATGAATCGTCGTCGCCAGCATCTTCGCTGATTCTTTCCAATACTCCCCATCATCACCGTAGCGCGACACGATGCGCGGTTGGTCGTGGTTGCACCAAAAGAGCGCATTCCATCCTCCGCCTTCGTGCATTCGCACCTGCCACTCCGACAAAATGCGTTTTAAAGCGAGAAAATCAAACGGAGCGACGGCCCATTTTTCCCCGTTTGGGTAATCGACTTTCAAGTGATGGAAATTAAACGTCATGTTCAGCTCGTTATTTTCCGGATTCGTGTAACGGATGCAATGATCGATCGTCGTCGACGACATTTCTCCCACTGTCATGACGTCATATTTCGAAAACACTTCCCGGTTCATTTCTTGTAAAAATTCATGGATGCGCGGCCCGTCCGTATAGAAGCGGCGCCCATCCCCCGGTGGAATCGAGCCGTCATCGTCTGGGAAATGTTGGTCTTTGGACAACAAGTTGATGACATCCAATCGGAAGCCGTCGACCCCTTTTTTCAGCCAAAAATGCATCATGTCATAAATGCGGCGGCGCAGCTCTTCGTTTTCCCAGTTCAAGTCGGCTTGTGTCACATCGAACAAATGCAAATAATATTGCCCGGTTTGTTCATCGTATTCCCACGCCGAACCGCCGAATTTCGACTGCCAGTTGTTCGGAGCGCTGCCGTCCGCCTTCGGGTCGCGCCAAATGTAAAAATGACGGTACGGGTTCGTTTTCGATGTGCTCGCTTGCTTGAACCATTCATGGTCAGTCGACGTATGGTTGACGACCATATCCATGACAAGCTTCATGCCGCGCGCATGCACTTCCTCAAGCAACCGGTCAAAATCATCCATTGTTCCGTACTCGTGATGAATGGCGAAATAATCGCTAATGTCGTAGCCGTTATCGCGCTGCGGCGAAGCGTAAATTGGCGTCAGCCAAATGACATCGACGCCCAGTTCTTTCAAGTAATCGAGCTTTTCGATGATGCCCGGCAAATCGCCGATACCATCCCCATTCGTATCACGGAAACTCTTCGGATAAATTTGATAAACAACCGCCTTTTTCCACCACGGTGTTGTTGACACGTTTCTTCACCTCGTTTGTTGACTTCGACAATGAATGAAAAACATACCATTGGCGTTGGCAGCCAATGGTATGTCAGCGAATGCATCATTACCTCAATAAATGTGAACCATTAGCGTGCCACTTTGCGCACTTTGCCGAAAACAAATGTCAGCACAAACGGCACTACAATGGCAATCGCCATCCCGATAAAGAACGGGACCCATTTCTGTGGCACGATCGACAAGAAGCCCGGCAGACCGCCGACGCCGATCGATGGAGCAAGGACTTTATTGAGTGTGATAAACATGCCGGCAATCGCTGCCCCTGTCATCGCTGCAATAAACGGGAATCGGAAGCGCAAGTTGACCCCGAACATCGCCGGCTCGGTAATGCCGAGATAGGCCGAAACCGCTGAAGTGAACGACAATCCGCGCAGCTTTTCGTCTTTTGCGACAAACATCATCGCTAATGCCGCAGAACCTTGGGCGATATTCGACATGACTAAAATCGGCCATAAGAACGTGCCGCCCGTGCTAGCAATCAGCTGCAAATCAACCGGCAAGAATGTATGGTGCATCCCGGTAACGACAAGCGGCGCATACAGCGCTCCATACAGCAAACCACCAATGGCTGGAACGTTGTCAAAAATTCCGACAAACAAGTTCGTAATCGCGTTCCCGATCGCGAACGTGATCGGTCCGATGGCGATAAACGCCAAGAAACCTGTCACGAGCAAGGCAAGCGGTGCGACAAGCAACAGTTGAAACGCATCCGGAATGCGGTTGCGCAAAAACAGCTCGATCTTCGCCAATACGTACGAAGCAACTAACACAGGCAGCACTTGCCCTTGATAGCCGACTTTTTGCACATCAAACCCGAATAAGTTCCAAACTGGGATTTCTCCTTCTTGTTTTGCTGCTCCCCAGCCCCAAGCATTCAGCAAATCCGGGTGGACGAGCATCAAGCCAAGAACAATCCCCAACAGCGGACTGCCTCCGAATTTTGTCACCGCCGACCAACCGATCAACCCCGGCAGGAAGACAAACGCCGTATTGGCGATCAAGTTGATCATATTCGCCAAATCTGCCCATTCTTGATGCACATCGACAAACGATTTCCCCTCATAAAAAATGTCTGGACCGGTCAAAACGTTATTAATTCCCATTAACAGACCAGCTGTGACGATCGCCGGCAAAATCGGGATAAAAATGTCAGCGAGCGTCTTAATGGCGCGTTGCAGCGGATTGAGCTTCGCTTCCGCCGCATCTTTAATTTCCTGTTTCGTCGCCCGGCCAATGCCAGTCAACTCAACGAGTTCGTTATACACTTTATCAACGAGCCCTTGACCGATGACAACTTGAAACTGGCCGTTTGCCGAAAACGACCCTTTCACTACATCAATGCGTTCAAGCGCTTCTTTATCCACTTTTCCTTCGTCTTTGAGCGCAAACCGGAGCCGTGTCACACAATGTGTGGCGGCGACGATGTTCTCTTTACCGCCGATGGCCTCAACGATTTGTGCAGCTGCTTGTGCATATGCCCCCATTATGAATGCCTCCTTTTTCTTTCTCTCGCTTTCAATTGCGTTAAATCGCTTTCAGCAACCGGTTGCAAAAAAACTTGTATATACATCCTGAACTCATTCTATCTTGTATATACAAGTTTGTCAACGTCTTTTTTCGATAAGAATTTACACGATTCGACAAAGATTGTTTGTTTTTTGCTAACTTCCACTTCTTTTGTTATGTTTTGTCAGACAGCAGGAAAATAAACTGTGGAGTGGGAAAATAAAACATAGCCATCATAAATGTGGAAAGAAAGGATGAGGGGAACGCCATGAAGACATATACACTCCGCGAAGCAGCGAAAAAAATCGGGGTCACAGCCCGCGACTTGAAACAATGGGAAAAACAATTTGCCCAATGGATTACAATCCCTCGCACCTCCCAAGGGGCACGCATTTACACCGAAGAGCTTATCAACCAGTTCCGCCATATCCGAACACTGCTCGCTGACGGTCGCCGCCCGCACGAGATCATTGCGGAATTGAAACAAGCGAACGAACCGTCCGCTCCCCCGGAATCTGCGGTCATGGAAGGGGAAATTATCGATGTTCCCCGCTTGCTGCGCCATGGCGCCCCATACATAGCCGAGCAGCTGGCTGCCCGCATGAAAGACGACATCGTCGACGCTCTGAAGCAGGAAACGGTCGCTGTCGTGCGCCAGGCGATGGATGAAGTAAGAGGGAAGCTTGATGATATCGGGGAGCAAACGACGTCAGCTGCTGAAACAGTGCGCCGCTCACTTCATGATTACAAAGAAGCTTGGCAACAAAAAACCGAGCAACTGCATGAACATTTGGAAACGGTCGTCGCATTTTGTCACGAGGAAAAGACAAGGCAGGAAGAAGAGCGAAAACAGCTCGAACAGCGCATTTTAGAGCGGGAGAAAGCGTTCCGCGAACTTGTTCTTTCCTTCCGTCAAACAGCGACAAGCGCCGTGGCCGCCCGAACCCGGACGAACAAATGGTGGAAGTTTTGGTGAAGGAACGAGTAGAGGATGTGCTTCTCCCCTTTTTAAGGGGGAGGAAACACGATGATTATCAACGAACTTGGGGCTGACCCAAAACAAAAGTACGTTTTGGGATCAGCCCCAATTCTTGCAAATTGATGTGAACCACTTTTACAAGTCTGTATCTTGTCTCTCTTTTGAAGACAGATGGCCTTTTGCATGGACTCCTTTTTCGCTCGAATTCACAAGAGCTGAACGGCTTCGTTTGACATGCCGATCTTGCTTATTACATCTGTTTTCCCTTACAAGTTTGCTACGAACCGTCAATGAATCCCCGCCTAGTACAAGTTTGACCAATCGTCGGCCCTCAGTTCAACCGACAGCGGCTCACCTTATGGATAGCGGATTCTTGGCGTTTCCCCCTCATTCCTCTTCCCCTTTTCCTAACAACTTCTCTGGCTCTTTCCAAACGTCGATCACCATCCCGGCTTCGTCGGTATCGATGAGGAATGAACCAGTGCCGTAGCGATCGGTCAAGCGGAGTGAAGCAACATCGACCGTTTCGGTGACCCCTTTTTCCGTCCGCATTCCGATCATTTCTTCACCATCATTAGTCATGACGGCTCCGACGATTCGGTGCGGGTTGGATTTCACCTCGCGCACAATCATCACTCCACGTCTCGCGCGCGATGTCGGTTCGAATTCGCTAAGAGCCATTTTTTTCACCGCTCCGCGCTGTGTCACGACAATGAGAGAACCGCTCTCTTCAGGACAAATCGGGCAGACCGCGGCAACAAAATCGCCCTCTTTAAGTTGAATGCCTTTCACCCCGGCGGCACGCACGCCGACCAAACTGATTTCCTCTTCAGCAAACAAGAGCGCATAGCCATCATGCGTCGCCATCCAAATAAGGCCGCGGCCGTCGGTCGCGTAGACGGCGATCACCTGATCATCGCCTTTTAGATTGACTGCCACAAGCGGGCGTGTATAGCGCTGCACTTGGTACTGCGAAAGCTCCGTCCGCTTTACCATCCCATGCTTTGTCACAAAGACAAGCTGCTCATTCGTTTCAAAAGAGGAAACCGGAACAACCGCAACAAGTTCATCATCGCGCTCGATCGGAATGAGACTTGAAATATGCTGGCCAACGTCTTTCCAGCGAATGTCCGGCAACGTGTGCACCGGGCAATACAAATAATATCCCCGGCGGGTGAACAACAAGAGTACATCCGTCGTGTTCATCTCTAACTGGGCGAGCAATCGGTCTGTCTCTTTCATCCCGATGTCCTGGCCGTTGGACGCACTGTAAGAACGGTAGCTCGTTCGTTTCACATATCCTTCTTTTGTCACCGTCACGATGACATCTTCCGCTGGAATGAGTGCTTCGACGTTGACTTTCAGCTCCTCGATCTCCTCTTCAATGACCGTTCGCCGTTCATCAGCGTATTGCTTTTTCATCGACTTCAACTCTTTTTTAATGACCGCAAGAAGCTTTTTCTCATCAGCTAGAATCGCGGTCAGCTCGGCGATCGTTTTGTCGAGCCCTTCCGCCTCTTGACGGAGTGCTGTAATGTCCGTATTCGTCAACCGATACAGCTGAAGCGTCACGATCGCCTCCGCCTGCGCCTCGGTAAATCCGTAGTTAGCAATCAGCCGGTCTTTGGCGTCCCGCTTGTCGCTTGAGGCGCGAATCGTCGCGATCACCTCGTCCAAAATGGAAAGCGCCTTAATTAAACCATCAACAATATGTTTCCGCTCATTCGCTTTTTTCAGTTCAAAATGAGAACGGTTCGTGACGACGTCTTTCCGATGAGCGATATAGGCGTCAAGCAGCTCTGGCAAGCTCATCAATTTCGGCCGGCGCTCGTGAATCGCCACCATATTGAAGCTGTACGGCACTTGCAAGTCAGTATTCTTGTATAAATAGTTGAGAATCGCTTCCGCATCCGCATCTTTTTTCAGTTCAATCACGATCGACAGCCCGTTCCGGTCCGTTTCGTCACGGACGTCAGCGATGCCATCCAGCTTTTTGTCCAAGCGAAGCTCATCGATTTTTTTTACTAAGTTGGCTTTGTTCACTTCATAAGGCAACTCGGTAATCATGATATGCCGTTTTCCGCCTTTTGCCTGCTCGATCGTCGCTTTGGCGCGGATGATGATTTTTCCGCGACCGGTCTCGTACGCCTTGCGAATGCCGTCCTTCCCTTGGATAATGCCGCCGGTCGGAAAATCGGGACCGGGAAGAACCGTCATCAAGTCATCGACGGTGCAATTCGGCCGGTCGATTCGCAATAAGACGGCATCGATGACTTCACCGAGCGCATGCGGCGGAATGTCGGTCGCATAGCCAGCCGAAATACCGGTCGAACCGTTTACGAGCAGGTTCGGAAACATTGCCGGCAAGACAGTCGGCTCGTTCGTCGTATCATCAAAGTTCGGCACAAAGGCGACCGTTTCTTTGTCAATGTCGCGAAGCAGCTCGGCGGCGATGGCTGACAGGCGCGCCTCCGTGTAACGCATCGCCGCCGGCGGATCGCCGTCCAAGCTCCCGTTGTTGCCGTGCATTTCGATAAGCACGTTACGTAGCTTCCAGTCTTGGCTCATCCGCACCATCGCCTCATACACTGACGAATCGCCATGCGGATGGAAGTTGCCGATCACGTTCCCGACTGTTTTTGCCGCTTTGCGAAACGGCTTATCGGCCGTATTGCCATCGACGTACATGGCATATAAAATACGGCGCTGCACCGGCTTTAACCCGTCACGCGCATCAGGCAGCGCCCGGTCTTGGATGATATATTTACTGTAGCGGCCAAAGCGGTCGCCAAGCACATCCTCTAAAGGCAATTCCAACAATCGTTCTGCCATCATCATTCTCCTTTCACAACGAACTTCAGCGGCAAAAAGGCGGCTTGCCTCAAGCCGCCATCAGCCGATCCAACCTGGCTCTTCTTCGAGTCCAAAGGCGACGTGCGTTTCGATCCATTTGCGGCGCGGCTCGACTTTGTCACCCATGAGCGTCGTCACCCGCCGCTCGGCGCGGGCGGCGTCTTCGATGCGTACGCGAATTAACGTGCGCGTCTCTGGGTTCATCGTCGTTTCCCACAGCTGATCGGCGTTCATTTCACCAAGCCCTTTGTAGCGCTGAATCGTATAGCCGCGCCCCATTTTTTTCGTGATCTCCCTAAGCTGCTCATCCGTCCACGCATACTCCACTGTTTCCTTTTTGCCGCTTCCTTTACTGATTTTGTAAAGCGGTGGCAAGGCAATGTATACTTTCCCTGCTTCAATAAGCGGACGCATATAGCGATAAAAAAACGTGAGCAGGAGCACTTGAATATGGGCGCCGTCCGTGTCGGCGTCTGTCATGATGATCACTTTGTCGTAGTTAATGTCCTCAATCGAAAAATCAGCGCCGACACCGCCGCCAATGGCATGAATGATCGTATTGATTTCCTCATTTTTTAAAATATCGCCAAGCTTCGCTTTTTCAGTGTTAATGACTTTCCCGCGCAGCGGCAGCACCGCCTGAAAACGGCGGTCACGCCCTTGCTTCGCCGAGCCGCCCGCTGAGTCGCCTTCGACCAAATACAGCTCGTTTTTTTGCGGATTGCGCCCTTGTGCCGGCGTCAACTTGCCGCTTAAAAGCGCCTCTTTTCCTTTCCGCTTTTTGCCGCTTCGCGCTTCCTCGCGCGCTTTGCGGGCCGCTTCACGCGCTTGATACGCCCGGATCGCCTTTTTAATGAGCATCGCACTCACATCTGGGTTTTCTTGCAAAAAGTAGGTCAACTGTTCAGACACGACCGCATCAACAGCCGAACGCGCCTCGCTCGTCCCAAGCTTGCCTTTTGTCTGTCCTTCAAACTGCAACAAATGCTCCGGAATGCGCACCGAGACAATCGCTGACATCCCTTCACGAATATCAGTTCCTTCAAGGTTTTTATCCTTTTCTTTTAATAAGCCGACACGGCGCGCATATTCGTTAAAGACGCGTGTCATCGCCGTTTTCGCCCCGGCTTCGTGCGTGCCTCCGTCTTTTGTGCGCACATTGTTGACAAACGACAAGACGTTTTCCGAGTAGCCGTCATGAAATTGAAACGCAAACTCGACTTCAATGCCGTTTTGCTCGCCGGCAAAATAGGCGACCGGATGGAGCACGTCTTTTTCTTCATTCAAATAGGCAACAAACGCTTCAATCCCGTTTTCGTAATGAAACACCTCGCGCATGCCGGTCCGTTCATCGACAAGTTCGATTTTCAGCCCTTTTAATAAAAACGCCGATTCGCGCAGCCGTTCGCTTAACGTTTCATAATCGAACACCGTTGTGCTGAAAATCGTCGGGTCAGGCTTAAATTGAATGATTGTCCCGGTTTTGTTTGTCGTTCCGATGTTTTCAAGCGTCGTCACCGGCTTGCCGCCGTTCTCAAACCGTTGCCGATAGATAAAGCCGTCGCGATGAATCGTGACAACAAGCCATTCGGATAGGGCGTTGACGACTGATGCCCCGACCCCGTGCAAACCACCGCTCGTTTTATACCCGCCTTGACCGAACTTACCGCCGGCATGCAGCACAGTCAAAATCACTTCCGGCGTCGGTTTGCCGAGCTTATGCATTCCGACCGGCATGCCGCGCCCTTCGTCCAAAACGGTGACACTGTTATCTTTATGTATTTGAACAAGAATGTAATTTCCGTATCCAGCCAATGCCTCGTCAACGGAGTTGTCGACAATTTCATAGACAAGATGATGCAGGCCGCGGCTGTCAGTGCTGCCGATGTACATGCCCGGCCGCTTTCTCACCGCCTCAAGCCCTTCTAATACTTGAATCGCATCTTCGTTATATTCGTATACCGTTCGTTTTGCCACAAGGCCACCCCTTCCTGCCAAAACAAGAACATCTGTTTCTGTTTTATTGTACCATAAAATACCCGGCTGTCCATTGTCTTTTGACAACGCCTGACAAAATCGGACAAATGCGCCGAAAAAACGAAAGGACCATCTCGGAGAAGATGGTCGTTTCGTTCGTTACGCGCGCTTCGTGAGCGCATGTTCCACTTTAATGCAGCGGTCCATAATGACCGTATAGCCTTTTTCTTTTAAAAAGCGGTACGCTTCTTCGTTGACGACGCCAAGTTGAGCCCAAAACACGTCAGCGTCGATTTGCACAAACTCGCGGGCGAGTTCCGGCAGATGTTCAGAGCGGCGGAACACATTAACAATATCAACATGCCCTTGAATATCTGTCAGTTTGTCCACCGCCGGAATGCCTTCCCATTCATCAATCATCGGATTGACAGGAATAATTTCGTATCCGGCATCTTTCATCGCTTTCGTCACCATGTATGATTCGCGCTCCGGGTTGTTGGACAAACCGACTACCGCAATTCGCTTCGCCTTCCGCAAAATATCGCCGATCTCGTCCCGGCTTGGGTTTACAATGGACATCGGGTTCTCTCCTTCCTTCATTCCCTTTACTCGTCGTACTAGTTTCGCCGTCTAGAAATGAAAATCCTGCCGTGCTCATGGGAAATAAGAAAAAATCATCGGTCTTTCCTACGCGACGATAGGCGTAGTCCCAACGAACCGGCAACACACAGTTGTCCTTTATCTTCCCCGAAATAACGGCGTCTAAAACAGCTCCCTCCTCTTTTCCATGGTTTCCGCCGCCGAAGGTAGACGTTTTCCGCATATCTCGATCAACTATGTGAGATGCTAAGCAAAGACAAGGGAGGGTTGTTCGTGAATTATCAAGCATATTGGAAAGAAATCGACCAAACACGCGAACAGCTGCACAGGCTACTCCAATCGTATTGGAGCGACTACTCCGGCGTTGGAACGTGGCCGTTTTGGCTGATCTTCACTTTTCTCATCGTTCCTTTAGTGTTGCTTTTTTTCACCGTCGACCGGAAACGGATCTTCGAAATCTTTTTCTTTGGCTACACTATTCACATATTATGGACCTATACTTACATCGCTTTAGAAAACGCCATGTATTTGTCACCACGTTATTTTTTAACGCCGTTTTTGCCGTTTGCCTTAAACATTACCGCCTCGGTGTTGCCCGTCGGTTTTTTGTTGCTTTATCAATATTGTACGAACCACAACAAAAATTTTTATTTATATACGATATTGTTAAGCGCAATATTTGCTTTCGGACTCGCTTCGCTTGAGCAGTGGCTTGGTTTGCTTGAATTGCACGGAGGGTTGCGCAAGTTCCATCTTTTCCTTATCGACTTAATAATCGTGTTCATTACCTATGGGGCGACACGCCTTCTCGTTCGCATCCAGGCCAACCATCACGCTACCTGAACTCCTGATGACAAAAGAGCCGTTCACTTTTTGACGCAATGTGAACCGTATTCAACAGTCGATGCGTAAATGGCCGCAACAAGCCTAAGACACCACAAATACCGTTCAATCACAACAAGAAAAAGGGGACACCCCCCTTTTTTTGCACTAAAGCTTCCCTGATCGAAAGATCGAATAAAGCAACCACCCGAACATGAGCGCGACCACACCAAATCCAATTTCAATAATCGGAATTTTCCATAGGAGCATCGACTGCCGTCCTAGCGATGAAGCGATTAACATGCCGGCCATGACGATGCTCAAGGAAAGAAGGATGAGGCTGATGGACAATCGATTGCCAATTTGATCGAGTTTGCGCAAAAGCGCCTCAAGGTCTGAGGCTGTCATCTCAAGCTGAAGTTTGCCGCGCCGCATGACCTTCGTCAGTTCTTTGATACTGTCCGGCAGCCGAAGCAGCATTTCGCCATAACCCGCCACACGCTTCCACGCCGTTTCTGCCACGCGATCGAGTCGAAGCCGCTCTTTCAGCAATTTTCTTCCGAACGGTTCGGCAACGTCCATTACGCGAAATTGAGGGTCAAGCGTCGCCACCACTCCTTCAACCGTCAACAGCGCTTTCCCTAACAGCGTCAAGTCGCTCGGAATGCGAATGCCATGCCGAAACGCCACCGTTAAAAGATCCCCGATCGCTTCGCCAAGGCTCACCTCGCTGAGCGGAACACGATAATACTTCTCGCGCAACTCGTCAATATCGTCGCGCAGCTTCCCCTCATCGACCTCAGCCGGAACAAGCCCGAGGCCATAAATGGCGTTCAACACCCCGTCGGTGTTTTGCCGCATCAAAGCGATGATAAGTGAGGAAAGGTGATGCTTGACATTCGGACGGAGGCGTCCCATTAAGCCGAAATCAATAAAGGCAAGCATCCCATCGGGGAGAACGAATACATTGCCCGGATGAGGATCGCCATGGAAGAATCCATGTTCGAACATTTGCTTTAACATCGAGACAGTCAAGCGCTCAGCCAGTGTCTTTAACGAATGACCGCTCTCTTTCAGGCGCTCGATTTCCCCGAGCTTAACCCCCTCCACATATTCCATCGTCAGCACTAGTTTCGTCGTATACTCCCAAAAAACGCCGGGCACGTATACAGACGGGTCATCGGCAAATTGATTAGCAAACGTTTCCGCATGGCGCGCCTCGATGGTGTAATCGAGCTCCTGCCGCAGCGACTTTGCCAATTCGTCAACGATTTCAGTGAGCCGATAAGACGCCGCCCAATCTAAGCGCCGTTCCGCGAGCACTGCTAAGTCTTGTAAAATATCCAAATCCGTCTCAATCCGCGCTGCAATATGCGGGCGCTGTATTTTCACCACGACAGCTTGTCCGGAAGGAAGAACGGCCCGATGTACTTGCCCGAGCGAAGCGGCTGCTAGTGGGATTTCGTCAAATGATCGAAAAAGCTCCTCGAGCGGCCCTCCCAATTCTGTTTCCACAATCCGGCGGACCTCAGGAAATGGAAACGGTGGAACTTGATCTTGCAACTTTTCCAATTCGCAAATGATATATCGAGGGATCAAATCCGGTCGCGTGCTGGCGATTTGCCCAAGCTTAATAAATGTCGGACCGAGTTCCTCGAGCACAAGGCGCAGACGTTCTCCGACCGTTTTTCCTTCCCGTTTCCCTTGTTCGGTTCGCCCGCGCGGCGGCAAGGAAAGAAAGGACGAAAAACCGAGTTCATCGACGATCATCCCGAATCCGTGCCGAAGCAAGGCGACGGCAATTTCATGATATCGACCAATATGGCGCATCCGCTTTCCGATCATCCGACCATCTCCCTTACAACGGCAAAAAGCGAGCGGACAGGCCGTATTCGTTTACTGCCCGCTTTGTTCCTTTTCTTCAAGGCGGCGGATTCGCTCCTCGAGCTGTCGAACGTCTTCCTTCGTCGCTAAATCAAGCTTGTCAATCATTTGTTTGATTTGCTCGCGCACAAGTCGTTGCACTTCCGCTTTCCGCTCTTCGGTTTGCTGCTTCCATTGGTCGATTACTTCTTTCGATTCATCAAGCGACAACTCCCCTTTTTTGACCAACTCATCGATCAATTTTTCCACTTGTTCTTTGCTAGCAATGGCTAATCCAAGTCCAAATGCCAACCCTTTTTTCAAAATGCTCATCCGTTTTATCCTCCTTTATCCATCCTTTTTCCTTATCGTACCATTTTTCGATGATCCTTGTCGAGCTAGGTCGCGGATTTCCCGTACGGATCGAATGCTGTTTTGTATACCTCATGTGATCGGGCGGCATGCTATCGTTGGACGATCATTCATAGGAGGGGTCCCAATGACTGATGAACAGCTGCATTATGGAGAAGACTACCATTTCATTCCCGCGACATCGGCAGCAAGCGGTGTCGGCATTAGCGTGCTGCCCGATTTGTACTGTCACACGATCCAAATCGTGAACATTTGTCTTGTCGGCCGGCCGGACGACCGCACGTTTGTATTGGTCGATGCTGGCATGCCGGGGTCGGCTGATGACATTATTTCCGTTGTGGAACAACGTTTTGGAGAGAACAGCCGCCCGCAAGCGATTATTTTAACTCACGGCCATTTTGACCACGTGGGGGCGATTGTTGAGCTTGTGAAGCATTGGAATGTTACGGTCTATGCCCACCCAGCCGAACTTCCTTATTTGACCGGAAAAGCTCGCTATCCTGAACCTGACGCTGCTGTCGAAGGCGGCTTCATCGCCAAAATATCACCGTTTTTCCCAAACGAACCGATTCAGTTAGGCAACCGCGTTCAACCGCTTCCTGAGGACGGCACCGTCCCGCACTTGCCAGAGTTCCGTTGGATACACACACCGGGGCACACTCCGGGACACATTTCCTTATTCCGTTCACGCGACGCTGCCTTAATCGCGGGCGATGCGTTCGTCACCGTCCGTCAAGACTCGTTATATAAAGTATTGACCCAACAAACAGAAATTAACGGCCCGCCACGCTATTATACAATCGACTGGCCCGCCGCCCGCGAATCCGTGCGCAAGTTAGCCGCACTCTTTCCGTCAGTCGCCATCACCGGGCACGGTGCTCCTGTCGCCGGCAAAGAGCTGCGCGAAGGGTTGACAAAACTCGCCCGTGATTTTGACCGTATCGCTACCCCTGATTATGGAAAGTACGTCCATTAGGCAAACGGACCATCGTTCCGTGAACGGCTTCTAGTTTTGTTTGAAGCGGAAGTTTCTCTGCTGAAACCACTTTCAGAATGATGTAAAAAACAGGGGAGGGTGTCTGAACAGGGCACCCTTTCGTTGTTAAATGGCAGACACTAAAGGGACGTTTTGCTGCTGAAAATGAAGACCATGCACTCACATGTGAAAGTCAGAGGATTCTCCATGGAGATGGTAGAGCACATTATGCCTCGACAACGCAAAAAGGACGACAAGAATCACTCTTGTCGTCCATCATAATAGATGGGCCTAAGTGGACTTGAACCACCGACCTCACGCTTATCAGGCGTGCGCTCTAACCAGCTGAGCTATAGGCCCGTTTATAAGAAATAAAAATGGAGGGGGACGGATTCGAACCGCCGAACCCAAAGGGAGCGGATTTACAGTCCGCCGCGTTTAGCCACTTCGCTACCCCTCCATGATTAACAATGCCGACTGCAGGACTTGAACCCGCAACCTACTGATTACGATTCAGTTGCTCTACCAATTGAGCTAAGTCGGCATAATATTAAGAAGGAGACTCATTGTTGATGAATTTATGGCGGAGGAGGAGGGATTCGAACCCCCGCGGGCTGTGACACCCCTATCGGTTTTCGAAACCGACCCCTTCAGCCAGACTTGGGTACTCCTCCGTAACTATTTGGAGCGATGCGGTCGAGAGGACTTGAACCTCCACGGGGTCGCCCCCACTAGGCCCTCAACCTAGCGCGTCTGCCATTCCGCCACGACCGCATAATCAATGGAGCGTAGGGGATTTGAACCCCTGACCTCTTCGCTGCCAGCGAAGCGTTCTCCCCCTGAACTAACGCCCCATGATGGTGGAGTATACTGGGATCGAACCAGTGACCCCCACGCTGTCAACGTGGTGCTCTCCCGCTGAGCTAATACTCCGTATTCTATGCCTAGCAGCGACCTACTCTTGCAGGGGCGCTGGCCCCAACTACCATCGGCGCTGGAGAGCTTAACTTCCGTGTTCGGGATGGGAACGGGTGTTTCCTCTCCGCTATCACCACTAGGCAATGGCGACATTATTTATTATAAATGATTTTGATTTATTGTCAATAGTTTTTTTATTCTTTTTTTGTTTTGTTCCGTTCAACTTTCAAGAAACAAAACTATCTCTTGAACTTTCATTTTCGCAACCTTTTGTCGAGAAACTGACCTTTCCTGTTCCTGCTTGTAGGCGTAGACACAAGCAAAACCTCAAGCAGTTTACTAATATATCATTTTTCCAACAGATGTCAAGCGTTTTTTCTTAAAATCAATCTTCGCATAAAACCAAAACTTCAAAATCGGACAGTTTTTATTATATAGATAAAATATTTATTTTGTCAAGGTTTATTTTTTATTAAAGACCATGTTTCGTTGTTTTCTTTTGCTTCACCCTCATCTAACGAAGCGACAATTTTTATTATACTTATGAACTGATTCTAAGTCAATATTTATAATCCAGTTAATTTTATCCAAAATATTTCGCTATATTAGCCTGAGTAGAGAAGCTTTTTTCAAAGTAGCTTCCCCCCTTTTACATCTATTTACTCAAATGATCCAGCCGATAGATGTACATTCTCCCCTTTTCATGCACAAATCATTTCTTGCCATGGCCATGGCCACCTGCGTATAATAAAAGGTAGATAGCGTAAAATGAAAACAGGGACATTGGCGGCCACCAATGCCCTGTCCATGCACAGCCCTGCAAGAAGTGCAGTGGCTCAAGCTTTGGGCATGATAACCTACCCTCGCCTCGGCCTAGCAGGGTGGGTTATTTTTTGTCTTTTGCTACGGCGATCACCGCGACGATGAGTGACGCAAACGCAATCATGAGCGTCAGCGCATCGGCAATCGTCATCACCAACACCACCCCCTTTCGTTTAGGGAGTGGCCACTGCCCACCCTGCATATGGCTGTGCATGTTTCATTATACCATCGAATCAATCAAATGCGAATATACATTCGTATGCTTGTTGAAAAATTAGGAACGTTTCCCTATCTATAGGCATTGTGGCATCCTCAACCCGTTTGACAACAGCGCATCATGACATCCATCTCTATTTTGATAGCCACTAAACTTTGTCTATTTTCGCCGGGAGCTCGAAAAAACGTTGTTTCGTCCGCCTATATTCTTCCATATTTTTTCTGAGCTCATCATCGTTGACTCTGTATTCATCGTCAGCTAGCCATATCCCGCGAAACCGGTGGATGTGAATGGTTTCTCCCTTCTTTCTTTCATTTTTTCGGTACAAAATTGGTGTAGTTCTTCTTCGTGTGAAAATGCTTCGTATAAAATCGGCGATTTTCCGAATAATGACAGTAGACTCATCTTGCTCTGCCAAGGAGGAAAACAAGTGGAACAGGCAAAACAACCCCGCGTTCATGGGCTGTTGTTGCTAGTCGTTGCCGCTGTGTTCGTTTGGTCGGCCATTCGTCCGACTAGCTATGCAGTGTGGGCGCTCGAGGTCACCCCGGCGCTGATTGGGCTTGTGATTGTAATCGCCCTATACCGACGCTTTCGGTTGACCACGATGTCATATGTCATCATTGCTATATTGGTGATCATCATGTTTATTGGCGGTCATTATATTTATTCCAAAGTTCCCTTTTTTAACTGGATCAAAGATGTATTTCATTTGGAACGCAACCATTACGACCGATTTGGCCATTTCCTCAAAGGGATGTTCGCTATCGTTCTCAGAGAGCTCCTCCTGCGGAAAACGCCGTTGCCGCGCGGCGCGTGGCTTTTCATCATCGTCACGGGCATGTCGCTCGCTATCGCTGCCCTGTATGAGATCATCGAATGGCTCGTCTCGATCATCTTTAAAGGTGGAAAGGCATCAAAGGACTTTTTGGGGATGCAAGGAAATATTTGGGATACACAATGGGATATGTTATGTACACTCATCGGGACAATGATTGCCCTATGGCTGCTCTCAAAGTGGCATGACAGGCAGCTTGCGCGATTGGATCATCACCGCAGCTAAGCTCATAAAACAGCGGCTTTTGCCTTCAGGAAAAGCCGCTGTTTTCAATTCACCTTATACAAGTAAATCGTCCATGCTGATTCGTCGGAAGTAAACACACGCTCAAGCGTCAGCCTGTTCTCAGCTGCATTATCGATCGGAACGGCCGAGAAAATATAGCGGCCGCCCATTTTTTTCAACTGTTCTGTATTCAGCTGCAAATTCTTCAGCCGCTTTTTCGACTGTTTCGTAAACATATACCGTTTGCCAAGCTCCGCCGTAAAGATGTAGCAACGCCCGCCCCATTCGTCAAAATACGTACGGATCGTCTTGCTTTTGGCCAGTTCACGTTCAATGATTTTACGGAACTCGTATTTGTATGACAACGGGTAAAAGTTGTTGTACGTATCGAGCGTGTAAAACCCGTTGTATTGAGCAATAGCCGGATGAATGCCGATGCTTACGACGCGGTAATCGGACACAGGAAGCCCGATGTATTGTTTGATTTGTTGAAACTGTTCTTCCGCATAAAATTGTTTCACCGTCGGTTCATAACGGAAGACGATTTCCTCGTTAATGAAAAACACGAGAATCATTTGCGCCGCTAACAACCGTTTCGCCCACGTTTTCCCCTTTCCGCTGTATTGCCACACGATTTTCAACGCCAGCGCAAATTGCACATAGATGATGAGCGGACGCAAAAAATGAAAACGGGCGAAATTAAACGTATCCAAAAAATGAAACCGCTCGGTCAGCGGCAGCCACCCTTTATAAAACCAAAAGGCGTACCATGCCGACAGCGCAAAGTTAAGACCGAACAAGAAAAGAAACAGCCGTTCCTCTTTCCATCGTCTTTTGGCGAAAACTATGAACAAAGCGATGAACCAGACCGGCAAAATGAAAAACGTATGCTCAGTCATGACGTGGTGATGGCCGAGAATAAAGTTTTTCCATGTTAAACGGACACAATGCCAAAACGTCAAGCGTGCATGGAAATACTCATCCCGGCTCGTCGGTTCATCTTCCCATAAAAACGAATAAACAAGCCGGTACTCGACAAGCAAATAAAGCAGCGTCATATAGGCAATTGAAGCGAAAAAGCGGATGTTCCATCCCTTTCCGCGCAGTACATCCAAAAGCCAAAGAGCGCCCATGGCGGCAAGAAAGAAAAAGAAACCAAGTACAAAACTTGAATAAAGCGGGAGAAGCGTCAGCACCGCGTAATTTTTCCAAGACCGCTCCCCCTTTCGAATGTTCAAAAACGCCCAGAGCGCAAGCGGCATGCCTAGCGTGCTTAACATCCCTGACGGCCAAAAAAGTGTGAGGGAAAACGCCAGCGCCACCCCAATGCGGACAGCCATCCAGCGCCGCTCGGGCAAAATATGGGTTTTCAAAAGCAAATACATGCCGACAAACGCCACAACTCTTGTGATCGTTTGGCTAAGTGCATAAGCGATCATCGTCGGAAAAAAGGCATGCAGCCAGACGATGCCGGTCAACTCGGATCCGAGCGCGTTTCTCGATAATTCACCATTAGCGATTTGCGGAATTTTCGCATCAAGCGGTCCGGTGATTTGCCCGCTTTCAGCAAGCACTTTATACCAGGCGATGTTGGAATCCAAATTATCGTGGACACGAATATGCGCATTCTCACCAAGGATAAACAGCGGGGACACATAAAGGGCGATGACGCCAAGCGCTAAAAGCAAAAACCGTCGTTCTCTTTGTTCATCCATCGGCATCACGCTCCTGACTCCTCTGGGTTTGGTCATAAAAGCCCTATTGGATACGATGTGCATGAAAGGAAAAAATTATTCTTGCGGGCGAATGAAAGAGCGTGCGATAAGATGACGATGTTGTTTCGCGTTTCGTTTTTTCCCTTCTCTCGTTGCATCCTCTCCCTTTCCTTTCGTATCATTAAATGCAAGAAAACATTCTATTTCCAAAGGAGTGCGTATGATGGCAAAACAACTCCCTCCCGGCCAGTTCGAGACGGAAAAATGGCCGATTTTACATGAAGGGGACGTGTACGAATTTGATGAGACGACATGGAATTTTCGACTGTTCGGCGAGGTCAAAAAGGAGGTGTCCTTCTCCTATCAAGAAGTGATGGCGCTGCCGAAAACAATTTCCACCGTCGACATGCATTGTGTCACGACATGGTCGAAATTTGATACGACGTTTGAAGGCATCGCCTTTCGCGAGTTTTTGCGCTTCGTTGAACTAGAACCGGGTGTGAAGTACGTAAAAATTTACGGCTACTTAAACGGCGACCGGTTCGGCTATTCCGCGAACTTGCCACTTGAAGCGTTGATGGGTGACGATGCGCTGTTTGTCTATCGGTGGAAAGACAAACACCACGATTGGCAAGACATTTCGCCGAAGCACGGCTACCCGCTCCGTTTCATTCCACCAGCCACGTTTTACTTATGGAAAGGCGCAAAATGGGCGTCCGGCATCCGCTTTATGAAAGAGGACGAGCCAGGCTATTGGGAAGAGCGCGGCTATTCAATGACCGCAAATCCATTTAAAGAAGAGCGATTCGCCGAATCGATATCAAGGTTTCGATTTTGGTGAGGAAATCTGATGAAACCAGCAGTAGAAACAAAAAACGAGGGTTTGAAGCAGAAACCCTCGTTTTTTTGTTTGGCTATGCCGCTCGGCGAGCGACAGCTTGTTTTTGCAGCCATGGGCGAAGGCGCAAAAAGAGAAGCATAAACACAACAGCCATGAGCACCCCTTTTGCCGCGTTAAACGGCAAAATAGCGGAAATGACCAACGCTTTTGTTTCCGGCGCACTCATCGCCGGAGCGCCAAGGAAGAGCGTATATGCCGGCAAAAAGACATAGTAGTTGAGCACGCTCATGACGAGAGCCATTGTCGCTGTTCCCGCCGCCAGTCCAAGTAGCATGCCTTTTTTTGATGCAGCTCTGCGATAAATATAGGAAACTGGCAAAATAAACGCCACCCCGGCAGTGAAGTTGGCGATCTGTCCGATTGGAACGCCAGTGGCGCTGCCGACAAGAAAATAGTTCAGCACGTTTTTCAACAGCTCAACAAACACGCCGGCAAGCGGGCCGTACAAAAGCGCGGCGACAAGCGCCGGGATGTCGCTAAAATCTACAAGCAAAAAGTTAGGAAATGGCGGAAGCGGAAAGTTGAGCATCATGAGCAAGTACGCACCAGCACTAAAGACACTGACAGCCACAAAGGTGCGGATGTTGAATGATTTCATGCTTGTTCTCCTCTCCTTCTCGTGATCCATCCTCACAAGAAGAAGGCTGCCGAGCGAACGCCAATAAAAAACCCCTTAAACCCAAGGGCTTAAGGGAGAAAAAGGGCGAACTCAACTAAGCGTCAGGCGCATGGCGCCAAACGCCGGCAAACCTTCATCTTCTCCCATCCAGACTATACTGTCGGCTCCGGACTCGCACCGGATCCTGCCTTGCGGCTCGCGGGCTGAGGGGCATCCACCCCATCACCGCCGGTCGGGAATTTCACCCTGCCCCGAAGATGAATCATATTCTTTTATTATTGATAATGATAAATTTAGTATACAATTTTCATATCATTTTGTCTACGATTAACAGCTTGATGACAAGTTGACCGAACATGCTGTGCTTTCGTTTCCCGCACAGTCGACTTGCCGCGACTAGTTGTCAACTTTATCTAATCAGCTCCTCCCCCAGCTCGAGTACCGGCGGATTGACATTGACCATATCAGCGTATTTCAATCCGGTTCCAGTATTTAGCACAACGACGGTCTCCCCGTCACGAATCCAACCGCTTTCGCGCAGCTGGCGAGCCGCCGCAAACGCCGCCGCTCCTTCCGGGCAAATGAACGCCCCTTCCGCTTTTGCCACCATCTGCTGTTGTGCCAAAATCGCCTCATCGTCGATAGCAATCGCACAGCCATCCGTCTCATACACCGCCTCAAGCACAAGAAAGTCGCCAAGCGCTTTTGGCACGTTAATGCCAAACGCCACCGTATGAGAGTTCGGCCAAAATTCCGACTCATGCTTTTTCTCGTTCCATGCCTTCACAATCGGTGCGCAATGCTCGGCTTGCACAGCGACAAGCCGCGGCATCTTGCCGTTTACCCAACCAAGCGCCTGCAGTTCTTTGATTGCCTTGTAAATGCCGATGAGCCCAACGCCGCCCCCGGTCGGATACAAGATGACATCCGGAAGCTGCCAAGAGAACTGCTCGGCAATCTCAAGTCCCATCGTTTTCTTTCCTTCAATCCGATACGGTTCTTTCAATGTAGAAGCATCGTACCAACCGTATTCACGGATCGCTTTCGCCACGATTTGTCCAGCATCGCTGATCAAGCCGTTGACTAAATACAATTCCGCCCCTGCGATGGCACATTCCTTGCGCGTCAACTCCGGTGCATCCACCGGCATAACCACCGTCGCACGAATGCCGGCTCGAGAAGCATAAAGCGACCACGCCGCCCCTGCGTTGCCGTTTGTCGGCATAGCAAGCTGTTCGACCCCCAATTCTTTCGCTTTGGAAACGCCGACCGCCGCCCCGCGAGCTTTAAACGTCCCCGTTGGAATGACCCCTTCGTCTTTCATATAAAGTGAATCAATCCCGATGTTCCGGCCAAGGCGCGCCATTCGTACAAGCGGGGTCATCCCTTCACCTAAAGAGACGATATGTTTGGGATGTTTCACCGGCAATAGCTCATGATACCGCCATAAGCTCGGTTCACGTTCCTTGAGCGCTTCCCGTGCCACTTCTTGGCGCATCGCTTCCAAATCATAGGCGACTAGAAGTGGAGAACCGCATTCGCAAAGCTGGTGCACGTGATCGACATCATATGTACGTTCGCATTTCGAGCAGTAGAGATGGGATGCGTAACTAAATGACATCGGTTGTCCTCTCCTTCCGTCTACTTTGTCTGTACTGGACGGCTAAGCAGGTGTGAGCTTATTATGTAGAGGCTTGACGACACACCCGTCCTTTTCATTATACTGCACATTTGCGTATGCAGCCCATTGCTTTTGTGCATAATAGTAGGAAATGCGCAAATACTACAAAAATGATAGAAATGATTCTGTGCCGATCACGAACCGCTTTTTATGTCAAATGCGTCAATGGGCGAGGAATGTCCTCTCCCCGTGCTCCCAGTTTTCTTGCAAACAACTGCTCCTTCTTTTTTACCGTTTACACTGCGTGTGATAGAATAGAATGGAAAACACCGCCTTCGTTTCCTCATGGGTGGCAGAGCGGTTGATCCGTTGTCAAATTCGTGTATAACCAAGGGGGGACTCTTCATGAAACAAGAACTCATTGAACGCTTCACCCGATACGTCAAAGTCGACACCCAATCCGATCCGGAAAGCAACACGTGCCCTTCGACCCAAGGGCAATGGGATCTAGCGAGAATGTTAGTCGAGGAGCTAAAAGCAATCGGCATGGAAGAAGTAACCGTCGATGAAAACGGCTATGTGATGGCAACCTTGCCGGCCAATACGGACAAAAACGTGCCAACGATTGGCTTTTTGGCTCATCTCGACACGGCACCGGAATTTACCGG
Organism: Geobacillus sp. 47C-IIb; assembly: GCF_014679705.1. Lineage (NCBI taxonomy): Bacteria > Bacillati > Bacillota > Bacilli > Caryophanales > Anoxybacillaceae > Geobacillus > Geobacillus sp. 47C-IIb. The sequence goes on from NZ_CP061473.1 coordinate 128,396, forward strand.
AACAAACGTCAACCCGCAGATCATTGAACAATATGACGGTGGCGACATCGTGTTAAACGAACAGCAGCACATCATCCTATCGCCGAAAGACTTCCCGGAGCTTGCCAACTACAAAGGACATACGCTCATTACGACGGATGGGACGACGCTGCTAGGCGCCGACGACAAAGCGGGAATCGCCGAAATTATGACGGCGATGAACTATCTCATTCAACACCCGGAAATTAAGCACGGCAAAGTGCGCGTCGCCTTTACACCAGATGAAGAAATCGGCCGCGGGCCGCACAAATTTGATGTCGCTCAATTTGGCGCCCAATTTGCATATACGGTCGACGGGGGACCGCTCGGCGAATTGGAGTACGAAAGCTTTAACGCAGCGGAAGCCAAAATCACCATTAAAGGAAAAAACGTCCATCCGGGCACGGCAAAAGGAAAAATGATCAACTCGATCAAAATCGCCTTGGAGTTCCAGCAACAGCTGCCAGCAAACGAAGCGCCTGAACATACGGACGGATATGAAGGGTTTTACCATTTGCTTTCATTCCAAGGCAATGTGGAGGAAACAAAGCTGTATTACATTATCCGCGATTTTGACCGCGAGCAATTTGAGGCACGCAAGGCAAAAATGAAAGACATCGCCGCCGCGCTCGCGCAAAAATACGGCAATGACCGGATTTCTATTGAAATCAATGACCAATATTACAACATGCGCGAAAAAATTGAACCGGTGCACCATATCGTCGACATCGCCCATGAGGCCATGACAAACTTGGGCATCGAACCGAAAGTGAAACCGATCCGCGGTGGCACAGACGGGTCCCAATTGTCATATATGGGGCTGCCAACACCGAACATTTTTGCCGGCGGTGAAAATTTCCATGGCCGTTATGAATACATTTCCGTCGATACGATGGTGAAAGCCGCCGAAGTGATCGTGGAGATCATCAAGCTGTTCGAACAAAAAACATCCTAATCTATGGTTCGTTTGCCTATCGTCCAAAAGCCGTTTTACGCCATGATGAAAGAAACGGTGTCCCCGCTCATTGGGGATACCGTTTTCTTCATTATTACAAGCAATCTGTCCTCCCCATTTCGTTCTGTTATGAAAGCAGGGTGGTTTGCTCCTCAATCCGCACCGAAAAAGACTCCTCCTCCGAATACACACGACAAGAATAATCAAATTAACCTACTTGGCGTGTGGTCCTTTCGGTCAACATAGCGAAGCCATTGGCAAGGAAGCTGTTGACTGTCACTGTGTATTCATCGTCTAGATGAAGCGGTATACCGTCTTGGCAGCTGGATGTCAGCAAAAAGTATCGGCATCAAAACCAAGCTTGTGTTATCGCCTGTTTAGCTGACCATTCGCTGATCAAGTATCGCACTTACGACGAAGATGAAGGCAGCGCATCGTTTGAACAATGGAACCGACGTTTGATAAACAAAGAATGGGCAGAAGGGAAAACGCTTATCGCCTCTATTCGCCTGGCGTCAAAAGAGCAGCTGGTGACGTTTTGACAACTAAACAAGCGCAAAAGGAATGGATAAAGACATCGGTGGAAATGAAAAAAAGAAGTGCTCGCACAAAGCGACAGACGACTTGCGCACCCACCGCGATGAAAGCCGTCGACCTCATTGCCCACGAAACGGGCGGAAGCATCAGTAAATCGCATGAGGAGCTCGTCTTGCCGATCCGGCTCGTTGAAGAAATGAATGTCCATCCAAACGATCCATCGTCACTATGCGTTCGAATAAGAAAAGGTGCTTCGCTCGTGTCGACGAAACACCTTTTCCTCGCTCACAGGAATGAGTAGCTCATCCCCCACTGTAAGGGCCGGTGCGATAAGCAAGGACATGTTCACACTAGCGGCCCAAACAGCAACATCGCAAAGCCGCGCTTCGTTAGATGGTCTCCTTTCCGCGAATACCGTTAATGGAATAGCTCGCCGTAACAGCGGCATTTAACGAATGGGAGACGGAACAATACTTTTCTTTTGACAGCCGAATGGCGCGGATGACTTTTTCTTCCGGCAAATCGCCTTCGAGCGCGTAATGAATATGTATGTCGGTAAATCGTTTTGGGTGGTCATCGGCGCGCGTTCCTTCCACCTCCATTGAAAACGAGCGGACATCAAGCCGCATTTTCTGCAAGATCAAAATGATATCAATGCCGGTGCAACCTGCCAACGCATGAAGCAATAGCTCCATCGGACGGGCACCCGAATCGTTGCCGCCGACATCCTTCGCGGCATCCATCGGGATCGTCACACCGGAAGCGCTTTGGCCGCTGAACGACATGTTTCCATTCCACGTAACGGTCGTTTTCATCATCATCGTCGCCCCTCTCTATTTGCTTTGGCTACGGAACGAACAACCGCCGCCTGGCCGTTCGTTTCCATCTGCTTTTCAGTTTACCGGTTGCCGGTTTGAAATGCAAAATTCCTGTCTAGCGTTTTTGCACGTGCATGATAAAATAGAAACATGTACAAACTTGTTCAGTAAAGGGTGTTTAACGAGATGACTGCACTAATTTTACTTATCGCTTATCTTCTCGGTTCGATTCCGTTTGGCCTTCTTGTCGGGAAAATTGGTTACGGAATCGACATTCGCGAGCACGGGAGTGGCAATCTCGGAGGAACGAACACGTTCCGCGTGCTCGGAGCGAAAGCGGGAACGATCGTCATTTTGGGCGATATGTTGAAAGGGACGTTGGCAGCGAGCTTGCCAATGCTTTTTTCTGTTCCCGTTCACCCGCTCTTGGCTGGAGCGGTCGCTGTTGTCGGCCATATGTACCCGATATTTGCTAAATTTCGCGGCGGCAAGGCAGTGGCGACATCAGGCGGAGTGATGCTGTTTTATTCTCCGCTGTTCTTTTTGTCACTGATCGCCGTATTTCTTGTCGTGTTGGCCGTTTCGCGCTACGTCTCCCTGTCATCAATGGCCGCAGCACTGTATGCGGTCGTGTACACTGTCTTCTTCACGGATGACATTCCATTGACGGTAGCGGTAGTATTGTTGGCTTCGTTTATTTTTTATCGTCACCACGCCAATATTCGACGCATCTTGAATAAAACGGAGCCAAAAGTGAAATGGCCAAGAAAGCGGAAATAACGACAGATGGAGAAAGGAGTTTGCTGTCCTTGAGATTGCCGGAAGCATTTGTCGCGAAAATGAAAAAGCTGCTTCATGAAGAAGCAGACGAATTTTTCGCCGTCTACGAAAATGAAAAAACGAACGGTTTGCGCGTCAATCCGTTGAAAACTAGCCCGGATTCATGGGCAAAAATGGCGCCATTTTCCCTCACCCCGGTGCCGTTTTGCCCAACCGGGTTTTATTACGACCGAAGCGAACAGCCAGGAAAACATCCATACCATGCAGCCGGGCTGTACTACATTCAAGAACCGAGCGCAATGGCAGTCGCCGAAGCGCTCCGTCCCGCACCCGGGGAGACGGTGCTTGATTTGTGCGCCGCTCCGGGCGGGAAAACGACCCAGCTTGGTGCCATGATGGAAAACAAAGGACTGCTTGTCGCTAACGAAATTCACCCGAAACGGGTTAAAGCGCTCGCGGAAAACGTCGAACGGCTCGGCTTGACCAACACCGTGGTCGTCAACGAAACGCCGGAAGCGCTCGCAGAGCGGTTCCCTGGCTTTTTTGACAAAATTTTAGTCGATGCCCCGTGCTCGGGTGAAGGGATGTTTCGCAAAGAGGAAGAGGCCGCTTCATTTTGGAGTCAGGCGTACGTAGAAGAGTGCGCGGCCCGTCAGCGGCGCATTTTGCAAAGCGCCTATGCGATGCTGAAGGAAGGGGGCATTCTCGTCTACTCGACGTGCACGTTCTCTCCAGAAGAAAACGAGCAGACGATCGAATGGCTGCTTCAGACGTATGACGACTTGCGGATGGTGCCGATTGAAAAAACCGGCGGCATAGAGCCCGGGCGGCCTGAGTGGACGAAAACGAACCGGGCTGAACTTGAACATGCCGCACGTCTTTGGCCGCACCGTGTCAAAGGCGAAGGTCATTTTATCGCCAAACTGCAAAAACAGCGACCGACTGCACCTTGGAACGGGCGGCGGGCAAAGACGAACGCACCGAAAGCCGCGATTCGGTTGTACCGTCAATTCGAACAAGCGACACTGCGGACAGAACGGCACGGAACGGTCGTATCTTTTGGCTCTCATTTGGTCATGCTGCCGGAGCAATGCCCCGATTGGTCAGGTTTGAAAGTGGTTCGCGCCGGACTTCATCTTGGCGAGGTGAAAAAAGAGCGGTTTGAGCCAAACCACGCCCTCGCTTTGGCGCTGCGGACGGATGAAGTGAACCATGTGCTTGATCTCCCAAGCACAGGCCATGAGATCATCCGATATTGGCATGGAGAGACGCTTCCGACCGGCGGCGACCGTGGCTGGTTGCTTGTTACCGTCGACGGTTATCCGTTCGCTTGGGGGAAAGAAGTGAAAGGAACGGTAAAAAACTTTTACCCGAAAGGGCTGCGTCTTGTGTGAGCGACTCCCCTTTCTTTTCCTGAAGTAAGAGGATTCTTTCGAAACGATGTTACAACGAACGGCAAAGACTAGACCGTTTTGAAAAAAAACAGAGGCTGTCTCAAAAGGGGACTACAACCTTTTGAAACAGCCTCTCATTTCTGTCATCGATGCCGAGTTGGGATCGTTAACGTAAACACAATTTCATCAGCAGCTAGGTCGATTTTTTTCGCTGCCACTTGATAACCGTTGCCAAATCGAATATCATCGAGCGCCACATAGACGCGGGCCCGATCCGGATCAACGACCACTTCATCCGGCAACGGAGCGTGCTTTTGCAAATAGCGAAGCACGTACGTCACCGGCAGCTTCCAATCGTCAAGTGAAATCGTTGGTTCCGCAAGCTCAACATTCCCCCCCTTGACGACCTTCGGCATAAACGAGACGACCAACTCCACATCGCGACCGAAAATGGGGATTTCGCTCGAGACATAGACGCGATCGGCAAGCCAAACATCGTATTGTAGCGGATGGTCTTTCATTTTTTCCGCCAAATAATCGTTAATGACAGCGTTCAAATGTGCCTTTTTTGAGTACACGGTAAACGAGGCCCCTTCCACGTGTGGGCGCATCGGACGTTTAACCTGTGGAGACGGCTGAAACAACCAAACAGCCACAAAGATGAGGATAGCGGCGTTGACGGCCGCCAATATCCAAAACGCTCGTTTCCAATTCATCACGACATACTCCTTATTCTCACCCGTTTTTCTTCAATCAGTTCACCCACCACTCTTTTTGCTCGTTTAACGCATGATATACGCGTGTGGCGATTTGTTCATACCCCGCGGCGTTCGGATGAAATTCATCACGGTGAAGAAGCTCATCGCGATCAGTAAAGATGTCTTGAATATCAACGAAGATCGTCCGGTCATAACGGGAAAGCACCACCTGACTTGCCTTGTTCCATTCGGCGATGACGTCATCGATTTCCGGGATGTTCGGTAGCGTCGTTGAAAACGGGTTGTATAAACCGACAAGCACGATGACCGCATCCGGATTGGCGATGCGCAGTGAAATCAACAAATGGTCGAGCCGGTCAGCAAACAACTTGCTTTCTTTCGCAAACCGCTCGTACGACAAATCAAAAAAATGCGAGCGGACTACATTCATCACATCGTTACCGCCAATCGTCAACAAAATCAAATCCGCCCGCTTAAGCTCTCCTTGGTGGGCGTCAACAACTGGCTCGAGTTCCCCACTGCGCCGGCCGCGCTTGCCCAAATTTGTCACCGTTACGGTCCGCACTCGGTCCTCTGCTGCAAGAAGCGGAACAAGACGGCCGACATACCCTCCTTTCCCTTCGCCGTCCCCAACCCCTTCGGTCAACGAGTCGCCTAAGGCGACGAGATGGATGTCTTTTGGCAGCGGCTTTGCCTCTGTCTGTTTGACGACAGCTTCCTGTGGTTGCTCCGGCTGTCCAACGGCTGAAAAGGCGGTGCAGCCGGCGAGAAACAAACTCACTATTATCATTAATCCCCATCGTTTCATGTTTGACACCTGCCTTCTCACGCAACAGGGGAAAAGACGAAAAGAAGGCAAAACGGTTGTAGCCGTTTTTGCCTTATCGCGACGATTGCAAAATCTCGATATGCTCTAAAATCGTGTCGTACGGCACGTCCTGCACACCGTTGTATGTTTGGACAATATTTCCATCCGGGCCAACTAGATAAAAGTTCGTGCCATGAATGACTTGATCGTCATTGGCCGGCTTTTGCACGATCGTTTTAAAGCTTTTTTGCGCCAGCTCATTAATTTCGGTTTGACTGTACCCGGTCAAAAAATGCCAGTTTGCTAGGTCGTCCGTAAACTGTTTCGCATAGGCGGTCAGTTTTTCTGGCGTGTCTACTTCCGGGTCGACACTGAACGAAACAAATTCGACATCCAGTCCCTTTTCTTCCGCCTTCTTCTTCAGCTTAGCCATATTGGCGGTCATTGGTGGACAAACCGTTTCACAATTCGTAAAAACAAAGTCAGCAACCCATATCTTCCCTTTTAGATCGCGAAGTCCAAACGGCTCACCCGACTGATCAACGAACGTAAAATCAGCGACCGGCCAGTTTTTTGCATCTGGAATTGTTTTTCCGCATGCAGCAAGCAAACAAACTGCTGCGATCATCATGATCCGTTTCCACATCGATGGCTCATCCTTTTCTTCATCGTTTTGCATTCAAACTCGCTTTACTCCCCGTTGGCTCTTTTTCCATATCGTACATGAACGCCAACACCCCAGAGGTGGTATGGATCGAAATAACAAGGGGCGTTTCGATGATCTCAACCGGCACATGTTCGCCCGTCCCCTTTTATGCTTAGCGTCATCTCGTTTCCATTATATAATGAAATCGACCAAAATCCCACCAAAAAAAAATTGTTTTGCCGTTCAAGGCAAAACAACAGTTACGCGTTATGTTTCAAAATGGTTTCTTTAAAGATTTGTTCATATATCGGCCATTTCAACACTTTCTTCAAGTGTTCTCGGAACGAGTAAACAGAACGGGTCGTTCTTGATCGATACACCTTGGCAATAAACGTCTCCAAGCGAAGTTGGATCATAAATCGGTACGTGTTATCTTCCTCCAATACAGGAATTTCGATAATCTTCACTTTCTGCCCATACGCGTTTTTAAACTCGAGGCTTTTGAATAGCAAAATATCAATCCTCTTTTTCACCGATTTATTTATATTATACACCAAACCGGTGAAAAAGTATGTCGGAATACACCGAAAACTTTCCGACTTTTTTCGCGCTTTTTTGCTCAAATCAGCAAATGGAATAAGTTCGGGTCTTTATTTACTTCCTGGAACGGAAACCCTTTTTTCTTCATCCGTTCAATGAGCGGTGCGTAGTCTTCACGCCGTTTTAGCTCGATGCCGACGAGTGCCGGTCCGCTTTCTTTATTGTTTTTCTTCGTATATTCAAAGCGGGTGATGTCATCAGTTGGACCGAGCACTTCATCTAAAAATTCGCGCAGCGCCCCGGCCCGCTGCGGGAAATTAACGATGAAATAGTGTTGCAACCCTTCATAAATCATCGAGCGCTCCTTAATTTCCTGCATCCGGTCGATGTCGTTATTACCGCCGCTCACAACGCAAACCACTGTTTTGCCGCGAATTTGCTCTTTGTAAAACTCAAGAGCAGCGATCGGCAGCGCTCCCGCCGGTTCAGCGACAATCGCGTTTTCGTTGTACAGCTCTAAAATCGTTGTGCATACTTTCCCTTCCGGAACGACAATGATATCATCGAGCACCTCACGGCATAGAGCAAACGTTTTTTCCCCGACCGTTTTGACCGCGGCACCATCAACAAACTTATCAATCTCCCCAAGCGTCACAACATGCCCTTGCTCAAGCGCCGCTTTCATCGACGGAGCGCCGCCTGGTTCGACACCGATCACCTTGGTCGCCGGCGAGATGCTTTTTACATATGTTCCCAACCCGGCCATCAGTCCGCCGCCGCCGATGCTGGCAAACAAAAAATCGATCGGTTCATCACAGTCGTTTAATACCTCAACACCGATTGTTCCTTGCCCGGCGATGACGTATTCGTCATCAAACGGGTGAATAAACGTGCGCCCTTCCGCTTCCGCACATTTTACCGCTTCGCTGTACGAGTCGTCAAACGTGTCGCCCACAAGGACGATCTCGACCTTGTCTTTGCCAAACAACTGGACTTGCGACACTTTTTGTCGAGGTGTTGTCGCCGGCATATAAATTTTTCCGTGCACCCCGAGTGCCCGGCACGAATAGGCGACTCCTTGGGCATGGTTGCCGGCGCTGGCGCATACGACCCCGTTTCTTCGCTCCTCATCAGTTAAATGTTTCATCCGGTTGTACGCTCCGCGCAACTTAAATGAGCGCACAACTTGCAAGTCTTCGCGCTTCAAGTACACATTGCACTCGTAACGCTCGGACAGAAGCGGGTTTTTTTGTAGCGGTGTATGGAAAACAACATCTTTCAGCGTATGATACGCGATCAAAATGTCCTCGACGTATACCGCCCCTTGTTTCCGTTTTAGTTGTTGTGCCATGCTCTCTTTCCCTTTCTTTTCTAAGTTGTCTTTGATTTGTAGATTATATCACAAATTTGCAAAAAGAAAAGGGAATTTTCGAAAAGTTTTCTGTTCTTTCATAAGAAAACGACCGGTGCTACGTCCGGTCGTCTTCTTTTTTAAACTCCTGTTCCTCAGCGAATTCCGTTGCCCATCTTCCTTCATCATACCAGCGATACGCTTCTTCCCGTCTCGCTTCTTCGAGTACATGGTTTTCCATATACAAATGGAAAAACGCTTCAACCGCACCAATAGCTAGTGAGCTGAAAAAGGCAGCGTATGCCATATTGACGGTCGGGGAAAGCAACGCAAAACTGGCAGGCCATACAAGCAAAAAGGAGAGCGGCACATCCAAAGCGGCGGCGACAAAGTGTCCGACGCGCGGCAAAACAACCAAATCGCCGATGACGTAGGAAACGATTGCCGTCATGAGCGTCATGAGTGAGATCAAAGAAAGCGGGGCATTAAAAATCGTAAACATCGAAAATAAAACGACACTCCAAGCAGCAAGCTTGACGATAAACGGAACGATATGCTTCATAATCTTCCTCCATTTCCATCGATGTTCTATATGGTTATCGTTCCTTTTTCGCCCCGCTTCTATGCAAAAAAGGCGCGCCTTGCTGTTTCGCAAAACGCGCCCTGTTTTCCGTTGGTAAGCATTCAGGGTGTGTTCATTCGGTCATTTTTCACTTGGTAACTGACCTCCGCACACTCATTTCCGCTCGTAAATGAGAAACGCGTGCTCATACGGATTTTTTTCGTCTTTTACTCCTGGCGTATAGGAAACGACTTTCCACTCTTTTTCGGAAATAGGCGGATAAAACGTATCGCCAGGGAATGAGGCGAAAATGTTCGTCACGTATAGTCGATCGGCGATCGGCATTGTTGCTTTAAACAATTCAGCTCCACCGATAATAAACACTTCTTCACCACGCGCTGCGATCCATTGCTTGACTTCCTCAAGCGAATGGAGCACAAGGCAGCCTTCCGGGCGAAATTGGGGATTGCGTGTCACGACGACGTTGTCTCGGCCGGGGAGCGGCCGACCGATCGCTTCAAACGTTTTGCGCCCCATCACGATGGCATGCCCCATCGTTACCCGCTTGAAATACGCTAAATCGGCCGGCAAATGCCACGGCAACTGATTATCTTTGCCGATCACCCGGTTTTCATCCATCGCCACAATGTGCGAAATCATCGTCTTCTCTCCTTTACACCGCCACTGGCGCTTTAATCGTCGGATGAGGGTCATAACCGACGATTTCAAAATCGTCATATTCATAGTCAAAAATGGACGACGGCTTCCGTTTCAGCACAAGCTTCGGCAGCGGTCGCGGCTCGCGCGTCAGCTGCAGTTTAGCTTGCTCAATATGGTTTTTATACAAGTGAACATCCCCACCGGTGAAAATCAATTCACCAACATCCAGCCCGCACTGCTCGGCAATCATATGCGTCAAGAGCGCGTAGCTGGCGATGTTAAACGGCAGCCCTAAAAATGTATCGACGGAGCGCTGCTGCCACATGCATGACAACCGGCCGTTAGCGACGTAAAACTGAAACGCATAATGGCACGGCGGCAACTTCATCTTGTCTAACTCCGCCACATTCCAGGCGTTCACGAGCAGTCGACGCGAGTTCGGATTTCTCTTGATCTCCTCAACGACCGAAGCGATTTGGTCGACCGTTTTCCCGTCCGCCCCTTTCCATGACCGCCATTGTGCTCCATAGACAGGCCCTAGATCGCCGTTTTCGTCGGCCCATTCGTCCCAAATCGTCACGCCATTCTCCTGCAAATAGCGGACATTGGTGTCACCTTTTAAAAACCAGAGCAATTCATAAATAATCGAACGAATATGTAATTTTTTCGTCGTCACGAGCGGAAACCCGTCCTGCAAGTTAAAACGGAGCTGGCGACCGAACACCGACAACGTGCCGACACCGGTTCGATCCTCCTTTTCGACACCGTTTTCCAAAATGTCTTCTAATAACTGTAAATATTGCCGCAATGTCCTCACCTCACGCTTTATCATATCATAAAGCACCTCATAAAGCACCGCCCTCATCACAAAAAAAAGAGCCTTCTTATGAGGCTCGTTCCGCCAGTTGACGGATGAACGTGTACGTACGCGGAGCCGCCATCCTCAGCGTTTCCTGCGTTTTTTCGCTCACATAGTAATAGGCGAACGACTCAGCAAAATACTCTTCCGGATACGTTAAAAAATAGTATTCGCGAGGAAACAACTGCGGTGCTTCTTCCCTCCAAAGCGCTTGAAATTCGTCTGTTTCGTGAATGTGGTCGAATACGATGTAATCTAACGAATGGGCAAACTCATGAAGCTCTAAGTTGATCGAGCCGTGCCCCTTTCCTTTTTCGCTATGGCCAAGACGGACAAGCACTAAATGCGCCCCGCCTATGCCCGGCACCTCATCCCACGTTTTGGATCCCGGCACATAGCCGCGCGGTGTTTTCCCGCGCAAATGGCGAGCAATCGGTTCATCGGTAATGGGATTTGTCAACAATTGAATATAAATATGATGATTCGCCGCTTGTTCTAAAATGCGGCGGTCAATACGGGCAAGCGTTCGAATCGTCTCGTTTGCCTCATCGAACGAAAAGTCCGTTTCCGGGACGATGACGATGCGGCCAAGCACATCGTGCGACGGGATCGTCTGAACATCAAGGCCGCTTTCTTCGAGCAGCACGCCGTGCGCAGCCGGGTACGGCGAAAGCGACAGAAGCGGAACGGCAAGCAGTGCCGCTAATAAACTAGTGAGTAACCGTCTCATCATGGTCCCCCGCTTCTTTCAATCTCGTATTCTACTAAATCAATGATAACATACGAAGAAGCGGGGAAAAACGCGCAAAATAAGGAAAGAACGACAGATGGCTACGTTCGCCAGTTCGGTGGTGTATTTTTCGACCAATAAATTTTTCCTAATTCATAGTGAGCTTGAAATCCGTCATCACGCGTATGGTAATGAAACTGAAACCAATACCCATCCTGCGGCGGATGTTCACGTCGGACATGGAAGCGAATGACATCTTCCCCCGTATCGGCGCGATAAATATGGAAAATGCGTTCGCCTTGCCCACCGGACGGATTTTCCGATACGGCTAAATAATGAAGCTCTTCTTCCGGATAGCGCCCGGCGAGTTCGGCGATCACTTCCTCCATGCGCGGCAAAATGACGGCGCGAAACTCGTCCTCAATAACGGGAGCAATTTTGCGGCCAAACTTTTCTTGCGACTGAGCCATCGCTTTTTCCACCGTCTGTTCGACAAATTGAGCGCGGGTGAGCGAAGCCGCTTCCGCTGCAGAACCAGCGGCGCCATGTTGCCAATCGGAAGATGGTACATCATCGGCCGTCGGTTCCTCAGCCGCAAGAAGCGAGGCAGGTGGTGTCACAAGGCCAAATGTGCAGACAGTAATCGCGGCAACAAGCGTTTTTCGAAGCCATGCCGGTAGCTTCATCGCGTCCCACCTCCGTTATCGTTGGTCAGCAGCCAACCGCTCGAACAAACCGCTCGCCCGCAGTTTCTCAACGGCACGGCGCAACGTATCTTCCGGCTGAACGAGAGCGATGCGCACATAACCTTCACCGCTCGGTCCAAACGCATGCCCAGGCGTCACAACGACTCCAGCACGGTCGATGAGTTCCTTTGTGAACGAGAGCGATGTAAACCCAACGGGAATCTTCGCCCATACGAACATGCCAGCCGGCGGACAGTCGACCGTCCAGCCGATGTCGGCCAACCCGCTGACAAGCGCGTTGCGGCGCGATTGGTAAATGGCGCGGCTTTCGGCGCAAAAGTCCCCTCCATAGCGAAGCACTTCCGCGGCTGCTTTTTGAATTGGCCAAAAAATGCCGTAATCTAAATTCGATTTAAACGTGGCAAACTCGCGAATCACATCAGCGTTGCCGCACAAATAGCCGATTCGACAACCAGCCATGTTATAGCTTTTTGACAGCGAGTTCATTTCCACCCCGACGTCTTTCGCCCCGGGAACGGAAAGGAAGCTCACTGGTTTGTTTCCGTCATAATACAGCTCACCATAGGCAAAATCAGAGACGACAAGCACGTCGTACCGCTTCGCAAACTCGACGACTTCACGATAAAACGATTCAGTCGCGAGGGCGGGCACTGGATTGCCCGGAAAGTTAAGAAACATAATCGCCGCCCGTTTGGCGATCTCCTCTGGAATCGCACGCAAATCGGGCAAAAAGCCGTTTTCTTCCTTTAAGGGCATAAAGTATGGCGCCGCTTCGGCCATCGCTACGCCGGTGGCATACGCTGGATATCCAGGATCCGGCACTAAAATGACATCACCCGGATCAGCAAACACCATCGGCAAATGGACAAGACCATCTTGTGACCCGATGACATACGTCACTTCCGTCTCCGGATTCAACACGACACCGTGCGTCGTCCGGTAATAATCAGCGACCGCTTCATGAAATTCACGAATGCCTTTTAATGTATATCCGTAGGCGTTCGGCTCCTCGGCGTAGCGGGCAATCGCCTCACGCACAAACGGCGCCGGCGGCAAATCCGGGCTGCCGACGCTTAAGTCGATCCATTCGTCATGAAGATGGCGCCGCTTTTGGCAATATGCCGACAATTCAGCAAAAATAGACGAAGAAAACGCATTCATCCGTTTCGCTTTTTTCATTATTCTTCCTCTCCCTTGCCAAGACAAAAACCGCTTTTCCTTTTTGTTTTTCTTGGTATATACTATGGTTATATGAATAGTGTACCATATGTTCAAGGAGAAAACATAGACAGAAAGGCGGGGAAATGAACATGACTACTATCTTTTTTGCGGCCAGCCTCATTACGTTGCTGTATTTTATTTACAGCTGTATCGCTAACGCCTAACAACGACTAAAGGAAAAGGAGCTCCGCACCGGGAGCTCCTTTTTAATCGATTTTCGTTTTTTTGCGGGCGGAGTCAAGCGCGAACGCCCCTGTCTCTGTTTCCGTCGTCCCTTGTCCTCTGACATTCGGGGCGCTGACACCCGTTTTCGAACGGTCTTTTTTTCGTTTCGACACGCCGATCACCTCCGCCTTTATCGTTCCCACCGGCGTGCCATTGTATGTAAATTCATCTGAGCACCCCCTGCTCACCCAAGATAAAAAAGCAGTGATGCCTAGCTGTTAGCCAATCGGACAACTCACGATGGCAAAGTCCGTATTCAATCAGCCACAATATTTTTCAAAGGCAGCTAAAACGTTTTCCATAACCTCTTCCATCGAATGAAACTCGATGTCTTCACGCGGAATGAAATGAACAACTTCCTTTCCTTTCAAGAGCGCCATCGACGGCGAAGATGGCTCATAGCCGACAAAGTACTCGCGCATTTTTGCCGTCGCCTCTCTATCTTGGCCAGCAAACACGGTCACCAAATGATCCGGCTTTTTCTCGCTTCGCAACACTGCCTGTGTCGCCGCCGGGCGCGCCAATCCAGCAGCGCAGCCGCACACCGAGTTGACAAAGACAAATATCGTTCCTTCTGCTTGTTCCATAAACTGCTCAACTTCCTCGCTCGTGCGCAGTTCGCGGAAACCGGCGCGGACGAGCTCATCACGCATCGGCTGCACGAGCTGGCGCATATATTCTTCGTACGCCATCGACATGGCTAGCATCCCTCCATATGATCATCGTTGTGCTATCAGCATACTATACTTCGAACAGAAAAATCAACGAAGACAACCGCCAACCATGGTGAAAACGGTGATCCTTCTTTTTTCGACGCCGACAGCGAAACAAAGCTTTTGCTCGTCTAAAGGCTCGACAAACCTATCGCAAATGTGGTGCAACTATGCATTTCTCCAATGGAGAAAGCTTGATTGTCGAACACATAAAAATGACCGATAGAAGGAAAATAGAGATTTTCTACATCCATCAGTTGCTTTCCGCCTTCTAGAGCCACTGCAGCCGCCGATCACCATCGGAATGGAATAAGCAATCGGATGGAAAGAGAAAACGAGAGAAGCATAGTACATGGAATACATTGAAAAACTGCGAAACATCGTCGGGACCTAGCCGGTCATTTTAGCCGGCGTTGGGTCGTTGGCCATTACTGTTCCGGCTGACACGCCAACACACCTATTGTCTTGGAAATCACTGAATCTCTCCGACAGCCAGCTCCACTGTGGCCACGTCATCATTTGCTTTCAGTGCCCCAAAGAATATAGGCGCGCCCATCCGCGCGCCTATTTTTCCTCTTCTGTCTTGTTTTCTTTTTTTCGGCTTTCAGTCATTTGTTTCCAAACCGAGCCTTTCGCCTCTTCGCCGCCTTCGATCCGTTCGATGGCCATTTTTACTTGCAAGCTGACCTCAAATTCCGGATCGTTTTCCGCCGCTTTTAACGCTGGGAGCGCCGATTCATCGCCGACTTCATACAAAAACATAGCCGCGCGCCAGCGGACGAGCTTGCTTTCATCTTTTAACGCTTCCGTCATCGCTGGAATCGCTTCTGGGTCGCCGATGTCGGACAAACAGTCGCCGGCCGTGCGACGGACAGCAACCGCCGGGTCTTTCAACGCTTCATACAAATACGGCAGCACCTGTTTGCCGCCGATCATGCCTAGATACGCAGTCGCTAGGCGGCGAATGGCCATTTTCTCATCTTTCAGGGCTTTGGCTAACACGGGGATGTCGTCTTCGGTCGGCTCCGCCATTTGCTCAAGCGCGGCGTACCGTTTCCGCCAGTCTGGATCGTCGAGCATCTCGCTTGTCACTTTGATACCTGGCCGCTTCTGCGCCGTTTTTTCCTGCTCTCCGTGGCGGAACATGTTGACGATCCGCTCCAGTCGCTCTGGCGGATAGGCAGCCGACAGCTCATCGACCACTTCGCGTCCAATTTCGTCGAACGTGCCGTAGCGCACCCCTTTTTCCACCCATTTGCGCTCAAGGACAATGTTGTCGGCATACTTTTGCGCTTCGATGACCGCATCGATAAACGGCTGCGGCAGCCCGATGCGATGCTCGCGCTCACCATCGATCAGTTTCACTTGCATCGGCAAACCATACAACATTTGCACAAATACTTTCACTTCACCGAAATGTTCATTCACCTTCGGCTTTGCCTCGGCTCCGTCGTCTGCTTCTTCGCCGAACACTTCACGCACGTTCGCCAATATGTCGCGCCAATCGTACTTCGGATGGCGCTCAATGGCCAAAAAGTCGGCGACATGGTAAATGCCTTTTACTCCATTAATGCGCATCAACGTTTGAATGAGCGGCGGTGCTTCGCCGATGTTGTCGGGTTTGTAGTTATGGCGCATGCCGGAAGGCAGTTCTTCATCAAGTAATATTTTCATCGTGTTCGGACTTGGTGTCGGCTCAATCGCTTTAATGCGCAACCGTCATCCCTCCTTCACAAAAAGACTACAACAATTTTTCAATTTCCTTTTTCAACTCGCTCGGCTTCGTTTGCGGAGCGAAGCGGGCAACAACTCGACCATCGCGGTCAACCAAAAACTTAGTAAAATTCCATTTGATCGCCTTCGTGCCAAGTGCCCCTGGTGCTTGTTCTTTCAAGTATTGAAACAGTGGATGGGCGTTGTCGCCATTAACATCCACCTTTGCAAACATCGGAAACGTTACACCGTAATTCAACTGGCAAAATTGCTCGATTTCCTCTTCTGTTCCCGGTTCTTGGCCACCGAATTGATTGCACGGAAACCCCAGCACGACAAACCCGCGGTCACGATATTCGTCATACAACTCCTGCAATTCTTGATATTGCGGTGTCAAACCGCATCGGCTGGCCGTGTTGACAATAAGAAGAACGTCCCCGCGATAGGAAGACAGCGACTGCTCTTCCCCGCGAATCGTCTTAGCGCTGAACTCGTATACGCTCATTGTTCTCACCTCATCACCATCATAGTCGATTTCCCGTTTGGTTTCCACTTTTTTGAACCGTTATTGGCCGGATAACGGCTGCAGCTCCTCAAGCGAAGAAATCATATACGGCACCATCTCCGGCAAATCGGCAGCGTTTTCCTCATAAATCAGTCGGGAAAATTCAACCGTTGCTTCATTTTTGTATGGACCGCGTTCATGTGGAAACTGCCAGCTGAGCGTCTGTCGAATGATCCGTTCTTCCCCCCAAATCGTCCGCAATGTTCCTTCAATAAGGGCGCAAACGGACGAGCGGCGGATCGGCATCGTGAACACGACAGCGAGCCGGCACCCAGACCGGCCGTGATGGAGCCGTTCATTGACGAGCTCAGCAAAATCGATGGAAAGCTGCACCGTACAAGTGACTGGCGAATCAGGCGCATCATGGAGCTGAAACGAAATGGTATACTCCCGTGAGAGACGAGCCAAATCAGCCAGATCGCGGCGGTCGATAACGACAATGCGTCCTTGTAAATCAGCGTCATATACCGCCCCTTCCAACACCGTTTTCAAGTTGTCAAATGCTGTTGGATCCATGCGTTTTCCTCCTTTTTTCCACCTTAAGTACTGAATTTCCTTGCATGAAAAAAATGAATTGAATAAATTCGGTAAAGTTTTTATAATGAAATTATTTAAAAAAGGAGAACGAAACGGAGGGGACATCGTTGCCAATCAACATCCCAAAAGATTTGCCTGCCAAGGAAATACTCGAACAAGAAAACATTTTCGTTATGGATGAAGAACGGGCGTATTCGCAAGACATTCGTCCACTCAATATTGTCATTTTAAACTTAATGCCAGAAAAAGAAAAAGCAGAAACGCAGCTGCTGCGTCTGCTCGGCAACTCCCCATTGCAAATAAACGTCACCTTTTTGCGTCCGGCGACCCATGAACCGAAAACGACGAGTAAACATCATTTGGATCAATTTTACACAATTTTTCCTCACATCCGCCATCGGAAGTTCGACGGAATGATCATCACAGGAGCGCCGGTCGAGCAAATGCCGTTTGAAGAAGTGACGTACTGGGACGAGTTGACCGACATTATGGAATGGACAAAAACAAACGTCACATCGACGCTCCATATTTGCTGGGGGGCGCAAGCCGGCTTGTATTACCATTATGGCATTCCGAAATATCCACTACCGAAAAAATGCTTCGGCGTGTTCAACCATACACTGGAAGTAAAAAATGTAAAGCTTTTGCGCGGCTTTGACGACGTGTTCCGCATGCCGCACTCCCGCCATACGGACGTCAAGCGAGAAGACATTGAAAAAGTGCCGGAGCTCATGATTTTATCAGTCGCCGACAAAGCTGGCGTTTGCCTTGTCGCCTCGAACGACGGCCGTCATATTTTCTTGACCGGTCATCCAGAATATGATGCAACAACGTTAAAAGACGAATATGAGCGCGATTTGGCCAAAGGGTTACCGATTCAACTTCCGGAGTCGTACTTCCCGAATGATGACCCGAGTCAACCGCCGCTCAATACGTGGCGCTCACACGCCAATTTGCTGTTTGTCAACTGGCTCAACTATTACGTCTATCAGGAAACACCTTACATTTGGGAGTAAAAAATTTCATCCAACAAAAACGCCTTTGCTTTCCTAGCAAGGCGTTTTTGTTATTTTGCATTTTTCGACAATTTTCCCGTGCATTCATGCAATAAATTGCATACCATGTAATAGATTTTCCAAGGAGGTGAGCAGGATGAGCGCTTGGCATGGTAATAGCTTTGCATTGATCGTTGTCTTGTTTATTTTGCTTATCATTGTCGGCACTGCTTTCGGCCGGTACGCTTACTAAAAAATCATTTGTCTCCACCCCTCCCGTCCGCCATATTTGCCAGCATCCGGACGTATTTGCTCACGGGAACGCATGACAAACGCGCTTCCCGTTTTTCTTTTCTAGCCGCCGTCAATGTATAAAAACCGACGAGCAGCCTATGCTAATGATATGGTCATAGCGCCTAAAGGAGGTGTGGTCTGTGACAAAACGGCCAAACAAAGGAAGCCGGAATCAAAACACGCCGACGCAAGACCCCATGGCCTTGCTTCACGGTCCGATATCCGGTGATAACAGCAAAGGACGGCGGCAAAATAAGGAACAAAACGACAAAACGGACACCGACGCATAGAAAAACCGTCATGAGCGAGTTTTCCCTCCTAGGAACCAAACGGCACCGTCCATCGAGATAAAGTTCGACAAAAAAGCGGCCGAATCCGGCCGCTTTTTCAATAGCATAAGACGCTGGCAGACGAGTGAGAAAGATTCCTCCGCCAACTGTTTCTTCTCAAAATTCAATTCCTTTCATGGCCGCCTCCCCTTGTTCATAGTCATGCTTGACAAGCGTCATCTTAGTGACAATATCGGCGACAGCGATCAGCTCTGGGCGAGCGGAGCGCCCGGTAATGACCAGATGGAGTGACGGCGGGCGCGTGCGGATCAGTTCGAGTACATCTTCCACCGATATGATGTCATCGACCGGGAATCGATCGATGGCTAACGCGTTGTTCAATTCATCTAGCACGATCAGATCATACTGTCCGGAATGAACATACTGTTTCGCCAATGTCCATGCCCGTTGTAACGCTTGACGGTGAACATCGGCCGTTTTCGTCCATGTAAAGCCGGCGCCGAGCTGACGGACGTCGACGCCAAGGCGCTGCAAGGCCAACTGCTCGCCGTATGTTCGTTCCGGCGATTTCAAAAACTGCAAAACCGCGACGTTCATTCCCCGGCCGACGGCACGCAGGGCAAGCCCCAATGCGGCCGTCGTTTTTCCTTTTCCGTCGCCCGTATAAACGATGACACGCCCGCTACGACGAGGCGTCGGCATCGACCACGCCCCCTTGCCGCTCCGGAAACCATTGGAGCGTCTCACGCAGACGAACGACATCGCCGATGATGATGATGGCCGGATGGGAAATGCCCGCCTGTTCCGCCTCGTCTGACAGCGTCGAAAGCGTCGCCGCCACCGTGCGCTGCCGCTCGGTCGTCCCCCATTCAATGATGGCCGCCGGCGTATCCGACGGCTTTCCGGCCGCCATCAAACGGCCGCAAATATCCGACAAGTTGGCCGCTCCCATGTAGACAATGATCGTATCGCATCCTCGAGTCAGCGCCTCCCAATCGATCCGCTCACTCCGATGCCCGCTGACCATCGCCACCGAGGCGGCGTAATCACGGTGGGTGACCGGAATGCCGGCGTACGCCGGCACAGCGATGCCGGATGTCACCCCTGGAACGATTTCAAACGGAATTCCGGCTTTCACCAACACTTCCGCCTCTTCACCAACGCGGCCAAAAATGCACGGATCGCCGCCTTTTAAGCGGACGACCGTTTTTCCTTGTTGCGCATGCCAAACGAGCAGCTCATGAATTTGTTCTTGAACCGTGTCATGTTTTCCCGGCTCTTTGCCGCAGTAAAGAAGCTCAGCGTCCGGCTTCGCGTAGCGCAGCAGCTTACGGTTGATGAGCCGGTCGTAAATAATGACATCCGCCCGTTCTAGGCATTCGCGGCCGTAAACCGTGATGAGCTTTTCATCACCCGGCCCAGCGCCGACTAAATACACTTTGCCGACGGTCATCGCCCCTTCTCCCCTTTCGCATTGGCCGTGGAAATGCCCGCCGAGGCGAACGTCGCCATTTCGTTCACCATCGCCATTGCTGAAATCAAGAGCGGAAACGCTACCGCCGCGCCGCTTCCTTCGCCAAGGCGCATGCCGAGATCCAAAAGCGGATCCTTCTCTAGCAAACGAAGGGCTATACTGTGCCCCGGCTCTTGCGAACGATGGCCGGCAATCATATAGTCTGTGACGTTCACGGCAAACTGGCGGGCCACAAGGGCAGCCACCGTGCAAATAAAACCGTCAAGCAAAATCGGGATGCGCCGTTCGGCGGCTGCCAGCATCGCCCCGGCCATAGCAGCGATCTCCAACCCACCGATTTTCGAAAGCCATTCAAGCGGCTTCGCCGGATCCGGCCGATGAAGCAAGAGCGCCCGTCGGATCACGTCCTGTTTATGGGCAAGCATTTCCTCCTTAATGCCGCTTCCTTTGCCAACGATGCGCTCAAGCGGCTCATCGGTCAACGTGGCCAATAAGGCGCTCGCGGCGGTCGTATTGCCGATGCCCATTTCGCCGACAATGAGCGTGCGGACGCCTTGTTCAATGATGGACGCCGCCTGTTCGTAACCGACATGAAGCGCCTGTTCGGCCTCGGACGGCGTCATCGCTTCCGTTTCCGCGAAATTGTTCGTTCCCGGGCGCACCTTTTTCTGAATGACGCGCTCATCAGCAATCGGCACGGCGACACCGACATCAATCACCTGAAGCAACGCGCCGATTTGACGGCTGAAGGCGTTGATCGCCGCTCCGCCGTTGGCAAAGTTGTACACCATTTGCGCCGTCACTTCGGCCGGATAGGCAGACACCCCTTCTTCCGTGACGCCATGATCGGCCGCAAACACGAGCACTCCGGGCGGAGTGACGCGTGGAAGCAGCTCCCCGGTCATGCCGGCAAGCGTTGTCGCCACTTCTTCAAGACGGCCGAGGCTGCCGGGCGGTTTGGTCAATTGATCGATATAGGCACGCGCTTGTTCAACCATTTCACGGTGGATCGGTGGGATGGAAACATTCATCATGGGCGCACAATATCCCCCATCAAGCGGGAATATGCGCTTCCTCCTTTCTCGTCTATGATTGAGGGAACGCGTCAACTTTTCCATCCGAATCATGCCAACACCGTTGGCGAGGGCAAAACGGACGATTTGACGGCTGATTTTATGGTTTATATCCTTCATCCAGCAGGACTCTTTACGGCCGATTGTGCGAATCATATGGAGCTTCTTCGCTTTGCCCAACGTTCGCCGCAAAGCCGCATATCGTCGGCGAATGAAAGCGCATTGACTGTCCTTGAAAAACAACGATTTCGTTCCAATGCTGGCAACGGCGATATAACGAAGTCCCAAATCAACGCCCATTGCCTTGGTGTCTTCCCGTTGTTGGACTTCAACTGTGATCGCGACAGCCAAATTGACGCATCATCTGTTCGATCCGCTCGACCGCCACGTGCTGGCGGACATGAGCGGCAAGCCGGTCGAACGCCTTTTCTTTGAGCGAGCGAAAGAGTCGGACGCCAGAAGGAGCGATTCCTTTTTGGCGGCGAATGTTGTTGAAAAACGCGGTGCGGAACGCATCGTTATGAAACAAATCGTGCATGTACGTGCCCAGCACCCGCTCATCACTGTGCTTCGCCCCTTCATGGCGGCCGTCCGCCTCAATAAGCGGCGCATAGCCAGGAAGCGGCGCCGAGCGGCCCATATGAATCTCGTATCCTTGCACCGAAAGCCGCTCGCCCGCCCACGTAAGCATCCCTTCCGTACGGATCGTGATTTTCGTCCGCTCAAGCGTCGTTTCAATCGGCAGCAAACCAAGTCCTTTTACTTCGGGGAGCGGCGTCTCGACTCCATACGGATCGCGGATGACGGCGCCAAGCATTTGGTAGCCGCCGCATAAGCCGACGACTCTCGCTTTTCCTTCATTGACAAGCGACACAATGCGGGAAGCGAGTCCTCTTTTCTTCATATAAATCAAGTCCTCGATCGTGTTTTTGCTGCCGGGAAGCACGATCACATCCGGCGCGCCAAGCTCGTCGCCGTGCGTCACCAACCGGACGCGGCAGTCCGGTTCTGCCAGCAGCGGGTCGATGTCGGTGAAATTGGCGATTTTCGGACAGCGGATGACAGCGACATCAATCGCTTCCTCTCCCCCGACAGATGAAGCAAACCGCTCAAGCGACAGCGAATCTTCAGCATCGATCGCCAAATCAGGCAAATATGGAACGACGCCAAGCACCGGCACGCCGGTGTGCTGCTCAAACCAATCAAGCCCCGGCTTAAGCAGCGCCACATCGCCGCGAAACTTGTTAATGATGACCCCAATGACCCGCTTTCGGTCCTCAGGCTCAAGCAGCGACAGCGTTCCAACGAGGCTCGCGAACACCCCGCCCCGCTCAATATCGCCGATCAACACGACCGGGGCGTTGGCGAGACGGGCGACACGCATGTTGACCAACTCGCGGTCGTTTAAGTTTACTTCCGCCGGGCTTCCCGCTCCTTCAATGACAATCCGGTCATACTCGTTCATCAACGTTTCGAGCGACTGACGGATGACGGCCAGCCCTTGGTGGAAAAACTCGTTCCGGTAAGCGAACGCCTGCATATTGCCGTACGGTTTGCCAAGCACAACGATTTGCGATTCATGCTCGCGGCTTGGCTTAATCAAAATCGGATTCATCTCAGCGCGCGCCGCCACTCCGGCCGCTTCGGCCTGAATTCCTTGCGCCCGCCCGATTTCGTTTCCGTCCGGCGTCACGTAGGAGTTTAACGACATGTTTTGCGACTTGAACGGCGCCGTCTTCCAGCCGTCTTGGGCGAACATGCGGCAAAACGCGGTGGCGATGACGCTTTTGCCGGCATCAGAATGGGTGCCTTGAAACATAATCGGCAGCGCCTTAGCCATTGATGGTCACCTTCTCGCATTCGGCGAGCCACCGCTCAACCATCGCCGGGGCGGACGCGAAATGAAAATGGACATAGCCGGCGACAAGCCGGTGCGCCAAATAACCGTCAGGCTTCGTTCCTTTCCGGCCGCTCGTTTCGTAGGCAAACGGCGCCTCGCCCCGCGGTTCGTACACGGAATAGTGAAATTCATGCCCGCGCGCTGTTTCTCCTTCCGGCAATAGAAAATTTCCATTTCGACCGCGCACTTCGCGGTAGCCAAGCGCCGCGAGCTTCGTCTTCATCACGACCTTCCCCGGGATGACGCCCGCCATCTCATAGGCCGCACCGTCCGTCGCAACAAGCTGTTCGGTGAGAAACATAAACCCGCCGCATTCGGCCAACGTCGGCAACCCGTGTTCGATGGCGGCGCGGATCGACTGTTTGACCGCGGCTTGCCTGGCGAGCTCGGCGGCAAACTCTTCCGGAAACCCGCCGCCGATATACAATCCGTTCACCCCATCCGGAAGCGGCTCGCCGGCGAGCGGAGAAAAGTAGACAAGCTCCGCGCCGCAGGCAGAAAGCATCTCCAGATTCTCCGGATAGTAAAAATGAAAGGCGGCATCTTTGGCAACCGCCACGCGCACGCGATACGGCCGCGAAGGGCGAATGAGCGGCGCCGGAGAACAAAGGGCTGGCGCTTCTGCAATCGAAAGGAGCGTCTCCCAATCGATCGTGCGCGCCACCTTTCTCCCCAGTTCGGCAAAAAACGAATCCAGTTCGCCGCGCTCCACCGACGGCACGAGCCCTAAATGGCGCTCTGGCAGCGCCAACGCTTCGTCTTGCGTGAGAAACCCGACGACCGGCACCCCGCACGTTTGCTCGACCGCCGCTTTGACGAGCCGAAAATGCCCTTCGCTGCCGACGCGGTTGGCAAATACGCCGGCGAGGCGCACATCGGGGCGAAACGTTTGAAACCCATGGACGATGGCGGCGGCGCTGCGGGCCATGCCGGAACAATCGACGACAAGCAGCACCGGGCTTTCGGTCAACACGGCGATTTCAGCCGTCGACCCCTCGTCAGAAAGCGGCTGTTTCCCGTCAAACAGCCCCATCACCCCCTCGATGATGGCGATATCAGCCCCTTGACAACCGTTGGCGAGCACCGTTTTGACCGCTTCGCTTCCCATCATCCAACTGTCCAAGTTGCGCGCCGGCCGGCCGGTCACAGCCGTATGGTAAGTCGGATCGATGTAGTCCGGGCCGCATTTAAACCCTTGCACCGTATATCCTTGCTGCCTCATGGCCGCCATCAATCCAAGCGTCACGGTCGTTTTGCCGGCGCCGCTTCCCGGTGCGGCGATGACAAGCCGTCGCATGCCTCTTTCCCCTTTCCCTGCATGGTCGCTTTCTTTTGATGATCGATGAGCGCCACGGAAATCGTCACATTGCCGGACTTCTTTTTCACCAGCGCCAGCCGATCGGCCCCGCTGTACAATTTCGCCGCCGGCTCGCTCACCCCATACGCGCCGGTGTAGCGGTACACCGTTTCCGACGGCGCTTCGATCGACACCGTGTTCAGCTCTTCTGGCGTATACGCAACCAATTCCCATCTATATTTGTTGACTACCTCCAAAAGTCCTTGTTCATCCTTTTTCAAATCAATGGTGCACACCGCTTTGACGCTTTTCATCGAAAAGCGCAGCTCATTGAGCGTCTCATGGATGACCGCTTCGATTTCGTCAGCCGATGTGCCGCGGTTGCAGCCGATGCCAAGCGCGATTACTTTCGGGCGATACAAAACGCCGTTTTGCAAAATGGCCTCTTCTTCCGGCGCAAGCAAGCGATGAGTGACCACAAGCGCGGCCGCCGGGCGGGCAGCGAGCGCTTCCGCGATCGAGCCGTACACGGCAATGTTTTTGGGCAATGGCCGCCCTTCCGGCCACCAGCCGGTTTCCCCCGACTCTTGCACGATCGCGACAGGCTCTTCATTCACGACCGCGGCGCTCACCGGCGTCAGCTTGTCAGCTGATTCCCATTCCCAGCCGAACTGGCGACCGAACAGATCGACGGCGATTGTCTGCTGCACGTCAGAAGCGGTCGTAATGACCGGGCGGGCGCTTAAAATGGCAGCAACGCGCCGCGTCAGTTCGTTCGCTCCGCCCAAATGGCCGGAAAGAACACTGATCACATGTTCAGCCTTATCATCGATCACCACGACCGCAGGATCTGTCTTTTTGTCTTTTAACAGCGGAGCGATCATCCGTACGACAGCGCCGAGCGAAATGATGCAAATGAGTCCGTCATAGCGGGCGAACAACTCCGGCAACAAGGCCCTGACGTTGCCGGAAAACAAGCGGATCCCGTGCTTGGCTTCATCGCCGCGGGCGAATTTATCCGTATAATAAACGTCCGCTCCCGCAAGAGCGCCTCCAAGGCGTCGGGCGATCTCGACCCCGTGTTTCGTAATGGCCACGACAGCATAGGCGCCGTGTCTTTTGTTGTTCGCGGCAGCAACTCCCACCTTACTTCTCCCCCTTTCGATATCCGTGCGTAAACGTGCGGTCGTACAGCTTCGAACGGTAGCCGCGCTCATGAATATGGGGATCGAGCGCCCAACCGGCCAACATGATCGCGTGTTTCGTCACACCATGGCGCCGCATATCGTCAGCCATTGTGGCAACGGTGGAACGAATCACGACTTCATCCGGCCATGTCGCCTTATAGACGATCGCGACAGGCGTATCACCGCTCCAACCCGCTTCAAGGAGCGCCGCGCTTACTTTTTTGGCAAGCGTCGCGCTTAAAAAAAGAACGAGCGTGCAATGATGCTGCGCCAGCTCCTGCAATTTCTCACGCGGCGGCATCGGCGTCCGCCCCTCGGCGCGGGTGAAAATGACCGTCTGCGTCAATTCCGGAACGGTGAGCTCCGCCTGCACGGCGGCCGCGGCGGCAAACGCCGAACTGACGCCGGGGACGATTTCCACTTCAATTCCTTCTTCTTTCAACAAGGCGATTTGCTCAAGCGTCGCCCCGTAAATCGATGGATCACCGGTATGGACGCGCACGACAAGCCGTCCTTGTTTCACTTGCTCCGCCATTGCCGCGACCATTTCTTCTAAATGCATGCCGGCGGTATGGAAAACGTCAGCATCCGGCTTCCGGTAGCGCTCGATCAATTCCGCGCTCACTAGCGAGTCGGTGTAAAAAATGGCGTCGGCAGCAGCGAGAAGCTCGGCGCCGCGAACCGTGATCAAATCCGGCGCTCCCGGCCCCGCCCCTACGATATACAGCTTCACTTTCTCACCACCATCAATGTCAAATATTCGAGTTCCGCTCCGTCGAGCTCCTCGACCTTCCACACGACTTCCTCGCCGGACGTCACTTTCGTCACAACAGCGGCGCGATGAAGCAAATCGAGTTCCCGCAACAGACGAACCAGCAAATCGATCACTTTCGCCACTTTAAAAAAGACAACGCAATCGTGCTCAAGAAGCACTGCTTTCATCGCCTCAACATCGTCGCGGGCGGGCACGATCGCCACGGTTTCATCACCATCCGCCAGCGGCAGACGAAGCCTAGCGGCAGCAGCGTTGGCCGAACTGACGCCGGGGACGACTTCAATCGGCGCTTCCGGATAGCGGCGCTCCATTACGTGCATCAAATGGATGAACGTGCTGTACAACAGCGGATCGCCTTCGGTCACAAACGCGACATCGCGCCCGGCCGACAGCTCCGCCCAAATGGCGTCCGCCGCCTCGTTCCACTTCGGCTCAAGCAAGGCTCGGTCTTTTGTCATCGGAAAATGCAGGCCGAGCCGCCGTTTTTCCTCTGGCGCAAAATACGCATCAATAATTTGTTCCGCATAGCTTTTGCTTTGCCGCCCTTTTTTTGGATAGGCGATGACATCCGCTTCTTTTAGGCGGCGGTATGCTTTCACCGTCATGAGCTCTGGATCGCCCGGGCCAACACCGATGCCGTACAACGTGCCGGTCATTCGTCTCCCTCCCGCTTGGCTGTCATGATATACACCGGATTGAGCGCCTCAAAGCGCGTCAACTCTAAAATGGGCTTGCTTCGCGACACTTGCGCGAGCGTGATGTCAACATGAAATCCACGGCTGCGCAGCTCGCAGCCCGCTTCAGCAAGCGTCTCAACCGTTGCCGCGTTGATCACGATGCGTCCATTTTTCTTCAGCCGTTTCGCACAGACGTCCAACAACGGCGACATCGCGCCTGACGTGCCGCCGATAAAGATGGCATCCGGGTCGGCAAACTCATCGAGCCGATCGGGCGCCCTGCCGTGCACAAGCGTGATGTCAACGCGGAATTTGCGCAAGTTTTGCCAGCAAATCTCGAGGTCGTATTCATTTTTTTCAATCGCAAACACCGCCCCGTCGCGGGCGATTTTCGCCGCTTCAATCGCGACCGAACCGGTGCACGTCCCAATGTCCCAGACGACGCTGTCCGGGCGCAAGCGCAAGGCGCTTACGCTTAAGACGCGAATTTCTTTCTTTGTAATCAGCCCTTTGTCCGGCTTGCGTTGGAAAAATTCATCATCGTCAATGCCGAGCGGCCAAATCGGACCAGGAGCGGTTTGCCTCAAAATGACTATATTTAATGGAAGAAACTCGGTTTCTGCCATTTCTTCTAGCTTGAAAAACCGGCATCGCTCATTCGGCCCGCCGAGCTCCTCGCCGACAAACGCCTCATATTCCGTCATGCCGTACTCGAGCAAATAGCGGGCGATGGCGGCCGGCGAGTTCGTCTCATCGGTTAAGATGGCGACTTTGCGCCGCCCGTCGATCCGCTGAGCCAAACCGGTGAGCGGCCGGCCATGGACGCTGACAAACGCCGCGTCTTGCCAAGACTCGCCCATTTTCGCAAACGCCCATTGCACTGAGCTGACGGCCGGATACACGTCGATCGGCAATTTGCCGGCCAAATAGCTGCCGATGCCGTAAAAGAGCGGATCGCCGGAAGCAAGCACGACCGTGTTGCGCGTCTCATGGCGGAGCCGCTCCACCAGCTCCGCCAGTCCGCGGCGGATGATGATCGTTTCTCCTTTGTATTCAGGAAACATCGCCAGCTGCCGTTCGCCGCCGACAAGCAGCTCGCTTTCATCAATCCAGCGTCGATACAGCTCAGGAAGACTTGCTTGCCCATCAGCACCCACACCGATCAACTTCATCGTCCCCATCGGTCTGCACCGCCTTTCCTAATTGTTGTCCGTTCATTGTGTAAATGGACGTCGCCACCGTCAGACCGCCTCCCACTTCGTGAAGCGCCGCCTGGCAGCACGCTTCGCACAAAAGCTCGAAAAACTTCATGCAACCGGCCTCTTGCATCATGTCGCCGACTTGCGCCGCCGTATTCGCGCCGCGCACCGCAGCCACCAGTTCTGGGCCAGCACCTGCCTGCTCGGCGATGGCAGCCAAAAAGCCAAAGTCGACCGGGGCGCTTTTCGAGTGCACCATCATCACTCCTTGAGCGACTTTCGAAAATTTCCCCATCATCCCGACCATCGACACCATCTTGATGCCAAGCCGTTTGCATTGTTTCAGCGTAAAGCCGACAAAATCGCCCATTTCGATAAACGCTTCTTCCGGCAAATGTGGATATTCTTGCATGGCGTATTTCTCGCTCCGCCCCCCGGTCGTGATGACAACATGGCGGCAGCCGTTCGCTTTCGCCACTTGAAGCGCCTGCACGATGCTCGCCCGGTAGGCGGCGGTGGAGAACGGAACGACGATGCCGCGCGTCCCCAAAATCGAAATGCCGCCAATGATGCCTAGTCTCGGGTTCAACGTTTTTTTGGCGATTTCCTCGCCGCCGGGCACAGAAATGACGACCTTCACCCCGCCATGTAGACCGTATTGCGCCAGCACTTCATTGACGGCTTCGCGGATCATTTGCCGCGGCACTGGATTGATCGCCGCTTCCCCGACCGGCACCGGCAAGCCGGGTTTGGTGACGCGTCCGACCCCTTCACCGCCGTCGATATGAACGCCCGGCGACGAGGCCCACGAGACAGTGGAAACGATGAGCGCGCCGTGCGTCGCATCTGGGTCATCGCCGCCATCCTTCACGACCGAGGCCGTCGCCGTTTCGCCATCGAACGAACAAGAGGCGAGCGAAAAGGTCACCACCCGCCCGATCGGAATCCGAATCGTCGCCTCCGCCTGCACTTGGCCAGTGATGAGCGCCGTGAGCGCGGCTTTCGTTGCCACTGTCGCGCATGATCCGGTCGTATACCCTTCACGCAGCGTTTTTTTCGTTTCCATCGTTCGTCACCCTCGCTCGGCGAGCAGCGATAAAGCATTCAAGGCAGCGACGGTCACGGTGCTTCCTCCTTTGCGGCCGCGGTTGGTGATGAACGGCACATCGAGCTTCGCCAATTCTTCTTTTGATTCCGCCGCCGAGACGAATCCGACCGGCAAGCCGATCACCAATCCCGGCCGCGCCTCTCCTTCTTTGATGAGGCGAATGAGCTCCAATAACGCTGTCGGAGCGTTGCCGATGGCAAAAATGCCGCCTTCCGCTTCTTTCACCGCTTTGCGCATCGCCACAATCGCCCTCGTCGTATTCAACCGTTTCGCTTCAGCGATCACGTCTTCATCAGAAATATAGACGCGCACCGCACCGCCGAACTTCGCAAGCCGCGCTTGATTGACGCCGGCTTGCACCATTTGCACATCGGCGACGACGAGCTTGCCGCTGCGAATGGCATCAATGCCTGAGCGGATCGCATCCGGGTGGAAAATGAGGCTTTTGCCCAGCTCAAAATCAGCCGATGCATGGATGACGCGCTGAACGATTCGGTATTGTTCTTCTGTAAATGAATGCTCGCCGATCTCTTCATCAATGATTTGAAAGCTGCGCGCTTCAATTTGTTCCGGCTGCACCGTCGCCGGACGAAATGTTGTATGGAAGTCCATGACAATTCTCTCCTTTCTTCATGATCGCTTGCATGAGCGGCCGCTAGAATCCCATTCTTTACACGGCCGGAAGCGGCGCATGCTGCTTCAACGCCTCGAGCACGCCGGCAAAATCGTGATGCACGATGCCGTATGACAACCGTGGGCGGCGGATGACGATGACATCAATGCCGAGCTCCTCGGCGGCAGCGATTTTCTCATCGACAAACCCGACTTTGCCGCTTTCTTTCGTGACGACGACCGTGACGCCAAAATGGCGGTATAGCGCCCGATCGAGCTCTTTCGTAAACGGCCCTTGCATCATGACGATCTGCTCTTGGGAAAACCCGAGCCGCTCGCATTTGTCGAGATTGTCTTTCCGCGGCAGCATCCGCGCAATCACCTTGACGTCCGGGCGACCGATGAGCCTCGCGGCGAAAATGTCGAGCGTTTTGCTGCCGGTCGTCAGCATCACGACGCCGCCTTTTTCCGCCGCCAAGTCAGCCGCTTCTTCATAGCTGTCGACAAATGTCACCTTCTCGGATGAAAACGAAGACGCCTGCCGCTCGTAGCGAATGTAGGGCAACCCGGCGTCTGCTGCCGCTTGCATGGCGTTTTTTGACGCCTCTTCAGCAAATGGATGGCTCGCGTCCACAATCGCTTTGGCCCCCTCGGCTTTGGCCAGATCGGCAAGCTGGGACGCATCCAAGCGGCCGACATAGGCGCGAATGCCGGCCGATCGGAGCTGTTCGGCCGCGTGATCGGTGACGACCGTCGCGGTTACGTTATAGCCGGCTTGTTGGATCATCACCGCCAATTCGCGGGCATCGCTTGTTCCAGCTAACAATAAAATCATCGGACGCTTCCTCCTTCAATGATGGTGATGATGATGGTGATGATGGGCGGCGTGCAGCCGATATTGACAGATGTCGCAATTCATCGCCACCGTTTGGCCGAGCACCTCGTTGAGGCGGTCAAGCACGATCTCCTCAAGCTTCGGATGAAATCCAAAATAGCCGGCAAGCGCAAACGAGATATGCGAGTGCTCAGCTTGGTATTGCGCCATTTGCTGCTCAAGCCGCTTAATCAGGATGCCGGTGAATAAAAAATACGGAAGAACAACGATCCGCCTAGCTCCGAGCATGAGACAGCGGCGGACAGCATCATCAAGCGACGGCGTCGTCACGCCCATAAACGCCGGCTCGATGAGCGCATAGCCGGTCTGTTCCCAAAAGAGGCGGGCGATTTTATACAAGTCGCTGTTCGCATCCGGATCGCTCCCGCCGCGGCCAAGCAAAATGACCGCTGTTCCGTCATCCGGCTGCTCCGGCCGCTCGCCGATTTCTTGCAATCGTTCGCGCAAAATAGCAAATGTCTGCTCATGGACGCCGATGGGGCGGCCGTAGCGGAACACCATATGCGGATAGCGCGCTTTGGCCTCATCGATTTCCGCCGGGATATGCAGCTTCGAATGCCCGGCCGGCAATAAAATGAGCGGAATGACCGCCACTTCCATTGCCCCGGCTTCGGCGCAGCGTTCGATTCCTTCGCCGATCGACGGACGGCCAAATTCTAAAAAACTTGTTTCAATATGAAACGAATCGCGCAAACGCGGCCGCAGGCGGTCGACAAACTGCCGCACTTGCTCGTTCCCTTCCGGGTCGCGGCTGCCATGGCCGACAAATAAAATGGCTCTCATCCTTGTTTTCCCCCTTTTGTTAGCGGACGTCTTCCGCCGTTCCCTATAAGCGCAATGACTCGATGGGCGCTTCATCCAAATGCGAGGCGCCCATCTATGCTCTTTTATGGAACCAGCCGGTTATTCGATCGACTGTCGGAAAAAGATGCGTCGCTTCGACACCAACGACATCTGCAGACGTTCAAGCTGCACTTATATAACACATGCTTCCGTCACTCGCCGCAAGCCGGCATTTCGATGGACGCGGCCGGTTTTGCCTCTTCGTGTGAAAAACGTCCGACTTGCTTCACGCGGCGGAAAAACTTATGAAACCGTTCATTTGGATGTGCTTGTTCTTGATACTGTTCGATGATTTCTGCCATAACCGCCACAATTTCTTCCGGCGGAATGCCTTCCGCGACGAGCTGGCCGGGATGGGCGTTGCGGCCGACCGTTTTCCCGCCCAAAAACAAATCAAATTTCCCTTTCCGGTACACAAGCCCGATGTCTTCGTGCACCGCGCCGTAGCACGCCATCCCGCAGCCGTTGATGCCAAGCTTCAACTCTTTCGGCAGCGCCATGCCGCCAAACCGGCGCGCCAATTCCTCCGCGTATGGAATGGCGTCTTTTTTCTCTCCATCGCAAAAATCACATGCCTTCACCGTCAGCACATCACCGACCGGCATCACGATCAGTCCGGCGTCAACGAGACGGGCCACAAGCCCATCTGGGTCCTCTGTCAACCGTTCGATTTTCATATAATGATCCGGTGTGTAGGTCATTTTTCCATCCATCCCTACCACTTCCGCAAGCACGATGAGCTGTTCCGGGGTGAACTGTTTATTGGCCACGCCCGGGCTCACCGCCGCTTCCAACAACACGGCCGCCGTCTTTCTTGTTTTCCGTCTCTCTAAAGCGGCGAGCGCGTCTTCGGCTGTTTCTTTCACCCGTTTTGGCGCGGCGGTCGGCTGCCGTTTGGCTGTTTTTGCCAGCGGTGCAGCAAGCGTCGGCAAAACGGCAGCCAGCGGCGTTGGCTCGGCCTCCTTCGTGGCCGCGGCAACAGACGGCGGTCGAACCGCGGTGGCCAAGGCGGTGAAAGCACGATCCTTCTGGTTGTCCCCGGCGAGGACAGCCGCTTCGGACGGTCCTGATGCCCCCGTGCTTCCTTCGTCCTCATCTTCTAGCGGTTTCGTCTGGTCAAGCGCCCACGGCTCCGCTTCTTTGCGCAGCCGTTCATGCGGTTTGAGCGGCTGGACGGCGGCTGCTAGTTGATACTTGCGCTGGTAGCCGCGCGGCGTGATCATCACGCCGTCATGGACGAATGTCGTTGAGTTGCCGATAATCACCGTCGTCAACATGCCGATCTCATGGTCAAGCATATGCGCCAAGTCGGTGAGGACGATATGCTGCCGCTCGCGGTACGCGCTTTTCACCAGACCGACCGGGGTTTCCGGAGACCGATGGCGGAGCAGGATGCGCTGTGCTTCCACAATCTGTCTAGTGCGCCGTCCGCTTTTCGGGTTGTAAAGCGCGATGACAAAATCGGCCGCGGCGGCGGCGTCAATCCGCTTTTCAATCAGCTCCCACGGCGTCAAATGGTCGCTCAAGCTGATCGTGCACGCATCGTGCATAATCGGTGCGCCAAGCAGCGCGGCGCACGAATGGATCGCGGAAATGCCGGGGATGACTTCGACTTCAATCGAGCTGTCTTTCGTCCACCCTTTTTCGATCAGCACTTCATACACGAGCCCGGCCATGCCGTACAACCCGGCGTCACCGCTTGAAATGACGGCGACCGTTTTGCCGCGCTCCGCCCATTTCACCGCCGCTTGGGCGCGGCTCACCTCTTCCGTCATGCCCGTGCTGATGATTTCCTTTCCGACAATCAGATCGCGCACAAGTTCGATGTACGTTTTGTAGCCGATGATGACGTCGCTTTCTTCAATCGCTTCCCGAGCCCGTTTCGTCATTTGGTCGACGCTTCCCGGACCGAAGCCGACAATGAGCAATTTGCCGCTCATCATGATCCCTCCTTTTGCCGACTAGCACCCATTTTTCACACTCCATTCGCCGCTCATGTCCCTTTCACGGCGCAACACATCGGGGGACGATCTTTTCCTCTGGCCGCCATGCTTGCCAAAGCCGCACGAACAGCGGAACATCCAAGCGAATGTCCAACAGCCGCTGGCGGTCGGCGAATACGTCTTCGGGCGCCCCTTGCATCACGATCCGTCCTTCGTGCATGACCGCGACGACATCCGCCCACTGCCAGACGAAATCCATGTCATGGGTGGCGATCAACACAGTCGTCCCCGCCTGGTGAATGGCGTCAATTTGTTTGAGAAACTGCTTTGTCTGATGCTGATCCAAATAGGCGGTCGGTTCGTCCAATACGAGCAAGTCCGGCTTGGCCGCCATCGTACAGCAGAGCGTCAGCCATTTTTTCTGTCCGAGACTGAATTGATGGGTCGGGCGGTCCAGCCAAGATTGAAGGTGGTATTCCGCCGTAATCGCGGCAAGCGCCTCCCTCATTTTTTCTCGATCGATTCCGGCATGGACTAAGCTGATCGCCAATTCATCACGCACGAGCGGGGCGAGGATTTGATGCTCCGGGTTTTGAAAGACGATGCCGACTTCACGCCGCCATTGCGTCCAATCAGCGCCGCGTTCATACATGTTGCGCCCTTTCCAATACACCGCTCCTTCCTGCGCCCGCAGCAGCCCGTTCAAATGAAGAAACAACGTCGTTTTGCCGCAGCCGTTTGGCCCGATCAATGCGCATTTTTTTCGCTCTGGAATTTCCCAATCAATCCCATTCAGCACGTACCGTTCTGCTTGATAAGCGTATTTCACTCGTTCCATTCGCAGCAGCAACGTTTTCACCCTTTCCGCCATGCCCACCCAAGCAGCAAGGCCATGATGATGCCGGCCGCAACATCGACAAGAGGCACATGCGCTTTTTCCCGCTGATGCGTATGCCCAGCCGACGCGACGCCTCCACGCGCCGCAAGCGAACGGCTGAACGCTTCATACGACTGCCACGTTTTCATCCATAGTTGGTACATCAGCATCCCGCCATGCCGCCAATGCGTTCCCCCGCTGCGGGCCCGCAACGCCAGCATCAGCTCTGCGGCCGCCTGCTCGAGCAAAAAGATAAAGCGATACATAAGAAAGCAAAGTTCCACGAGCGCCGCCGGCAGCCGCATTCGCCTCAGCACCGCAATCAAGTCCGGCGCCGGCGTCGTAATGAGAAGGAAAAACAAGCACGACCAGGCGGCAAGGGAGCGGACGGCGAGCTTTGCAGCCGGCTGCAGCTGGCTGTCGATGAAAGTTATTTGAAAAGGAACCGACACGGACACAACGAGCGTCAGCAGGCTGAGCCCTAAAAAAACGGAGGCGGCGAGCATCGCTTTTCCATACACGGAAAACGGCACTCGTGCACGAGCGACAATCCAATACGCCATTCCGATGAGCACAAGCCATTGTTCGCGCCAGCCGCCCATCATGACAACGGCAAGCATAACAAACGCCACGATCAGCTTCCACTCCGCCCGCCATGCCCGCAGCCGGTTGTCATACGCCCAACGGTCAAACTCGCGAATCATGGCTGTTTTTCCGCTCCGAACGCCCTTTGTACAACCCGACGACGTAGCCGATCACGCCGGCGCCAAGCGCGGCTTGCAGCGAGAACAGAAGCGTTTCGACTTCGCCGCCTGGAGGGGTGAAGATCGACTCAAACCACGGCCGGTAATGCGGGTTGAGCGTTTGAATGGCTTTTTCCGCCTGATCGTCCGTTCCACCGAATTCCGATCCGCGCGCCCACCAAAGAGGAATGATGACAAGCAAAGCAGCCAGCAACACGAGCAAGCCATTTTTCTTCATCGCATTACGCCCCCTTTTCCTTTTGGAACAGCGGAGAAGCTTGATAGGAGGAAAGCCAGTTCCAGACGATTACCGTTATGATGCCTTCCGTCACCGCCAACGGCACTTGAGTAATGGCAAAAATGCCGGCGAATTTCAAAAACGAGGCGGTGACTCCCCCATCAGGAGACGGAAACGCCAGGGCAAGCTGCAGGGACGTCATGACATATGTAGCCAAATCAGACAAACAAGCGGCAAGAAACAAAGCCGCTCGATTGGATACCGCCCCTTTTCGGCACAGTTGATACACTCCGTACGCGACGAACGGGCCGACGATCGCCATCGACATCGCATTGGCCCCAAGCGTCGTCACTCCTCCGTGGGCAAGAAGCAGCGCTTGAAAGAGAAGAACGACTGTGCCGATCACCACCATCACCCATGGTCCAAACAAAACCGAGCCGAAGCCGATCCCGGTCGGATGCGAGCTGCTGCCGGTGACGGATGGAATTTTCAACGCCGACAATACAAATGTAAACGCGCCAGCTAACGCCATCAGAAGCTTATGTTCGGGGTGCTGCTTCAGCGTATGCACAAGCCGCCGCAATCCGAACACAAAGAACGGCAAAAACAACAGCCACCAAAACAGCGCCCATTTGACAGGCAAAAATCCTTCCATAATATGCATGGCATACGCTTCATTTTCATTTGTCAACAAAAAATAGGAAACGAACAAAGCCGCCATTCCGCTCCATCGAACCGCTCTCTTCATTTATCCCTTCACTCCTTTCGCAGCATGTTCCGTTTTCCGTTTTCCGCTTGGCGCCTCCCGTTCGCCGGCTGGCGTCAACACCAATTCGCCTTCGTATTCATACGTCGCCCACTCCCGCATCGGAACCCCCTCACCCAAATGGGCGCGCACAACCTCCTTCGCCCGCTCCGGCGTCATCTGTCGATACCAGATGCCTTGCGGATAGACGATCATCACGCACGCGTCTTGGCATCGTCCGTTGCAGCGCGTCCTTGTTGTATGGACAGCGTCGTCAAGCCCGAGACGGGCGATCTCCTCGCGCACCGCCGTTGTCACGTCATCTCCGCCATGGCGGAGGCACGTCCCTCCGTTGCAAATGAGCACATGATGCTTCATTCCCCGCAAATCCCACGTCGCCACCAAATCCCTCCTTTTGCTAGAATGGTAGAATGAAATGCGGCAGACGGACGGTTTTTCGACAAAAGAAAAAGCACCTCTACAGCAGAGGTGCAGAAAAATGTATACGAAAGCCGTAAACGGCCCAAACAGGGCCCCTAAAGCCGTCATTCTCCCGCACGTCTGCCTATAGTCCCGTAGGCATCCGTCCGATCCAAACAAGGCAGGTCTCCTGACTTAGGATCATCGCTTGGCGGCGTCTTCCCGAAGCATCCTTCAGTGACTTGCTGCCGCAAAGCTCCCCATCACAGTGGCGGGCACCGTGCCGGATTTTCACCGAGCTTCCCTTTTCACCCAAGCCCTAAGCGGGCTAGGCACCTTGTTTGTCTTACCGCCATATATGCGCTGTCATGGAACAAGCATCCGTTTTCATCGTAGTACAACCAATGCGTTGCCGTCAACCGTTTTTTGCCGACAAATCTTTGTTGGCGACGACAACGCCGTCCGCATCAGCGTACACGTACGCCCCTGGCTCCCAGCGGACGCCGCCAAACTCGAGCGCAACGTCGCGGGCGCCTTTTCCTTCTTTTTGGCATTTCGAGCGGGCGTTCCATTTCAACCAGAACGATACATCTCCAACTTGTCCAGGTCTAAGACAAATCCAGCGCCCAGCAATATATCCAATCCTAACAAACCGTTAATCCCCTCATAGTCCATCCCGCTAAAATCAATTTCATACTCTCTTAGCTGGAAAGAATCTAGCTGAATACAGTCTAATTTTTTTGTAAACGCGTACTCTTTCCCACCGATTCCGTAATAAGCCACAATACGATCGCCCGGCTCTACCCGCAAATGAATATCTTCTACTGCATTTTGAGAAATCACTGTTTTCGCCGCACCAGTATCAATCACCATATTATGAATCAACTTAGACCTTCCTTGATAAACGATTTCGATCGATGCAAACAGCAAGCCTTCACGATATTCAATCTGCATAATGAAATTTCCCTCTCAGGCCAATCGCTCCCCGAACTTTTAAAACAATCTCCTTGTGGCTAGTATGATAAACAAGCTGATTCCCTTTCGATTGCAGCAACTCACGAGTTGCATCCTTGTCGGAAACCGTTCCGATAACAGCCACCTCTTCAATGATTTCTTGATCTCCCTCTAAATGGGACTTTAATACTTGTAATTTCACAAATTGATTTGGATACAATGAACGCACTTCATGCCATTCCATCTCCATCGCCTCAACCTGTTCGTTGTATTGAACGAGACTCGACCGCAGCCGTCAACCATTTTTCGCCAACAAATCTTTGTTGGCGACGACAACGCCGTCCGCATCAGCGTACACGTACGCCCCTGGCTCCCAGCGGACGCCGCCAAACTCGAGCGCAACGTCGCGTGAGCCCTTTCCCTCTTTTTTGCTTTTCACCGGGCATGTGCCGATCGCCATCACGCCAATCGGCATGGCGCCAATTTCCGCTGAATCGCGGATGCAGCCGTGGATGATGACGCCAGCAAGCCCCCTCTCGCAAGCGATTTGCGCCAGCCGGTCGCCTAATAGCGCGACGCGGCGCGAGCCTTTTCCATCGACCACGAGCACCGTCCCCGGCGGCACCGTCTCCAGCGCTTCTCGGACAAGGACGTTGTCTTCAAACACATCGACCGTCGCAATCGGCCCGGAAAACGCCCGCTTTCCGCCGTACGATTGGAACGGCAACTCGCATACTTGCAACTCGTCTAAAAATTGATCGCATAAATCGGCTGTTTTCATTGTCGCTCTCCCCTTTCATGTTTTGCATTCGCCGTCATTCGCCAAAATCCTTCTGCCTCAGCAGTTTTTTGTCGACGATCTTTCATTCGAACGACTGACACGAACGCGGCGATGTGAACCAAACCATTGTGTGGCCGTCAATCGCTTCGATGTATTCCACCGATCGCATTGAAACCATAAAAAACGGCCCCGCGCCGATATATAGCGGAGACCGTTTTCACCGGCTCAAAGCCCCTCCGGTTTGACCAGACGTTCAGCTGGGCTAGCTGGATTCGAACCAGCGCATCACGGAGTCAAAGTCCGTTGCCTTACCACTTGGCTATAGCCCAACGTGTTTGTCGTCATTCACAGTATGCAGCATAGTGGCTTCCTTTATACGTAAAAACGAATATCGTTTTGCATCAAGTGGAAAAATACGGATAAGCATTCACGTTCCGCACGTTTTACCATCTCTTCATCTTGTCTTCACAACCGTTTCATTCCAATAAGGTATGCTGGAAACAGAAAGGGGGGATGACGTTGCATCGAATATGGCTTTATGTCTCGTTCTTGGTATGGTTACCGCTAGGCTTAGCCTCCTCTGCTGCTCCACAACAGCCGTCTGTCACCCGCGAGCCGATCATCATCGCCCATCGCGGTGCTTCCGGACATGCACCGGAGCATACACTTGCCTCCTACCGGCTTGCCGCCCGCATGCACGCTGATTATATTGAGGTTGACGTGCGCATGACGAAAGACGGAAAACTCATCGCCATGCATGATGCAACACTCGCCCGAACGACGAATGCCGAAACCGTCTACCCTCGCCGTTCTCCGTGGCAGGTTGGCGATTTTTCACTCGCCGAGCTGAAGCGTCTTGATGCCGGCTCCTGGTTTGGTAAGCGCTTTGCCGGCGAACCGATCCCGACACTTGAGGACATCATACACACGCTGAAATCAGAACGAATCGATGCCCCTTTGTACATTGAACTAAAGCAGCCCGGCATCGAAAAATCGGTCGTACAGCTATTGCAAAAACATTATTATTTACAGCGCGGACGCATCATATTTCAATCGTTTCACCCCGAGAGTTTGCAGACGCTAAGGCCGCTCATCCCAAATAGCATTCCGCTCATTCAGCTCATTGGAGAACGCGAGACGGCTCGTATAAGCCCGAACGAGCTGCTAGAGCAGGTCGCCGTCTATGCCGATGGCGTTGGCTTGCCGCTTTCACTCGCCAATCAAGAGTGGGTGGATGCCGCTCATAGCCGCGGGCTCATCGTGCATGTCTACACGGTGAACAACCCACACGATTTGGCACGTCTATGCTCCATCGGCGTTGACGGCTTGTTCACCGACTACCCGGACCGCCCCGCCCGCATTGCTGCTTGCCACCAGCCGCCCCGTGGTTAACAGATAGTTGGGCGGCTCCTCTTTTGTTAACATAATATAATTACGGTTTATTTGATTAAAAGCATTTCTCCTTTCATTTATCATCAAAAAAGCAGATCGATGTAGCCGATTGCTGATGACACAAACGGCCTATTTACGATCACAATAGACCACCGCCATCCGCAAGGTAATGTTTGCGGATGGTTGTACAAGCCGTTCAGCTTTGCCACATCAAACACCCTCGGCTGGTTAGCGAGCGGATTCAAAAATGAAAAAAAGCAGGCCGTTCACGGCCCGCCTTTTTGCGAAACGCTTTTTCACAAGCAGCATGCTTTATCTGCCTTCCGTCACCGTTTCGGAAACTGAAATGACAGCTTCTTATCGTTTTCATCCCACACTAGGACAGCGTCAAACGTTTTTCCACCTTTTTTGAATCCTTTGATGACATTCGTTTTGCCCTTCGCAAGCAGCTTTTTCATATTCGCCGCCGAAATCGACTTGCCGAGAATACGTTTTGAGACCGTAAACGAGCAGCTCGTTTTCACATATTGGTCACAGCCGTATAACGTTCCTTTGTCAACGACGGTTCCGCCGCAAAGCGGACAGCGCCCGAGCGGTTCACCAACCGTTTTTTTCGTTTTCGTCCGCTGGATCGAAGCGGTGTCAAGCCCGCTGAAATTCCAGCTTGGCGCAGCGGCGATGGCATCAGCAACCACTTTTTGCGCCAGCTTTTTCGCCTGTTCCATAAACGCGGCGGAGGAGGCCGCTCCTTCACCAATTTCGCTTAAACGCTGTTCCCATTTTGCCGTCATTTCCGGTGAAGCGAGAATCGTGCCACCGAGCGCCTCGATCAATACTTTGGCCTTGTCCGTCGCATACACAAGGTTGTTTTTCACCTCGATATACTTCCGCTCTTTCAGCATCGTAATGATCGCCGCCCTTGTCGCCTCTGTGCCGAGCCCTTCCGTTTTGGCGAGCACTTTTTCAAGCGCTTCATCATCTAAAAACTTCCCGGCTGTTTTCATGAGCGTAATGAGTTGCCCTTCCGTATACCGTTTCGGAGGTTCCGTTTTTCCTTCTTTTACTTGGATGTCCGCCACTTCGCCGGCTTCACCTTGGCAGAGTAGCGGAAGCACCGTTTCCTTTTCCTCCTCATGTGGGCGAATGACAGCGCGCCATCCTTCCTCAATGACTTGTCTTCCTTTTGTGATGAAACGAGCACGTCCATCAACAAGCGTCGCCACCGTTGTATAATCGATAACCGCCGCCTGGTGATGGGCGGCGATGAGTCGGCGGACGATCAAATCATACACTTTCCGCTCATCGGCCGACAGCTTTTCTGGGTCAACGACTTGTTCGGTCGGAATGATGGCATAATGGTCAGTCACTTTCTTTTCATTTACATAACGTTTGTTATGTAAAATCGAAGGCTGCGGCAGCGGAAAATACGAAGCGTACGCTGAAAACGCCGACAGCTTTTGTAAAATAGCCGGGAACGTTTCCGCCTCTCCCCTGGTCACATGCATCGAATCAGAGCGTGGATACGAGACGATTCCTTTTTGATAGAGCGACTGCAACACATCGAGCGTTTTTTTGGGGGAAAAGCGATAGAGTTTGTTCGCTGTCGCCTGCAGTGTCGACAGGTTGAACAACAGCGGCGGTTGGAACGTTTTCCGATCCGTACGGACGTCGGCGACTACCGCCTGCTTCCCCCGACAGAAAGCGGCGATGTTTTTTGCCATCGCTTCGTCCTTGAGACGCGTTTGCCCGTTTTCATCTATCCATTTTCCTTCATACTGCTTATCGCCGATGACAAACGAAGCGACCACTTCCCAAAACGGCTCAGGGCGAAACTGTTCAATTTCCCGCTCACGCCGGACAATTAAGGCCAATGTCGGCGTTTGCACGCGCCCAACGGAGAACACATCGTTCATCCCCCGCTCCTTAAGCAACAGGCTGTAGGCTCGTGAAGCGTTCATGCCGACGAGCCAATCCGCGCAGGCGCGGGCGTACGCTTCCTCATACAATGGACGCGTCGTTCGCTCGTCGAGCAAGCGGCGAAACCCTTCTTCAATCGCTTTCGGGGTCAATGACGACAGCCAAAGCCGCTTCATCGGTTTATTGACGCCGCTCAGGCGGATGATGTTGCGTACAATGAGCTCCCCTTCACGCCCGGCGTCGCCGGCATGAATGATTTCCTTCACTTCCGGCTTCCGCAGCAGTTCTTTCACGACTTTGAACTGCTTTGCTTTCGCTTTTTCCACTTCGTATTCAAATCGTTCTGGAATGATGGGCAGCGCCTTCAACGTCCACCGCTTCCATTCCGAGCGATACCGCTCAGGCGGCGCAAGCTGGCAAAGATGGCCGATCGCCCATGTCATGTACGCTCCGTCCGGAAACAAGTCGTTTGGCAAAATTTCGATATAACCTTGCCGTTTTTTCGTGCGAAAAATGGAGGCGAGTGTTGCCCCTTGATCTGGTTTTTCTGCAATAATGACTTTCATTGACTTCTCTCCTTACGGTACATCATGCCCCATCGAACTTTGCAAAATGGCGAACCATTGCTCACGGGACAACGAGAAAGATAATGCTCGCACCGCCCGCTCGATTCGTTCTTGTTTCCCTGAGCCGACAATCGGCATCATCCGCGCCGGATGGGCGAAAAGCCACGCGTACAGCACTTCATCGATCGTCTCGGCGCCGAGCTCACCCCGCACTTGTTCCAAGGTATCGCGCAACCGCACCGCTCGGTCATCATCAGCGGAAAAGATCGCTCCACCGGCGAGCGGCGACCAGACCATTGGCGGCATTCGCTTCTCCAAGCAAAGATCAACCGTGCCGTCTTCAAGATTTTCCAGCCGGTACGCTGATACTTCAATTT
The DNA here is from genome assembly GCF_014679705.1 of Geobacillus sp. 47C-IIb. Taxonomy (NCBI): domain Bacteria; kingdom Bacillati; phylum Bacillota; class Bacilli; order Caryophanales; family Anoxybacillaceae; genus Geobacillus; species Geobacillus sp. 47C-IIb. The sequence goes on from NZ_CP061473.1 coordinate 171,026, forward strand.
GATTGGTAACGAGCGGAAATGGTAAATACGACTCGAGCATTGAAAGCTGTGAACGCTTAAAGTTCGAGACGCCGAAATAACGCACTTTTCCGTCTGCCTTTAGCTGGCAAAACGCCTCAGCCACCTCTTCCGGATTCATGAACGGATCCGGGCGATGGATGAGCAAGACATCGATATAATCGGTACGAAAATTCCGCAGCGATTGCTCGACCGAGGCGATGATATGATCTTTGCTTGTATCGTACAATTTCATCCCATACTTCGATGGCAGCTTAATGCCGCATTTCGTCACGATCTCAATCTGACTGCGCAAACTTGGTTTTAATGTCAGCGCATCGCCAAAACGTGATTCGCACGTGTAGTTGCCATAAATATCGGCATGGTCAAATGTGGTGATGCCACGCTCAAGGCAAAACTCAATTAATGAAAGCAGCTGCCTGGCCGAATAGCCCCAGTCGGCGAGCCGCCAGCAGCCGTAAATGACGCGGGAAAAAGACAAGTTGTCCGCTAACTGAACTCGTTCCATCATCCTCTTCCTTTCTTCTTTTTTGGCTAAAACGTTCCTGTTTGCACATACTACAGACGAGAGGAAAAAAACGGAAAGGACGTGATCATATGAAGCGCCGGCTCGTCTCGCTGTTGGCGATGCTTCTTTTGGCCATTCCATGGCCAACGTCGGCCGCTGACACGGCATACGAATGGAATTTAGCCGACATTTATCCGTCCGAAGCGGAATGGATGCGCGACTATCAAGCGGTAAACAACGCTTTACCGAAACTGGCAGCCTTTGAAGGAAAACTTAACGATGCCAAAACGATCGCCAAGCTGTTCGCCTTGAATGAACAAACGGCCCGCAAGCTTGAAAAACTGTCGCTTTATGCCCATTTAAAACGCGACCTCAACATTAAAGACAAAACAGCCGCCCAGCTTGAGGCAAAAGTGAAAGCGCTCGCCACTCAATATGCGGAAAAGACCGCATTTATCGAGCCGGAGCTGCTCGCCCTTCCGGAGCAGACGCTCAAAAAGCTCCAAAACAGCAAGCCGCTCAAGGCCTATCGCTATTACTTCACCGAACTGCGCGAACAAAAGCCGCATACGCTCACAAAACGTGAGGAACGACTGCTCGCCAAACTGGCGCCGGCTCTTGGCGAAGCGGAAAACATTTACGACCACGCTTCTCGCGGCGATTACGAGCCGCCGTCTGTCCGCATGCCGGACGGAAAAACAGTGACACTGACGGATCATAACTATGCCACCCTCCTTCAGCATCCGGACCGCCGTTACCGGAAAGCCGCGTTTGAAGCAAAAGCCAAAAGCTACGAGGCGCTTGAACAGACGGCTGCAGCGACGCTATACGCATCCGTTAAAGCGGATGAGCTGTATGCCGAAATTCGCCGCTATCCATCCGGCCTAGACGCTGCACTCGCTGCTGACGATGTGCCAAAGAAAGTGTTTGACAACTTGATCACTGCCGTCCATCGCCACTTGCCAACGCTTCATCGTTATATTGAGTTGCGAAAACAGGCGCTCGGCCTCGACCGTGTCCATAGCTACGACTTATATGTGCCGCTCGCTGGTAAAACAGAGGAATCCATCCCTGTGGAGACGGCAAAAACCCTCTTATTGGAAGGGCTCCGACCGCTTGGTGACGACTATATCGAGCATGTACACCGAGCGTTTACGGAACGATGGCTTGATGTTTACCCGCGCCCAAAAAAATATACCGGCGGCTACAATACGGGAGCGTATGACACCCATCCGTTCATCTTGCTTAATTACAACGGATCGCTTGACAGCGTGTTGACGATGGCACATGAGCTCGGGCACGCCATGCATTCCGTGTACACGAACCGCACACAGCCGTACCATTATTCCGGCCATTCGATTTTCACCGCAGAAGTGGCATCCACTGCCAATGAATGGCTGATGCTTGATTATTTGTACAAACAAGCGAAAACAAAAGAGGAAAAGTTCCGCCTGCTCATCGAACAGATCGAGCAAATTCGCGGCACGTTGTACACGCAAGTGATGTATTCTGAATTTGAACGGGTGATCCATGATAAAGTGCGTCAAGGCGGCAGCTTGACGGCAGATGAACTCAACCATCTTTGGCTGGAGTTGCTGAAAACGTATTACGGTCCGGCATACGCCGCCGATCCGGGAGCCGCACGCGGCTGGCTGCGCATCCCCCATTTTTATGACGCGTTTTATGTATACAAATATGCGACCTCCCTCGCCGCCTCATATGCCATCGTCAGTGACATCAAAGCCGACAAAAGCGGCGAGGCGTTGAAGCGGTACAAACAGTTTTTGCGATCCGGCACGTCAGACGATCCGCTTCGCCTGCTCAAGCGAGCTGGTGTCGATATGACAAGCTCCGAACCAGTCGAGCGTGTCTTGCGTCATTTCGCTAAGCTCGTTGACGAACTGGACAAGCAGCTGAAAGCTCAAAAAACACAGCCGTGATGTGGAAAAGTGCCCCGCTTCAACGCGGGACACTTTTTTCCTTGACAACCCTTTCACCTTAGCTATTTTCAGCTCGGGGCTTGTTCTAGTGACAGCCAAACGCTTTGTTGTCGGCACGTTCCACTCCTGGCACTATGTAAGCATACACCTTGTTCTATTTTGACAGCTTTGAAACTGGTGTGGTTGCTTACTCGTTTGCAGATGAGTGCCCAATCTTTTCTTTTACTTTACGAATGTTTTCCATCTTATTGTCCCAGCACGCTTGGCTCAAATCGACGGGATATTGCTCCGGGTTGAGCGTTCGTTTGTATTCCTCCCAAAATAAACGTAAACTCTCCTTCGCATATGCCTGAATGTCCGGAAGCGGCGGCGATGTGTAAACGAGTTTGCCGTTGTCAAAAATCGTTTCATGCAAGTCGCGCGCTTCAAAATTCGTGACGAATTTGCTGATGAATGTGTACACCGGATGGAACATTTTCAGCCGCTCTTCTTGCTGCGGGTTTTCGCTTTCTAAGGCAATGTAATCGCCCTCTGCTTTATGATTGATTTTATTGACGATGCGATACACCCGCTTTAGCCCCGGCGTCGTCACTTTTTCTGGATTGCCGCTGATTTTGATCGTATCGACCATCTCACCGGCTTCGTTTTCAATCGCTACGATTTTATATACCGCACCTAACGCCGGCTGGTCGTATGCCGTGATCAGCTTCGTGCCGATCCCCCACACGTCGATTTTCGCCCCTTGCGATTTCAAGTTTAAAATCGTATCTTCATCCAAATCGTTCGAAGCAAAAATTTTCGCGTTCGGGAACCCAGCCTCATCAAGCATTTTCCGCGCTTCTTTTGATAAATAAGCCAAATCGCCGCTGTCAATGCGAATGCCGATGAAATTGATCTTATCACCAAGCTCTTTAGCGACGCGAATGGCGTTCGGCACCCCGGATTTTAACGTATCGTACGTATCAACAAGAAATACGCAGTCTTTATGGCGGCGTGCATATTTGTAAAATGCTACGTATTCGTCTTGATACGCTTGAATCATGGAATGAGCGTGCGTCCCGGCGACTGGAATGCCAAACAGCTTCCCGGCCCGCACGTTCGATGTCGCTTCAATCCCGCCGATATACGCCGCGCGCGCACCCCAAAGAGCAGCGTCCATCTCCTGCGCCCGGCGGCTGCCAAACTCCAATGCTGGTTCGTCCCCGAGAATATGCTTAATGCGCGACGCTTTCGTAGCGATGAGCGTCTGGAAATTGATGATGTTTAAAATGGCTGTTTCAATGAGCTGCGCCTCCGCAAGCGGTGCTTCAATGCGCATAATTGGCTCGTTGGCAAAGACGATTTCTCCTTCCTTCATCGAACGAACCGTACCAGTAAAGCGAAGCGTCCGCAAATAGTCCAAAAAATCGTCGCGGTAACCAAGCTCATTGCGCAAATAATTGATATCACTGTCGGAAAAACGGAATCCTTGCAAAAACTGTATCACGCGCTCAAGCCCGGCAAAGACGGCATAGCCGTTGCCAAACGGCAACTTGCGAAAAAACACCTCAAACACGGCCCGGCGCTCGTGTATCCCGTCTTCCCAATATGTTTCAACCATATTAATTTGATATAAGTCCGTATGGAGCATCAAACTGTCGTCTGCATATGTTCCACCCATTTTTGCAACCTCCAACAACCAAATGAACACGCCACCGGATGAAAAAGAATGTCCACGGTCTATTCTACCATGTTTCGACCATTATTCCACTATTTCTGCGCCTAGCGCATGGTGAAAATGCCGAAGCGCCCACTCGTGCCCGGCCGCATCAAAGCTCGCGACCGCCCGCCGATAAACGACGATGCGAAATCCTTTGTTGTATGCATCAACCGCCGTATGAAGGACGCAAATATCGGTGCAGCACCCGACCAAATGCACTTCCGTGATGCCTCTCTCGCGCAACTTCAGCTCTAAGTCGGTTCCGGCGAACGCGCTGTAGCGCATTTTATCCATCCAATACACATTCTTCTTATGCTTATTCGCTTGGTACAACGTCTCTAGCTCCCCATACAGCTTCCGTCCTTTCGTCCCCTCGATATTATGCGGCGGAAACAGCTTTGTCTCCGGATGATAATGGTCTTCTTCCGTATGCTTGTCAATGGCAAAAACGACAAAGTCGCCATGGTCAATAAACTGTTTCGTTACCCGCACAAGCTCGTCCTCAATCACTTGTCCCGGCTTCCCGCATGTGAGCGCACCGTCATCGGCAATGAAATCAACGGTGTAGTCGATGTTAATCAGTGCTTTCCCCATTTTGCATCACTCCCCCTTTTTTTCTTCTCCTGTATCCAAGCAGTCAACATCCGAGCAAACGGAATCTCCCGAACGGAGCGCCTCTTGCTCTGAGTTGAACATGTCTAGTTTTTGAAAAATTCTATTCTCTTTTCCTTTCCAAATGTGAATATTTTAGACAGGAAGAGATACGGCTTCGTTGCGATGTTTCCATCTCGGCCGCGTCCTTTTTAGCGTTTTCTATATTATATCACAACAGTAAAAGCGTTTTCTTGCCTGAGAGCCCAACTGCGCGTATGATGGGCCTGCAACTAGAAAAATAAAAAACGATCCTCCTTTCCCTTTTCATCCGAAAAGCGAAGCGGAGGATCGTTTCATTTCATTGTCGTTAGCTGTTTTCTGCCGTTTTGGCTGCTTTCAGCTGGCTGCGCAACATAAGCGATTGGATGATCGAGAAGCAGCCGCCGACAACCCAATAGAGTGACAGCGCCGACGGAACGGAGCTAGCACCGATAAAAATCATCACTGGCATGATGTAGGACATCATTGCCATTTGCGGCATTTGTTCTTCAGTCATGGATGGCGACAGGCGAAGCGAGAGAAATGTCGTCAATGCCGCCAAAATCGGCAAAATGAAATACGGATCGCGGTGGCCGAGTTCGACCCATAAGAACGAATGGGTTTTGATTTCCTGCGTCCGCGAAATCGCATAATAAAGCGCCATAAAAATCGGCATTTGGATAAGTACCGGCAGGCAACCGCTCGCCGGATTGATCCCATGCTTTTGGTACAGTTGAACCATCTCTTGCTGGAGCTTGCGTTGTGTTTCTGGGTCTTTGCTTTTATATTTTTCTTGCAGTTTCAACAGTTCCGGGCGCAGCTTTTGCATAGCAATCGAGGTGCGGAACTGCTTCAAAATAAGCGGCAGCAAACAAAAACGGACAATGAGCGTCAACACGATAATGGCAATGCCGTAGTTGTCGCCAAACCAATGGCCAAACGTCAACAACAGCTTGGACATCGGATAGACAAAGTAATGATTCCAAATCCCTTGGCTATGTTCGTCGATCGGTTCATTCGAGCTGCAGCCAGAAAGAAGCAAGGCAACACTAAGCAACACTACTAACCATTTTTTCATGAAAAGCCCTCCTTGATCATGTCAAAAAATCATGTCGTTTCATCAAGAAAAGGGCCTTCCATCCTCATCGGTCCGGTTCGTCCGTTCGCGAATGGGGATTTTCCGTCGCTGCGGCAAAAACAGCGGACGTGATGGAAGCGCAACGAAACCCGTAGCTGCTCCTGCCCGATACTCGCGAACCGTAGTCCATGCCGATTCGTAAGATAACGATTTCGTCACCCGGTGTATGCCCATATAGCCTTTAACGATGACAAACAGCACACCAACAAGTGACATGTACCAAAGCAGCTCGATCGGCGCTTCCATGCATTCCCCTCCTTTCCGCCTGACGATTCTCTTCTTCTCATAACAATACCAAACTTTCTTTTAAAAGAAAAGCAATGATCCATCACATTTGTTTCATTCGATGAAACGCCGGCTCCTCAGCCGCTAACGCAGCAAACTCTCCACTCTCATCGGCCGCCCACACGGCATCGAGCTCTTGCTTCGCCTCATCGAAACGCCCAAGAAGTGAAAGATAGCGAGCGCGCTCGTAACGAAGGCGGATATCTTCCGACACATGAGCATGCCGTTCAATGGTCGCAAGCGCCTGATTGAGATGCCCCATTTCCTCGTAAATAGCGGCCAACTGCAGGTGCCATTCTGTATCTTCAGCATACCAATGGGCGCAATGCTCCCAAAGCGCTGCCGCTTCAGCGTAGCGGCCGGTCTCCATATATTGTTCGCTAAGCAACATAAATGCTTCGCGAGCAAGCGGCTCCTCAGCAACGATCACCTGCAATTGCCGCTCGGCTTTCTCCTGTTGTCCGCTCTTGAGCCAAATAACCGCCTGCCATGTGAGCAATTCCAAATCATCCGGTTCGTCCGTGAGCAATCGATCAAGCCATGACTGTGCTTCTTGCCGTTTTCGAACGTCATCAGCCGCCAATAAATATTCTACAAATTCACGCGCCAACGAAGGATCCCAAACGTTAGCAAGCGCTTTGCGCCACATTTTGACAGCATCGCCCTCCAGCTCGGCAGCCGCATAAAGGCGGGCGAGCTGCCCATAGGCTTCGTGATGGCCGCGGTCGAGATGGATCGCTTCCTCATACAAATCCATGGCGATCGAAAGCACAGAAACTCTTCCAACCCATTGTTTCGCTTTTGTCCACCAGCGCGCCCCCGCCTCGTTTTTGTTCCGCTCTCCTTCCAAATACGGAAGGAGAGCGGCGGCCGCATTTCGATAAACAACACTTTTTTCTTGACGATCGATGGTTAGCCGCTCCAACCGATGGCGAAGCTTTCCTAAACCGCGCATGGTTTTCGGAAAAAGAGCGACATATGCCGAATACAACGATTCATCGTCAGGATGGTGCATCATCAATCGTTCGAATAACTCGATCGCCTCTTTCGTACGGCCTTCTTGGTGAAGCACATTCGCGTAATGGCGAAGCGCTTCACGGTGATCCGGCTCAAGGGCAAGTGCTTTCTCGACGGCCATCTTTTCTTGATCTTCGCGCCCAAGCGCCCCGTATACATACCCGAGGCTGTCATAATACCATACATCCCCGGCCAGACGGCGGGCATCGGCTAACGCTTGAAGCAACGCAGATGGCTCGAGGAGCGCCGCTAACGATTCGATATCTGCACGCAGCGGGGCAAGCCGGACCGCCTCAAGCAAATGCGCGTGCTGCTGCTCTTCATTTCCTTCCATCTCGTATAGCGCGGCCAGACGAAAATGGCAAAGGGCAAACGACGGATCGGCATCCAAACACGATTCATAATGCTGTTTTGCCTCTTCGTAGCGGCCGAGGGCGCTGCACAGCTCCGCCAACCGGTATAATGAAAGCGGATGGCCCATGGCAGCGGCTTTTCGATAAACTGCCATCGCCTTGGACGGCCGGCTTTGCCGCTCGTAAAGGACACCGAGGGCCGAATGAGCCGGAGCTAGGCCGGGACGAGCGGCAATGAGCTGTTCCAAAAACGTCCGGCCGCGCTCTCGAAGAGCTGGCGTTGTCAGCTGGTCAATGTAAAACTCATACACTTCTTCGATATCAAATTCGGCGAGGCGAAGCCCGTTCTCAAGCCATGAGAGCGCCAGTTGTTTTCCCTCCGCCTCATTGGCAACCCCATGGACCAATAGCCACTTGCCGGCGTTTAGCCAATATTCGCTATCATCGGCAAAACGAGTGCGCTGTTCCATCACGTGCCGTTTCGCCGCTTCAACGTGTCCGCGCTCCATCAGGGCAGATGCCAGCCCAAGATGGGCAAACACGTCGTTGTCATCGTGACGAATGGCTTTTTCGTAGCATGAGGCGGCCTGTTCCACCTCCCCTTCGTCCATATAAGCGTCGCCGAGTCGAACGTAAAGCAGCGCCAACCGTTCCGCGGCCGCGAGCCCTTCTTTGAGCACTGCTTTCGCCTGTTCCCGTTTACCATCGTCATCATACAAGTCAGCAAGCATGACATACGGGTACGGCTCCCGCGGATCGAGCGCCTTGGCAACACGAAAGCCGCGCTCGGCCTTACGCCGGTGGCCAAGCTCCAGATCGCAGCGGGCGCGCTCATACCAAAGATGAGCGTCGCGCCGCTCGCGGCGCACGAGGTGATCAAACCATTTGCGCGCTTCAGCCAAACGCTTCGCGTGGAACAACAACAAGCCATGGTTCGTTTCGATAAACAGATCGCCCGGGTGCAAATGGACAGCGATGCGTGAACAAACCAGCCCCCTTTCAGTATAGCCAGCATATGCCGAAGCGAGCGCCGTGTAGCTCCACACTTCCGGCTGATCCGGATCAAGCTGAAGCGAAGCGCGAAAATGGCGGACCGCTTCTTCATAGCGGCTCATAAAAAAGGCAATGCGTCCGCGCAAGTAATGGTACAGCGGGCTTTGCCTTTTTCCTTTTGCCTGTTTCAGCGCCTGTTCCGCCCGCTCCATTTCTTGTATATAAACATAAGCTTTCGCTGTTACTAGCAATAAATCGTTATGCTCGGGATATCGTTCCAAAACCCGCTCAGCATAGTCAAGCACAAGCGTCTTCGCCTCATCACTGCCAAAATGTTTGACCGTATATAGCCATGTGTACGGAATATGCTCATGCTGGCGCAAAAAAGCAACAAACGCATCGAAATACGCCTGTTCATCTTCATCCATCTTTTCCGCAAAGGCATGCAGTTCCCGGAAATAACGGTCTTCCTCAATAGGAAGCTCCGCAGCAAGGGCAACTTTTTCCCGGGGAAGCGCAACAATCGACAAATAATGCGTCCCGGCGTACCATTTTTCGAGCTCTTCTTCTGGAACGACAAAGGGTTCGAATACGTTTGGATCTTGCACGTAAAACGCCCCGAGCCGCTCATCATAGCCAAACAACACTTGTACGTGCGACGACTGCTCGTAATCAACGCTCAAGAGCACTGGAATCCCTTCATCAATGAGCCGCTTCCAGTGCGGTGGTGAACCGATGAAAAAGCGGCAAACAAACCCGAGCTTCTCCAAATAATGAACCGTCGTTGATAATTTAGAACCACGCACATCAAAAATATGCTCCGCCACTTCATCTTGCGTCCGGGGAGAACCGAGCAAGCGAAGCATCATTTCTAAACTCGCCGGCACACAATAGTTATGCTTTTGAACAACTGAAACAAGCGGCAGCACGACCGCCCGCTCCCTTTGCCGCCCAAGCGCGCGGGCGTACGGCGTTTTCTCAAGCCTCGGCTCGGCTCTCACCAACGACTCAAGCTTCTCCCATTCCTCTAGCTGATAATACAGTTCTGCGCGCACATGGGCGAAATAACGGCGATGCATATGAAGCGGATTCAAGCGGTCAAGCTCTTCCATCGCCGCGAGCGCCTCACGGTAGGCGCGCACATCGCGCAAGCGGCGCACGCGTTCCGCGTAAAACGACAACACTTGCGGGAAACGCCGTCTTCCTTCCTCAAGAACGGCCAACGCCTCGTGATGACGGCCATCAAGCGCATACAGATCAGCCAGAAGCAAATAGCACATATCGCCGCGCTCCGAGTCGTCCAGCCCGGAGCGGATCACTTGTTCCGCTCGCTTCCGGTCGCCGGTTTCGATATAAAAATAGCCCCATTTGTCATGGATCGACACCGTCTCATAACGGGCGACCACATTCATCCATTCACGTGCCTCATCGACTCGCCGCATATCCAACAAGGCGCGCACTAACGTAAACGCCGCCCGGGCGATTGCTTCGTCGGGCTCGTCGGTCTTGCCTTGAAGCGCTTTGGCAAGGCGCGGTAGGAGCGCCTCTTCAACATCAAGTGGCCGGCGGTTCTCAAGCCATTCATCACACACCCAAGCCAACGTCTGCAATGTGTTCAACTTGCGGTGGGCGTAGCGGGCGATAAGCCCGCTATGGCGGTACATAAGCGCATAATCAAACAGCCGGATGAGCGCCCGGAACGGTTCGATGCTGTCCCATGACGCCAACAGTGACCGCCATCCAAACAATCCGACCTTTTCTAACTGTGGCCGCACTTCAGCGAGGGCGTCTACAATTCGTTTTTCTTCAACGAGCGATGCGATATGTTCAATATGGTTCATGCAACAAAAACTCCTTTATCATGTTCCGGCAAAAAGCTGCCTCCTTAAGGAATATGTAGGTTGCGAGCGGTAGGAGATGAATGTCAATCGATATCATTGAAACCGCTGATGTTTCGAACAAATACATGATCCTACCTGCGCACATTGTTCTTCGAAATAAGAGAAAATAGAGGATAAGAAGCCATCTTGTTCTTCTCTCTTCCCCTTCTACTTTAGTAATCTCTCTTCCCCTTCTACTTTAGTAATAAGTTTAGAACAAGCCACCTAAAACAACCATATATTTTTTTAGAAAAATAACGACAAAGAAACAAGAAATGACCCACCCTGTTTTCGACAGAATGGGTCGCAAGCAGACACATGCATCATCGCGAACGGAAAAGATCTCCCCTTCTCAGCGTGAGCGTAGACGGGAGAGCGTTCAAGCATGTTTGGCGAAAAACTGAAGTGACCGTTCGATAATCGTTTGCTGATCATAATCTAATGTTGCTACATGGTAGCTGTTGTGAAGACGGACGATCTCTTTCTCTGACGATTGAACGCCTTGAAAAATGATATCGGCATTCCCAGGCGGCACAACATGGTCTTCATCGGAAACGAAAATTAGCGCCGGGCAAGTAATGCGTCCAAGCTCTTCTTTCACATGCTCCATCAATTGAGCCAGCTGAAGGAGCGATGCAGTTGGTGTTTTCTCGTATGATAATTCTTTCACATCTGGATTTTTCAAATCTGAACCGATCGAGTCAAGATACCTCGGCACCTCGCCACCACCCGTCATCCCAGCGGCGATGGCCGGAATATCGACAGCGGCGTTAATCGGCACGATGCCGCAAATCTCCGGGTGCTGTTCCGCCAAATAAAGCGTGAGCGTCCCACCCATCGACAGCCCGGTGACAAAAATGGTTTGGCATCGTTGTTTCAGCCATTCATATCCTTCCTCGACCGAGGCAATCCAATCGTGGAACGTCGTTCGTTCCATGTCTTCGTAGTGCGTCCCATGCCCCTTTAAGCGCGGCAAGCAAACGGTATAACCGGCTTGGGCATACGCTTCAGCAAGCGGACGCATGCTGTGTGGCGTGCCCGTGAACCCGTGCGACAACAGCACCCCGACCGGCCCGTTTTCAGCGTAAAACGGCTCTGCGCCGGGAAGTACAGGATATCGTTCTTTCATCGTGTCCTCTCCCTTATCTGTCTTTTTCATCCATATACATTCGCCGCCCCCATCTCCGTTTCCTTTTTCAACCTCTCACCAAATGAATAAAATCGATTGCCACCACTCGCGGAACAATCCGTTGGCCACGAAATAAACGAAGCCGGTTAAGGCAGCGTAAACCAACACTTTTTCCATCCCTTTTCCCGTCCGATAAAGCGGCACTTTCCACCGCTTCGAAGAAAACGGCCAAAACAAAGGCACCCCTTGGACAGAAAAAAAGTCTTCAATAATATGAAACAAATAGCCAAGCACGATCCCGGCGGCGAACGGCGACGATGAGTCGCGCCACACGAGGGCAGCAAGCACGCCCCAGACGATGAACGAATGCGTCATGCCACGATGGCCAAATGCTTCTTTGACTTTACTTGCGACGCCAAACGAACGGCGTCCGACATACGACGACGGCTCGTCAATATCAGGAAGAAGGCTGCCGATGACAAGACCAGCCGTATAGGCAGCAGTAAACGGAAGCGCCGTATACGTGGATACCGACGCCCCGAGGCATAATGAAACGATCACATGACTCGAATACCGCAACGAACATCCCCTCAAACTTCCTTGTTTTTCCCATTATACCATAACAAAGAATATTTGTTCGCTTCTTTGACGAATTTGTGACAATGCGACCAAATGTGACAAAATTAACATCGCGTTATTGACATCATGGCTATAGTTAAAAGTACAAAACGCTAATTAAGGAGTGAACAAAATGAAGCGAAGACGATCTCCACTCGCTAACCGTTTCAAATATATTCGTCCGATCGAGCGTCAAGCCGATGGACATAGCGAAGTAACCTACGGCGACCGCGCCTGGGAAGATGCATACCGCCGACGCTGGCAGCACGACAAAGTCGTCCGTTCAACTCATGGCGTCAACTGTACTGGGTCATGCAGTTGGAACATTTACGTCAAAAACGGCATTGTCACGTGGGAAGGACAGCAGCTCGACTATCCGTCGACCGGACCGGATATGCCAGACTTTGAACCACGCGGCTGCCCGCGCGGCGCGAGCTTCTCATGGTATATGTACAGCCCGCTGCGCGTCAAATACCCGTATGTTCGCGGCATCTTGCTTGACATGTGGCGTGAGGCGCTTACCTATTACCCAAACAATCCGCTAAAAGCGTGGAAAAGCATCGTCGAAGACCGGGAAAAAGCAAAGCGCTACAAACAGGCGCGCGGGAAAGGTGGATTCGTGCGCGTCAGCTGGGACGAAGCATTGACACTTGTCGCTGCTTCCTTATTATATACGGTCGTAAAATACGGCCCAGATCGCAATGTCGGCTTCTCTCCGATCCCAGCGATGTCGATGGTCAGTCATGCCGCTGGGTCACGGTTTATGCAACTGATGGGCGGACCGATGTTAAGCTTCTATGATTGGTACGCCGATTTGCCGCCGGCATCGCCGCAAATTTGGGGCGATCAAACGGACGTGCCGGAATCAAGCGACTGGTACAATGCCGGTTACATCATCACGTGGGGCTCAAATGTCCCGCTCACCCGGACGCCGGACGCTCACTTTTTAGCTGAAGTGCGCTACCGCGGCACGAAAGTTGTGTCCGTCAGCCCTGATTACGCCGAGTCGACGAAATTTGCCGATGATTGGCTGTCGGTGAAACAAGGAACGGACGGCGCTTTGGCTATGGCAATGGGGCACGTCATTTTAAACGAATATTATGTCAAACGGACTATCCCGTACTTTGAACAATATGCAAAAACGTACACCGATTTTCCGTTTATCGTCACTTTAAAACAAGACGGCGGTGCATGGACGGCCGGCCGCTTCTTGTTGGCCAAAGATCTTGGCAAACATACCGAAAACGCTGAATGGAAGCCGGTTATCTACGACGAGAACACCGGCTCGTTTGCCGTGCCGAACGGAACGATCGGCACGCGCTGGGAAGACAAAGGAAAATGGAACTTGCGTCTTGTTGATGAGGAAACAGAACAGCCGCTTGAGCCACGCCTGTCGTTTTTAGGGAGCGAAGATGAAGTCATCTCGATCCAGCTTCCATATTTCACCGCTGACGGCGGAAAAACGATCGAACGCGCGGTTCCAGTGAAAAAAGTGCAAACCGTAACGGGAGACGTTTACGTCACGACCGTCTATGACTTGATTTTGGCCAACTATGGCATCGACCGCGGCATCGGCGGCACAGTCGCCCGTTCGTACGATGACGATGTGCCGTTCACCCCGGCATGGCAAGAAGCCATCACCGGCGTCAAGCGCGAACTTGTCGTGAAAATCGCCCGCGAGTTTGCTGACAATGCGATCGACACGAACGGCCGGTCGATGATCATCGTCGGTGCTGGCATTAACCATTGGTTTAACTCGGATACGATTTATCGCGCTGTGCTGAACCTTGTCTTGTTCGTCGGCGCCCAAGGGGTCAACGGCGGCGGTTGGGCCCATTACGTCGGGCAAGAGAAACTGCGCCCAGCGGAAGGATGGCAGACGATCGCCACCGCTCGCGACTGGGTTGGACCGGCAAAATTGCAAAACGGCACGTCGTTCTTCTACTTTGCGACTGACCAATGGCGCTATGAAGAGCGGCCAATCGATGAACTCATCTCGCCGTTGGCTAAAAAAGCGCGCTATTCGCACCCTGGCGATTACAATGTTTTGGCCGCCCGGCTCGGCTGGCTGCCGTCGTACCCGACGTTTAACAAAAATGGCATCGAGCTGTATAACGAAGCAGTAAGCCATGGAGCTCGCACGCCGGAAGAGATCGGCGCCTATGTCGCGAAACAGCTGAAAAATAAAGAATTGCAGTTTGCTATCGAAGATCCGGATCATGAAGCGAACTTCCCGCGCAACTTGATCGTTTGGCGCGCTAACTTAATCTCAAGCTCCGGCAAAGGGCATGAATATTTCTTAAAACATTTGCTTGGCACGACGAACGGCTTGTTAAACGATGACCGCGACAGCCTGCGCCCGGAAGAAATCCGCTGGCGCGATGAAGCGCCGGAAGGCAAGCTCGATCTGCTTGTCAACTTGGACTTCCGCATGGCCGGCACAGCGCTCTACTCCGATGTCGTCCTGCCGGCAGCGACATGGTATGAAAAACATGACTTAAGCAGCACGGATATGCATCCGTTCGTCCATCCGTTCAATCCAGCCGTGCCTCCGCTCTGGGAAGCACGCTCGGACTGGGATATTTTCAAATCACTCGCTAAAGCCGTATCTGATGTCGCCAAACAAGCCGGCTTGAAGCCGATGAAAGAAGTCGTCGCCACCCCGCTTTTGCACGATACGGCGCAAGAACTGGCGCAGCCGTTTGGTGAAGTGAAAGACTGGAGCAAAGGCGAGATCGAACCGATTCCGGGCAAAACAATGCCGAACATTCACGTCATTGAACGCGACTATACCCTTCTTTACGACCAAATGACCGCTTTAGGTCCGAATGTCGCCCGCCAGCCGATCGGTACAAAAGGGATCGCCTGGACGGCGAAAGACGAATACGAACAGCTGAAACGCCGGCTTGGCACTGTCCGACGCGCTTCCATCGCCGATGGTTGCCCGGACATTAGCGAAGCGAAAAAAGCAGCTGAAGCGATTTTGACGCTGTCGTCGACCACAAACGGAAAAATGGCCGTCAAAGCATGGGAAGCGCTCGAGAAAAAGACGAATTTGGAGCTTGCTGACTTGGCGAAAGAACGCGAAGAAGAGTGCTTCACGTTTGAACAAATCACCGCTCAGCCGAAAACGGTCATCACTTCACCGGCCTTCAGCGGTTCGGAAAAAGGCGGACGGCGTTACTCGCCGTTTACAACGAACGTCGAACGGCTCATTCCGTGGCGGACACTGACCGGCAGACAGTCGTTTTACATCGACCATGAACTGATGCACGAGTTCGGTGAAACGATGGCAACGTTCAAGCCAGTCTTGCCGCACCGCCCATTCTCGAACAAACGGCCGACGGAAAACGGAAAAGAGGTCGTCTTAAACTATTTGACACCGCATAACAAATGGTCGATTCACAGCATGTATTTCGATTCGCTGCCAATGCTGACATTGTTCCGCGGCGGACCGACCGTCTGGATGAACAAAGACGACGCAGCCGAAGCCGGCATTACAGACAACGACTGGATCGAATGTTTCAACGAAAACGGCGTTGTCGTCGCCCGCGCCGTCGTCTCGCACCGTCTCCCGCGCGGCATGGCGTTTATGCACCACGCGCAAGACCGCCATATTAACGTGCCGGGCACGAAGCTGACGAACAACCGCGGCGGCACGCACAACAGCCCGACACGCATCCATGTGAAACCGACGCATATGATCGGCGGATACGCGCAGTTAAGCTACGGATTCAACTATTACGGACCGACGGGCAACCAACGCGACTTGTTCGTTGTCATCCGCAAATTAGAGGAGGTTGATTGGCTTGAAGATTAAAGCGCAAGTCGGCATGGTCATGAATTTGGATAAATGTATCGGCTGCCATACGTGCAGCGTCACATGCAAAAACACATGGACAAACCGGCCCGGCGCCGAATATATGTACTTTAACAACGTGGAAACAAAGCCGGGGATCGGCTATCCGAAACAGTGGGAAGATCAAGATAAATATAAAGGCGGCTGGGAATTAAAAGACGGCGAATTGCGGCTTAAATCCGGCCCGAAAGCCATGCGGCTCGTCAATTTGTTCTACAACCCGTACCAGCCGACGATCGACGATTACTACGAACCATGGAACTACGACTACGAAACGTTGACGAACAGCCCGCAAAAGAGGTATCAGCCGGTTGCCCGGCCGAAATCGGCCATCACCGGTGAATGGATGGAAGTATCGTGGGGACCGAACTGGGAAGACGACTTGGCCGGGGCCCATGTCACCGGCTTGCGCGACCCGAACGTTGTCAAAATGGAACAGGCGATCCAAGCAGAATTCGAAGATGTCTTTATGATGTATTTGCCGCGCATTTGTGAACATTGTCTCAATCCGTCATGCGTATCGAGCTGCCCATCGGGCGCTATGTACAAACGCGACGAGGACGGCATCGTCCTCGTCGACCAAAACGCCTGCCGCGCTTGGCGATATTGCGTCACCAGCTGCCCGTACAAAAAAGTATATTTCAACTGGCAAACGAACAAAGCGGAAAAATGCACGCTCTGTTTCCCGCGCATCGAAGCCGGCTTGCCGACAATTTGCTCGGAAACATGTGTCGGCCGCATCCGTTACATCGGCGTCATGCTGTATGACGCGGATAAAGTGAAGGAAGCAGCGAGCGTCGCAGATGAGAAACATCTGTATCACGCCCAACTTGATATTTTCCTTGACCCAAACGATCCGACTGTCATCGCAGAAGCGAAAAAAGCCGGCATTCCGGACGAATGGATTGCGGCGGCGCAGCGCTCACCGATTTACAAAATGATCGTTGACTGGAAAATCGCTTTGCCGCTGCACCCGGAATATCGGACACTGCCAATGGTATGGTACATTCCACCGTTAAGCCCGATCATGAATACGATCGAAGGAAAAGGAAGCGGCGCGAACGCCGATGACATCTTCCCAGCCATTGATGAAATGCGCATTCCGATCGAATATTTGGCGAATTTGCTGACGGCCGGCGATACAGCGCACATCCGCACGACATTGAAAAAAATGGCGGCGATGCGTTCGTATATGCGGGCGAAACAGACGAACAAACAGCCGGACATTCGTCTCATCGAGTCACTCGGCTTAAGCCATGAGGACATCGAAGAGATGTACCGCTTGCTCGCGATCGCCAAATACGAAGATCGCTTTGTCATCCCGGCGTCACACCGCGAGGAAGTAGCGGATCTCTACACCGAACAAGGCAGCTGTGGGCTCGCATTTGCCGGCGGTCCGGGCGCTTGCGGCACGCTTTGATGAGGGCGGGCTTCGCCCCCTTCCCCTCAAACAACGAAAATGGAGGATGCATGATGAACAGCGAACAACGGCAAACCATCTTTTTATGTGTGTCCTATTTGTTGTCCTATCCGGACGAACAGTGGGCTGAATCGCTTCCTGACTACTTGGAAGCCATCCGTTCGCTCGAAGATGAAACCGTCCGCACGCCGCTTTTGGCGGTTGCCGAGCAGCTTGCAGCCACTCCGGCTCGAGATCGGATGGAGCAATATGTCGAAACATTTGACTTCGGCAAAAAAACGAATTTGTATCTTACGTATATGACAAATGGTGAACAACGGGAGCGCGGAATCGAACTCGTCGCCTTAAAAGCACGTTACGAGGCGGCCGGATTCACCGTCTCCGAGCACGAACTGCCCGACTACTTGCCGCTTATGCTTGAATTTCTCGCCTATGCGGAGGAACCTCATGCCATCTCCTTGCTCGCCGATTATGCCGACCATATCCGCGAAATCGGCGAGCGGTTGGCAGCCGCGGGCAGCCCGTACGTACAGCTATTTGAAACGCTCAACCTTACCTTTACTCAACTCGGCGTCACGCCGATACCGAAAGGAAGTGCAACGGCATGGCTCGTCAATTTCTCTGGGTAATTGTTCCTTATTTGTCGCTTGTGCTCTTTATTGCTGGCCATATTTGGCGCTACCAACGCGACCAGTTCGGCTGGACATCAAAATCAAGCGAACTGCTCGAAAAACGGCAGTTGCGCCTTGGAAGCCTTCTCTTTCACTGGGGTATCTTGTTCGTTTTCGTCGGTCACGTGATGGGAATTCTCATTCCTGAATCATTTTATACAGCGTTAGGCATCACCGAAGAGATGTACCACGTCATCGCCTTGGCGGGCGGCATCCCAGCCGGCTTGGCCGCGCTCGTCGGTTTAGTGATCCTTTTCCGTCGCCGCCTCACGGTGAAACGTGTGCGGGCGACAAGCAGCACTGGTGACTGGGTGGCGCTCGGATTTTTAGCCATCGTCATCGCCAGCGGACTATCATCGACATTTCTGAACGTCGATTCGCACGGGTTTGACTACCGGACGACGATCGGCCCGTGGTTCCGTGGCCTTCTTACGTTCCGTCCGAACCCAGCCTATATGGAAACGGTGCCGCTTTGGTTTCAAATCCATATTCTCGCCGCGTTCGGCTTGTTCGCTTCGTGGCCATTCACCCGTCTCGTTCACGTGTTCAGCTTTCCGATCCGCTACTTGCAGCGCAGCTATGTCGTTTATCGCAAGCGAATGCCAAAACAAGCAGAACCGTTCAAACGCGCTCAATGAGCGAGCGGCGAGCATTACACCAGGAACGCCAAGCACGGCGATCATGGAGCAGGCGAGGACAAGTTGCCCTCGCCATCTTATACGACTGCGGCTCTTCAACCTTGATAGCAGCTGAAATAAAGAAACATACGCGTTCATATCCCAACAATCATCCATCACCATCCGCCAACAAGATCACACCATGAATGAAATACAAATAAAAAACGGGATGCTCTCAATCAGGAGGCATCCCGTTTTCCATTCGTTACTCATTAATGCGCACAAACAGTTCCTCTTTCTCCTCGTCCGACAACAGCCGCTCGGCCATCGGGAAGAGCACATTTTCTTCTTTCATGAAATGCTCATCCAAAATATGATGCGCCTCAATGACCGCGCCAGCGAGCGTCAACGCCTGATCGGTGTCAACTTTCTCTGGCAGTTGGGCAGCTTTTTCTAAAAACATGGAAAGACGTGCTTTTGCCTGTTCGTGTTCGTATTCCATGACGGCGATTGGTCCGGTCGTCCGCCCGATGTACTCGGCCATCATCGGGAACAACACTCCCTCTTCCCGCTCTGAATGCGGATCTAAAACCGAGACGAACGATTCGACTTTTTCTCTCAATTCGGCGAGCGGCTCGCGCCAGTTGCGGTCATCTGCCCCTTGTCCGATCGCTTCCGCTGTAGCGAGTAGCTGCTCCATTTGGACGCGCAGCGGGCCGTGTTCCTGTTTTAATTGCGCCAAGCCAGCGCATAGCTTTACCCCTTCAGGGCCGCCCATATGACAAAATGAATGCATCAACGTTTCCCCCTTTTGATGATCTGTTCATTGTCTCCATTATACCGTGCGCATCCTCTTCCCCGTTGTGAGCCATATCACACCAACCAAAGGGCAAGCATAAAAAAACAGCACGCGCACAGCGTGCTGCGACATCTTATAGATACGGATGTTCATGCTTCGCTTTTAAAATCGTCCATCTCCGTTCCACTTCCTCCTCCAACTCGCGCAGCAAATCTTTGTTTTCTTCCCGAAGCAAATGCTTCGTTTTTCCCATATATTTTAGCCATTCACTTAACGGGATGCGGCGTCCTTTTGCTTCTGGATCGTACGTAATCGTCGTTTTCCCCCGCTCCACTTCATACAGCGGGAAAAAGCATGAATTCACCGCTGCCTGCAAAATGGTTTCCCCGTACCGCTCCTCCGATTTCCAGTTGAGCGGACAAGTAATGAGCAGCTTGCCGTACACCGTTCCTTCATGCTGCGCGTACCATTGCGCTTTCGCCGCTTTTTTCACCAAATCTTGCGGAAACGCTTCTGTCCCGGTGAAAACGTACGGGATGTTCGTTGCTGCCATAATTTGCGGCGTATCTTTATGATGGAACGATTTTCCGCGTTGTCCTTTTCCAACCCCGGTTGTTGTGGTCATATGGCCCATCGGGGTCGAGTACGACATTTGCGCCCCGGTGTTCATATAACCTTCGTTATCATATTCAATGATGATCAGCTTATGGTTGCGTAGCGCCGTCCCGATGGCGGACCCCATGCCGATGTCCATCCCGCCGTCGCCGGTGACCATGACAAACGTGACATCATCCGAGACATTAAGCTCGCCGCGCCGCTTCAGTTCGAAGAACGCTTCAACCATGCCGGAGAGCGTTGCCGCCCCGTTTTGGAACAAATTGTGCACCATCGTTTGTTTATGCGAGCTGTACGGATACGCGGCTGAAACGACGTACGCGCATCCGGTTTGGAACAAGACGACGATATCGCCTTCAATTCCTTTGAAAAACAGCTCGAGCCCCGGGAAAATGCCGCATCCTGGGCATGCCCCATGCCCTGGGGCGAGACGCTTCGGCTTGGCGGTCAGCGCCCGCAGCGGCGGAATTTTGACGTTTAGCCGTTTCGTTTTGTCATCGACCGTCACGTGGATGAGTCCGCTGCGGAACGCATCGCCATGGATCGGTTCAAGCAGCCGTTTCGGTTGCTGCTCAAGACGTCCAGGCACGTGGCCGAAATAGTCAAACGTTTTTTCCGCTTTTCCTTTTTCCATCGCATCAATGGCCATCCGGAACAATGCTTCAGCGTCTTCGGCGTAAAAATCTTTGCCGCCAAGGCCGTAAACACGGCTTAATACGATCGTCTGATTATCGCGGTCTTCCTGCAGTGCCGCTTTCACTTCATGCGTCATATTCGCCCCGTGCGCCCCGTACGAATCGGCCCGCTCACCGATCAACAGTGCTTTCACATGTTTTAGCGCTTGGCGGATCTCCTCGGCCGGGAACGGGCGAATAATGTTCGGACTGATGACGCCCGCTTTTATCCCTTGTTTTCGCAGGCGGTCGGCTACGTCTTTCGCCGTCTCTGCCGCCGAGTTGAGCAAAAACAGCGCCACTTCGGCATCTTCCATCCGGTATAAATCGAGCGGCTCATAGCGACGCCCCGACCATTTTTCATATTCCGCGGCCACTTGCCGGAATACGTCGCCAGCCCGGTACAAGGCGACAGACTGTTGATAATGGTTGTTGATCAAATCATCGCCGCCCATATGTGCTCCGATCGTCACAGGGCGTTTCGGATCGGCTGCTGTCGGGAACCCTTCTTTGCGCGGACCGATGAACGCCTGCACCGTTTCACGATCGCGGAAATAATGCACTTTCCGTTTTTGATGTGAGGTGAAAAACCCGTCATACGCGATGATGACCGGCAGGCGGACGTCCTCATGTTCGGCGATTCTGAGCGCCATGACGTTCATATCGTAAACGGCTTGCGGCGTGCGGGCTAGCAGCACAACCCAGCCGGTGTTGAGCGTAAAATACAAATCGGAATGGTCGCCGTGAATATCGAGCGGACCGCTGACCGAGCGGGTGACGAGATTCAATACCATCGGAAAGCGGGTGCCTGATTGCACTGGCAGTTGTTCAAGCATGTACATCAGCCCGTTGGCACTCGTGGCGTTCAGCACGCGCGCCCCCATGAGCGACGCGCCGTAGCAAATCCCGGCTGAACCGTGCTCACCATCCGCTGGAATGAGCATCGTTTCATGTTCGCCCCGCCCTTTCATTTGATCAAGCAGCTGGGCGATTTCCGTTGACGGCGTGATCGGGAAGTAACCCATAATGTGATAGTTAATTTGACTCGCCGCTAACGCCGCCATTTCATTGCCGGAGGCAAACGTCATCTCTTGTACTGCTTGGTTGGCCATCTCAACATCTTTTTCAATCATTGCCATGCTTCCATTCCCCCTTTCATAAACGAAAACGAATGTTTCAAGGAATGTGCTTCGGCAAATCCCGGCACTTCCCGTTCGGCCACAAGCGCAGCCGTCGGACACGCTTCGACACATTTTAAACAACCTTT
The DNA here is from genome assembly GCF_014679705.1 of Geobacillus sp. 47C-IIb. NCBI lineage: Bacteria > Bacillati > Bacillota > Bacilli > Caryophanales > Anoxybacillaceae > Geobacillus > Geobacillus sp. 47C-IIb. The sequence continues at coordinate 193,159 of NZ_CP061473.1, forward strand.
GCAATATTGATAGTCAATGCCAGCTAAAAACATCTGTTTGCGCCCTTTTTTGTCCACCCGTTCCTCCCAAACGAAGCAAAGATCGGGACAGACGTTGTCACAGGCGACACAATGAATACATTTGTCGGCTTCCCAACGTGGCAAAAACCCTTGACGGGAACCGCTTACATTTTTCAACAAACTATTTCCGCCAGCGACAATCACACCGCCGATCAGCTGTGTTTCATATCCAAATCGAGGACTGGGACGGACGAACGTTCTTTCCTCCGCCGGAGCGGGAGATGCTTGAATCCGCACTTCCTCATACCCGCGACGAAAAGCGCGAATATTTGCTTCGACGAGATGCGGCGCTTTTGTGGCGAACGTCCGGTGAATGACCGTCTCCATCGCTTCCGGTTGGATAAAAGAACAAACGCGCAACAGCGCCCCTACCATCGGCATGTTGATTTTCACTCGCTCCTCGACAGCGATGCCGAGCGCATCGACTATCACCAACGTCCCGTAAGGCAGGCGTAAATCGCGGCGAATGTCATCGAACTCGCGCGTTGAATTCACGACGGCCGTTCCGTCAGCGACAAGACCGCTCGTCACATCGACCATTTTGGCGAGCGCCTCATGAAACACACCAATGACGTGTGGAGTGGCGATCGGACTATGATCACGAATTTCAATATGCGGCTCGCAAAAGCGGATAAAGCTTTTGACCGGTGTTCCTTTTTTCTCGGAACCGTACGAAGAAAAGTTCGCCCCATTCAGCCCCGACCACAACACGCCAGCCTCAGCGAACATTTTCCCCGCCAAGTTCGCCCCCAACCCGCCGATCGACTCGAGGCGAATCTCAAAAAAACCTTGCTCATTCGTCTTTGGCAGCATCGTCATCCCCTCCCATGTGAAAAATACATCCCCAGTTTTATTATAAGTGGAAAATGTTCGAAAAACTGTGACAAAAATCAAACAGTTTGTAGATTTTGGTGAAACACGTAATATAAAACAGTGAATAACAAGATAAATTCTTATATAACAGATGGGACAATTGATATAAAACAAAAAGCCCCAACGGGGCTTATTGTTGAAAATAACGGGCAAGCGTCACGATCATCGCTCCCATTCGCTCATGTTCAGGGGCGATGACGCGGCTGACTCCTTCCTCTTCCAGCGCTTCTTTCGTCACTTTCCCGACAGCACAGGCGACGACATCGGTGCAGAACGCCTCAAGCAGCGGAGTGATATCTTGTTTCTCCCGGGCAAACGAAAAGAAAAAGCGGACTTGTATCGCCGATGTAAAACAGACCGCATCAATTTCGCGCCCGACGACTTCGTTGTATAGCGTCTCCAGCATCTCGTGATCTGGGGCGACATGCCGATACGGGAATAGCTCTGTGTAAGACGCACCGCGCGTAAGGAAAAATTGCTTCAAGACTGGCGCCGTATCACCGTATAGCTGCGCGACGACGCTCTTGCCGGCAAAGTCATACGCGTTAAGGGCGGAAATCAATCCCTTCGTCGTCCCGTCTTCGCTCACCGCTGTTGGGATAACGCCGATGTTTTTCAATGCCGCCACCGTTTTATAGCCGCGCGCAGCGATATCAGCATTCTCGATCACGCGCTTCCACTCAACCGCGATCCCTTCCCTTTCAGCCGTTTTCCAGAGCGCTTCAACCCCAATGCCCGTTGTAAACACTATCCAGTCCGGCCGCATCATAATGATCGCGCGCATTTCCTCACTGAGTTCACTTCCTTTTAAAAAAACCGTCCCTTGCGCCGGGCGGATGACGGCCGTTCCTCCTTGCTTTTCAATGAGTGTTGTCATTTCGTCTAACTTGCGCGAAGCGCATAAGGCGACCCGTTTGCCGCGCATTCGTTTCCCTCCCGTCGTCGATCATTCGTCCTTTCCATTCTAAAAGATCGCCCCCGCCTAGGCAATGAAAAAACACGCACCCTAAAAGGCGCGTGTCACCGTCTCAGCGAGTATGTACGATGGCTTCCTCTCCCCGGCGGTCAAACGAACCGGTAATGCGCGTCGGCTGCACAGAAATAATCCCATCTAACGGAATGTTCATCAACCGCATTTGCCGATTATAAACGAACAGTTTGCGTGCTTCCTGATACAACTTGACCGGCAGCACAACCGTCTCCTCCCCTTGCGCCGTTTGCACGCGCACTGGCTGCTTCTGGGCAATCCACACCGAAAGCTGTTGGCACAATTCTTTCATTCTAATTGCTCTCCCCTCTCATCCATTCCTACTTATGATTATAAAAGGAAAAAACGGAAAAAGGAGTGAAGAAAAATCAACAAATTCGGCAAATGAATGACAAATGGTGTCGAGAAACATTCATCAACGCCACACAAGCGTTCCCCACTTTCGATAAACTAAGCACTTTAGTTGTTTTCCCTATATCGGCTAAAAAGAAAGATGCTGCTCCCCAAAAATCTTCTGTCTTCAAGAAAGACACAAGAGATAAACTGTTTGAATGGTTCCGTGCGTATATACAAAAAGGGTGCCCATTTTGGAACACCCTTTTGGCTCGATTAGCGGTAAATCAACACACGTCCCGCAGTGCGGTCGGCACTTTCACCGACGACGCGAATTTTTAAACCGTACGTCGGCACGTTCCGCCCCGCATCAACCGCTCCTTTGTTACGGTACGACCGGCTGTCATCAAAAACCGGCAACGGCGACGTGTCGTTGTCGATCAGTTTCGATCCGTCAATTTCAACGCGAAACGGCACGCCTTTTTGCAAACTAAATGCCGCATCATGCACTTGATAGCGCGTGGAAGCCACCGTATTGCCTGACCATTTCAACGTGTGCTGATTAGCATCCACGACACCAAGGAACCCTTCACCCGGATGGACGCCTGTCCAGTTGTTGTCATATGACTCATCCACATACCAAACAACAAGGCCCGGGTCGTACGACAGCAATTGATCGCCGCGCAAAATATGCGCCAGTCCTTTATCAACGCCACGGTGGTTGCGCCATTCCAACAAATAGTAATGCTTCGAACGCAGCGTACCGTCGCTTTTCGCAAAACCATCCAACACGAAAATGCTCTCGTTTTCCGCTCCGTCCGTAAGTATGGCTGTTTTGTCTGCCATCACTTGAACATTATCAATATACCAGCCAGCTTCCGATACATACGCATCGGTCACGTAACGGAAACGCAGCTCAATCGTTTGGCCTGCGTACGCCGACAAGTCAAACTCGGCTTTCACCCAACCGTCCGATGTGCCGGTAATGCCGTTGCCTGGGTTTTGCCCATTTGGGTCGTCGGTCGTTGTAATATTTCCTGAAACCGTTACCCATTGATTCGAACTTTGTTCCTTCACTTCAACCACGCCGTAATCCCAATCTTTCTCAATCGCATACCATGCATCAAACGTCAATACTGCTTGCGATGCGCCTGTCAAATCAACTGTGGTGGACATAGAGCTGTTCAAATTATTCCCTTTGCCGGAGAAGTATGCATAGGCGCCGCTGGCTGGAGAAACGATGGTAGTTTTCTTATCCGGCAAGTTGATGCGCACGGCATCGTTGTTTGTTCCTTTCGTATTGGCTTCATCCAATACAACCTCTACTCCTTGTTTCGTCACTTCATCCCATTCCACGGTCGTTCCGTGCAGCCAGTTGCTTCCCGGCATGGTTGACTGCAAAAACTGTTTTGCCCAGGCGCTGAAACCGGTCGGCTCCGTGCCCGGAATGCGCCCCGCCCAGCTGCCGCTCGACATGATCGACCAATACGCAATCGGTTCGCCCAAGCCGGAGTAAATGGTATCATATTCATCCGGCAACCCTAAATCGTGACCGTATTCGTGGGCGAACACCCCCGCAGCCCCGTCGGCCGGCTCGACCGTATAGTCATAAGCAGCCAGCTGACCATTCCAATACGGCACCTCAGTCGTCGTGTTCGGAATCGGGTATACCGATCCTAAATTCCAACGGTGCGACCAAATAGCATCACCGCCGAGCGAACCGCCGCCCGCCTCTTCACCGACGCTCGAGTGGATGATCATCAAATGGTCGATCAAGCCGTCTGGCTCGCGGTAATTGCCGTCACCGTCCAAATCATACCGATCCTCTTGGTCAAACTCGCTTAAATCAATGGTCGGATCGTTGGCTGCCGCCATCAGCGCTTCGCGCACAAGCTCACGCGGGTTGGCATCGTTCCCGTCCGGCGCCGGCACGTTGCCGCCGTAATATTTGGCAGGATGTTTGGCTTTGTACCAACCAGCCACCTTTCCTTCGATCGAATAGCTGCCTCCCGATTGTTCTTCGTAATATTGTTTCACCGACATGAGTTTTTCGCCGTTTGGCCCTTCGTAATAGCCATCATCGCCGCCAAAAATCATGTCTTCATAGTGCTCGCGTGTATAATCTTTGTAATACATGTCTGTTTCATTTGGTTGAATGCTGTTGTGCGGAAAATCCGGATATTCAATGAGCAAGACGAGCACTCGATCGACCCGTTTGCCTCCGTTCCACGGCTCCGGATGGACGGGCGGCACGGAAGCTGTCTTTGATTGCCCTAGTTTTTTCCCTTTCCCATTCAGCACGCCGTTTGTCCGCAATTTTTGTCGCAACACTTCGGTGCGCTTCTTCTCTTTTTCGTACAGTTCCCCCTTTGCCCGCGGCATGTGAGCTGCCTTTTGCCGCAAATACTTGCGCACCTCCTGTTCTGCCTCAGCGGGAGTCGCATTGGAGCGAAGCGTTCCGTTTCGTTTTAACATTTCCGTCAGTTTGTCTTCGTTGGCAATGGCAAAATCGACTGGCCCGCCTTGCTTCACCGCCGGGATCGCCGCGGTGTTGGCTGCTTGCGGCGCTTTTGCCGGCGCCGCCCACAGCCCTATTCCGAGCGACAGCGCCGCTGTCAATGAAAGAATCGATCGTTTTTTCAAAAAGCCCCCTCCTATCAAATAATTAATATAATTTTATATATTTAAAATATTACAAAATTACTAGAAAAGAAAGAGAACTTTTTCATAGATGCAAAACATTTCTTTTTACCTATCGTTGTCGAAAAAACAAGATTTATATCAAAAAAAGGCTATGGATTCTACCTTAACATCTCGCGCATTTTCCGGTTACAATGTAATATATTCGCAGTTTTTGTAGGAATTCGCGCTATGCAGCTGACGATGGGAAAGAGGGTGTCGCGATGCTTAGTATTTTCAAAGATTTTTTGCTCAACTTATTTTTTATTCTCCTACCGGTATTTCTCGTTCCGTTTTGGACAGAGCAAGAAAAGGGACCAAAACGCCTCCGCCTTTATTTGCCAACCGTCTGCTACGCGATCGTGATCGTCTTATGCATCACTCTCCCCGTCGGCACGGGAAACAGCTATATTTTTGATTTGCGGCAAATTCCGCTTTGGCTCGGCAGCTTGTATGGCGGGACGGGGGCGGCAGCGTGCTTAGCGATCGTCACCATCACTTACCGAACTTTATTTGGAGGAATCGGCATCTTTATCACTGCCATCGTTTCCATCGTCATTGCAGTAGCAAGCAGTTTACTGACCAAAAAGTTTGAGCGGTTGCCAACCAAGCAACGAATATTGCTCACCACAACGCTCAGCTTCGGTTCTGGCCTGTTGACGGTCGCTCTGACGGGAGGGATGGCGCCCTCTGCTCTCCCCCCGCTTTCAGTGTCACTCATGTTTTTGCTTGTGCAACCAGCGAGCATGTTCATCGTCTGCGCTTTTCGAGAGATGGCGCGCCACAATATTGCGCTGCGCAAGCGGATCATTCGTGCTGAGAAAATGGAAGCGGTCACCCATTTGGCGGCCTCAATCTCTCATGAAATCCGCAATCCACTCACTGCGGCACGCGGGTTTATCCAACTGATTGAAGAACAGCCGCTCGCCGCCGATAAACGACGCCAATATGCACGCATTGCTATGGAAGAGCTCGACCGGGCCGAGGCGATCATTACCGATTATTTGACCTTCGCAAAACCCGCGCCGGAAACGCCAGAAAAACTGAACGTCAAGCTGGAGATTGAACGAGTCATTGACATCATTCGTCCGTTGGCTAATATGAGTTGTGTTGATATCAAAACGACGCTGTCCCCTTTCTCTGTCATGGGCGAACGTGAAAAATTCCGCCAATGTTTGCTCAATGTCATGAAAAACGCCATCGAAGCGATGCCAAACGGCGGAACGTTGCAAGTATACGTCTCGATCGACGATGGGCGCGTGCTCATCCGCATTGCCGACACTGGCGTCGGCATGACGAAAGAACAGCTTGAACGGCTTGGCGAGCCATACTTTACGACCAAAGGGGTAAAAGGCACCGGTCTTGGAATGATGGTTGTATACCGCATCATTGAATCGATGAACGGCACCATTCGAATCGAAAGCGAAATACATAGGGGGACGACCGTATCGATTTATTTGCCGCTCGCTTCGTCCCTGTCCTCTTCTCGAATTTCTGATAAGGAAAAACAGCTGTTTGCCGTACTGTAAACATAACTGTCCGGATTGTTAGCGCTCTCCTTTTTCGTTTGAAAGCAAAACAACAAAAGGATGATCACAACTTCTATCGTCCAAAAAGGATGCCTCATTTTTCAGGCATCCTTTTCATCCATTCTCTGTTCATTTCATCGTGGTTTATCACCGCCGTTGTTTTTGTTACAATACTATAGGAGTGGAAACACATCGAGAGAAAAGGAGACGTTGGGATGATTCACGTCAAAACAGAACGGGAAATTCAATTGATGCGCGAGGCAGGGAAGCTGCTCGCTGCCTGCCATCAAGAAATCGCCAAACGCATCGGACCGGGGGTAACTACTATGGAGATCGACCGGTTCGTGGAAACGTTTTTGGCCAAATACGGCGCCAAGCCGGAACAAAAAGGATACCGCGGCTATCCATATGCCACATGTGCTTCGGTAAACGATGAAATTTGCCACGGGTTTCCGCGCAAAGAACCGCTTAAGGAAGGGGATATCGTCACCATCGATTTTGTCGTCAATTGGCGCGGAGCGCTCGCCGATTCCGCTTGGACGTACGCCATCGGCGATATCGACGAAGACGTGCAAACTTTGCTTCATGTCACCGAGCAGTCGCTATATAAAGGGATTGAACAAGCGGTTCTTGGCAACCGGATCGGCGATATCGGCCATGCCATTCAAACGTACGTCGAATCGCACGGGTTTTCCGTCGTCCGCGATTTCACCGGGCACGGCATCGGGCCGAAAATTCATGAAGAGCCGTACATTCCCCATTTTGGCGAAAAAGGAAAAGGGATGCGCTTAAAAGAAGGAATGGTCATTACGATCGAACCGATGGTCAACATGGGGGCTTGGCAAAGCAAAATGGACGCGAACGGTTGGACGGCGCGAACCATTGACGGCTCGTACTCAGCGCAATATGAACATACGATCGCCATTACGAAAGACGGGCCGCTCATTTTAACAACGCTGGCATGAGCACGCCAATGGCTTCCTAGCGGCTAACTTCGATGAGAAAAACCCGGGAGACGTTCACCCGGGTTTTTCATCCTCTTCTGATGATTTCTGTTATGCGGTGATTTTTAATTAAGTTTACATAATATAATTATGGTTATCTATCCCTCGAGCACTTTGATGTAAACGGTGCGCTGACGTGGTCCGTCATACTCGCAAAAATAAATGCCTTGCCAGCGCCCAAGCAGCAGCCGACCTTCGTGAATAATGACGTGCTGCGACGCTCCGACGGTGCTTGCTTTCATATGAGCGGCTGTGTTCCCTTCCATATGACGGTCAAGTGGGTGCTCCCACGGATACGTTTCATCAAAACGGCGCATCATGTCGCGTTTAACATCGGGGTCCGCGTTTTCATTAATCGTGATTCCTGCCGTCGTGTGCGAACAATAGACGACAGCCATCCCCTCTTCTACCTTAGACAGGCGCACCGTCTCCTCGACAAATGAGGTAATATCAATCATTTCATCCCGCTTCGCCGTGCGGATCGTAAAGGAACGAAGCATCGATTCCACCACCTGAACAAAGATTTTGTACCGGAAAGAAATGTTTGCTACTCTAATTATAGCGCAAAACGAGCAAGGAGAGAAAAACGATGCCGAAACGGTATGAAAATTTAGATAACGTATCCATGCAAAAAACGTGGGCCGATTTTCGCCGCTGGCAGCGAGAACGGAAGCAAAAGCGAAAAGACTTGTCCTATGTCGTACCGCACGCCGTGCCGCCGCAATGGGACCGGCTTCATCAGCCGAACGGACGACCGCAGCTTTGTTGGATCGGCCATTCGACGTTCGTCGTGCAAGTAAACGGCATCACAATCGTCACCGACCCCGTCTGGGCGAAGCGGATGGGAACGGCCAAACGCCTGTCGGCCCCAGGCGTGCCTCTTGAAGAGATGCCACCCGTTGACGCCGTTTTAATCTCCCATGGCCATTACGACCATTTGCATTTCAGCAGCCTTCGCCGATTGCCCGGTGACCCGCATATATTCGTTCCGGCCGGCCTCAGCCGCCTGTTCCACCGGCGTGGCTACCGTCATGTCACTGAACTGTCATGGTGGGAAACAACTACTTTTCGCAACGTATCGCTAACATTTGTTCCTGCTCAACATTGGACGCGGCGGACGCTTTGGGATATGAATACATCACACTGGGGCGGATGGGTCATCGAAGCCAACGGCGCCCCGACGGTTTATTTCGCTGGCGACAGCGGCTATTTCCGCGGTTTTCGCGACATCGGTGAACGCTTTTTGATCGACTATGCTCTCCTGCCGATCGGTGCGTATGAGCCAGAATGGTTCATGGGGCCGCAGCACACAACACCGGAAGAAGCGGTGCAGGCGTTTTTAGATTGCCGCGCCCGTTTGTTTGTTCCAATGCATTACGGTGCCTTCCGGCTCGCCGACGATACACCAAAAGAAGCGCTCGACCGCTTATGGGCCGAGTGGCGGCGGCGCGGATTGGATGACAGCCGCCTGCTTTGCCTGAAGCTCGGCGAGGTGATGGACATCGCTGCTCAACTAGCCGCTAAGCGTGAATATGGGCATGCTGAATCCGACGGAAACGAGCAATGAACGTCCGCAACTGAGGCAAAGAAAAAAGCGCTCCGCTGCCCGCGGAACGCTTTTTCTCTTATTCTTTCACTTCTTTTTTCCACAACCCTACCATCAGGGCTGTCACGGCCGAGCCGATCAAAATAGCGAGGATGTACAGCCATGCGCTTCCTTTGACAATTGGAATGACGAAAATGCCGCCGTGCGGCGCCGGAAGGCCGATGCCAAACAACATCGTCAACGCCCCAGCTACAGCCGAGCCGACGATAATCGACGGAATCACCCGCATCGGATCAGCTGCCGCAAATGGAATCGCTCCTTCCGTAATGAACGAAGCGCCCATAATATAGCACGTTTTGCCAGCCTCGCGTTCGGCTTTCGTAAATTTCTTTTTAAAGAACGTCGTCGCCAGCGCCAACCCGAGCGGCGGCACCATCCCGCCAGCCATAATGGCCGCATGCGGCGCATAGTTGCCAGCATCGATCATGGCGATTCCGAACGTAAACGCCGCTTTGTTAATCGGGCCGCCCATATCAACCGCCATCATGCCGCCTAACACCGCGCCAAGCAGCAATAAGTTCGCCGTCCCCATGCCGGAAAGCCAATGTTTCAACCCTTCATTCAACGCTTTCACTGGATCGATGACAATATACATCATAATGATACCGGTCAAGAAAATGCCGAACAACGGATACAATAACACCGGTTTAATTCCTTCTAACGATTGCGGCAAGCGGCTGAATAATTTCCGCAGTCCGACGACCAAATACCCGGCCAAAAAGCCAGCGATCAATCCGCCGAGGAAACCAGCGCCGCCGTTGGCTGCCATAAAGCCGCCGACCATCCCTGGCGCAAATCCTGGCCGATCGGCAATGCTCATCGCGATAAACGCAGCAAGCACAGGAATCATTAAGGCAAATGCATTGCCGCCGCCGATGTCCATCAATGCTTTAGCAAATGGATGGTACGACGGGTCGTTCGGGTCAAACGCCTTAATGCCGAAAGTGAAGGAGAGCGCGATCAAAATCCCGCCACCGACGACGAATGGAAGCATATTCGAAACGCCGTTCATCAAATGTTTATAAAAGCCAGTGCGCGGTTTTGCCGCCCCCGCGCCGCCCTGCGGAGCACCGCTCGCTCGGTAAATTGGCGCATCTTGGCGCAGCGCTTGCTCAATGAGCGTTTCCGGCTGGCGAATCGCTTGGGCGACCGGTACTTGGATCACATGTTTGCCATCGAAGCGATCCATTTCGACTTGTTTATCAGCCGCGACAATAATCGCCGCAGCATCTTCAATCTCCTGTGCGGTGAGAGCATTTTTCACCCCATCAGATCCATTGGTTTCTACTTTTATCATCACACCCATTTCCGCTGCTTTTGCTTTCAGTGCATCAGCAGCCATATACGTATGGGCAATCCCGGTCGGGCAGGCGGTAACGGCGAGCACTTTCCGTCCGTTGTCAGCTGACGCTGTCCCTAGCGATGGCTCTTCCTCTTCGCTCTCTTTTGCCGCCAACAAACGGACGATTTCCTCTTCATTTGAAGCGTTTTCAAGAGCAGCGCGGAACGACGCGTCCATCAACATCGAAGACAACCGAGCCAACGCCTGCAAATGCGTTTGCTCCCCACCTTCGGGGGCGGCAATCATGAAAAACAAATGGCTCGGCTTGCCATCGAGCGATTCGTAATCAATGCCTTCCGCTGAACGGCCGAATGCCACGGCCGGGCGCTTGACCGCCGCCGTTTTGGCATGCGGAATGGCAATGCCCTCTCCGACGCCGGTCGTGCTTTGCTTTTCACGCGCCCAGATCGCTTGTTTGAACGCCTCGACATCGCTGACTGCTCCCACCTCAGCGAGCTTGGCGGCCAATTCATCAATCACTTCGTTCTTTGTCTGCGCTCGAAGTGCAAGAATGATTGTTTCTTTTGTCAACAAATCGGTGATGTTCATTTTGGCGATCCCCCTTTATTTCCGTTTATAAACGTATGACGCGAATGCGGTCGACGAGTGCTTCCACTTCTTCTTTCGTGCATAAATCTTCGGAAAACGCCGTCGCACTTCCAGCCGCCACGCTGTAAGCGAACGCTTCTTCGATCGATTTCCCGCTCTCTTGGGCGGCCAAAAAGCCAGCGACCATTGAATCGCCCGCTCCGACCGAGTTTCTCACCGTTCCTTGCGGCGCTTCGGCAAACAGCGCGACTTCCTTGCCGAAATAAAACGCTCCGTCACCGCCCATCGACACGATGACATGGCGAATTCCCATCTCGGTCAAACAACGGCCATAGATGACGATTTCTTCTTTCGTAAGCTTAGAGGTGTCAAACAGCTCAGCGAGCTCATGATGGTTCGGCTTGATAAGAAACGGCCGGCAAGCGAGCAGCGTTCGGAGCGCCGGACCGCTCGTATCGACGACAAGGCGGGCTTTCCGTTTCGCTGTCTCCGCTGCCATCTGCTCATATACATCCGCCGGCAGTGATGACGGTACGCTTCCCGCCAACACGAGGACATCACCAGTCGAAAGCGTCTCGATTTTCGCCATCAGCTGCGCGGCATCTTCGCTAGCGATGGTCGGACCTTGACCGTTAATTTCCGTCTCTTGCTTGGCTTTCAACTTTACATTAATGCGCGTCTGGCCGGAGACGTGGACAAAATCACAGCGAATGCCTTCTTTTTGCAATTCCGTTTCAATAAACTGTCCCGTAAATCCGCCGGCAAACCCGAGCGCCGTGCTGTCGACACCGAGACGTTTGAGCACTCGCGACACGTTAATTCCTTTCCCTCCTGGGAATGTCAACGTTTTCAGCGCACGGTTCAGTTCGCCGACACGCAATTCATCAACATGAACCACATAGTCAACAGATGGATTAAACGTACATGTGTAAATCATACGCGAACAACCTCGACAATCGTTTTTGCTTCATATCGTTCTTGCCACTCTTCATCCAACTCATCAGTAATCAACACAGCCTCGTTTAAATCAGCAATTTTGGCAAACGCGCTCTCATTGAGTTTCGAATGATCCGCAAGCACATACGCGCGTTGCGCCAACTGCATTGCCGTATATTTGATGAGCGCCTCTTCCGGATCCGGCGTCGTGTAGCCATACTCGTCATGAACACCGTTAGCACCGATAAAGCATTGGTCAAAGCGGTACTGCCGCAGCGACTCGATGGCCCCTCGCCCAATCAACGCTTTCGTCTTTGGCTTAATCATGCCGCCGACTAAGTACGTCGTTACGTTATGTTCAAGCAACCGTTCCACATGCATCACACCATTCGTGACAACAGTGACCTCTTTGTCAGCCAAGTGCGGAATCATTTCCCACGTTGTCGTTCCTGCATCCAAATAAATACAGTTTCCTTTTTGTACCAAACTGGCCGCATAAGCGGCGATTCGCTGCTTTTCTTCTATATACTTCAGCGATTTTTCCGACACGCTTAACTCTTCACGTTTTTGTTGCAACAAGGCTGCTCCACCGTGCACGCGGCGCAGCTTTTTTTCTTTTTCAAGCTGCGTCAAATCGCGACGAATCGTCGACTCGGAAGAACCGGTCGCCTCCACGAGCTCTTGCAGCTTGACAATTTCTTTTTGCGCCAAAAGTTCCAAAATGAGACGGTGGCGCTCTTCGGTCAGCACGTTTCCACCTCCCATGATGATCGATATCGCTTGTATCCCTATCATAAGCGAAAACAGAGAAAAAATCAATCAAAATCATTCATTAACACTCAATATTAATCAAAAATATCATTTAAAACGGTCATGATCATTCATCACCAACAACAAAAAAACATTGCCTTTCATTTCGTCAGGCAATGTTGCTGAACTATAATTCGGAAAGATATAGTTGAATGTGCAAGGAGTCGATTTGGGAAACGAGCAATTCATCGTACTTCTTTTGTGCTAAAAAACGCATCTCCGCCTCCGTTACATCCGGATGCTCATTTTTGACTTGTTCCACCATGTCATTCCACACGTTTTGCGCCAGCAAAACAAGCCGGACATATCGCCGTTCTTGCTCCCAAAATGCCGATTCACCGTATTGGCGGAGGAGCGTTCGAGCGGTTTCGCTCCCTTCGTATTGACGCTTTCTTTTTTCTACTTCACGATCAACGACCGGTTCATCTACCGAATAGCCTTTTTCTTCAGCAAGCAGCGCCATCGAATGCAGTTCAATGAGACGGGTAACAGCGGAGCGAGGCTCAGCCGTCTCATTCAGCTGCCGCTCCCAATAACTGATCCGCTCGTTGAGCTCTTCGCCCCGATACTTCTTTTTGACCGCCTCCATGGCCGAGGAGATCTCAATTTGCCAGCGTGTTTGATAAAACTTGACATCTGCCGTCGTAATCGCCATGCCATTGATCATCGCCGCTACGTCTTGCCGCTTCACCTCTAGTGTAACAAGCTTTTCGATCGTCTCATTACCGTCTTTGATTTGCAACAAAACATCCCATTCCCCTTCCATCGGCAGCTGCACATCCCCTTCATAAAGGCCGTCTTCCTTCTCCTCCAACGAGGCAACGATTTGCCCATGATCCATATTCGCCATCTCAAATATCGCCGTCACTTCAAGCCCGCTGGCTGGCTTCCCATCCTTTTGAATGGCAATCGCAAACGAAGAAGCTGTCCCCTCCTTATAAAAGGGAGACGTTTTCACCGACACGGTCCAATCGTTTCCTTGGCATCCGGCAAGCAAGAAGAGAAGAGCAGCCATAACGAGCATCCATCGTTGCTTCACTTTATTCTCCCCCCATCAGTGCGCTCAGTTCAAATTCTTCGATTCGATATTTCGTGATTTTCCCGTTTTCCAAGTAAGCGACATGGGTGCAAAGCTGCCTTACTTCATCGATATGGTGCGACGACAGCAATATCGTTTTGTTCGGCAAAGAGCGTAAAATCATCAACACCTCCGCCCGTCCTAACGGATCGAGCCCGCTTGTCGGCTCGTCTAAAATCAGCAAGTCAGCATCATAGTAAAGCATAATGGCAAGCCCAAGCCGCTGCAGCATCCCTTTCGAATACTGTTTGCTTTTCATATGACGTGCTTCCCATAACCGAACGGTGTGCAAAACGTCTTCGATCCGCTGTTCATCGACCACACCATGCAACGAGGCAAAAAAGCGAACATTTTCCTCACCCGTTAACTGGGGATACAACTGAAACTTTTCCGGCAAATAAGCGACTTTCTTTTTCCACTCATGCCGCCGATGATCAATGCCATCAATATATACCGTTCCGCGCACTGCCGGAAGCAAATTCAACAAACTATGAATCAATGTCGACTTGCCAGCGCCATTCCGCCCAACTAAGGCACACCGCTCCCCTTTATGAATGACAAGATCGACGTCATCAAGCACTTTATTGTTTCGGTAGGAAACCGTCAACCCTGTCACTTCAATCATCGTTCTTCCCCCTTTCGACTCCATACCATCGATGCCGCCAATGCCCCAAGCCCCCAGACGAACATATTCAACGCAACAAGAGCGCCGGGAGGGAAGGAGAAAAATTTTTTCATCGTCCGTGACAAATAATCAAGCGAGAACATCCCGAGCGACGTCTCTAAGTAAAAACGGAGCGCATGAAGCGGCTGCAGAAAATAAACCAATGAGAACACATGCACATTGTCATACGTCACCGACGGCAAAATATAAAGCAGTACAAAGTCATACAAATAAATGAAAAAGAATGCGGCAAACAAATTGGCGCCAATCAATTGAATTTTCGTCTTGCACGCGAACCCTAGCCCAATTCCGATTTGGTTAAAAATGAACACGAGCACCACCGTGGCGAGCAAAAAGTAGAGAAAATACGATAAATGAAAGACAAACCAAAACTTGGCTGGAATAATCAAAACGAAGTACCAGACGACAAACACCATCATCGTAATGAGCTGGATCGCCGCGCTTTTTTTCCATAAAAACTGCCAAGGTGATCCACTTTTTGCGACAATCATCACCATCGTCCGCTGCTCCTTCTCCTGCATGACGGAAAAAGAAGCAAAAAATAAACAAAGAAGCGGCACAATGTATGCATTCATGTCAAACATCATCTGCAAAAAAATCGTCAATCCATGCTCAGCCGGCAATGACTTAGCGCTCATCAACACGGAAAGCGATGCGGCAACAACCAGCAGAAAAAACAACCAAAACGCCTTCCCCCGCGAAAGCTCAAGCCATTCTTTCCAAATGTAGCTCATCTCCTCCCCCTCCTTTGCAGACCAATCACCGTGATGGCTCCAAAGCCAAGCAATCCCCACCACCAACTAGCCGATGCGCTCTTTTTCACAAGCGGCGCATGATCGACCGCCATCACTTCGCCTGCTTGCCGCCATTCGTTGATGGCCTCATAGACGCCTAAGCTTGGCGACGATAAAAACAAGTACGCCAGTTCATTTTCTTCCGCTAACTTATGAAAGGAAGACGCATAGCGAAACGGGGAATCTCCTTTCCCATCTTCGTTCAAATCAAGCAACGCCGCTTCGTCGCCCCAATCATTGCCAACGCCGCGAAAATCCCAGCTGTTATTGTCCTCGCCGCCAAGGCGCGTAACGGCAATCGTATTTTTCCAAAGCCGGTTTTCCGTAAACGTTTGGCGCTGTGAACTCGCCCAAAGCTCAATACCGATCTCATTTTGCAAAAAAACGTTTCGTCGCACAAAATTATCGTTCGACTGATCGACATACAGCCCCCGCTCGTTTTGATAAAACGTATTGTCAATGATTCGGTTATCGTTCGCCATTTGCAGCAACAACCCAAACGAACGCATTCCTTTATTGAATAAAAAGCAGTTGTTTTTCAAGATAATCCGGTTCGAGTTCATGATCGCCGCCCCGCCGTTATTGAGCATAAACGTATTGTCATAAAACGCATTGTCATCCGAATACATGTAATGAAGCCCGTAACGGGTGTGCGACACTTTGTTTCCCTTCGCGACGTTATGGTTCGCATAGTCAAAAAAGATGCCATCCCTCGTTCCGACAATGGTGTTGTTTTCGAGCTTATTAAAATTAGAATAATAAATATGCAGCCCATTTCCTTGTCCAGCGATTTCCCCGTTTTGTTCGCCGATCACTCGCACATTGGCGATCCGGTTATGATGCGCCTGACTCAAGTAAATGCCATGAAACGATTGTTTTACCGTTATGTGTTCTAGCGTATTATAATCGGAATAAACTTTGATGCCGGCGTATTCCTCTTGCGTGCTCCGGCTTTTTCCGCTGTTCGTGACGGTCACATGTGTAATGGTGACATGCGGCGCTTTGATCGAAATCACATTGCCGCGCCCGCTTCCTTGAATGACCGTGCCTTTTGTGCCGATGATGGTCAGCGGTTTGTCGATGACAATATCGCCAATGTACGTTTGGCCTGTTAGGCGAATCGTGCCGTGAGCCGGAGCAGCGTCAATCAGCTGCTGCAGCGTCTGGCCGGCAGCCGCTTCTTTCGGAACATCGAAAAAGAAAAAAATGAACAAGGAAATGAGCAGCCATCGCTTCATGTTTTTCTCTCCTTCCATAGCGGAACGAGCAGGCAAACGAACGCGGCACCGACGAGATACGCACCGGTCGCAAAATAGCTGAACGTCGTAAAGTTGGCGATCCGGTTTTCTCCGAAAATCGGCGGCACAAACGGATCGATATCGATCGGGGCGTTATCGTTTAAATTCGTTCCAAAGTCAGCGAGCCAGCGATGAATATCGTAAAGACCGAGCGCCCCGCCAATGAGAAAGGCGGCGATGAACACGTACAGCCCTCTTTTGCTTCTCGTGAACGCGATGATGAATGCCGCTATGGCCATAGCGATCACGATGTAGGACAAATAGCCAAGTTCCGGAAAGCTCTCTTCACTAAACGGCTTCATGCCGATATAGTGATTGAGTCCGTTAATAATGTCGATATCCCCTTCAAGCCGATTCGGATAAACGATAATCTCTAATCCTTCCGGATATTGCGGAGCGATGAAATCCATCCCCCACCAAGGAAACGCTAAAGACAAAAGCAGCAATCCTCCGGCCGCGCCGACAAAGACGGCAGACAACGGAGACAGTTTCGCTGCAGCCATTTTCTTCACACCTCTTTTGTTAGTCAGGGGGGCGCGTCCGCCCCCTCGGTTTATTGTTTCGGCTTTACCAACAAATACCCGGTCATTTCTTGGTGCAGCGCTGAACAGAAGTTCGTGCAATACAACGGGTACGTTCCCGGCTTATTGGCGGTAAACTCGATCGTGTTCGTTTGTCCCGGCTGAATTTCCATATTCAAGTTATACTGGTTGATGGCAAAACCATGGGTAATGTCCTCATCAAAGTCAAGGTTCGTCAGGTGGATGACAACTTTATCTCCTTCATTCACTTCAATGACGTCCGGCCGCTTCGCATTGGCATCAAAAATAAACTTCGAACGCATTGCGATGCCGTAGACGTGCACCTCATTTCCTTTCCGGACGATGCGGGCGTCTTTTTGGTTGTACACAGCGTCTGGATTGTTGTTCTCTTTCGGGTACACTTCAACCGTTTTAATTTTATCGGCCTTGATCATTTGCCCATAGTGCGGTTCCGGATCGACCGGCGACGATTGGATCACTTTCATTTTGTCACCGCTAATGTCAATGAGCTGCATCGATTCCGGGTGGGACGGCCCGACCGATAAATAGCTGTCTTTCGCCAACTTGTTGAGCGACACTAAATATTTGCCGTCCGGAGATACGGTATCCCCTTCCGCCGCGACGGCATGCCCCGGCGAATATTGAACCGGAACGCGGTCAAGCACTTCGCCGGTTTCCGGATTCCATTTCACAATTTCAGACGAAATAAACATCGTCGTATACGCCATGCCTTTGTCATCAAACTGCGTATGCAGCGGCCCAAGCGCGTTTTCCGGATTGACTTCCCGCTCCATCACCGATTCGTATTTCAAAATCGGGATGCCGTTCCGCTCGCCGGCAAACTCTTTCTTTTCAATCGCCTGAAACGCCTTTTCAAACGAAAATACCGTCAACAACGGGGCGAGCTTCCCGGAGGCGATGAAATATTTCCCGTCTGGGGTAACGTCGACGCCATGCGGCGATTTGGCGACCGGCACTAAATAAATGCCCCCTTTATGCTTTTCCGGAAAGATCATTTTTTGACCGCCGACATTGTCATATTTCCCCGCTTTCACCATGTTCTCAAGCTCTTTCCAGTTAAACAGCACGATAAAGTCGCGGTCTTCTTGAGACGCGTTGATTTCCAAGTTTGTTGTCGCTTCTTCCGTATTGTACGTTGTCAGCACGGCCCAATCTTTTGAGATTTTTTTCCCGGCATCGGACAAATCGTACGACCACGGCGGCAACGCAACTTGATAGGCAATGTGCAGCTTTTGCGCCTTTTCATCGAACGTGACCGCACTCATCACACCGCGGTATTTTTCGCTATACTCATCAAGCGAGGCGTACTGATGGCCGAGCGGAACGGAAAATCGGGTCGGCAAAAATAAGTATTCGGTATTCTCCGTCACAAACGCGGCACAGTGCGGACCGCTCGTATTGGGGACTTCGATCATGTCTTTGACCGTAAACGTTTTCAAATCCATCACTGCCGCCCGGCTGTTCGCCACATCGGTCGCAAACATATACTTGCCGTCATATTCTCCATTCGTTTCCGAGAAAGCCGGATGATGCAAATCGCCCCACGTATAGCCGCCAAGCATTTTTTTCGAATGGGTATCCCAGCCGTAGCCGGTCGCCGGATCGGGCGAAAAGACAGGAACCGTGCGAATGCGCCGCATCGACGGCACCCCGTAAATAAACATTTGCCCCGAGTGGCCACCAGAGGCGAACAAGTAATATTCATCTTTTTCACCAAACGGAACGTACACTTTTTCCGCATCGGTTTTGGCCGATGCAGTCGAAACGGTATCAGGAGTGGAAAAATTGCCGAAAAAGACAGTTGACGCCAACACTCCAACTGCCAACCCTGACAACGCGGAAATCACTTTTTTCTTCACTCTCGTTCCTCCCATCGTTTCTTACTTTTCGGATGCTTCTTTTAAGAGAGCAATAATTTCGGCCCGCTCCTCATCTGTCAGCGGATTCGATTTGATCACCCCAGACATCACCGCAGACGTCGGCGCTTTTAAAAACTCTTCAATCGGCTTGCCGTGTTTGCCCTCGACTTCTCGATAAGCGTTCGATAAATCCGGACCGGTCGTCCCTCCTTGCAAGTTAAGCTTGGAAACAGAGTGGCAAGAGAGACAACCTTTTTGTTGCAGGATAGTCCCGTCCTGCGTACTAGCGTTTGTTGTCTTGCCCGCCCCCTTCCCATCCTCTGTCGAAGCTGATGGTTGGGACGATTGAGCCGTCTCTTGTTTTCCTGCCTGCGTCGCATTCGTCTCTCCTTTCGTTCCTCCCAACTGAAAATACGAATAACCGCCAGCCAAACCGATCAAAGCGCTAATGAGAAAAATGACGACCGTTTGTTTCATGCCCCTCCTCCTTCTACAGTGAGAAATTCGTTTACCATTATAGCCACCCGCCCTTGACCTCCCCTGTGCAAAAAGTCACTTCATTTCCAAGATCAGTGAACATTATTTGGCAAAAGCGTGGCAAAACGGTGAAAAACAAAAAACACTTGCCACCGGCAAGTGTCCTTTCCCTTGTTCAATTCAGTTGTTGCATCTCAGCTAGCGGCAAATAACGCTCGCGCACAAACGCGACAAACTTCGCCGCATACACGGGATCAAACTGCGTCCCAGCGCAACGCTCGATTTCCTCAAGCGCCTCTTCAAACGTTTTCGTCGGCTGGTACGGCCGCTCGGTCGTCATGGCGTCAAATGAGTCGATAATACACAAAATGCGGGCCAATTTCGGGATTTCTTCCCCCTTCAGCCCGTACGGATACCCTTTCCCATCATATCGTTCGTGATGCAGCTCGACAAGCGGAAGCAACTCATCAAACCGCTTCTCCGCCGCTACAATCTCGCGCCCCCACGCCACGTGCTTTTGGATGATCTCCCATTCGTGCTTTTCCAATTTTCCGGACTTATTTAAAATATCCCGGGGCACTTCGATTTTTCCAATGTCATGAATGATCGCTCCCAGGGCAAGCGTCTGCCGTTCATGGACCGTCAATTCGTCAAGGCGGCTGCCAAATTCAAGTGCATATTTAAACACCCGTTTGCTATGGCGGTATGTATAGACATCTTTCGAAAGAAAGAATTTCACTTGTTGCTCGAGCGCTTCCAAGTCTTGTTTAAACTTAATTTCATCCAAGCACATATTATGTTTATCATACAACTGAACGTTGTTTTTCCCTTGCGCCTTCGCGTAATAAAGCGCCTGATCGGCGCGGTGGATGAGCTCATCGCTTTCATGCATATCTTTTTCCATCTCGGCGATGCCGCACGAAAACGACAGGCAACGATACGGAATATGCTCGACGCCGTCAAAATATGTATCGTTCACTTCTTTGCGCAACCGGTTTAAAAACGCGTACGCGTCTTCTTTCGTCGTGTTGGGCATTAAAATGGCAAACTCTTCGCCGCCATAGCGGGCGACCGTGAAGTTCGTCCCTTCCACCGCTTTTTGCAGCAGCTTCCCAAAAAAAGCCAACAAACGATCTCCTTGCAAATGCCCGTTCCGGTCATTGTATTTTTTAAAATCGTCCAAATCCAGAAATGCCAAGGTCAACGGCTGTTTCAACAGCTTGCAGTCGGAAAACTGCTCCTTGAGCGTTTCTTTGAAAAAACCGTGGTTGTATAGGCCGGTGAGGTGATCTCTGTTGGCGCGGTTGGATACTAACTGGTATAATTCCAAAAATTCCCTAAAAACAATAGACAATATCGTTACTAAAATAATAAATAAGGACAAGCCAAAATATTTCTCTTCCGACAATAAAATGGCTAAAACCATTGAAAGAAGCAATGTTACTGAATAACCAACACACGCCTCTTTTAAGACGCCTAACTCTAGAGCACCTTTAAATATTTGTCCAATGAAATAGAAGAAAAGAAAAATCAATAATACATTAATACTAAAATAAACTAGCAAACTAATCAAATAAGGAAGTAAATGATGGACATTTATCTTCCCAATATTCCCATCGAAGAATAAAAATGAGTAATAAGCACCTGATATCATCAAACAATACATTGAGAAATTAAATAAATGTCTCCATGCAGACATTCGTTGATTACGATACAATTCTATCAAACTAAAAATAAAAAGAACCTGTAACGTAAAGTTCAATCCATATAAAAACAGGGTAGCCAAGTAAACAGCAGAATCCATTGAAAAGAATTAGCTTTAGGGGGCAAGATAATAGGAAAAAGATTCAACAAAACGACAGAACCAGTCAATATATATACTAAAACCCAATCTTTTAAGGATTGAGAATGGATATCAACCTCTGTAGCAAATATACACATCCCTAAAAGAGAGACAACAACAGTATATAGTTTTTCTTTGTTTTTTAACCGTTCAAAAACCATACAAAATCACTCTCAGCTAAAAAATTTTAAAGAAGGAGTATCGCCTCCCTCTTTATTATATAGGTTGTAATAAAGAATTTCCGACCTCCATGTCCCGTCTTTACTTTATCACCTAACAAGCTGGCACGGTGACAAGAAGAGCGAACAATGCCATGTAAAACAAAATTGCAACTTATATAGATCAACATTATTATTTTCTACTCAATGAGTTTAAACCCCGACGTCAACGCCACAATCACCGAACCAAGGATGAACAAATTGATCAATACTTGTTTTACTTTGGATTTCATGTCCTTTTCCCCCTTAACATTTTATTTATTGATTCGCAGGAGCGGCCGTTGTTTCTTTCTCAGCATCGTCTGCCCCATGCCGCGGTGCGCTGAGCATCAGATGCTGGATGAACAAGAACGCCCCTACGTTCATCACGACGTCGCCGATGCTGATGACTTGCTGGCGCGGATACGGTGGAGACAGCGGAATGATGTCGCCGAGAAACGGCAGAAGCGTATCCGATGTGATCGCCTGGTGCTTGCCGTACAGACCGGCTTTTAACGCTTCGATATATTCGCGGCCGAGAAATTGGGCGGCTTCGATCGAGACCGGCATCCGTCCGCCGTTTACGGCCATGACGATAAAGTTGAGCAAGACGCCGGCGAAGATGACCGGAAACCCTGGCTGATGGCGGTTGAGCCATAAAAACGCGAGCCCGGTGATGTAGACGAGGAGAAAAATGCCGTTGCTCATGCTCGAGATCCATGCGACCCGCTCTTGCAGGAAAAAGACCACAAACTGCACCGCCAATAAGATCGGGAACAGCCAACCGAAGCGCAATTTCATGTTGGCCAACCCTTTCAGGCTTCCGCCGCGAAACCAGCCGATCAACAACGACAAAATGATTCCATCGTAAACCATAATGCTGTCCCCTTGATAAACAGAATTTTCTCTTTTTTCTAAACTGCTATCCTCACTTCTATTTTTACCGTTTTTTTTATTCCATGTAAATAGTCCGTTCGTCCTAACTGCAAACAAATTTTAATCAATACCGTCTTATTTCCTCTATTTTCGTCATTTTTCAAAACAAAAAAATGACAAAAAACAGCACGATATGTATCTAAAGAAGTATAAAAAAATAACTATTTTATGGAACACTCCCCCATCTACATAAGCGCTTGTAAAGAAGCTCTTGGGCGCGCTTCACCATGGCAGGCGGCTAGGTGATCTTCATTCCCTTCACCGTTTCGTTGTTTCCACTTACGCTAGAACAGAGATTCACAATAAAGATGAGAAACGAGCCGTTCGTTGAACCGACTGGCCGCCTATGTCTCCGGCTTATTGTTAATGATGCCCTATACAAATGAGAGTCTTCTTTCCAAAAATAGAAAAAACGGATTCCTATCACCGTCAGGAACCCGTTCACCCATCAATCTTACCGCTCTGGCCCGCAGCTGCCAGAGCAACGGTCGGCCAAATGGCACGCTGCGCATGTCCCTTTGGCGCTTTTTTTCACATGGCGAACCAACACCCACCCGGCATAGGCGAAAATCGCCCCGCCAATGATGATATTAGCAATCATCACACTCTCCCCTTTCATTGAAAGTGAAACATCATTCCAACTTGATAGACAAGGAATGAAATCATATAAGCGACCGTTAAGGCGATGCCGATCGACAGCAGCGTCCATTTCCACGATCCGGTTTCTTTACGGATCGTCGCCACCGTCGCTAAGCATGGTGTATATAAAAGAACAAACACCATAAAGCTGAGTGCCGATAACGGAGTGAAATGGGCGGCAATCATCTGCTCGAGACCGTTTGCCTCACGGACGTGGTAAATAATATTCATCGTTGATACAACGACTTCTTTCGCCAAAAAGCCGGTGATTAACGCGGCCCCTGCCTGCCAAGCACCGAAACCGAGCGGCGCTAACAGCGGAGCGATCAAACCGCCGATCGCAGCGAGCAAACTATCATCCATCGGAACGCCAACTCCGTGCGGTCCAACATATGTCAACAGCCAAATGGCCACCGAACCGCCGAAAATAAATGTTCCGGCTTTACGGACAAATCCTTTCCCTTTCTCCCATGTGCTGCGCCATAATGTGAGCGCCTGCGGCACGCGATATGGCGGCAATTCAATGACAAAGAGCGAGCTTTCATTTTTGAATACTGTCGATGAAAACAACTTGGCGAGCCCCAAGGCCACCACGATACCAAGCACATAAAGCGAAAAGACGACAAGCGCCTGCTCATGAATAAAAAACGTTCCAGCAAACAATGCGTACACCGGCAAGCGGGCGGAACACGACATAAACGGCAACAGCAACATCGTCAGTAGCCGTTCTTTCGGCTGCTCGATCGTGCGTGCCGCCATCACCCCAGGAACGTTGCAACCAAAGCCGATGATCATCGGAATAAACGCTTTGCCGTTTAACCCGATCGCTTCCATCAACCGATCCATCACCATGGCCACGCGTGCCATATACCCGGAGTCTTCTAGCAAAGAAATGAAAAAGAACAAAATGAAAATTTGCGGTACAAACACAAGTACACCGCCGACCCCAGCGACAATGCCGTCTAACACAAGCGCTTCGATAAATGGCGACGCCCCCGCCCAATCAAGCAAGCGCGACAGCCAATCGGTGAGCGGTCCAGAGAAAAAGGTGTCAAGTTGATCAGCAAGCGGCGTGCCGAGCCAGTTGAACGTCAACATAAACACGATATACATCAGCGCCAAAAAAATCGGCAAACCAACATAGCGGTTCGTCACCACTGCGTCCACTTTTTCCGTCAGCGTGAGCGGTTTTGGCTTAAACTCGATGGCCGCAGCAGCGATCGTTTCGCTGATCCATCGGTCGCGCGTTTCATAAATATGTTTCGCCGCCTGACAACCAATCGCCTGTTCCGTTTCCTTGCGGATCGCCAAAAGCGGTGACAAATCGAAGCGGTCGCGCAAATAGGCGGCAAGGCGCTCGTTTCCTTCTAAAAATTGCAACGCCATCCAGCGCTTATCTCCCGGCACGTCATCCGGCAGTTGCTCAGCAATGCGGCGGATCGCACGTTCCACTTCGACGCCATAGTCAATGAACATGCGGGAATGGTGTCCATCTTTCGCCGACAAAATGGCACGCTCTAATTCCTTTGCCCCTTTCCCCGTTCGAGCGATGACCGGAACAACTGGGACGCCAAGATGACGCGACAACTTGACTGCATCGATTTTGATGCCGCGTTTTTCCGCGACATCCACCATGTTCAAAGCGATGATGAGCGGCCGGCCAAATTCCAATAACTGAACCGTCAAATGCAAGTTGCGCTGAAGTTGCGACGCGTCAACGATATTAACGATCGCCGAACACGGCTCGGTCAATAAAAAATCGGTCGCCACCCCTTCATCGCGGGACAGTGGCTGGAGCGAGTAAATGCCGGGCAAATCAACGACCGGCACGCCGTGTTGGCGAAGCACTCCCACTTTCTTCTCAACCGTCACCCCGCTCCAGTTGCCAACATATTCATAAGAGCCGGTTAAACAGTTAAACAATGACGTTTTGCCAGTATTCGGATTACCAAACAGCGCTACGTACGACATATTTATTTCACCTCAATCGATGACGCCTCTTTGCGCCGTAAGCCGATTGCCTGCCCATCGACTTCAACCATTACCGGGCCGCCAAACGGCATCGCGGCTTTCACCCGCACCATTTTTCCTTCTTTAACCCCTAGATGAAGAAGACGCTGTTTCAGTGCCTCATGCTCAACGGCCAAGCGGACAACGACCGCCGTTTCTCCTTTATGCAAATCGGTCAGCACCATCGTCTTTTCCCCCTATTTCCCTGTCTATTCTCATTTGTGTCAAGAATGATTCTTTTTCTCAATTCCTATCATAGCATAACCAAAGAAAAAGGAAGTGACTTTTTTCACAATCATTCTATATTGTCAACATTTTTTCAAAATTCTCTGCAAGATTAGTTGAACTTTTCGAAAAAATATATATAATTTCTTGTATATCTTTCCCATCTTTGCTCAAGGAGGAAATGCAGTGAACACAATCGGGAGAATCAGCAACTTTGTCGGCAATACGTTTGCGATTTGGGTGCTTCTCTTCGGCGCACTTGCCTTTTTCGTTCCAAGCGCGTTTACGTGGATCGCCCCGTATATTGTGCCGCTCTTGGGGATTGTGATGTTTGGCATGGGGTTGACGCTGTCGGCGAACGATTTCAAAGAAGTATTCAAGCGCCCGCTGGATGTGCTCATCGGCGTCATTGCCCAATTTCTCATCATGCCGCTCATTGCGTTTTTGCTCGCCTACTTTTTGCCGGTTTCGCGCGAAGTGGCGCTCGGCATTATTTTAGTCGGCTGTTGCCCGGGCGGAACGGCATCCAACGTCATGACATACTTGGCGAAAGGAGATACGGCGCTGTCGGTTGCCGTCACCTCTGTGTCTACGATTTTAGCGCCGATTTTGACGCCTTCACTCATTTTGCTTTTAGCCGGGAAATGGCTGTCCGTATCTGCTGCCGCTTTATTTTGGTCGATCGTCAAAGTCGTACTGATTCCGATTCTTTTAGGACTTATCGCGCAAACACTTTTCCAAAAGCAAGTAAAAGCGTGCATCCCGGCATTGCCGCTCGTTTCTGTCATCGCCATCGTTGCTATCGTCGCTGCCGTCGTCGGGCAAAACCAAGCAGCCATTGCCAAAAGCGGACTCCTTATTTTTCTTATTGTCGTTGCCCATAACGGGTTGGGCTTGTTGATTGGGTACTGGTTTGCCAAACTGTTTCGCCTGTCGCCGCCAAAGCAAAAGGCGATTTCCATCGAAGTTGGCATGCAAAACTCTGGGCTTGGTGCGGCCTTGGCGACCGCCCATTTTTCGCCGCTCGCTGCCGTTCCGAGCGCCCTTTTCAGCGTCTGGCACAATATTTCTGGTCCGATCGTCGCGACATACTTCCGCAAACAAGCAAACCACCAAACAGCGAATGACAAAACGATTTCCACTTAACTTCTCACACTTTGTCTAGCAGCAAGGAAAAAGCTGTCTCCTGAAGTGAACGACCGTCTTTCGGAGACAGCTTTTTTATGCCCGCCACCACTCACGTTCCTTCTCGCCACCAGCGGTCTAACGTTTCTTTGACAATCATGTACACGTTGAAAAAAAAACAAAAAGGCGGACATCCGCCTTCAACTTCGTTTTATAACATCCGTTCAAACGGAAACACGATCCGCCTAGCCAATTCAGGAAAATCGATGAACGGATTTCGATTGCCTTGAATGAAAAAAATGGCGCTGTTGCGATGGTATTCATATACCGTCGGTGGGAATTGCTCGTGCCACCGGACAAGAAGTGGAATGTCGATTTTACGCCGAAACGATTTCTCAATCGCCTTCGGGTAACGGAGCAAAAAATACAACATCGCCCGTGCCGCCGTCCCTTTGCCGTACTCCGGCTCGAAATAACCGTTATGGGCGACGCCGCATCGGTTCTGGATCTGCTCGCCTGGATCTTCCGGATTGTAAAATGGAAAATCAGCGTACGGGAAGTTCGACCGAAGCGTATTGCATTCCGGCTGGCAAACGAATAAATGATGCAAATCGCCTTTCATCGGTTCACGGGCACCGAACCATGACTGCGGCACGACATGCTCAGCATTAAATTTCCATTGCTTCTCGATCGTTTTCACTCGCTCGCGTACATCACCCGGCCCATGTTTCGCTTTTTTTAATAGTTGGCGAAACTCATCGTAACGTCGTTTCATCGTTTCGACATCTTGGACAATCAACGTTTTCGGATCTTTTCGCTCGCCGGAATACAAACTGCGCACCGTCCCATCCGGCTGCAAGTCAACCCATGTGTACAAATACTCGTCTTTGCTGAAAAAATACGGCAACCGTCGCTTATGGGTGTGCGCCACCAGCTCGTGGTAACGGACAAACAGCATCAATCCGTCCCCATCAAACGGTACATAACGGTAATACCGTTCGCGCGCCTGTCGGTCTTCTTCGGCGCGATAATACGCGTCTTCCAAAGCAAGTCGCTCGTTCAGATGCTCAAGCTGCGCCACAGCATCATCCATTTGCCATTGGCGAAGCTCATTAAGCTGTCGTTCCGCCTCTCCCATCGCTGTTCCCCTCTTTCTTTTCCTTTAGTTTACCATGGGAAGGGGGGATGACCGCAACATGACTAACCAAAAAGAAACAGCGATGAACGACAGGATCACCTTCATACATAGACGACTGGATTCGAATCTCCCTAATGGCGAAACGATTTGCTCTAGCGACATCTGCGGGGCTTTCATGATCAGAACTACGGTCATGCTAAGGAACGATTCGCCTTGTCGCACGTTTATGAAATCGGTCCAAAAAAATAAAAAGCTGCCTTTTAGACAGCTTTGACTGTTTCGCTTTGCGCAACAGACGGTAACGACAACAAGTGAAGGGTCACTTCCGGCTTTGAACCAACCCGGATGTTCACTCCGGTTTGCCCGAGCCCTTCATTAATATAAAACGGCTTTCCTTCCCATTCATGATAGCCTTTAATCATGTTCCGCTTGGTGAGCGTTTTACTCATTTTTGCCAAATGGTACGGCTTAGGCCAATGAATTTGCCCGCCATGGAAATGACCGGAAAGCAAATAATCAAAATGGTAGGCACCCATATGCGGAACGATGTCTGGATCGTGCGTCAATACTATGTTGATGCCGTCTTTCACGCCGGCGTACGCCTTTTTCATATCGCTGCGTCTCGTGTAAAAATCATCAATGCCGATAATATTAACGGTTTGACCGTGAACTGTAATCGTCTTCATTTCGTTTTGCAGCACGATGCAGCCATGCTCCTCAAGCGTCGCCTTCAAACGCTCAAACGGCTCGCCTTGAAGCACGTAATCATGGTTGCCGAACACCGCATACATGCCATAAGCTGGCTGCAACTTTTTCAATACCGTCAAATACGGACCGAGCTTAGGAATGCTCGCTTCACGGTCTAGGAAATCACCGGTCAAAGCAATGAAATCAATCGGTTCCCCTCTAAGCTTTTCGTATAAATCGTCCGGAGAAATGGATAACTTTTCTAAATGAAGGTCAGACAGCTGTAAAATGCGGATAGCACCGTTCCCATCCTCCGAGCTGCCGACCTGAACTTTATGCAAAACCGCTTCATACGTGTTGCGGTGTGCTTTTCGCAGACCAAAAGCCAACAACAAAAAGAATGATAGAATGATCAACAAGAACGCCATTGTCTTCTCTCCTCCCTCGATAACCATTATAGTGAAACGGAGGAGAGAAGAAAGAGGGAGTTAGTGGATAAGATGGTAACCGTATAAGGAAAACAGCTTTTCTTTCGACATCAACAAATATTTTGGCGGACGGCCAAATGGCGACAAACCAGGTCGAGCCACCGCCATCATCGGCACGAGCGTCATTGTTTTGAACCAACGATACAACGGATTGGCAATATCCACCGTTTCAAATCCGAGCCGTTCGCATCCTTTGTTTAGCATCGTAATGCCAATAATCCCTTTCATCCGTTCAGAATGTTTATGGTGATAAAGATGGTAGGCGACATACGGCAAGCCGGATTTGACTTGTTCAAGAATATAGCGCCCTTTTTTAATGTCACTGTCATATCGAAACAGTTCGCGCACGAGCCGGACGTTGTGGAGATGAATTTTCAACAGCCAATCATTCGCCGCAATCGTCGTTCCGTCCGAAAGATGGATCGTCTCCCCTTTGTATTGGAGCGGGCGGACGCGGAAAATGGAACGGCGTCCATCCTGCGCTTCACCAGCGTATTCGAGTCGAGAACAGGCGTAATAAATCGGATCGATGATTCCCCACATCGCCAACAAACATTCAACCGCTTTTTCCTTCATGCCTGCATCCTTCCTTTATCTCATATCTTATGTATTAACATTTTGGAACATTTGCCGACACATTATAAATGGGGAAAAAAGGCGCATCACGCCGGCGCATAACCGGTCGTGGGCCGCACATACTGAAATCAAACTCCAAATTTTCGCCTAGGTTGTGATTATCATGACAACAGTGCTTTTTCTCCCGCTACTTCAGCTTCCGTCCGGCCATCATCGGGTTGCTGAGGCGCTGGCGGAAGGGTTGCGGTCCATCGATCGCGCCGTGAAGTGCGAAAAAATCGAATTGCTTTCCTCGCGACTTGGCGCCAAAGAACAGTGGATTTCCCGCCTCTATTTGCGCTGCATTCGTCATGTTCCTAAAGCATACAGCATCGCCTATCGTCGTTCCGTTTTGCATCCCTCATCCAAACCGCCGTCCTTCCCACCTTATGAGTGGCTGTTTGGCGGCCATCTGAAACAACTGATCCGTCGCCTAACGCCGGCGCTGATTGTCTGTACTCATGCGTTTCCATCATATTTGCTCGACCTTCTTAAGCAACGTGGGGAAATCGATGTTCCCGTCGTCAACGTGTATACTGATTATTTTGTCCATAATTTATGGGGAAAAACAGCCATTGATGTCCATTTTGTCGGTCATCCGGCCATGAAGGCAAAACTAGAAGAAAAAGGAGTAACAAGCGAGCGGATCGTCGTTACCGGCATTCCCGTTCACCCAGTGTTTTCCGTCCGGTCGGCGGCACCGGCGGCGCGTTCCCGCTACACCGGGCTCATTAGCGGCGGCAGCCTAGGTCTTGGCGATTGGGAACGGCTTTTAAGTAAAATCGCACCGGATGATCCGGTTGACTATTATGTGTTATGCGGCACAAACGAACAGCTGTATGAGCGGTTGAAGAAGAAAAACCATCCGCGCCTCCTTCCGCTCCGTTACATTTCATCTCCTGCGGCAATGAGTGCGCTTTATGACGAAGTCGATTTTGTACTCACAAAGCCAGGCGGCGTCACCTTAAGCGAATGCCTTTGCAAGCGAAAACCAACGTTTATTTATGCGATGTTGCCTGGGCAGGAGGAAATCAACTTTCGTCTCTTGTGCGACGACGGGCTCGTTTTCGATTTCCGCCATTGGCGCTCACTCCCGTCACTGTCGGAAGCTATCATCTCCATGCTACACTCGCCAACTCTTGTCCGCTGCCTTGCCAAGATGGACGACTATCACCGCGCACTCTCCCCAGCCGATCCGGCGCTTGTCATTTACGAGCGCTTTTTAGCGGCCGTGCCGTCCCGGCAAAAGTCGTAACCGCTTTGGCTTCACCGCCTCTTCCATATATAGAAAAAGGCGCCTGCCTCAAAGCAGCTGGGCAGACGCCTTTTAGCGACGGGTGCTGACGGTGACAAACACGAACTTATCATACCGATGGCGGGAAAACGAATATTCAAACGGTTTGCCGTTGTTTAAAAAGCCAACCTGCTCCAATTCCAACACAGGATCATCGGGCGCGCATTGCAAGTATTGCCGATCAAGCTCGTTCGGTTTATCGGCACGAATCTTTCGGTGCGATCCGGCAATGGTTAACCCAAGCTCATGAGTAATGTAATGATAAATCGAGCCATGAAGCACCGTTTCATTGAGTCCCGAAATCAAATGGACAGGCATATACGTCCGTTCAATGACGTACGGCTCCCCATCGACCTTGCGCAGTCGGATTAAGTGATACACCGGTGTGTTTGCATCAATACACAAATGCGAAGCCACCTCATCAGTGGGAAACAACACTTCAAAGGTGATAATATGGCTTGTCACCTTTCGTCCTTCCAATAAGCTCGTTAAGCCGAGCGTTTCGTTGCTGACAACGTTCACTAGCCCGTTAAGCATCGCGGATTTCACAATAAATGTGCCATGACCGCGCTTTCGATACAACAGCCCTTCGGACACAAGCACATCAAGTGCTCGTTTTACAGTCATCCGGCTGCAGCCAAACTCCTCAGCGAGCGAGATTTCATCAGGAATCGGCTCGTCTAGAGAATACATCCCCTCTTTAATTCGCCTACGTATTTCATTTGAAATTTGTTCATACTTTGGCATCATTTTCATCCCTCACCATTATCTTATCTTCATTGTACGAACAATCATCTGTTTACACAATAGCCAGTGTGACTTTCCCCCTCATCCCTCTTTTCACGCTGCCTCATCCATTCAATCTAGAAAAGGCGCCCCGCTGCCCCGGGACGCCTTTTCCTTCATTCAAAATCCGTTGTTTTCCGCGACTGTTTTAAACCAATAGCCACTTTTTTTGATCGTTCGCTTCAAGCCGTTGTCCAAATCAACCGCGACGAGCCCGTACCGATTTTTATAGGCATTGGTCCACGACCAGTTGTCCATAAACGTCCAAAGGTGATAGCCTTTCACATTGACCCCTTCTTCCACCGCGCGATGCACCCATTTTAAATGTTCGCGGATGAAAGCAATCCGGTAGTCGTCATCAATCATGCCGTTTTCATTACGAAACCGATCTTCCCCTTCGACGCCCATGCCATTTTCAGAAATAAAGCACTCAATGTTTCCATAGTTTTCTTTGATATTGATTAAAATATCATAAATGCCTTTTTCATAAATTTCCCAACCGCGATACGGATTCATTTTCCGTCCAGGCATAGCATAATAATCGAAAAATCGCTCCGGCAAAAACGGGGCATCCGGGTTGGGGAGATGCTCTTTTGCCTTAACGCGGCGCGGTTGATAGTAGTTGATGCCGAGCAAATCGATCGTGTTTTCTTTGATCAGCTCGCGATCACCGGCTTCCGTTACAGGCAAAAAGCCATGTTCATCCAACAGTTCAATCAAATCTTGCGGGTATTCTCCTTTCACCGCCGGATCTAAGAAACTCCGGTTAAACAACAAATCCGCAATATGTGCCGCTTTTACATCAGCTGGGTGCTGGCTGCGCGGGTAAGACGGCGTCAAATTCAAAATGATGCCAATCTGTCCTCCCTGGATGGCCGCCTTGCGGAAGGCAGCAACCGCTTTGGCATGGGCAATCACCGTATGGTAAGCCACTTGTACAGCACGGCGGAAGTCTACGATGTTTGGGTAATGAAAATCGTATAAATACCCTCCTTCCACCGGAACGATCGGTTCATTGTGGGTAAACCATTTTTTTACCCGATCCCCGAACAACTCAAAACAAATGCTGGCGTAGCGGGCGTATGCATCCACGACTTCGCGGTTTTCCCAACCTCCGATATTTTGCAGTGCTAACGGCATATCAAAATGATACAAATTCACAAATGGCTCGATCCCACTCGCCAATAGTTCATCGATGACTGCATTGTAAAACCGCACGGCTTCCGGATTGACCTCACCGATTCCCTTTGGAATCAAGCGTGACCATGAAATCGAAAACCGGAATGAATTATGCCCGATCTCCTTCATCAAAGCAATATCCTCTTTGTAGCGGTGATAAAAATCTGATGTAGTTGACGGGCCGACGCCGTTAAAAAAGCGATGTGGCTCCTTTTCATACCAATGATCCCAAATATTTTTCCCTTTCCCCCCCTCGTTGGCTGCCCCTTCCATTTGCGTTGCGGACGTCGCGCTTCCCCACCAAAAACCGGCAGGGAAGCGGTACGTGATTGACTGCTTCGATTGTTGTTCCATCGTGATTCACCTCGTTTGCTGCGTAGTTATGATGCACTTTTTGCAGAGGCTTGTTCCTCTTCTCTCTCCTTTTGCAAGTTCATCCGGTCAATGAATTTTAAGAACGGGAACCAAATGACGAGCACAATCAAGAAATTGACCAATTGCAATAGTCCACCAGCTAGCGAGTTTGTCGCCATAATACCGTTAATAAAAATCGGCACGGTCCATGGCACCGCCACACCATTTGGAGGCGGCACAAGCCCTGAGGACATCGCCAAATAGGTGACCAACGTAACGATCATTGGCGCCAAAATCCACGGGACGATAACAAGCGGATTCATCACTATTGGCAAACCGAAAATGATCGGTTCATTGACATTGAAAATTCCGGGTCCGAGCCCAAGCTTAGCTACCTGCTTCATTTGCTTGCTCTTCATAAAGAGCAATATCGCAAAAATGACCGCAAGCGTCATTCCCGTTCCGCCCATCCCGACCGTGTAAATTTCAATAAACTGTTTGCTGACGACATGCGGAACTTCCCCCGTTTTTGTATACGCATTTAAGTTTTCGAGCGACAGTGTGTTCCAAATCGGATCCATCACCGAGTTAATGATGATTTGCCCATGCAATCCGAAAAACCACAAAATTTGCGTGACAAAAATCGCGATCAGCGTTGGAATAATGCCGCTCCCGAGACCAACAAGCGGGGCTTGTACAACGTTGTAAATCACATCATGCATGTTTGTTTGAAACATTTGTGTTACAATAATATTGACGACGAGGAAAAAGGTCAGGGTGACCACTGCCGGAATTAATGCCGCAAACGACTTCGCAACCGCCGGTGGCACCCCGGCCGGCATTTTAATTGTAATGTTTTTTTGCACAACTTTTCTGTAAATTTCCCCAGCGATAAAGGCGGTAATCATCCCAAGGAACATTCCTTTCGCTCCAAGACGGTCAAGCGGAATGACTCCTTGCACCGCTTCCTTTCCTTCTATTTGGACCACAAACGGCGTCAATAAGAGAAATGAAGCTAAAGCAATCGCGCCGCCAAAAATCCCCTCGACTTCATAACTTTTCGACAAATAATAACCTATGCCGAACACGACGAAAACCGTCATCACCCCCATTGTCGCATTCGGGGCAACACCAAGCATGTCTTTTAACATATTCAGGCTGCTTTCGCTCATGATCTTATCTAAAAACGGCAAGTTGGCGATGACGACCGCGATCGAACCGAAAATCGTCAACGGAAACGCCAACATAAACGCATCACGCAACACTTGCAAATAACGACTGTTATTCAACTTTCCAGCGACCGGAACGAGCACTTTGCTCAATTTCTCAAATAAAGCACCGTTCATTTGACAGCCCTCCTTTTTATATATTCCGCTCCTTTAACAAAGCAAGCATCTCTTTCACAATCTCTTTCATCGCCAACGTTGACATGACATGGTCTTCCGCATGCATAAGAAGCAAGGTGATCGTTGTTGGCTTTCCGCCCGCTTCCTTTTGGATAAGTTGAAAATGGACATCGTGCGCGACACCTAACTCTTGTTCCGCTTCTTCGATCAATCGTTCCGCTTCCTCAATTTGGCCTGAACGGTATTCACGGATAGCTTGGACAATTTTACTGCGAGCGTTGCCGCTATGCAAAATGATGTGAAAAGCAATTTGTTCATTCGTGAGTTGGTGTATGTCCACTTTTTCCATCTTATTTTTCCTCCATTAATTTCAGCGCTTGTTCGTACACTTTTTTTCCATCCGCCATCCCATAGGCCACCATATCAATGACGTCCACTTGAATGCCATATTTTTGTGCCTCTTTTTGCAATTCCCCTTTTAAAAAGCTCATTTGCGGGCCAATCAACACGACATCAGCGTTCTCCATTTCCTTCTTCGCCTGATCTTGACCGACCGCCCAAATCTCTGCCTCTTCACCAATCGACTTGACGTATTCCTGCATTTTCGTCACCAATAAGCTCGTTGACATTCCGGCGCTGCATGCCAATAAAATTCGTTTCATGATTCATTCCTCCCCTTGTATTGAATGAAATAAATGTTATCGTTTTCAATTTTAATTATATACATTTAAATATATTTGTCTAGTCATTTAATTAAAAAGATTAATATTTTCATCCTCCCCATTTCCACAACTAAAATAGCGCGCACTCACCTTCTTGTGCGCGCAAAACGCTAAATGTTCTAGCTGTTGTTTTATAGCATACGAGTATAATTAGATGGTCTTTTCGATTCTCTGATGATAAAGCAAGAGGGGATGTTGGGCATTTGACTCTTTCCTTACGAACGCATCCGAAAATGGGCATTCATTTGCCCTTTTAGCATCCGCTCACGCAATTCTTTGGTCATCTCTTGACGAATTTCATAGGTGGATACGCCTTCCTCGCGCTGATCAGCGATTCTCATGAGCTGCTCAACATCCGCAAACGAATATTTGCGACTTCCTTTCGATCGATCAGGAAACACGAGTTTCCGCTCCTCATAATATCGGATTTGACGTGGCGACAATCCGGTTAGTTCACTGACAATACCGATTGAAATCACTTTTTTATGTTTGTAACTCTCTTCTTGCCGATTCACCGTCATTTTCCTCACCCTTTAATGTAACTTTTTCTAACATCATTATATAAAAAATGAATACGATTCGTTATCTTTTGTAAATAAAATTAACATATTTTTTAAATTTCTTGTAAATGAGCTTAACACATTCGCTGTACACTGAAGAAGGCGATGATATAGTAAAGGTAAAAAACACGGAGGGAATCAAATGGGAAAATGGATGCGAAGCGCCATACAGCGGCAAAAACAGTTTTACATTCAACAGCTCATGCAGTCCGGCTTGGTTAACGACCATGAGCGACTCGAGCAATGGACGATGGCCGAACTGCGTCGCGAATATGAACGATTCAATCCCGCTTACAACGCGGAAGGAGGAAGCCGGCATGGACAAACAAGCCCTCGAACTGGCGAAGCGCATCATTGAATTGGACTTAGAGCGCGACGCCATGTTTGAACAGCTGATCGCACTCGTTGGCAGCCAAGCTGATGAACTGCTCCGCTTTTTGCAAAACCGTTAGTCACACATTCAGCCGCAACCATCCGGAACGAAAGGAGCCAGCCAATATGCCATCTGTCTTTCATAGACTTACAGAATCGTTCATCGCGACATGTAAAAAAGAAATGGTCTCCAGCTCAGCGACTGGAGACCGTTTCACACTGAAAATTGCTCACGGGAGATCGTCAGTGGAATAGAGCAGGAAGCAAGCTTCTTGTCCATTTGCTCCCACGGGTTATTTCCTTTCAGCTAATTTACTCGCCCGGCTGCCAGAGATGTTCACGTAATTTTCTTCGAATATCATCAGGAATTGGCTCAGGCCGCCCGGTGTCAAAATTGAAATTGACATACACTGCCCGTCCTTTGGCACAGACCACCCCATTTTGATGAATTTCTTCATAAATCGTAAGGCTCGTGTTGCCGATGCGTTCAACGCCAGTGTACACCGTCACATCTTGTCCGTAATACATTTGGTTGACATAGTCAACTTCCATGCGGATGATTACCATCCGCCAGCGCCGAAACGACAAATCCGGCGTAAACAGTTTAAAAATTTCATGCCGCCCCGCTTCAAACCAGACCGGAACGGTCGTATTGTTAATATGACCGACACCGTCCGTTTCCGACACACGCGGCGTAATCGTCGTTGTAAACATCTCCTACCATCCCCCTCCACCGTTTCCTTCCATTGATTCGCGTTATGTCATAGGGATTCCTGCTTAAAGAATCATGGGTTTAACAGATCATACAGAACGAAGGCCCCAATGTGCAAGGATATATTCAATCTACATAACAAACAGGCGCCGTTTGCAGCGCCTGTTTCCCAACGGTTTACGCCTTGTGCGGCTCTACGATCGTCCCGGCAAACGCGGCTTCGTAAATCGCACGGATGTCGGCTTCCAACAGCGGCAACGGACTGCGGGCAAGCAAACGTTTCTGTTGGACAGCATCTTTCGTCAAGCTTTCTAGCGCGCTTTCGGGGATGCCAAATCCCCCCAATGTTTTCGGAATGCCGACATCGGCGACGAACCGTTCTAGTTCCTCGACGCACCGATAAGACGCTTCCACTTCGGACAAAAAACTTGAGTTGCCGCCAAGCGCGTTGAAAATATCGGCCATTCTCTTCGTACAGCTTTGACGGATGTAGCCCATCACATACGGCAACAGCACAGCATTCGATTCACCATGAGCGATATGAAACTGACCACCGAGCGGATAAGCGAGCGCATGCACACCGGCTACCCCGGCGTTGAAAAATGCCAAGC
Organism: Geobacillus sp. 47C-IIb; assembly: GCF_014679705.1. Classification (NCBI taxonomy): domain Bacteria; kingdom Bacillati; phylum Bacillota; class Bacilli; order Caryophanales; family Anoxybacillaceae; genus Geobacillus; species Geobacillus sp. 47C-IIb. The sequence goes on from NZ_CP061473.1 coordinate 230,461, forward strand.
CGGCCAAATAACTGCCGTTCGCCATATCAATGCGCGCCTGTTTGTCCGAACCGTTGGCCACCGCTTTGCGCAGTGAGCGTGAAATCAGCCGAATAGCGGCAACGGCCAATCCATCCGATGTTGGGCTCGCATTGACCGACACATACGCCTCAACTGCATGGGTGAGTGCATCAATTCCCGTTGCGGCCGTTACCCGCGGTGGAACGGAAACGGTCAGCTGCGGATCAACGATCGCGACGTCGGCCAATAAGTAATCGTGCGTCACGACATCTTTCGTCGTTTCCAAAGACAAGACAGAGATGTTTGTCACTTCCGACCCGGTGCCCGATGTCGTGGGAATCAAAATTTTCGGCAACCCTTTTTTCTCAAGTGTTCGCGTTCCTGTCAAATTTAAATAGTCAGCGACCGAGCCATCATGCACCGCCAAAACAGCCGCCAGTTTCGCCAAATCCAGCGCGCTGCCACCACCAACACCGATGACAAGGTCAAACTTTCCGTCGCGGGCAAACGCCACTGCCTTTTCCCCTGTCTCAAGCGGCGGCTCTGGCACAACATCCGTATACACATGCACGCTATACCCTTCTTGACGGAGCGGGGACGTCACTTGATCGACTAGGCCGATCTTCACAAGCATCGGGTCGGTAATCACCAAAATATGTTTTGCTCCCAACCGCTTCACTTCAGGAACTAACTGGTCAAGCGCTCCCCAGCCGACATGGCTGAGCGGCGGAAAGACAATGCGGGCTACACTCATGGTTCTCCTCTCCCTTTCTATTTGGTTGATTAAACAGCGTCATTCCAAAACTCGCTCAACACAATGCGCTTCTCTTCTTCTAGAGCCGAATGCAAAGATTGATTTAGCGACCCTGTGCCTCCTCGAGCTCCCGCTTCAATTCGCGCACGAGTTCCCCCGCGGGAAGTTCCCGCGCCATTCGGTACCCTTCTCCAGCCCAAAGCGCCATCCGCTCTCGGTCACCCACCTTGGCGGCCGCAGCGCGCATCGGCTTTGTCATATGGTGCACTTGCGGATACGCCGCCGGCGCTAGATCGCTATATTCAGCCATAAACCGGTTCGCCAGCCCGCGCGCCGGCCGGCCGGTAAACGCCCTTGTTACCGCTGTTTCGGTAAAGCGCGGATCCACAAGCGCCTGTTTATGGAGCGGATGCGCCCCGCTCTCAGGACAGCGTAAAAACGCTGTCCCGAGCTGCACCGCACTCGCCCCCGCTTGAAGCGCCGCTGCGATACCGTACCCATCCATGATCCCACCCGCCGCCACAAGCGGGAGACGAACCGACGCGTGTACATCGGCCAACAGCGGGAACAACGTCAATACTTCATCTTTTTCCGGATCGTTGCGAAACGACGCACGATGACCACCCGCTTCTGCCCCTTGCACACAAAGGGCATTCGCACCAGCTTCTGCTGCGATTTGGGCTTCCTCCACCGATGTAACTGTCACGATTACAAACGCCCCAGCCTTTTGCAAGGCAGTGATCACCGCTGTTTCCGGGCAACCAAACGTAAAGCTGACGACCGGTACCCGCTCTTTAAGGAGCACATCGAGTTTCGCCTCCCAATCATCGTCATCCCATTTCGGCTCTCCGACTGTTGCGCCGAGCCGTTCCGCCTCAGTCGCCAGTACAGCGCGATAACGACTAAGCGCCTCTTCATCGACCGTTGTTTCCCCTGGCACAAACACATTCACTCCAAACGGACGGTCCGTCAATGTTCGCAGCTTGTGAATCTCCGTTCTCATCATCTCCGCCGTCTGGTACCCGCCAGCCAAAAATCCAAGCCCTCCGGCATTTGACACCGCCGCTGCCAGTTCGGGCGTTGACACCCCTCCTGCCATCGGTGCTTGGATAATGGGGACGGGAAGCGTAGAGAACATAGCTAATCTCTCCCCTCATATAAGTAACCACCCTAGCTCAGTTAACTCCCCTTTACTCTTTCGTGCTTGGCGCAGAAAATCCCTTTCTCTTAGCCAATCAATCTATCTAAGATTTTCGAATTCTTTTCGAATGTCCATGTTTCGCTCTCACCTTTCAAGTTCTCCTTGGACAAACCTAGCGGGTCAGCCTGTCTGATTACCTGAGTAAACAAAAACCTCCCCAAACCATCAATTGATTCGGGGAGGTTTTGTCGTCACGGCCGAAACGCTTTTAACCGTTTCGCTATCTCTTTTGTGTGTGGATATACGTCTCGATAGATGGAAAACAGCTCTTTGTACTTCGCAACGGCATCCGACTGCGGTTCAACAACGGCATCGACTTGTTTGAACGCATCGGCGCATTGGTTGAGCGAGTCAAACCAGCCGACGCCGCACGCGGCAATCATGGCGGCGCCAAGTCCTGGCCCTTGTTCGTTTTTCAGTTTTTCCACTGGGATGCCGAAAATATCCGCTTGGATTTGCAGCCACTCGGCGCTTTTCGCCCCACCGCCAATGGACACAACCGAATCGATCGTTTTGCCGCTTGCTTTGATGATCTCAACCGATTCGTTCAGTGAAAACGTAATCCCTTCGATAACCGCACGGGCAAAATCCCATTTCGTCTGTGCCGAATCAACACCGATGAACGACCCGCGAATATCGGCGTCGGCATAAGGCGTCCGCTCACCGACAAGGTATGGTGTAAACAACAAGCCGTTGGCGCCAATCGGCGACTCAGCGGCACGCGTTACAATCTCGGCAAACGGCACGTCTTCCGCAAACGTCCGCTTCCACCAGTCAAAGCTGTACCCAGCCGCCAACGTGACACCCATAATATAGTAGGCATCTGGTTCGGCATGGTTAAAGTAATGCACTCGTCCAGCGAAATCTTTTTCACCGCTTTGTTCATACGCCAAGACGACACCGGATGTGCCGATGCTCGACATCATCTTCCCTTCCGCCAAAATGCCGGCGCCCACCGCGCCGCAGGCATTGTCCGCCCCGCCGGCAAATACTTTCACCGATGCCGGCAGCCCGGTCTGTTCTGCTACATCTGGCCGCAACGTCCCAACCAATGCCGTTGCCTCGACAAGCGGCGGACAAAGGGCAAGATCGACATCAACGGCCCGTGCAATTTCCTCGCTCCATGTTTTCTTTTCGATATCCAGCAATAGCGTTCCCGCTGCATCGGATACGTCCATCGCGATGTGCCCAGTCAAACGGAAACGGACATAATCTTTTGGCAATAAAAACGTTCGCGCCCGCTCGTAAAGATGAGGCTCATGTTTTTTCACCCACAGCAATTTCGGCAGCGTAAACCCTTCGAGCGCCTCATTTTTCGCCGTTGCGAGCAGCGCCTTTCTGCCAACTTTCTCCTCAATTTCCCGGCACTCAGCTGTCGTTCGCGTGTCGTTCCACAAAATCGCGTTGCGAACGACGTTCCCATCACCATCAAGCAACACAAGCCCGTGCATTTGCCCGGAGAAACTTAATCCCACGACCGACTCTGGAGAAATGCCGGCGGTCTCCCAAACGCGGCGCAGCGCTACAATTGTCTTCTCCACCCAATCGTCTGGGCGCTGCTCACTATATCCGGAATGCGGCTGGTAGAGGGGATAGGACTCGGTCCATTCCCCTCTAACTTGCCCGTTTCGGTCGACAAGCAATACTTTGACCGCACTTGTTCCTAAATCGACGCCAATGACATATTCCAACGCTCATCCCTCTTTCACAAGCGGGCTTTACTCGGCACGCTGACTTCCAACAAGTATTGGTTCAGCAGCGTTTTCAAGCGCTCGAGACGGCCGGACGTATTACGAATTTCGCCGAGCTGTAACGCATATTGCTCCAATTTGTGGAAGTCCGCTGTTCCTTCGACGATCTCGCGGCCGATACCTTCCGTATAGCTTTTATACCGTTCTTCGATGAATTGTTCAAACACGCGGTCTTCCAGCAAGCGATGGGCGACTTTCAAACCGATCGCAAAGCTGTCCATTCCGGCGATATGAGCGTAGAACAAATCTTCCGGTTCAAACGAGCCTCTCCGCACTTTCGCGTCAAAGTTCAAGCCGCCACGCCCAAGGCCGCCGTTTTGTAAAATTTCATACATCGCCAACGTCGTCGCATACAAATCGGTCGGGAATTCATCCGTGTCCCAGCCAAGGAGCATATCGCCTTGGTTCGCATCGACCGAACCGAGCATGCCGTGGATGCGGGCGACGCGCAGTTCATGTTCAAACGTATGGCCAGCTAACGTCGCATGGTTCGCTTCGATGTTGAATTTGAAATAATCCTTGAGCCCGTACGTTTGCAAGAATGCTAGCGCCGTGGCCACGTCAAAATCGTATTGATGTTTCGTCGGCTCCTTCGGCTTCGGCTCGATTAAAAACTGACCATCAAAGCCGATCTCTTTCGCATAGTCGACCGCCATATGGAAGAAGCGGGCCAAATTGTCAAGCTCTAGCTTCATGTCCGTGTTCAGCAGCGTCTCGTATCCTTCGCGGCCGCCCCAAAACACGTAGTTTTCCGCTCCGAGCCGCTTCGCAATCTCCAGCCCTTTCTTCACTTTCGCCGCCGCATAGGCGAACACATCAGCGTTGCACGATGTTGCCGCCCCGTGAACGAAGCGCGGATGGCTGAACAAGTTCGCCGTATTCCAAAGCAGCTTCGTTTTGCTTGTTTTCATGTACTCTTCAATCATGTCGACAATTTCGTCTAAGTTTTTGTACGTCTCGCTGAGCGTCTCCCCTTCTGGGGCGATGTCGACGTCATGGAAGCAGAAAAACGGAACGTTCAACTTTTCAAACAGCTCAAACGCTGCCTCGACGCGCGCCTTCGCTAAGTCCATGCCGCTGTATTTGTCCCACGGACGAATCATATTGCCAACGCCAAACGGATCCGATCCATCCCCCGTAAACGTATGCCAATACGCCACCGAAAAACGCAAATGCTCCTCCATCGTTTTGCCGCCAACTTTTTCTTCCGGATTGTAAAACTTAAACGCGAACGGATTGCGCGACTCCGGGCCTTCATACGCAATCTTGCCGATATTCGGAAAATAAGCCATGTCTAGATCCCCCTTAATCACGAATAGTGAAAATGACTTGTGCTAGTTTTTATTATAACGCTTTCATATTTGTTTGTCTATCATATAAACAAAGTATTCTATAACTCTTTGTACAAAAAGTAGTCAAAATCCGCGTAATTGTTTTGCCCGGAACCGTCCCGGCAATGCATGCCCACAAACGCCCCGGTAAACGCAGCATTGCTTTTGATATAGTCGTCTGATAGTTTATATGATTCAAAGGTGACAGGAATCTCCTTCCAATCCACCCCGTCGAAAGAATACGAATATTTGTACGTGGTCATTTGTACGTTGACTCGTAAATACACATACTCGACATCATCGGGGACAACAATTTCTCGGCCGCGCAAGGGCTGTTCAACCACAAGATGGTCGCATGCCATTAATTCGAGGATCCGTCCTTTTTCCTCATGCCATGTCAATTGCAGCGTTGTCCAGTTTTGCGTATTATAGTAGTTCACTAGCCCAGCCGATTGTTGGATGGTCGTTGGACGAAACGCAACTTTCGTTTCCGCTATGAAGTGAAAATGCTGCCATCGTCTAGCGACAAACGCCTGTGTAAATCGGGAAGTCAGCGATTCTCTTCCGTATAGCCGCAAATGTCCCGGACGGGCTTTTAAGGTGGCGATGTCTTCTCCTAAAGGAATTCGTAATGTTTGAAAATGGTGGTTTAATGTATCGCCATCAAAATCATCTTTTTCATCGTAATCTCTTTCCCACGGAACTTCCTCAACGTTCGGCCCGTCGATTTCTAACGAAGGCCCGTTTCCTCCGACTACATAAGGCCATCCATCTTTCCATTCAAGCCGCTGAATCGCTGTTTCACGTCCGAGCGGGCAATAGCCGCGGTGATCCAATAGCGGCTGTCCTTCTCTTGGCAGCGGCCGGCCGGTTAGATGCACAAGAAACCATTCATCTGTATGAGTATGGACAATCGAAGCATGACCAGCCTTTTGCAGCGGGTTGCGCGGATAAGGCCAAGACGTAATCAACGGATTTTCCGGATGCACCTCATACGGACCATACAGTGACGCTGATCGGGCAATCGTTGCCGCATGGTTGTACCGCGTCCCCCCTTCCGCCGTCAGTAAATAATAATAACCGTCGATTTTATACAAATGTGGTCCTTCTGTAATTCGTAGGTCCGTTCCTTTGAAAATGATCTTCGGCTCACCAATCAATTTTTTCTGTTCAACACTGTATTCTTGAAGTACAATACCATAAAATGGATGATGTCCCACTCGATGATCCCAATACATGTTCACTAAATATTTTCTTCCGTCCTCATCATGAAATAAAGACGGGTCAAACCCAGAGCTATTCAAATAAATGGGATCGGACCACTCGCCATCGATCGTATCACACGTCACGAGATAGTTATGACCATCCTTCCACTGGCCTTCGACGACTTTCACATCCGTATAAATGAGCCAAAACTTCCCGTCGCTATATGACAGGTGCGGAGCCCAAATCCCTCCAGAATCTGGGTTTCCAATCATATTTAATTGACTTAACCGGTTTAATGGACGCGCTACTAAACGCCAATTCTTTAAATCTTTCGAATGGTAAATTCTCACCCCCGGGAACCATTCAAACGTCGAAACGGCAATGTAATAGTCATCTCCCGCCCGGCAAATGGACGGATCGGGATGAAAACCAGTTAAAATGGGATTTTTAATTTTGACCATGTCTAACCCTCCTAAAAAGATAGAATGTCACTTTTTCGAAGAATGGCATACATTTACACTTTATTTTTTGTCGGCCAACACTTGTTAGGCCAACAATTTGACTACATTGGACAATATCCCAATCTCAGGGTCTGAAATTCTATCCAATCCCCGTCTTGGAGGGGAAACTCGTTAGACAGAATAATCAATGCCGTCAAACTCTCAAACAAAAATCCAGTATTCCCTTTCCTAACGATTTTGGCAACCGTATGAGCGCAATGCATGCTCTGAACTGGTTAACTGTTAATGAAATCTTCCCATATTCATTCAGCCACTGATGCAAGTCCTTTCTAATTGCACGGGATTTTCTTTTTGATGAATAATGGTATTTTAGTAACCTTAAACATCAATATATGCACCTCATCTTTTATTTTTTTATCAACCTGGTTTTATATATATGCTCATTGAAAAGTTAACCTTCGTATAAGTGGTTCCCACTCCGGTTATACTGCTCCTAAGGAAAAGCATGGAAAAGGAGCGGAATTCTGCATGAAACGTCTCAAAATCACCAACGATCACGGATGGACACCTCGGACACTTCGCAAACAGGAACGGAAAATCAAAAACACCCTTCTTCGCCAACGGGTGATGGCGGTTCGCCTGGTCATGGAAGGCTATTTGGGCAAAGAGGTGGCCTCCATGGTCAACGTGTGCCGAAAACCGTTTCCCATTATGTGTCGCTGTTCAACGAAGGCGGTCTGGAGCTCTTGCTTCATCGGGATTTCGCCCCCGGGCGGGAGCCGTTTCTCACCGAAGAACAGCAGGAAGAGATCAAACAGCTTGTGTTGACCACCACTCCCGTAGAACTGGGCTGGGACGTCGCTTCGGCGTGGAACACCAAACTCCTGCAATCCTATGTCGAAAAGCACTTCGGTGTTTGCATTTCCCGCGAAGCGTTGCGAAAACTCCTGCACCGCAAAGGGCTGTCGTGGACACGGCCGACCTACACATTGGCGAAAGGCGATCCGGATCGACAAAAGAATTTTGAGAAACAGATCGACTTCATAAAAAAAAACTTAATGGATCCTGATTCGGTCTTGTTGTACCTTGATGAAACACATATCCGCTCTTACCATGTCTTGCGGTCCACATGGTCGGAAGTCGGCCGCCAAAAACAAGTGCCGACGTTCGGCCATCATGCCCACGTATCGCTGTTTGGCGCGGTCAACATCCACGATGGCGAAACGGTGCTTCATCAAACGACCGCTGCCAATGCCGCGACGTTCTTGGATTTCTTGAGAATGCTCAAAGAGCGCTATCCGGACCGTCTCATGGTCTTGGTGTTGGATAACGCCCGCATTCACCATGCCAAAATGGTCAAGGAGTTTTTGCGGGAAGAAGGGCAGTGTTTTCACTTTATTTACCTTCCTCCCTATTCGCCACAGCTGAACCCGATCGAACGCTTATGGAAATGGCTGAAAGATACGGTGATTGCCAATGTATTTCACAAGGATCGCAACGATATCATTCAAGCCATTACTCGGTTTGTCAACTACATCCACGAACGTCCGGAGGAAGTGCTGCAGCGCTTAGGGTGTGCAGGATGACTGAGAAGTTAACTCTTCATGTTGCATGTATATAGACTAGTCCTTACTTCATCCATTGGATTTGTTCCAATCAAAACCGATGGCGTTCAAAAATGCTCTTGCCAGAATCATATGTCCGGCAACAGACGGATGAACGCGATCCCAAGCCAATGCCGCCGGATAAAGTGTCTTTAATACCTTGTTAAAAGCGGCTTGGGTATCAACGAATATACTATCTGTTTCTTCAGCAATTCGCTTGACAGCGAGACCATACTGATCCATTGTCCGGCGCATCGAATCGTGTTCATTCCCTTCTATATAAAACGGGGTCATAAGGATGATTCCTGTAACGAGCGGCTTTGTTTCAATGACAAGACTACGGAGCGTTTCTTCGTATTCATCTAAGTATACATGCTTTTCTTTAATGAATGGCAAATCGTACTGTCGCCAAACATCGTTAATTCCAATCATGATCGATACCCAGTCCGGTTTTTGAGCAATCACATCCTCCTGCCATCTTGCTTTTAAATCTCGAACCGTATTGCCGCTAATTCCTTTATTCACCACTCGAATCCCCAGTTCTGGATAAACCGCCTGCAGAAGCCCGTCCACATACGCGACATATCCAGTTCCCAGCGCTCCAATCCCCCCTTCTCCTTCTGGTTTAGCCCGGCCACAATCCGTAATGGAGTCGCCAATAAACAGCAATTTTTCTCCTTTGCCAAGTATCATTGTTCTCCCTCTCCTTGATCAATTACATGAAATGAAAAAGTGGTTTTTCTGAAATAAAATGCACAGGAATCGTGGGAAACATTTCTCTTAACTTTTGAGCCAAATATCTCATGCCAGGCTCTTCGCTTTCTGCATGCCCTAGCACCACTAACACCTTTCGTTTTCCTTGATGCACGGCGTCTCGAACATATTCCGGCGTTTCCCATTCCGGCCCTTCCCCATAAATGATCGCATCAAGCTTCTCTTTTTCAAACAACGGGATCGTCAAAGATCCGTGGCCACGATATCCTGCCAGCAACCCTATGCGGGTACATATAGTCGATAAATCTCCAGCAACCCGTATAAATGAAATACTTAATCTCTCTTTCACATACTTCACCATATCCCTTGCTAATATCCGAGGAATCGTTACAATCGTAGCCGCTGATTGGTACTCAGAAACATACGACTCCCATCCCAAAGCACGAACTAAACCAACCATAATCCCATCCGGTTGATATCGGTGCCATTGGTCGTGAAAACGATAAATCGCAATGCCTGACTCACAAATCAAGCGAACCTTTTCCTGATACACTGGATCATTTTTCATTGTTTCAGCATCGCCAGCATGACTATAAAACAATCCTTCATGAGAGATGAGAAGATTTGCCCCCGCTTGAACAGCTTGTTCAATGACACGATACGTAGGCATGAAACTGACCGCAATCCCCTTTACTTCCATGCTTGAATCACCATATTTAAGCGTATCCACAGTAGGAGAACGGGTCTCTACGCAAGCTGTTAATCGTTCCATCACAGTTTGCACAGTAATAGCCATCGTTCTATTCCCTTCTGAAATTTGAATAGATTCAATCGATTCCATCTGTTTAAGTATGTTGATTATATAAACTAATTTTATAAAGAATTTTTCAAACTTTCAAGTGTTTGTATACTATATGGTAGGCAAGATCAATTGCTACTTCTCTCCGAGTCCAACTTTCAACGTAATCTACGTCATGATTTATGTTTCTTCCTCTTTGTTGCAAAGGTTGATGATCGAATAAATAAGCCCTCTAGCTCCGACTTTTACAGTTAAGGAAGATTAATAAAAGCCCTTTCTTAGATATTTTTATAAATTTTAAAAAAATAACAAAACTTAGTATATTTAATTGATAAACCAAGATGGCGTTGTTAAAATAAAATCAGGTCAACCTCCCTACAAACATCTTCTTCTCGCGATAAGACACCTTCCCATTACAGGTTGGAACAATGAAAGGAAGGGAGTGATAAGCGCTTTCTGTTTTTTATGTTGTTTGGCTATGAATCATAACTATACAAGGAGGAGACAAAATCATGTTGAAAAGATCGCGAAAAGCGATAATAGTTGGATTCTCATTTATGCTGTTGCTCCCTTTAGGGATGACGAATGCATTGGCAAAAACTGAACAATCATACGCTAAAAAGCCTCAAATCAGCGCATTGCATGCCCCACAATTGGACCAGCGCTACAAAGATTCATTCACTATTGGTGCGGCTGTTGAACCTTATCAGCTACTAAACGAGAAAGACGCACAAATGCTAAAACGCCATTTTAACAGCATTGTCGCTGAGAATGTTATGAAGCCGATTAATATTCAACCGGAAGAAGGAAAATTCAATTTTGCTGAGGCGGATCAAATCGTTCGGTTTGCTAAAAAACACCATATGGATATCCGTTTCCACACGCTCGTTTGGCATAGCCAAGTACCTCAATGGTTCTTTCTTGACAAGGAAGGCCAACCAATGGTCAATGAAACGGACCCTGTGAAACGCGAACAAAATAAACAGCTGTTATTAAAACGGATCGAAACCCATATTAAAACGATTGTCGAGCGGTATAAAGATGACATCAAATATTGGGACGTTGTAAATGAGGTAGTCGGGGATGATGGAGAATTGCGCGATTCCCCATGGTATCAAATCGCTGGCATCGATTATATTAAGGTAGCGTTCCAAACAGCGAGAAAATATGGCGGCAACAAGATTAAACTTTACATTAATGATTACAATACGGAAGTTGAACCAAAGCGAAGCGCTCTTTATAACTTGGTGAAACAATTAAAAGAAGAGGGCATTCCCATTGATGGTATTGGCCATCAGTCCCACATCCAAATTGACTGGCCTTCTGAAGAGGAAATCGAAAAAACGATTATCATGTTTGCCGATCTAGGGTTAGACAACCAAATTACTGAGCTGGATGTGAGCATGTACGGCTGGCCGCCGCGGGCTTACCTGTCGTATGACGCCATTCCGGAGCAAAAGTTTTTGGACCAAGCGGATCGCTATGATCGATTGTTTAAGCTGTATGAAAAACTCAGCGATAAAATCAGTAACGTCACCTTCTGGGGCATCGCCGACAACCATACGTGGCTCGACAGTCGAGCGGATGTTTACTATGATGCTGATGGGAATGTGATTGTAGACCCGAAAGCCCCATATACGAGAGTGGAAAAAGGGAATGGAAAAGATGCGCCATTTGTGTTCGACCCCGAATACAACGTAAAACCTGCGTATTGGGCTATTATCGATCATAAGTGAGGCTTATCACAAATTGAAAGAAGGGTGTCTCAAAAGTAATGAGACACCCTTCTTTATGACTATATATACGTGATGAACAATTCCAACAAAACAATATCCTATATTCTTCCTCGAAAAAGACGCTCCTTTGGCTCAGTCCATTTTTCAATATATGCGTCAAACCTCTTCATAATGGTATACCTGTATTTCACCGGAAGATGATGTTATTTTCCTTGTTGCCATATCGCCTGTTTTTCTTCCATTTTTCGAAACACACGCAATGCGCTTCCCATAACAACCAATGCCGCCAAACTGATACTGAAAAATGGAATTAAACCCGGGATATACATCAAGATGAGAAACAGTATTCCCACACTAGCCAACATGATAAGTGTCATAAGCGGATTGGCCATTCCAATCATAAAAGCATACTTCATATATTGCCAAAAACGCAATTCGTAATGCACATAAATAGGAAACACATACAGCAACATCACCATATAAAAGAGAAAAATAATGAGCAAAGCGACAGAAAACGGAAGTTTCCATTCTGGCGGAACATGAGCGAGATAGATGATATCAATATAGAAAATATACGCTATCGCCATAAGCAACAGCCCAATCCGATTCGCTCTCCAAAATTCACACTTATATGTACGGGCAAACGTTTTCAGCACTGGAATCTCTGTATCATGAAAAAATATCCATTTCCTTATAATTGTAAACAGCGCCACTGTCGCTGGAGCGATCCCGAAGATCACCAGCCCGATGATAGTAAAAAAAATCCATAACAAATTAACGTATGCGAGCCTTGTAATCCATTCGCAGATCCGATAGAGCTTCCCATCCACCAAACCGGTACGCATAACTCATCCACCTTTGATTTCTTTTAAAATTAGTATATCATAAGACAAAAAAAGAAGGGAGACTTTGTTTATTCTCCCTTCAAACTCCGGCATAAGCCAAAAAGCCGCCGTCAACAGGAACAACCGCCCCAGTGACAAACCCACTTGTCTGAGAATCTACCAGCCAAAGAAGTGTCCCCAATAAATCTTCCGGTTTGCCTAACCGCTTCATCGGTGTATGGGATAAAATTTTCTCTGTTCGTTCTGTATACGATCCATCTGAGCGTTTGAGAAGATGTTCGTTCTGCTTCGTTAAAAAGAAACCTGGCGCGATCGCATTGACACGAACTCCAACTTCGGCCACGTGTACAGCCAGCCATTTCGTGAAGTTTTCGATCCCTGCTTTAGCTGCGCTGTATGCCGGCACTTTCGTCATCGGCCTTGGGGCGCTCATCGAGGAAATATTGATGATAGTCCCTCCCCTACCGATCATCTGTTTCAGAAATTGTTGCGTCGGAATGATGGTCCCAAGAATATTTAAGTCAAAAACATAAGAAAACCCTTTTGCCGTTAAGTCAAAAAACGTTGTCATCTCTCGATTTTCAAGATCGTGCGGCTCCAATATTTCCTTTGTCGTTATCCCTTGTGGATGGTTGCCACCCGCTCCGTTAATCAAAACATCGCAAGGTCCGTATACTTCTGCCACTGTTTCCGCAGCCTGCCTGACACGACCGGCATCAAGTACATCACATTGAATGGCTAACGCCTCTCCCCCTTGTTCAACAATCTCATTCTTGACTTTTTCCGCTTTCTCCAATGTTCGATTTAAAATCACTACTTTCATCCCTTGGCGGGCGAGCTCTTTTGCCATGCAGCTGCATAGCACCCCACCTCCACCTGTGACGACTGCTACTTTTCCTTTTAAACTTGGATGGATTGGGAGCATGTTTTGTCTCCTTCCCGTTTTCTTTTCTCATTTTCCAAACTATCCCAAATACCTAACAAGTACATAATGCCAAGCGCCCGATCATACAGTCCATAGCCCGGGCGAGCTTGTTCCCCCCAAATCATCCGGCCGTGGTCTGGGCGAATGTATCCTTGAAAATCCGATTCGTGTAACACTTTTACGATTTCACATATATTCAATGAACCATCACAGCTGCGATGGGATGTTTCCTCAAAATCGCCATTCGTATGAATTTCAATATTGCGTACATGGACAAACGGCACTCTCCCCATACGCAAAAAATAACGAAAGATGTCTGGAATATCGTTGTCCGGATTCGCACCGAGTGAGCCAGAGCATAGCGTCAGTCCGTTCGCTGGGCTATTGACCATATTGATAATTTTCTTCAAGTTTTCTTTATTTGTTACAATCCGCGGCAGTCCAAACACTGACCACGGTGGATCGTCAGGGTGAATCGCCATTTGGATGCCACATTCCTCCGCGACCGGAACGATTTGCTCCAAAAAGTAACGCAAATGGTCAAGCAAATCATCCTCCGTTACTCCTTTATATAGAGCGAAAAGCGGTTTAATCGTTTTCAATCGTTCCGGCTCCCATCCCGGAAGCAAAAAACCATTCGCTCCGTTTTCAATGCGGCGGATCATTTCCTCGGGGTCAATTTGTTCAACTTTTTGCTTCTCATAAGCAAGCACTGTTGAACCGTCAGGCCGTCTTTTCGCCAAATCAGAACGAGTCCAGTCGAAAATCGGCATAAAATTATAACAGATCACTTTCACTCCGGCTTTCGACAAGTTGCGAATCGTTTGTTTATAGTTTTCGATATACCGTTCCCGCGAAGGCAGGCCAAGTTTAATATCTTCATGAACGTTGACACTCTCGATCACCTCGAGGTGAAATCCGTTCTTATTCACTTGCCGCTTTAATTCCAATATGTCTTCTAGTGGCCATACTTCCCCGACCGGAATGTGATACAAAGCTCCTACAATTCCTTCTACTCCTGGAATTTGACGGATATGAGCCAATGAAACCGTATCATAATCCTTACCAAACCAGCGAAATGTCATTTTCATTGTGGTCTCACCTCCCCCGTTCACGATAAATCAAAATACTGTTTCGCATTGAAATAACATATATCTTGGACAATTTTCCCTAAAAAGGCATAATCTTGCGGTGCCTCTCCTTTTTCAATCCACGAGCCGATTAAATTGCATACGATTCTGCGAAAGTATTCATGACGCACATAAGATAAGAAGCTTCTCGAATCGGTTAACATGCCAACAAATGTGCTGAATACTCCCACATTGGCCAGATCATTGAGATGGCGTATTATGCCATCCTGATGGTCGTTAAACCACCAGGCTGCCCCAAATTGGACTTTCCCTTTTACCCCTTCTGATGGAAAGTTGCCGATCGTTGATGCAACAATATAGTTATAAGCAGGGTTTAATGTATACACAATCGTTTTTGGCAACTGACCGTCACGTTCCAATCGATTGAGAAAAGCGTTTAACGGCTGGGCAAAGAAAAAGTCGTTAATCGAATCATACCCAGTATTCGGCCCAAGCTGTTGGAACATCTTTTGATTGGTATTTCGAATCGAACCAATGTGCAGCTGCATCACCCAACCAAGAGAATAGTATAAACGGGCTAAGAAACATAAAGTGAAAGTTTGATATTTTTCTTCCTCCTCTCGGCTAAGGGCAAATCCTTCTTTTCTTTTTTGAAAAATGACCCTCGCCTCATCCAAGGTGCATTCAGCGTACGGCATCGATTCAAGACCGTGATCGGCCATCCGGCATCCTGCCTCATGAAAATAACGAACTCGATTTTCGAGCGCTTGCAATAGTTGGCCATAATCGTCGACCGATAGGTCAGCCACTTCCCCTAGTTTACTTACGTAATCCAAGAAAGACGGCCGATTGATTTCGATAACGGCATCAGGCCGAAACGATGGCACAACCTTGATCGAAAATGACGAGTCTTGGGCGATTTTTTTATGATCCATTAGGTCATCGAGCGGATCATCCGTCGTCCCGATCCACTCCACGTTTGATTGAATCATGAAAGAACGGGCTGAATATCCTTCTTGTTGGAGCAACTCGTTGCAATGATCCCATACTTCCTTCCACGTCTGCTCATTTAAGAGGACACCGACTTGGAAATAGCGCTTCAACTCTAAATGCGTCCAGTGATAAAGTGGATTCCCAATGCAATACGGCACCGTTTTCGCCCATGCTTGAAACTTTTCCTCAGGAGAAGCGCTTCCTGTAATATATTTTTCTTCTATCCCCAACGCCCGCATCGCCCGCCATTTGTAGTGATCTCCTTCGAGCCAAAGCTCTGTCATATCATGAAACCGTCGGTCCTCGGCAATCTCTTTCGCACTTAAATGGCAATGGTAATCAATAATCGGCAACGATTTGGCATAGTCGTGGTACAACACTTCGGCATGTTTATTTTGCAGCAAAAAACGATCATCAATGAACGGCTGCATCGTTTCTCCTCTCCCTTCACGTCAATGGGATTTTTAGCCACTTAAACAAAGTAATGCGGATATTGCCTTTTCAACATATCTTTTTCAATCTCAACAAGCCGCAAATGTTCCTCCATCACTTGACGCACCTTATCTGCTTCCTTATTCGCAATCAATTGGCAAATTTGCTTATGATGAGAAATAATAATATCCCAATCTAAATTTGAAGAGAGTCGGAGCACACGCAAACGATTAAAATGAATGTTTAAATTTTGAATCATTTTCCATGAACGAGACATACGGCATCCGTCATAAATAAGCTGATGAAACGCTTCATCCAGCTCAAAAAGTTCAAGGAAGTTCCCTCTTTCGACACATAACTCTTGCATCGTAATATTTTTTTCCAACTGAAATAAATGATCCTCGCGAAACTTTACGCACGCTAAAGCAGCTACTTCCTTTTCAACGACCTCACGAATCAATCGTCCTTCTTCCACATATTCCAAATTAATACGTGAAACAATCGTTCCACTTTGAGGAATAATATCAAGCAACTCATCTTGCGCCAGTTTTAAGAACGCTTCCCGCACTGGAGTACGGCTAATATGGAGCTGTTCGGCAATTTCTTTTTCTGAAATTTTCGTTCCCGGTTCCAGCTCAAGCCGTAAAATCTTTTCCTTCAACATGTCATACAACTGGTCACGTGCCGAACCTCTGACAGAATTTTTAATTTGTTGGCTTTGTTGAGCAGAAAAAATCACCTTTTGATTCTCCTTTTTTATATACTAGTATGGTAGAAACAAGCTTCGTTCGTTATATACTGTTTCTTTTTTACAAATGTAATAAAAGGAATATTTCCTGTCAAATTTCTCTACGGTCTACGCATGCATTTCCTCTTTCCGTTCCTTTTGTATGATTGAAACAAGTTCGGTAGCCCGTTGGGTAATGGCTTCTAATTCATCGGCCGCCCACCCGTGTTTGACATTCACTAACGAGCCTCCAATACCAGCCACATCTGCCCCTGCTTTTATATACTCTCCGACCGTTTCTCGGTTTATCCCTCCTGTTACCATTAGAGGAATATGAGGGAGCGGATCTTTTAAACTTTGAATATACTTTGGCCCAAAGACATGAGCCGGAAATATCTTCACCATATCAGCCCCATGTTGAAACGCAGTGACGATTTCTGTCGGCGTCAGTCCACCGGCAATACTTATAGCTTGATGCTGTTTTGTTACCTTAATCACATCGACAGAGAGTGACGGTGAAACGATAAATCGTGCTCCCGCAAAAATAGCTTGCTGCGCTGTCTCGGAATCAAGCACCGTCCCAGCTCCGATAAGCATATCGTTTAATTCATTTGTAGCCTTTTCCAGTGCTGCTAGGGCTTCAGTGGTTTCCATCGTAATTTCAATGATTGGAATCCCTCCCTGACGCAGGGCAAAGGCAATTGGGAGAATATTGTCCACTGTCGCGCCACGGACAACAGGCACGATGCCAATTTTTTTGATCGTTGTCAATACATCCATAAAGATCTTCCTCCTTCTTACCGGGTGACATCTTCCCCTTGGCGGTCAATGAGCCGCTTTACTTCATCCCTCTCCGGCATCCCGTCCACATCGCCTTCAACCATCGTTACTAGCGCCCCGACTGCATTCCCCCGTCGGACAGCCTCGGTCAGACTGAGTCCATCAAGCAATCCAGATAACAATCCAGCTGCAAATCCGTCACCAGCACCGACCGGATCAATAATCTGCTCAACAGGAAATCCAGGAACATATTCATTTGCACCGCTTGTAAAATAATGTGCTCCGCTTGCACCAAGTTTAATGACAACAAGCGATGCGCCAGCATCGAGCAACCGTTTCCCCCACTCTTCAATCGATCGATCACCGAACAAAAACGCAGCTTCACTAACCCCAGGGAGAACGATATCCGATTGAACAGCAATACGAAGAAGCATCTCTCTCGCTTCATTTGCTTCGCGCCACAGCTTCAAGCGCAAATTCGGATCAAAGACAATTTTCACTCCGTGACGGCGAGCCATGGCAATTGCCGCCAAAATCGTTTCTTGGCAGCTCCTGCTTAGCGCTGGAGTAATCCCGGTAATATGCAAATACTTCGCCTTAGCGATATATTCCTCATCCAAATCATTAGGCGTCAACCGGCTTGCCGCCGATCCCCGGCGATAGTAATACACCCTAGTATCGCCTGGACGTCTTTTTTCCTTAAAGTAAATACCGGTTGGCGCTTCCAGATCGGCTTTCACCTGGCTGACATCCACGCCTTCACCTTGCAGAAAAGACAAAATCGCTTTCCCGAACTCATCGTCTCCCACTTTGCTAATCCAACCGACTCGATGGCCTAAGCGGGCAAGGCCGACAGCCACATTCGATTCCGCACCGCCGATTTGTCTTGTAAAGGTGATCGCCTGCCTCATGAATCCACCGCTTGTCGGTGTCAATACGGCCATCGATTCCCCAATCGTGACGACGTCCATCTCATCCCTCCGCTGCAACGATTTGTTGTATATCATTCAGATGAAGAATACGATGTCATTTCACTATCATCTAAGCCGATATAGGTGCTTGTTTCATCCCGAACCTGCTCAATCTCGATTAACGTCACTTCATTTTTTGTTAGAATAATAGATAAGTGAATCATGCCGTCTGTTGCCTTTCTCTGCTCTGTCATCACATGAGGCTGCGCTACTTGTCGAAGCGTTTCCACTGCTTGTCGATTCGGAAAGCGAGGCCGCCCCATCTGCTTCCAGACCCTCCACGGGTTCCCGTACTGTTCATTAACCGTTTGCCGTTTGATAAATGCGATTGAAGAAAACGGAACTGGGACGACGAGTTGCACTTCTTTTGTAAATCCTCCTCCTTTTTCCATTACTAAATTCCAAATCACCGCGGCAATCGATCCATCTTTTCGCCTTGTCACAATCATCTCTGCATCCCGGTACAACACTTCGTCGCCTAGCGCATTAAAGAACATAAACGTGTGAAACGTCGGTTTTGGAATCGAATGAAGCGCTACTAAACCGAATCCACCGTGGAACAATGCTTTCGGAACTTCCATCTCCTCAAATACATCACTGAACGTCCAATACGAAAACGAGTCAACGTACTCTCCACCCTCGCTCAAAATACGGGCGATGTACGCGGCATTGAGCGCTGTGTCATGAATCGGGTTAATCGGACTGTAAGATGTATTATATTCCGTAATATGCAATGGCAAATGCGGGAAAGGCGACTGACGGATTAGCGCGCGAACCGTTTTGAACTGCTCCAACATATCCTCAGGCGGTTCGAGCTCTTGATAGTAATACTCAAACGTTTTTTTATGCGGTGCCTTCGATGTATAAGCATGACGGCTGACAAAATCAACAGGAACCTCCCGTTCGGCACAGAAATGGAGAAAGTCCGTAATCCATTCATCACTTCCTCCGCAAATGGCTGGTCCCCCTACTTGCAGATATGGATCTACACTTTTTACCGCTCTTGCTGTTATTTCATACAGCTTGAAATACTCTTCCTTATCAGCGTCTTTCCAAAAGTTTACTAAATTCGGTTCATTCCATACTTCAAACGGCCACGTTCGCACTTCCTCAACTCCATATCGCTCCACGAAATGAGAAACGACCGCTACAATGAGGTCACGCCACTTGTTATAATCGTTTGGAGGCGTAACGTTACCTTTCCAATAAAAAACGGTTTGATCTCCCGATGCAAGCGCGTTTGGCATAAATCCAAGTTCAATAAACGGCCGGATATTCAAAGCTAAATACGAGTCAAAAATTCGATCGATGTACGTAAAGTTGTAAAACGGCCGGATTTCCCCGTTGATTTCGACTTCCCGATAAATTCCGACATCATCGGAGAGCAAACCATGGCCGCGGATGTATTGAAATCCGATTTTCTCTTGCACGAGCTTTAAGTGATCAAGATATTCCTTTTGCAAGGCAAGACCCAGTCGCCCAGTACCAACACAAAACTTCCAGTTCTTTTTAAATCGCATTTGCCCGCTATTTGGCACTTTCACGACCTTCATCCGCTCCCCCTCCTATTCATCGATAAATTTTCCGCCCATATTGGTCAGCAATCCCCGACTTACGGTAAAAGTATGTGTTGATGACATCTCTCCATTCTTTGGCATGCTCAATTTGAAGAATGAGTCGATTTAACACATCAGTGTACCGTTTTTCATCAATTTTTCCTTTTAGCTGTTCCCACCGCTCCTTTAACCGCCTTGCTTGTTCCACCCCATCAAAGTGGGTGTTATAAATATGTTGGATCACTGTTTCGCCTGATTTTAACCGATGAGTATATGGAACATGATGGAAAAATAAGAGCAACTCATCAGGACACGTATCTAACGATTCATACATAGCTGCATTCTCTGGAAAGTATTGCGCTGTATACCCTGTCCCCGTCGCAACCGTCCGGTCTACTCCGATTCCATCACGGTCAGCATAGTGGTACGTTCCCCAGTGTGAGTATTCATATCCATCCACATTCGGTCCATAATGATGTCCCGGATTCACCATCCAACCAACACCGAGCGGAGCGGTATAGCTTTCGTAAATTCGCCACGAATCTAGCAACATCTGGCTGATCTGTTCGACCACTTGCGGATCATCTCCAAACGTTTGCACAATCCATTCACTCGTAATCTCTTCGGTCGACAAATCTGGATTCCAAGCAAGTCGCCCAAACCCGTATAAGTTGGCTTGCGCCAATGTATGCCCGGTCCAGTTCGGATCATCACCAATATTTGACACCCCGACCATCCCACTATATCGATAACCAAATAGCGAGCCGCCAATCACCTTCTTCACTTCTGAACCTTTTCCTTTAGCATACGTATCAAATTCCAGCACCTCTTTCCATTGTGGAACGAGGTAGCATAAATGCTTTTGTTGACCGGTATATTCTTGAGTGATTTGCACTTCTAGAATTTGATTCGTTTTCGGCATGGCTCCGAATAACGGAGAAACTGGCTCCCTTACTTGAAAATCCATTGGACCGTTTTTAATTTGCAAGATGACATTCTCATGAAACTGTCCATCTAACGGCTGAAAGTGATCATATGCCGCTTTCGCCCGGTCAGTTGTCCGGTCACGCCAATCTTGCTGACAGTTATAAACAAAACATCTCCACACGACAATACCACCAAACGGTGCCAATGCTTCTGCCAGCATGTTTGCTCCCTCGGCATGGTTACGTCCATATGTAAACGGGCCAGGTCGAAACTCAGAATCTGCCTTGACTACAAAACCTCCAAAATCAGGGATATAGCGGTAAATGCGTGCAACGGTCTTCTTCCACCACTGCTGTACATTTGGATCAAGAGGATCCGCGGTCGAAAGCCCTCCGATCTCTATAGGGCTGGCATAGTTAATGCTCAAAAACAGTTTGATGCCATACACCCGAAAAATATCAGCCACTTTCGCCACTTCTGGCAGCCACTCTTCCGCAATTAATTTTGTCTCTAGTTGGTGAACGTTCACATTATTGATCGAAATGGCGTTAATACCAACTGAGGCAAGCAACCGGGCATAATCTTTGATCCGCTGTTTTTGTTTCACAAACTGACCATCAGCAAAGAAAACCGACTGTCCCGCATACCCGCGTTCTATGCTGCCATCCATGTTGTCCCAATGATTGATCATTCGCAATTTATTTTTTGGTTGCTCAACGATCGACAAATTGTGTACATTCTTTTTCATTTGCAACAGACGGAGGAAATGAAACACCGCATACAACACACCTTTGTCTGTCTTCCCAGCAATGTAGATACGTGATTGTCCATCGTGGACATCTGATCGGATGACATACCCTTCTGGATGAATAAGTGCTGCCCTCTCCCTGTCGAGCGATTGCTGTTTTAGCTCCTCATCGTCAAGTGTTCCAAGCCAAATGAAGCTTGTTTGTTTCATCTCTGGCACCACCTGCGGCTCGAGGCCTAGCATCGATGTAATACCAATTCTTAACTCTTCCACCGCAGCGCCGAAGATCGGAGACTCTCCTTTTGCTACGATCGTTGTAAACACCAATTGATTATCTTTATACTTATCATTTTGCACATATCTTAGCCAGCAAGGTTCGTATTCCGTTGGCATGTTCACTTCCCCCTCTTATTCTTTTTCCGCTCCTAAGACAATCCCCTTGACAAAGAATTTTTGTACAAATGGATAAACGGCTAGCATTGGCAACGCAGCAATAAAAATTTGTGCTGCTTTCACTGTTCGTTCGGACAAGTTTTGTAATGTCTCTGCATCAACACTCATTTTAGTAAAGTCTTGTTGGACAATAATCGTTTGCAAAAAAGTGGACAACGGATAATGCTTGACATCGGACATATAAATTATGCCGTCAAACCATGAATTCCAATGGAATACCATTGTAAAGAGTGAAATCGTCGCAATCGCTGGCACAGAGATTGGTAAATAAATTTTCCAGAAAATCGTGAAGTGATTTGCCCCATCCATTAAAGCAGCTTCCTCAAGCGATTTCGGCACCGATGTACGGAAAAAGTTAATAAGCAAAATTAAGTTGAACGAGCTGACCGCAGACGGCAAAATGAGCGCCCAAATCGTATCAGTCAATCCGAGCTTTGTCACAACCATATAGGTCGGAACAAGCCCACCATGGAACAGCATAGTAAAAACGAAAAACCACATATAAATTTTTCGTCCACGAAATGCTTTGTCGCTTTTGGATAACGGATAAGCTGCGCACAACATGACTGCCATGGAAATGGCTGTCCCTAATACGACCCGTAAAAAGGAATTCCAGAGGGAGCGCAAAAAGTTTTCGTTCCCGATCGTTTTTTCGTACGCATCAAGCGTAAAATCGACTGGCCAAAGCCCGACAAGATTGGCCGTTGCTGCTGCACTGCCGCTAAAAGAAACAGCTAAAATATGAATAAGAGGCAAAATACAAAGCAAAGCAGCAACCGTTAAAAAAGTATAGTTAAAAATAGTAAATATTTTGTAGGACAAGCTTTTTTGATAATGATGATGCATATGCCTCCCCTCCCTTAAAAAATTTTATAGTTAGCATACTTATAGGCGAGACGATATCCTGTCACTACTAAAATAAAGCTAATGATCGATTTAAATAACCCAATGGCCGTCGCATAGCTAAAATCCCCGTTTAAAAGACCGACGCGGTAAACGTACGTATCGATAATATCACCCGTTTTGTAAACGAGTGGGTTGTACAAGTTTAAAATTTGATCAAACCCCGCATTTAAAATGTTTCCTAACGATAAAGTCCCCACAACGATGATAATCGGCAACATGGAAGGCAAGGTAATGTAAATGGTTTGCTGCCAACGATTCGCCCCATCAACAATTGCAGCTTCATACAATGATGGATTAATTGAAGTAAGAGCAGCTAAAAACACGATCGTATTAAACCCACATTCTTTCCAAACATCAGTCACGACAACAACTGTGCGAAACCAATCATTATCACCGAGAAAGAAAATCGGCTCAACACCAAATAATGCCGTCAGCACGCGATTGACCATGCCCCCTTCTGGGGAAAGCATATCAATCAAAATACCGCCTAAGATAACCCAAGACAAAAAATGCGGTAAATAAACGATCGTCTGGACAGTCCGTTTAAACTTCATTACATATATTTCATTCAGTAGTAAAGCGAACGCAAGCGGTATGGCAAGATTAAAAATGATTTTCAAAGTGGAAATTACAAGTGTATTCCATATCACTTGACGGGCATCTTCATATTCAAACATCGTTTTAAAATGTTCAAGGCCAACCCAAGGTGAATGCAAAAAACCAAGCCACGGCTCATAATCTTGAAATGCCATCACTAATCCGAACATTGGAATGTACTGAAAAATGAATACAATGACAAGGGCTGGAAGCAACATCGTATGCAACTGCCATGTCCCTTTCAACTTCCATTGTTTCCGCGTTCCAACCGCCGCTGTTTGCTGTTTTAGATCTACTGTCGGCTGCATTATTTCCTCCCCCTTTCTCTTCGTTCAAAGCGCATTTCCCAAGCATACCCATGTTAAGAAAAGATAGGTGCAGACACCGATTGTCATAATGGATTATGCCAACCATGTCCGCACCGCTATACCATGCTCTTTTACTTTTCTCCTTTCACTGATTGATACCATTCGTTCACTTCTTTTGTAATCTCTTTACCGCCAGATTCTTCCCACTTTTTCACGAAATCATCAAATGCACTGAGAGGAGCCCGGCCATAAATAATGTTGGCAAACGTCTCACGCTCCATTTTCGTTAGGAATTCAAAGCGTTTTTGCATTGTTTTTGTCGGCGGTCCAGTAAATTCATTTTCGATGCGGTATTGGTTTTGCTGATTAACAATTGTTGCTGCTTTCATGTAAGAATCGCCTTGAGAAACAATTTTTGTATAGTCGTACGCATTCTTAGCATCGCGTTTTGTTGTATACAATTCTTCTGCTAATTCGTAAAGCATGTACGGAACAGTCGGGATATCTTCTATGATAAAATACTTTCCTGGATCGATTTTTCCTCCAGGAATTTGATCTACATCATAAACAGGCTTTCCATCTTTAATGACATAATCATAACCTTCAGCCAATCCATACTCGAAATATGTCGAATCATTGTAAATGTAGCCATAAATAGCATCTAAGTATTCAAAAAACTTATCCATATGTTTAAAATCTTTACTAAACAAAAACATTCCCGTGACAAGCCCTTCACCGCGCCGCCCAATTTTGCCGTCTGGGCCGCTTGGTAGCGGATATGGCTCAACTACAGCCCCTGGATTATTTTTCAATGCATCTGTGATCGGCCAGCCAGCTGCCCAAGGCGGGGCGGAAATAATCCCAGACTTCCCGGCAACAAAGCTTTCAATTGCCGTTTGTTCATCTAAAATACCTACTTCTTTATCTAAATATCCCTTTTTATACCATTCATTCAATTTTTCTAGAGCCTTTTTCATAGACGGTTGAACGGAACCATAGACCAAAGAACCATCTTCTCCTTTTGACCATGAACCGGGCACATAATTGCCGTAAGCGCCGAAAATAAAGCTGCCATCAGCAAGCCATGTCGCCAAGCCATTTTTGCTGGCTAGCGTTAAGCCGATCGTATCCTTTTTTCCGTTTCCATCCGGATCTTTGTTGACAAACGCATCCATAATTTTTTCAAGATCTTCGATCGTTTTTGGTGGCTGGAGTCCTAACTTGTCGAGCCAGTCTTTGCGAATCCAAAGCAAGGAGTCAGAGCCATTTCCTCCAGAGAACCGTGGAATCCCGTAACGTTTCCCATCTACCGTAGCCGGATAAAACGCTTCCGGAAATTTCTCATAAATCTCTTTTAATCTGGGTGATGCATATTTCTCAATAGCTTCATCAACTGGCATCACTTTCCCAGAACGGATTAAATCGTTGATTAATTGCCCATCGGACACTTTAAATACGTCAGGCAACTTTTGCCCTGATGATAAAGCCAAACGGATTTTGTTGTTGTATTGTTCATCATTTGGAACAGTCCAAAGCGTTTCCCATTTGATGCCTAACTCTTTTTCCGACCACTGTGTAATCGGGTTATTATTAAGATCTTCCCCATCACGAAATTTTGTATCATCTTTTAGCGTACGCACGGTTGTAATAGTAACTTTTCCATCTTTCGACTCGCTAGAGCTGCCTGATGAAGCTGATTCGTTGTCTGTACATCCCGCAAGCACTCCAGCTGTCAGCACGGTTACCGTTAAAGTGGTAAAAACCTTTTTTAACACCTTTCTCCCTCCAATCCCGTTTTCTAAATCCCCCTTACTCGCAACCACCATAAAGAAAAACGATATCGGTCTCTCTCTAAATAAATCCCCCCTTTCAAGCCTTAGATAGTAAGCGGTTTCAAACGAAATATTAATAAATTTAACCGAAGGCCCTGCTTTCCTGTGGTGTTTTTCAAATGGAGAAATATAGCAACTTTCCTTTTGGATGAATTGTACGCTAGCTAAAGGGATGGCCGTTTTTCACTAGCCTTGTAAACAACCTGCTTTTTTCTCTTTTGGTCATACAAATTTGATTATCGGTCACAAAATTAACATTCTAGTATACTAGTTTGGAAATAATATCTCCTAGTTTCGAAAAGGGCAAACATACCGTCTTACATAAAATTTGATTACTAGTAATACTAGTATACCTGTTTTATTTTGATTATAACGAAAAATCTTCCCTAATTCAACATTTTTCTGAAAGTTCCTTAATTATTATGGAAGAGGGGAACTAAACTCTATTTTCTCCCCTCTTCGCTATATAGTATGCTTTCAAAGCAACTAGAAGTTAGATACTCGCCACTCTCCAAAAAGCTGACTTCGGTTCGTGTTGTTCATCAAACAAAAATGGCCAGTTTTTTCTCCCTTGCACCGGAAAGTGATCGAGCCACGTATAGTCATCGGCCATTCCCCAAAATGTTACACTTTCAATTACGTCACGATACTCCTTGAATAGAGTGAAAATTTGTTCGTACCGCTCTGCCTGTCGTTCGATCATTTCGTTTGTAGGGGCAGCTAAGTCCTTGCGATGGTCGTGAAATTCAAACATAGATACATCAAGCTCCGTAATGTGAAGAACCACATCGAGAGACGCATATCGTTCAATGGCTGCTCGAATTTCGTCCAATGACGGGCGCGTCAGGCTCCAATGCGCCTGCATACCGATGCCGTGAATGGGAATCCCTTTGTCTCGCAAAGATTTAACTAGTGTATAGATCTTCTCGCGTTTTTTCGGAAAACATTCATTATAATCATTGTAAAACAACAACGCGTCTGGGTCGGCTTCATGAGCACAGAGAAACGCCTGTTCAATAAAATCGTCCCCAATGATTTGGCGCCACTTCGATGAACGCAACCATTCGCTCCCCTCGTCAGCCACCGCTTCGTTGACCACATCCCAGCAATACACTTTCCCCTTGTACCGCCGTACAACTGCGGAAATGTGGGACTTCATCCGCTCAAGCAACACATCCCTGCTGATGAAATGACCTTGACCATCCTGAAACACCCAATCCGGCGTTTGGTTATGCCATACGAGCGTATGCCCGCGAACCGCCATGTGATGGGAACGAGCGAAATCGACGATTCGATCGGCGATGTCAAACGTGAACCGCCCTTCTTCCGGCTGAAGGTGTTCGAACTTCATATGGTTTTCGGCTGTAAGGCTGTTGACGTGGCTAATCAACAGCTGTTTTTGTGATTCAATGGTCACCGGATTAACTGCCGCTCCAATGCGAAAGTCATTCGCAAATACTTCACGGAGGGAGGGGAGCGATTGACTCACGCTCATTCCCCCTCCTCAAGCCATAAAATGCTTGTCACGCCGCGCGGATAATATTTGCTGGCTTTAATTTCACCAGCGATGATTTGGTCACTCCAACTCCAAATCGAAAGCGTTGGATGAGTAAGCCATGCAACATGGGCAGCATCGGCCCGTTTGCCTTGTTCGTCCCACTCCCAACCTAACAGATGGCGGGCGATAAACTGGCATAAGTAAATTTTGCTCAGCCACGAGTTGTTGCTCGTTGAGGAAATCTTCCATCCTCCATCCGGGAACAAACAAATTCCTTCCCGAAGCACATAACGCAAATGAGCGTTCAAGGCTTGAATATATTCTCCGAAGCGGCCGTCTTTGTTTAACGCCTCATGACAATTAGTGAAATAAGGGAACACAAGCCCCTCGATAGCTGGGATGATTTTGGAGTCGTTTCCTTCTCCCATGACAGCCGGGATGTACCCATCATCAGTCACATAGCTGACGATTGTCGCCGCACATTTTTCTGCCTGCTCTCCCGCCAGCGCGGCCAATTCTTCCTTGCCGACATCATGGAATAATTTCTCAAGCGCTACATAGGCTGCCCAACATTTACCTGCTAAATATAAATTGTTGCGGGCTTGGCCGAGGGAAACGTCCAAACTGTCATACGTCGTAATTTCCGCTCCGCCCATCGTGCGAGTACTATCCAATCCCATAATGCCATTCCGTTTTTCCGGATCGGGATGATCGCGGCGAACCATGCTTTCTAGACACTGTTCTAAGATGGCAAGCCGCTTGTCGCGCCATGCCCAGTCTTTGGTTTGTTCAATGTACACCGCAGCGCAAAGCACCCAGTTGACGAGCTGTTCGTGCGTCATATGCGAGAAGCAACCGCTAAGGCCATATAGCTCGTATGACGAGTGGTGCGGGCGCAAGAACGTATTCGCTACTCCCATGTCATGAGTAAAACTGATGCCACCCGGATATTCTGTCTCTTCTCCCGGAAAACGAACACCATCCTCGTAACTATAGCGTTCGACATATAAGTCAAGGACATTTTTCACCGTCCATGGATTCATCTTCAACTCAAAAAACAGTTGGTCGACGGTCAAATCAAACGTATTCATCATGCGGTACTCGCCTTCGTTGACAACCCAAATCGGCTTTCCTTCATGCTCAAGCAGCTGTGTATTGCCGTAATAACTGCGAATGGCATGCGCCATCATAAACTTTTGATCATCGGAGAGCCATTCTTTTTCAATGAGTTCGTTCGAACGAAACGATTGCTCCTTCAGCACTTCTGCCTTCTCTAACGCATAAAGGCCGACTTCCTCAATATTATTAAAGAAACGAGTATAGAAATAAGAAGTATCCATTCCCGCTGTCACGTAACCGCCACGATAAAAACAAACAGCAAACTGATACGTTTTCTTTTCACCCGCTGGAACATCGACAATTAACGCACCGACTTTTCCAAGCCCAAACGTCCAGTTTTCTTCGAGCTGCGCCGTTAAAATATCTTCCATACTAAAATGCAACGCGGAGCGAACATCCTCGTCTTTGGAAACGATGCCAACAATTCGCCCTTGCCCAACTCCGCGCAGTTGCGGGCATGTCTCATCGATTCGCCGCATCGAAGTATACGGATCGGTGCCTTCGAACCCGAAAAACGCCCGCCGTGCTCTCGTTCCATTTGTATTATCAATCTTCATCTCAACGATTACAGCTGGAACCAACGCCAGCTTGAGTGCTTCCTCGTCCGCGGTTTCCGGATCTGGCACCGCTTTTACAGGAGAATAAATCGTAAACGTTAAATCTCCAGCCTTCCATGTATCTGTTGCCACATGAAATTCGCGTTGAATCTCCTCTTTGGCAAACGGGATTAAAATGTTCGGTTTTTGCGGATTCGGGTCGGGATTTTCAATGTCATACCGTTTACTTTCATCTTCTCCCGATGTCTCCCAAAATGGTAGAACGTGATATAATCCCGATTCATGTAACGATTCTACGCCAATAAATACGTTTTGCCGCGGTGGACGGGCGAGTTCGAGATCCAATCCCCCGCTTTTTCCCGGAAACCCTAATGTGAAGCTGGAAAACGCTCCAACCGGTGAATGGTGGGCGTTAAAAAATAGATTGTTTGGCATAATCATTTTTCTCTCTCCTTTTCTCCTCTTTATCCTTTTATCACGCAAACAGCATCATTTTAATAGCAATCGATAGAATGTTAATTTGGTAGAGGGATCACCTAGATTATTTAATCCATCGTCTGCAACTGTAATAACTCGCTGATGGTGACAAATTCATATCCTTGCAACCGCAACTCTGAAACGAGTATTTTAACAGCTTGGATCGTTTGCGAACGATCCCCAAATCCATCATGGAAAAGCAGGATGCTTCCATTTTTTATATGATTGCGGGTCTTCTGAACAATATAATCGACACCAGGTTGCTCCCAGTCTAGCGCATCAGTATTAAGAGCACCAATCATCTTATAGCCGAAATGATGGCACATTGAGATAACGGTTTCATTATAGTCAAGATAGGGTGGACGGAAGATAACAGCCTTTCTCCCAGTCATAGCAGCAATCATTGCATCCGTTCGCTCCATCTCTTGCAAGCAGTCATCTTCATCTAAAGAGGTCAGTCTAGCATGCGAATACGTATGATTGCCAATTTCATGCCCCTGTAATTTGACAGCTTCTACAATTTCGGGATGTTCCTCCATATGACGCCCAATCATGAAAAAGGTCACCTTTCCCGCTATCTTCTCAAATATATCTAGCACCTTTAACGTATAAACCGGATTTGGTCCATCATCGAACGTTATGGCGACCACCTTGCGAGGCGTCTCAACATGTTCAATCATTTCCAATCTAGACATGCCATCCTCCCATTTATTCAGCTATGCCAAACCGATACATCGTCGTTGATACCCGCTCCTCATTTGCTGACAGTACCCAAGACGGAAACTGTGCATGGTGAATCGCATCTGGCAACCCTTGGGTTTCAAGGCAGATGCCCAAATATTTTCGCGATGGCGCACCGTTAAGATCGAGCCCTTCCGGCAATTGGTTTGACGTGTACACCACCACACCGACTTCATCCGTCTCGACTGTCAACATCCTCCCACTCTCGTCGTCATAGAGCACAATTTCTTTGTCATGATGCCGGTCAAGCCAAAACGGATGATCGTATCCTTGCCCGACAAGTTCAATTTGCGGATGTCCCGATTCGACTGCCTCTCTTACTCTCTTTCCTTGACGCAAATCAAACGGTGTGCCGGCGACATCGATGACTGCTCCGGTTGGAATCAATTCCTTATTCAACTCTAACACGCGCGAACTTTGGATCGTTAACGTATGGTCCAAAATATCCCTTTTTAAGTTACCGCTTAAGTTAAAATACGTATGATTTGTCAAGTTGAACAATGTCGTTTGGTCCGAATGGGCTCGATAGGTGACGATCCATTCGTTGTCATTATTAAGCCAATACGTCACTTGAACATTCACTGTTCCAGGATATCCTTCTTCCCCGTCTGGACTCGTATAGGAAAAGATCACCCCGACCCCATTGTCGCGCTGGATGGGCTCCGCCTCCCAAAGTACGCGGTGGAATCCATTCGGACCGCCATGCAGATGGTTGTTGTTTTCGTTTTTCGCTAATTGATACGTGACGCCATCAAGTTCAAAGCTAGCCCCTTGAATACGTCCTGCTACCCGGCCGATCACCGCCCCAAAGTAAGGGGTATTCGTCAAATATGGATCAAAGTCGTTAAATCCAAGTACAACGTTCTCGACGTTTCCATTCCGATCCGGGACAAGCAGTTTCGTCACAATGCAGCCATAATTCGTCGCCGATAGTTCCATGCCGCGGTCATTCATCAACGTGAACAAAAGAACGTCTTTTTCATGAAGTTGAGTCCATATTTTTTTGGAAATATCCAAAATTCCTCCCCCTTTCCCAACTGAGCAAAGCAATCCTTTCTACGTTTATACTGTGGTTAGAATAGTTTGTATATATCACAAACAAACTTTATATAACGACTCTTTACACAGACGAGTTGGCATGCGAAGTATATAGATGATATAGAAATAGAATCTTGAAAAGAGATAAACTTGCTGGCTAGAAATAACCCTATTTGCATACTCCCTACTGAATATTACCCTTTTACCGAACCAGCAACTAATCCCTCAATAATACGATCACTCAAGAACAAATAAACAATCAAAATCGGCAAAATACTGATCACTAGGGTAGCTCCAATGGCTCCCCAATCGGTTAAGTATTGCCCAACAAAGTTATTTACCCCTACTGTAATTGTTTTCCATTTCTCCGAACTAATGAACGTGTTCACAAACACGAATTCATTCCAATTGTAAATCATGTTAATGATGGCTGTGGTGGAAAGAATCGGTACAGTCATCGGTAATGTAATTCGGAAAAAGATTTTATGGATCGAGCAGCCATCGATAACAGCTGCTTCTTCAATTTCCCTCGGCAATGATTGGTAAAAACCTAATAAAATCATAATGGTAATCGGCAAGTTAAATGTCGTATACGAAAGAATAATAGAGACTGGATTATCAATTAAGTTAATTTTATTGTAAATATTAAATAATGGAATTAATGTCGAATGCAGCGGAATCATATAGGCGATCATAAATAAAGCTAAAACAACACCTTTCAATTTCCACTCCATTCTCGTCAATGCAAACGTAACAAAACTTGCTAGAATCAATGTTAACAAAACGGCAACAACGGTATACCAAACACTATTTAAAAAGTATTTGTTAATCCCTCCATCAAACCATGCATTGATATAATTCTCCCAACGTGGAGATTTCGGTAAAGCAAATGGCGACATTCCAAATACTTCCTGATTTGTTTTCAGTGACAACTGAAATAACCACACTAACGGGTATAGTTGAACAAGCGCTACAATGACCAATACGAAGTAAAGAATTCCCATTCCTATTCGTCTTAAGGGTGATTGGTGTTCGGATCTTGAGCCGCTCTTCCCTTTCATTGTAAATTCCCCTTTTACTCTTTATTTGTTCTTAGCATTTTTTGAATCATCCATGTTGTTCCCATACTAATGATCAATAGTCCAAAGCCAATCGCACTCCCATATCCGAAATTAAATTTTCCAAACGCCTCTTTGTACATATAGGAAGCAATCACTTCTGTAGCATGGCCGGGCCCGCCCCCCGTCATGACATAAATGAGGTCGAAATATTTCAAGGAACCAACAACAGCGAGAATAGTTAGCACTTTCAGTACTCCCGAAATAAGGGGTACTTTAATTTTATAGGCAATTTGAAATGCATTTGCTCCGTCAATTCTTGCTGCCTCAATAAGCTCTTGAGGAACATTGATTAATGCTGCATAAATAATAATGATATAAAACCCGGCATATTGCCAGACAATGGGAACAAAGATCGCATATAACGCCATATCAGGATCTGCTAACCAAAGTGGAGTATCCTTTATTCCAAACATAGACAACAAGCTGTTAATCAGTCCGTTCATGGGATCAAAAATTTTGATCCAGAGCTGAGCAATAGCGACAGACGACATCAGCATTGGGATAATGTAAATTTTTCTAAATAGATTAGCTCCCTTAATCTTGCTCGCCAATACTAATGATACAATCAAATAGCCAACTAAGCTCAGGACAGAAAATATCGCCAACAGGACGGAGTGCCAAGTGCTTTCCCAAAACAGCTTGTCATGAATCAGTTTTTTGTAATTTTCCAAGCCAATAAACTTCATCTGGCCTACCCCGCTCCAATCCATCAAGCCATAATATCCCGTTAATACAATCGGGATATAAATTAAAAACAAGACAAGAAGAAGCGACGGTAGGACATAAAGAACAATCGCTGTTTTATTGGACATAACATTTTTCATCGCCAATAACCCCTTCTCGGTTTACAAATGAGGGGGCATATGTTGCCACCCATGCCCCCAAAATTCTTGTTCACTTTATTTCTTTGCTTCCTCAGCGAGCGCTTCATCATGTTGCTTTGCAAATTCCTCCGGTGTTACTTGTTTACCAAACAGAGCCGTCATCAAATCGTGGTGCAATTCGGACACATTCGGGCTTGCTTGAGTGTCAAACCAAGTCGTGATATTTGTTGCGTTGTTAATATCATTTAAGACATCAAGATACATTTCTGGCACGTCTAATCCTTCCGTATTGACTTTCGTAGCCGGAAGAATGCCTGCCCCTTCAACCGAACGTTTGCCCCATTCTTTTACAAGAAACGCAGCGAAATCTTTGGCTTGTTCTTTATGTTTCGAATTTTCTGCAACAAACGCTCCTAACCCTGGGCCGCCGACATAGCTGTTCACATCTGTTCCTTTTCCGCCTTCGTACAGCGGGAATTTAAAATAACCGACTTTTTCTTTAAATTCTTTTGGAACATCTGGGCTTGTCGTAAAGTTCGGCAATTCCCATGTAGCCGTTAAGAACATTGCCGCTTTTTCGTTTAGGAAATAACCCTTGGCATCGTCATTCGAGAAGGCAGTATTTCCTTTCACGAAGAATCCCATATCGACAAGATTTTGAATTTCTTTCGCCGCTTTTACAATGGCTGGATCAGACATTTTTACTTTCCCATGAATGACGTCCGTCAAAATCGTCGGGCCACCAATCCGGTCAGCGAGGTACATAAACCACATTGATGCCGGCCATCCGTCCTTCGAACCAACCGTTGCTGGGATGATACCATTTTTAGCTAACGTTTTTCCGATATTTTTCAAATCTTCAAAGTTTTTCGGTTCTTGGAGACCATATTTTTTGAAAATCTCTTTATTGTAGAAAATATAAGTAATGTTCATTTCCATTGGCAGCGCATAAAATTTTCCATTAAACGAATACGATTCTGCTGTACCAGGTACAAACTGGTCTTTAAATTCTTTTTCTATAATATCATCTAACGGGGCAAACTGTCCTCCCGTTGCATACGGTTCAGCAAAACCGTTGGACCACGTCAACCCCACATCAGGCAATTCATTCGAAGCAGCCAACACTTTTAATTTATCCCGATATTGATCAGGATTTAACACTTCCACATCGATCACAACATTTGGATTTTTCGCTTCATAGTCTTTAATAATTTCTTCGACGAGATTATAGTAAGCTGTCGAACTTCCTTTCGGCCAATCATGCATAAACTTGAGATGGATTTTCCCGTCTCCCGATTTGTCCCCGCTTGCCGATTCACTCGACGAAGAGCAGCCAGACAATGCAAAACCGATCATAAGCGTAAATAAAACCAACAATGTTAACGCTTTCTTTTTCACTAATTTTGCCCCCCCTTTTTGTTATTTAAAATTAATAAACTTGCTTACGAATACAGTGTACCATTGCAACAGGAGGCAAAAAAGGTAACAACGATTAGGGAAAGTACCATTATTTTCAGATAATTGAAACCCCTTTATTTTGCCGTTTTCGGTAGCTATTCGGCGTCTCTCCTTCCATTTCTTTAAATAACCGAATGAAGTATTTAGTTGTTTTGTATCCGCATTCTTCAGCAATTTCCGACACAGTCATTCTTGTCGTAATCAACAATTCTTTCGCTCGCTGCATTCTCCTTCTTGTAAGATATTCACTAAATGTCAGTTTCATTTGTTCTTTAAACAGCGTGCTAAAATAACTTGGGTTCAAATGGACATGTTCTGCTACATCTTTTAACGATAAGTCCTGCTTTAGATGGTGATCAATAAACTGAATGGCTTCCCGGACTGGCTCACGTGTTTGGCTACTTTGATCAAAAGCGTTTATCAATTTATCATCAATCACTTTTTCGATGACCCTTTCTCTCTCTTTCTTATTAGAAACATGTATGGCTTTTTCAATCGCATCGATCAACTCACTTTTTTTAATGGGCTTCAATAAATAATTCAATACACCAAGGCCGATGGCTTTTTGCGCATAATCAAAATCAGGATAGGCGGAGATGATAATCACAACGGGAGAAACTTCTTCTTCATTCATCCTTTCCAACACTTCAAGACCCGTGATCTCTGGCATTCGAATATCCGTCAATAATACATGTACCTTTTCTTGTTGTAAAATCGTTAATGCCTCCTTCCCATTGGAGGCTGTCATAATTCTATGTTTGCCAGAGGCCCACTTTTCCAACGCCCTTTTAATCCCCTCTCTCGCTCTTGGTTCATCATCTACGACTAAGATCGTCTTATCGTACATTACGTTTCACCTCCGTTAACAGGAATTTTCAGCGTTATCTTCGTTCCTTTGTTTTTATGGCTGCAAATTGTTATACTATCACTTATTTCCTCATTATAGTAAAGCTGCAAGCGTTTTTTGACATTATGCAAAGCCATTCCCTTCCCACTTTTTGAAATAATATCACCAGTATCCATTGCCTGTTTGACAGCCTGCAGTCTTTCCTCGTCCATCCCGACCCCGTCATCCTCCACAACGATCTGTATATAACTATCTGAAGCTAGCTCGGCCGCTACCGTAATGGTACAAGAAGCTAATTGATTTTCCGAACCATGTACGACCGCGTTCTCAACCAATGGTTGAATTAAAAGCTTAGGGATTTTTACATGCTCTAGCGCCTCCGGTAACAGCAAACACCACTTTATGCGGTCACCAAACCGAAATTTTATAATTTCTATGTAATTCCCAATATGATCAAACTCTTCTTTCAACGTGACCCAATCGTCGTTTGAATTTCTACTGATAGTATAACGAAATAAATCCGACATCGAAACGACCACATCAGCTAAGTCTTCTTCCCCCTTTTCTTCTAAGGACCAACGCAACGATTCCAAAGTATTATATAGAAAATGAGGATTAATCTGTGCCTGCAACGCTTTTAACTCACTTTGGCTACGAATAATTTCTTTTTGGTATACCGTTTTAATCAGATGGTTCGTTTCCCTCACCAATTGGTTGTATGTGCTATTCAGTTCTCTTATTTCATTAACAGTGATCGTTTCCGGATCAATAGTTAATAATCCCTCATTAGCAAGTCGCATCGTTTTTGTCAAGTTGACAATCGGCTTTGTAATCATATTGGAAAGAAATAAAGAACATAAGAAGTAAATCACTATCCCAATGATACCGGCAAAAATAATTCCCAGACGGATGCCATCCATTCCCTTTGTAAGAGCACTAACAGGAGTTAATATAACAACGGTAAATCCTTTAGTAGAGGATTGCTTCGTCACCATATATTCAATCTGATTAATCTTTGTAGTTGACTGATGTTTCAAAGAAAGAACATCGATTGATTTTGAAAAGTTAGAAAAAATCGGATTCCACTCATGATCCAATACAAATAAATATTGTTGCGTATTTACTTCGGTAATTGAAAAATATGGTTTATTAATCCGGACCAATAAATAGCCGCCATTCTCAAAATTATGCTCGATCAAGGATATTCGTCTAATCGCCAAATAAAAATCGTCATTTTTCGGATCTTCTCCTATCCAAACCAACTTACCTTTCGCTTGTTCGGCTTCATGGATCCATTTTACATTGATACGCTGAAACATTTTAGTTGAGTCGTTCAGCGGAAAAATCTGCTTTAAATCTGTAGTATATAATTCAACTGAATAAACTCCTTCAGAGTTCGCCTGAATATTATTTACAATGCTTTTTAGTCCCTGTAACTCCGCAAACGTTACGCTCTTCCCTAAATACATTCGTTCAAATAGTTTTTGAACTTCGTGATTCGTCATAATAGATTTTGTTGCCGTATTTAACTGTTCAAACAGTGAATCAATCCTCCCGCTCGCCTCGACAGCTGTCTGCCTGATTTGATCTTCCGCATTATTCTTGATAAGTAAAGATACTTGTCTGAGGGTAATGATACTGACTATAGACAGTACGATGATCATAACAAATAAGAATATAACTAATATTTGATTCCGCAGCGTGTTCCATTTTTTTATACGATCTACCATAACGTTACGTACCTTTCTATAGTAAAATTGCCGTCCTACAAGTTATGATTAAC
Organism: Geobacillus sp. 47C-IIb; assembly: GCF_014679705.1. Classification (NCBI taxonomy): domain Bacteria; kingdom Bacillati; phylum Bacillota; class Bacilli; order Caryophanales; family Anoxybacillaceae; genus Geobacillus; species Geobacillus sp. 47C-IIb. The sequence goes on from NZ_CP061473.1 coordinate 267,572, forward strand.
ACAACGTACGTTGAAATGTTAATTTCTCAACCGCACCTGTACCATCCAAGCATTCAATGTATAACTGTGACATCCTCCAACACTACGGAAAAGAGTTATAAAACAAAAATGCATCACTTCATCAGAAAGCTAGTTGCTTAAACTATGCTTATGTTAGATTGGTTGCTAATAATTCCACGCTCACGAGTCGAGTATCTTTCCGTTTTGGTTATACCTTACTTTTGCCTGAATAATTAAAGAGAACAGACTCTTCTAACTAAACAGTATAGTAGTTTTTAAATAGTTTGTATATAACCTAAACAAAGATTACATTTAAATTCATTATTAACCAATAAAAAAACGCTGGTTGAGATACACTCACCGATCTACTCAACCAGCGATTACATTTTTGCCCTCAGTTTTCGTTAATCCTGTTCTACACCACTTCTCATACGTAAAGGGTGCTTCTTTCCTTATAACCTTACGAGGTCAAGTCCAAATTATTGTGTAAATTCCCCTTTGATAGACAACATGGACCTGATGACTTGACGTATGGTAGGTAAGACCGGAAAGTCTCCCTGCCGGTCGCCTTCCCGGACAAATGATCATGTTGTCAAGGAACAGGCGTGTCAAGGAGCTTTCGCGGCATATCCTCGCTTCGCTCCGGTATTCCACGTTCTCCTTGACACGGCGTAGAGGTTATCCCACTCTCTTGATCGCCGGAGCCTCCTGATTCACCGATCGGACTCCTTGCTCTTTCGTTTTCCGCCACTGCCAATATTCAGCCATATCCAAGTATTTGCGCCCTGACATCCATTTTTCATCGATTTCGATCAACACGGCACCAACGAGGCGATACACCGATTCCCGGTTCGGAAAGATGCGGATGACCCGTTCTCTGCGGCGGATTTCCTCGTTCAGCCGTTCCACCCCGTTGGTCGTGCGCAGGCGCCGCCGGTAACGGTCCGGATAGTCCAATACGGCGGTGGCGTCTTCGAATCCCTCTTCGAGGATTTGCATGGCTTTTGGGGCTTTTTCTTCCCATTTGGCCAGCACTTGTTCCAATAACAGCCGGGCCGTTTGCTTATTTGGAGCATGAAGAATCCCACGAATCTCCTCGAGCAAGGCATCCTGCATATACTTTGGTGCGGCATCGAGGATATTGCGAATAAAATGTGTCTGGCATCGTTGCCATGTAGCGCCTTGGAAATGCTTTTCAATGGCTTGCACCAGCCCACCGTGCTGATCCGAGATGATCAAGTCCACTCCCCGGAGTCCCCGGTCTTTCAGCCATCCGAAGAACTCGCTCCAGCTGGACTCCGATTCACTGTTTCCGATTTGCAGGCCAAGAATTTCTCGATATCCTTCCTCATTCACTCCTGTAGCGATCAACACGGCTCTGGAGCGTACTCGTCCATCCTCCCGGACTTTCGTATAAATAGCATCTACTAGCACAAACGGATACACGTGTTCATGAAGGGAACGATAATTCCAGTCTTGAATAATCGGATCCAGTCCCTTGCACAGTGAGGAGACCGTGGACTTGGAAAACGAAGTGCCGCATAATTCCTCCGTGATTTGAGTGATTTTTCGGGTAGACACCCCGTTTACCACCATTTCCATTAGTGCCAGTACCAGTGCTTGTTCGCTCCGTTGATACCGTTGGAACAGTTCCGTAGAGAACTCCCCATCTCTTGTCCGTGGAACGCGCAAGGTCAACCGTCCTACCCGGGTCGTCAGCTGGCGTGGATACGAACCGTTTCGATAGCCTTTTCGTTCTTCCGTTCGTTCATAACGGCGAGCTCCCAGCTGTTCTTCTACTTGTGCCTCGAGGATTTGATTGAGGACTTGTTCCAATAGCTTAGCTAATCCCTCATCTCTGGTGAATAACCCGTGCAAAAGTTCATCATTTAGGGTAATATGATATTGAGCCATGGTTGCATTCCTCCTTATGTTTGGTGTTTTTGGTCCACTGTTTATTCTACCAAAGGGGAAGCAACATGGCTCTTTTTCTATTTCCCTTTTTACACAATTATATGGACTTAACTCCTTACGATCGTTCCCGTCTTCATCGATGTACGCCAAGCATCTAACACCTGCGCTTGTTTGATCATGCGCTCTGGAGAATACAACAGCAGTGTGCCTCCAAGAATACCGCGCGAGAAGTGCTCGATTTGCAGCGCGTATTGATCGCCTTCCCTTACATTTCCGTCATCGGTCACAACGGTGATTCTCCCCTCACCGCCATCGGTACTGTCAAACGTTTATCCTCCACACTAACATTTTTTCCTTGAGTTTTAACGATTGAAAGAAAAAAGTTCTCGATCCCTATTTTTTCGGCCATCATTGAGGTAGCCACATACTCAACAGCCAAAACAAAGGAGTGACAAGCTTGTTACCTCAATGATTAGCCTATTTGCTCGAAATAATCAAGACCCAATATCAAATCATTGTATACTTAATGGGTATGATATTTGGAAAATCCTTGAATCTTGAGGACTTGGACGAACCCGTCCAAAAGCCGTACCGGAAACTTCAGGTCGATGACCTTCCGATCATCGATGTGCCGAAAACGATCGACTTTCGAAAGCTTCTAACAGACTACGAGGCGCAGCACAGCCGTCCTTTGTAGCCCATTCAACGTCGCCCGAAGGCGAAACACGGTGTTCCTGATTCACTGATCTGCCATCGCTGCCAGGCTCCCTCCTCCTACCTGTACACCATCAATGGTAGAAAAGGGCAAAAACCATGCAAAGTGTGCCAGTGCCGGTTCAACCACCGAAATCGGTTCACCAAGCAAGTGGTCTTTCGTTGCCCGCACTGCAAAAAGACGTTGAAAAAAATCAAGGAATGTAAAGATTGCCCGTTTTACCAGGCCAACCTTCGACGGATGACGAACAAGAAACACCGATGTTTTCTCCAAGATCCACAATCCTTCAATGTGGGATATTGGTTTCGAGAATTCTTGTTTGACTTTCTCCCACTGACTTCCTTGCCGCCCATCAATCCGAAGGTCGATTTGTCCCGGATGGCTGTGTCACCGCACATGTTAGGACTCAGGCTGACGTATCATATCAACTTCGAGGATGTCCTCCCACATGACGGCAGCCGCCATGAAGGAGATCCATGGCAAGGTCGATCTCGAATTAGACGGTGCTTAACTATGCCAACAACGCCGCACTTTGAATCAAGTCCTTTGTGACCGGTTCCCGTATGAACAGGTCGCTTCGTTCTGTGGGGACGAGACGCATATTCGTGTGAAATGCCGTTGGCATGACCTGTTCTTTATATTCGACACGGTGAAAAAGATCGGACTGTCGTATCGCATCTCCACCCAGCCGAGACACGCTCTCGGCTATCAAGGCCATGGATGATGTCCTGCAGAAGCTGCCGTCCCTTCCCAGCGACTTGTCGTTCGTCGTGGATGGCAATCTCATTTACTGTCTGGCGCAGCAATTATTCGCCCAGCATGGGATCTCGTTCCATGTCCACCAAGTGATCGGGCTGACCAATGAGGATCCGGTGTTAGAAGAGTTTCGCCCTCTCAAGCCAATCATTGAGCGATTCAAACAGACCTTTAAAGACAACTACCGCCCGACTCATGGAGTTGTACGGAAGAAGGCTCCAGTGTCCTTTGTGACGCTGTTTGCGGCGTACTTCAACTTTCTGCGCCCAACACGGCGCGCTCGAAGTCTAGGTACCGGTCGTCATCCTGGAACTGACTGATCTTCCACATATGCCGACCCGCTAGACAAAGCTTATCGCCTTGGCTCAGAACTCTCTTCGAAACAAGGCAGCCTAACTTTTTTTGTCCTCCAGAACCTACTGAAGAGAAAACCTGATGGAGTCGGGAACCCTTGACCAACCGAACACCGCCAAAAGCAACATTCGGTAAGGGCAAGAGTGGCTTTTCGATTGTCTTCTTTTTTGTCCCCATCTCCCTTAGCGACTCTTTCGCTCCTTTGGCAAGTGTTGGTCAAGGGTGAATCCGGCCTTAGGCATCCCTAAGATGCTCAAGGGGATAGTATGTGTAGAGTTTTCATAAAACCTTTGACGCTACCCTTCCATCAACATACATTCGTTTAAACAATAGAGCATCGTGAAACGATTCAGACGCAACCGATGGGCTTCCTTCAAACTACGCTCTACTAACAATGGATCGATACCGAGCTGTTGTGGAGCAACCGCCCCGCCTACTTTCTCTACCATTGCCCGAATACGCTCTGGGGAGGGCAACGATTCAAGCAGCTCCTGAATAGAATCCGTATAGGTTTTGAGCCGTTCCCATATGGTTTCGTCCATTGACTTTGGGCGTTGCTTTAATTCGCTCAACAAAGGCCAAAAGACACGTTGGTAGTGCTCCACAATAATCGGAGTCGATACCCCCACTTTTGCTCCATGGAGCACCTGCCGTTTATTCTGACGTAAAAATTCCATTTCCCAATAGTGAGAAAGATGATGCTCGGCACCGGAAGCGGAGTACGATTGACCCATGAGTAACATGGCGATGCCCGACTGAAGAAGCGCATCCATTAATACATGAATCCCCTTTTCATTCCCCGCAGCAATATCCTCCATATGGTCGACACAAGCGTTCAGCGACTGTATCGTCAGCTGATAAACAAGCGGGCAATACGGCTCGTTCGCCATCCAATGGGCAAACTGCCAGTCGGCCAATGACGTATACTTTGCCACCATGTCACCGAATCCAGCAGCGATCATCGCTTTAGGTGCTTGGCATAACACATCCGTATCGGCAAACACAGCAATCGGCGCCTGTGCTTGAATGGTCTTTTTCACCCCGCGAATGATGAGCGGAGCGCCCATGGACGTAAATCCATCGACCGATGGAGCAGTAGGAACCGAAATGAACGGAACTTTCATTTTGTAACTACTAAAACGAGTAATGTCATGAACCGTTCCCGCTCCTACGGCAATGAAAGCATCGACATCATTCGGCGTTTCTAGCAGCACTTGCATGATCGCACGCTCATCGGCGATGACATCTTCATTTTCATCTGACTGAATAAGGCACACTGTATAGAGAACCGATTCGTTTTTCAGTTTGTCGCACAATGATCGCCCTGCCGCCGTAAACGTGCGATTGTCAGCCACCACAACGACTTTCTTATACTGTTTGTATCGCAAATAAGCGGCCAACTGGTTAAACGCCTCATGGCTTACGACGATTTGTTCAATCGAAATATCATAATGATGATGCCCGCACTGACATTGCTTGGCTAATGAAACGATGTTGTCCAATGTTTGATTCATTGCATGATCTCCTTCCCTAAGCGGATGATGTCGCCAATCGAGTCCAACACATAATCGGGCCGTTCCTTGGCTCTCAATGCGTCAAGCTGACTCGGCTTTGTATTACCGGTCAACACGAGAGCGGTTCTCATCCCATGCATCCGCCCCATGCGAATATCTGACTCCACACTGTCACCAATGATAAGACAACGGTTAGGCGGCACTTGTAACTGACGTAAGGCCGCTTCAGCCATAAAGCAGGTTGGCTTTCCAAATACGAATTCCACCTTTCGCCCCGTCGCCGCTTCAATCGCCCCGACCATCCCCGCTACATCAATGGCATTCCCATGTTCATTAGGGAACGTTTTATCAATGTTGGTCGCCATGATACGCGCTCCATGAGAAACAGCGCGAAACGCTAAATTCAAGTCTTGATATGTCATTGTCTCATGCAGTGTAATAACAAGAAAGTCCGCTTCCTCCGGCACGGCTGCCAATCGAACTTGGTGAAGGCGCAACTCTTCGCGCAGCCCCTTATCCCCCAGCGTCCAAACTTGACAGAGCGGATAGTGTTCGCGCAAAAATTGTGCTGTGACCGTTGAGGATAAAATAATCTCCTCTTCTGTTACGGCCATCCCGAATCGTGTGAGCTGTTCATAGCACATGCGCCGTGACCAATTGCCGCGATTGCTGACGAACACGATGCGTTTTCCAAGAGAGCGGAGGTGGGCGATCGCCTCATCCGCATGCGGAATCAGCTGATTCCCTTTCCATATCGTCCCGTCCAAATCAATCAACACACCTTCAATTTCATCCGTCACCGGCATCCCCCTCTTCTTTGCCTTCGTATGTAAGTATGTAATATCTCTGTGAACTTTGCTCCCTTATAACCGTACAATATTTCCTGTCTCCATCGATGTGCGGCAAGCGTCAAGCGCCCGCGCCTGTTTGATCATTTGTTCCGACGAATACAACAGCGGTAAACCTTCAAGAATGCCGCGCGAAAAGTGTTCGATTTGCAACGTGTATTGATCACCTGGCACTGTTTCTTCTCTTATATTTCCATCGTCAGTCACAACCGTAATCCGCCCCTCACCTTCATTGACATCTGGACGGTACGCCCGCGAGACAACGATTTTTCCCTTTGTGCCAACCACTTCATATTCATTTTGTGGAAACATATCAAAACTGCACGTGAACTGGGCGAGAACACCGTTTTCCATCCTCATCCAACTATTCGTCGTTAAATCGACCGAACGGTGCGGATCAAAATAGGATTGAACGAATAATTCGATTGGTTCGGCGTCAAGGATGTGTCTTGTCGAGTGCACGCAATAGCAACCGACATCAAACAAGCTTCCCCCGCCAAGCTCATGGTTCATACGGATATTCGTTTCCCGGTCTTGCAAGTAAAAAGAGAAATGGGCACGCATATACTTGATGTCGCCAATCTCCCCAGCAGCTAAAAGCTGCTTCACTCGCTCATGCTGCGGATGAAACTGGTACATAAATGCTTCCATGAATAAAACACCGTTTTTCCCGCACGCCTCGATCATGCGTCGGACATCCTCTTCACATAAGGCAGCCGGTTTTTCGCAAAGCACATGTTTTTTCTTCTTTGCCGCTTTGATCGTCCATTCAGCGTGCAGGCTGTTCGGAAGCGGAATGTACACTGCGTCGATGTCCGGATCATCAAGCAGCTGTTCGTAGTTGTCATACGCCTTTGGAATGCCGAGCTCCCGTGCCACTTGGCTGGCTTTCCCGCTTTCGCTGGCGATCGCCACGACTTCAGCGTGATCCGCCCGGCGAATGGCCGGAATCATAGCGTCTTTGGCAATGGCGGCTGTACTCATAATACCAAAGCGGACTTTATGTTCCATGTTTCGTCTCTCCTTCCTGTTTGCAATGGGAGAGGCTGGCCCTCAGACCAGCCTTCATTTCCTTATCGTTTTCCTAAACGGATGACATTCCACGATAACTTCGGCAGCGTAGCCGACACTTTTCCAGCGGACATCTGGGCATTGCCGTTGCGGTGCGGAACAACCGGAGAAGATTGCGCTGAATTCGTTTGTTTCACGTTTTCATGTTCCAACACGATATGTTCAATGACGCGATAATCCTCAAAATTGCGGGCATCGCATTCAAGCAATAACGAATCTTCCATATCACGGTTGACGGCGAAAATCGTTACTTCTTCTTTTTCTTCATTGTAAACCGCAATCGACTCTAAGTACGGCACATCCGTAAAGTCTTTGCTGTCGTATTTCGGGCTTGAAATGACTGGGTGCAGCGCCACCCCTCTGCCATAAACAGAGGCATGCATAAACGGATAGTAAATCGTTTGTTTCCATGCCGGGCCATTCTTTTCCGTCATGATTGGTGCAATGACATTCACTAATTGAGCCAAGCAGGCAATTTTCACCCGATCGGCATGTTTCATGAGCGTAATAAGCATGCAGCCGACAAGAAGTGCATCTTCAAAGTTATAAATATCCTCCAACAGAGGCGGCGCGACGGTCCACGGTTCAATTTGCTTATCCGCCTCATTTGAGTGATACCATACGTTCCATTCATCAAACGAAAGATGAATCGTCTTCTTGCTTCGTTTTTTCGCCTTCACATAATCAGCAATGGCCACAACCGAACGGATAAAATCATCCATTTCCAGCGACATCGCCAAATAATTCGCCGTGTCATTATCTCGATTTCCAAAGTATTGATGGAGGGAAATATAATCGACATGCTCATACGTATGATCAAGAACGATCGCTTCCCATTCCGCAAATGTTGGCATATTTCTACCTGAACTTCCGCACGCAACAAGTTCAATTGTCGGATCCACCCATTTCATCACTTTGGCCGCTTCACAAGCGATTCGTCCGTACTCAACGGCCGTCTTATGGCCGATTTGCCACGGACCGTCCATCTCATTGCCTAGACACCATGTTTTAATTTTATGCGGCTCTTTATAGCCGTGGGAAATGCGCAAATCGCTGTAATACGAGCCCGATGGATGGTTGCAGTATTCAACCAAGTTGCGTGCCGCATCAATGCCGCGCGTTCCTAAGTTGACGGCCATATTCACTTCGGCCCCGACCATCTTTGCCCAATCAACAAATTCATTCAACCCGATTTCATTGGTTTCCACCGACTTCCACGCCAAATCAAGACGCCGCGGCCGCTTTTCTTTCGGTCCGACTCCGTCTTCCCAGTTGTAACCGGACACAAAATTCCCGCCCGGATAACGGATAATCGGTACTTGTAACTCTTTCACCATTTCAATGACATCCTGCCGGAAGCCGTTTTCATCCGCTTGTGGATGACCCGGCTCATAAATCCCTCCGTATACCGCGCGGCCGAGATGTTCGATAAAAGAGCCATAAATCCGTTTGTCGATTTCAGCGATTTTGAAGTCTTTTTCGATGATCATTTGGGCTCTTTTCACACTCATAATTAATACATCCTTTCCATATGGTTTAAATCATTGCTATTAACCTTTCACTCCTCCTACCGTTAAACCAGAAATAAAGTAACGTTGGAAAAACATGAATAATACAATAATCGGGAGAATCGTTAACAAAGATCCAGAAATTAAAATATCGTAGTTATTACCATAAGGTGTTAACAACCCTGATAAGCCGATTGGTAACGTGAACATATCCTCTGTTCTCAGAATGACGGTCGGCCATAGAAAGCTATTCCAATAACCCATTGCCTGTAAAATAGCCATCGCTCCAAACGCAGGCTTCATTAACGGAACCATAATGCTGAAAAAAATTCTAAATTCGGAACATCCATCTATTCTAGCTGCATCAAGCAATTCCTTTGGCAATCCTAATGCGTATTGCCTAAAAAAGAAGATAGCAATAGGGGCTACCATGGTGGGGACAATAACCCCCCAGTATGTGTTAATCATTTTGAAGGACACCATCAATTTGTATAAAGGTAACATCAAAATTTCGATAGGAATCATCATTACAGTCAAAACAAGAATAAAAATTGCATTCCTACCCTTGAAATCGTACACTGCCAATGCATACCCAACCATAGAAGAAAAGAGTAAAGATAACACAGTTCCCACAGCGGTAATAATCAAACTATTTTTATACCAAGCCAGATATTTTGCCCCTTCCTGGAAAAGGTAGATATAGTTTTTAAATGACAGCAAATGTGCCTGTAATTTTAAATTTAAGCCATATCTGAGCAACTCCGTAGATGGCTTAAAGGATGCAAGTAATAAGGCAAAAAACGGAAAAAGTGCAACAATAGCTAAGAACAACAGTATTAATACAACTATCACCTTTGCGATCGGGTGGATTTTGGCCGTCTGCGTCAAACCTTACCCCTCCTTCTTGAAGGCGCCAGTAACCTTCAACTGAATGATATTAATAACAAACACGATGATCAGAAGCACGATCCCGATAGCAGAACCGAATCCCATGTCATTATTTATAAACCCTTCCCGATAAATGTAACCTACTAAAGTAAGTCCAATATCACCAGGAGACTGATTTTGCCAAAACACAAAACTTTCCTCGTACATTCTGAACCCGCCAAAAATACTAATCGTTAACACATAGATGACTACGGGTTTTAAAAGTGGAAGTGTAATATAAAAAAACTTCCTGAACATCCCAGCTCCGTCTATCTCTGCCGACTCATAGAGTTCTTTCGGAATACTTTGCAACCCCGAGAGAAAATACAAAATATTCACCCCTAGCCACTTCCAAGAAGCTAAAAATACCATTAAAAACATTCCTGTTCCCCAATGCATCGTCCACTGTTGGGCTGGCATTCCTAGCAATTTCAATAGCGCATTCGCAGGCGCCGATTCCAACTCTCCAAAGATTAAGCGGAACACTACCCCGACTACAATGGTAGAAGTTAAGGCCGGGATGAAATAGGCAGAGCGAAAAAAATTACGTCCTGGTATAGCCTTAGAATTCAATATGACCGCTAGCACTAAAGGAAGTGGGATTAGAATAATTAGTGTCCAAATAGTGTAAATTGTTGTATTACGCAAAGCTGCATAAAAATGTGGATTGAGTAGTTTTTTATAATTTTCTACCCCAATAAACTTTGTTTCACCAGGTAATACTTCTTGAAAACTCATTATAATCGTCGAAATGGAAGGATAAAGGAAAAATATTAAAAAGGACAGGATAAACGGCGATACAAAAATATACGGAGCAACTTTTTGAGAAAAAATAATCCTATTTCCTTTTCGTTTCTGGGGTACTGCCTGTACTGAGTAGTCTAATTTATTTTCCACCGATACTCCCCCCTTATTCCCAATGTTATACTCTTCCCAAGCCGGGAAACATTAAATGGCGAGGGAAGACTCAAAGCTATGGCGTCACTCGAATCTTCCCTCGAGAATCCAAACCACTTTTGCTTATTACTGTAAATGTCAAGATAAACATGTACACTTTTGACTGTTTAAGAATGTACATTTTTACTCGTTTTCTTTTTCTCTTTCTAAGTGATTTTTTATTCGATATGAATCCCCTACAATATTAATCACGGTCGCGTGATGTAAAATACGATCTAGGATGGCATTGGCTAGCTTTGAATCTTGAAATACCTCCCCCCCAATCCTTAAAATTGGCATTGGTAGTAAATATCGTGCTTTTCTTTTCATACCGTAAATCAATCAACTGGAAAAACAATTTTGCATCTTCTCTGTCAATCGGCAAATAGCCAATCTCATCAATGATTAATAGCTTGTATTTTCCATAATGTTTTAAACGATTGTCTAAACGATTTTCCATTTTCGCTTTCTTCAATTGTAAAATCAGTTCGTGACATTTAATGAAATACGTACTTGTCCGCTTTTTGGCAGCTGCGATTCCAATCGCAGTCGCCAAGTGGGTTTTTCCAACGCCACTTGGACCTAAAAAAACAATATTTTCATTCTCTTCAATAAACCGTAATGTCGTAAAATCTAGAATCTGTTGTTTATTGATTGAAGGCTGAAAGTCAAAATCGAAATCTTTTAATTCCTTTAGGTGAGGGAAAGCCCCCACCTTAACCATCGAGTTAATCATATTTCTTTCACGCATATCAATTTCATAATTCGTTAATTTTACTAGTGTATCAACGAACGACAGCTGATTTTTCGTACTAAAATCAATGGTTTCATTCAGGTGACAAATCATTTGTTTTAACTTGAGATACTCTAAGTTTTGAATTAATTGTTGATAACTACTATTCATTTTTATACACCTCATGAATCGCAAGTAAATTCTTCTTGGCTAGCTCATCAATATCCGGGTGATGAGGTAATCCCCTCGACAAGGTTTCGATGTAATGTTCTTGTTTATAATTCAGTTTTATTGAACTAATCCTATGTTGAGTAATCAAATGCATGTTATAATAAACGTAAATATGGTCATCATACACTTGTAATCCAACTGTTTTTCCTTTGTATTCAGCAGGGACGGAATATTGATTCCCTTTATAGGTAACCATTCCCGCTGAATTGACTTTTACAAGTGTATGTTTGATTTTGTAAGAATCTCTTATTTCATTCCTTGGCAGGGGTTGTAAGAGATTCTTTTCTTGTTCAAAGGCTAAGATAGGGATTTTTCCCGTTCCTTGATGATAGCTATGATTGATCCGTTCACAAAGGGATTGAACAAAATTCTGAAGTTCCTCATATGAAAATTGACCTTGATAGGCATGAATTTCATCGATTAGCTTCATCGTGGCTTCCACTTTCCCTTTGGTATAAGGCCTACCGGCTTTACACGGATGAATGTCAAATCCGCAATCTTTGGCAAATTGATCAAACCGTTCATTGACCACCCCTTTCGAATACTCCGTTCTCGCTTCATCCATGACGGTCTTCATATTGTCAAAGACAATGGTTTTCGGCACGCCTCCAATCTTTTCAAACGTCTCCATCAAAAGGACATCAACACACTCTGCGATTTTGAAAGTGTTAATAAAAAAGTTCGAAATCGTGAATGAGACAGAAGAAATACCCCTATATTAACGTTTAATATTTCCCCTTCTTTCGTTACGTATCGAATATTTTCTTTCCAATCAAATTGCGCTTGTTCTCCAGGTTCCGTTTCATAACGAACGACCTGACCAACCGGTTTTGTCCGTTTACCCTCAGAAAAATATGCTTGAAACTCTGGTTTCCGAGAAATATAGGCCCGAAAGGCTGATTGGGAACATTCTAAGCCGTGATTGTCTTTCAAGTACTGCCAAAGAACCCGTTTATAATAAAAAATTTGTTTCGATTCTTTTGAAAGCAATTGAGAAATCACATCGTAGTATTTATCAATCTTAGACCCTCTTTTTCGTGTCTTTTTTGGGATAAGACCATTCAAATATTTATCAATCGTCCTCCTATCTACATTGAGATCTCGTGCTAATTGACTCTTATTAATTTTCATTCCCAAACTCTCCATAAGGGTTTTAAATTTTGGCAAATCTGATAAACTATGAATTTCAATCTCTGTTGTGATTTTCAAATTTACATGCACACCATTTCACCTCGAAATCAGTATGCATGTTAAAATCAAAATTGTACATTCTTATCCAATCACTTTTGTACATTCTTAAACTAGCATTTATAGCTTATTACTTTCTCATTTCATTTGCGACATTTTTCAAAGCTTGTTCCGGGGACATGCTCTTCTCTTTTAAAACCTTGTACAACACAGTTTGGACAACTAACTCATTCATTTTTGGAGTATTTTCGGTAACTGTCGGCGAATCGATCTCATCTTTCATGCTCATAAGAACATCGAAAATATAATCTCCAAAGTATTCTGTATATTTGTTTGGTTCTTTCAACGCAGGATCACTCCAAACATCCCAACGAATCGGGTCGAACCCAAGCTCTTTCCAAATTTGAATGTTGGCTTCCTTAGATAATTTAGCAAACGCTAAAAACTCCTTTGCAAGCTCTACATTCTTACATTGTTTAGTGATAGCGGTTCCAGTACCGCCCATACCTGCTGAACGCTTTCCATCTGCCGTCCATTTTGGCATTGGTTTAATCACTATCTTCCCTTTTAAGTCCGGCATGTAGTCCGTAAACCGCACCATGTACCACATCGGCATCACAACAGAGGCAGCTCCCCCTTTGTTCATAAACCCATAATATTCTTCTGCATGATGATCCCCACCCGGAGCAGCTATAGCAATTTTTTCATCTAACAGTTGTTTTAAAAATGTTAATGTTTTTATGTTGATATCGTTATCTAAAATTACATTCCCATCCTTATCGTAAAAATCAGACCCTTGTTGTACAACTAGAGGCCAGTAAGTCCATGGACCGTCTGTTTCAATTGTAATCATAGGCTTCCCTGTGGCGCTAACTACCTTCTTACCCGCCTCTTTAAAATCATCCCATGTAACGATTTCATCGGGATTTACCCCTGCTTTATCCAATAATTCTTTATTATAGTAAATGACGGTTGCACCTACGTGAAAATCAATTCCATAGTATTTTCCATCTTTAGAGTAGATGTCGAACCTCGATTGAATGGTTTTGTCTTTCACGGGGTCTATAATATCATTTAACTCTACTAACTGCGGCTTTCCTTTTAAATAGTTGGAGAAACGAGAGATCTCAATATCTACAATGTCCGGCGCTCCTACTCCGGATTGCAAAGATAAAAGCAGTTTGTTATGCATGTCATCATACGGATAAGTGGTAGTTTCAAGCTGAATCTTTTTGTCAGGGTGTGTTTTATTCCACTCATCAGCCATAAGCTCAAAAAACTCAGCATGTTGCTCTCCAAATGTCCATAATGTTAGTTTATTAACACCATTTGTATCTTTACTTGATTGACCGGAATTGCTTGTGTCACTTGAACAACCAGCTAAAAACGCTGATACAGCCATAATGAATACTAGTAGTAATAAAGACAACTTCTTCATCGGTTTACCTCCCCCCCTGATTTCGAACGCGGATCAATGACCCCTATCAGCAACAATTCTCTTGAAGACATGATTTCTACTTACTATATGTTGCCGCTATTGTTGAAAACGCTTTTAAAATTAACCACCTCTCCTCTGAAGTTTATTTCAAATCCTTTTTAAAGGATCCGAAAACAATTTGACCTTACAAATAAATATCCATTTCTGGTTGTATGATTTTTTGTACGTATAACTTTTAACTTAATTGTACCATTATGTCTATTTTTTTCAACCAAAAATTTAAAAAAGTCAGTAAATGTTTTTTACGCCTCAAAATGGTGCTAAAACATGTCCATATAACTTCTCTCACATTGATTACTTTTATTAAACATTAGAGCTTACTTCCTCTATTGATCAGCAACTTTTTACATAACATTAGTTGGTAAAAAACAAAGACACGGGCTCTTCTTCCAACCCGTGTCCTTGATTTCGCGCTATATGAATTACGTGCTATTTAACCTTACCTCCCTCGCCAAAATACCTCATTCCACCTCAGTTCGTTTTTGAATGACGAGACGGAAGTATGTTCATTGATCACGACACATTCAATGCCGGTCATTTCCGCAAAGTCTTCCAGCTGTTCAGCCGTGACGGCAAACGAGAAGCATGTGTGATGAGCACCGCCGGCTAAAATCCATGCTTCAGCTGAATCACGCAACGACGGGCGCGGTTTCCATAAAATACGGGCAACCGGCAATTTCGGCATGTCGTATTCCGGTTTCACCGCATCGACTTCATTGACAATGAGACGGAAACGGTGCCCTAAGTCAATCAGCGAAGCATTGACCGCTGCGCCCTCACCGCCGTCAAACACGAGACGGGCTGGATCTTCTTTTCCACCAATCGAAAGCGGATGAACTTCGATGCGCGGTCGCGTTGCCGCGATCGTCGGGCATACTTCGAGCATATGAGCGCCAAGAATCATTTCGTTGCCCGGCTCAAAGTGGTACGTGTAGTCTTCCATGAACGATGTTCCTTTGCCATCCGCCATGACTTTCATCAACCGAACGAGAGCAGCCGTTTTCCAGTCGCCTTCGCCGCCAAATCCATATCCCTCTGCCATAAGCCGTTGAACCGCTAGTCCTGGAAGTTGCTTCATGCCGTGCAAATCTTCAAACGTCGTCGTAAAGGCAGTGAAGTTCCCGTCTTGCAAAAAGGCTTTTAACCCAAGCTCAATCCGCGCCTGCTCACGGATCGACTCACGAACCGGTCCATCTTGACGGCCAGCAGGTACAATGTCATATAGTTCAGCATATTCATCAAGCAGTTCGTTGACGCTTTGTTCAGAAACATCGCGAATAGATTGCACCAAATCCCCAATGCCATAACCGTTGATCGACCAGCCGAATTGAATTTGCACTCCCACTTTGTCCCCTTCCGTTACCGCCACTTCACGCATGTTATCGCCGAAACGGGCAACTTTAAGATGTCGGCTTTCCGCAAAGGCGACGGCCGTCCGCATCCATTTCGCCAGCCGCTCGCGGACTTCTGGGTCTTCCCAATGACCAACGACGACTTTCCGGGCAACTCCCATTCTTGCGCCAATAAATCCGTATTCTCGGTCACCGTGAGCCGATTGGTTTAAGTTCATAAAGTCCATATCGATGCTGTCCCACGGAATATCACGGTTAAACTGAGTGTGAAGATGCAATAACGGTTTTCGCAACTCCAAAAGGCCGCCAATCCACATCTTCGCTGGCGAGAACGTATGCATCCATGTGACAACGCCGGCACATTGTTCGCTCGCATTCGCCTCAAGACAAATGTTGCGAATTTCTTCTGGGGTTGTGACGATCGGTTTGAAAACGAGTGGGAACGGAAACACCGAATCACGGTTCAACTCATTGACGATCGTTCTTGAATGTTCTTCAACTTGTTTTAACGCTTCTTCCCCGTATAAGTGCTGGCTTCCTGTCACAAACCAAAATTCATAAGGACGTAATGATAACATGATTGCCTCTCCCCATTCACGATAAAGTCATAGATTCTTTTGCCGCCCGCGCGGTCTCTTTCCAATGTTTGAGCCGTTTCATCACATCGTTTTCTCCGCGGCCAAAGTAGTCATGCAGTTTCGTATATTCTTGATACAGCTGTTCATAAATGGCGACATTCTCCGGAATCGGTTTGAACGTCTCTTCACGCACTTTCCCCATGTTTTGTGCTGCTTCAACGATCGACTCATATCCACCGTTTTCTTTGCCGGCCGCGACCGCCGCAAACATGGCAGCCCCCACTGCCGGGGTTTGCTTCGACGCCGCAATTTTAATCTCGCGGTTGGTCACATCGGCATAAATTTGCATGAGTAGCTTATTTTTTTGCGGCAATCCGCCGCATGCGTACAGTTCATCCACGTTGACACCGTTTTCAACAAAGGCATCGATAATTTTGCGTGTTCCAAAGGCCG
This sequence comes from Geobacillus sp. 47C-IIb, assembly GCF_014679705.1. NCBI lineage: Bacteria > Bacillati > Bacillota > Bacilli > Caryophanales > Anoxybacillaceae > Geobacillus > Geobacillus sp. 47C-IIb. The sequence goes on from NZ_CP061473.1 coordinate 284,148, forward strand.
TTGCTTCAAGCAATGCACGGTAAACCTCTTCTGGTTTCGTTAGCAGCGTATAGCCAATGATCAACCCGGTTAAATCGGTGTCGACCAATACCGAACGGTTCCCGTTCCACCAGTCTAAAGCGAGCAATCCGGTTTCCCCCGGCCGGTAAGCAGCAGCACGCTTTTCCAGCCACTCATGGACACTAACCCCTTCTTTTTCCGCCGCTTCTTTCACATAAGCCGGAACGCCTTGTTCAACATACCAAGCGAAAATGTCGCCCACCGCTGACTGCCCGGCTTCATAGCCGAAATATCCCGGAATGATGCCATCCTCGACAACCCCGCACATTCCTTCCACATACTTTTCTTCCGTACCAAGCAACATATGGCAGATCGATGTTCCCATCGCCATCACCAATTTGCCTGGCTCAACGACCCCGACACCCGGTACAGCCGCATGGGCATCAACATTTCCGACCGCAACGGCGGTTCCGGGAAGGAGACCCATCATGGCAGCCATTTCCTTTGTTAACACTCCGGCTCTTGTGCCGAGTGGAACGATCGGACCACGCAGTTTCGTTTCTGTTAAATGTTCCAACCGCGGGTCAAGCGCCCGGAAAAACTCCTTACTTGGATAGCCGTCTTGTTTATGCCAAATCGATTTATAGCCAGCCGTACAGCTATTTCGCACCATTTGACCGGTCATTTTGAAGATTACCCAGTCGGTTGCCTCTAAAAAAAGATCGGTTTGATCGTAAATATCAGGCGCCTCGTTCAGAATCTGCCAAATTTTCGCAATCATCCATTCAGATGAAATCTTTCCACCGTAGCGCGGCAAAAACGCTTCGCCTCTTTTCGCCGCGATTTCATTGAGCAAGTTCGCTTCATCCTGGGCAGCATGATGTTTCCACAATTTCACCCAGCTGTGTGGACGATGCTTGAATTCGGGCTTCAGGCAAAGCGGCTCACCGGAAGCATCGACCGGCAGCATCGTGCAAGCGGTAAAATCAATACCAATCCCAATCACATCCGCCGGGTTGACCCCTGACTTTTGCAATACAGCCGGAACAGCAGTCGCCAACACTTCGATATAATCACCTGGGTGCTGTAGTGCCCAGTCTGGTTCTAATTGTACGTTCGATTCCGGCAATACTTCATCAATGACTCCGTGAGGATACGGAGTGACATGATCCGCAATTTCGTTTCCCTCTAGATCAACGAGAACTGCGCGCCCCGATTCCGTCCCATAGTCAATACCGATGACGTACTTTTTCCCCATCGCAGTCTCCCTCCCTTATTGTCCATAGTAAGCGTTTACACCATGCTTGCGTAAATAATGACGGTCAAGCAGCGACTGGCTGATCGGCTGTGCATTTGGATTGAGCATGTACGTTCTTGCCGCCATTTTCGCCACTTCTTCCAAAACGACGGCATTGTGGACTGCGTTTGCTGGATCTTTTCCCCAGGCAAATGGTCCATGGCCATGCACCAAAACGCCTGGCACTTGCAATGGGTCGAGGAAGCGGAACGTTTCGGTGATCACTTTGCCGGTTTCGAGTTCATATTCCCCTTGAATTTCCTCATTGGTCATCGGCCGAGTGCACGGGATTTCGCCATAAAAATAGTCGGCATGCGTCGTCCCCAACGGAGGAATCCCTTTCCCGGCCTGCGCCCAAACAGTCGCCCAAGTCGAATGGGTATGCACAATTCCTCCGATTCCCGGAAATTGTTTATACAGCCAGAGATGGGTCGGAGTGTCCGATGACGGTTTCCACTCTCCTTCCACCACCTCGCCGTCTAAATTCACGACCACCATATCTTCCGCAGTCAGTCTGTCATACGCCAACCCACTTGGCTTAATGACAACCAACCCGCGCTCCCGGTCAATCCCGCTCACATTTCCCCATGTAAATGTCACAAGGCGGTATTGTGGGAGCTGCAGGTTGGCCTCAAATACAGCCCGTTTCAGCTCCTCAAGCATAACTCCCACTCCCTATAAAAGTCTCTTCACCTCCATTATAATTTTGTACGTACAATTTTTCCATACTTTTTTCTTTATTTTGGACATATTTTTATATTTCTTTAGTAGAGTTCCGGACAATTAACTCAGGTTTATAAATAATATCCCTGATCGTTTCAGCCGTTGGCTGTTCGATCATTTGAATAAGCAGTTGCGCTGCTTCGATCCCCATTTCCATTTTTGGATGACGGATCGTCGTTAACTTCACTTCCGTCGCTGTCGCAAACGTCGAGTCATCAAACCCGACGATCGAAAGGTCATCAGGAACGGATAATCCTTGTTGACGAATCACCTCAAGAAGTAAAATCGCCAGCTCATCGTTATAGCAGACAAAGGCAGTTGGTCGCTCCCCTTTTGGGCGTTGCAAAAACTGTCTTGCCACCTCAAGCGGTTTTGTCATTTTCTCCTCTGTTGCATAAGAAAGAAGATAGTCTGTTGCAACAGGCATCTCGTGTTGCTGGTGAGCGCGAATAAAGCCGCGCAAACGGTCCACTCCTTGCAAATCGTCGGTTTTAAAGAAACCAGCAATCCGGCGGTGCCCTAAACGAATAAGATGATCGGTCAATAAAAATCCGCCCTGCTCATCATCCATTTTCACGCATGGACAGCTCACTTCCAAATAGCGAGCGTTAATCATGACATACGGAATATGGAGGTTATTGAGCGACAAGTAGTAGCCTAGGTTCGGATTCCCTTGTGCACTTTTGGTTGGCTCGATGATCAACCCACTTAATGGTTCTCGAATCATCTCCTCAAGCTGCTCTTTCTCTCGCTGTTTATCATTATTCGTACTGGCCAGCAAAAGACGGTATCCCTTTTCCCGCAACGTCTCCTCCGCCCCGCGGACAATATGCGGAAAAATATAGTCGGAAATATAAGTAGTGATGATCCCAATGGTTTTCGTATCCACTTGTTCTTTTGACTTCGGCCGGGACACAAATGTGCCGCTCCCTTGAATTTTGTACAGCCACCCTTCCTTCTCGAGCTCCCCGAGCGCCTGCCGAACCGTATGACGACTTAACTGAAACTGGTTGGCGATTTCATGCTCAGTTGGAATTTTCTCATCCGGCTTCATTTTTCCAGACACGATCCAAGATAAAATTTCTTGCTTTAATTGCACATATTTTGGCACCATTTTCTCCTTCATAAGTCCACCTCAACGACAAAAATGAGATACAAATTAATTTTATTATAGCAATTCTCATTTGTTCGTATCTATTTTTAATAACAAAGGGCCAAGCAGATTGGCTTGACCCTTTGTTTTGCTTACGCAGCTTTGTTTTTGTTGTAAATATCAAAGGCAACAGCGGCAAGCAGAACAAGTCCTTTAATGGCTTGTTGCCAGTCGATGCCCAGTCCAAGTAAGGACATCCCGTTATTCATTACGCCCATGACAAGACCACCGATGATCGCCCCACCGATCGTACCGACGCCGCCATAAGCAGATGCACCTCCAATAAAGCATGCCGCGATGGCATCGAGTTCAAACAAATTTCCTGCTTTTGGCGTCGCTGCGTTGAGACGGGCAGCAAAAATTAGTCCGGACAAAGCGGCCAATACCCCCATATTCACAAACACCCAAAAAGTGACACGTTTTGTTTTAATCCCTGACAGTTGGGCTGCCTTTTCATTGCCGCCAATAGCATAAATGTGACGCCCAACGACCGTTCGATTAGCGACAAATGAATAAGCGATGATCAACGCAGCCAAAATAACTAAGATTGTCGGAATTCCTTCGTACGTCGCCAAAATATAAGAGAAGATCATAATAACGGCAACAATGACGGCCATTTTTATCCCAAACACCGGGGCAGGACTGACCGCAAAGCCGTATTTTTTTTGGCCGTTTCGTTTTCGCCATTCCAATGCGATAAATAAGACAGAAATCGCTAAACCGACCACAAGAGTGAAAAGATGAAGAGATCCCCCATTAAATAGATCCGGAAGAAACCCAGAACTAATATTTTGGAATGTTTTCGGAAACGGGGCGATTGATTGCCCCTCTAAAATGACCATCGTCAACCCGCGAAACAGTAACATGCCTGCCAACGTCACAATAAACGCCGGGATTTTCACGTAGGCAACCCAAAATCCTTGCCATGCCCCAATCAAGGCTCCTAGCACTAAGCAAATGAGAACTGTCATCCAAACCGGTACATGATGTTGAACCATAAGAATGCCAGCCAAAGCCCCGACAAAGGCTGCCACCGATCCGACCGATAAGTCGATATGTCCAGTAATAATGACAAGCATCATTCCAACAGCCAACACTAAAATATAACTGTTTTGCAAGATTAAGTTCGTAATATTTAGCGGCCTTAATAAAATGCCTCCCGTTAATAATTGAAACAATAACATGATCAAGACGAGAGCGATCACCATGCTATAGCTTCTCATATTGCTTTTTATCATCTGTTTGAAAGTTAACCGTTCGTCCTTTGTTGACCGCTTTGAAGGTTGGTGTACTGTTTTTTGCATCGGTGCTTCCATCTTATACTCCCTCCCGAATAGCCGTTTTTGTCATTAGTCTCATTAATTTTTCCTGTGTCGCTTCTTCCCGTACAACTTCACCAGTGATGCGTCCTTCGCTCATCACGTAAATCCGGTCGCACATCCCGAGAATTTCTGGAAGCTCGGAAGAAATCATTAAAATGCCTTTCCCTGCATTCGCCAACTGATGAATGATCGTATAAATTTCATATTTCGCCCCTACATCAATTCCCCTTGTCGGTTCATCCAAAATCAAAATATCCGGTTCGGCAAAAATCCATTTACTTAAAACGACTTTTTGCTGATTTCCACCACTAAGCGCTTCCGCTTTTTGAAACACGCTTGGGGTTTTAATTTTGAATTGGTTACGGAATCGTTCCGATTCAATAATTTCCTTATTTTCATCGACCACAAAATGGTTCGAGATTTTTCCTAAGCGAGAAAGCGTAATATTTTTCCGAATGTCTTCCATTAAGATAAGGCCATTTCCTTTCCTGTCTTCGGTTACATAAGCGATCCCGTTGGCAATGGCTTTACTAACATCGCTTACATCGATTTTGGCCCCATTTTTCCATATCTCACCGCTGATTTTCTTTCCGTATGATCGACCAAAGATGCTCATGGCCAATTCAGTTCGACCTGCCCCCATGAGACCGGCGATTCCCACAATTTCTCCTCTGCGAATTGACAAATGAACATTATCAATTACTTTGCGTTCGGGATAAACAGGATGATGTACGGTCCAGTTTTTTACTTCAAATATAACTTCACCGATCTTCGGCGTTCTTGTCGGATAACGGTTCGTTAAATCACGCCCCACCATTCCGCGAATGATTCGATCCTCGGTCACTTCATCGCGCTTCATATCCAATGTTTCAATCGTTTTTCCATCCCGTAAAATCGTGATCGAATCGGCGACCTTGGCAATTTCATTCAACTTATGAGAAATAATAATGGCAGACAAACCTTGTTTTTTAAACTCTAAAAGCAAGTTTAATAAATTTTCACTGTCATCTTCATTCAATGCCGCCGTCGGCTCATCCAAAATAAGCAATTTTACTTCTTTGGATAATGCTTTCGCGATTTCCACCAATTGCTGTTTGCCGACTCCAAGTTGACCGACCAACGTGTGGGGGGATTCATCCAATCCAACTTTCTGCAACAGCTCTTTTGTTTGTGCAAACGTTTCGTTCCAGTTAATGACTCCTTTTTTCGCCCGTTCATTCCCTAAAAAAATGTTTTCAGCAATGGACAAATAGGGGATTAGGGCAAGCTCTTGATGGATGATGACAATCCCTAATTGCTCGCTCTGTTTAATATCTTTAAATTTGCATACTTCTCCTTTAAATAAAATTTCCCCGTCATACGTCCCATGTGGATAAACGCCACTTAACACTTTCATCAATGTCGATTTTCCTGCCCCATTCTCCCCGCAAAGCGCATGAATTTCTCCTTCTCGCACCTTTAAATTCACATTATCAAGCGCTTTCACTCCGGGAAATTGTTTCGTAATCCCCCTCATTTCCAAAATAAATGCACACATACTCCCCCGCCTCCTCGTAAGAGAGCACGGATATAAGGGACGGCAGCCCTTATATCCGCTTTTTCTCTCAAGCTTATTTCAAATCTTCTTTTTTGTAATAGCCACTATCGACTAGCACTTTTTCATAATTCGATTGATCGACGGAAATCGGTTCCAACAAGTAAGACGGCACGACTTTTACCCCATTATCATATGTTTTGGTGTCGTTTACTTCCGGCTTTTTGTCCTTCAATACTGCATCAGCCATCTCAACAGCTTTTTTCGCCAATTCCCGCGTATCTTTAAATACCGTTTGTGTTTGTTCACCAGCAATAATCGATTTTATTGAAGCCAATTCCGCATCTTGTCCCGTGATTACCGGCATCGGTTTGCTCGCGGTCCCATAACCGACCCCTTTTAAGGAAGAAATGACCCCGATGCTAATACCGTCGTACGGAGACAGTACGGCATCAACACGAGCGTCCGTATAATGCGCGCTCAGCAAGTTATCCATACGCGCTTGAGCTGTCGCCCCATCCCAACGGAGTGTTGCAACTTGGTCGAATTTTGTTTGACCGCTTTTTACCACTAGCTTTCCTGAATCGATGTACGGTTTTAAAATCGACATGGCTCCATCAAAGAAGAAATAAGCGTTATTGTCATCTGGAGATCCAGCAAACAACTCAATATTGAACGGGCCTTTTCCTTCTTTAAGACCAAGCTTTTGTTCAATGTATTGGCCTTGCAGCACACCAACTTTAAAGTTGTCGAATGTCGCATAGTAGTCCACATACTTGCTATTCTTGATTAAGCGGTCGTACGAAATCACCTTAATCCCTTGTTTATTCGCTTTTTCCAATACGTCGGTCAACGCTTCCCCATCAATCGGTGCAATGACTAACACGTTAACGCCTTTGGTGATCATATTTTCAATTTGAGATACCTGGTTTTCGACTACGTCTTCAGCATATTGCAAATCCGTCTTATAACCGAGCTTCTCAAACTCTTTCACCATACTTTCCCCATCACGCACCCAGCGCTCCGATGACTTTGTTGGCATCGAAATACCGACAAACCCAGCGTTCTTTCCGCCACTCGTTCCGATGCCGCCACATGCAGACAACGCCAATACAAGGAACAGTAACGTTAGTGTAGATAAAAACCTTTTCATTTTTCCCCCTCCTAAAATTTGTACGTATATTTTCTTCGTGCTTTTACTATATCATTGATTAAATTGTACGTCTTTTTAATCAATTAACGATTTTTATAAAAATTTAACTTTATTGAAGCGTTTTCAAAAAAAGAAAGATGTCCCTACAAATTGGGACACCCTTTTTGATTACCATATGTAAACAATGAATCTTCCTTGAATCGATATCTAGTATGTCTGTGGAAGGCAGGCGGCTTTTGAGGTCAGCTCCCGCAAAAAGAAAACGTGATCTGTTTTGCTACTAGCTATGCCTCACGTTCTAGATGTATCTTCCGATATTGGTTTGGAGGCACTCCCATCGCTTTTTTAAAGGCCGTGCTAAAATAATGTTGTGTATCATAGCCGACTCGCTCGGCAATTTCGTGAATAGGTAGTTCCGTAGATAAAAGTAGCTCAACCGCCTTCGTCAGTCGAATTTTCGTCAATAAGTGAACAAAAGAAATGCCTAGCTCTTGCTTGATCATTCGGCTCAGGTAAATGGGAGAGACATTGAGAAATTGAGCAACCGACTCAAGTGTCAGTTCTGACTGGCTAAAATGTGTCTGTATATACTGTTTGGCGCGGCGGACAACCGGAGAAAGACGCTTTTCTTCCTCCATCTTCCTCTTACATTTTTCATACGCCGAAATCACCCCGGTCACCCCTCCCTCTACCATTTCCATATAAGCGCTAGCTCCAATGTACAAATATTGCTTTAATGCGGCTTCAATCCCCCTACGCTGTTCTTCACTAATCGGTGTCCAAACTATGACAACAACGAACCCATTTGAATCGCGAAAAACCAACATTTCATGATTCACCAACAATTCAGACACGATGTTTTCTATCGCAAACAAAAGAATGTATCGATCCCGATCGTTCATAATGGGTTGATTTTTAAACGAGAACCATTGAATGACAACAACTTGAACAGGACAAAATGATGGAAGGCCAAGCAAAGGCAACTGTCTCATCATTTCCTCTTCCCTCAATCTTCCTTCTACCCATTCGACTCCTAATTGCTGGCGAAGCAACCCGACATTTTTTTGTACTTGACTCGTTAATAGCTCTACATATCCTCTCTCCTGATGCTCACGTTCAAGTTTCTCTTTCACCTTCGCCACTACTTCGCGCAATTGCTTTGGGTCCGTTGGTTTTAACAAGTAATCATCCACCTGGAGACGGAGTGCTTCTTGCGCATATGAAAACTCATCGTAACCAGTAATCACGATCATATGGCAGTGCGGCAGCCTCTCTCGCACATGTTTCATAAGTGTCAGCCCGTCCATAATCGGCATGCTCAAATCTACAAATAATACGTGCACTTCATGTTTTATCGCTAATTCTAGCGCCTCTTCCCCATCTTCCGCTTCCGCGATCACTTCCATATTGAATTGAGCCCAGTCGATCGATTCTCGAATTCCTTCACGAATAATCATCTCATCATCCGCAATTAGCACTTTCCACATTTCTTCGTCCCTCCTAAGAGAGGTTCATGATCATTGGATGCACAATCATCACGGTCGTTCCTTTCCCTTCTTCACTGTCAATATACAACCGATAAGACGGACCGAATGTTAATTGCAACCGAGCCTGTACATTGACCATTCCGTATCCTTTTATATTTCTCATCTTGCCTTCCTGATCTCCCGCTGTAAAGTCAATCGTTAGACTTTTCCGCAGCTCCTCAAGCCGCTCCCGGGACATTCCAATCCCATCATCTTTCACGCGAATATACATCGTTCCATCTCGCTCTTCTGCTTGAATCGAAATATGCCCCGGTCCTCTTCGCTGTTTAATGCCATGATAAATAGCATTTTCCACAATTGGCTGCAACAACAATTTTAACACATAGAACTGTTGCAAATGTTCAGGAATATCAAATGTGTAGTTTAACTTATCTTTATAACGAACTTTCTGAATGTGCAAGTAACTTTTTATATGTTCGATCTCCTCAGCGAAAAGAATCATGTTCCTTCCTTTGCTCAACCCGATGCGGAACAGCTTTGCCAGCGCACCCACCACTTCCGCTACATCATCCGCCCCTTTTTTTCGCGCCATCCACTGAATCGTATCTAACGTATTGTAAAGGAAATGCGGCTTAATTTGGGCCTGCAGCTCCCGCAACTCCGCTTCCCAACGCTGTCGCTCCTGCCATTCTGCCAAAGAAATAAAACGTTGCATTTGATCCAACATATGGTTGAAGCTTCGGCCTAATATCCCAATTTCATCCATACGTTCATCATGATAACGGACCGTTAAATCGCCTGCTTGCGCTTTTTTCATAAAAGCTGTTAGCTGGCTGATTGGGCGCGATAACGAAAAAGATAAGTAATACGAGGCGCCGAGCGCAATAAAACAGACGAAAAAGATGAAGCTGATGATATAAAAACGGATTTCCATCACTTCTAACGCCGATTCATTGCCAGAAAATACTCCGATAATCGTCCAATTGGTAAACGGGGAGCGTTGATAAATCAACTGGATATGTTGTCCGTTTATTTCTTTCGAAAACGTACCACTATTCCCTTGAACCCATCGCAGCGGAATTGTTCGAAGCGGCGATGGGCTTGGAGTATAAATACTCTCGCCTCGCTCATCTATCACTAGCAAATGTCCCCATTTCCCAAGACGGACGTTTTTTGTCGCTTCTGCAATGACTCGCAGCTTTAAATCAATAAGCACGACTCCCTTCACCTTTTGTGTCTCAGGCTCTAAAATCGCCCGTACTGCGGATACGACCTCTTCGCTTGAATAATTGGCATGGGAAAGGACATTTCGCCCACCAGGATGGCCAATCATTTTAAAAATCCCTTTATTTTTAACCGCCTCCTGATACCACGATTCCTCTGTCAACGGTTGCGAGGAGCGGCTGTACATTTCATTGCTAATATAATCGCCATGTTGGTTGACAACCAAGATTCCAGCAATTTCAGGATATAACGTTGTAATCCCTTGCAAAAACTGACGAATCTCATACTCATCACTAGAGGTGGAGCGGTCAAAAAATGCTTTCGTCTCAGGATTAAATGCAATTAAATACGTAATATTTTGCATATTATTAACATAAAACTCTAATGTTCTATTGACTTGGCTAATTAACTGTAACGTATTTTCGTTAACTTGCCGCTCGATGATTCGGTCAACCGCCCAGCTCACTAGGCCTCCAAGCCCGAGAGCAGGGACAATCATAGAAATCAGCAACAAGGAAACAAACTTGTACCGTATCGGCCAATGACGAACTCGCCAACGTTTTCGTACTCCCAACATCGATCACTCATTTCTTCTTTATCTGGCATAAAAACGATCCACATTTTCTTTCGTAACAACCGTGATCCCTGTATCGACATACACCGGCAGAGGCAAATCCCCTGACCGCGAAGAAGACGTAAGGCGATGATGAAGTTGAAATAAAAACTGCAGCGACCAGTATCCCATATTCCATGTTCCTTGCGCCAATGTCGCAGCAATGACACCCTTCTTCACCAAATCTAACGTTTGTTTTTCCGTATCAAAACTAATCAATTTTACATGCTTTTTATTCAACATCACAACGGCCTCGGCCATGCCAACTCCCCCATTCGCTTCCGTTGCGAAGATCCCCTGCACATCTGGGTAATCCTCTAAGATCTCTATCGCCGCCTGTTTGGAAGCCCTAACATCCCCTTTCCCATTTTTTACAGCCACCACATGCATTTGTGGGTATTTTTGATAAATTGTCTCGATAAACCCTCTTGTTCTCTCTTGGTGATTAAGCTGATAAGGCGAAGTAATGATCCCGACATTCCCTTTATTCCCCAACAGTTTCGCCATTTCATGAGCTGCTGTCACTCCAGCATTATAGTTATTCGTCCCTAAAAACGAAAACGCCTTGCTTCCCGAAGCATTCGAATCAAACAACACAACTGGAATTCCTTTCTCCACTGCCTTGTTGATCGTTTTCGTCAACGCTGTCGGATTAATCGCTGAAATAGCAATACCCGCTGGCTTCCTTGCGATCACCTGTTCTAGCACCGTCACTTGTTCATTGACATCATACTGTGTCGCTCCGCGATATTCTACAGAGACGTTCAACTCCTCAGCGGCGTCTTCAAACCCTTTGAGACAGCGCTTCCAATAATCCATTCCTGATTGGAAGGTGATCATGACGTATTTTTCGTTAGGTTTGCCTTGAAATGCCGTCTCTTCTTGGGAGGATAAACGAAGGTGAGAAATTTCGAAATGATAGCGATATATATAAAGAAGAAACAAACCAATCAAGCAGACATAAATAATTGCTAATTTTTTCATATTAACCCTCCCCCCTGCAATATTCTCAAATCTCTTTAATAAAAACTTTCATCAATCGAAACCAATGGGATGACGTATTATTCCCTAAGTATAGGTGACGTTTATTCTAAGTGCAATAGGGGAGGTGGAAACGCTCCTTATTCATGTGTCATGTCTCAGCATCAAAATCCAAAACAAAAGAGGTGTCTCAAAAGCAGCGAGACACCCCTTTGTCACTACTATAAATATACAATATACGTATCAACAGATTCATAATTCTATATCTCTTGTTTCTCTGAGAAGGAGCAAACACCCTTTGTCGTGACTCCCTCTACTATCTTGTTATGCTTCAGGAATCCAGACAATCATTTGACCCGGCTGCCGGTTATCCCATACGTAATAAGGGATAGCTGTAAACTCGAACGGTTTGGCAGTAGGTGGAGTATTTCGATATAATCCTCCGTCCCAATCAGAATCATCGCACCTCAGCACTTGACCTGCTCTTTTTACCATTCCTCCGAGCAAACGCTCATCAAATTGTGCTTGTAGTATTGAAGTTCTCGGAAGGGAAATCGCATATAACGGTTCTGGGTTATCCGCCCCTTCTAGACATTGAACGTTCGCCCGCCTACGCTAACACTTAGAGGTGAGAGATTCTTGGGAACTTCCACTCTACGGGAGGCGGTTCACCAAGCCATCCCTGTCCCGCAGTTCAATAACTGCAAACGAAGCCCTTCCTGCAAAATATTTCGAGCAGCGTTGTGATCCCGGTCGCGTTCGACTCCGCAGTTTCGGCACGCCCTCGAACGGATGTTGAACGATTTCACCTCCACCTGCCAATGCCCGCAGCCACGAGCACCATTAACTCGATGAAAACGTGTAGCCGACACGGATCACCGTCCGCCCCTACCATTTCGCTATATATTCCACTCCCCTGAGCGATCGTCCCCCATGCGGAATCGGAAATGCGTTTGGCCAGTTTGCGATTCTTCTGCATGTTCGGCACGCACAAGTCCTCCATGCACACTACTTGATTTTCGCCGATCAAGCGGGTGGACAGTTTGTTCGGGAAATCGTTCCGGCAGTTGGTGATTTTCTCATGAAGCTTGGCCCCTTTTCAGCGGGCTTTGCGCCTGTTCGAACCGCTTGGCTTCCGGCGCGACAGCTTGTGCATCGTTCTTTTTACAATGAAGACAACACCCCTTCTTTCGCTTTCCCTACCGAACCGAATTCGCGAATTTTTTGTCTTACGGTCTGTTTTACTTCTTCTCTTCCTGCCCCAAGGTATTTTCTCGGATCATACAGGCCGTTATTCTCATTGAGTAAAGAACGAACTCCCCTAGTAAACGCCAATTGATTTTCCGTGTTGACATTAATTTTAGCTGTTCCTAACGAAATGGCTCTGCGAATATCCTCCAAGGGGATTCCTGTTCCTCCATGCAGCACAAGCGGCACGCCAGTTAAGCGCTGGATTTGTTCCATTTGCGCAAATCCTAATTTCGGTTTCCCTTTATACGGACCGTGAACCGAACCTAATGCCGGTGCTAGGCAGTCAACTCCGGTTTCTTTGACTAACCGCTCACATTCTTCCGGAATGGCGTACATCGCTTCCGCTTCATCGACCACTACGTCATCCTCTTGCCCTCCGATTCTTCCGACCTCTGCTTCAACGGAGACACCAAAAAACCGAGCCGCCTCAACAACTTTTTTTGTCATCGAAATATTTTCTTCCAAAGGGAAATGGGAAGCATCAATCATCACGGATGTAAACCCAGCTTCCATCGCTTCGAGGCATTGCTCATAGGAGGAGCCGTGGTCTAAATGGAGAGCGACAGGTACAGTAATGCGGTATTCTTTCACGAGTTCTTTAACCATGGCCGCTGCCGTCCGGAGTCCGCCAAGATGCCCGATATATCCCGGACTCACAGCCAAAATGACGGGTGCTTCCTCTTCTTCGGCCCCTAGGAGAATGGCTTGGGCGAATTCTAAGTTGTTCACGTTAAAATGGCCGACAGCATAGTTTCCCTGTAAAGCACATTGTAACATTTCCTTCATTGAGACAAGCGGCATTTCGATTCCCCTTTCTGTTTACACATTCGTGAAAAAGCATCAAGCGCCCTAAGGCGCCTGATCGTTTTTCCATCGCTCTTACCAGCGAGCAGTGAGCATTTTCTTACGTGTATAAAACTCCACACCGTCCATGCCGTTAGCGTGAAGATCGCCGTAGAACGAATTCTTCCACCCAGAGAACGGGAAGAAGGCCATCGGTGCTGGGACCCCTAAGTTGACCCCTAACATCCCGGCATCGATTTCATCACGGAACTTACGGACATTTCCGCCATCTCTTGTGTAAATGCATGCCCCGTTGGCAAATGGAGACTTGTTGGCCACTTCAATGGCTTCATCCAACGTGCTAACCCGCACAATCGAAAGAACAGGAGCAAAAATTTCATCTTTCCAAATCGTCATGTCGGTGGTGACTCGGTCAAAGATGGTCGGTCCGATAAAGTATCCCTCGCCTTGGACAGCAGCATCTTTTCGCCCGTCGCGCACTAAAATAGCTCCTTCTTTTTCTCCCAGTTCAATATAGTTGACCGTCCGTTGTTTATGAGCTTCGCGAATGACCGGGCCTAAAAAGACGCTCTCCTCCAATCCGTTGCCTATCTTAATTTCATTTGCGGCCGCTACTAATCTCTCAACTAATTCATCAGCAATGTCCCCAACCGCGACAACAACCGACGCCGCCATGCACCGCTCTCCAGCCGAGCCGAACGCCGCATTAATAATTTCACGGACAGCCACTTTCAAGTCCGCATCCGGCATGACGATCGAATGGTTTTTCGCTCCTGTCAACGCCTGAACACGTTTGCCATGAGCCGCTGCTGTTTTGTACACATACTCGCCGACTGGTTGGGAACCGACGAACGAGATCGCCTTCACATCTGGATGCTCCAAAAGTCCGTTCACGACATCATGCGCCCCGTGAACGATGTTGAGTACTCCATCTGGAAGCCCGGCTTCTTTAAAAAGTTCAGCTAGGCGATTGGCCAACATCGGTGTGCGTTCGGACGGTTTTAGGACGAACGTGTTTCCGCACGCAATCGCTAGCGGGAACATCCAGCAAGGCACCATCATTGGGAAGTTAAACGGCGTGATGCCCCCAACGACACCAATTGGATAACGGTACATTCCTGATTCAATGCCGGTCGCAATGCTAGGAAGTTGTCTTCCCATCATGAGCGTCGGCGCACCTGCCGCAAATTCTACGCATTCAATTCCGCGCTGAATTTCCCCATAGGCTTCGTTGTAGCTTTTGCCGTTTTCTAACGTCACCAACCGGGCCAGCTCTTCCCAATGTTCAACAAGCAACTGCTGGTATTTGAATAAGATTCGCGCCCGGCGCGGCACTGGCGTTTTGCTCCATGTCTTGAACGCTTCTTTTGCTGCCGCAACCGCACGATCCAAATCCTCGCGGGTCGAAATCGGAACGTAAGCGAGCACTTCGCCTGTCGCAGGGTTTGGAACCGCTTCTGTCTTCGCAGAACGAGATTCCACCCATTGCCCACCAATATAGTTTTTTAAAGTTTGTACTCCCGTTGTCATTGTCATGTTCGTCGATCCCCTTTCATTTATGATTTTGCAGCGGTCGAGCTGCTTTTATGTTGTTGAATGAACTGTTCAATTTGATCTAACGTCGGCATTGCATCGGAACAACTATGGCTCGAGATGACAATCGAAGCAGCAGCTGCACCATATTCCATCGCCTTTGGAATCGGCCATCCATTCATTAATCCGTAGATAAACCCAGCAGCGTAAGAATCGCCTGCTCCAAACGTTTTGACAATATTCGCCGGAAAAATCGTACCGACAAACGTTTCCCCTGTTTTCGTATAGGCGATCGATCCATCTTTGCCATGTTTAATGACGACGATTTTCGCGTGATAATCAAACCATTTTTGCGCCGTTTTCTCGTCATCATGCTGATGAACAGCAAACTGCTCCATCATGTCAAATTCTTCTCTCGTGCCGATGATCACGTCGCATTTTTCGGCGGCCAAGTTGTAATAAATCGCCGTTTCCTCTTTGGATTGCCACGTATAAGGGCGATAATCCAAATCGAAAAAGACAACGACTCCATGGCGTCTTGCATATTCCAACGCTAAAAACACCGCTTCTCTTGACGGGCTTTTCGCCAAAGCCGTCCCGGAAATCAATAAGCATTTTGCCTGCCGAATATAGTCTTCATGAATGTCGTTCGGTTCCAGTTTCAAATCAGCGACATTATCGCGATACATGAGGATGCTGCAGTCGGTCGGACTCTTAATCTCGGTGAACGCCAAGCCTGTTACACTGCCGGACTTGTCGGTAATGACATGGGATGTATCAATGCCATTGTTTTTTAAGTATTGAACGATAAATCGGCCCATTTGGTCGTCGGCCACTCGGCCGATAAACCCTGTTTTCATGCCAAGCCGGGCCATGCCGATGGCAATATTCGCCGGAGATCCGCCGACATATTTCGTAAACGTCACCGTTTCTTCCATCGGCCGGTGAATCTCATTGGCATTTAAATCGATGCATAGTCGGCCGACAGCGATAAAATCCAACGGTTTTTGCTCGTCAAATGGGAGTAAATTCATCGAACCGCCTCTTTCCTGTCGTCTTTTTAGATCGTTTCTACTTCTGTTTGGCCGCGAGTTTGCTTTCCATCACCCACTCATGGTCCGGATCATTGCGGAACTTCCACGTCCGTACGGGCCCGGCCATGACGTTTAAGTAATACCCCTCATAACCCGGGGGAGCCGAAACCGGGTGATAGCCTTTCGGCACCAAAACAACATCTCCGTTTTTCACGACCATCGTTTCATCAATGGAACGGTCATCAGTATAGACCCGTTGCACCATAAAACCATGGTCCGGATTGATTTGATGATAATACGTTTCCTCTAAATAAGATTCATGCGGCAAATTGTGTTGGTCATGTTTATGCGGTGGGTAACTCGACCAGTTTCCTTCCGGCGTAAATACCTCAACGACAAGCAAGCTGTCAGCCGGTTTAGACTCCGGAAGAATATTATGTATCCGCCGTTCAATGTTTCCCGCCCCGCGCATTTCCACTCCTACTTCGCTTGGCGGAATCAAACGGGCTGGATACGTTCCCTTCCCTGGCGCTAAACAAACGGCCAATTCCAAATCAGTCAATGCTTGAACTTCATAAACATCATTGGACGGGACATAGACGGAGTATGGCGGAATTTTCTCAAAAACATCCATTCTCAATCCAATATTTTCCCACCGTTCATGTCTTGTGTGTATGTTAGCTTTTCCTTTGAGAAGAACAAGGCAGGCTTCCTGATCGATCGTCTCTTTTCGCAATGTTTGTCCTTTTGTTAACGCATACACTTCAAATCCAACATACTCCCATCCCGCCGATTCCGGCGTTACGCGGACGACGTTCCCCTCTTCATTCGGCGAATGGCTTGGTATGATCAGTCGGCTCATCGTTTCATCCTCCCCCCTTACCGCTTTTGGGCCGCCAAGAGATGATGAACAAGGCGGTCAATATATTCTTTGGCCATTTTGGCGTACGTGTACGGGTGCGCCACAGCCGGGTCCTGTTCTGCTTCGACGATGATCCAGCCGTTATAGTCCATCTCAATCAATTTGGCAAAAATCGGAACAAAGTCAATGCATCCATCTCCAGGAACCGTAAACATGCCACGCAACACCGCCGTGCGAAAGTCGAGTTGTTCCCGTCTCACCAGCTCGAGCACATCGTGCCTTACGTCTTTCAAATGAACGTATTGAATGCGATCCGCATACCGATGCAACAGTTCAACTGGATCATATCCGCCATATAACGCATGCCCTGTGTCATACAAGAGATGGACAAGATTCGGATCCGTCAACTCCATTAAGCGATCGATCTCTTCCGCCGTTTCGACGACTGTTCCCGCGTGAAAGTGGTAAACAAGTTTCATTCCTAGCTCTTGACATATATGCGCGGCGCGATGCAATCCGTCAACAAGGGACTCCCATTCGGAATCCGTGAGCCGTTGAATCGTTTTTTCTTCTGGCGCCCGGCGCGG
Source organism: Geobacillus sp. 47C-IIb (assembly GCF_014679705.1). Taxonomy (NCBI): domain Bacteria; kingdom Bacillati; phylum Bacillota; class Bacilli; order Caryophanales; family Anoxybacillaceae; genus Geobacillus; species Geobacillus sp. 47C-IIb. The sequence goes on from NZ_CP061473.1 coordinate 301,706, forward strand.
ATCCCAGTGCATCGATCCCCCCATCTCGCAGACAATCGCATACTTGCATCCCATATCGTGCAAATATTCCGCCCAAGACCGGAACGTCTTGAGTTCCTCTTCAAGACGAGAACGGTCTGAAAAGAGCACGCCGATGAATTTGCTGGCGAGCTCGATGCCATATTGGTTCAGTTTTGCCCTCAATGACGGGGGATCTTGGGAAAAGAGGCGCCCCATTTCCGTTGCAACATACCCAAGCTCCGCCATTTCGGATAAGACTTGATCTTGGGTATAGTGATCACCCAGTCCCGGAATATCATCATTGACCCAGCTGATCGGGGCAATGCCGATACGAAAAGGATTAACCGTTTTTTCCATCTCTCTCACTCCAGTTGTTCAATATTTTCTTGCCCTTTGCAATTGTTGTTCTTTCCGCTTGTATGCCTCCGCAATTTTTGGGTTCCGGGACACTTCCGCCACCCCGACATGCCACCATGACTCATAATCATGGGTCATCGTTTTTGGAAGCACCTTAATATCGATCAATGTCGACACCGATTGTTGTTTGGCATCTTCGAGCGCTTCTTTTAATTGCTCGAGCGTGTGCACTTTATACGTTTTCACCCCGTAACCGGCCGCGCTTTGCGCGAAGTCAATCGGAATCAAGCTCCCGTCTAAGCGCCCGGTTTCTTCGTTGCGGTAGCGGAATTCTGTGGCGAAACTGCCCATTCCATGACCCATTTGCAAGTTGTTAATGCAGCCGAATCCACCATTATCAAATAGGAGAACATTGATTTTTTTCTTTTCCTGAATGCTCGTTACAAGCTCCGAGTGAAGCATTAAGTAGCTGCCATCGCCGACCATCGCATAGACTTCTTTATCCGGCTCCGCCATTTTCACGCCAAGCGCACCAGCAATCTCATACCCCATGCACGAATAGCCGTACTCCATATGATACGTATTGGGCCGGCGCGCCACCCACATGCGCTGCAAATCCCCCGGCAAACTGCCTGCCGCTCCGATGATAATGGCGTCGTCATCGATCCACTCGTTAATCGCGCCAATGACTTCCGTTTGCGTTAACGAAGAATCGAAAAACTCGGAATACTCAGTCAAAACCTCATCGAGATGGCCGGCCACCTCCGGCTGAAAGCCCGACTGGCGGTAGCGGACGTGATGCAGTCGGTTAAGCTCTTCTTCCCACGCCTTTTTCGCGATGTCTATTTCATTCGTATAGCCGGATCGATACCCGATTTTCTCCAACTCTTCGGTTAAGGCGAGAAGAGCAAGTTTCGCATCTGCCACTACGCGGACGGCATCCAATTTGCAAGCATCAAAGACCGAGACATTGATCGTCAAAAATTCTACTTCAGGATGTTGGAAAAGCTGTTTCGACCCTGTCGTAAAATCGGTGTAACGGGTGCCAATCCCAATGACCAAATCGGCTTCCTTCGCAATTATATTGGCGGCAAGGTTGCCGGTGACGCCAATTCCCCCGAGATTGTATGGGTGGGCGCTTTCCACCGCGCTTTTGCCGGCTTGCGTTTCCCCGTAAGGAATGTGAAATTTCTCGGCAAACTGTTTCAGTTCTTCCGCTGCTTCCGAATAGCGGACGCCGCCGCCGCAAATGATGATCGGTTTTTTCTTTCTGCGAATGAGCTCCACCGCCTCATGAATCGCCGCTTTCGCCGGAACGCGGCGTTCAATGCGGTGAATCCGTTTTTGGAAAAAGGATTCAGGAAAATCGTACGCTTCCCCTTGCACATCTTGAGGCAAGGCAATGGTGACTGCTCCGGTGTTGGCGGGATCGGTCAGTACCCGCATCGCTTGAATCATCGCCGGCATCAGCTGCTCGGGGCGGCTGATGCGATCCCAATATTTGCTGACGGCACGAAACGCATCGTTTGTGGAAATGGTCAAATCATGCCAGTGCTCGATTTGTTGAAGCACGGGATCGGGCTGTCTTGTCGCAAACGTATCTCCCGGAAGCAATAACACCGGAATGTGGTTCGCCGAAGCTGTCGCCGCTGCCGTCACCATATTCGCCGCCCCGGGACCGACGGATGACGTGCATGCCATGATTTGCCGACGGTGTTTTTGTTTTGCAAAGGCAATCGCCGCATGTGCCATTCCTTGTTCATTGCGCCCTTGGTACACTTCGAGCTCTCCGGGATCTTCCTCAAGCGCTTGACCAAGGCCGAGTACATTACCATGGCCGAAAATCGTAAAAACACCTTTGACAAATTTCTGTACACGACCATCGAACTCCACGTACTGCTGGTTTAAAAACTTGACTAATGCTTGGGCGGTTGTTAAGCGGATCGTTTTCATTTACTTCCCCCCTCCTGAAAAGGATTAAAGACTCAGACTTTTCTCGTTAAAAACCTCTTTGACTCTCATATGAATATCATCACATTCAACCTTCTCTACCCCCTCTATTCCCCTCAAATGAGTAAGCAAACCAATAAGATTATCTTGACTCTTTAGCTTTAATCGGAATGTAATATTAACTAAATTATCACTCAGCTCCTTTGTATCTAAAAAGTAGATATGTTTAATTACTGCCTTGCTCTCTCTGAAAAAGTTCGATATTTCCTTTAACGCATCTATTCCATCTCCGTCTTTAACTGTTATATGAATTGTAATTGCCTTAGCTGATGATAGCAGCTTTGACTCTATCCCTCGAAGAACAAAAGCGTTTATCAAAATGATCACCGTTCCCACCAATGCAGGTACATAAAATCCCGCTCCAACACATAAGCCTATGGAAGCAACAACCCACAAGGTAGCTGCAGTGGTGATTCCTGAGACTCTATTTGATTTACGCATGATTACCCCTGCTCCCAAGAAACCAATACCACTTATTACCCCATGAGCCAGGCGCGCTGGATCAAATCTTGCGTTCCAGTGACCTATTGTTTCATTAAATCCATAAATTGAAAGTATCATAATCAAAGCAGAACCAACGGAAACTAGAAGATGGGTTTTTACCCCTGCTTGTTTATCCCTTAAATCGCGCTCCCATCCAACGATACCACCAAGTATAGCTGCTAAAACTGTTCTCTCTATAATGGTATAGATAGAGATTGTAAACAATATAACCACCTCCTTAGTTGTCATTTGGTATAACGATTATAACTTCCGCAACCAAAAATCTTATCACCATTAGAAGGATAACCTCACATGTTATCAATTTAATTGCCATAAGTTTAGTTGTTGATAAATTCCTATTTTTGAATATATATAAAATTTTTAGAATGGAAACTTGTGAAAACGATCCGGCCATTCCATTTTAGGATGAAAGTTGTAAGGTAAACATTGCGTAAATATAACAGCGTTTACCCATCTTGTTTTATACATGAGGGGTTTTTTATCAAGCCAATTTAATGGATCTAGTCTTACGGAAAAATCAATATATTCCTCAAAGGTACCCTCAAATCCTTTGGGCCAATATTTCTTTAATGGATGAGAAGGTACTCGTCCGCCTTTCTTTACATGTTCATAAGTTTCTTTAAGCCAATCAACTAGCATCACACCTGTTAGTGGCTCTTTCATACTTTCCCATCCACATAAAAGAGAACCGTGCTTCCCCCACTCAACTCTAATGATGGCTCTTTGATTGTTATCCCATGCCTCTTTGACCGCATCCTTAGAGCTAAGAACACGGGAATGGAACCAACACATAACATTAGTTATGGTCTCATTTTCAGGATTGTACTCAATCCAAATTTCTTCATGGTCGCACGGTTCATAATCATCAGGGGGAAATCATAGTCATCCTCCCAAAACAAGTGATAGCCAATCATTGGTTTGGTTGGATGATGCACTGCTACAACATCTTTCAACGGAAAACATTCTTTCTGGGTAAGGAGCAATATTGGACAAAATTTCCTAATCATCTGTGTTTCCTTCTCAGTAAGCGGAGTTAACGGATCCATCTGTAATACTAGACGGTACTGTTCTCCAGCCCTACGTATATTACCATCTAAGTGCAAGAGCTCCGCTAATCGTGATACATAATTCACATTATCAGGGATTACCCTTCTTAGAAACTCCAATTGGCAAATCGCTAGTTGGTAGAAATCATTAGTAGAAACTCCTTCCCTGATTAACCCCGTAATTTCCTCATTTCTCTTTTTCCACTCATATAAAAGCGTATCGATCATTTTAAATACCTCCTGGAGTTTCCTAGTTATTTCGCTTGGTTCCCTAGCTCCACTAGTATTTTTACTTCATTAGTAGTTATGGAATAAACACCCATATCGAGGAATTTTTTCATTACATCAGGTTCATCGATTGTCCAAACCCAAACAGGAATACAACGAATCGTGGCATAACTAACCAATGACTCGTCACAGAATTGATAGTTTATGTTTATACCGCAACATGAAGCTTCAATAGCTTCCCAACACGTTTTCCTGATAAAGGATTCATAATCCTCCTTATAGGTTTCATACAAACTTATACCTACATTTAGTAATACTTGATATAAACGGTAATGATTTTTTAAATAATTCGCTCTTTCCCTTTCACATCCAGAAATAATCACATAATCTCTCATCTTATGTTTTTCAATTGTTTCTATCATTGGATCAATAGCACTATCTTCTTTTACATCTAGATTAATAATCCGGTGATGCTCTTTGACAATCGATAAAGCCTCCTCGAGCCGAAAAATCCTACTAGATCTATCGAGATCATGGAGTTCCTTAAACGATAAATCTCCTACCCTCCTTACTCCCTTTGGAGTTACAATCTTTTCATCATGCAGAAGAACAGCAACCCCATCCTTTGTAGCACGAACATCCACTTCAATAATATCCGCTCCTGCTTTTATTCCTTCTAATATAGATTCAATAGAATTAGGCGGCGTATTCATGCAACCAGTATGAGCAGTAATTAATGGTCTTTTCAACAAAATCCCTCATTTTTTATAATTTTATTGTTTCTATTAATTCGCCATGAATTCTCCCGTTAGAGGCGATCAGTGAATCATGAGAGAGGCGATAAGGATTTCCATCTTTATCTGTGGCTTTCCCCCCCGCTTCTGTCAAGATTAAGATCCCCGCCGCTGTATCCCATGGATTTAGACCATCATGCCAAAAACCTGTGATCCTTCCAGATGCCAATAAACATAGATCTAGACTCGCTGAACCAAATAGACGGATATTGCGGCTTCTCCCTGCCAATTGGTCTATTTGTTGAACGACACGAGACCCCGATCTAAAATCGCTAGCCTGAAATCCGGTTGCTATGACCGCTTCAGCCAAAGTCGATTCTTTTCCAACCCGAATGGGGCGTCCATTCAAATAAGCTCCAAATGTCTTTCTTGCCGTATAAAGTTCATCCGTGACTGGGTTGAACACAACGCCGATGACAGGCTCTCCATCCTTTACAACTCCGATCGAAATAGCGAAATACGGGATGCCATGAATAAAGTTGGTCGTACCATCAATGGGATCGATGATCCAACCGTAATCCGAATCATGATTTTTAAACATCTCATATGCGTTGGCTTGACCGCAATTTTCTTCAGATAAAATCCAATGGCTAGGGTAATCCTTGTGAATCTTTCGCCGAAGTAAGTCTTCACTTCGTCTATCAACCTCTGTTACCAGATCAAAGGCATTCTTTTTTTGCTCAATTTTTCCTTTATTCCCCAAATGACTCCTAATTAATTGTCCTGCTTGTAATACGTATTCAATCGCTGAGTTATACAAAACATGTTCTACACTGCATTTTACACTAACACCCATTTTTTAATTTCTCTCCTTTAGTTATAGACAGATTCTTTAACAAGCCCCTTGTTCATACCATCTTTTTTTAAACTTCTTCCCGTTACTGCATCAAATAAATGGATAGATGAGGTCTGAGTTGATATCTCGATAACCGAGCCATATTCGATACTAATATTGGGTTCAGCAAAAAAACGAACCTGTTCATTACCAACCTTTACACTAATCATTTTTGAATGCCCAACAAGTTCAACCATACTTACAGTACCTTTTATATAAACATTCCCATTTTTACCTAATTTTAAATCATAAGGGCGAATACCTACATGGACTTCTGTTTCCTTTCTATTGAACTCCCAAAATTCACAATCTAATTCAACAGTGCTATTTGGTAGATGAAGCTGGTTGTTCAGTAATTTTCCTTTTAGAAAATTCATCGGAGGTGTTCCGATAAATTGAGCTATAAAGTAGTTTTTTGGATTATAATACAATTCCATTGGGGTATCGTACTGAATAATCTGTCCCTCCTTCATAACAGCAATACGGTCAGCCATCGTCATCGCTTCTTCCTGGTCATGAGTAACCAAAATGGTTGTGATGCCTAATTCTCTTTGGATGCGGGAAATCTCCTCTCTCATTTCGATTTTTAATCTAGCATCGAGATTAGACATTGGCTCATCTAATAATAATACTTTGGGTCTTTTTACGATAGCACGTGCCAAAGCAACTCGTTGCTGTTGCCCCCCGGATAATTCACTCGGTTTTCGACCTAATAAATGCTCAAGTTGTACCATTTCGGCAGCCCGTTTTGCCCGTTTTATTCGTTCTTCCTTTGGAACTTTTTGTTGTTTCAATGGAAATGCAATATTATCTAAAACCGTCATATGCGGATATAAGGCATAGCTTTGAAACACCATGCCAATATTCCGATCCTTAGGTTCCAAGTCATTTACAATTTGGCCATCAAAATAAATTTCGCCCCTATCTGGCTTATAAATTCCCGCGATCATAAGCATCGTCGTTGATTTTCCGCAACCGCTCGGTCCAAGCAAAGCAACGAACTCCCCGTCATTAATCGTCAAATTCATGTTATCGATAGTATTGGTTTTTTTGTTAAATGATTTACAAATATTTCTCAGTTCAATTTTCATATCCCTTTTCCTCCCCCAGCACTCATTTGCATCAATGACTTCTGTGTAAAAAGGAAAAACAGTAAAACCGGGAACATATAAAACAGTGATACAGCACTTAACATCCCATAATTGACCATATTCGGATCGCTGATAAGTTTTTGTAAGTAAGACGACAGGGTTACATTTTCATCACTTAAAATAAAGGTATACAGCAGTAAGAATTCAGACCAACCCGACAAGAATGAAAAAATGCTAACTGCTGCTATCCCTGGCTTAATCAATGGAAGGACAATTGAAAACCAAACCTTAAAACGACTGCAACCGTCAATTAATCCAGCCCATTCCACATCCCACGGTACATCATCAAAAAATCCCTTTATGATCCACGCTGTCATCGGAATTTGTAAGGCTGTCTTAACTAAAACAACCCCCCATAGTGAATCGAACAATCCCATAAAATTTAAAATGTAAAACACAGCAATCAGTAAAGCAACACTTGGAAATGCATGTAAAAGTAATATAGTCTTCATTAGCGCTTGACGTCCCGGAAATTCAGTCCGGGCTAAAGCATACCCAGCCATAACACCGATAATGACCTCAAGGATAGTAAGGGTACCTGAAAATACGAAAGAATTCCAAGTTGCCCTCCAAATACTTGGAAGCATGCTCCCTCCATGCTCCACATTAGTCCATAAAAACTCCCAGTTTTCTAAGGTAAAATGAACAGGAATAAAGCCGAATTTCATTTTCTCGAAAAATGAACTCACCAAAAGCCACAAATACATCAAAATAATAGGCAACGTTGTCAGCACTAAAACTCCGTAGGCAATGATGAAAGTAATACGTTTTTTCCACCTAGAAGAAGATATAACCATGGTCGTCGATTCTGTTTGATATCCTGTTATCTCCATAATTATTACCCCCTACTCTATTCTCGAAGAACTGATCATTTTTTTCATTCCAAAAGTTTTCCATGTAATCAGCGAAAAGATGAGAGCAATTAAAACGAGGACGAGGGAAATAGCAGCCCCGTATCCAAACTCAAAGTTTTGAAAAGCTTTGTGATAAGAATATAAAGCTAGCACTTCGCTTTCAAACAATGGTCCACCATTTGTCAACAGGAGAATATATTCATACGATGTGAGCAAGGACAAGCATTGCCATAATGTAACAAACATCAACGGCCAACGGACAGCAGGGATAATGATGTCTTTGATAATTGACCATTGTGAAGCACCATCTACTTGTGCAGCCTGAAACAAGTCTCTCGGAATAGATTTAATGGCAGATGAAAAAATAATCATTCCAAATGAAGCACCAATCAATCCATTTGCTAAAATAATAGCTATCATCGGGTAATCCGAAAGCCATTCAATAGGAGGCATACCAAAAAAAGATCTCAAACTATTTAAAACACCATATTCACTAGGGTCAAAAACCATAACCAAAGAAGTATATACACGACCGGTGGAGAAATTCGTGGTAGCATCCAAATAGCTCTGAAAGTGAGGCCGATGAATTCCCTTTGAACAAAGTAAGTCGTTAAAATACCTAAAGCTAAGCCAAAAAACACATTAATCAAAAATGTGAAGAAAACATAAATTGCTGTATTTTTTACAATCAACAAAATATTAGGGTCAGTAATAATACTCCGGAAATTTTCCAAACCGTTAAAATCCCATTTCATAGAAGAATCCATACTAGTGAATGCTAATATAGCTGTCAATAGAACAGGAAGAAAAAAGAACAGAAATATAAGAATTATAAACGGCCCTAGCATGATAGCAGGTAGTTTCCATTTTTTGTAAAAAGAAACCACTTCATTAACCTCCCTCTGAAATGAAAATATTGATGTATTAAAGATCTCTGCGAGAATGAGAATGTGAATGTGAAGAGGGAGATACCTGGCAGGAGCCAGGTATCATTTGCTTTCAATTTTAATCTACGATTTTTAACTGATCACCAAGATCATTCTGCAACTGTACCTCTAAATCTCTCAATGCCTCCCGAGGCGTCTTTTTTCCAAGTTCAACCGCTTGAATAGCATTAAACACTGCCTTTGAGTATTTGGGAAATCCTTCATGATTTGGGGGAAATGTTGTATAATCAGACATGTATGCTACTTTTCCTAGTGTTACATCCGCTTTAAAATCTGGATGCTCAGCACCACCTTTTGTAACAGGGAGATGAAATGTTTTTATATTATGTTCCGTTTGTAGTGCAGGAGTAGCCACAAGTTCTAACAACCGTTTCACTAGTTCAGGATGCTCCGTCTGCGCTGAAACAGTATACACAAATGGATGGGAAAGGGTAAGAGGTTTTCCTCCTTTTTCCGCAGCAGGAATTAACATCATTCCCAGATGATCATTAACCCACTTTGCATCAACTTTTCCTAACTTTTCATGGAAGTTATCTTGCCCCCAGTTAAACACGTTCCAAATTCCGCCATAGTAGAATAAAGTTTTTCCGTTAACAACTATTTTGTGGATATTACTCCACTCCATCTGTGTAAGATTGCTTGGAATAAGTTTTTTCTTCGCGATTTCATAGTAGTAGTTCAATTGTTTTTCCACCGCTTTTTTATCTAATACAATTTTGTTTTCCTCAGGATCATATACTTTCCCACCAAAGTTATAAGCTATTGCCTGAAAATCAGGCCCATCAACTGGACGGTGGATAATCCCATATTGAACTAAACCTTTTGTTTTCGCTTCTTCCGCTAGTTTTGTCATATCTTCTAATGTAAATTCACCATTACGAACTTTCTCTGGAAGACTATCTATTTCCTCCTCGCTCCATCCAAGCTTTCTTAAAACATCCTTATTATAGAAAACAGGCCTCGCCTCTGTGTCCTGTAAAGCGCCCCAAATGTGCCCTCTATAAGTTACAGATTCCCATAATTTAGGGAATACATCCGAATACTCCTTCGACTTTTTTAATTCATCTAACGGAATTATATAATTCCCATCGGCTAACCAACCAATATTTTCATGTCCTGTTGCATAAATATCTGGTTCCTTTTTAGCTTTAAAAGCCAGCATAAATTGCTTAGCATATTCTTCCCAGCTGCCATTAAACGAACTTGTCTGCACCTTTACCTGTATATCCTTCCCTTGCTCTTTCAATTCCTTATTTAACATTTCCGCAGCCTTAACAAGGTTCTCAACTCTTGTCAATTCTGCACCCGCTGTCTGAGCTCTAATTGTTACTATTTTAGTCCCATCTACATCTGTACTGCTCTTCTTTGATAGACTAGGCTGTTCACATCCTGCAATGATTAGTACTACACAGATAAATACCACAAACAAAATATTGGATATTAATCTCTTTTTCACCTTTCTCCCTCCATACCCAATTTTATCCATAAAGACAACTCACGCTTAGACATTGAGTTTTCTAAAAGGCTGGTGATTTAACAGAAAGTGTAGCTTCATCATACCGCGTTTCAAATTGAGAAGTCTTATAAAACGTTGCTCCTCTTCGCAACCGAGGATAGTCAATTTAAAAGAAATGTCTATTTTTCATCACCCTTCTAAAGATGGCTTAAGATTTCGAAGAGTTCACCTCCTCGTACATACATCTTACTATCTTAGTTTTTTGATAAATTTAATTAAATGTAAAAAATTCTACAATTATATTATTTTTGTAAGATACTCGGATTTTTTATTTGTCTATCCCTTAAATTTATGATAACGTTGTTTTTAGCACTTTCATAAATCGCCTCTAGCAATTGAATCGAGCGGAAGCCATCTTCAGCTGTCACCGGAGGCTTTGTTCCATGGATAATGGCATCAATAAACAGACGATCCTCTTCCTTATATCCCCATTTTTCTTCAATGGATAATTGATAGAAATCATGAATGTGCGCCGCCTGCTGCAACCCTGGGGCATACATGACTTTTTCGAGTTCTTGGGTTGCGACCGTGCTATACTTCCCATAAACCTCCAAACTCTCAAACGGAAAGCTCCATCCAGCATGAGCATACGTCACAAAATTGACGATCGTCCCCGAGACAAATGTCATCATAATCGCGAATGTATCTAATTCCTCTGTCGAAATGTTTTGTTTTGCTTCGCAGTAAACCGTTTGTACTTCACCAAATAAATAACGGCATAGATCCATCAAATGGAAAGGAGTTTCATACAAGAAGCCTCCCGTCACCTTCGGGTTTGCCGTCCAAGGAGGATTTAACAGTTCGCCGCGGTTCATTTTTACATGAGCCAAATAGGGGGTTACCTCCCCGGAATCAACCAATTCCTTGACTCTTTTATACACCGACGCATACCGGCGGTTCATTCCCAAGTTGTAAATCGCCTTTGATCGTTCAGCCGCTTGCCTGATCTGCTCTGCCCCCTCCAAAGAAGTCGCCATCGGTTTTTCTGAGAACACATGCACATTGTTTTCCAGACATTTTAGTACCGGCTCAACATGCATCGTGTTTGGCGTCGTCACGTAAACAGCATCTACACCAAGATCAAATAATTCCTCGAGGCTTTTGACCGCTTTTGCTTCCCCGGCTTCCTTCGCCAATGAAGCGGCTCTTTCTTCCACAATATCCGCTACCCCAATAATTTGAACCCGCTCATCTTTCTTTAGGATCGACGTATGTACCTTGGCAATCCCTCCGGCTCCCAAAATCCCTACTTTCACCCGAGTCATTATTTTCTCCTCCTCATCTCCGTTGTAGCAGGGAAGCGCTTTCTAATACATCGAAAACAATGGTTATTATGTCCATTAATAATAGTGCAATCTAATCTCCATCGAACTTTTTTGAGCAAGCGCTTTCCTTTTGTTTTTTATTTTACCCTCAACCTATTATTTTATCAAGTATTTTTTTCTAAATTTATAGAATTTTTATTAAAAATAAAAGAACAGCTATTTACAGCTGTTCTTCTCATTAAATTTAACGTTTTCTCCGGTAACATCTATTATTCCATAAAAACAATCTGCTCACATCCTTACGATTTCACTTTAGCGATATGACAGGCCGATTTCCTTACCACTAGATGAGGCGGCAAAATGATCCGCTGTTTCGTATGATTGGTCTCTTCAATTTGGGCAATTAGCAGGTCAACCGCTTGCCTTCCCATTTCTTCAATAGGTTGGGCGACTGTCGTCAACGGCGGGTCGATAATGGCCGATAAAATCGTATTATCAAATCCAACCACTGACAGATCATCGGGAATGCGGAGTCCCAACTCTTTGGCCGCCTGATAAATGCCAACGGCAAGAGAATCAAAACAGGCAAAAATCGCTGTCGGCCTTGGGGTCGACTGCAACAGCTCCATCGCCGCCCTTTTTCCATCAGCCATCGAATAGTCCGTATATACAATCCAAGATTCTTCGCATTTCAAGCCGTTCTCTTGAAGCACCTGCTGATAGGCCTGCAGCCTGTATTTATCGCTTGTGCGACTTAAATTCCCAAGCATGATCGCGATCTGTTGATGTCCTAGGGAAACAAGATGCGAGACAGCCTGATATCCCCCTAAAAAATCATCAACTCTCACCACGTTAATGGCCAGCTCCGGGATGTCTTGGGCAATAAAAACCAAAGGGAAATTCTCTTCCAACAGCTCTTTGATCATTGTATAATTGTTCGTTGTGGTTCCGATAATGATGCCATCCACGCTTTTTTGGCGCAATAAAGAAAGATACATTTCTTCCGTCTCCGGGTTGTTATCCGTATTGCACATCAGAACGTTAAATCCCTGTTCTCTCCCCCGATCTTCCACTTTCCTAGCGATTTCAGAAAAAAATGGGTTTGCTACGTCAGGGATGACAAGGCCAATCGTTCTTGTCCGCTTCCCAGTCAACGCCGAGGCGACCATGCTCGGTTGATAATGCAGCTCTTCCATTACCCGAAGGACTCTTTTTCTCGTTCTTTCACTAATGCGCCCGGTATTATTGAGCACCCTTGATACCGTTGAAATGGATACACCCGCTTTTTTTGCTACATCGTAAATGGTTACTTTCATCGCTCATCATTCTCTCCATCTATTGTAGTCAAGCTCGTTAGGTAAAGCGCTTGCTCTCTTTAATGTTATTCTAATCCTTTTTCCACTTTCTTTCAATGATTTTTTCGATTTCGTAATAAATGAAACCCATATAAAAACCGGCCTAGATTGACCGGTTTTAAGCAAAAATATTGTCATTTCTCCTACCTCCCCCGAAACACCGGCTTCCGCTTTTCTAAAAAGGCGCGGACGCCTTCGCGGTGGTCTTCGGTTTGCCGCATGCGCTGTTGGGCGTCGGTTTCGAGTTCGAGCACGCGAAGCAAATCTTCTTTTGTTTGTTCGACGTACAACATTTTCGTGGCGATCATGGCTTGAAGCGGTTTTTCTTGCAAGGAAGCGATTGCTTGTTCCGCCTGTTGTTCATCTTCGACGATGAAGTCAATCAGCCCGAGCTGCTGCGCTTCGTCCGCGCTCATCGGTTTTCCTTCCCAAATGATCTGTTTGGCTTTCGCCGTGCCGACCCGCTGGGCCAAGAAGAAATGCCCGCCGCCGTCTGGGATGAGGCCGATGCCGATGAAATTCATCGCCAAGCGCGCTTCTTTCGTGGCGATGAGGTAATCGCTCGCCAAGGCAAAGCTGAACCCAAGGCCGGCCGCTGGGCCATGGATGAGCGAAACGGTGATTTTCGGCATCGTATACAAGAGCATGATCATCTCCTGAATCGTTTTCATCACGGTTTGAAATTGGCTCGGGTCATCAACCGCCAGCATTGTCTTAATGTCGCCACCCGCAGAAAATCCTCTCCCTTTGCCGCGGATGACGACAACGGAAGCATCACTTTCCTTGATTTTCCGCAGCGCGTCGACGAGTTCCGTTAGCATTTGCACATCCATAGCATTTAACGCCTGCGGGCGGTTCAGTTCCAATATCGCTTTGTTTTGGTCAAATGTCAGCACAACCGTTTCCATGGCTCTCCTCCTCTGAATGATGATTCATTTCTTTTCATTCGCCATGAAGATTGTTTTTTCCTTGTTGGCGGCAAAAATATCATGTTCTCCAACACATCCATGCTTGACATCTTCATCTACTTGTAATAGCTTCTATGTCGGTGTTGCTTTTTTTCGAAGCACAGCGTGCCGATAAAGGAGTGGATCGCATGAGAAATCCAAGTGTACGAAACATCTCGTTTTATGCAGCGGCGGCGTTGATCTTCTCGATGATGGTCTACAACGTCTTTTATCATCTAGGAACATTCCCGATTTCAAGCTGGGACGAAGCGCGTCATGGCGTCAATGCATACGAAATGCTGAGGCATGGAAACTTGATCGTCAACACATACCTTGGGCATCCTGATTACTGGAATTTAAAGCCTCCTGTTAGCTACTGGGCGATCATGATTGGCTATAAACTCGTTGGGATGAACGCGCTTGGTTTGCGGCTGATGTCTGGCATTTGCGCTACGCTCACGGCCGTTGCCATTGCGCTATTTGTGAAAAAACGGTTTGGAAGCATGGCCGCGATCGTCTCATTGCTTGCCTTGTCTACTTAGCACCCAATATCTTCTCAACCATTGCGCTCGCACAGGAGATGCGGATTCGCTCTTTGTATTCTTCTTTACGTTATCCATCCTTTCTTTGCTGGCCGCCAGACGGCAGACGCGATGGTTGTATGCAGCGGGCCTTGCCTGTTCACTTGCTTTTTTAACGAAAAGTTGGCATGCGGGGAACATTCTGTTGATCATGGTCTTATATTTTCTCATCACTAGGCAGTGGGAGTCAGGACGCTGGCGCGCATGGTGGAGGGCAGCGCTCACCTTCGTTGTTCCTGTGCTCGCTTGGGCTTTTGCCCGCTATCACTATGATGGATTCAGTTTTTTTAAACAAATGATCGGATATGACTTGTTGTTGCGCTCCACTCGGCCCATTGAAGGTCATATCGGCGATGAAACCTACTACGGCATCATTCTTGTTCATTTTTTCTTTTGGTGGCTGGCGCTCTTGGTCGGAATCATGGTCATCAGTTACATGCAAGGCGTTCGTCTTTTAGCGTTTGAAGGAACAGACCATCGATTGAAAGAAGATGTGATCGGGATTTTGCTTTGGATTTGCGTCCCGCTTCTCATGTTTACCATAGCTAAGACGAAAATCAGATGGTACATCCTCCCTGTCTATCCGCCGCTTTGCATGTTGATGGCATTTGCGCAAGTCAATTATGGAGAAAAGGAACGTGGGGAGCGCGGGGAGTGTTGCTGACTGGACTGTTGTTCGTCGCATCGTTTTACGAAACGTTCAACATTATATCCATCATCCCAAGCCAAATTTCGAACTGGCATTGCTTCAGCAGACCGCCCAAATGCCTGTTCATGGATACGAACTGTTTATGTACCATCCGTTGCACGAGAAGGGTCGCTGGCCGCAAAATGCGGTCTTGACAGCAGAGCTTGCGAATGACCTCAAACCTCGGCACGGAGGGCTGAAAACGTTCTTGCATACAAGCCGAAGCCTGCTTCTCGTGAAAAAAGCATGGTTCAGCAAACAGCTCGAGCATAAATACCACCTGTCTGCTCTCGCCTCGAACCGTTGGGGATATATTTTGGAAAAGCACGCTTAAACATACAGCCTTGGAGTGCCACTCTCTCCAAGGCTGCGCAACTATTCTTCTAGAATTTTAGGAACAAACTTTACTCCAATCTCTTCTCATCCCGCTTAATTCTGGTTAAAAATAATCAATTTCAACTCCGTCATTTCCTCGATCGCATAGCGAATCCCTTCGCGGCCAAATCCGCTTTCCTTTACGCCGCCATACGGCATGTGATCGACGCGAAATGTCGGGATGTCGTTGATCAACACGCCGCCAACGTGCAACTGTTTTGCCGCTTTCCACGCGGTATGAACATTATCCGTGTAGATGCCCGCCTGCAAACCGTAGCGCGAGTCATTGACAAGCGCAATCGCCTCGTCGATCGAGCGAATGCGGTTGATCAAAACGATCGGAGCAAACACTTCTTGACATGACACTTTCATTGTCGGTTTGGCATCGACAATGACCGTCGGAAGCAGAATGTTGCCGTCACGCTCACCGCCAAGAACGACATTTGCGCCGCCTTGTTTCGCTTCCTCAATCCAAGAGAGCGCCCGATCGACATCGCCTGGCGTGATTAATGCCGACACATCGGTCGCTGGATCAAGCGGATCTCCCGTTTTTAACCGCTTCGCTTCGGCGACGAATTTTTCGACGAACTCATCATAGCGATTTTCATGGACATAGATGCGCTGAAGCGAAATGCACACTTGCCCTTGGAACGTGAAAGCACCAAATACGCAACGCGGGATGACGCGATTCAGATCGACCTGCTCGTCGACGATCACGGCTGAGTTTGAGCCAAGTTCCAACGTAACCCGCTTTAAGCCCGCTTTATTGCGGATCGCGATGCCCACTTCCGGGCTGCCGGTGAACGTAATCATACTGATGCGCGGGTCGGTGACGATTGCATCGCCGACCGTTCGGCCGCTTCCGGTGACGACGTTGAGCGCCCCTTTCGGCAAGCCCGCTTTCTCAAATAGCTCGGCGATAAAGTAGGCCGACAGCGGTGTTTGGCTAGCCGGTTTCAACACAACGGTATTGCCTGAAGCGATAGCCGGCCCAAGTTTATGGGCGACTAAGTTCATCGGGAAGTTAAATGGGGTGATCGCCCCGATGACGCCGATCGGTTCACGAACGGTCATGGCGATGCGATTTTCCCCACCCGGCGCCGCGTCAAGCGGCAACGTTTCCCCATGGACGCGCTTCGCTTCTTCGGCGGCAAATTTATACGTCTGAATCGTGCGGGCGACTTCTCCTTTCGCCGTCGTAATCGGTTTGGCTGCTTCCAGCGCGATCAGCTTCGCTGCCTCTTCTTGCCGCTCTTTCAGCTGCTCGACGACCCGTTCTAAAATCGCTGCCCGCTCATAGGCCGGCATGGCGGCCATTGTCTGCCGCTTCGCGTACGCTGCAGCGATCGCTTCATCCACTTCTTGTTCCGTTGCTGCTGGGATTTCGGCAATCGTCTCGCGTGAATACGGTGATTTCAGTTCAGTGTAAGACTTCGCTTCCCGCCATTCGCCGTTGATGTATAGCTTCTGTTTCTGCACCGCGATTGACATCTTTTCACCCTTCCCTTCTTTTAAGCACGCGGCCGAAATTTTCCCCTTCAGTATATGTCCCGCATGCCCTGTTTATTTGTTTCATTCGCCATCGC
The DNA here is from genome assembly GCF_014679705.1 of Geobacillus sp. 47C-IIb. NCBI lineage: Bacteria > Bacillati > Bacillota > Bacilli > Caryophanales > Anoxybacillaceae > Geobacillus > Geobacillus sp. 47C-IIb. The sequence continues at coordinate 318,745 of NZ_CP061473.1, forward strand.
GCGTGAAAATCCTTCCACTTGTCCTTTGTTTACGAAAGCCGTCCGTTGCCATGCAGCGCCATCATTCGCCTCTCTCGTTACGGGTGACGTTCCCCTCCCCTCTCTATGATAACACTCCGTCGCTCGGTTTGCCGTCAAACTGCTTGCCCCTGTTCGCGGAAAGACAAGCAACATAGCCCTTGGTCACCGGCCGCCCAACGTTCGGCGCAACATTTCCTCAGCTAACCGTTCAGCCCCGCAAGGCATGATGATGGCTTTCTAATTCCTCCTTCTCCTATGTTTTTGTTGTATGATAAAAGCAGCCAAAAATAGTGTAGAAGGAGATTTGGAAATGAACATCAAAACACTCATCGACCTCACCATGCCGATCACGGCCCAAACTCCGGTGTACCCGGGGGATCCGAAGCCGAAAATCGAACCGGCGGCGACGTTCGCCCAAGACGGCTATCACGTCAGCCGCTTGGTGCTTGGGTCGCACAGCGGCACGCATGTGGATGCGCCGTTTCACTTTTACGAACACGGTTGGCGGCTCGATGACGTGCCGCTCACGTATTTTCTTGGCCGCGGCGTCGTGATCAATGCCACCGGAAAAGCGGAAGGCGAAGCGGTGACGATGGCCGATGCCGCTCCGTATATCCCTAAGCTGTCGCCGGGAACCATTGTGTTGTTTCATACCGGCTGGTCGCAATACGCCGGAACAAAGCGGTATTTTTCCCATCCGTACGTTACGCCGGAGGTGATTGAAGCGATGCTGGAGCGAGGCGTGCGGACGTTTTTCATCGACGCGCTCAACATCGACCCGCCGGACGGCTCGTCGTTCCGCGCCCACGAACTTATTCTTGGCGCCAACGGGGTGATCGGAGAAAATTTCGTGAACTTCGAGCGAATCGATTTTGATGACCCGTATATTATTGCCCTCCCTCTTTCCTTGCCTAGCTGCGACGGTTCGCCTGTTCGGGCGGTGGCAGTGCAGTGGGCGTAACAAAGAAGGATGATGCAACCAAACGCCCCGCACATGCTTTGCGCGGGGCGCGGCCTTGGGCTATTTGAGCCATTTGATCACTTTCGCCGGGTTTCCGCCAACGACCGCGTTGGCGGGGACATCTTTTGTCACAACCGCCCCTGAGGCGATGACAGCGTTGTCGCCGATCGTGACGCCCGGGTTGATGACAGCCCGCCCGCCGATCCAGACGTTATGGCCGATCACAACCGGTTTTCCGTACTCCAACCCGGAATTTCGTTCGTGCGGATCGAGCGGATGGGTCGCCGTATAAATGTGCACACCCGGACCGATGAAACAATGGTCGCCGATTCGCACTTCGCATACATCCAAAATCACTCCGTCAAAATTCATGAAAAAGTTTTCGCCGACGTGAATGTTGTAGCCGTAGTCGCAACGGAAGTTCGGCTCGATGAACAGCCGTTCCCCTGTCGAACCGAACAATTCTTTGAGCAGCCCGGTCCGTTTGTCATACTCCGTTTCCAACGTTTCGTTATACAGGCGAACGAGCCGCCGCGCCCGCTCCCGTTCTTTGACGAGCTCCAAATCGGCAGGGTTGTACAAGTGTCCCGCCAACATCTTTTCTTTTTCCGTTTTCATCGAATCCCTCCAACACTTCATGCATTCGTTTCACCCCCCATGGAATGGCGGGATCTTATCGCCCTTCGGAAAAACGGTTCCCTGTCATGGTTTCGATGCGCACGCCCTCTCGATAATAGGCCTCCATCACATCCTTTGGCACCATGCTTCCGCCCGTCGCCCAGCAAATATGGGTGGCTTGTTTTATTTTTCCCCTTAAATCGTTTTTCTCTAAATACGCTTGCCCCGCCGAATCGTGAAACAGCCGGGCAGGCCCCGCCACCCCGGCCAATGCGGAAGGCTCGAGGCGGATTGCCTCTGTATCCGCCATAGCCGCAAGCAGGCGGTAAAGCGTTTGGTCATCGACCGTATAGACGCCATTGATGACGTTCTCAAGCATGTTTCCGACCAACCCCGACGGGCGGCCGACCGCCAATCCGTCCGCTTCCGTTTTGTTGTCGAGGCCAAAGTCTTGCACGGACACGCGGTCGTGCTCTCCTGTCATCAACCCAAGCAGCATGCAAGGCGAATGCGTCGGCTCGGCGAAAAAGCAATGCACATGATCCCCATATACGAGTTTCAAGCCAAACGTCACCCCGCCCGGACCGCCGCCGACGCCGCAAGGAAGGTACACAAACAGCGGATGATCTTCATCAACGGCGATGTTTCTCTCCTCCAACTGTTGTTTCAGCCTGAACGCCGCCACCGCGTATCCTAAAAACAGATGGACCGAGTTTTCATCATCGATAAAATACGATTTCGGGTCGCGGGCCGATTGCCTTCTCGCCTCTTCTACCACTTTGCTGTAGTCGGTGAGATGTTCGACCACCGTCACCCCTTTGCTTCGCAACAAATCTTTCTTCCATTGTTTAGCATCCGCTGACATATGGACGGTGACGTGGAACCCGAGCTGCGCTCCGATGATGCCGATGCTCAAGCCCAAGTTTCCTGTCGAGCCGGCGACAAGCGAATAGCGGGAAAAGAACTGCCGGAATTCTTCGCTGGCCATGACCGCATAGTCCTCTCCTATGGCGATCATACCGTTTGCGAGCGCAAGATCTTCCGCGTGTTTCAACACTTCGTAAATGCCCCCACGCGCCTTGATCGACCCGGAAATCGGGAGATGGCTGTCGCATTTTAGCAACAGCTCCCCCTCGATGTTGGTCTGAAACATCTTTTCCAAACGCCGTTGCATGTTCGGAATCCGGACTAAAGGGGATTCGATGATGCCATAGGCCGGCCGCGTCTCGGGAAAAACTTTCGCGATGTAGGGGGCAAAGCGGCGCAATCGTTCTTCCGCCTCCTTGACATCGCGTTCGCGTAAAGGAATCGTTCGAATAGCTTGCGCAAACGCGTGATATTTTGGATTGCGCCAAAACACCTCTTCGGCCGCCATGATCGTTTTAAGCAGCGGGAATTCCTTTATCCACTTTTGGATTTCGTTTTTGGTCATCATGCACCATTCTCTCCCATGCGTGTTTGTCGTTTCGCACCCTAGGCGGATGCCGGTCCAAAGTCCGCTTCATTGTTTGTCGAACCGTTTACCTCCAGTCTCGCGAAAACCGCTTCCATTGTCAATGGGGAGGAAGGAAAATGGTTTGTGGGCGACATTCAGGAGTGATCCCCAGCCTCGTCGGAACGGCCAAGCAAGGTGCGATCTGCTTTGAAAAACGCCTGTCTTTCCATTATGATGAAAGAGGCAAACCATATCGTGGAGATGATGATCATGGGCAATCGCCGTGATTTATCGCTTTTGTTTCTTGTGATGTTTTTGGTCATGGCCGGGTTTGGCATCATTATCCCTGTCCTTCCATTTTACGCAGAAAAAATCGGCGCTTCCCCGACACAACTCGGCTGGTTGATGGCCGTTTATTCGCTCATGCAATTTTTATTTGCGCCGATGTGGGGGAATTTATCGGACCGCTATGGACGAAAGCCGATGCTGCTTGTCGGCATTTTCGGTTTGGCCCTTTCGTTTTTCTTGCTCGCCGTCGCGACAAAACTTTGGATGTTGTTTGCCGCTCGCATCATCGGCGGATGTCTATCGGCGGCCACGATGCCGGCCGCTATGGCGTACGTCGCAGATGTGACAACGGAAGAAGACCGGGGCAAAGGAATGGGGATGATCGGAGCGGCCGTTGGGCTTGGATTCATTTTCGGACCGGGGATCGGCGGCGTGTTCTCGAAAGCGAGCTTAACCGCTCCGTTTTGGATGGCAGGCAGCTTGGCGCTCTTGACCGCTCTATTCGTTTTCGTTTTCTTGCATGAGTCGCTTCCGAGAGAAAAACGAATGAATATACGAACAAAGCGGCCATCGCTTGCGGCCGCCCTCCAAGGGCCTGTAGCGCGCCTATACTTACTGCAGCTGATCACAACGTTTTCCCTCGCCGGACTTGAAGCGACGTTCGCCTATTTTGCCGCTGAACGAGCGGGGCTTTCGTCGACGGAACTTGGCTACATCTTTATGATCATGGGGCTTGCAGGGGCCATCGTCCAAGGAGGGTTGCTTGGAAAACTGATCCGCTCATTCGGGGAAGGAGCTGTCATTCGTGTCGGGCTGTTCTTGTCAGCAGTTGGCTTTTTTCTCATTTTATTCGTTCACAGCTTTTGGACAGCCGCGCTCTATTTAACGATTTTCGGCATTGGAAACGGCATCATCCGCCCGTGCGTCTCCGCGTTGTTGACGAAATATACGGCGGACGGCCAAGGAAGCGCAACAGGCGTCTTATCATCGTTCGATTCGCTCGGCCGCATCGGCGGTCCGGCGATCGCCGGCTGGTTGTTCACCTTAAAGTCCAGTTTGCCATATATGTCAGGGATTGTGCTAACATTCATTTCCTTCGCTGTTTTTCAATCGTTTCAACGAGCCATGATGCAAAAAGACTCTGCCCTTTGACACAAGAGGAGGACGGATGTGGACATCCCCTGTTACAGATCAGCGAGCGAAAAAGCCCACTCCTTGAGGGGTGGGATGAAAGCGAGCCCCGTCTAACCTAGCGCACTGGTCACAGGTGCGCCGCCCATTGGGGTACATCCTAACCCGATGGGACGGGGTGATGACACACCCCTGAATTTGGGCGTTGTCCGAACCAGAAATGGATGAGGACGCGAACGACCCAAGAATCCCACGCCTTTAGGCGTGCGGAGTGTCAAACTCACGCACGGAAGTGAACGTCTTATGCATTGGGGTGAAAATCATCATCTGCACAAAGGAGGAGGAGCGCCTTGAACATCGTTCCAACCAAACAGTTGGACCGCGCCATCGTCAACCAATTTTTCAACGACCATTGGGGAAGTCCGCAAATGGTTGTCTCGACCGGCATCTATACCTGCAGCGAGCTGGATGGATTTGCGGCTGTTGAGAATGGATCTCGGATCGTCGGGCTCATTACGTTTGTGATTTGCGGAAACGAATGCGAGATCATCTCGCTAGACAGCATAATGGAAAACCGCGGCATCGGCAGCGCCCTTTTGCATGAGGCAGAGGCATGGGCGAGACAACAAAGGTGCACGGCTGTTCAACTGATCACTACCAACGACAACTTGCATGCCCTTCGTTTCTATCAAAAGCGCGGCTATCAAATTGTGAACGTCTTTCCCAACGCTGTCGACAAGGCGCGACAAATCAAGCCAAACATTCCGAAAACAAGTCCTGACGGCATTCCTATTCGAGATGAGTTGTTGCTGGTCAAACCACTGGTGTGACACGAGGTGATGATGACGCCGCATCGAAAAAGAAGCACCGGCCTTCTCCCAAGACCGGTGCTTCTTTGTTTTGAACAACCCTCCACCTATGACGCCAGCCGCGAGGAGCGTCAAATTTCGGCGGCGATATGATACATGTAATAGACCCCATAGGCGATGCTGATGAGGGAGACGGTTTTCACGATCCATTGATTCATGACTTGCTGTTTCGCTTTCATCCAAACAAACGGAATCCCGAGAAACGTCGTGAACAGCATCATGCCGATGACCGTTCCTAGGCCAAAAATCAAAATAAAAGCAAGAGCCATCCAAGTTCCTTTGACCGTCGTCATCGTCAACAACACCATTCCTGCGCTGCCGGCTAAACCGTGGACGATGCCGATCAATGTCGATTTCACATGCAAATGATGAATATCGCCTTGGTGACGATGATCCAGCCTCATTGTCGAACGGAAACTAGCAATTCCTAGAATAACGATCATGATGCCGACGCCCATTTCAAGATAAGAAGCAATCTGTTCAGGAATTTGCCGCTCAAAGGCGATCATCGCCATCCCGACGACAAGCAGCGTCAACGTATGGCCGATTCCCCAAAACATGCCGGCCAGCGATGAAAGGGACAGTTTTTTCGTCCGGCTGGCAATGGTCGAAACGGCAATGACGTGATCCGGTTCCGTCGCATGCTTCATTCCTAGCAACAATCCAAACAAGAGCACAGGCCATATCGATCCCATTGTCTTCATCCTTTCCCTTCTCAATATTTCCTCCAGCAGACTGGCGCTTTCTCACCGCATTGTTGGCGAATGAACTGTTGGACGCGTTGGAATATCGCTTCGATGACCGATGTTTCATACGCCAATATACGTACAGAAAAGCCTGGAACGGCCGCCGCTGAAAAACCGCAGCGAACCTCTTGCGGCATCTCTTCCATGAACTGGTTGAACTGTTCTAACACTTCCTTTGTGATAAACGGAGAAAGAGCCACGAATGATCCGACATGCGTGTAGCCGCCGAGCTGCAGCATGCTCGTTAAGTGCTGCCGCGAGTCCAAGTACAGATGATCAAACAGAACGAGCGCCTCGTCTTGATACACCTTCAGTTTCGAGCGAATCCAATCATAGCGGAACAGCTCGCCGCTTTCCGACCATCCAGGTGTGATGATTTCGCCATAAACGAACGTGGAGCTTGGCGTGATGTACACCGTCGTTTCTTGATAAAAGCGCGCATGCTCATAGGCGATCGTCGGGTCGGGGAAATATTCAAGTACGCTTTGCTCCCCAAGTGACAATCGTGTATACTGCCTTACAGGCGTTGAAGGAGTTTTGTAGATTTTCGCCGCCGACTGGGTCGTCACCATCAACCGGGCGCTGGGCTCGAGGAAGATTTCCATATCATATGAATCCCCATCGACATACCCGCCGCCCACGTGGACAAGATATAACGTCGGATGAGCCGGGTCGAGGTAAACAGGACGCATCAGTTTCAGCGCCCCTTCACTATAGTTGTCCAAAATGACGGTGCGGCCGTTTTTCACGACCGCTGTACATCGCAAACGCCCCGTCCAGCTCATTCTTCCAGCCCTGCCAGCAGCACCTGTTTTTCGATCCAATCCACAACGTCAAAAAGACCAATCTCTTCTTTTAAATTCGTAAAAATGACCGGCTTCGCCCCTCGCGCTGCTTTGGCGTCCCGTTCCATCACTTCCAGACTGGCGCCGACGTAAGGGGCAAGGTCGATTTTGTTGATCACGAGCAAATCCGACTTAATCATCCCTTGCCCGCCTTTGCGCGGAATTTTCTCCCCTTGGGCGACGTCGATGACATAAATGGAGAAATCGACCAACTCCGGGCTGAAGGTCGCCGCCAAGTTATCGCCGCCGCTCTCGATCAAAATGAGTTCCACATCTGGATGGCGCCGTTTCAGTTCATCAATGGCCGCAAAATTCATTGATGCGTCTTCGCGAATGGCCGTATGCGGGCACCCGCCCGTTTCGACGCCGATAATCCGATCTTCCGGCAGAACGCTGTGTTTGATTAAAAATTGGGCATCTTCTTTTGTATAAATATCATTCGTAATGACCGCGATGCTAAAGCGGCGATGCATCGCCCGCGTCAGCTTCTCGACAAGCATCGTTTTGCCGGCGCCGACCGGGCCGCCGATGCCGATTCGTACCGGTTCCATTCTGGATTCTCCCTTCTCTGTCCTTCTTTCGTTCCACGTCAAACAAGATTTACGACATAAACAATCGAACAGGAAGACGTTCATGCTGCATTTGTGCAATTTCCAGACCAACGGCTGCCGCTCCGAGCTCCTCTTCGTCGAGCGTCTCGATGATGCTTGCGGCATGAATCAAATATGGCTGCACCATGACAAGAAGCTTTTGCCCGTCCGTTTGACCGAGGGGGATGCCGCGGACCGCGTTTTGCACCATCGTTTGTACGGAAGCAAACAAATACGTCAGCACCGTCGTTTGTTTGGCTGCTCCGATTTTGCGGCCAACCGCCGCAAACACAATGGCCGGATGAATGGACCGCGTCGTTTGCACGATCTCATCCAATTCATCGACTCCGTAAATGTCGCGGCACAGTTTCCATAAGCGCCCCCCAATCATTCTCGTTCCTTCTCGCGTTTCCTTCGCCAAGCAGAGAGCAAACAGCGTGTCGTTCAGCCGCCGCAGTCCTTCCATACGGTCGACTTCCAACTGCTCATAGGCGATCCGGCACGCCAATCCATCCGTATACGTCAGCTGGGTCTGAATATAAGCGACAAGCACATCGCCAAACGTTTTGGCATCGCAAATTTGTTCATTGTACATGTATGTTTCAAACCCAAAGGAATGGGAAAATGCTCCAGACGGAAAATTCGAATCGGAGAGCTGCAGCAGCCACAACAACTGTTGGTCAGTCATGGCGATGCCCGATATGGCGGAACGCTTGTTTTACTTTCCGTTTTTCCCTCTTGTACGGGATGCCGAGTTGCTGGAGCAGCTCTTCGACTAAATAGTCGTATTGGACGAGCATTTCCCCTTCCTCGAATTGGGCGGGCAAGTGGCGGTTGCCGAGCTGATGAGCAATCTCCCCCATTTGTTTCATGGAAACAGGCTGGATGACAAGCAAATCATCGGGAAGAACGGATACGACAATGGCATTATGCTCATCCATCCATAACACATCTCCGTCTACCAATTCTTTCGCTTCTTTCAAGCGAATGCCAATCTCCCTCCCATGGTCGGTCACCACCCGCTGAATTCGTTTTACTAAATCATCGCTTGGCATGTACACCCGTTCGATGTGCGGGGGGAGAGAAGAAAGAGCTCGAATGTTGCCGATAACCGTTTCTACAATCATCATCATCACCTCAAAACAGAAAATATCGTTGCGCCATGGCCACAACTTCAGCCGGTTCGCACGTGATGAGCCGCCCATCGACCTTCACTTCATACGTTTGCGGATCGACATCGATTTGAGGCATGGCGTTGTTGAACACCATATCGTGTTTCGTTAACGAACGAATGTTTCCAACCGGTTTGACGATTTTGTGCAATCGCAGTTTGTCAGGGACGCCGCATTCGAACGCCGCTTTGGACAAAAACGTAATGGACGTTTTCGCGACGGCGGCGCCATAGTTGGCGAACATCGGGCGGTACAGAGCGGGCTGCGGCGTCGGAATGCTGGCGTTCGGGTCGCCCATCACGCTGTAGGCGATCATCCCGCCTTTGATGACGAGCTCAGGCTTGACCCCGAAAAAAGCGGGATGCCAAACGACCAAATCTGCGAATTTTCCGACTTCGACTGACCCGACATACTCCGCGATGCCATGAGTGATAGCCGGGTTGATCGTATATTTGGCTACGTACCGTTTGACGCGGACATTATCGCCTCGCCCCGTTTCCTCCGGCAAGCGGCCAAACTGTTTTTTCATTTTGTCGGCCGTTTGCCACGTACGTAAAATGACTTCACCGACCCGTCCCATCGCTTGCGAGTCGGAACTGATCATGCTGAAGGCGCCGATGTCGTGCAAAATGTCTTCTGCCGCGATCGTTTCTTTGCGGATGCGCGAATCAGCAAAGGCAATGTCTTCTGGAACGGACGGATCTAAATGATGACACACCATTAACATATCTAAATGCTCATCGAGCGTGTTTTTCGTATACGGCCGCGTCGGGTTCGTGGAAGAAGGCAAAATGTTCGGGAAGCTGGCGACTTTCATAATATCGGGCGCATGTCCGCCTCCCGCCCCTTCCGTATGGTATGTATGGATGACACGTCCGTTAATGGCCTTCAGTGTATGCTCGACAAACCCGCCTTCATTCAACGTATCGGTATGAATGGCGACTTGCACATCGTACTCATCAGCCACTTGCAAGCACGCATCAATCGCTGCCGCCGTCGTTCCCCAGTCTTCATGAAGCTTAAGTCCCACCGCGCCCGCGCGCACTTGCTCCGCGATCGGCTCTTTCGCCGACGCGTTGCCTTTTCCTAAAAACCCAAGATTCATTGGGAACGCTTCGGCGGCTTCAAGCATCCGGTAAATATTCCACTCTCCCGGCGTGCACGTCGTGGCATTCGTTCCGGTCGCCGGCCCGGTCCCGCCGCCAATCATCGTCGTAATGCCGGATGACAGGGCGGTTTCGATTTGCTGCGGGCAAATGAAATGGATATGGGCATCCACTCCTCCAGCGGTCACGATTTTCCCTTCGGCCGCGATCACTTCCGTTGAGGCGCCGATGACAATATTGACGCCGTCCATTAACAGCGGATTCCCCGCCTTGCCGATGGCGGCGATGTTTCCATCTTTGACCCCGATATCGGCTTTGTAAATGCCGGTGTAATCAACGATGACGGCGTTCGTCAACACTAAATCGACCGCTTCGTCGCGGACAGCGAGCGGATGCTGCCCCATCCCGTCGCGAATCACCTTCCCGCCGCCGAATTTCACTTCATCGCCGTAAACGGTATAGTCATGCTCAATTTCAATCCATAAGTCTGTGTCCGCCAACCGGATGCAGTCCCCGGTCGTCGGTCCAAACATATCCGCGTATTGCCGTCTTGACATGGAAAAACTCATTCTCTTGCTCCCTCCTTCCCGTTGTCATCAAGCGGACCGTTGACCATATTGTTTAGTCCGTACACCCGGCGCTTGCCGGAGAACGGGACGAGCTCCACTTGCTTCACATCCCCGGGTTCAAAACGGACCGCTGTCCCGGCTGGGATGTTCAAATGTTTTCCGTATGCGGCCTGTCGGTCAAATTCGAGAAACGAATTGACTTCAAAAAAGTGAAAATGGGAACCGACCTGCACCGGGCGGTCGCCGCGGTTTATGACCGTCAGCTTCGTAACCGGCTTTTGCCGGTTGCACACAATCGGTTCGTCGCGCAATCGGTATTCTCCTGGGATCATAAGATCACTCCTTTATCCACCTTCATCGGAATCGGCCGGCGCTATTACGACCGGATCGGCTGGTGGACCGTGACGAGTTTCGTGCCGTCCGGAAACGTCGCCTCGACTTGAATCTCGTCGATCATGTCAGCGACGCCTTCCATCACATCATCGCGCGTCAAAATCGTTGCGCCGTATTGCATCAACTCCGCCACCGTCCGCCCGTCGCGGGCTCCTTCCATCAGTTCATACGTAATGAGCGCCACCGCTTCCGGATAATTTAGCTTCAAGCCCCGCTCTTTCCGGCGGCGCGCCAAATCAGCGGCAACGACGATCAGCAGCTTTTCCTGTTCACGCGGAGTCAGTTTCACTCATCTCTTCCCCCCTCTTGAATGCTCCCGCCTATACTCGCAGGTTCAAAAAATCTCTCATTCGCTAACACCGCTGTCTGCTGCTTAAACAGCAAGAAACGATTGAATATAAGTCAAATCAGCCCCATCGACATCCCCTTTCGCCACGACAGCGCCGCGATCCAAAATATAGAAACGATCAGCACAAGAAAACGCCAGCTCCACGTTATGTTCGACCAATATGATGCCAACCTGCTTTTCTTTGGCAATTTTCATAATCGCATCATGAATCAACGCAACGATCGAGGGCTGAATGCCTTCCATCGGTTCATCAAGCAAGAGCAGTTTCGGCCGGCCGGCCAACGCGCGGGCAATGGCCAGCTGTTGCTGCTGTCCGCCGCTTAAATCTCCTCCTTTTCGCTGGCGCATCTCTTTTAAAATCGGGAACAGCGCGTACATTTCATCAAGGGTCGGCTGGGGACGGACTTTTTCGGCCTGCGCTTCCAGCCCGAGAAGAATATTTTCCTCCACCGTCAACGCCGAAAAAATTTCCCTCCCTTGCGGCACATAGCCGATCCCCGCTCGCGCCCGCCGCTCCGGCGGCCATCGCGTGATATCTTCCCCCTCCCATTCGATGACGCCTGACATCGGGCGAATCAACCCGATGATCGTTTTCATCAACGTCGTTTTTCCAACCCCGTTTCTGCCCAACACCGCCGTCACCCGACCAAGAGGAACATCCATGTCAACATGATCGAGCACCACACTTCCGTCATAGCCAGCCGTTACATCCCGGAGGCGCAGCACGCGTTTTTCCCCCTTCCAAGGTACACATCGATCACTTGTTCGTTTTGCTGCACTTCATCCATCGATCCTTCGCACAATACTTTTCCTTCATGCATGACTGTCACTTGTTTGGAATAGCGGCGGACAAAGTCCATATCATGCTCGACAATAATGACCGCACAATGTTCGGCCATTTCATGGAGCCATTCCCCCGTGCGCTCCCGCTCCGCCGCACTCATGCCGGCGATCGGCTCATCCAATAGGAGGAGCTGCGGACGCTGAATGAGCTGCATGCCGATTTCCAACCACTGCTTTTGGCCATGAGACAGTGAGCCCGCTAAGCGATGACGTTCATCGAGCAATCCAATTTTCTCTAGCTGTGCTGCCATCATTTCTTTCTCTTCTCCAGTCAACTTCGCCCGCAAAACGGAACGCAGACGCCGATCTTGTCGCATGGCTAACTCCATATTTTCCCACACCGTCAAAAACGGAAAAATGGAAGGGCTTTGAAACTTCCGGGCGATGCCTATTTGCACGATCTCATATTCCGGCCGTTGCGTGATGTCATGGAAAAAAAACAGCACCCGCCCGTCCGTCGCTCTCGTCCGCCCGCAAATGACATCGAGCAGCGTCGTTTTTCCCGCTCCGTTCGGACCGATCAAAAATCGCACTTCATGGGGGTAAACCGCGAGATCGACGCCTTGCAAAGCGCGAAATCCATCGAAGTCAACGACGACGTCACGACACATCAACACGGGCTTCACATTCATGCCCCCTTTTTTCTTTGATGCGAACGGCAGCGAGCGATTCATAAATGCCCGCCAATCCCTTCGGAACAAACAGCACAACAACGACAAACAAGGCGCCTAACAAAAGCAGCCATAGATCTGGATAATTTTCGCTTAAAAAGCTTTTCGCCGTGTTCATGACGATCGCGCCCATAATCGCGCCCATGAGCGAGTGGCGTCCGCCGACAGCAGCCCACAGCACCATTTCGATTGAAGGAATAATCCCCATCATCTCCGGGGAAATGAGCCCGACTTGCAGGACAAACAATGCGCCTGCCACTCCGGCAAAGGCGGCTGACAAACTATACACAAACACTTTATAGACGGTCGGATTAAACCCTAAAAAACGAACCCGATTTTCAGCGTCGCGAATGGCAATGAGCACTTTTCCTAGCCGACCAGTCGTTAGACGGCGCGTCATAACGAAAATGAGGGCAAGAACAGCTGCTGTCAGCCAATACAACACAATTTGCGTAAGCGGCGATGATAACGAAAAGCCGAACACGGTCGAAAAATTGGTCAAGCCGTTCGTTCCACCCGTCCATTCTTGCTTGCCGATAAACAGCGTAACAAACACGACAACAACCGCCTGGGAAAGGAGAGAAAAATAGACGCCTTGAATCCGATTTTTAAACGTGAAATAGCTTAATAGGGCAGCCAGCAATGTAGGCAAGACGATCGCTGCTATGACGGCCACGACAGGATGCGCAAACGGCTTCCAAAACCACGGCAGTTCGCGCACGCTGCTCCACTCCATAAAATCAGGCAAATGCCCTCGCGAAGCTTCGAGCTTCAAATACATCGCCATGCAATAAGCACCCAATCCAAAATACACCCCATGGCCGAGGCTCAAAATGCCGGTATATCCCCAAATGAGAGAAATGCCGACCGCCACGATGGCAAAGCAAAGAAATTTGCCAAGCAAAGACAGGCGAAACTCCGTTAAATAAAATGGCGCCAAAAACAAAGCAACGAAAAACAGCCAGTATCCCCAACGTTTGTTCACGATGCTTCCTCCCCTCAATCGAGCGACCGCGTCCTCAAGCTAAGAAGACCGGACGGTTTCCATTGCAAGAACGCAATAATGAGAACGAACACAATGACTTTGGCGATGGTGGCGCTTGTGGAATATTCGACAAAGGTGGAGATTAAGCCGAGGCCAAACGCTCCCAGCAGCGTCCCAGCCAGTTTTCCCACTCCTCCTAAAATGACGACCATAAATGCATCGACAATATAGTACGTGCCGATCGTCGGCCCAATCGGCCCAAGCAAGGTCAACGCACATCCCGCCACCCCCGCCAATCCTGAACCGATCGCAAACGAGTATGCATCAACTTTCTGCGTGGCAATGCCGAGACAGGCCGCCATCGGCCGGTTCATGGTGACAGCCTGAATGCGTCGGCCAGCTCTTGTTCTCGTTAAATACATATAAAGAAAGAACACGATCGCCAATACAAGACAGAGAATAAACAACCGTTTATACGGAAACACCGCCCCAAACAAGCGGATTCCACCATCCAGCCAGCTTGGCGGCACAACCGCCACGTTGGGCGCCCCAAAGATGAGGCGGGCCGTCTGTTGCAAAATCAAACTGATCCCCCATGTCGCCAACAAACTGTCCAGCGGGCGGTGGTACAAATGGCGGATCAAGCTTTTTTCCAACCCCCACCCAAGCAAGGCAGCGATGAGAAACGACGACGGAATGGCAATGACAAAGTACATCCCCGCTGATTGCGGCGCATGATGGGCAAAGATTTGTTGAATGACGTAGGTTGTGTACGCGCCGACCATCATCAGTTCACCGTGCGCCATATTGATGACGCCCATCAATCCAAAGGTGATCGCCAACCCAATGGCGATCAAAAGCAAAATCGAACCGACGCTCAGCCCGTTGAATAATTGGTCAATAAACATCGCCGTCCCCCTCTCATGTCCGCTGGGCAAGAAGGAAGGACATGCCTTCCTCCCCATGCAACTATTCACTTAATCCTTTCCCCCATGGGTAGCTTTTTAAATACGGATCCGGCTTCACCGGCTGACCGGAATTCCATAACTCTTTGAATTGTCCGTCCGCTTGGATTTCACCAATGCGCACCGTTTTCCATAAATGCTGCGTTTCCCCGTCAATTTTCACCGTTCCTTCCGGCGCCTTGTATTCAAGGCCGGCCGCCGCTTTTTTCACTTGATCCACATCAAAGGAGCCGGCTTTTTTCACTGCTTCGGCCCATAAATGAACGGCTGTATACGCCGCTTCAATCGGATCATCGGTCACGCGGTCTTGCCCGTACTTTTCTTTATACTTTTGTACAAACGCCTTATTTTCCGGTGTATCGGTCGTCTGAAAATAGTTCCACACAGCCAAGTGACCAGCCAACACATCCGGCCCGATCCCGCGTATTTCTTCTTCCGCGATACTGACGGACATCACCGTCACGTCTTTCGGTGTGATGCCAGCGTCTTTCAACTGTTTGAAAAAGGCGACATTGCTATCGCCGTTGAGCGTATTGAAGACGACAGCCGGTTTCACTTGTTTGATTTTGCTGATAATGGTGCTATAATCGGTATGGCCGAGCGGCGTATATTCTTCCCCGACCACTTGCCCACCTTCGGCCTTCAACTGGGCCTTGATGATTTTGTTCGCTGTCCGCGGAAAGACGTAATCCGATCCAAGCAAGAAAAACGTCTTGCCGCGGTTTTTCAGGAGCCAGCTGACCGCTGGAACGATTTGTTGATTCGTCGTCGCCCCAGTGTAAAAGATGTTCGGAGACGACTCCATCCCTTCATATTGCACCGGATACCAAAGCAGCCCGTTGTTTTGCTCCACAACCGGAAGCATCGCCTTGCGGCTCGCCGATGTCCAACCGCCGAAAATGGCGGCCACTTGATCTTTTTGCAGCAATTTTTTCGCCTTTTCGGCAAATGTCGGCCAGTCGGACGCTCCATCTTCCACAACCGGTTCAATCTTCTTGCTGAGCAGCCCGCCCGATGCATTGATTTCCTCAATGGCCATTAACTCGGCATCGCGCAGCGACACTTCACTGATGGCCATCGTTCCGCTTAACGAGTGCAGGATTCCTACTTTGACCACATCCCCTTCTTTGCCAGCCGAAGATGAATCATTTTGATTCTCGTTTTTGGCTTGATCCACTGCTGATGACGCCGCACATCCCCCAAGAGCAAAAACACTGACGCATAAAAGCAGCCATAATTTCCACATGAATGCTGGTTTCATTCGCACACCCTTCCCCCTATTCATTTGAAACATCGATGAATTCCTGCCCCTCGTTCATCTAAAAGAGCGCATCCCTCCCTTGTTCCTCAAAAGCGATGCATGTTCTCCACGTTGAGGATTTGTTCTTGATTAGCAGTATAAGGCCCACGTTTCACGGACTCAACATATTTGTCATATTTTATTACATATTTTTGTTATATTTATTATCAATCATCTTCCGACCAATCAGCCAGGTCGAAAAACAAAACATGCCCCAAAAAGGCACACATGCACCTTTTTGGGGCAGCGTTCATTTCACAAGCGACAAATCCACTCCAATGACCCCGACAATTTGACCGTTATGATCCCTAATGGGAGCGGACACCGTGACGCAAAGATGTTTCGTCAATGCCGATACATACGGATCGGAAACATACACTGTTCCTCTACAAGCTTCCTGAAACCACGACCGGACTTTGGCGTTGACCAAGCCCGCCGGCGGATTCGAATAGACAAACGCCCCATCAAGACGATTCGACCAGACAGCCTCAATCTCTCCATTCTCAGATAAAAATCGATCCAGCACGCGTTGATGCATGGCCTCATCCATTTGTTCCAACGGAGCTGACTGAAGCAAAGCCGATAGTTTCTGAATCGTGTTTTTCACGACCGCATCATCGACAGAAATCGTTTCTCTCATCCAATCACGTCCGACCGTTTGCTGCAGCTCCTCCGCTGTCTTTTGCAGCGCTTCATTAATGCGTAAAATCTGTCCGACGCTCTCGTGCTGTTCGTTCATATCCGCAGTCACTCGCTCGACAAACCGTTGATTTTCCCGGCTCAATTGCACGATTTCTTCAAGCAGGCCGGCGATTTCTTTCACACTGTCCGACTGTCCAGACGCCGACTGGACAGAAGAGGAGACGAGGTCCGTCATATCATTCAGCTGCCGCTGCAACGAATGAAGGAACGCCATAATCGCTTCCATCTCTTTTTCTTCGACATCGATTTGCTTTGTTTCTTCGCGAACGATATCGGTCGTCGCTGCGATTTCGCGTTGAATGAGCGACAAAATGTCTTGCGTTTGCTGGACAGCTTCCGACGTTTGATTCGCCAACATGCCGATTTCCCGCGCGACGACCGCAAACCCGCGCCCATGTTCTCCCGCACGAGCCGCCTCAATATTGGCATTGAGCGACAAAATTTTCGTTTTCTGCGAAATCTCGCCGATCGCTGATATAATTTCATTGATGCGTCGCGAATGATGAACGAGATGGTCCATTTGTTCCAATAACGTTTCATGGTGGGAGCGCAGTGTTCGAATTTCTTTTTGCAACGTCTCCAATGAATTCCATGAATGCAGCCAATGTTCGGAAAACTGCTGGCTGCTCGCATACATATCACGCGAAGATGCAGCGATTTCCCTAGCCGCCTCCTCGATTGTTCGCATTTTGTTCGCCACTTTTTCCGTATACTCCACCGTTTTCTCGCTATGGTCCATCAGCTCTGCCGCACTATTCCGGCTTGAATCGGAAATGTCATTCAGCGAAAGTGCCGCCATCTTCATCTGTTCCATCGCTGCTTTGAGCTGATCAACCGCCACAACAATTTGCCTTGCAATTTGTTGCGGTCCTCCCTGCGTTTCCTCACGTCGAGGCTGATCCAGTTCGCGCTTTATTTTTCGTTCCGCACGTCTCGCAAAAATCAACAGGCGTCACTCCTTATGTCATTTTTTATTACATAATTATAATACAAAATATAACAAAAGGACATATAAAAATAAGACGCCCGTTCTTCTAAAAACGAGCGTCTTGCCTGGAAAAGGCTAGAGAACCATATTCAATAACAAAATGAAGACAAACGCCACCACCGAAATAATCGTTTCCATGACTGTCCATGTCATGAGCGTTTCTTTCACCGTCATGCCGAAATATTCTTTGATCATCCAGAAGCCGGAGTCATTGACGTGCGACAAGATCAACGAACCCGCGCCGGTCGCCAAGACAAGCAGTTCCATATTCGTTCCCGGCATGGTAGCCGCGATGGGGGCAACGATGCCGGCAGCGGTCATCATCGAGACGGTCGCCGATCCCGTCGCTACGCGAATGAGCGCCGCAATGCCCCAGCCTAACAGGAGCGGAGAGAAGTGCGAGTGTTTCGCCACTTCCGCGATTTGTTCGCCGATGCCGGAATCAAGCAGCACTTTGTTGAATGCGCCGCCCGCCCCGATGACAAGCAGGATGTTCGCGACCGGGCCGAGGCAGTCGTTGGCAAATTTCAAGACAGCGTCGCGGTTGAAGCCGCGGGCGTAGCCTAAGCTGAAGAACGAATAAACCGTCGCGATCAAGAGCGCAACAATCGGGTCGCCGATAAAGCGCAACACTTTCGCCGCTTCTGACTTTTGATCAAGCGTCACGTTTGCCACAGAGGCAATCAACATCAAAATGACCGGAAGCAAAATCGTGAACAGCGTATTGCCAAAGCCAGGAAGCTCACGTGCTTCTTTATGCTGCACAAGCTGTTCGGCAATCTCCGCCGGCACTGTTTTGTGCAGGCGCGAACCGATCCATTTGCCATACAGCGGACCGGCAATAATGGCGGTCGGCAAGCCGACGATGATCGAGTAAAGAATCGTTTTTCCGACATCCGCCTTAAAAATGCCGACTGCCGCCATCGCGGCTGGGTGCGGCGGGACAAGCCCATGCACGACAGACAAACCAGCGACAAGCGGAATGCCGATCGTCACAAGTGAAATGCCCGTTTCCATCGCGATCGTAAAGACGAGCGGAATAAGCAAGACAAACCCGACTTGGAAAAAGACCGGAATGCCGACTAAAAAGGCGACGACCATCATCGCCCAATGGACGCGTTTTTGGCCAAAGCGGTCGATCAACGTTTTCGCAATGCGCTCGGCGCCGCCTGATTCGGCCATCATTTTGCCGAGCATCGTCCCGAGCGCCAAGACGATCGCCAAAAAGCCGAGCGTGTTGCCAAGCCCCGCCTTGATCGAGTCAATGATGCCCGGCGTTTCCGGAGACGGCGCGATAAGCGGCATGCCCATCGCCAGTCCGACGCCGACGGACACTAAAATGAGTGCGACAAACGGATGCATTTTCGCCATAGTAATGAGCAATAATAACACGATAATAGCAGCAACAACAATGGCGATTTCCATCACAAGCTCCCCCTTTATCTTTGAGATAAATCGATTTAGTGAACAAAGCAAACGTTTTCAGATCTTTGAAGGAAAGGGCTAAATCGATTTAGCGCCCGATCATAGCCAGCTAAATCGATTTAGTCTTCCTCCCTTTACCCACTCCGCCGCTGAAACGCAGCGATGATATCAAACTCCGCTTTTAACCGCTCATACAAACGGGCATACAAATCAAACAACTCTGCGTAAATAAGCGTATGTTCCTCCTTCGGTTCATGGCGAGCCGTCGTATCAATCCACGTTTTCACCATCTCTAAGGACGGCACTTCACCTAACGCATGAAGCGCCACCGCCGCTGCTCCTAATGCCGATGCCTCGTGCGTTTGCGGCACAATGAGCGGCTTACCGAGCATATCGGAAAGCATTTGCCGCCAAAATGGAGATTTTGCAAAACCGCCTGAGACGCGGATTTCCGCCATTGGTCCTGTCACGTCGCGAATGGCAAGCGCCACCGATACGATGCTGAAGCAGACGCCTTCCATCACGGCACGAATGAAATGTTCGCGCTTATGGTGAAGGCCAAGGCCAAAAAATGTTCCGCGTGCATTCGCGTTCCAATATGGGGCCCGCTCGCCCGATAAAAATGGCAAAAACACCAATCCTTCCGCTCCGGGTGAAACGCGTTCCGCATACTTCGTCAACAAGTCGTATGGATCGACGCCAAGCTTTTTCGCCACTTCTCGCTCTTGGGCGCCAAACTCATCGCGCAGCCACCGAAGCAAAATACCGCCATTGTTCGTCGGCCCGCCAACGACCCAATAACCAGGGGTTAACGCATAACAAAACGTTCGGCCTTTTTCATCGGTTGTCGGTGTGGTCGCAATCGTCCGCACCGCCCCGCTCGTCCCGATCGTAATGGCCGCCTCACCTGGGAGCACGGCACCGACACCGATATTGGCGAGCACGCCATCGCTCGCACCGATGACGACTGGAACATCAGGAGATACCCCCATTTTATTGGCCCATTCTTTGTTCATTCCTTGCAGAATGTGCGTGGCTGGAACCAAACGAGGCAGGCGTTCGCGGCCAATGCCAAGAAGTGAAAGCACATCCTCATCCCAATCGAGCGTATCGAGGCGGAACAAGCCTGTCGCTGAGGCGAGCGAATGGTCGGTGACATAGTCACCGTACAGCCGATACAGCACATAATCTTTCACCGACACGAAACGGTGCGCCTGTCGGAATACATCCGGCTCCTCCTCTTTCAGCCAAAGCAATTTCGGCAATGGGGACATCGGATGAATTGGCGTCCCCGTCCGCCGGTAAATATCAAGTCCATGATGCTCTTTCAACAATCGCTCCGCCTGAACGACGCTCCGGTTGTCGGCCCAGATGATTAAGCGAGTGAGCGGCCGTCCTGATTCGTCAAGCGCCATGATCGAGTGCATCGCCGCACTCAATCCAATCGCCTTCACCTGCTGGGGACGAATCCCATGGCGGACCGTCACCGCCCCGACCGCTTGAATGACCGCGGCAAACAGCTCTTCCGGGTCCTGTTCCGCAAATCCCGGATGCGGCTGGATGATTGGATAATCAACCGCGTGGGAAGCTAATACCCGCCCACGTTCTCCGAAAACAACCGCTTTCGTGCTTGTCGTTCCAATATCAATGCCAATGACAACATCCTCAAAAATCGCCATCGTTTCTCCTCCCTCCTTATCTGCTTTCTCATCTGATCGATGTCCGTTCCACCAATGTCGGGGAGAAACGAAACACACGCGGTTTGCGCGTTCGCTCCTGATCCATTTGCTCGAACACGCGTTCAGCTGCTTTTTTCCCCATCGCAAACGTCGGCTGGGCGATCGTCGTCAGCATCGGCGTGTAAATATCGGCAAATGGCACATCATCAATGCTAATCAGTCCTAACTCATCCGGCACGCGAATGCCAGTTTCTTTCACGAACCGTAAAATGCCCATTAATGTTAAGTCGTTAATTGCAAACAACGCGTTCGGCTGTTCAGGGGCAGCGAACCGCTTTTGCAATTCCCCAGGCAGCTCGGCGGCCTCGGCAGCGATCACACTCCTATCATCAACTTTAAGGCCTCTTTTTTCCATCGCCATCCGAAACCCTTGAAGCCGTTCCATCCGCGGCACGTTGTGGGCGACAAGCGGTGGAGTGACAATAGCGATGCGGTCATAACCATGGGCGGCCAAATAATCAACCGCCATCTCTGCCGCACCAAAGTTGTCTAACAGCACACTATCAGCCTCAACCCCCGGCACCATCCGGTCGACAAAGACGATCGGAAACCGCTCGGCGACAAGGCGATGGTAAACGTCTTCGTTTTTTCCCGTCGGAAAGACGATCAACCCGTCCACTTGTTTCGCGAGCAGCATATCGATATATTTTCTCTCTTTTTCCGGGTCATCGCCGGAGTTGCAGACGATCACTTGAAACTCACGCTTTTGGCATTCTTCTTCAATAGCGTGTAGCACTTGCGTCGTCAACATATGAAGCATATTAAACACAATGACGCCGATCGTCGCTGTTGTCTTTTGCTTCAAACTGCGGGCGATCACGTTCGGCTGGTAGCCGAGTTCTTCGATCGCCTGGGCAATGCGCTTTCTTGTTTCTTCACTCATATATTCATAGCGTTTATTCAAATATTGCGAGACCGTGCTTTTGGAAACGTTGGCCAGTTTCGCGACATCAGCCATCGTTACTTTTTTCAACAGAATCCCTCTCTTGTACTAAATCGATTTAGTTCAAAAGCGCTTTCATAAACCGGTTTAGCTTTATTATAAAACAAGTGAAAGCGGTTTACAATATTTTTTTCATCAATATAAAAAACGAAGATAAGATGAGGTATGAATTCTTAAGGAAATAATCGGGGAACAACTCCCTTTTCCCTTTACTTAAAGCAAGAATTCCTCAGTTCCACGACGCAAGCAGCCTTTCATCTCGTACCGTCCCAGCCGCCTTGATGGAAATGTCCTAGCCGTACTGGCTTCCAAAGCTAACGAAAGAAAGTGAACTCCTTATAGGTACGATAAAAATTCAACCCTCAGGCCACTTCAGGATGCTCGTCAAAGTTTCAATCCCTCATAGGTACGATAAAAACATTAACTACCTTCAAACAATCCCAGAGACATTAGACAGTGTTTCAATCCCTCATAGGTACGATAAAAACGTTGGTGATCGCGTCTACCCAATCACTCGCCCGTTCCGCGTTTCAATCCCTCATAGGTACGATAAAAACGCACCACAATATTATTGGGGTCGGTTTTATCAATCGCGTTTCAATCCCTCATAGGTACGATAAAAACGGTCGCTTCTGGATCTAACGCCGCTAGGATTTGCTGAGTTTCAATCCCTCATAGGTACGATAAAAACGCAGGTGTAACGTTCCAGTATCGTATTACAGGCGATCGTTTCAATCCCTCATAGGTACGATAAAAACTTTTGTTTTGTTGGTTGGTACAGCAGATGAATCTTGTTTCAATCCCTCATAGGTACGATAAAAACACAAATCACCGATAGTCAACACTGTACCGTTGAGCGGTTTCAATCCCTCATAGGTACGATAAAAACCTCGCTGTTGGCCATGCGGTGGACGCGGATGTTATGTTTCAATCCCTCATAGGTACGATAAAAACCGCTCCCCCTTCCGTCGCTCGCGTCTGCTCGCTCCTTGTTTCAATCCCTCATAGGTACGATAAAAACGCACCACAATATTATTGGGGTCGGTTTTATCAATCGCGTTTCAATCCCTCATAGGTACGATAAAAACGAATTTTCACCCAGCCGTTTCCGTGGTCCAATCCGAGTTTCAATCCCTCATAGGTACGATAAAAACCCCAAAAATTCTTATTATATTGGGCTTTTTCTTCCAAGGCTACATTCAAGATATCACGTTCCGAAAATTATGTCAATAATACCAATGCTTGATGGTTGTAGGATTTCAGTATAAAAAATTCTTGTCGTCGACCCCCGGGGATTTTTACACGATTGGAGGTCGACGACAGAATATGAGAGGATATCTGAGTTTAACGCGAATACATTTGCTTCATTTGAGCATATTCTTCCTTCACCGCCACGACGAGCGGATGGCTATTGTCAAGCCCGGCATATTGGACGAGCGCCCCTTCGACACCGCTCTGTTCGATCGTTTGCTGGAGAGCAGTTGCTTCGGCATCGCCGGTCTCATCAAACAACAGCAGCGCAGCAATGCCTTTGACAAGTCCGGACGGCACACGTTCGAATAAAGTGTAATATTGCACAGCCGGTGCGACAAGCCGATCGTTCGGCCCGAGCTTGCGGATTGGTGAACGGGCGACGCGGACGATGTCATCGGAAAGGGACGGATTGGTGAAACGTCCGATCGTCGTTTCAATATACGAACGGTGCTCTTGTTCATCCCAGCCGTGCTTTTTCACTAAGACGGCTCCTGACTCGCGGAGCGCCTGCTCGACACTCTCCCGGATGCCGCTATCCTTCATCGCTTCCTGAACCGTTCGGTATTGTTTTTGATAACCTAAATAGGCAGCCAACGCATGGCCGGTATTAACTGTAAACAATTTGCGCTCGATATACGGTCCTAGGTCAGCGACAAAATGTGCCCCTTGAATCGGGGGAACGGCGCCGATAGTGTTTTTCGTCTCAATCGCCCATTCGAAAAACGGCTCAACCGTGACAGCGAGTGGATCGTCATTCGTCTGATTCGGCACAATGCGGTCGACCGCGCAGTTAAGGAACCCGACACATTCTTCCACCAGCTGCCGTCCGGCTTCGGAAAGATGGGTAACGACATGCTGTTTCAGCGTTTCCGTGCCGCCGATCATATTTTCGCATGCAATGACGTGAAGCGGCTTCTGATGAACTGTGAATCGTCGCTCCAATCCGGCGGCGATGACGGGCGCAATGACCGGCAAAATGTGCGGGCCGACCGCAGTCGTCACCAAATCAGCGGACGCGATCGCCTCAATGACATCGTCCCGTTCGGTTTGACTGTTGAGTGCGGAAACACCGCGCACCCATTGTTCTTCCTGCCGCTCGCCGGCAATAATAACGCGATACTCTCCCCGCTCCTTCAGCAGGCGGACAATTTGTTCGTTGACATCGACAAACACGACATCATATCCCGACGCTGCAAGCAGGCTGCCGATAAAACCGCGGCCAATATTGCCTGCGCCGAAGTGAACGGCCCTCATCAGCCGTTCACCTCATTAAGCAGCGTAAGAATTTCCTCCGCTGTTTTGGCGTTCGCCATAGCCGCAACATTGTCCGCTTCCGCGCAGACGAGCGCGAGTTTCGAAAGAATGTCTAAATGTTCTCCGTCTTTTCCGGCGATGCCGATGACAATCGTTGCTTGGTTGCCCCCGCCAAAGTCGACGCCTCCTGGAACTTGCACGATCGAAATGCCGGACTGCTTAACGAGCGATTTGGCTTCTTCCGTTCCGTGCGGGATAGCAACGTTGTTGCCGATATACGTAGTCGTCAACTGTTCGCGCTCAAGCATTGCATCAATATACGATGGATCCACATACCCTTGCTTGACGAGCACTTCGCCAGCTAGGCGAATGGCTTCTTCTTTCGTTTTTGGTTGAGCATTTAGCACAATGTTTTCTTTCTTTAAAATTGAATAAGCCAACATGACCTTCACTCCTTCGTTGTTGTCCAATAATGATCGAAAAATTGTTCTAAATGGCTGCTAACGAGCGAATATACCTCGTTTTCGCCGCCACGAGCCAACGTGGCCGTGCTTTGTTCGTCCTTGACGAGCAAAGTGCTCACTTGGCTCAATACGGAAAGCATCTCTTCATCCGCATCGGCAGGGCCAAGAAGCAGTACAACCGTGTTTACTTCCATCGGCTCCCCGTCCATGCCTGCCACCGTTTGTGGTTCATCAAGCCGGTACATCGTCAGCGATGGACGAAGGACAGAGAAACTGCGGGCGTGGTAAAGCGCCAGCTTCGTGCCGGGAACGCCGAGCCCGCCTAGCGACTCGCGGCGCTCCAGCTCCTCGATGACGACTTTGGCATCGACAAGAACCCCGTTTCGCTCGAGGCGACGGCACGCGTTCATCAATAATTCATGGATCGAACGACAAGTGACCATCTCAAGGAGAAAACCGTCCAAAAGATGGATGATCGTCTCACTGATGCGTCGAACGGCTTTCATCGTGGCGAGCATCGACCGATTTCGACGTGCAATGGACTCGTTTTCCCTCCGCTTTTCCACAGCTGTTTTCCGTTCCAACCGTTGGCGGATCGCCCGCGCTTCCTCTTCGGTGAGCATTGGACTGACGATGACATGCGGCCCGTACTCTTCCGGAAGCGGCACGGTCGAAATGACGAGGTCGTACGCCCGCAAATCTTTCTTTTTCAATTCAAAGACAGACGCCTGCTCCATGACAGTGATATCCGGAATCGCTCTTTTCAGCCTTGTCGCTAAAATTTTCGCCGTTCCGAGCCCGCTCGAACAAATAACGAGCGCCCGCCAACCTTTTTTCTCCCGCATGAGCGCAGCCGCAAAATGGAGCACCAAGTAACCGATCTCCTCCTCCGGCACCGGAATGTAGCCAAACAGCTGCTTCGTTCCATTGGCGACAACCGCAAACAGCTCCGGATAGTCTTTCCTAATTTGATCCAGGAGCGGATTAGCGACCCCCATCCCGTGCTCTAAACGGTACAACGCAGGTTTTAAGTGAACGACGAGATCTTCGTATAGCGTGCGGTCGGTGGACAGATCGACTCCAAGCTCACGGCTGACGAAACGAATGAGCTGTTGCGCTTTCATGCCGACAACCAAACTCGGCTCCTCCATCATCATTCCTTGACGGCTGCGCCATTTCGCTCCCATTAAATGCATCGTCATATAGCCGATTTCTTCTTTTGGAATGTTAATGCCAAAAGCTCTTTCCAACGATTCAGCGAGCATTTCGGCGATCGCAAATTCTTTCGCTGCCTGGAGCGTCCGCAAATCGTGCGGGTCGAAATGAATCGCTTCCCCCCGCTTGATGCGCTCGATGGCGAGCGCCAAATGGACGACGAAGGCGATGTACGAACTGTCCGCCATCGTAAATGGGAGCTTTTCTTTTACTTGCTCGATTTGTTTCTCAATGATGGCAAGCTTTTTTCGATCCACAAGCCCGAGCAGCTTTTCCGCCACCGTATCAAGCGGATCATCTGACCGCTTCTGAATCGTCTCTTTCATCAGCTCCAAAAACTCGTGTTCATTGACATGGCGGAATAGCAGTTCGCTAATGAGACGCCGTTTCGCTGATTCGGAACCGGCAAGCTCCACCCCGTACCCGCGCTTGCGAATGAGCGAAAGCCCGTACGCTTCAACCGTTTGTTCCAATTTGTCCAAATCCAAACTGACAGTGGCAACCGTGACGTTCAAGTCGTTCGCCAGTGAGACGAGTTTCACTGGCTCACCGGCTTCTAACAAGGCGATTAAAATCATCAACTGCCGTTCTTCCGGCGTATATTCACGGTGAGAAAGATGAAGCAGCTCGGCAGCCAGCGCCTGCTTTTGTTTCTCTTCCCCAACGAGACGAATGCCGACCCCTGCTTTTTTCTCCAGCTCAAGTCCGTAGTGCCGCAAAACGGATTCGAGGCCTTGCAAATCGCGGTGGATCGTGCGGGTGCTGACATTCAGCTCTTCGGCCAGCTCGCCGACTGTTATCTCTCGCCCTCCTACTAACAAACGCTCAAGCAGCTTTCGCTCCCGCGCCGATACGTACATCGCCGTTCACCTCCTATCTTGGGGCGTTACTGTTGACATTTTTAAAATGTTTGATTCTCTTCTCCTTCTTATTGTAAGGGCTTTTTTTCCGATTTTACAATGATTAGATGTTTTATTTTCGTCATTGTTATTGTTGACAGTTTTTAATTTCGCATACCTCGGCCGTTTTCGTCGTTTGAAAAGATGTCTGCCAGTCAAGCTGATGCGTGCAGGCCGAGACAAAGGAATGCCGTTCGCGCAAGGTGTAAATAAAGACGCAGAGGTGCCATGATTCCCCTGCGTCTACTGCTATGTTATGCGTTTTGTTTTAACTGTTCGATCAACTCATCGTATTTCGGACTGTTCAAGAAGTTTTCGACCGATACGTGGTAAGCGTTTGGCAATTTTGCTTTCGCCCGGTCGGTTAAATTTTGATGGGTGATAACAATATCGGCGTCTGCCGGCAGTTGGTTGATCGCGGTGTTCGTTACTTCGATACTGAGTCCAGCCTTTTGCACTTTGTTTCGCAAAATCGATGCTCCCATCGCACTCGATCCCATTCCTGCGTCACACGCGAACACAATTTTTTTCACACGGTCAGGAACCGCTGAAGCGACGCCTGCCGAAGCAGCTTCATCTTTTTGTTGCAGAGTTGCAGCTACTTGGCTCTTTTTCCCTTTCAGCTGTTCCATTTTTTCCGCTGCTTTCGTCAAATCTTCTTCCTCTTCGTTTTGTTTTGCTGTTTTTAAGCAAATCGAAGCTACGAGGAATGACACCGCTGTGGCGACAAACACGCCAGCAAGCACACTGAAGTAATTCCCTTTCGGTGTCATCGCCAGCAGGGCAAAAATGCTTCCTGGCGACGGCACGGCTACCAGTCCGGCGTGGAGAACCGTAAACGTGAACACTCCGCTCACTCCGCCGGCAATTACCGCTAACATTAAGATCGGGCGCATAAGAATGTACGGGAAGTAAATTTCATGAATCCCGCCTAGAAAGTGGATAATAGCCGCCCCCGGTGCCGATTGTTTTGCCATTCCTTTGCCAAACAGGCAGTACGCCAGCAAAATACCGAGTCCTGGACCAGGGTTGGTTTCCAACAAGAATAAAATCGATTTTCCGGTTTGCGCCGCTTGCTCGACGCCAAGTGGGCTTAAAATCCCATGGTTGATCGCGTTATTCAAGAACAGCACTTTCCCTGGCTCAATGAAAATACTCGCCAGCGGCAACAAGTGCCAATCGATAATTTTTTCTACTCCAGAGGCTAATGTTTTGCTGATGGCGGTGACGACCGGACCGATTCCTTTAAAGGCGAGCAACGTCAACAGAGCGCCGATAATCCCGGCCGAGAAGTTGTTAACAAGCATCTCAAACCCTTGCTTCACTTTTCCTTGGAAGAGGGCGTCCACTTTTTTCATCACATAGCCGCCAAGCGGACCCATGATCATTGCACCTAAAAACATCGGAATTTCCGAGCCGACGATCACCCCCATCGTCGCCGTTGCCCCGACGACGCCACCGCGGACGTCATAAATCATTTTGCCGCCTGTATATCCAATTAATAGTGGCAGCAAATACGTAATCATTGGCCCGACGAGCTTGGCAAACGTCTCATTTGGCCACCAGCCAGTCGGGATAAATAACGCCGTAATTAACCCCCAAGCGATAAAGGCTCCGATATTCGGCATAATCATGCCGCTCAAATAACTGCCAAACCGTTGAATCTTCACACGGAAGCCTGTTTCATTTCCGGTTGTATGCGTCATGAAGATGTTCCTCCTTTTTTGCTTGACTGTACTTCTATATTACAAACGCTTACAACCGACCTTCAATGATAAGTAAATGTGATTTTGTCAAGGGGACTATTGACATGTTTTAAAAAAGAAAAACACCTAGCTTAGTAGGCGAGACGACAGCGCTTCTTCGACTAACTACAAAACCTCCTAGCAAAGATGCTTAGCGAAAAAATCCATTTTTAAGCAAAGTGCCTAACAGCGACTTCACTCCTATTATTTTCCTGGGAATCAAAACCTAATTGTGCCGCTTGGCCGTAAGGAAAATCATTTAGATAACATTCTAGCCACCTGCTCATCAATGACCACTCGGTATCAAACGCTTTTTCTCCAATCATCATCTTGATCTCTCGTGTAGTTTTCCGTAATAAACTTTGGACAAGATCACGACTTTTACACAATATAGCAGGCTTCCTCATTGCCCCATCTTTTGTGCTCTTCTTTTCCATAACGGCGCGTGGAATGTTCATGAACCATTTCGTTGTGAACTTTTGTTCACCAAACTCGTCGGATCTACCCAACAAAGCGTGATGGGATAAGTGTTGGAGGCGGTTGAAAACTCTCAAGTGATTGAGGACATGTTGTTGTCAACCTTGACTCGCTCGATATTCTCTACACCACAAAACGGAAAAACAACTTCAAAGAAGCAACCCTAACAAAAAGTCGTCTGTCCTCAGTGAAAGACCCAATATAGAATAACGAATCCATTAGATGCTTAGCAGTGAAAGGGGGTGTCTCTTTGCTTTTGAGACACCCCCCTTTACCATTAATGTCTCGCCGTCACCATTTTCTTTCTCGTGTAAAATTCAACGCCGTCGCGGCCATTGGCGTGGAGGTCGCCGTAAAACGAGTTTTTGTAGCCGGAGAACGGGAAAAACGCCATCGGTGCCGGGACGGCGACGTTGACACCAAGCATGCCGGCGTCGATTTCTTCGCGGAACTGGCGGATCGCTTTGGCACTATCCGTGTAAATGCAGGCGCCGTTGGCGAATTCCGACCGGTTGGCGATTTCAATCGCTTCATCCAAATCGCGGGCGCGGACAACCGACAAAACCGGGGCGAAAATTTCATCGGTCCAAATCGTCATACCCGGCTTGACATGGTCGAAAATCGTCGGGCCGACAAAATACCCTTTCCCGCTTGTCGCAGCGTCGCGGCGGCCATCGCGGACGAGCAGTGCTCCTTCTCTTTCACCGATTTCAATGTATTTGATCGTTCGTTCTTTATGCGACTCACGGATAACCGGGCCTAAGAAGACGCCTTGGTCAAGCCCGTTGCCAATTTGAATACGATCGGCAGCCTGTTTGAGCCGCTCCACCAACTCGTCAGCGATATCGCCGACGGCAACAACGACCGAGCACGCCATGCACCGCTCACCCGCTGAACCAAAAGCGGCGTTGATGATGTTCGTTACCGCCATATCGAGGTCGGCATCAGGCATGACGATCGAATGGTTTTTCGCGCCGGCAAGCGCCTGCACCCGCTTGCCATAGGCGGCAGCTGTTTTGTATACATACTCTGCGACCGGTTGTGAGCCGACAAACGAGACGGCTTTAATGTCTTTATGTTCTAAAATGCCGTTCACGACCTCGTGCGCCCCATGGACAATATTCAGCACCCCTGCAGGCAAACCGGCTTCGGTGAACAGCTCAGCCAGGCGATTGGCAAGTAGCGGTGTCCGTTCAGACGGTTTCAACACAAACGTGTTGCCGCAAGCGATGGCAAGTGGGAACATCCAGCACGGCACCATCATCGGGAAGTTAAACGGCGTAATGCCGGCGACGACACCAAGCGGATAGCGGTACATGCCCGATTCGATGCCGGTCGCGATGTCGGGCAACTGCTGGCCCATCATGAGCGTCGGAATCCCAGCCGCAAACTCGACACATTCAATGCCGCGCTGCACTTCACCGTACGCATCCTCGTATACTTTGCCGTTTTCCAGTGTCACGAGACGGGCAAGTTCTTCCCAATGCTCGACAAGCAGCTGCTGGTAGCGGAACAAAATGCGGGCACGGCGCGGGACCGGCACTTTGCGCCATTCACGGAACGCCTCTTTGGCGGCCGCGACCGCCGCATCAAGTTCCTCGCGCGAAGAGATCGGCACTTTCGCCAGCACTTCTCCTGTCGCCGGATTCGGCACAATTTCTTCTTTTCCAGATGTCGAAGCGACCCATTGACCACCAATAAAGTTTTTCAACGTCTTTGTTTCGGTTACAGAGCTCATCAATAAAACCACCTTTCTAGAAAATAGAGTATAAGAGAATAGCCAAGAACATACCGGCGAGCGGAATGACAACCGAAAGAACGAATATCGGTTTATACGTCCGCTCATGTGTTTCATGACAGACGGCGCGAATTGTCGTCACAATATACCCGTTATGCGGCAGCGAATCAAGCCCTCCGGAAGCAAGCGCCGCCACCCGATGCATGGCACCGGGGTCAAGCCCTTTCGCCATATAGATCGGCGCTAAGATTGGCAAGGCAATACCGAGACCGCCAGAAGCCGACCCGGTCATGCCACAAATAATCGTGACAGCCAACCCCAATCCGAGCAGTTCCGGTCCGGGAATGTCCACGAGGACGTCAACCGCTTTTTGAAAGGCTGGCACATTTTTCGCGACCTCCCCGAAGCCGACGACGGCGCACGTATTAGCGGCAGCAACTAACGCATCTTGAGTGCCGGACGCCATGGACTCCCAAAATTTGCGAACGAATTTCGCGTTTAACACCCAACAAAGCACAATACCAAGGATAAGTGACGCGACCCCTGCTGAAGTCGAAGAAATGAATTTTGCCAAAATGTTTAATGAAACGATCACCACCACTAACGGAAGCATCGCGCACACAATGTTCGGCAGCGGACGGCCGGCACCTTGCTCGATCGAAGCGGCAACTTCACTCACTTCGCCGGAAATGTCATCAGTCCGATATGGTAAAGAAAATGTTTCACCGTTTTGTTTCGCTTTTTGGACAACACGCGTTAAATAGAGCGAACCAGTCACGGCAATCGTTGCACCGACAAAAAGCCTACCCATCCCCCAGCTCCCGGCGTTGTATGGAAAAATTGCGTCGGAATGATGTTTTGAATCTCCGGCGAATACGGAGAGGTCATTGTGAACGAAACCGAACCGAATACCATGGCGGCCGGAATAAAACGATGCGGCGTATTCGACTGCCGGAACAGTGACACAGCGATCGGGTAAACGGAAAAGCCGACAACAAACAGGCTAACGCCGCCGTATGTCATAATGGCGCAGGCAGCAACGACCGCCAATACAGCATGTTTAGCGCCAAACTTCTCTTTGACCCAATGAGCAATGGAGTCGGCAGATCCGGTGTCTTCCATCACCTTGCCAAAAATGGCCCCGGCCAAGAAGATAAGGAACCAACTGGCGAAATAGCCGGTAAAGCCCGTCATGTAGCTTTCCATCAAAGCTTTTTCTAAGTTTAAGCCGCCTGTCAGCGCGACAAGAATCGAACTGATCAGCGCGGCAATAATGATATTGATCCCCCTCATTGTCAAAAAGATCAACAACCCTAATGAGGCCAATAAACCAATCATCCCCAACATCCTCTTCCCCCTCGTTTGACCGTCTCTTCATTAATGACTGACCGTGTTCGTATCATACCGATAGTCGTAACAAATATGATACAGCGCGACAATTTCCTCATGAGTCGGCACTCTCGGGTTGTTGCTAGGGCTGCCGCTCGCAAGCGCGTCGGCCGCCATTTTATCGACCGCTTTGTCAAATGCCGCTTTGTCAATGCCCCATGTTTTCATATTCGGGATGTGCAAATCCCGGCAAAGCTGCTTCACTTCCTCAACGAGCGCATCGGCTGCTTCGGCGTTGGAAACGTCTTTAAGTTGTGGATTAATGAGCCGGGCAATTACCGCCAACCGTTCTGTGGCGCTCTCTTTCGTAAATTCGAGTACTCCCGGCAAAAGCATCGCATTGGACACGCCGTGCGGCACGTGGAAGAGCGCGCCGATCGGCCGCGACATGCCGTGTACAAGCGTCACTGAGGCGTTGGAAAACGCCATGCCAGCCTTCATGGCGGCGATCGCCATTTTCTCTCGCGCTTCAATGTCTTGTCCGTTTTCGTACGCCCGGCGCAAATGGCCGATGATCGCTTCAATGGCGGATAGCGCCAACACATCGGTCACCGGGTGGGCGCGACGGGAAATATATGCCTCGATCGAGTGGCAGAGCGCATCGACACCAGTCGCTGCGGTCACAGAAGGCGGACAGGAAACGGTAAGAAGCGGGTCAACGATGGCCACCGCCGGAAGGAGCGCCGGCTGGGAAATCATCATTTTGACATCCGTTTTCGTATCAATAATAACTGTCACTTTCGTCACTTCTGAACCGGTACCGGCCGTCGTCGGAATAGCAATGAGCGGCACTGGTTTTTTCGTGAACATCTTGGCGTTGCCAACGTAGTCACTGATCGTTCCCTCATTC
Source organism: Geobacillus sp. 47C-IIb (assembly GCF_014679705.1). Classification (NCBI taxonomy): domain Bacteria; kingdom Bacillati; phylum Bacillota; class Bacilli; order Caryophanales; family Anoxybacillaceae; genus Geobacillus; species Geobacillus sp. 47C-IIb. The sequence goes on from NZ_CP061473.1 coordinate 351,684, forward strand.
GTCATCATCACCGCCACCGCCTTGGCGGCATCAATGCTGCTGCCGCCGCCGATGGCAACGATGACATCGCATTGTTCGCTCCGGCAGACATCAAGCGCTTCTTTCACATGAACATCCGTCGGTTCCGTGTCGACCCTTGTGTACGTGGCCAACGGCAGCCCCGCTTCCCGCAAATATTGCTCACAGCGCGCGACAAGACCGATGTTCTCCATCACCGGGTCACTGACAATGAGCGCTTTCGTTCCAAGTGTTTTCGCTTGACGACCGACTTCGCGAAACGTATCGCGCCCATAAATGACCCGATTCGGCACTAATAACTCGTACATGATTTCCCCTCCTTTAATTTGACAACGCTTTCAACACATTCTGTATGCAAACTTCGTGCCAAGCTATAGTAGAGCCACAATTAAGAATTTTTCATCTTCTTAAAAGAACATCTCCCTACAACTTCCCAACAATCTCCCTACACTACCCGACACTTTTCCGACATTCCTTCACTCTCGCCACAAAAAACAACGGCGCCACTGCCGTTGTTGATCATCCCGAACCGAGAAACCTTCCTACTTAGAAAGTGGGGAATTTCATAGAAAAGGCGACTGAAAAATCCTATCCATCTTGATCTTCGTTATGCTTGAAGGCGGCTGTGCGAAGGGGGAGATGATGATTTTTCCCCGCCTTCTAGGCGCTTGTGTAGGTGAAGGGCGTTCAAAACCCGTATTTTTTCAGCTTCTCATATAAGGTGGATCGATGAATGCCAAGCCTCCTTGCCGCTTCCGCCTTATTGCCATTCGCCGCAACAAGAGCAGCGGCGATTCGTTCACGTTCGGATTGATAGACTATTTCTTTCCATTGGTCAGCGATATTCGCACCGCCATCCGGCATGGGTGTGACCGATGGGTGAATAGTTGACAAATAGGCAGGCAAATGTTCGCGCTCAATGTTCTCCCCTTCCACCATACTAATCAACCACTCGACGACATTGACCAGCTCACGAATGTTGCCCGGCCATGAATAGTTGATCAGCACCTCCATCGCCTCTTTGGCAAACGATTTCGATACAACGCCAAACTGCCGGCAAAGCCGTTCCATGTGATGAGCAAGCAGCGCCGGAATATCCGTTTTCCGCTCACGCAACGGCGGGAGATGGATGCGGATAATATTTAAGCGATAAAACAAATCTTCTCGAAACGTTCCGTCCCGCACCATCTCCTCGAGCGGCTTGTTCGTTGCGGCAATGATGCGCACATCCACCTCTGTCTCAGATAATCCGCCGACTTTCTCCACTTTCTTTTCCTCAAGCACGCGTAAAATTTTCGCCTGCATAGCAAGCGGCATATCACCGATTTCGTCTAGAAACAGCGTCCCTCCGTGGGCGAGCTGAAACTTGCCGGGCTTCCCCCCTTTTTTTGCACCGGTGAACGCCCCGTCCTCATAGCCGAACAGCTCCGCTTCCAAAAGGGCTTCCGGGATGGCCGCGCAATTCACACTGACAAACGGCCCGTCCGCATGCGCACCCGCCTCATGGATCGCCCGCGCGACCACTTCTTTCCCCGTTCCGCTTTCGCCGGTAATCAATACGGTCGATGGCACGCGCGCCGCCCGACGAATCATCTGCTTTACCGCAGCGATCGTCGGATGACGGCCAATGATGCGCTCAACTCCTACTGCAGCAGATGCAACCGCCTCTTGTTTTGACGCTTCCGCCTCGTTTTTCTCCTTCCTGCTTGCCTCGCGCGACAGCTCTTGCAGACGTTGAAAAATGGCGTACACTTCCGATACCCCTTGAAAAATCAACATCCCGACTGCCCCGATTACTTTGCCGTCACGCCAAATCGGGATGCGGTGCACGACCATCGGTTGACCGTAAATTTTTTGAATATATCCGCGTTCCGGAATGCCGGATTGTACACAAATGTGCAAACGAGTATTTTCGATCACTTCCGTTACATGTTTCCCAATGGCGTCTTCCCGGCGAATGCCGAGAAACTGGCAGTACGCCCTATTAATTTCCCGCACCATACCGTTTCCATCGACGACAACGACCCCTTCATACGCCGCATCTAACACCGTTTTCATCGTTTCAGCTAGACGGTGCGTCTCTTCCAACTCGCGCCGCAGCCGTTCAAGCTCGGCTGCCGCACCCGAATCACCTTCTCCGTCGGACGTTTCCATGCTGTCTTCTTTCGGCTCCGTCTTACCATCCATAGAAAACGCGGCCAATACATCTCCTATCAACGCCATACGGTCCATTTCCTTCGCTATCGCCCGCAGTAACATCCGCCACGTACATCGTCCAACGCTCCGTCCATGTTCATCAACCACATCAACAGCCGCCATCCCGTGTTCTGAAAAGAGCTGGATGGCCTCTTGCACAGTTTGATGGCAGCCGAGGACTAGCGAGGTTCCATGACTGATCGCCATCGTCATCCCCCCTGACCATTGTCTCTTCCGATATCGTTCGCCATTGGAGATCAAAATCCTTTTTTCTTGGGAAGATGGATGGTGGTGGACGGCGAGGTGCCATACAAATCCGTAAGATTTCCTCAAGAATCGCTAGACGAGCGATTTTTTCATCCACCTAAAAAAACCATTATCCCCTGCCATTCACGAAGAAATGGAATCCAATGTTTGCAAGAGCCCCTCTATTTGACACCGCGTCTCCATGAAATGACTAAGCCCTCAAGACATCATAACCAACAATGCCCTCCTGAAGGCTGACAACAAGCGGACGTTTCGTCCATGAAAAAAGGAGACAGGCATCACCAACTGTCTCCATTTCCGATTACGCCAAAATCCCCCTCTATTTTCTCAAGCACTTCTTCGCTAAGCACCACATCGACCGCCTTGACGTTTTCTTCCACTTGTTACGGACAGCTGGCGCCGATGAAGGTGCTGGTGATATTTGCGTATTGAATATATTGAGAAATAAATCTTCCTATACGTATGATTCTTTCACTTTCAAGCGCACCTTTTCTTTCACACGAGGATTGACTAAATATCTTGGGTAACATCCTGATAGTACATCGGCAACATTCTGAGCTGTTTTTCGTTTTAATTCCATTTCGGATTCCTCAGAATACCAAGCAATATGCGGTGTAATCACCACATTCTCCATCTGAAGAAGAGGATTATCAGGGTGAATCGGCTCGTATTCGGTGACATCAAGTCCCGCACCGGAAATCTTCCCATCTTGCAAGGCGCGAATTAGAGATGACTCATCAATAACGGGACCGCGGGCTGTATTGACAATGATTAGTTCCTTTTTTGCTAGATGAAACTGTTCATCACTGATCATACCTTTTGTCTCTTTGGTTAAGGGGGCATGCACAGAAATGTAGTCCGATTGCCGGAATAAATCGTTGAGTTCCACTAAATGAACATTGAACTGCCTAGCCACTTTCGCAGGAATATATGGATCATAGGCGATGACATATAAGCCGAGAGATTGAGCCTTTTTCGCTAACGCTTGAGGAATTCTTCCAAACCCTACAAGACCGAGCGTTCTTCCCCTTAACCGGTAAATTGGTTTGCCGACATTGAAATTCCATACTCCGCTTTTCACTTCGTCATTTAACTTAACAATTTTTCGGGCTAACGAAAGCAGCAATGCTAATGCATGATCTGATACTTCATCCACTGAATAGTCCGTTACATTGGCTACAATAATGCCCTTCTCAGTGGCGACGTCCACATCGACAGTGTTGACACCGACTCCGTACCGAGAAATCACTTTACATTTCTCTAATTGGTCAATCACCTTTGCAGATATCGGAGCATATTGGTTGATAATAGCATCGGCATCCTTGCAAACGGCGATGACTTCTTCCTCTGTGTAACACTGAGCGACTACGAAATCGACATTAAGCGGCGAAAGCACTTCCTGCTCGGGTTTCAATGTTTGAAATTCATAGTCTGTCACTACTACTTTGTACTTTTTCATTTTGTCCTCCCCTATTCCCTACAAAACGGTAGAAGTTAGAGGGCTGCTGTAGGCACTGTATCCCTACCACTCAGCAACTGAACCGTCAACATGGCGCCAAACTGGATTTTTCCAGGTGTGTCCAATCTCGCTCATTTCCCTTACATACTCTTCATGAATCTCGATTCCTAATCCAGGTCCTTGCGGGATTTTGACATATCCATTTTGATATTCAAAGACGGAAGGATCCACTAAATAATCAAGGAGATCATTTCCTTGGTTGTAGTGAATGCCAAGGCTTTGTTCTTGAATAAACGCGTTATAAGATACGGCATCGACCTGCAAAGAGGCTGCTAACGCAATCGGCCCCAACGGGCAGTGCGGTGCCAAAGCGACGTCGTAGGCCTCAGCCATCACGGCAATTTTTCTCACTTCAGTAATTCCGCCAGCATGGGAAAGGTCCGGCTGAATCATATCAACATAGCCCTCGGATAAAATCGTTTTAAAATCCCAACGGGAAAACATCCGTTCTCCGGTGGCAATGGGGATAGTGGTGTGCTTGGCGATCTCCTTTAATGCTTCATTATGTTCTGGCAATACAGGTTCTTCGATAAACAGCGGATGATACGGTTCAAGCTCTTTTGCCAAAATTTTTGCCATTGGTTTATGAACGCGTCCGTGAAAATCGATGCCAATCCCGAACTCTTTGCCCACCACTTGGCGCACTGCAGCCACCCTTTCAACCGTTTCGTCAATCTTTTTATAAGAATCAATATATTGAAGCTCCTCGGTCGCATTCATTTTCACCGCTGTAAATCCTGCTTCTTTCGCTTTTTTTGCTGCCTCGGCAACGTCGCTTGGGCGATCGCCGCCAATCCAGCTGTAAACCCGAATGGAATGGCGAACCGGGCCGCCGAGCAGTTGATGAACCGGGGCATTGAAGTATTTCCCTTTGATATCCCAAAGCGCTTGGTCAATCCCAGAGATGGCGCTCATTAAAACAGGGCCCCCACGGTAAAATCCCCCCCGGTAAAGGACGGTCCAATGATCCTCAATCGCTAATGGATCCTTTCCGATTAAATAATCGCCTAGCTCCTCTACTGCCGCTCGTACAGTATTGGCTCTCCCTTCAACAATCGGTTCACCCCATCCAGCAATTCCTTCATCCGTACTGATTTTTAGGAACAACCATCGAGGTGGGACAAGAAAAGTCTCGAACTTCGTAATCTTCACGTTCCTATTCCCCCTCTCTTACGGCTGCGTTTCTAACCGTTTCGACAAATCTCTTTGCCGTTTCTGTAAGAAGGTTGAATCTCCCTTCCTCAATGACCCGTTTATCCAGTAAAGCGCTGCCGACTCCTATGGCTGCGGCGCCGTTGCGGATAAACTCCGCTGCATTCTCCAACGTTACACCACCTGTCGGCATCAACGGAATATGCCCTAACGGTCCTCTTAACTCTTTAAAATATTGGGGCCCTAAGGAGCCTGCCGGAAATACTTTCAAAAGGTCAGCTCCCATCTGATAAGCCTTAACGATTTCGGTCGGCGTCATCACACCGGGAATGGAAATTTTTCCGTATCGGTTCGTTAAAGAGATCGTCTCTTGATCAAAAATAGGTGAAAAAATAAAGTCTGAACCGGCTTCGATGGCTCTCTTTGCGGTCTCGGCATCTAAGACTGTCCCTGCGCCGATGGTCGCCTTTGCTCCGAACGTTTCCTTCAGCGCAGCAATCATCTCAAAACTGCCTGGCGTATCAACCGTCACTTCGAGTACCTCGACTCCTCCAGCGATAAGAGCCTCAGCAATCTGAAATATTTGCGACCGTTTCGGTTTTCGGATCACCGCCACCAATTTGACCGTTTTTAACCGGTTTAAATGGAAAATTTTATCCATTGTCCCTCCCCCTCATCGCTTCACATCTCGATGATGTACGGCGCCTTGTAAAAATTCTTCGAGCTCTCCCTCGTTTGGCAGTCCTTCCACATCCCCGTTTATCCCTACAACGATCGCCCCAACTGCATTTCCGCGCTTCACGACATCAGGAATCGACTCATTCCGTAAAAGCCCGCTAATCACTCCGGCTGCAAAACCGTCTCCTGCTCCTACCGGATCTACAAGTTGCGGCACGGCAAACCCTTTGACATATCCACTTTCACATTTAAACCGATAATACGCTCCTTGCTCCCCTAGTTTGATAATGACCAGCTTCTCGTTGCCAAAAAAGCGTGCGATCTCCTCGGGCGTGTTCCGGCCAGACAACCATTCGCCTTCGTCAAGCCCTGGCAAAACAACATCTGCTTCCGCCGCTATTACCAGCAGTACAGGTCTTGCCTCTTCGAGCGTCCATAGCTTGAGGCGAATGTTAGGATCAAAAACGATTTTTACTTTGTATTTCTTTGCGATTTCTATAGCTTTAAAAACGGCTTCCCGGCAAGACAAGCTAAGAGCAGGGGTAATTCCTGTCAGATGAAGAAACTTCGCGCGGCCAATATACTCCTCATCCAAATCGTCCGGAGACAACAAACTAGCTGCTGATTGTTTACGGTAATAATATACTTTGATATCGGTGGACGAACGTTTTTCTTTGAAGAAAATTCCGGTCGGGGCTTCATCGGTATAAATACAGCGAGACGTATCAACTCCTTCGCCTCTCACAAATTTATGAATATATCTTCCGAATGGATCATTTCCTAGTTTGCTAAACCAACCGACAGAATGGCCAAGCCTTTGCAATCCGATGGCAACATTCGATTCCGCTCCCCCGATTTGCTTATAAAAATGGCTGCTATACTCAAGCGGAGTCATCGGTTCGGACGTCAATAAGACCATTGTTTCTCCGAATGTTACCACATCGAGTTCTTTCATAATGAGTCCCTCCGCGTATTCGCTTTATCTAGCGACATGAAAAACGGTTAGGTGAGATTAAAATGTTGGGCCGATTCTCCAAATGCCAAAATCATGCTGTTTTAAGATCTCAGATTTAGTCAATTTCCCTGAAGCTGTAAGAAGCAGTTCATCGAAAATTCTTCTTCCCACTGACTCAAGCGACTCTTTCCCTTCAATGATCGTACCGGCATTGATATCCATATTTTCTCTCATTCTTTCAAACATCGAGGTATTCGTCGCAATTTTAATAACCGGCGCAATCGGCGAACCGGTCGGCGTGCCGCGCCCACTTGTAAACAGAACAATTTGCGCTCCACCAGCCACCATCCCTGTCAGCTGTTCAATGTCGTGCCCAGGAGTATCCATCCAGACTAGTCCCTTTTTCGTTGGCCGTTCGGCATAATGAATCAACTCTTGCAACGGTCTCGTCCCGGCCTTGGCCGCCGCCCCGAGCGATTTCTCTTCAAGAGTTGTAAGCCCTCCTTTTCGATTTCCGGGGCTCGGATTTCCAGTACGAATATCTACTCCCATTGCAATCGCACGCTTTTCCATGGCCTCGATCACCTCGTACACCTTTTTAGCCACCCGGTCATCTACAGCCCGATTGGCTAGAAGGTGCTCTGCCCCAATCAATTCTGTCGTTTCCGCTAAAATGGCTGTTCCTCCTCGGTCGACGATCATATCGCTCACATATCCGACCGCTGGGTTAGCGGAAAGCCCGGAACATGCATCCGATCCCCCACATTCAGTTCCTACGATCAATTCGCTGACGTCAAACGGTTCGCGCACCAAAGCGGAAGCGTCTTGCACCATTTGAGCGGCAATTCTTGCCGCCTCAGCGATCGCGCCAAGGGTTCCTCCATGGTTTTGAATCGACACGAGCTCAACGGGCTTGCCGCTTTTGGCAATTTCCTGAGCCACGCTTCTTCCTTGGTGAGTTTCACAGCCAAGTCCCATCACTACTACACCGTACACATTCGGGTTCGTTCCCATGCCAACGTACGTACGGAACGTTTGTTCATAATCGGCTCCAACTTGAGCGCACCCATGCTGATGAATGAAGGAGACGGTACCGTGGACGAGCTCTGTCACCTGTTTCGCTGCTTGGGTCGCGCAGACAATCGTCGGCAAAATCAGCACATGGTTTCGAACTCCGACCCGGCCATCAGGGCGTCTATACCCCCAAAATTGAGCGGTCTTCATGCTCCTTATCTCCCCTTCCCCTTTTTCCTTCAACGTTATGCACGTGCACATGCTCCCCTTCCGCAATATCGCTAGAGGCGACGCCGATCACTTCTCCGTATTTCAAAATGTCTTCCCCTTTTTTGATCGACACAATCGCAAACTTATGACCAAACTCGATGTTTTGTTTTATCGTCATATCGTACTCTCGATCTTGACGGGTGACTTTGACTATGCTTCCCGCCGGAATATTGTCCAAGGCAGTAGCAACATTATCCTTTTGGTTTAATATAACGAACCGGTAAGAAGACATCGTATCGCTCCTTCCCCTCGTTCAAATCCCGGCATTTTCCATCACAACCGGAACACCCAATCCCTCAGCACCTAATTTAGATGTAACGGCTTCGGGATTATATTGTTCAATGATCCGCATGCCTAGTGCCGCCCGCCGAACTCTTTCCCGGCATAACTCAATGTTTACAGATTCCAAGTGTTTTCCAGATGGGTAGACATCCGGGTGATTGCGTAAACCGAACTTAATATAAACAGGTGCTAAAATGCGAATGATCTCTGGAATTTCATAATGTCTGATGAATCCGCCAAATCCATCAGGCGCTTCCACATATACATCGAGCGGCAGATCAACCGCTTGACGGATCGCCGCCAGCTTCGGCAAAGTTAAAGCAGTCGGAACATTGTACGTATCAGCCCCTAACTGCTCCATCAGCTTGATCGATACAGGGTTGGAAGCCATCATTTGCACTGACACTTTGACGACAAAATTTTGCGGCAAGATTCCTCGCTGTTTCATTTCCTTTGTCAGAAGCAGCAGCCCTTCATCCGCCACCAATGCCCCTCTTACCCCTAATTTCACCGCCCTCTTCAAATCTTCAATAGCATAGACTAACTGATCCATTCCTTCATGTCTAAGCCCAGCCGCTTTTCCAGAGGGAGTGAACGGCAGCGCACTAATATCCCACGTGCCTCTCGGACCGACGAATAGGCTAAGCTCTATCCCACGGTTAGCACACATCTCACACATGTCACTAATCTCCTCATCCGTCAACAGCATGATTCCACTCCCTTGCGACACCCGGTGAATCGTGACCCCTAGACGTTCTGCCTCTTCAAGAACAGCCTGCAACGCCCGCGGTCCTTCGACACTCGGAATTTCCACCCGATATTGCGCCCCGTCAGGAAACCGTTTGGAAGAAGTGGGGAGATCATAGCAATCTCCCGACGGATAGCCTAGCGATTCGAGAAACTCCCTCGTTTCTTTCATAAACATGTTTTTAACACCCTTTCATTTTCTGTTTTTCGGAAAAACAAGGCGATTCCTTGCCTCTCTATATGATTGAATGTTATTTTTATTCAGAAATATTCGGATGCGATCTTCCAACTCATCACATTCCTTCACAGGCGGCCGCAACGCCGTATGTCGGCCAAGAATAAGCTGATGAACCGCTTCTTTAATGGCGATATATAACGGTTGGGAAAGCTCGTAAATTGCCATAAGCTTCAAGATTGATTCATTGGCCTTTAACGTCTCCTCATATTGTTGGGCATGAAAACTCTCAAACAACTGAACCGACAGCTCCGGCAGAAAAACAGCTGTGCCATTAATAGCACCAGCAGCTCCCATTTGCAAGGACGGAAGAAGAAGGTCATCGAAAGCAGCAAACACGGCGAAATCTTCTCTTTGTTCTTTAATACGGATCAATTGCCGAATATGCCCCAGCTTCTCCGTTGTATCTTTGATTCCTACAATATTCTCGTGCTCGACCGCCAACCTTAACACAAGATCAGGAGACAAATCCTGTCCAGTGAGCAAAGGGATATTATAAATCAACAACGGAATGCGAATGCTCTTCGCCACACTTGTATAGTAGTCATACAGTTGACGATCTGTATATTTCCAGTAAAATGGGTTGACAACAAGCACCCCGCTCGCCCCTATTGATTCAGCATGTTGTGATAAATATATCGTCTCCTTTAATGAAGTTGAACCCGTGCCAATCAAAACCGGAACACGCCCATCTACGTATCGTACCATTCTTTCGGCGAAAACTTTTCTCTCCTCGGATGTTAAGGAGGAAAACTCTCCTGTGCTCCCCATATAGAGCAGCCCATGAACTCCCTGTTGAATCAAATAATCAGCAAGAAAATAGTTGGCTTCCCAATCAAACCCACGCTTCTCATCGAATAAAGTGACAACTGGGGGAATAATACCTTTCCACTTGCAAGCCATCCTCTCTCACCCTCTCATCATTTGGCTGCATCTTCCCCAATATAACAGGAAAGGCTAAAGCGGAAGCAAAAGAAAACATTCCAATGAATGTCTTTTGCCACCAGATGACTGGCTAAATCACTACTCTTCTAAAAATGCTTTACTCCTAAGAACAGACCTGCAATTAACGTCGAAACGACTCCCACCTCCATTCATCATTCTTCTTTTATCTTTTTTCTAGCCTGTTGAGCAGCTTCTGCGTAAACATCTAGAAACGCTGCTTGATGAGCGAGGGCTGCTTCTTTCACATCCTCATACTCTGGCATCTGCCTAATCACCTTTCCTTGATGAATAGCCTGTTTAACGCGAATATTCCCATACGATGTAGCAACAGACACGACCTCTCTCTCTAAAACCTTGCGCATCCAAATATCCTTTCGAATGCCAAGAGTCGTTGTCTCTTTCAGCACAAATTGCTCACACTGTTCTACATGAGGTGCTGAAGCCAAAACCGTTAACAGAACGCCAGGACGGTTTTTCTTCATAAAAACAGGAGTATAATATACATCGAGTGCTCCCTTTTGAAAAAGTCGATCCATCACATATCCAAGCGCTTCTCCTGGCATATCGTCGAGCTGGCACTCAAGAATATAAACGGTCTCTTCTTCTAAATGGGATGATGACAGACTATCCGCTCGTGCATGAGTCCCCTCTCCGATTACTACTCGCAGCACATTGGGTTGATCGGGCAAGTCGCGCGCCCCAGCGCCATATCCAATTGCTGATACTTTCATCGAAGGAAGAGGCCCGTATGAGTTCACTTGGCTTTTGATAATCCCAGCTCCGGTCGGGGTTGTTAACTCAAACGACAAGTGGCTAGATCGGATGGGCACGCCTTGAAGAATTTCTAACGTTGCCGGGGCTGGAACGGGATATGTACCATGTGCACAGCAAATCGACCCACATCCTAGCGGAACAGGGGCAGAAACAATATAATCGACATTAAGTTCCGTAAGGGCAACCGCTGTAGCGACGATGTCGACAATAGAATCAACAGCTCCCACCTCGTGGAAATGAACTTTTTCAACAGGCATGCCATGGATTTTTGCCTCGGCAACAGCGATGCAATGAAAAATTTGTTTGCTTCTTTTTTTGACTTCCGAACTTAACTCCGAGCGGCAAATCATATCGATAATATCAGAATAATGCCTATGGGCGTGATGGCTCTCATGGTCATGATGATCCATAGCACTCTCTTGCATCATCACCTCGAATTTTGTAGCATAAATCCCCTTTTTTACTACTCTATCCCATCGCAATTGATAGCCTGACAATGGCAGTTTTTTCAGTTCCGCCTCAATTTTCTCCGGCGGCACACCCGCATCCACCAGAGCACCTACCGTCATATCACCGCTAATTCCGGAAAAACAGTCCAAGTACAAAATCCTCATTTTTCTTCTCTCCCTAACGTTTTGGCCTCGGCGACAGCCTGCTCAATAACAGCCATGATCGTAGCAGCGTAATATCCTGCGCCAAACCCGTTATCAATATTGACGACGGAAACACCGCTCGCACACGAATTCAACATGGTAAGCAACGCTGAGAGCCCTTGGAAACTAGCTCCATATCCCACGCTTGTAGGAACAGCGATGACTGGTTTGGAAACAAGCCCGCCGACTACGCTGGCAAGCGCTCCTTCCATCCCAGCAACGACAATGACGACACTCGAACGCTCGATCATCTCGATGTTGTCGAGTAATCGGTGAATACCCGCAACGCCTACATCATATATTCGCTTCACTTTGCATCCTAATAATTCAGCCGTTACTGCCGCCTCCTCGGCGATAGGAACATCTGACGTTCCTGCGCTGACAACTGCTATATACCCGTGCTTTTTTGTTTCTACATAATCCTGGGAAATCCAATAGAAAATATGACAATCATCTCTGTATTGAAAATGTTCCTCTGGATAGCGCGCTTTGAGAGTAGCCATTAGGTAAGATGCTTTTTCTGAATCAACACGTGTAGCAAACACCTTTTGATGGAATTTCATTAATCGTTCAAAAATACCAAGCAAATGTTCCTTTGATTTCCCCTCTCCAAAAATAATCTCCGGAAATCCTTTTCTTCTCTCCCGCTGAATATCTAAAGTGGCATATCCGATATGATCATAGGAGGCTAGTGTTCGATATGCTTCCTCTACTGAAATGCTTCCTTCTTTTAACTTGTTCAACGTTTCTTTTATAATTTCGCTCATTTCACCATTTCCTTTTCTAGCATCTCATTCATGCTTCCAGACTTATATCCTCTGAGGTCAAGAGTTACATATAAAAAACCTAACTCTTTCAGTTTATGATAGATCGCCTGATGATACTTGATCGCCATCTCCATTTCTTCCGGCAACACTTCGATTCTTGCTATTTCTCCATGGTGGCGGACACGAATCTGGCGGAAGCCGAGATTTAAAAGGAACTCTTCCGATTGATCAAGCTGCTCAATTTTCTCTTTTGTAATTTTTTGTCCATAAGGGATGCGGGAAGATAAACAAGCAAACGACGGTTTATCCCACGTTTCCAGTTCCATTTCTTTCGATAGAATACGAATCTCCTTTTTGTAAAGCTGCACTTCTTGAAGCGGACTCCGCACTCCGAGTTGTCTAGCTGCCTGAAGTCCTGGGCGGTATTCGCCTAAATCATCCATATTGGAACCATCAACAACAGTGTACATGTGGCCATATTTGCGAGCCAATTCCCCTAAATGAGTGTACAAGTTGTGCTTGCAATGGAAACAGCGATGGAGGTCGTTTTTGACAAAATCCTCGTTCTCCAGTTCATGAATTTGGATTTTTATATGTTTGACTCCTATTTGTTCAGCCAGTTTAGTCGCATGTTGTACTTCACGAACCGGAAATGTTTCGGAAACAGCAGTCACAGCCAGCACTTGATCACCAAGCGCCTCTTTTGCCATTGCTAATAAAAATGTGCTATCTACCCCGCCGGAAAAAGCAACCAATACATTTCCCATCTCCTTGAGAAGATGAACTAGTTGTTCCCGCTTTTGCCATAAATGTTCTGCCAACCTGCTCTCCCCCTTTCTGTTGTGGCCGTCTCTAAACTTTTTGACAAGAAGGTGCCCCAAGGAAATGGGACACCTATTGTTATCGTCCAAAGCGCATGAAAATCATCATCGAGGTATTTTTTCTGCGCAATTAAGCTTTTACAAATACTGTTTTGATCGATGTGAAAAACTCGATAGCTGCCTGCCCTTGTTCCCGTGAATGGGAGCTTGATTGCTTCATTCCGCCAAACGGCGCTTGAAACTCGACTCCTGCCGTTTCTGCGTTCACTTTGATCAACCCTGCCTCAATGTCTTTGATGAATTCCAAAGCATTCCCAATATTCTTTGTGTAAATCGAGGCACTCAACCCGTACTCTGTATCATTCGCCAGTTTAATGGCCTCTTCAATACTGTCGACTTGAATCAACGCCAGCACAGGGCCGAAGATTTCTTCGCGGGCAATCGTCATCTGAAGATCCACATCTTCAAAAATCGTTGGCTCGACAAAAAAGCCGTTGGCCAGTTCTCCTTCGAGGCATCGGTTTCCACCGTAAATAAGCTTGGCTCCTTCGGACTTTCCTTTCTCAATATAGGACAAAACCGTATGGAACTGCGATTCGCTCGCGCACGGCCCCATCCATGTTTCAGCGTCCAGTCCGTTTCCAATTTTCAGCTGCTTCACCCGTTCGAGAAGTTTTGCTTTAAACGGTTCATACACTTCCCGTTCAATAAAGACGCGGCTCGTCGCTGTACATTTTTGCCCCGTCGAACGCAAACCGCCGCTGATCGTTCCTTCGACCGCCAGATCCAAATCAGCATCTTTGGCCACAATGACCGGGTTCTTTCCGCCCATCTCGAGCTGATATTTGGCCCCACGTTCAAACGCCGCTCTCCCCACTTGCTTTCCAACCGTGTTCGAGCCGGTAAAGGTGACGCCATCAATATCCGGGTGGTTCGCAATCCCTTGGCCAACGACCGAGCCGGATCCGCACACCATATTAACGACCCCTTTTGGGAAACCTGCCTCATGGAAGCATTCGATCACTTTCGCCGCCGTCACCGCCGTTTCGCTGGCCGGTTTGAGCACGACGGTATTCCCATACACAAGCGCCGGCGCCATTTTCCAGATCGGAATTGCCACAGGGAAATTCCACGGCGAAATGACCCCAACAACTCCGAGCGGAACACGGGTCGTAAACAGGAGCCCCTCGCTGTCGCTTGATGGGATCACATCACCGATTTTTCGTGCTCCTTCCCCCGCATAGTAACGCAATATATGCACGCCTCTCATCGTCTCCGCTTTCGCTTCCGCAAGCGTTTTCCCCATTTCCCTTGTCATTGTTTCGGCAATGTCCTGGAGACGTTGTTCTAAAATGTGAGCCGCTTTGTACAAATACTCTCCTCTCTCGACACCGGACCGTTTCCACCATGATGTTTGCGCCTGCTTCGCTGCGGTTACCGCCTCGTTGACATCCTCTAACGTCGAGCGTTGAACATATCCGACGATGTCATGGCGATTGGCCGGATTGATGCTCGGTTCTACGTTGTTGCTCACTGAACTGACCCAATTGCCGTTAATGTAGTTGAAATACGTTTTGATTTCTGTTTGTACCTTCATCTTCTCTTCTCCCCTTCTCCTTTTATCGTTTATTTTTAGTTGGCCACTGCCTGTTGGGCCAACGATTGAACTGGATTGGACAACACCCCGATCTCAGGGATCTCAATTTCAATCCGATCCCCTTCTTGGAGGGTGAACTGGTTAGGCGGAACAATGCATGTGCCCGTTAATAATACAGTGCCATCAAACACCTCATTATCGCGAATCAAGAAAGAGACTAACTCATCGTATCTTCTTTTCAACTGTCTTGTATTCGCACTTTCTTCCACAACAAGTTGGTCGTTGCGGTAAATCCGGCAAGTCATTTGCAGGTTGTATGGATCTTCTACCGTCTCCGCCAGGCGGATGGCAGGTCCAATGGCGCACGAATGTTTCCATATTTTCGCCTGCGGCAAATACAGCGGGTTTTCCCCCTCGATATCCCGGCAGCTCATGTCGTTTCCGATCGTATACCCGACAATTTCGCCTTCCCTTGTGATTACCAACCCTACCTCGGGCTCAGGAATTTGCCAGTTCGAATCACTTCGCAAATAAATGGGAGCGTTCGGGCCAATCGTTCGGGCTGCGGTGGATTTAAAAAAGATCTCCGGCCTTTCCGCGTGGTATACCCGGTCGTAGCACGTCTCCTGTCCGGTTGTTTTTTCAGACGTTTCATAGTTCCTTGCCTCACGGCTTTTTTCGTAGGTGACTCCCGAAGCCCATACCTCAGGAGCGACAACCGGAACGAGCAAATTCAGCTCAGCCACCTCTTTTTCAATCCCCCGTTTTCCGCTGATGAGCGTTTGGATGTAGCGGAACGTAGACAGTTGGTGACGCTTTGCCTCACGAACCACATCCATAAACTCAGTAAACGGAAGCGGATGCACAGCATTGTCATCCGTCACTGCAGCCAATACAACACACGAATCCTCGACATAGCGAATCACTCTCATAAAGCCTCTCCCCTTATTACTTGTTTTATATTAAAAAACTCTGTTTTATCATTTTGTTAGAAAGAAATGGCCATATTACACAGACAAATGGCCATGTTGGACATATCCCATTTCTGTCGAGATCTGTTCCGCTGCCCTTTGCAGCAGCTGAATTTCTTCGTTTAGCACAGTATCATTTACTTTGGCAGAAGGCTGGGACATGCTGATCGCTGCAATAACATTCCTCGAATGGTCACGAATCGGAACAGCGACACAAGTAATTCCCGGTTCATTTTCCTCTCTATCCAAAGCATAGCCGCTGCTCCGAACTCGTTCGAGTTCTTTAAGGAATTCCTCTTCACTAGTAATTGTATTGGCGGTATGGCGCTTATACACATAGCCATTTAAAAGTTCTTTAAGTTCCTTATCACTTTTGAAGGCCACCAGCACCTTTCCTACCGCACTGCTGTGAATAGGAACTCTCCTTCCAATTCTTGAGTACAAAACTGTTCCGGACGTTCCCTCTACCTTGTCGATATAAATTCCTTCTTTTCCATCGAGAATAACAAGATGCACCGTGTTCCCTGTTTTCATCGAAATGTCAATTAAATATTTCTTGGAAACAGAGCGAATATCGAGATGACGAATCACTAAGTTTCCTCTCTCAAACAGCTTCATGCCTAACCGATATTTTCCGTTCTCTGGATTTTGCTCAATATAATGGTGGTGCTGCAGCGTTTTCAGCAACGAATGTACCGTGCTTTTATGAAGCTGCATACGTTCACTAATATCGGTAATTTTGAGTTCAGTCTCGTACTCGTCGAACAAATCTAAAATACGAAGAGCTCGATCGACTGCTTGGATTAATGGCAATGCTTTCACCCTCTTTTCTAGAAGTTTTGCGGACTATGCAATCAGGGAATTTGCCTTGGTTCTATTATAATACAGGAGGGTGAAAAGCTCGAATCACTTCGGTCCACCCGTTATGATTTTTTCACTGTTGGAAGAATGATATCCTTTTTGTAATCATATACCGCCTCTTCGGCAATGTGGAGCGGAACAACGCCATGGGCAGCGTCGGTATGTCCGATTAGCCGGTTGCTTGCTGCAATGCGCCGTTGACGTTGACGCATGTTGGCCATGCGTTGATTGGCGATTTCTTCTCTTTCCTGTTTCACCCCTTCAAACTCGAATACAAGTTTCCCATGTTGGAACGCCCCTTCATTGACGAATTCGATTTTCCGTTCGCGAAGGCCAATATATAGGAGATCTCCTGTCTTTAAGTACAAAATCCCTCCCCCGCGAATCGCTTCGGGAGTCATGTGCCCGATAGCCGCCCCATATGTGACACCGGAGTAACGCCCGTCACTGATCAGAGTGGCAAGCCGTTTTAACTGGCGGTTCGCATTAATATGCTGCATCGGGGTGAACATTTCTGGCATGCCGAACGCTTCCGGTCCTTGGCCAGCGATGACTACTGCGATTTTTAACGCCCCTTCTTTCACCATCGCATCAAACAAATCATCATATTCACGATGTTTCCACTCCTCAAACCAATGCGGGGCATTATGTTTCAATGCAGCGATCAAGCTTTGATGACGGAAGCAACGGCTCCGTTTCAACTTTTCAAGCAAGTGAACATCGAGCAGCCCCTCATTCGCCTCATCCTCGTTTTCATAATACAGGACAAAGGCAATTTTCTTGTCAAACTCATCAATTTGTTTTGTCGACATACCGCTGATTTTCACGACCGCACTTTCAAAGAAGTTCCCTGATAGAACGTCGACGCCGCTAAACGGCCGTCTCGGCTTGGACAAAATGATCGGGTTGTTTTCGACGTTCTCGGCTGACAACTGCGCTTGATTGACGGCGAGTCTTTCCCGCCAAGTCGTCCCGGTGACAGTTGGGGCATCGATATCCATCGGCACCCCATTGCTCATTAATTCATGGAATACGGTTTCCATTCCCCTTATTTTCCCGCTGCAGCATTGAACCGCCAACGCGAAAATATCTCTTCCCTCAGTTAAACTGTAGTCAAACAAATCAGGAACCGGTACTTCATGGTGGATGCGGTCGTACTCCCACAAATCGAACCGATATCCCCCATACAGCATGGCTGCCACAATATGCATCATAATGTTCGTTGATCCGCCGGTGGCGCTATGAATGCGAATCGCGTTTTTAATATTGGCCGCCATAAGATTGGCCACACCATACACCGGATCATTCATTAAATCGACAAAGCTGTCGAGGGCCGCGTTAATCTGTTCTTGTGTCGGCGGGGCCGTCAACAGTTCCAAAGCAGGATGGACCAAGCCTAATCCGGCGATTAAATGCCGAGAGCTGTTGCCGGTTCCGTTAAAGGCGCAAACGCCGCCCTGGCTGTCACATGTCGCTACAGCCAATCGTTTTTCATAGTCTTCGTGCTGCTCTTTTGTAATGATTCCTTTTCCTCTCGCCCGCTCGAGCACTCCTTGAAAAGCTGTGTTGGAAGAACATTGTAAAATATATGCCAGTGCATCCCGCAAATCATACGCGATGTCTTCTTCCCCAGCTAATTCCGCCCGTCGGGCGACTTCCTCCAGTTCGGCATACAACTTGGGTGGGATCGTTCCTCCTTGTAATACATGGGATGGCGCAAAGGTGGCGAAGAAAGGCGCCTCTCCTCGCTCCCGACGGACACGGTCAAGATGTGCCAAAGCGCTGACGACGCCGAGCGGCTGCTTGTCGCATCCTTGAATGACAAAAGCACCGTGGTAGCTATGGGCTTCCAACTGGTTCACGATCATTTGCGCCACCGCATTGCGACTTTGCAGCGAATAGCTCATTCCCTGGTTGCTCTGCGCCGTTCCGTCGCACATGACCGGTGTCGAAAACTGAAACGGCACTCCCCCGTTTTGCCAAATCCGAATGGCTGCCCGGGCAATCGTTTGAAAATCCATGATGTGCGCGGGATGGTCCGGCGATCCCCCTATGATCGCAATCCGGGGGGCGTTGTGGTGCAGCCGATCGTAGATTTCCTCTAACGTCCAGTCTGGCTGCATCCCTTTTAACTCGGAACCTAAAATTTGTTTTGAACGGTCGAGCAATCCGGCTACACATATTGGCTCATTCGCCTTCCCTTGAACATTATCGCGGTATGGGTTGATCTGGCTTTCAATACGTGGATAAACAACCGCCGCCATTTCAAATCCTCCTCGCCCCATATGATTTAATTTGAAAAGTCCATCGCCATTGGCGCTGATAAAATCTCAATTCCTTCTGTTCGATATGCCTCATCTAAAAGACTTTCAGAAATCCAAATCTCCCTAAGTGCCAATGTATTTTTGATCCTGACCATTCTTACTTTTTTGATATCAAAGGCATTACATGTTTTAATCGCTGCTTTCACTGCCAGTTCTTCTGTGTCTAAGAACATGGGCAATTTGACGACGGAGACGACCGTGCTTGTCAGAGCGTTTGCATACCCTTTTTCCCAGATGATCTGTTCTTTTACTTTTTTGGTTGTAATATCGGCTAGACCGATTCCGTTGGCATTGCCATCTGTTTTTTCCGACAGCCCCAACACGACGATCCGCGCAATGTCCGGACCGCCGCTTGCATAAGGGGTCGCATACCGACCTGTAATGTTTGGGTCCATTCCGTCTCCGGAAATATCTTTTCCGATTTCATCGACGACAAGCACGTCAATCGGGTTAAACATAATTCTCGGCATAAGCGATTTGGCCTCAATGAGCAGTTCAGGCTCCACCGTTTCAAATTGCTCAGCTGGCACCGTCACAATTTTGGCGGGACGGTCATACGCATTCTCTAACACTGCAACGCCAAAAATAATCGGCGCCTTCTGTATTACAATTTTCGCCATATCCACCACATGCCGTGCCATGTATTTGAAACTATACTGATGGGCTGCTTCCGCACCTTTTTGCTTGCCGAGACCAATCGTAATCATCTTCATCAACCCGCTTTCAACAGGTCCACGAAACGCTGTATGGGGCTTGACCCGATTGACGACGATAATTTTGTCTGCTTCGTATGCCAGTTTGTCTATGTAGACAGGCAGTCCATTTTCCAACCTTCCGACTTCAACAACATCCATATTTGAACGGATCGGCGCCCTAACAAACTCTTCCGTCACCCCTAAATGAGCCAACACCTCTTTCTGCCCTTCCGCTGTCGCCCCACCGTGGCTCCCCATTGCCGGCACGATAAACGCGTTGCCGCCCGCCTGCTTGACTGCGCTCACGACTTCCCGGACAATCGTCGGTATATCGGCAATCCCGCGGCTTCCGACAGCGATGGCGACTTGGTCGCCTGGGGAAATCCGCTCGAGGACGTCAGCCTCCTTGATGCTTTGGCGGACTGCCTCAGGAACATTGGAAATCTCCGGGGCATAGAAATGTTGTCTTACCTTTACCATTTTAGGAATGGGAATATGTTTGAGCATATCATTAATGATTTTCATCTATTCTTCCCTCAACCTTTGAATTGTTCGCTCGATCCCTAGCACATTTTAGAAAAGGGGAGGGCAAATACAGCTCATTGCCCCCTCGACCTAACAACCACCAACTTCACTACTGCTTACTGGCGAATTTTATCCAACTCATTGTATAGTTCGTTTACAAGATCGTCTCCGAATTTTTTTGCATATGTTTCAACAACCGGTTGAATGATTTCCGCCATTTTTTGACGTTCTTGATCGCTAATTTCATTAATTTTTACGCCTGTCTTTTTCAACTCATCCAATGCTTTTTGATCCTCTTCCCGGCTTAGCTGCCGTTGATATTTCCCTGCTTCGATGGCAGCTTCCTGCAAAATCTTTTGTTCCTCAGACGACAGCGTATCCCAAAACTTCTTGCTGACAAGGAACACAAACGGAGTATAAACGTGTTTGGTTAAGCTTAAATGTTTTTGCACTTCGTAAAACTTGTTCGATTTAATCGTTGCCAACGGATTTTCTTGACCATCAATCGTATGGCTTTCCAATGCAGTGAACACTTCCGAGAAAGGCATTGGCGTCGGATTGGCACCAAGTTCTTTAAACGCATCAATATGCACTTCGTTTTGCATTGTCCGTAATTTCAATCCTTTAAAGTCATCCGCTGTCTCGATAGCACGTTTGCTATTCGTTACATGACGGAATCCGTTTTCCCAATAGCCAAGCCCTATCAATCCATATTCAGGCAGTTTTTCCAATAGTTTTTGGCCTATCGGTCCGTCCAAAATGGCATCCGCTTCTTCGGGCGTGTTAAAGAGAAACGGAAAATCAAAAATACCAAATTCCTTCATAATTCCAACCAATGGCGAAGTAGACGGGATCGTAATTTCTTGTGTGCCGGCTTGAAGCGCTTCCGTCATTTTTAAGTCATCGCCCAAAGTAGCGCTGAAGTATGTTTGAACTTTTAATTTTCCGCCACTTTTCTGCTCAACAATCTCTTTGAACTTAAGCAATCCTTGGCCTTCGGGATGGTCTTCGTTTAGGCCGATGCCCGCCTTTATTACCCGTTGTTGGATCCCCTTGTCTGTACCGCTCCCTTGGGTCGTTCCTGAGCTGCAGGCAGTCAAGAAAAGCAACCCCATGGCCATACAGCCAGCCATCATCTTTCTAAGTACATTCCTCTTTTTCATCGGTTTCAATCCCCCTAGTTATAAATGGCATTTATCAATTGCCCGCAAACCACTCAAGTGGCACAGTGACGAGCGATGGGAAGAAAATGAGCAACAGAAGCAAAAGCGTTTCCGCTAATAAGAACGGCCAAATCCCCTTCAGAATGTCTTCCATCCCGATTTTCCCGACTCCGCAGGCGACGTTTAGCACCGTACCAACCGGCGGGGTGAGCAACCCGATGCTGCAGTTTAGAATAAACAGCACCCCGAAATACACCGGATCGATCCCTGCTTTTTCGATAATCGGCATAAGCACCGGAGTTAAAATAAGCACCGTCGGCGTCAAATCCATCGCCGTCCCGACCAACAACACCAGCGCATTAATGGCTAACAAAAGCACCAACGGATGTTCTATAAACGGCGCCAACACATCCGTGACAATGGACGGAATATTGGCAACTGTGATCAGCCACGCTGACACCATAGCTGCTGCCACCAAAAACATGACGACGCTCGTCGTTTTTGACGCGGCCACGAGCACATGGAACAAATTCCGGACTTTCAGTTCCCGGTAAATGCACAAACCGACAAACAGGGCGTAAAAGGCGGCTACTACCGCAGCCTCTGTCGGCGTAAACACCCCTCCGCGAAGCCCACCGACGATAATCACCGGCAACAACAGCGCCCAAAATGCTTCACGAGCCGCCTGCCAAATCTCTTTCGCCGACTGACGTGGAAGCACTTCCAATTGATCTCTCCGGGTCACCAGCCACCAGCAAACCGCCAAGATAATCCCAAGCAAAATGCCTGGGACGATGCCGGCCATAAACAGCTTCGTAATCGACACCCCGCTAGTCACCCCGAAAAGGATCATCGGAATGCTCGGCGGAATGATCGGAGCAATGATGCCCCCGGCGGCAATGAGGCCTGTCGAACGGTTGCGATTGTATCCAGCCTTGACCATCATCGGGATGAGAATGGCGCCGAGCGCTGCCGTGTCAGCTACCGCGGAACCAGACAGGCCGGCAAATAAAACGCCAGCGATAATGGCAACATACCCCAACCCGCCGCGGATGTGGCCGACAAGCGCCAAGGCAAAGCGGACGATCCGCTTTGAAATGCCCCCAGCGTTCATCAACTCCCCAGCGAGAATAAAGAATGGAATGGCCATCAGCGGGAAGTTGTCCGCTCCGCTGATCAAGTTTTGGGCGATGATTTGTGTATCAAAAATATTCAGGTAAAACATGAGTGCAACCCCGCTGACGAGCAACGCAAACGCAATCGGCATCCCGATCGCCATCACGCCAAGGAGCGATCCGATAAACACAACTAACGCCATCTACCTCTCACCTCCAACGGCGTCCTGTTTTCGTTCCTGTGGCAGCTCTGTTGCCTCACTGTGAGCAACGGCGATGATTTCTTCTTCCGATTCTTTCATTCTCGTCAGCTCATCAATCGCTTCGGGACGAAACAGCGCCTGATAAATATGAAACAAAGTGACGATGCCCATGCCAATACTCACGACAAGCCCGGTTCCATAAATAAACGCCATCGGCAAGCCGGTCGCCGGAGCCCGGCTTCCGATACTGCTGAGCGTAATTTTCCAGCTTCCGTCAAGAAGCAAGTAGAGCACGTAAAGGATGATGGCATTGCTGATGATAAAAACAACCTGCTTGGCGCGGGGCGGTAGTTTCTTCAGCAAGATGTCGACGCCCAAATGGTTGTTATCCTTTAAAGCACCAATAGCTCCAAAAAACGACAGCCAAATAAAAAGGAAGCGAGACATTTCTTCCGACCAGGTGATACCGGAGTTGAATCCGTACCGCAACACAACGTTGCCGAATACTAAAATACACATAAAGGCAAGCGCTACCGCCATCAATACATTCAACGTGGTATCTAATATTTTCCCGATTCTTCTTAACAATTTAATCACCCTTTTAACTGTAGCCTGGTTTATTTCGCCTCTGCTTTGATTCTCTTATACAGGTCTTCGGCCCAATCGTATTTCTTGAACAGCTCATCATACAACGGCTGTACTGCTTCTTCCATTTGTTTTACAAACTTATCATCAGGAGTGGTGAACTTAATGCCATGTTCTTGTAAAAACTTCTTGTCTTCTTCGTAGCTTTTTTCCATCAACTCAAATTCATAATCTGCCGCCTCTTTGGCTGCTTCTTGAATGATTTTCCGCTGTTCGTCAGTCAAGCTGTCCCAAAACTTTTTATTGACCACATACACATTCGGGCTAAACATATGTTTCGACTCTAATACATCCGTTTGAACTTCGTACCATCCCGAAGCTCGTAATGTGGCGATTGGATTATCCTGTCCGTCTACTACCTTTTGCTCTAAGGCGGTGAAAACTTCCGAAATCGGTAGCGGGGTGACGTTTGCTCCTAGAAGTTTCCCGATCGTAATATAATTCGGAATGTTTGGCATTCGCAGACGTAATCCTTTAAAATCTTTGATTGAGTCGATCGTTCTATTCGATGAAAACATGCGAAATCCATTTGCACTCCACGCCAACGGAACAACACCATGTTTTGTCTCGAGTTCTGCGGTGATTTCCTCCCCGATCGGGCCGTTCAGCACGTTCTTTACATGCTCAAAATCTTTGAATAAAAATGGCCATTCTGGAACTCCCATTTTCGCGATATCATTTTGCATAATCAATCCCGGAATCCCCATTTCAATTGTGCCGTTGCGAACACCATTGTAGAACTCCTGCTCTGCCCCTAACGCACTGTTAGGGTAAATCTCCACTTTGAGACTTCCTCTAGATTTTTCCTCAACTATTTTTTTAAACTTTTCACGCAAGGCGACATTTTGCGGGTGATTTTCAGCAAAATAGTTGGCTACTTTAATCACTTTGGCTCCACCTGATCGTCCGTTTCCGGCTGTCGATTTTGTGGTTTCTGAGCTTCCACAACCTGAAAGCAGCAAAAGCAGTACAGTAAAAAATAGAAAGAGAATTGCCCTCCTCTTCACTAACTATCAACCCCTTTCTAACTTGTTTTTATATTAAGATTGAAAAGACAACCCACGGCAAATTTTTAAGCGCTTTCAAAATATACTTTTTATGACTCCATAGCACATAGAAAGGGAACTATTCGGATGGACATAAACATTTCAGTAGTTTTATATAGTAAAACATGGTTTTGAAAAGATATAAAAAAATATAGTTTTATATTATAAAACTATATTTTTTAATGTAATACAATTCAACCGTTGTTTTTATATTAATTCAAATTTTCTAAATAGTCAACAGATAGAATGAGTTTTTTTCACTCAACTTTTATATATAACGTTAGGTTATAATCCTTATTCGAAGCTTATTACGAGAAACCTAGAAAAGATGCAACCCTGCTTTTCAACATACTTTTTCATATATTTATAAAAAATGCCATCCTCCCGAATACCCTCTGGTCTTCGAAAGGATGGTCTCAATCTTTTCTTATAGTGCCTTTTTACGCCAAAATCCCCTCGATTTTCTCAAGCACCTCTTCGCTAAGCACCACATCGACCGCCTTGACGTTTTCTTCCACTTGTTCCGGACGGCTGGCGCCGATTAAGGCGCTGGCAACGTTCGGTTGGCGCAACACCCAAGCGAGAGCAAGCTGCGATAACGTAATGCCGAGCTCAGCAGCGACTTTTTCCAGCTGTTCTACTTTTATTAACACTTCGTCATTCAAGAATCCTTGGATAAACGTGTTTGCTTTCGGATCGGCGGCGCGGCTGTCAGCCGGCAACGCTTGTCCTCGCTTGTATTTGCCGGTCAACACCCCTTGCGCAAGCGGTGAGAAGACGATTTGGCTGATGCCGTTTTGTTCACATACCGGGATGACTTCTTTTTCGATGTACCGATGGAGCATGTTGTACTGTGGCTGATTGACAACGATCCGGTCAAGCAAGTAGTGATCGGCTACGCCGAGCGCTTCTTGAATTTGCTGAGCTGTCCATTCGCTGACGCCGACATAAAGCACTTTCCCTTGGCGGACAAGATCATCGATCGTGCGCAGCGTTTCATCGACCGGCGTCTCTTTGTCATAACGATGGCAGTAGTAAATATCCACGTAATCAAGCTGCAGCCGTTTTAAGCTCGCATGAAGCTGCTCAAACACATGTTTGCGCGACAAGCCGCGGTCATTCGGTCCGTCGCCCATCGGCCAAAACACTTTCGTCGCGATGACGTACGACTCACGCGGATATTTGCGCAGCGCCTCGCCGACAATCTTTTCCGCTTCCCCGCGTGCATACACATTCGCCGTGTCAAACGAGTTAATCCCAAGCTCATACGCTTTGTCAATGACGCGGACCGCCGTTTCTTTTTCCACCGAGTTGCCATATGTAAGCCAGCTGCCTAAACTGATTTCACTCACTTTGAGCCCGGTGCGGCCGAGTTTTCGGTACTTCATTTTCCTTCTCCTCCCCTTTAATGCAATCAATGCCAAACAGATTACTCTCTCATTATAATCCTCAGCTGTTTCTTTGCAAAGGAATTTGCCTGACTATTCAAAATGATCAATGAAAGGGAAACTGACGCTGCATCCTCCGGCCGCCTACGGAAACGAGCAAAGAAGCACAATGAATGGAACAGCACATCCCGTGGGCTCATCTTGCAGACGTTTCCCCCTCTCTTCCCTCGGCCTCACCGATGATAGTAACCTGACATGTGAGCACTTCGCGTCAAGGTCGTTCGATTTTGCGGATATCCGTCAGTACATGAAAAAGCTCCAATGAATATATAGAGAGACAGAATGCCTCATGAATGTACGGAGGTTTTTCATGACTTTTTTCTCGAACGGAAACGCGTCTAACTGATGATGACACCGTCTTCAACAGTGGTATCATCGTTTTCTCTCACCGTGCCAGCGGCCGACGGTGTCTCCTACTAGCAACGAATGAGACAAAACCGTCGGCCGCCGTGAATGTATCGAAGCAACGGCATATCTTCCTCGATCACCTGACCGATGACATTGACTCTATCGTCAGCCGGGAGATCGACCAAAGTAATTTGCAGTTCGCCGGCGTAACGGCCATACCGTTCATTGTCAATCGTGATGCTGCCTGTTCGGCGAGGCGCGGCGGGGATAGACTGCAGCGCTTCTTTCGGCCAAACAAGGGAGCGGCGCGATTCAGCGGAGCGGATCACATCGCGGGCAGCATCGCGCCGATTTGTATGCACCGTCTCGACAACAGACAACCACTCCACTCGTACGATCGGCCGGTAGCGGATGGGGATAACGCCGGACCGCACCCAATCCATGCGCCTAAGCACCCCATCCGATACGGCGAGGTCGCCGATAAACACCTTCTTTATCCCATAGGTTTCCACAAGCTCGATATAGGCGTAGACGGGATCAGCTTCCCGGTGAGCTTCTAACGTTGGCAACCCTTCATAAAGCGGTCCGCGCTTTTTGGCATCACCGGGAATAAACGCGCCAATCTCCTCAATGCCATACCGGCGCAACCGTTGATTTTGCGCCAACACCGTCTCTCCTCCCAGCCCTGTTTCCGGACGAGGATAAAAATTATGCCACGCTTCCACATTGGATTTGTCTGCTTGATAAGAAGCAAGCTCTTTACATTCCCACTCTGTCATCGTGCTGGCGTTCAGCACGACTTTCACTTGCTTGGATAACGAAGCGGCTTCTTTCATAGAAAAACCGTCATCCAGCCGCAGCCCGACGATTCCCCAACGCCTGAGCACCGCCGCAATGTCGGCATCAGCTGACAGACGTGACAGGACAGTGGGGGTGACATCGGCCACGACACCGATTCCATAGCAGGAAGCGAACTGGCCAATGCGATCAAGCTTTCTTTGCTCCTCAAGCTCTTGGCCTTTTGAAACATGCAACGAAGTGAACAACTGTTTCGCCCCAAGCCGCGCTGCAAGCTGAAATGTTTCTTCGATTTGCTCGAGCGGCTGAAAAAGGTAGAAAGAAAAGGAAAGCATCGCCATCCCCCATTAAATATGTGCCGCCATTTCTTCTTTAAACCCGAACCAATACGTAAATAGGAAGCCAAACGTGTATGAAATGACGAGTCCGATGAAATAAATCACATACTTTGTATCAGCAATGAGCGGAATCAGTGACAGCCCGGATACGCCGATGCCAAGCGCCGCCGTTTTCATCACCGCTTGAAATGCACCACCGACCGCCGCCCCAAGGCACGCGGTAACAAACGGCCGCCCAAGCGGTAATGTTACCCCGTACAATAGCGGCTCCCCAATGCCTAAAAATCCGACCGGCAACGCCCCTTTGATAATGTTACGAAGCCGTTTATTTTTTGTTTTGACGTACACGGCAATCGCCGCTCCAACTTGACCGGCTCCAGCCATCGCCAATACCGGCAGTAGCGGTGTCGAGCCCAATTTTTGAATCAATTCCATGTGAATAGGGGTTAATCCGTGATGCAGTCCGACCATCACAAGCGGCAAAAACGTTCCGGCCAACACAGCCCCAGCGACTACTCCACCGATATCGAGCACTGCTTTCAGCCCGCTGGTAATCGCTAACGACAACCAACCGGCAAGCGGCTGTACAGCGATCAAGGTAAATAAACAGACGATTAATACGGTAATGAGCGGTGTGACGATAATATCGACCGCATTTGGCACAAACGAACGCACCCGTTTTTCGACTACCGCCATGAGCCAGGCGGCAAGCAAGACCGCAAACAGTCCTCCCCTTCCAGGCGTAAGCGCTTCCCCAAATAATTTTATATCGCCCATCGCTGGGTTGAATACGAGAATACCAGCAATCGCCCCTAATACAGGAGTGCCGCCAAACTCTTTCGCTGTATTATATCCCACTAACACGCCAAGCGAAGCAAAAATTCCGCCGCCTATCAAAAGCAACAGTTGCAGCCACGTCGTCTGCGGATCAACGCCGGCGTTTTTCGCAAAGTTGGCAATTCCGTTAATAATCCCCGATGCAACCAGCCCAGGAATAAGCGGGATGAAGATGCTGCCGATTTTGCGAAGCAATCGCTTTAGCGGCGTTTGCTGACGCGCTTTGACTTCCGCTTTTGTCCGCTCCGCGATGTCCTCGATTCCATCTTCAATCACTTCTCCAAGTTCTAAACCGGTAAGCTCGCATAACGCAGCCGCTACTTTATTGACAACGCCCGGGCCCACGACGATTTGCAACGTCTCATCCTCAATGACTCCCATGACCCCTTCGATCTGTTTTAAGGAGTCAATGTTCGCTTTGCCCGGATCGCGCAACGATACACGCACCCGCGTCATGCAATGGGCAACGCGGGTGATGTTTTCTTTCCCCCCAACATACTGAAGTATCGATGCTGCTATTTGTTGTTCTCGAGTCATGATATTTCTCTCCCCCTTATTCGTTATTCAAGCGCTTTACGTACAAACCCTTCGGCTTGCTGCAGTCGTTCTTTTGCTTCTTCATAACCGCATTGGCGCAAAATCATAACGATCGCTGTTTTCACCTCCCCTTTTGCTTGTTCATAATAGCGGGACGCTTCTTCGGCGCTGACTCCTGTCGCCTCTATTAAAATGCGCTTTGCCCGCTCTTTTAACTTTTCGTTTGTCGCCTGTACATCGACCATCCAGTTTCCATACACTTTGCCAATACCGACCATCGATGCAGTAGAAATCATGTTGAGTACCATTTTTTGGGCTGTCCCAGCTTTTAACCTCGTTGAACCAGCCAGCACTTCCGGTCCTGTTTCAATTTCCACCGCCGCATCGGCATACTGGCTAATGACGGCTCCTTTATTGCAGGCAATGCTTCCTGTCGCCGCACCGATTTGTTTGGCATAGCGAAGTGCGCTGACTACATATGGCGTTCGGCCGCTCGCTGCAATGCCAATAACGACATCGTTTTTCGTCAAGCCCACTGCCTGCAGATCGCGAACAGCGGCCTCTTCATCATCTTCGGCTCCTTCCACGGCCTCCGAAATCGCTTTCAATCCTCCGGCAAGAATCGCCTGCACCATGGACGGTTCGGTTCCAAACGTTGGTGGGCATTCTACCGCATCAAGCAATCCGAGCCGGCCGCTCGTACCCGCCCCAACATAAATCAATCGCCCCCCACGCCGAAATGCGGCGATGACAAGATGAACGATTTTTTCAATACAATCAAGCTGCTTGGATACCGCGATGACCGCGGCTCGGTCTTCCTCGTTCATGACGTGTAAAATTTCTCTTGTCGTCATTCCATCCAAATGTTTCGTCTTTTCATTTCGTTGTTCTGTCGCAAGATGCTCAAGCAATCTGGTCACCTCTTTAACGAAATTATGTTTCATAATTATATTATAAATTTATGAAATAAAATATCAATCTATTCTTTTTTCATTTGAAACATTCCTACAAAAAAAGCGGGCTCGCCTCAAGCCCGCTTTACCTTCGCAACCGCACCACTTCTTCTCTTGTCTGGTGAAATCGTTCAATGACTCGGCTCCCCACACGATGGAACATGATTAAATAGAGCGCATCGATCACGTTGAGCTGCACCATTCTCGATGCCATACTGCCGATGCGATGGTCTTGCTCGACATCCGGAAGCGCAAGCCGAATATCCGCTTCCTTATATAACGGCGAGGCCGGATCAAGCTTTGTAATGGCAATGACCGTCGCCTGTTGCTTTTTTGCAAACCGGGCGATCTCCAATACATCTTTCGTCCGCCCTGACGTCGATATGGCCACGAACACATCTCCTTCTTTCAAATGGGCCACCAGTGGCAGCATCGTATGAAAATCAGGCGACGTTGCCGCCATGTAGCCAAGCTTCGTAAACTTATAACTAGCGTCCACCGCTGCAGCTGCAGAACCGCCGACTCCATAAAACACCACCCTCTCGGCTTTCATCATCGCCTCAGCAGCTTTTTCCAACTCGCGCTTATCGAGTGTTGTCGTTGTCGCCTCAATGGCCGCCTTATTCACATAGGTCACTTTCATAAACAGCTCATACGGCGCATTCGGTTTGTCAATGATGGAAAAATCATTAATGTTCATATCCGCCATCGTCAACTCGCGGACAAGTGCCAACTTCAGTCCTGGAAAACTGCCGATACCGACCGCCTTGCAAAAGCGGGTGACGCTCGCCTCGCTTGTATCAGCCGCCTGCGCCAATTCTTTTGTCGTCATATTCGGCACGAGCTCAGCATAGTCGAGGACATAGAGGGCAACCTTTTTTTCCGCCGGCGAAAACCGTTCCAATTGCTGCTCAATTTTCGCTAAAATACTGATTTCGTTCATCGTTTTCTCCTTTCCCGCTAGCCATTTTTATTCTCATCTTATCATGGATAACTCTTGTTCTCCACGTGCCGGCTTTTTCTTATTTCTCGCAAACATAAAAAGCACCGTATAAGGTCGCCAACTATTTAGAAAAATAAATACTCGAACAAAAAATGTTTGAATTCAAGATATATATTTGCTATGATAATGATGTGATGATAACGATAACAAGAGGGGGAGAACGATGACGACATTTCAACTTGACAAAGCGCACAGCTCGGTCACTTTCCAAGTCCGACATATGATGATTTCCAAAGCAAAAGGGGAATTCACCAACTTTGACATCGATGTGCAAGGAGATATCAACGAGCTCGAGTCACTGAAAGTAAAGGTAACGGTCGACGCTGCTTCGATTGATACAAAAAATGCCGACCGTGACAATCATCTCCGTTCGGCTGACTTTTTCGATGTCGAGAACCATCCGACGATCACCTTCGTCAGCGATTCGGTGCGCAAACTGTCCGACACGGAATATGAAGTGACCGGACAGCTGACGATTCGCGGCGTGACGAGAACGGAAACGTTCAAAGTCGAATACAACGGTCAAGTGAAAAACCCGCTCACTGGTGGCATCACTGCCGGTTTTGACGTCGAAGGAAAAATCAATCGCGAAGATTACGGATTAGTATGGAACGTCGCGCTCGAAACCGGCGGATTCCTCGTCGGGAAAGAAGTGAACCTTGCCGCTAGTTTTGAGTTTGCTCTCAGCTGAACAGCCAAATCGAAGAAAGGTGTCCCGAAACAACAACGGGACACCTTTTCTTGCTATGATCAAACAGCTTCGCCATTGTACATTTTGTTCCGCTTCATTGCGCCGTATATCCACCATCAATCACGACGGCCTGTCCAGTGACGCCTTTCGCTTGTTCGCCCGCCAAAAAGAGAACGTAATGGGCGACTTCTTCAACGGACAAGAGCCGCCGCTGCGGCACAAGCGGATAAATCACTTCCTCAAGCACTTTCTCAAGCGGCACCTTTCTTGTCGCCGCCAAATCGGTAAGTTGGTTACGGACGAGTTCCGTATCGACATAGCCCGGACAAAGTGCGTTCACCGTAATGCCGTACGGTGCCCCTTCTAGCGCCGCCACTTTCGTTAAGCCGATCACTCCATGTTTTGCGCTGTTGTAAGCTGCTTTTCCAGCAAACCCGATCAATCCGTTGATCGACGCCATGTTGATGATGCGGCCGTAGCGCTGCTCCTTCATGAGCGGAAACGCGTGCTTGATCGCCAAAAACGGGCCGATGAGCATGACGCGGATCAACTGCTCAAACTTCTCGGTCGGAAAGTCTTCGATATTGGCGACATATTGCAAACCAGCATTGTTCACGACAATATCGAGATGTCCCCATCGTTTGACCGCTTCATGGATGGCTTGCTTCACCTCTTCTTCCACCGTCACATCACATTTGACACCAACGGCTTCGCAACCTAGTTGCCGCAACGATTCAGCAGCCTGTCCTACCTCGTCCTGCCTCAAGTCGGCAAGCACCACTTTTGCGCCGTTTGTTGCCAACGCTTTCGCCACTTCATAACCAATTCCCCGCGCTGCCCCAGTGATGAGGGCTGTGCGATTTTCCATCATTCCCCATCCCCCTGCTTTATTTGTTTATACACGTCATCGTATTGTTGGGCCAAGTCAAAATCAAGCTTCGTCAACCCTTTCGCCCGCCATGATGACAGTTTTACTGTGATGAGCTTGTAGTCGATCGAAATGAACGGATGGTGGTTCGCGTTTTCGGAAATCAAAGCGATTTGACGGACGAACTCGATTCCTTGCAAATAGTCTTGAAAACGGTATTTTTTCACGATCCACCGCTCGTCAGTGAGCTTCCAGCCATCGACTTTCGCGAGCAGCGCTTGCACTTCCGTTTCCGGTAACCGCACCTTTCTCCCTCGCTCTCTATATGTTGAAATATGCCGATCTGCGAAACCGGCAAATCAGCGATCGCAAGGTGACATCCTATTCACCTGCGATGGGCTGATGGATAAACAAAGAAATCGGTACCACGCGACAAGAGCACTCCATCATCCCAGTTGACATTCTCTTAATACGTATACCGCTCGTTTGGATTCCCGGACGGTTCTCAGTCTATTTCCATCAGTTTTGCCTCTATTATACCATCAGACGGCTGCGGCTGGCATAGAACAGAGACGTTTCACACGTGAAACGGGGCGCGTCATCTCGAGCGGGTGGAATCTCCTTTCCCCAGTTAAAAAAGCCCTCTCCCCTCTCACAGTATCCTAAGCAACAGGAGCACATCGTGGGAAATAGCTAGCGATCCCGGTGATTGAACCTCTCGTTTCCTTCAGGCAGCTGTTTATGTTTCGATTTGATGACGCAGCCATGGGGAACGGATGACTTCCAAATCGATAAGACATTGTCCCATTTCGTCAGCTGACAGCCAGACCGGCACTTGACCGTACAAGCACAACGACCTGCCCTTCCTGTTCAGTTCCATGGCGCCGTCGGTATTCTTCCAGCTGCTCAAGCTCGCTTCGCCAGATCGTGAACTCGATCGGGAACATTTGAACCGCTGCATGGAAAAGGCGGTACTTTGTTCAGCGTAGGTACCGGTAATCAAGTGCCGCTTGATTTTCGCCATGCCGTCGTTTGCCTCTGTTGCTTTTTTGTTAATGTAGCCAAAAAGACAAACGGCAGGTGAACGGTTAATCGTCAAGTGGTCCGAACTTTTGCTCGTAATGGGCCAGCGCTAACAGCGGGAAAATGTAACGATAGCTATGGTAGTGGATGTAAAAGGCGCCGGCCATTCCTTGCCCGACCGGATAGGAAGCCGTCCAGTCCGGATGATGAAGCAAACGAAATAAGGCGCGAAAGCCGGCTTTCATTTCCGGAGTTGGACGCTCGGCAGCGGCGACTAAGGCATCAAGCGCCCAAGCGGTATGAACTGGCGTGCTGGCGCCAAGCGGCACGTACGTTTTCGCTCCGTCGCTTTTGCACGATTCTCCCCAGCCGCCGTCATCGTTTTGGATGCTTAACAACCAGCGGACAGCTTTTTGCAGGACGGGATGGTGAGCCGGGACGCCAACGGCTGTAAGCCCGGTGATGGCCGCCCATGTTCCATATATATAGCAAATTCCCCAGTGGCCGTACCACGAGCCGTTTCTTTCTTGATGGCTCAGCAGCCAGTCGACAGCGCGAGAGACGGCGCGCTGGTCTTTCGTTAAGCCAGCAAATGTCCCGAAATATTCGAGCGTCCGCCCGGTTAGGTCGGCTGTTGACGGATCCATCAGCAAAAACTCCGCCCCTTCGATCGGCAAATAGCGCCAAAAGCGGGAGCTCACGTTTTTTTCAAACGCCGCAAAGCCCCCGTCATCATTTTGCATCGAAAACAGCCATTGGTTAGCTCGATCCCACGCATGGCGAAACGCCGTCTCTTTCGCTGCCGCCTGACGGATGGCACGCAATGCGGCGGTCGTATCGTCGACATCTGGATTCATTGTATTGACATCGGAAAACCCCCAGCCGCCTGGTGTGCTGTACGGGTTATGCACCGCCCAGTCGCCATAGCGGACGTGCTGGCGTGACAACAAATAACGGTTCGCCTTTTCGATCGCCCGGTCGGTCATCGGCACGCCTGCTTCTTGCAACGTATAGCTCGCTAACGCCGTATTCCAAACCGAAGCAGTCGTATATTGCAGATGCACATGTCCATCGATCGTTGTACGCAATGAGCGCAACCCGCGGACAGCCTGCCTAATGCGCGGATCGTCGTTCCGATAGCCGAGCGCAAGCAGCGCAAAAATGAATAAAAAAGTTGAACTGAAATAGCTATACAGCGTTCCGTCCGGTTCGATATGCTCGAACAGATAACGAACCGCACGCTGTTTGGCAGCTTGATGAAGCTGGGCTGGAAGCCCGATGAGCGACCGCTTGACGTACGTTAGCAGCGATCGACTTTCCGGCATCCCCCAATCACCGCGGGAGGCAAACAAATCAGAAAGATCCGGACTTTTGTCCGTTTTCCGGCTGTAGCGGCTGTCGGCCGCGATCAAAAGCGGGATCATATTCGCTCTTCCGTAGACAGATAGATCATACATATTGAGTGGAAATGACGGCGGAAGCAAGAAAAATTCCAGCGGCAGCGGGAAACGGCCTGGCCACGGGTACTGCCCGGTCAACGCGAGCATAACCTTTGTAAACAAGTGGACGCGGTCGAGGCCACCCATGTCTAAAATTCGCCTTTTCGCTTTTTGCATATGCCGATCGGTTGGCTGGCGATAGCCGGAGTAAAGCAGCGCATAGTACGCTTCCACTGTGGCGGTTACGTTGCCGTCACCTTCATCCGCAAACAGCTTCCATGCCCCATTTGCCTCCTGCCGGCTCTCAATCCGCTCGACGAGCGCCTGAATCAACGGTTCATCATTTATGTCAAGCGTCCGCAATAAAATGATCATATAAGCGTCTGTCGAAATGCCTGTTTCAAACGGAAATCGCCACGATCCGTCAGCCGCTTGCGACCGTTTGAGCGCGGTAATCAACGCACTTCGTTCACCGGCCACCGTGCATCGCCTTCCTTTTTCACGAAACTCCGTTTCCTTCCATATTTATTCGTCTGGCGGGCCGTCGATGCACTGAAAGGGGGATCGCTATGCGCTGCCTGAGACCGAAAACGTCATCCCTTCCCCTTTCCCTTGTTGACGTCTATCAGGAATTAAAGAAAAAACGAAAGAAAGGACAAGAGACTGTATCCGAACGCGACTTAACTGCCAAAGAACGGCAGTTAATCAGCCGCATTCGGGCGGTGACCGCAGAACACAACGAAAACAATGTGACCCGGACGGCGGCGTATCTTGATTTTTACTTGCGCCATCGCGAAATTCATTGGGCGTTTTTAGGACATATGGTGTCGCGCAACGGTGGTTGGAATATGACTGACTTAAAAGGGGAGCTGCTCATGCGGCTGCTTTCTGAAGACGAGCAGCGATCATTTTTTTCCTTTTTGGAGCGCGGCAACTGGCTTATTTTCCAAGATATTTATCCACAATTTTTGTTATACGAAGAGAGCCAAAAGCAAGACCGGCCGCTCTTCTATTTATTGCCGTATATTGGCGTTTCAACGTTCATGGAAACGATATGGAACCATTTTTGGCAGCGCGGCGATCCATACGTGCTGGCAATCGCCCTGGTGATTAACGAACAAAGCTATTTGGAACAACGAGTCATTCAACATCCTGTATTTCAGCAAACAGTCTTTCAGACACTCAAGTTTAAACTGCAAGAGCTGCTCCATTTCAGTCACATCTTGTTTCCGTATGACGACGGCCAAGGCGGCACCGCCCTGATCGGCGAAACGCTCCATCAGTTTGAATCGCTCCATGAACGCATTTTGCTCGGTAAACGGCTATACTCGATTTTGTTTGATAATGAAGAAACGCTAAAAAATACGGTGCGCTGGGCTGTCAACCGACCACACACCGGCTCACGCAAAGATTATTGGCCGCATTTATTTAATGATGTATGCGAATCGTTTCCAAGGGAACCGTACCGCCGCCGCATCCGCGACTGCCAAATCGTTCCCGGTGCCCCGCGCCTGTACAGCCCGCAGCTTCGTCATGCGTGGAAAAACGTCGCCCACGAGGTGGCCGAGCCGGGCGACTGGTTTACAGACCCGCACGTTGTCCGCTATCTCATTAAAACGGAACAACCGATCAATGGGGAGATCGTTCATGCGTATTGTGAAACACTTGAAAAAATCGAACTGGCAATCATCGCCAAAAATGCCTTCTTTCATGCGCGCTAGGCGCCGCGCCTATATCGCCTCGGCGCTGCTTGCCTCTTGGGTGGGAACATACCTGGATTTGTATTTGACCGGAAAAGGGTTGTACGCCTTTCCGAAGCGCCCGTTCCCATCCGTCTTCTCCATCGATATTTTCTTTACGATGGTCGTTCTTCCGCTATGCACCGTCTTGTTTCTTTGGCTGATGGAGCGGCTTAGCCGTCTCGGCCACCTTGGATTGATCATTGCGTCGGCCGCGCTGATGGCAGCATTCGAAACGAAAGCGGAAGCGTACGGTTTGTTCGTTCACTCTGCTGCGTGGAGTCATTTATATTCTTTCGCCGGGTACGGCTTGTTTCTCACGATCATCTGGAATTTTTATCAACGATTTCATCGGATTGACTAGCACAGCTGCGCATAAACAAGCGGATCGCAAGCCACGATAACAACGAAACGAACCGCCGGTGAACAGCAAGCAGACTGTTGTCGAGTAGGAGGAACTTGATTGAAAGGAAAACAAGCGGCTTTTTTGTGCTCCGTCATCATCGCCATTGGTGTCGTTCTAATGGTGAGGACAACAATCGTCGGAGACGCAGCCAAAACAAGAAGGGAAACGGTCATCGTCATCTATTTGGCCGGCGACTCCACTGTCGCCGCCGCCCCCCGCTCCCGCGCTCCGCGAGCTGGATGGGGGGAGATGCTTGACGACTGGTTTGACGATCGCGTGATCGTCAAAAACATGGCCGCTTCCGGGCGAAGCGCGAAAAGTTTTGCCGAGGAAGGATGGCTCGACCACATTTTGCGTGACATCAAAAAAGGTGATTATTTGTTTATTCAGTTTGGCCATAATGACGAAAAAATGAACGATCCAGCTCGTTATACCGAACCGTTCACCTCTTATCAAGCGTACTTAAAACAGTATATTGACGGCGCCCGCGCCAAAGGGGCGATTCCCGTCCTCATTACTCCCGTCGAGCGGCGGCGCTTTTCTGCCGATGGGCGAGCGCTCGATTCCCACGGACTTTACCCTGCTGCCATGAAAGCACTCGGAAAAAATGAACACGTTCCGGTCATTGATTTGACGGCAAAAAGCAAACAGCGGTTTGAACAGCTTGGGCCGGAACGGACGAAGCGGTGGTTTTTATGGCTTAAACCAGGCGAACACCCCAATTACCCGAAAGGCATCAAAGACAACACCCACTTTCATGAACGGGGGGCGAAAGAAATCGCCCGTTTAGTCGTTGAAGGGATCGTTGAGCTTGATCTTCCTCTTCGCCACCACCTCATCCGTTCGCCGAAACAAGACTCTGTACGAAATCGTTAAGCCGAGCCGCCTCCTGCCCTTAGCCGCACGCGTCATGACATCAACAACGCTCCAAGTGCATTTCCTCCGCACTCGCCCGATCCACTAGGACGGGCGCTTTTTTCTCCCTTCGCTCCCGCTAGGCACTGTCGATGACTGGCGTACCACCTGTCCTTTCCGCCTACCGGACGCTTCCGACGTATGGCGCTTTGCTTTTCATAGGTGAATGGTATGTTTTATTCAATAAGCGGTGGTATAGGGACGCGAACACTTGCTGGAACAGCATGCCGAGCACGACCGGTACGCTTACCGGTGGCGGAAAATAGGTCATAGCAAGCACGGCACCGGCGCTAATGTTGCGCATCCCCCCGGTAAACGTCAACGTAATAATATCCGGTGGGGCAAATTTCAGCCAACGAGCCGCCATCCAAGAAAGAAAATAACCAGAGCTTGCAATCACCAAGACGAGAAATGCCATAAAAAACAGCCGGACGTCAACACGGCCAAAATACGGGGCAACGACCGCGCTGTTCATCATGACGACAAGCGCAAGCGCCAGTTTGGAAAACGGAGACAACACGGCTGCGAGCCGCTCGTTCGCTCGGACGGACAGCCGCTCCCCTACGAGCATGCCGCTTAGAGAGGGCAAAATGATCATGAAAACCAGGCCGAGCATCATCTGTCCAACATCCATCTCCACCGCGCTCCCTGCGAGCAACAACAACGTCAGCGGCACAGCGAGGGGTGATAAAAACGTATCGATTAAAATGATGGAAAGGGCGAGCGCCAAATTCCCGCGGCCGAGCGATACCCAAATAAAGCTTGTTACCCCAGTTGGAATAGCTGCAGCCAACACAAACCCAATCACTGTTAACCGGTCGCCGCCAAAAAACAGATGGCCCAGCCCAAACGCCCAAAGCGGGATGACGAAGTGAAGAAGGCACAGCGCCGCAACGATCGGGCCAGGATGGATGAGCACTTCTTTCAACTCAGCCAAACGCAAGCGCAAACTGCCGCTAAACGTCATAAACGCAAACAGCCACGGCACAAGCGCGGCATGGCTGCTCAATTCATCCGATAACCAAATGCCGGCCACCACGCTCGCCGGCGTAAGAAACGGCAACGCTTTCTCAAGACGGCGGTTGATCGATTTCCACATTGGTTTCATCTCCAAATCTAATCATGAGCGATGATCATTCACTTACATCTTTTAATTATACATCGTCATCGCCTAATGAAATGCCCCATTTTCCCATGAAACCGATAGCCGACAATGAGGTGGTGGCCGCACGTGACGTTGCTTACTTCACTACTTTTTCCCCGATCTTTTCAGCCGGCAGCAAAATCTCATTTCGTTTGACGTCGTACAACCCGTATGGAATTAACCGAAGACCCGGCAAAAAGTCGCATGTCAAAAACAACAACGTATACAAAATATCATGGAACGGAAACCCACGTTCTTGAAGAGCGGACAGCAGCTCATCATGGAAACGGACGGCCGTGTCAAACGAATCATCGGTTGTCATCATGCCGGTAAACGGCAACGGAATCTCCACCACCGGCCGGCCACCATCGATAACAACAATTCCACCGCCCATTTCGAGCACCCGTTTCGCTGCTGCGGCCATCGCTTCCGGTTGTTTACCGATAACGAGAAGCTCGGTAGTTGTATTGTAGGTCGACGCCATGCCATCAATATCGAGGGCAAACCGCTCCAAAATAGCTTTAGCGACCCATTGCCCGTTGCGGTCGATGAGCGCAGCATACAACAGCCCCGGATGGTGGGACAGATCTGCATAGCCATCAACAGACGGAAGAGCTACATCTTTCCGTTCGGTAATGACATTGCTTTTAAAATACATAACCGGCACCGGCTGATCGGATTCCGAGTGCGGATAACGATATAAACGCTCGTCATCAAGCCGTTCTTTTGCAAATAAAAACGGTTTTTTCGATACGTATCGCTTCCAATCGATTTCAGGCAACGGCGCAAGCAGCTTGCCATCACGGGCGACGATACGGCCTTTGGCGATCACAAGCGACGGTTGGAAAGTAACAAGATCCGGAAGCAGAAGAATGTCCGCCAGTTTTCCCGGGGCGATGCCGCCGATTTCATCGTCTAGCTGCAAATACGTCGCCGCATTGATCGTCGCCATTTGCAAGGCTGTCATCGGCGGAACGCCAAGTTCCACAGCCTTCCGTACCAATCCATCGACAAACCCTTCCCGCTCAATAAATCCTGGGTGCGGTCCATCTGTAGTCATCGTAATCCGTTGCGTGCTCACTTTTTTCTCGGTAATTAAGCGGATAATTTCCGGAAAATCCGGGCGGAGCGAGCTATGGCGAAGCGTCGTCCACATGCCGAGTCGGAGCCGATGGAGCGCTTCTTCAGCCGTGATGGCTTCATGACAGGCGCTGACGCCGCTGGCGACAATGCTGTTTAGTTTTTCATACGAACAGCCGGCTGTATGGCCATCAACGACCTTTCCGGCGCGTTTCGCCGCTTCAATCGTTTCGAGTAAAAATGGGTCACCTTGATACAACAGCGGCCATCTTGTCACTTCGGCCGTCCCAACGACTTCGTCCATTGCCAGCAGTTCTTGGATGTGTCGTGGATCAAACCAGTCGCGCTCGCCAGGGAAATCTGCTTGCGACACGAGGCGGACAAGCCAAAAGAAATGACCGGGCAGAACCCGCAAATCCTCGATCAGCTGTCGAAATCCATCGACGCCAAAATGCAAGTAAAAAAACAAGTTGTCATTTACGGTAGTTGTCGTACCAAGAGGCAGTACTTTGGCGGTCATGCTGACGGGATTGTAAAGCACCCACGGATGGGCATGCGGCTCAATAAACCCGGGAGACACATACATCCCTTCTGCATCAATCACAATCGTATGCTCATCGACCGCGACTTCTTTTTCCCCAACATAGGCGATCGCATCATGATAAATAGCGACGTTTTGGCGCAAAAATTCACCCGAATAGACGTTGACAACCGTTCCGCCTTTGATGACGATATCGGCCGGGCGGCGCCCTTGTGCCACTTCAATCAGTTCGGTTCGCTTCGCTGTTCGAATCAAAGAACCTCCCCCTTTCGCAGCTTATCGCAACGATAAGCCAAGACGCAACGATGCGAACTTGGCTTTCAGCACCCATTAGGCATTGAGCAACGGGTTAATGTAGGCGCACTCCCCTATACCGTCTTCTTCAAGCAGTTGCCGGACGTCATCCGGAATGGGAACCGCAAACATGCGCCCGTTTTCCTCTTTCACCCAGCCTCTTAGTTCAAAACCGTGGCCGGTTCTTACTTCTTCGCGGAATACCTCATGGCGCAGCTTAATCGTTTTGCGACTCACTTCTTCCACCGTCGTTTTAATCGTAATAATGTCATCGTAATATAGTGGACGTTCAAACGTACAGCCGACATCGAGCAGTGGAAGAATGATGTTTTGTTCTTTCATCAATTTCGCCGGCGGCAGCCCGATGCTGCGGAAAAATTGATGACCGGCAATATCAAACCATTTAAAGTAATTCGGATAATAAACGATGCCGGCTGCATCCGTGTCACCAAAATTCACACGAACCTGAAATTCGTTCCGTTTCATGGTCAATCGTTCCTCTCACCTTATTGATTGATGCTCTGTTGCTTCAACAATTGCCGCAATTTAAAACGCTGGATTTTTCCTGTAGCTGTTTTCGGGAGTTCGTCAATAAATTCGATGATGCGCGGGTATTTATAGTGGGCTAGCTGTTGTTTCGTAAACTGTTTCAGTTCTTCTTCCTTCTTTGCGGATGGTGTTACTCCGTCTTTCAGAACGACAAACGCCTTCGGAACGGTCAATCCTTTTTCATTGTCTACCCCGACGACCGCGACTTCCAACACATCTTCATGCTGCAGCAGGCAGTTTTCAATTTCAATCGGGGAAACCCAAATGCCTCCGACTTTCAACATATCATCGGAACGTCCGCAATACCAGTAGTACCCTTCTTCATCACGGTAATACTTATCCCCAATATACAGCCATTCACCGACGAATTTTTGTTTGTTTTGTTCATGAAGATTCCAATATCCATGAGCGACCGAGTCGCCGCGAATAAT
This sequence comes from Geobacillus sp. 47C-IIb, assembly GCF_014679705.1. Classification (NCBI taxonomy): domain Bacteria; kingdom Bacillati; phylum Bacillota; class Bacilli; order Caryophanales; family Anoxybacillaceae; genus Geobacillus; species Geobacillus sp. 47C-IIb. The sequence continues at coordinate 393,504 of NZ_CP061473.1, forward strand.
TAAGTCTCCGACCTCATTCGGCGGCAGCTCATTTCCTTGTCCATCGATGATTTTCACGTCGTAACCTGGCACCGCTTTTCCGGAACTGCCTGGTTTGACATCACCAATGCGGTTGGAAATAAAAATGTGCAACGCTTCGGTCGAACCGATGCCATCTAAAATGTCAACGCCAAATAACTTTTTCCATTTATAATAAAAAGAAGGAGGTAATGCTTCACCGGCAGACACGCAAACGCGCAATGAACGAACATCAAATCGCCGGCCTGTTTTTTCCACATAATCAATCATGGCGCCATACAACGTCGGCACGCCGAAAAAGATCGTGGGCTTGTACGTTTCAATGGCCTGAAACATTGTTTCCGGCAACGGACGTTCTTTGATGAGTACGGTCGAGGCGCCACTGCCGAGCGGAAAATACATCCCCCCGCCAAGACCATAGGCAAAATACAGCTTGGATGCAGAAAGGCAACGGTCATGTTCGTTCATTTCCAGCACTTGTTTGGCGTATGTGTTTAATGCATACTCCATATCGTGCTGCAAATGAATGACCCCTTTTGGCTCTCCGGTACTTCCTGAACTGAACAGCCAAAACGCGGCGTCATCCTTATTCGTCGGAGCTGCGGTAAGCTCTTTAGCGGCACGTTGAATCAATTGATGGTACGAGAGTGTTCCTTCCAACACTTTGTTGGCGCTTTCATAAATGACAATCACATGCTCCAAAAAAGCAAACCGCTCTCGAGCCGGCTCGAGTTGTTCCCATAAGTCTTCGTGAATGACCAACCCTTTCGCCCGGCTGTTGTTTAAAAAGTATTCATAATCCGACGACTGCATCATCGTATTGACCGGGATCGGCACCGCCCCAATTTTAATGGCGCCGAAAAACGTGTAAATAAACTCCGGCGTATCATGACAAACCATAATCAGCCGGTCTTCAAGCTTATAGCCAAGCTCCCGCAGCATGTTGCCGGCCTGGTTCACTTTTTCTTGCAAAGTTCGGTACGAAATTTGCTCGTCGCGGTAATAAATCGCCGTTTTATCTCCTAATCCGCTGTGAACATGATGATCAATGAACAGCCCTGCCGCGTTGTACAGCCTTCCGAACCCGCGCAATTCCATCGCTCACCATCCCATTTCTATAAAAATTGGACTGCTTGATAAATATGCATGAGGAAGCCCTTGGAAATGGATGAACCGGCTTCCCATTTCAAGGGCTTCATAACAGTGTCGCTTAAACTCCTTTCCAATTCGGTTGGCGTTTTTCCAAAAATGCACTCAATCCTTCTTTGGCGTCTTCCGAACGGAACAACAAGTTTTGCAGCTCGCCTTCATAGCGGATCGCCACGTTCAGCGGCATTTCTTTCCCGTTCATGATCGACAGCTTGATGTTCGAAATCGCATACGTCGCGCTGTTGACAAGTTTGCGCGCGTACTCCCGCGTCCGTTCTCTCGTTTCTGCCTGCGGGAACACCCGGTTCACCAGCCCGATATCCAGCGCTTCTTGTGGAGTGATCGTTTCCCCGGTAATGTTCATATCCAACGCACGCGAATAGCCGACCAACCGCGCCAGCCGCTGCGTTCCTCCCGTCCCGGCCAACACCCCGAGCGTCACTTCGGGCAACCCGATTTTCCCGGCTTCATCGCCCATAAACCGCAAGTCGCACGCTAACGCCATCTCCAAGCCCCCGCCGACTGTATGCCCTTCTAAGCAGGCGATGTACACTTGCGGCGAGCGGGCGATTTTATCGAGCGTCTCGTTGCAGAACAGGCAAAATTGCGTTTTGAACCGCGGATCGGCCGAACGTAAAAAGTTAATGTCCGCCCCAGCCGAGAAAAACTTCGGCACATCGCTCATGATAATGACCACTTTGATGTCCGGATCGAAGCGAATGTCATCAATCGCCGCGTTGAACTCCTTGTAAAATTCCAAATCATACGAGTTCGACTTGTTAATATGCAAGTGAATTTCCGCAATCCCCTCTTCTTTAACGACCGTCAAATATTGTTTCTTCGTTTCTACAGCTACCATTCTCTTATTCTCCTTCCCTATCAATTTTTTGATGTTGTGATGCAGGCAACTTTCCAATAACCTGTTTTTGAAAGTTCATTTCCATCTTTGTCTTTCCGAAAGCATCAAGCGCACCGTTCGTTTTGTGTCTGTCTTTCTCACCTCCTGTTATGTCTTCCTTATTTCAACTGAACAAATGGTTCAGTAGCAACCGCTTTCAATTCTTGCTGCAAGCGTGCAACGAGTTGGACCCCTTTCGGCAAATAGCCTTCCTGCTGAAGCTCTTCCTTTGTCTCAACCTCTTTTAGCCAAACGGCCGCTTCATTCGCTGCAGCATTCAACGCTTGGCGGAAACGGTGCGGAACGGCACCTTGATCATGGATGAGCTGCTGCGCCCAATTTTTCGCATAAACGATATGATCCTGCTGTTCACGGACTAGCTTTTGAATTTTGGAAACAACGGCCGGATGGTTCGCCTGGAGCGCCGATTGTAAGACAGCATCAATCGCCGTGTTCACGGTATACAAGGCAGCAATGAGTGTGATCCAGTTATGAACGTTTACCGCGCTTTCCATCGCTTTTCCGGATTGTCCGTAAATTTCTGGTTTTTTTCCTTTTCCCCCACGCAAATCAAAACACCAGTTGTACAACAAACGCGCGTGTCCTAATTCTCCTTGAGCCATCGCGATCGCTGCCAGTGTCGCTTCCAAATTCGGACCGCTGACCCCGACCTCTACAAGACGGTCGCCAAGAACGTATTTATTGTCAGCGATCGTTTCAAGCAGCTCAATGAGCGAATGTACACTAGGCTGTCTCTGTTCCACTTCTCCCTCTCCCCCTTCTAGGCAAATAGCCATTTTGGTTTTCTCACCCAAACGAGTCCGCTGCGGTCGACAACAACCATTTCTGCCCAGTCCTCTTCATCGTACGTAAAGGAAGCATACACTTTCGCCAGCTCTTCATTTTCTGCTTCCACCGTGCCGATATGGGCCAGTTGGTCCCCCCGCTTTACACGGGCGAAAATATCAAACGTTTTTCGTTGTTGGGCCGCTGTCATGTTGAGCTCACCCCCCAATATTTTAATTTTTCGCGTCCTTCCGGGCTGATCCGGTCAACCGTCCACGGCGGATCCCAGACGACGTGAATATGCACATCGTGAATTTCTTCTTCCTTGAGCAAACGGTCGCGGATATCTTGCTCGATCCATTCCATACAGGCGCACGATACCGCCGTATACGTCATGGTAACATGCAATTCATCGTCACTTTTTTCAATGTTGTAAATCAATCCCATGTCGACAACGCTGATCGGAAATTCCGGATCCATCACTTCTTTCAATGCCTGCCAATATTTTTCCGTGTCCTGTTTGCCCATCACACCGCTTCCTTTCGTAATTGCTCAAGCTCTTTGGCCCCTTTTTGAATCCGCGCGACGAATTCTTTATTTTTCGGGCCTCGCTGTTTAAACCGTTTAATGACGTTATCCCACGTATCCGGCTGATCAAACAGCCATTTTTTATTCACCGGGTCAAACTTGCACGGGAACGGCACATCCAGCACGTATTTTTGTTGTTCTTCATCATAATGGGCAGGAACTTTGACACCGATCGATTCACAGAACGGAACGGCCGTTGACAACCATTTTTGCCGCAGCTCATCGTTCGACCGTCCTTTTAGCCGGTATTCAAGCTGCGCCGAGCGACTTTTCAGTCGATCTTCCACCCCGAAAAACTCAAGCGCCATTAAAAACATCCAATCGACGGCTTTCTGTACTTCCTCACGCAAGTTCGGATCTTGCATGGCTGTTCTCATAATGATTTCGCCGTTTCTGAGGTGAAACAACTCTTCTTTGTCGACTTTCACGAGCGCCCGCTTCCACGGCCCGTAGGACGTATGTTCAAACGCGTCACCAAGAAGTGTGTAGCCCGCCCGGTCAAAAAACGCGTTAAAGACACCAAGTTCAATCCAGTTTGACAGCTCAAAGTCAAAAGCGTACGGATTTTTCCAACGGTGCGCTTCTCTCTCGTAAAGCAGCCGGTCGACATCTTCCCCTAAATCTTTCAACAACCGGTAAGCGATGTGGGCATGACCGATTTCATCTTGCATGATGGCCAATGCCGTAATTTTGCTGTTGAGCGTCGGTGCTTGATCATACACGGTTAATAACGGCGGAACGCTTAACAGTTCGGTATCACCGACAATCGTCAATGTTTGTTTCAATGCTGTTAAATACTCCTCATTCATATCCTCGATTCCTTCAACGATAAATCCATTTTGGACTTTTTCTTTGAGCAACGCCGCTTGATCCATCTCCTCACCCTCTTTATTACGTTTTTTAAACTATCGTATTCTGTACATAATATTAATACACTATAAACTCTATTGTCAACTTAAAAATAGAAAAAATCTGAAAATTTTATTTTTCTCTATTTTCCTTAGGTTATCTAAATATCTTACTCATTTTCTTTAATCAATCTTCTTAGATCATCCCTTATAACACACAATGTTTGTTTTCCGTCCGTATATTTTTCATGCAATTAAATGCATGCAACACGAGACCACGCTGTTTAACTCGCCAAAAAAAAAGAGCCTAGCTGCCTGTACAGCTGGCTATTCGTTATGACGCATACACGATTACATCGTGATATTCCTCTTTTTGTACTTGGCCAATGGATCGCAAATATTCCAAATGCGCTAACGTTTCTGCCACCGCAAACCGCCATTGATGTGCTGTCAGCGGCTTATGGCCGAACACGAGATTAGCTACTTCATAGGCGGTGCACCCTCCTTTTGTCAGCGCTTTCATCTTTTGCAATCGTTGTTCGTGATGGCGGAAAATATCGCCGATCCGCTCGCGAAATTGACGAATCACTGCGCCATGGGCGGGCAGGGCAACATCAACATCGAGCTCCTCCACTTTACGCAAAGAAGAAAAATATTGCTCTAACGGGTTCGGATGAGCACCCGGCCATACGCTAATATTTGGGGTAATGCGGTCAAGAACATGATCTGATACTAACAGTTGGCGCGACTCTGGCTGATAAAAACTGACTAGACCGTCACTATGTCCCGGAACCGGAATGACCGTCCAACGCCGCTGCCCAAGCACAATTTCATGGCGATCTAAAATCGTTAGCACTGGAAACGGGCTGACGCGCAATGACAACCTCCACATGTTCTCTTCTATTTCAGACACAAGTTCATCTGGAACGCCATGACGGAGAAACAGCGCAGCGACTTCGCTCGCTTGGGCGCTCTCTTCCCCCCATACCCGCTCGGCCATCGCATAATCCGGTTCACTAATCCATATCGGCGCTTCCGTCTGTTGCTGCATCCAACCGGCAAGACCAAAATGATCAGGATGAAAATGGGTGATGTAAATGGCGCGAATGTGCCGCGGCTTGATTCCTAATTGCCGGAATGCCGCTTCCCAAGCGCGCATGGCTTCAGGCCAACGAAATCCAACGTCGATCAAACTCCAACCGTCCGCCTCTCGACATACGTAACAATACACATACTTCATCGGAAACGGAACAGGAATCGGAACGCGATAAATTCCATCCCCCACTGTTTCAATTTCTTTATGTAGCATTTCTATTTCCTCTCCCCTCTATATGGTTCTCTTTGTCTCTCCCCGCATGCAACAGCCAATCGAAAGGCGAATCCTCCGATTTTTTTCAGCCCAATTGCTAAAAGACCGGTGATTTCATAGGTCATTGTGTGATAGGAATCTTTCAATATGAAAAGGCGCACAACCTAAAACTTTCTTCAAATTTGCGTTCTGCTGATTATAGCGCTTTTCACCCCCTTTAAAAAAGTGAGAGTACAAAAAGACATTTCTCTAGTATATAAATCTTGATTGTTTAGAGTTCACCAAAACGACCACTATCAAGAAATCACACTTTTCACCAGCGCTCTAAATTATCTCCATAAACGGGTTGATCGCCCTATCGCGGTTGAACACCGATTCACGGTCCGGAGCGGGCTCAAATAACGTTTCAAAGTAACGAATGGCGGGAATAGCAAGCAGCTGATGGACATTGAAAAACAACTCCCGAGCTCTCGTCCCGCTCCAATCATCGGGCAATAAGTCATGTGGAAACCCCGGGTCAATAAAGAAAAAGCTCCGGTATTCATGTACGAGTTTTGTTCGCTCAATAAAACATTCGCGATCGGTCAATTCATTGTTCCAAGCTTGCTTTTGAAACTCCTCATACTTTCGTTCGTACGTTTCAATAAATTTGTCATACTCTTTGGCGATATAAGCAAAATCCCAACCGCGTTCGATGATTTGTTCGTTGCTGTGTGACACGATGGAGTCCGCCGTAAACAAAATGACATATGGCTCTAAATGATAATCTTTTATCCATTCCATGACTTGTGGTTCAATCGGATTCGGGCTCGCCCATGTCCCGTGAGAAATAAGACCAAACCCCATCAAACTTAATTCTTTGCGGATTTGGCTGCGCAGCTCCCGTTTTTCTTCTGGAACGGAATACGTTAACACGCGCCAACGGCCATCCCATTTGTAGTTTCGCAACGAATAGACGCGTGTGAATCCATCCATCATTGTCCGCTTCCCTTTTGGCGTCAGTGAGTAATAGCTGTTATTGCCGATTTTCCGCACCTCAAAAAATTCTTGTTGCACCATCCTGAGCGCCGCCCCACGAATGGACGACTCGGAAATGCCGAAGTGGGACATCATCTGGATCAAACTTCCAATCCAAACTTCATTCCCATAATGTTGAATATATTCTCCAAATAGCGTAAACATAAGTGCCCTTGGCTTCATTACGACAACACCTGTCTTTTTTCAGATTTTTCTTTTATTATGTTACATTTTCCCACTCTTTTTCAATCGAGAATAATTGTTTTTACACAAAAATATATCGACCAAACCGGCCGATATGCATAAAAAATATGTTTAAACCCCTTCCCAATTTGGCTGACGTTTTTCCAAAAATGCACTCAATCCTTCTTTGGCGTCTTCCGAACGGAACAACAAGTTTTGCAGCTCGCCTTCATAGCGGATCGCCACGTTCAGCGGCATTTCTTTCCCGTTCATGATCGACAGCTTGATATTCGAAATCGCATACGTCGCGATGTTGACAAGTTTGCGCGCGTACTCCCGCGTCCGCTCTCTCGTTTCTGCCTGCGGGAACACCCGGTTCACCAACCCGATATCCAGCGCTTCTTGTGGAGTGATCGTTTCCCCGGTAATGTTCATATCCAACGCACGCGAATAGCCGACCAACCGTGCCAGCCGCTGCGTTCCTCCCGTCCCGGCCAACACCCCGAGCGTCACTTCCGGCAGCCCGATTTTCCCGGCTTCATCGCCCATAAACCGCAAGTCGCACGCTAACGCCATCTCCAAGCCCCCGCCGACTGTATGCCCTTCTAAGCAGGCGATGTACACTTGCGGCGAGCGGGCGATTTTATCGAGCGTCTCGTTGCAGAACAGGCAAAATTGCGTTTTGAACCGCGGATCGGCCGAACGTAAAAAGTTGATGTCCGCCCCAGCCGAGAAAAACTTCGGCACATCGCTCATGATAATGACCACTTTGATGTCCGGATCGAAGCGAATGTCATCAATCGCCGCGTTAAACTCCTTGTAAAATTCCAAATCATACGAGTTCGACTTGTTAATATGCAAGTGAATTTCCGCAATCCCCTCTTCTTTAACGACCGTCAAATATTTTTTCTCCACTGTTAGGACATTCGCCATTTTCATCCCTCCATAAATAATAGAATGATATATGTTAAGCACTGCTTACCATAGCTACGGTGATATTCACCTACAGGCTGTCTTGTTAAATGCCAAACAAGTTCAATGGCTTGCTGCCGATATAAGAGACGACACTTTTCGTTTCGGTGTACAAATTTAACGTTTCAAGCGCCAGCTCACGGCCAAATCCCGACTGTTTGTACCCGCCAAATGGCGTACCTGGGAAAGCGGAAATCGGCGAGTTCACCATGACAATTCCAGCTCGGATGCGCGAAGCGACGCGATGGGCTCTTCCGTGGTCTTTCGTCCATACAGCCGACCCTAAGCCGAAAATCGTCTCGTTCGCTTGTTGAATGACCTCTTCTTCGTCGCGAAACTTCATAACGACAACGACCGGCCCGAAAATTTCTTCCTGTGCCACGCGCATGTCATTTTTGACGTTTCCGATTACTGTCGGCATATACCAGTAGCCTTTCTCGAACTCTTCACCTTCGGGAATTTTTCCCCCGTACAAAACCTCGCCGCCTTCCTCTACTGCCAGCTTCACATAGCTGTCAATTACTTGCTGATGGCTTCGCGAAATGACCGCTCCCATATGTACCCCTTTTTCAAACGGGTTACCGACGCGGATGCGGGAAGCTTTTTCAAGAAATTTCTCCATAAACTCATCGTAAATGGCTTCGTGTACAAATAGCCGTGAGCGCGCTTCGCACGATTGCCCCGTATTGTAAAAAATGCCGTAAAGTGAACCATTGACAGCCGCTTCTATATCACAATCGTCAAACACGATATTTGGGGATTTCCCGCCGAGTTCGAGCGTCACCCGCTTCAACGTGCCAGAGGCGCGGCGCATAATGTCTTTGCCGGTTTCCGTCTCCCCGGTGAAAGCCACTTTATCAATCCCCGGGTGTTCGATCATATACGGACCGATTTCGGAACCGCTTCCCGTAATCACGTTAACAACCCCGTCAGGAACCCCAGCTTCTTGGCAAATTTCCGCCAACATGTAAGCAGTGATCGGCGTGTAACTGGCCGGCTTTAACACGACTGTACATCCTGCCGCCAGTGCTGGGGCCACCTTCCAAGCCGCCATCATCAGCGGATAGTTCCACGGGATAATTTGGCCGCATACGCCAACCGGCTCTTTCACTGTATAGTTGAAAAATCCGTTTGGAACTTGGTTGGTATCCCCTTGCAGCGTGATCGCCGCGGCCGCGTAAAATTCAAAATCCTCAATCGCCTGCAAAATTTGCCCTTTCGCTGCATCGACGGTTTTGCCGCTATTTAGCACTTCCGCGTACACGAAATCGTCGAATCGCTCTCTCATAAGGCTGGCGATTTGATTCAGCAAGCGTCCCCGTTTCGCAGCCGTCATTTTCGGCCATTTTCCCGATTCAAACGCCGCGCGCGCCGCTTCGACAGCCCGGTCTACGTCCGCTTTTGTCGCCTTGGCGACCGTCGCGATCACTTCTTCTGTCGCCGGATTGATCACCTCAAACACTTCGCCGTTGCTGCTTTCGACATGCTGGCCATTAATGAACAGCGGATAATGTCTCTTAATCTTCATGAATGACCTCCCCTTTCCCCTTGTCATCGTTTCTCCATCTTACCCGTTCAAACACACTTTTGCATCGATGGCAATAATATTGCGACACAAGCTGAGCGGTTCCAAACATCGATAGCGGCGCTACGTTCGTTGAGCCGCAAAACGCGCAGCGCACCTCCCCGCGTACCGGCATCGGCTAGACACCTCTTATTATTATGTTTTATTTAATATCGTCAGTTTAACATAATAATACGGAAATTCAAACGTGTTGTCAATCATTAGACTGAAAAAAATGAAAATTTATAATCTTTATTGTATCCTTTCATTCGACCCGAGGTGGCTCATGGCTTTTGAATTATATGGAACAGAAACGGTCGTCTTGATCAAGAAAAAACGACGGGACGCGTTACATCCCATCGGGTTTCCTCAAAAGCCTTGAAACAGTAGAGCAACGTTGCTCCACTGTCTGACTCGTTTCCCCACATTTGTTTTTGCCGTACACTCCCTTACGCCAACTCGCCACGTTTCATTCCGTCGTTTCCACTTTCAAGAAGTGATAATACCCATTCTTTTATATTGATCTCCGAAGCAGGATACATCAATGAATCGGTTCACCAACATCACAACCCGTTTCTTTCCGTCATCTGCTGGCACTATTGAATCCCCTTTTCACCATGATTTTGTCCATTCACTGCAGCGTTCGTGTCGCCCATATGCACGAACCATCAAACCAGGCGACATAGAAAAAGCCGGCGAGCGCAATACCGCCGGCTTGTGGGACACGCAAAAAACCGTTATTTGTCCTGCTGATTGCCCGGACGCTCTGGAGTCATTTCTTCGGCAAACTCCGCCGCAGCAGGCTGCATCGTTCCCATCCGCCGGCTCATCCAGCGGTTGAGGCCGCGAATCACGTTTCGCATCGGTCCTTGCGTCATCGGCGCCATGCGTCTCCCTTGTCTCGCCCCCAACATCGCGGCTGCCACCGCTCCTAAGCTTACGCTGACGAGCGTCCAAATGGCGTTATGGTTTCTTCGCCGTCTAACAACCCCCAACCATGGATTCCACAACCCGCGGCCGCGCTGAACGCGGAACAGACGGAATAAGCGATCCATTGTACCTCCACCTCCTTTTGCTCGACAGCTCCCGTTCAACGGTTAGCATACGTTGCCTCTAAAAAGTCATACGTGGAAAACATTAGATGTAAACAGGGAGGGTGTTCTATATAAAAATTTCCATATATTTCACTATTTTCGTCCCTTTCATGTTCCTATATACTGAATTCGTATATACAAACAAACGGAGGTCACGACATGAAAAACATCGTTCCTTTTGCCTTGGCCGCATCCATAGCCACTGTATGGCCAGCTTCAGCGTTCGCCATTGAACGCAACGATCCAGCTTTAGAGCAGTATTTAAATGAAGCAGGGATCACAGTCGAAGAGCTGGAAAATTATTTGGACTATGAAGGCTATTCGCTCGATGAGTTTGACAGCGTGGACGAAATGCGCCGTGAGTTCGGCGAGCCGCTCACGGAAGAAAATTTAGCTCAGTTGCTCGCCAAACACGGATTGACCGAACAACAGCTTCGACAAATGCTCATCGACAATGGAGAAATGGAAGAGTCACAGGCCATTACTGATGTGTTTTTATTTTACAATGATCTGGAAGAATATATCGAACTGTTTAAAGATTACTCCGTTCCAATCACGGATGAAACGCTGGCCGCCTTTCTAAACGAACGCGGAATGACAAAGGAAGAGCTCATCGCCCTTCTTGATCGGCACGGCGAATCGTTGGCCGATTACCACTCGATCGGCGAGCTGAAAGATATCGTCGATTATTATCGAAATTTGACGCCGTTGACCGAAGAAACATTAAACAAATTTTTACAAGAAATTGGCATGACGAAAACGCAATTGGAAAAACTGCTGTCTAAAAACGGCGATTCGCTTGACAATTATGCGACGGTCGAGGAACTGTCGGAGACAGTCATCGACTACTTGCTTCCGGATTTAGACGAGCTTGGTTTGACGGACGCAGAGTTGGAAAAGCTCTATAACCATTTTGAATCGCTGAATATGGAAGATCCGCAATTCGCCGAGAAAATGGAAGAAATCGGCCAACGGCTTGAGGCGATCGGTGCGTACGATTTTACGAGCGTGACGGATCTATCGCCAACGCAAATCGCTGAGATCGCCAATGTATGGACCGACCTGCTTTCCACATTTCAGCTGGAAGCGAAGTTTTATTTGACAAAAGGTGGCGAGAAAAAGCCGCTCAGCCTGTCGACGCTGCTGACAATGGAATCAGCGAACGGCTACGATTTGCTTGTTGAAATTTACAGCACTGACGGCGAGCTGCTGGCTGATTTTGTCGTGACCGAAGAGATGTTTGCCTCCGACATATTCGATGAAATCGGCGAAGACTTGCAACAGAGCGGCCAGGCAGCGAAAATCGAAAAAGTGGTGAAACCGGCGCCGCCGAAACCGCTGAAGCGGACCGAAGCCGGAGCGAAACTGCCGAAGACGGCATCCCCGTATGCCGCTTATATGCTTTTTGGTTTGACCTTAATCGGTGCCGGCGCATTCCTTGTCCGCTTCCGCCAAGGAGCCGAGGCGAAATAAATGAACCGGAAACGGCTCGTGCGCTTTTTTGGAGCAAGCTTGATCGCAGCAGGAATCGCCGTAGCCGCCGTTAGCGGCTTGAAGTGGAAAAACGGCTTGGAGGCGGTCAAACCGCTGTCTGTTGAAATAGAGAGACAAACAGGCGCTGCGCCGATGCAAATCCAAAGTTCACTCTACCCAAAACAGCCCAAAATCGGCGAACAAATCGGCGAACTCATCATCCCGAAGCTCAACATGAGCCTAGCGATTTACCACGGTACAGATGAAAACGAGTTGGAAAAAGGGGTCGGCCATTACGCCGGCAGTGTCCTGCCAGGAGAGGCGGACAACTGCGTGCTTTCTGGCCATCGCGACACGGTCTTCCGCCGTCTTGGCGAAGTCGGCCAAGGCGATCTCTTGATCGTCCGTACGTCCGCCGGCACATTCACCTATAAAGTGCGCAAAGTGCGCATCGTCGACGCCGACGACCGGACGGTCATCGTTCCAAAGCCGAAAGCGACACTCACCGTTTCCACGTGCTATCCGTTCCGCTACGTCGGCCCTGCTCCGCAGCGGTACGTGCTCGTCGCCAACTTAATCAATGATCGCTCTTAACCTTGCAAAAAGCGAAAGGATGGCCGAAACAAGGGCCATCCTTTTTTACTTCACTTCGTACGCGGCCCAAGTCGGCTTTTTGATTTTCGCCGACAGCGAGACAATTTTCCGTTTCACTCGGGCTGCTTCCCCTCCCGCTAACGGCATCGGCTGGTAGTTGTTCCTTGTCGTCACCGATGAAATGCGAAACGGGATGACGCGGATTTCTTTTTTGGCCGTCCGCTTGCCGTTTTGAAAAGAAAACACCTGCTGGAAAACAAACGTATCTTTGTCGCTCGGGTTTTTGTTTCCGCCAAACATAAAATTCCCTAAACTGTAGACAATAAATTTGCCTTTGTACTCCTCGATCCCTTGCACGACGTGCGGGTGATGGCCGACGACCAAATCGGCGCCGCTGTCAATCGCAAAGCGGCCGAGCGCCTTTTGCGTGCTGTTTGGCACATAGCTTCGTTCCACTCCCCAGTGGAAATGGACTAGAATGATGTCGGCTCCTTGTTTCCGAAGCGTGCGAATATCGTTGGCGATTTGCTTGCGCAACGTGCTGGTATTGCTCCAACCTTCATAGCCGAGCGCCCCGACTTGAATGCCTTTGACCGTTTTCATGAGCCGAAGCGTACGGCCGAAATAACCGATGTTTTCCTTTTTTAAACTGGCAATCGTGTCATTGTATCCTCGTTGCAAGTAATCGTATGTATGATTATTGGCCAGATTCACCGCCTCAATGCCGCCATAGGTTAAGATTTTCGCATAACTCGGGTGGCCGCGAAAACGAAATTTCTTGCTTGCCTTCCGCGTCGAAGTGGTCAGCGTCGTTTCCAAATTGACGGTCGTAAAATCATCTTTCTTGAAGATCGGCTCAATGTATTTCGTAAAATAGCGCAAGCCGTGCTTTTTCACTTCTTCATCAAACGAATACGCATAACCGTAGTTTTCATCACGCCCAAGCGTCACATCGCCCGCCGCGCTGATGGTGATGCGCACTTCGTTCGGGTTCGGCGCCGCTTGTTTGGCAGAGGCTGACGCTATCGCCATCTTATCGATCGGACTCGGCAACGGTAGATGCTCGATTGTTTGCCCCGCGGTTGGCGCCGCCAGCACTTCCTCGACGCCGCGATCAGCCGCATTGCTGCAAGAAAATAAAAAGACAGACGCCATGCATATAAGCGCCGCATTTCTCCTCTTGATCCATGCGTTCATCTTCCCTCTCCTATCCATCTATTTTCTTCAAAAGACGAAAACTTCTGCTAATGACGTATTCAACACACCCCCTATTTATCCCTTTTCTTTCCCTCAATTTAGGAGTGATGCCCTAGCCAAGCCATGATATAATGAGCTTGCAGGCGTTTCCTCCCCGAATTCCACACCTTGTCCTCCTCACGTTTCATGGTCGAAACGCCCCAAGTGAATCCCATCTTTAATAATGTAAGGAGGTTTCTTCATGGAAGAGCTGTTGCGGCAGTTAACGACGCTTGTCCAAGGGCTTGTCGATGACATGTCCGTCCTGAAACAAGACATGCAAACGGTGAAGCAAAAATTAGGCCAACTTGAACAACGAGTGGACAAACAGGAAGAAAAGCTGCGCTGGCTGAAGGAGCAGATGAAAGAAAACACGGAAATGATCAAAGCGATCCGCGACAATCAACTCGAACAGCGCAGCATTCAAGACGGCATGCGCCATGAAATCGCCAGCCTCCGCGGAGAAATGGCCGGCATTCGCGAGCAGATGGCAACAAAAGACCAGCTCTCCCGACTTCGCGAGCAAATGGCGACAAAAGAAGACATCTCCCTCATTCATCAGCGGCTTGATTATCAACTTGGCCGCATCGCGAGAGTGGAGGAGGAGATGTATTTGCTGAAGAAAGTAGATTGACACTCCACACGCTTAAAGGCATGGGATTCTTGGATCATTTGCGTCCTCATCCATTTCTGGTTCGGACAACGCCCAAGTTTAGGGGGGTGTCATCACCCCGTCCCATCGGGTTAGGATGTACCCCCATGAGCGGCGCACCTGTGACCAGTGCGCCTGCTAGTACGACATAGACTCCTGCAGCAAACGTGATTCCTTGCATAAGAGAGAAGACAAGAAAATTGACACCGCCGCTTAACTCCTTCTCGATAAACGATTTTCCGGCAAACGGAGCAACGACAAAAAATAACAGCACCATTGTCAACGACATAGCCACCGGTGTATCACGAAGAAAACTCTATGATTTTGGCGCTTTAATATCTTCAATATCTTCCCTAAATCCGTGACAAAACATCTTTACAATAGTCGCAAACTGTTGATACGATAAAAGAAGACGACGTTAACGACTTTTCATCAAGGAAACATTTCTAGAGGGAGGATTTCATTGTTTAGGGATATAAAGATAAAATTGATATCAGGGATACTAACTTCAATTAATTCAGGTTTTTTATATTATCTAATTGAATCCAAAGGTGTCACTGTATCAAAGGAATTAAATATTTTAGAGGGACTATTAGAAGTTCTTGTCAAGTCCTTACTCTACTCTATAATATGTGTACTTCCGCTAGTTATTTTGTTCGGTATACCAATCTCCTTATTGATAGACTACGTATTACAAAGAATAAATCAAATGAATCCTCCTATATCATTTCTCCTGCATGCTATAGCCTATTTTATTATCGTAATAATATATTGGGCGATCAATTTTGGAGTAGATAAAATAATATATATAGGGGAGCCTGAAATAGCCTATAATGTATTTTTATTTGTGTATACCCCTTGTGTTTTTTGGATTATAACATACTCAATAAAAAAGCAATATTTAAGAAAATAAAATCGATACAACTTACATTTCGCACCCTACAGTTTGGAAAAAATTATTTATTTGATTTTTTAGAATAACTTTCCGATCAACACGATTAGCGATGGCAATCTTTTTTGCCATCGCTAATCGTTCTGTATGACATTACACGTAAATGCCCTTGTCCATGCCTGGTCCTTGCAGAACCCTTCACTGATTAAGGAGATCGGTTTCCCGAACGAGCATTGGATTTGTGTTTTTTGCAAGCAAAAAATGCAGAGAAGTGCAAGAAAAAATACATAGGCTTGCCAGCTCAAGACTTAAGGTTCCAGACCGGGGGCAGAGGACGGCTGGATCGCGGAGAGAGCGTTCCGCAGTCGATAGCTCTCTCCCGTAAAGGCCAAGATGTGGGCGTGGTGAACCAAGCGATCCACTAACGCTGCCGTCAAACGGTTGTCCCCAAACACCCGATTCCACTGTCCAAATTCTAGATTCGATGTCACCATGACGCTTTTTCGCTCGTAACAGTCGGCGATAATATGAAACAACAGTTCCGATCCTTGCTTTTGAAACGGCACATAGCCGAGTTCATCCAAAATCAACAGTTCGCATGGGTCGAGGCTTCGTTTCAGCCGTCCGAGCGTGCCGTTTTTCAACGCCTCTTCCAGCTGGGCGACAAGATCCGCGACGCGGAAAAACCGAACCTCATGGCCTTGTTGGCACGCCTGAATGCCAAGTGCTGTGGCGAGATGGGTTTTCCCCGTTCCAGGTGAACCTAAAAGCAGAACGTTTTGCTTTCGCTCCAAAAAGCGAAGGTCACACAGTTCCTCCCTCGATGTCGTGGCTGGCCAATGGATATGACCCGACCATTCGTAATCCTTCAGCCATTTCAACTCCCGAAACTTGGCTTTCTTGATCAGCCGAGCCTGTTTCGCTTCTTGGCGGCACGACAGTTCCAGCGCCAATACATCCCGCAAAAACTGTTCTTTCGTTTCGAATCTCACCTCCTCGAATCGATCTGCGATATAGGCCAAATGCAGCGCTTTACAAATCTCTTTCACCTCTGCTCTCATTTCTGGACACTCCCTTCCCGAGCGGGATGAAGACGTTGATCATACACCGTTAAATCCGTTTCATAGTCGATTAGAACGGAAGGGGTGTATGATTCTTCCCACTTGTCCGGGTAATAGGAGTGCTTCGCTTCCATCAACACGCCGATTTCATGAGGAGTCAAGTCCCATCGCTGACTCTCCTCGAGCCACTGGGCGATTTCGTAAAGCGTGTGCCGATCCAACAGCGCTCGCAGTCCTTTTAAACGGGCCACCACCTGGGGCGGGGGGCCAGCCAGATACATTCGGATCGCCTCCGGCAAGTACATCCGGTAGCGGGAATGTCCGACAACCCGGGGTTTGGTCTCCCACTCAGCGAAAATCTCTTTCCAAGGGATTTCGCGTTTCACGTTCGTATACGGCCTTGGCGCTTCAAGATGGACGTCTCCATCGGAAGAGAACACAACGAAACGATTCCATTCTTTCTTCACCAACACCCGGTTGGGGACGGACAGGCCATGGACGACGAACGCCTTCCCATCCACCATCACTTCTCCGTATTTATTCACGTAAGCGTGATCGAGGGAGAAGATCGGAAGATCTTGTTCCGGCAACGCCAACAGCTCTGGTTGTTCTTCCTGCCATAGTTCCTCGATCCACCGCCCCTTTTCATAATGAGGACGGTTTCGGTCCTCGACCATCTTGCGATGCAGCCACTCCACCAGCTCCGGATCCGACTCCATCAATGGAGCGGGGATGAAACAAAGGTTGCGAGTGTAATAGACTTTTCGCTCCGCATTTCCTTTCTCATGTCCACTGTATGGATTGCACACTTGTACATCAAACCGATAGTAGAGTTGGAATTTCTCAAAAGCCTCGGTGAATCGGCGTTCTCCCCCTTTTCGAATCGACACAATGGCCGCGGACAAATTGTCAATGCGCAATGCCTTTGGCACTCCCCCAGCCTGACGAAACAGCTGCGTCAACCCGTGGAGGAAGCATTCACTGTTTTCCGCCGGCAGCGGATAAGCAAACGCAGCGTTGCTATAGGGAAAGCTCATGATCAAAACCGATCGCTCTTCTTCCTTCCCCTCCTTCGTCACAACCGTCATCTTCCCGAAATCCACCTGCGCCTCGCCTGGCGGGTGCTCCAGTCGTTCATAGCGCTGTTCTTTCTCGAGCTTGAGCTGCGGTCTTCGTTTTTGCACGTACGCGCAAACGGTGCGATACGAGCCTTGAAATCCATGGTCACGACAAAGCGCTTCAAACATCGTCTTGTTCGTTCGCCGTTGTTTTCTCGGCAGCTTGGCATCCTCCTCCAACCAGTCATCAATGATTTGCCCGTACCCTTCTTCCTCCATCATCCCCTTTTTGCGTTTGATGGTTGGTTGGACAGAAATGTCTTCATCTGCGTATTTCTTGACCGTTCTCCAGTTATATCCCGTTTCACGGGAAATTTCCGCAATCGATAACCCTTTCTTTTCACGCAGTTTTCTGATACGATTAATTTCGGGCATTGCCAGCATCCTTTCGCTCCTCCACTGTTTGGTTATGTGTTCACAACTTCCACAGTAGAGGAAATGTTAGAGGCTGGCAAGCCTTTTTTTCTTTGCCTTCAGCTCTGCACTTTTCGTTGCAGAACTCTGTATTTTTATTTTGCAATAAACAGATTTGCCTATCCGGCAGCTCCACCTGGACGCTTGTCCGGTTGGTCAGGTCAGTTTCCGGCCTCCTGCAACACCCGATTTGTCTCTTCCGCCGCCTGATCGAGCGCGTTTTGCGGATCGATTCCTTCGTACAACCGTTCCATCGCTTTCACGACATGTTGCCGAGATTCAGGGAAGACGGTGATGAGCGCCCCTTGGGTAGCAGGGGTTGATTTTGTTTCATGCAGCTGATCCACCGTCACTTTTAATTGTGGGTATTTCGCCCACTCCTCTTTGACGAGCGGCTCATCGTACGCAGCCGGGTTAATGGCAAAATACCCTGTGCGCACATGCCACTCAGCTTGGACAGGAGCGGTTGTCAAGTATTTCATGAACTCCCACGCCGCTTTTTGCTCCTTTTCGCTGCTTCCTTTCATCATCCAGAGCGAAGCGCCGCCAATTACGACGCCTTGACGTTCCACGCCATCCGGGACAGGCAAATACGAAACGCCAACGTCAAATGGCGAGTTATCGATCAACGTTTTTACACCAGCGGACGAATCCAAATACATGGCGATTTTTCCTGCTTGGAAGGCGGCGCGCATGTCGTCCCAGTTTTGACCGGCGTTGTAAAACGTGCCGTCTCGGTACATGTCGCTGATCAGCTCAAATACGCGCTTCCCCTCATCTCCATTGAATACCGCTTTTGTCGCATCACTGCTCCGTCCATTGTTGTTGTTCACATACAGTCCGCCTTGTACGGCCACCATTTCTTCAAAAAACCAGCCGTAGTTCAAAATCGAGAATCCGTACCGTTCGGTTTCTTTTCCTTTTTTCTTTGTCAGCTTTTTCGCCGCTTCCTTCAACTCGCTATAGGTGAGAGGCGGTTTTTCCGGATCAAGCCCGGCTTCGCGGAACGCATCTTTGTTATAAATGAGTACAGGGGTGGATGAGTTAAATGGCATCGAGTAAATCCGCCCGTTCACGGTATAATAATTGACAATGTTTTTCTCCCATTGTGAGACATCATACTTGTCTTTATCGATCCACGTTTGCACTGGAACAATCTTTCCACTGTCGATCATATGCTTTGTTCCGACTTCAAACGTCTGCATGATCGTCGGGGCGTCTTTTGTCCCTGCTGCCGCATTCCATTTCGTCAGCGCCTCCTCATAGGTGCCTTGAAATACTGGCTTCACCTCAATCTCTGGATGGGTTTGGTTAAAATCAGCGACAATGTCATTTAAGACCGGCTCCAAATCCCCGCTCATCGAATGCCAAAACACCACTTCTGTTTT
The DNA here is from genome assembly GCF_014679705.1 of Geobacillus sp. 47C-IIb. Classification (NCBI taxonomy): domain Bacteria; kingdom Bacillati; phylum Bacillota; class Bacilli; order Caryophanales; family Anoxybacillaceae; genus Geobacillus; species Geobacillus sp. 47C-IIb. Next base: position 412,758 of record NZ_CP061473.1, read on the forward strand.
GCCTCCCGCCGCTTCGCCCGCATCTTCGCTTGAGCATCCCGCGGCAAATCCAATAAACATTAAAGCTAAGAAACTGGCTAAAACCTTTCTCATCTTGTTTCTCCTCCTCGCTATTGAATCGCTCCTTGCATAAGCCCTTTTCGCAATTGCTTCTGTCCAGCAAACAACAGCAACAAAGTTGGAAGCATCGCGATAACCGCCGCTGCCATAACGACGCCCCAGCTGCTGGCGATCTCTTGCGTCTGCAGCTGCTTGAGCCCGATCTGCACGGTGCGGACACGGTCATCGTTTGTAACGAGCAGCGGCCATAAATACATATTCCAAGCGTCCAAAAAACTATAAACAGCCAGCGTCACCAAACTCGTTTTTGAAAGCGGCAGCACGACGCGGCAAAAAAAGCGGAAATTCCCCATCCCAGATAACTGCGCCGCCTCATACAGCTCGTGCGGAATTTGCTTAAACTGTTGCCGCAATAAAAAGATGCCAAACGCCATCGCCCAAAACGGCACGATGAGTCCTGCGTAATGGTTTGTCCAGCCAAGCGCTTGGATGGTCAAAAAATTTGGGATCACAGTCGCTTCCCACGGAACGAGCATCGTGGCAATGCACACGTAAAACCACCGATCCCGACCGGGAAAGCGGAGAAACACAAAAGCGAAAGCGGCGAGACTTGACACGATGAGGCGCCCCACTGTAATCATGAAAGCCACAAAAAAGCTGTTCCATAAATATCTCCCAAGCGGAGCCTGTTGAAACGCGGCCTCATAATTGACCAATGTCCCCTTCTCAGGCCATAGGCGTCCTGACAAAATAGCGGCTCCATCCATCAAACTCATCAGAAGAGCATAAGCCACTGGAAACAAGATGACAACCGAGCATAGGCATAACAACACATAGTGAGCCGTTGCCCGCGCTATTTTCATTGGTAGTGCACCTTCCTCTCAGCAAACCGAAACTGCAAAAACGTGACGATGGCGATGATGAGAAAAAGGACAAGGGCTTGCGCGCTCGCGGAACCAAACTGATAGTTGACGAACGCTTCCCGGTAAATCGCGTAAACGAACACATTCGTAGCCTCCACCGGCCCGCCTTTCGTTAAAAAGTCAATTTGTCCAAACGTTTGCAGCGCTTGAATAAGCGAGACCGTCGTGACAAAAAACAACGTTGGCGACAACAGCGGCACAGTCACTGTCCACAGCTGCCGCCAATAGCTCATTCCAGCGATGCGGGCGCTTTCGTACAAGGATGGATCGATGTTTTGCAGACCGGCCAGCAACAATAAAAAGGTCAGTCCGATATTCATCCAGATCGTCGCCGCCGCCACCGCATACAATGCCGTGTCCTGGTCAAGAAGCCATGAAACAGGAGTCCCGCCGATCGCGGACACCAAACGATTGATGATCCCGATCGCCGGATTGTACATAAACATCCAAATCACCGAAGCGACTCCCACGCTCATCCCCATCGTAGAGGCAAAAATCGTCCGAAAGATCCCGATTCCTTTCCGTGTTTCATGAGCGAGCAACGCTAAACCGAACGAAACGGCGACCGTCGTCGGGACAGTGAGCGCCGCAAATAGAACCGTCGCCTTCAAACTATGCCAAAACGATGCATCTTGAAGAAGAGCAACAAAATGCGCCAAACCGACAAATTCCGTCGGGTGCCCTTGATAATCGGTGTGAAACACGCTTAAATACATCGTTCTCCCCAACGGGTAAAAGAGAAACACGCCAAACAGTAGGAGCGAAGGACAAAGATACACCATCCCTTCCAACCACGATTTTATTGCGGCCTGCCGCGCCTCCCGCTTCGTCCGGACCGACCATGGCGCTGGGGAGGGAACCGTTGAAACACGCTCATTCATTGGTGAACCCACACCTCCTCCCGCTTGATGGACGGGGCTCCAATTCGCTTTCCAGACGCATCGAAAAACAGGAAATCCTGCTCATCAAACGTCAATGGCACCACTTCTCCCAAACGGATGCGCCATTGTCCATTCCATCGTGCTGTCCAATAAAGATTTTTTGCCAACTCAAACGTCACTAACGTTTCATTGCCGAGCCACTCGACATGGCTGACTTTGACGGCCATAGATTCTTCTCCTGATTCCGCCGGCTCAATATGTTCCGGCCGCAGTCCGACGATCACCCGTTCAGCCTTCGGCAAAGAACGACGCCGAAGACGGATGGGCCGCTCGTTTTGCAATAAGAGGGAATGGTTCAGCACATGCGCTTCCGCCAAATTCATCGGCGGTGTTCCGATAAATGAAGCGACAAACGTGTTATCTGGGCTATTGTATACATCAAGCGGACTGCCGATTTGTTGCGGACGGCCGTCATGCAAAATCATCATCCGGTCAGCCATGGTCATCGCTTCCGTCTGATCGTGCGTGACATAAATCACAGTCATGCCGAGCTGACGTTGCAAACGTCGAAGCTCGCTCCTCATTTTCGCACGCAGCTTGGCATCTAAATTGGAGAGCGGTTCATCCATCAAACAAAGCGGAGTCTGCGCGACAATCGCTCGCCCTAAGGCAACGCGTTGACGCTGCCCCCCTGACAATTCCCGCGGCTTCCTATGCAGCACATCGGTCAATCCAAGCAATTCCGCCGCTTCCATGCAACGTTTCACTTGTTCTTCTTTCGGCACCTTTTGCGCCTGCAAGACAATCCGCATATTTTGCTCCACCGTCAAATGGGGATATAGCGCATAATTTTGAAAGACCATCGATAACCGGCGGGCGTGAGGGGGCCAATCATTCGCCACTTGTCCATCGATCAATACATATCCTGATGTCAGCGGCTCAAGGCCAGCGATCAGCCGCAAAATCGTGCTTTTGCCGCATCCCGATGGGCCGACAAGAACAAAAAACTCCCCTGATTCAATCGCGACATTCACATTCTCGACCGCGCTCTTTTTGCCTCCATACGATTTCGTCACCTCAACCAGCTCAAGAAACGCCATCCGCTTTTCTCCCCTTTCCTCTTTTTCTATTCCATCGTAATCCATTTTTGTAAACACCATCTGAACTTATTTTTTGATTTATGTAAATATTTTTTGAATAAAAAAAGAAGCTCTGCCAACGCAGAGCATCCTGTCACAGATTTGTAATCTTTTGGATCATCTGTTTTCCCTGTTGATACAAACATCAGCGTGATATTAACGAACGCCCTTCATGAGCCGCTGAATGCTCGGGGCGAGCAAAAACAAGATGACGCTTAACACAACCGCCGCCCCGCCGATCGTGCCGAAATAGGCCGTTTCGTTTTCGGGCGTATAGAAGCGCACAAGCTGAGCGTTGATCGCTTGCGCGGCGGCGTTCGATAGAAACCAAAGGCTCATCGTTTGCGCTGAGAAAGCGGCAGGGGCAAGTTTCGTCGTCGCCGACAGGCCGACCGGGGACAGGCAAAGCTCCCCGAGCACGACGATGAAGTAGCTTAACACGAGCCAAATCGGATGGACGAGTTCTCCGGCGCTGAAATAACCTGGTACAAGGATGACGATAAACGACAGGCCAGCAAGCAAAAGACCAAGAGCAAATTTTTGCGGAATCGTCGGCTGCCGTTTACCAAGTTTCACCCACATCCAAGCGAATACTGGTGCTAAGGTGATAATAAACAACGGGTTCAGCGATTGGAACCAAGCCGGTGAAAGATGAATGCCAGCAACATCCAACTGTGTCCGTTTATCGGCATAATTCGCCAAAATGGTCGAACCTTGTTCTTGGATGGCCCAAAACATCGCCGAAGCGACAAACAGCGGTATGTAAGCAATGACGCGCGACCGCTCTTCGTCCGTCGTCTTCGGGCTGCGGTACATCACGACAAAATAAATAGTTGGAATGATGATACCTAAAATACCAACAAGCGAAATAAACGTTTCAATGGTAAACCAACCGTTTGGAATCAAGATAGCAAGCAATACAGCAATGACAATCGCTGCAACCGCAACGATCACAGTCGTTTTTTTCTTTTCAGCTGGCGTCAGCGGGTTCGGTACATACGTCCCAGCCAACCCGAGATTTTTCTTTCTTGTCGCCACAAATACAATAAGCCCAAGAAACATTCCAACAGCTGCGAGCCCGAAACCAAGATGGAAGTTGTATTTCATGCCGGCCGTGCCGACGACAAGCGGAGCCAAAAACGCCCCGAGGTTAATGCCCATGTAAAAAATGCTGAATCCAGCGTCGCGGCGGTCATCGCCCGGTTGATACATATCGCCAACAATGCTGGAGACGTTCGGTTTTAATAACCCTGTGCCAAGGACGATGAGCGCCATCGACACAAACAGTGCCGCCACCCCACCCGGGATCGCTAACGCAATATGACCGGCCATAATGAGAATGCCGCCATAAAAGACTGCCTTTGATGTTCCGAACACCCGGTCGGCAAGCCAGCCGCCGATAATGCCCGACATGTACACAAGCGCACCATAAATCGACGTAATCGCAAGCGCCAAATGCTCGTCGAGTCCTAATCCACCTTTCGACACTTCATAATACATGTAATACACTAAAATGGCCTTCATGCCATAGTACGAGAAGCGCTCCCAAAATTCTGTAAAAAAGAGCGTGAACAGCCCTTTCGGATGGCCGAAAAAGCCTCGCTGTGGAACGCTGGCAGCGATTTCTCGCTTATCGATTGGTGACATCAAAACCCCTCCTTCAATTCTTTTACTATAATAATTTATTATGTTTATATTGTCAAAAAACTTTTTGTAAAAAACTATAATTTATTTAACAAAAATGAGATTCTATCTTTTTATCTGAATAATACTATTTTGATAAAAATAATGAATGGTCGGAATATAATTTTCATCCCCGCCTACGCTCATGTTGAAGAAAGTGCCACATCGAGGCTGTCATCCCTCCAATACCTTTGCCGGCCAGCAGCAAGCCGCTGTTCGCCTTCTCATTTCTTCATCCGTTCACACTTTGTCCACACCGATAAATGACGATCGCGTCTCCATCAAAGCTTAGATCCTTGAAACAAGCATGAAAGAGGCTGTCTCAAAAGGTCGTTAAACCGACCTTTTGGGGACAGCCTCTGTTTCTTTTCTTTACTATTTGGTTATTTATTCCTTTTTTGAAGCAGGAATTTCTCCTTATTTCTGAATTTTATCCTGTTTTTTCTTTGTTGGATCGGTTGTGGCCGCCCACTTTCTCAAATTGTGAGCAGCACAAATAAGCCCCCATTCCAAGGTAATTTTTGGGAGCCCTCTTAACAAAAAGCGCTGAAATTGCTGGTTGTGCTTGATTTGCCCAAACACCGGCTCGTTTTCGATTTGTCGTTTTCGGTACGTCGCCGCCCCTTCTTCCGTGGACAGCCGTTTACGGATCTCCTGCCGTTGTTGTTGATTTTTCAAGGAAACGCGGATGGTTTTCGTGTCTTTGCCTTTGGCGCATGCCGTCTGAAACGGGCATCCGGCACAAGCCGTACAACGATACGTCCGTTTGACGGTAACGTACCCGTTGTCGGTCGTTTCCTTCCGTTCATACACAAACACCAACCGTTCCCCTTTGGCGCAAATCCACTCATCCAGCTCCTCATCATACGTCATGTTCTCGATTCGGCCGATCTCCTTCGCCCACGCTTTCGTTTGTTCCCGATCCAACGTGTTGTACTTGATCAGGGCGACTATCTCCTTTTTCTCACAGTACGTGTAGTTCTCCTCACTCCCATAGGCGGAATCCGCAATGGCTTGTTTAGGCATTGGACGCCCATAGGCGGCCAATTGCTCCAAATGCGGAATGAAACATCCGGCATCCCCTGCCCGTTGATGCACGCTAAATCCAGTGATGAATTGGTTCTCTGTCCCAATCTGCACATTGTACCCCGGTTTGAGCTGGCCGTTTTTCATATGGTCGTCCTTCATCCGCATAAACGTGGCATCCGGATCCGTTTTCGAAAAACTGTTCCGTTCGCCTAATCTTTCTTTGTATTCTTCATATTTTTTCTTACGGGGGAGAAGATCTTGTTCCAATTGCCGTTTGGCTTTCTTTAACGTACGATTCTTCGGCTCTTTCTTTAGGCGCTCTTCCACTTGTTCGATGACGGCTTCGATCCTTTCGGACGTGATCGGTGAAGCTTCCAGCTTTTCTTGAAAATCCCCCTCTTGTTCCGCCTCTTCATCTTCTTTCGTCACCTGTTCGATCGAGGCAACGATTTTCCGGAATTTCTCCTCCAGTTTCTGATCGTACTTTTCCGTTGATTTGCGCCAAACGAATGTATATCGGTTGGCATTGGCCTCGATTTTCGTTCCATCCAGAAAATAATCCTCTAACTTGACCAACCCTTCTTGACGCAGAAGATCGACAATGGAGAAAAACGTTTCGTAAATGATGTCCTTCATCCGTTCCGACCGAAATCGGTTGATCGTGCGAAAATCCGGTGTTTGATGGCCGGATAGCCACATAAAGTAAATGTTTTCTTTCAACTGCTTGGCGATTTGGCGAGAGGAGTAGATCCGATTGGCGTAGGCATACAGGATGACTTTCAACATCATTTTCGGATGATAGGCTGGACGCCCTCCGCCAGGATAGAGGGAAACGAACAGAGCCGGATCCATTTTTTCCACTGCCAGATCCACGATCCGGCAAAGATGATGTTTGGGAATGAAAATTTCAAGATCCATTGGCAAAATGAGTTGATCTCGGTTATAATAAATGTACATAAGAAAACCGTCCTTTCTTTGGTAGGGTTGTGGTGACTCTATTATACCAAAAGAGGAACGGTTTTCTTCTTTTTTATCCAAAAAAGTGTCCCAAAAGCGAACGCTATGCGAACACTTTTGGGACATCCTCTTTAGTTACGACAGACGACTTTTTGGGAGCGATGGAACAGGAAGAACAACAATGAAAAAGGACGTTTTCCGTTTGCATCATCCCCCCCTTTATACAAAACAACGAGTTGAAGGGGGATGCTCTCCGTGCAACGGAAAACGTCCGAAGACTACTCCTTCATAAAATCTGTACAAAAGCTGATTGGATGAAAGCACGTTGCTGAGAGCCGTCTCTAGTCTGCTCGGGCATTACTTTCTGTCTGTCATGACGTTTCATTATTCGTCAACCTTTAAGAGTCATTCATGACTTTTTCTATTGCATGCAAAACACGCGCCGGCGTTGGCAAATAGTCATCTTCATGAGCGAAGAACGGCACGGGGACATCAAATCCAGTCACCCTTTCGGCCGGTGCTTTTTGATAGAAAAACGATGTATCGTTGATGACAGCCAAAATATCATTGGCCAATCCACCTGTAGCGTGCGCTTCTTGAACAATCACTGTTCTTCCTGTCTTTTGCACTGACTCGGCGATCATATCTTTGTCAAGAGGATAAAGTGTACGAAGATCAATGACATCAGCATCAATTCCCTTTTTCGCTGCGGCTTCTGCCGCCTTCATAGCGACCGGCACCATCGCTCCCCACGCGATGACCGTCACGTCCTCCCCTTCGCGCAGTTTTTTTCCTTTGCCGATGTCAACCGTATACTTTCCTTCAGGAACGTCTTCGCGGAACGCCCGATAGTTGCGCATCGGCTCTAAAAACAGCACAGGGTCTGGATCTTCAATCGCAGCGATCAACAGCCCTTTGGCGTCATACGGCGACGACGGGCAAACGACTTTCACCCCTGGCATATGGGTAAACAGCGCTTCCGTGCTGTCTGAATGAATTTCCGGAGCTCGCACGCCTGCGCCATATGGAGCACGAATCACCAATGGAACCGTAAAATGCCCCCTCGTCCGCGAGCGCATACGCGCCGCGTGGGTCATGATTTGTTCATAGGCTGGATAAATAAAACCTAAAAATTGAATTTCGACAACAGGACGAAAGCCATTTAGCGCCATTCCAATCGCTGCACCTGTAAACCCCGCCTCGCTTAACGGAGTGTCAATCACCCTCTCCTCACCAAACTCCTGAAGCAGTCCGTCGGTGGCACGAAACACACCGCCGTTTCTTCCTACGTCTTCTCCGAGCAAAACGACATCGTCGCGCTCTTTTAACATGATGCGAAGCGCATCATTGACCGCCTGCACGAGTGTGAGCGATTTTGTGCTTACTTTTACACTCATCCTTCCATCACCCGTTTCCAATGAAGATAAGCCTCTTTCTGCTCAGCAATCGTCCACGTCGGTTCAGCGAATACGTAATCAAACATGTCAGACGCGTTGGCTTTTGGATAGCGCTCCATCTCAGCCACCGCCTGCTCGATCTCCGCGTTGACTTCTTCCTGTACTTGATTTGCCCATTGTTCATTCCACCAGCCTTCCCTTTGCATCAATCGCACCACCCGCTTGATGGGGTCAGTGGTTTCACGCCGTTTCTTGCTCTCTTCTTGGTCACGATATCTTGACGGATCGTCGGATGTCGTATGAGCGCCATAGCGCCATGTTACCGCTTCGATTAACGTCGGTCCTCCTCCGTGTCTCGCTCGTTCGAGCGCCTCAGCTGTTTGAAAATACACGGCAAACACGTCATTTCCATCGATGCGGACACCAGGGATGTCGTATGCCAGCGCTTTTTGTGCAATCGTCTTTGACCTCATCTGGCGGGTGATCGGAACGGAAATCGCATATTGGTTGTTTTGATTGAAAAAGACGACAGGGGCATTGAAAACGCTCGCAAAATTCAATCCCTCATGAAAATCTCCTTCCGATGTCGCTCCATCCCCGAAGTACACAATGACGGCATTTTTCGTTCCCTTCCATTTCTCAGCACACGCTGCTCCCGCCGCATGGGGAAGCTGCGTGGCAATCGGAACGCTCGGCGGAACGATTTTTTTCCCTTCAGGCGGAACACACCCTTCTGTCCGTCCCTTCCAATACAAAAGTGTGTTCACTAAAGACCGGCCAAACGTCATCATCGCCCCGTGATCGCGGTAAGTCGGAAACATCCAATCCTCATCGTTGAGCGCTAGCGCACTTCCAACTTGACATGCCTCTTGCCCTTCGTACGGCACATAAGTGCCGATGCGCCCTTGCCGTTGAAGACTGACACATTTTCTATCAAACGTTCTCGTACGAATCAGATGGCGATACATCACCATCGTCAATTCTTTTGTTATTCGTTCGCGATACTCGGGCTGCACTACTGTTCCTTCTTCATTCAATACTTGCCAAATCGGAAAGTCCCGTTCCATAACATTCCTCCTCTCCATGATTGGCTCATTGTATAAGCATCTGACCGCTCGATTAGCTCAATACCGCCCGATCACTCGCTAGTTGTTCCCCACGGATGCGTCGGAATTCCGCCAATAGTTTTTCTACTGTTAAGCTTTTCTTTTCATGTTCATCTACCTCTAAAATGATCTGTCCTTTATCCATCATGATGAGACGGTTTCCTAAATCAATGGCTTGTTGCATATGATGAGTAACCATCAATGTGGTTAATTGATAGCGCGCAACAATCTCTTTAGTTAAGTGAGTCACCAGCTCCGCCCTTGCTGGGTCGAGTGCTGCTGTATGTTCATCAAGCAACAAAATGTCCGGTTCAGTAAATGTCGCCATCAGCAACGACAACGCCTGTCGCTCGCCGCCTGAAAGCAAGCCGACTTTCGTTTGAAGACGGTTTTCTAAACCAAGGTGGAGCGTAGAGAGCGCCTCTCGAAAGTCATCGCGCCGCTTTTTCGTCACTCCGCGGCGAAGTGTGCGCTTTTGACGACGCGCATACGCCATCGCCAAATTCTCCTCAATCGTCATGTTCGGCGCTGTTCCCGCCATCGGATCTTGAAACACCCTTCCGATATAGCGGGAACGAACATATTCTGGCATCATGGTGACATCTTGACCGTTAATAGAAATCGTTCCTTCATCAGGAAACAGCACTCCGGAAATCAAATTCATCAACGTCGACTTGCCCGCTCCGTTGCTGCCGATAATGGTGACAAAATCGCCCTTTTGCAGCGTTAAGTTAATATTTTGAAGCGCTATTTTTTCATCCGGAGTTCCTTCATGAAATATCTTATAAATTCCTTTTAACTGCAACATCCCCTTCACCCCTTTCGGCAGCAGCAGCCACAAAGGCTTGTGCCCGCTCTCGCCTTTTTTCCTCTTTGTACTTTTTCTCCCGTTGGTGCCGCACCATTTGCGGAACAACAAGGGCCAAAATAACGATGCATGCCGTAATGAGCTTCACATCTCCCGTTTCTAAAAATTGCGCACGCAATGCAAGGCTCACTACAATCCGGTAAATGATCGCCCCGCCGATCACAGCGAATGTGGCGCGCGCGATCGTTTTTGTTCCAAATATCGCTTCACCGATAATGACGGAAGCAAGGCCAATAATAATCATGCCGATCCCCATGCCGACATCGGCAAAAGCGCCGTATTGGGCAATGAGCGCACCTGAGAACGCCACCATGGCATTGGAAAGGCCTAATCCTAACACAATAAGCAAATTCGTATTTGCCGAAAAGCTGCGAATCATGCGTGGGTTATCGCCAGTGGCCCGAATGGCGAGCCCAATTTCTGTCTGCAAAAACCAATCGGTGAACCATTTAAACAGCAGGACAAGCAATGTCATCGACAGAAGAATTCCCCATGTTTTCGCTACAGCCGGTTCAAGGCCGATTTTCGTCCCCCATTCTTGAACGTTCGTAAAGATCGTTTCTTGATTGAGAAGCGGTACATTCGAACGTCCCATGATGCGAAGATTGATCGAATACAGCGCGATCATCATTAAAATTCCCGATAAAAGTGAGTTGATTTTCCCCATCGTATGAAGAAGCCCGGTCATGCATCCGGCAATGAATCCTACGAAAAGGGCCAGACATGTTGCCACCAACGGATGAACACCGCTGACAATCAGCGTTGCCGCCACCGCCGCACCTGTCACAAAGCTACCATCCACTGTTAAATCGGGAAAATCCAAAATACGGAACGACAAATACACCCCTAACGCCATAATGGCATAAATAATTCCTGATTCGATCGCACCAGTAATTGCTGTCAACAAGAGCGGTCATCCTTTCGAATTGGTTTATTCGATGTATTCGGCCATTTGATCCCATTCAGGCTTCAGTTTGATCCCTTGTTTTTCCGCCGCTTGCTTATTGATTACAAGTTTTAATTTTTTTGGATATTCCGGTTTGATTTCCGCTGGTTTTGCTTCCCCTTTTAAAATCGCTACCGCCATTTCACCAGCTTGATAGCCGATATCATAGTAGTCAAACCCGTACGCCGCAAAGCAGCCTCGTTTTAATGAATCAAGCTCCCCGGTAAAAACAGGGATTTTTTTCTCATTGGCAACGCTTACAACTGACTCAATGGCAGATACAACCGTATTATCTGTTACGATATAGAACACATCTGCTTTGCCTACTAACGACTCGGCTGCCTGCTTCACCTCTGCTGTTGTCGAAACAGACGCTTCTACCAGCTTCAAATCCGTTTGTTTTGCAGCCTCTTTCACTTTTTCAATTTGGGCCAAAGAGTTTTGTTCGCCTGCGTTATAAATGAGTCCCACTGTTTTAGCGTCCGTTTGTTCATCAATAAATTGAATTGTTTTTCGAATCGCATCGGGATGACTATCGGTTGTTCCGGTAATGTTGTCCCCCGCTTGATCCATTGATGGGACTAGACTGGCACCGACCGGATCTGTAACAGATGTAAACACGATCGGAATGTCCTTTGTTGCATTGAGCGCACTTTGGGCACTCGGAGTCGAATTGGCGAAAATCAAGTCAACCCCATCCGATACAAAATTATTGGCGATCGTTTGACTATTGTTCATGTCTCCTTGGGCATTTTGGATATTGTACTGAACATTTTCTCCCTCTTTAAATCCCCCGTCTTCTAACGCCTTCTTAAATCCGTCGAAGGCAGCATCCAATGATGGATGTTGAATAATTTGCGTGACACCAATAGTAACTGTTTTCTCCCCCTTTCCGTTCTCTTTCGTGCCACTTGTTGCACTCTGTTCTTCTCCTTTACACCCCGAGAGTACCAATATGCTGAAAAGGATCGGTACACCGAAACGTTTGATCGTCTGTTTCATCCATATTCCCCCTTCTCCTTGAATAGCCATTGGCTAGATTGGTAGCTTTTTATTACTGAATTTTCTGCAAAAGATCTCTATAAAAAGTGGGCATACCCCTGGTGTATCTGCATGAAAATTCGTTCATTTTTAGGTATGAAAGCGACTCTTTCCGATCCGTTTTCTCCTCTCCTAACGACGGATATCCCACTTCGGCCGTTTTTGATGCGCAAAGAAATGATTGCGTTGTTTACGCTTTTCGAGCCGCTCTTCACAAAATTGATCGGCGGCGTCCATCGTCGTTATCCCTTCCGATTCAGCTCGTGTATAAATGGCGAGCAGTGTATCATAAATCGCTTTCGTTTTCGCCAACACTCGCTCTTTGTTCGCTCCGTACAGTTCATCGGCCACCTGAATCAGCCCGCCGGCGTTGACAATGTAATCGGGAGCATATACAATGCCTCTTTCTTTCAACATACGGGCATGGCGTTTGTCGACCAACTGGTTGTTCGCTGACCCGACGACCGCTTTTACCCGCAGGCTGGCGGCTGTTTCATCGTTTATGACACCGCCAAATGCACACGGGACAAACACATCAGCATTGACGCGATAAATCTCCGTCCCATTGACAGGTTTTACTAACGCTCCGATTTGTTTCCCATACGCCACCACCTCTTCAACCGCTGCTTCGTTCAAATCGCATACATACAGATCAGCCCCTTCTTCAAGTAAGCGAAACGCCACTTTTTTTCCCACTTTCCCAAGCCCTTGCACCGCGTATGTTTTTCCGTGCAAATTTTTGTTGCCAAACGCAACATAGTTCGTCGCTTGGATACCGTAAATGACACCGGCAGCAGTCGGCACCGATGAGTCGCCGCTTCCTCCATACGCTTCGGGGACGCCAACAATGCAGTTTGTCTCCTTCAGCGCATGCACGAAATCATCCGGTGTCGTCCCCATATCAGTGCCGGTGTAAAAGCGCCCACCTAGCGACTCAACGAATTGACCGAAAGCTCGAAACAATTCCGGTGATTTGTCTTTGCGCGGATCACCGATGATTACCGCTTTGCCGCCGCCAAAGTCGACATCGGCAGCCAAGCATTTATACGTCATCCCTTTGGACAGTCGAAGCACATCCGCTAACGCCTCTTCCGTTGTCGCATACGGATACATCCGACAGCCGCCAAGCGCCGGTCCAAGCGCCGTGCTATGAATGGCGATGATCGCGTTCAGCCCGGTCGCTTCATCATGGCAAAACACAATTTGTTCATGCTCACGCATTTGTTCAAATAAGTCGAAGCTCTGTGCCCTTTCTGATGACAACATGACATTCATCGCTTCCCTCTCCCCTTTGCTTTACCGCTTGAAAGCGTTTTCAAGTTAATATAACAAAAAATATACAAACGTTATAAAATCGTTATACTATTTCAATAGTAACTATGGTGGTTATAAGTGTCAACCCCCTTCCCAACCATTTTCTTTCGTCAAAAAAAGACGCCGTTTGACAGGCGTCTTTTTAATATCAGGAAAATATAGCGGATAATGAGCGCCATTGTGCTTTTGCTTCGGTCATCATTTGTTCAAACAACTCAGCGACGGTTGGCACATCATCGATGAGGCCGGCGATTTGTCCAGCATTGATAAACCCTTCCTGAAAATCCCCAGAGAGCGCGCCACGGCGATGGCGTTCTTCAGACGTATATTCTTGGAATTGCTCAGGCAGCATGCCTTGCCGCTCATATTCAAGCAGCTTCTCAGCATACGGCGTGCGCATAATGCGGCGGACGCGCCCGACCGAACGACCGACGATGACCGTTTCGTTGTCTTTCGCTTTGATAAGTTCCTGTTTATACGCTTCATGAAACGGAGCTTCTTTCGTTGCTACAAGCCTTGTGCCTAGCTGCACCCCTTGGGCGCCGAGAGCCATCGCAGCGAGCAAACCACGCCCATCACCAATGCCGCCGGCGGCGATGACAGGAATGCGAACAGCACTTACAATTTGTGGAATAAGCGTCATCGTTGTCAACTCGAGCGGTGAGTTGATCCCTGCCGCTTCATACCCTTCGGCAACGACGATATCCGCTCCAGCTGCCTCCGCCTTTTTCGCTTGGTTGACCGATGCAGTAACAACCATAACTTTGATGCCGTGTGCGGCAAACTGTGGAATCCATGGCGCAGGGTTACCGGCAGAAAGGGAAACAACAGGCACTTGATGTTTGATGACAAGCTCGGCCATTTCGGCAGCGTGCGGTGTCACTTGCAACGGAATGTTCACCGCAAACGGTCGGCTTGTCCGCTGTTTCGTTTCGACAATCAGCGTCTCCACCTCATCGGGTGGCATCGTTCCGACCCCAATCGTTCCTAGTCCCCCCGCCTCGGACACGGCGCTTGCCAGCTCAGCATTGCTGATGTTGCCCATCCCCCCTTGGATGATCGGATAACGAAGACCGAGCAGTCGACAAACATCATTCATAACATTCCCACCTCGTAAAAAATATGTTATACTAATCATAACGATACCATATTTTTGGGGGGATGGGAATGCTTTATCTGTATAACGGAAAAAAACCGAACGTTCACGAAAACGTCTTTATCGCACCTGGAGCTCGAGTCATTGGCGATGTCACCGTCGGAGAAGAATCAACGATTTGGTTTAATGCCGTGTTGCGCGGTGATGAAGGGCCGATTACAATCGGTGCGCGAACGAGCATTCAAGACAACACGACATGTCATTTGTACGAAGGCTCTCCGCTTGTTATCGAAGATGAAGTGACCGTGGGACATAATGTCGTACTCCATGGCTGCACAATCCGGCGCCGCTCAATCATTGGCATGGGATCAACTATTTTGGATGGAGCTGAAATCGGGGAGGAATGCATTATTGGCGCCAACACCCTCATCCCGTCCGGCAAAAAAATTCCGCCACGTTCGCTTGTGGTCGGCTCTCCAGGCCAAGTTGTGCGTGAATTAACGGACAAAGACTTGGCGCTTATTCAGCTGTCGATCGATACATACGTCCAAAAAGGGAAAGAGTACCGAAAACAACTGACAGCTGCTGAGTCAACTGACAAAGAAACAAGCAAACAAGTTTAAAGCGGTTTCAAAATCGTTGCGGCGCGTGTAGGGAAAGTTGGGAATCATCTCGCAGACAAAGTCGCGTACCATCCCTCTTTCCCACCGCTCTATTCCGTTTTCTGTCTCGGGCATCGTGGGCATTGGCAAAATGTTCATCATTACACAAAACGTGATGCATAGCTTGGCTTGAGCCATGCACCACGAATTCACTCAAACGACACCTTTTCTTTCTCCTGTTCTCCCTTTTTGCCAAGCTCCGCTCCTTCTCGAAATACCGCCTCAAAAAAGCGGCTGGCTGGCGCGGCAAGCTGTTGGTAGTAGTCATTGAACAAGGCAGCGGCATGGCTTCCCATCCACTCGTCTGGCAGCAATTCCTCAGGTAACCCCGGATCGATAAATAAAAACTTCCGATATTCATGAACGAGCTTCGTCCGTTCAACGAAACATTCCGCATCTGACATTTCGCCACGTTCGATTTTATGTTTATCAATCACGTATTTTTGACTATAAGTGACGATAAACTGCTCATATTTTTGATTGATTTCTTCTAAGTTCCAACACTTTTCGACGAGCTGTTTGTTCATGTGCGGCCCATCATACTCAGCAAGGAAAAAGTCAACGTACGGGTGAATATGATACTTGTCAATTAAGTCATACACTTGCTGCTCCAAATTATTCGGCGAGATCCAACAGCTGTTCGAAATCGTGCCAAACCCGCTCCAAACAAGCTCCTTTCGCAATTCGTCGCGCAAATGCCGCTTGTCTTCAGGAATCGTATAAATGAGAATGCGCCATTTGCCGTCCCAATGCTCGGGCCGCGTTTTATAAATGCGGCGCGCCGCCTCTTCCATCCGCTTCACACCGCGCTCAGTGAGTGAGTAATAGCTTTTATTGCCGCGTTTTTCAGCCCGAATCCAACCTTGTTTGCTCATGCGTGACACCGCTGCCCGCACCGCTTGGTCATTATGGCCAAACTCGCGAAGGAGGCGGATTAAGCTCCCGATCCAAATTTCACCGCCGTAATGGCGGATGTAGTCGCCGTAAATCGTGAAAATCATCGAGCGTGTATTCATCTGGACGGACTCCCTTTACCTTGTTTTCGAAATATAATCGTAACAAACTTTTATAACGGTGGCAAGTCGGGCGAGAAAAAAGCGGAATAAAAAGAGCCGCACCGCTGAAGGCAGGCGGCTCCCGACGGTTGCGAACAGGCGGCATTGGACGGAATGATCGAATGGCCGGTATTGAGGAAACAGCGGCACACTCAAGCATCCCTTCATCATGACTAGGTATCTCTCAACCCCTAGCCCAACGCTCTCACTGTTCGTCCGCATTTTTGACAATCGTTGCGATCCCTTGGCCGACGCCGATGCACATCGTCGCCAAGCCATAGGTGACGCCTCGTTTTTGCATTTCATAAATCAACGTCGTCAATATGCGGGCACCACTCGCCCCAAGCGGATGGCCAAGGGCAATCGCTCCGCCGTTGACGTTGACTTTCTCTCGGTCAAGCTCAAGCTGACGAATGCACTCGAGCGCTTGCGAAGCGAACGCTTCGTTCAGCTCGACAAGCCCGATATCATCAACGGACAGGCCGGCGCGGCGCAGCGCTTTGCGCGTCGCAAAAATCGGACCGATTCCCATCACTGCTGGTTCAACGCCGGCGACGGCTGACGTCACATATTTGGCTAACGGCTTCAAGCCGAGCGCTTTCGCTTTATCGGCACTCATCAACAACAGCGCCGCCGCCCCGTCGTTCACTCCAGAAGCATTGCCGGCTGTCACCGTGCCGTTTTCAAACAGCGGCGGCAGTTTTGCCAGCTTCTCAAGCGTCGTATCTGGGCGCGGATGCTCATCCTTGTCGACAACAATCCGGTTGCCTTTCCGATCATAGTACACCACTGGCACCAATTCATCCGCAAACCGGTTCGTTTCCATCGCCCGTTTCGCTTTCATTTGGCTCTCATAGGCAAACTCGTCCTGCGCCTCGCGCGTAATGCCAAACCGCTTCGCTACGTTTTCCGCCGTTTGTGGCATGCTGTCGGTGCCGTACATTTCCTGCATTTTCGGATTGATAAAGCGCCAGCCGATCGTTGTATCATACATTTCGATATTGCCGCGTGGAAAATCACTTGACGGCTTCGCCATCACAAACGGAGCGCGCGTCATGCTTTCCACGCCACCGGCGATCATAATATCCGCCTCATCGGCGAAAATGGCCCGCGCTGCATAATTAACAGCATCGAGCCCGGAACCGCACAACCGATTGATCGTTACCCCCGCTACTTCCTTCGGCAATCCGGCTAAAAGTGCGGCCATGCGGGCAACGTTCCGGTTGTCTTCACCGGCTTGATTCGCATTACCGAAGACGACGTCATCAATTTGTTCCACCGGCAAGTTCGGATTTCGTTCGATCAGCGCGCGAATAACGACGGCGGCCAAATCGTCCGGCCGCACCTCTTTTAATGCCCCTTTGTAGCGGCCGATCGGTGTGCGCACAGCATCAACAATGACAACCTCTCTTCCCATCTTTTCTCCCCCTTGCCAACCGTAGCCGAGCGATCGGCTTGTCAGTTGTTTTCTCGATTCGTATAATCATAGACACCGCGGCCAGTTTTGCGGCCAAGACGGCCGGCCTTCACGTATTGTTCAAGCAGCGGCGCTGGGCGATACTTTTCACCTAATTTTTCATGCAAATATTTTAAGTTGTTCAACCGTGTATCAAGCCCGACTAAATCAGCCAGCTCAAACGGGCCCATCGGAAAATTCAGGCCAAGTTTAATGGCTTTATCGATTTCTTCCGGCGTACCCACTCCTTCTTGAAGCATATAGAACGCTTCATTACCGACAAGCGCGCTGATTCGGCTTGTCACAAACCCCGGAAACTCATTGACAACAACGGTCTCTTTCCCCATTCGCTCAGCGACTTCTTTCACGACTTGCGCCGTCTCATCACTCGTCTCCAAGCCGCGGATAATTTCAACGAGCTTCATTTTATGCACCGGGTTGAAAAAGTGCATGGCGATCACTCGATCCGGCCGCTTCGTAAACGAGCCGATCTCCGTCGGGCTCATCGTGGACGTATTGGTGGCCAAATAACAAGATGCCGGCGCATGAGCATCGATTGTCTCAAATACTTGTTTTTTCAACTCTAGCTTTTCCGGTACTGCCTCAATAACCAAATCAGCTCCCTGTACCGCAGCAACTAGATCAAGCGAATACGAAAGGCGCGTCTCCGCTTCTTGGCGCGCGCCAGGCGTCAATTTTCCTCGAGCGACCGCTTGTTCAAAAATGGAAGTGATTTCGTTCCGAGCACTGTCTAGTTGTTCTTGCTTCACATCAACCAACGTCGTCTGAAACCCTCCGACAGCGCCAACGTAAGCAATTCCTCTCCCCATCACGCCGCTGCCGACAACAACAAGACGTTCGATCATCGTCTTCCCCCTCTCCTATTTCACGTGTATAGCGGTGAACACTGCAAGTCGTCGGATGCTCGTCGCCAAACGGCGGAACCGTTTCCAACAACAACGATGGGGCACGGCCAACGGCCAAACACACCCCATCGCCGGTTGTCGCACACTCTATAAACTAAGACGTCATCCAAATGACAGTGTTGGCAGTCGTCTTAGACGCCAAACGGGTTGAGCGGACGCGGCCCGTAATACGACAGCACGCTCTTCGTCTCAGTATACAAATCAAGCGCTTCGACAGACAGCTCACGCCCAAATCCGGACTGTTTGTAACCACCAAATGGCGTACCCGGGAAAGCGGAGAACGGACTGTTCACCATCACAATGCCGGAGCGCAGCTGTTTGGCGACACGAACAGCACGCCCATGATCCTTTGTCCAGATAGCGGCAGCGAGCCCATAATCGCTGTCATTCGCCAGTTCAACCGCCTCGGCCTCATCGCGAAACTTCATCACAACAACAACTGGCCCAAAAATTTCTTCGCGAACCGCTTTCATTTGGTGATTTACGTTCGTCAAAATCGTCGGCTCATACCAATAACCATTTTCAAAGCCGGCGACCACCGCTTCTTTCCCACCGGCAGCGATCGTCGCCCCGTCGGCAACCGCCGATTGTACATATTCGTCAATCACCTCAAGCTGTCCACGGCTGATAATCGCCCCCACATGCGTGCCGGCATCAAACGGATTGCCGAGTTTCAACTGCTTCGTTTTAGCGACAAACGCTTCCATAAATTCATCATAGATGTCTTCGTGCACATACAAGCGGGACCGCGCCTCACAAGACTGACCGCTGTTATAGAAAATTCCGAACAACGAACCAGCGACAGCAGCCTCCAAATCAGCGTCCGCAAACACTAGGCTTGGCGACTTACCGCCCAACTCGAGTGTCACCCGTTTTAGGGTTTTCGACGCCTTCTCCATAATTTCCTTCCCAACCGGCGTCGATCCGGTAAACGCTACTTTGTCGACAAGCGGATGTTCAACTAAATAGTCTCCAACTTCCGCCCCAGCGCCAGTCACCACATTGACGACACCTTCCGGCACCCCAGCTTCATAACAAATTTCCGCCAGCACAAGGCAAGTGAGTGGCGTCAACGAAGCTGGTTTGACGACGACAGAACATCCGGCAGCAAGCGCTGGAGCAATTTTCCATGCTGCCATCATAAGCGGATAGTTCCATGGAATAATTTGCGCGCATACGCCAACCGGCTCTTTTTCCGTATAGTTGTGAAACGCCCCAGGCATCGGATTGACCGCTCCGCGATGGCCGATGATCGCCCCTGCGAAAAACTCGAAGTCTTCAATCGCTTGCATCACTTGACCTTGGGCAGCCGACAACGCTTTTCCCGTATTTAAAATCTCCAACTCTACTAATTCATTGAATCGTTCACGCATGAGCGCAGCGATTTGATATAAAATGCGCGCCCGTTTTTGTACCGGGAAATGGCGCCATTTCCCGCGGTCAAACGCTTGCCGCGCTGCCTGTACCGCCCGCTCAGCATCCTCACGCGTTCCTTTAGCGACGCGGGCAACCGGTTCGCCCGTCGCCGGATTGGTGACGACAAACGTTTCTCCTGAAACACTTTCCACCCGCTCGCCGTTAATAATCAGCTGATAAACATCGCGTTTCGTCGGCATTCGCTCCATTTTCTTTTGTTTGACAGTTGCCATCATTTCTTCCCCCTTGCTTAGTTTCCCTGGAATATTGGTTTCCGTTTCTCAAAAAACGCCTTGACGCCTTCGCGGTGGTCTGCCGTCAATCCAGCAATGCGTTGGCATTCTGCTTCTCGTTCGAGGTAACGGTCAAACGTCGCTTCTTGACTTTCGTGAAGCAACCGTTTCACAAGTCCAATCGCCTTCGTCGGCATAGCAGCCAATCGCTCGGCAAACTGCCTCACTTCCTCTTCCCAACGATCTTGCGGAATGACGGTTGTCGCTAGTCCGAGCGCGACGGCTTCCGTAGCCGCTACTTTTTCCCCAAGCACAGCAAGTTCAAGCGCCTTTGCCGTCCCAATGAGGCGCGGCAAATAATACAGGTGACCAGCATCCGGCACAAGTCCCACATGGATAAATGCCGGGGCGAAACTCGCTTTTTCCGAGAGAAGACGGAAATCACACGCGAGCGCTAAGCTCATGCCCGCACCGGCCGCTACCCCATTCACCGCGGCGACAACCGGTTTTTCTAGGCTGTGGAGCGCTTTCATCATCGGTGCGTATCGAGTGCGCAGCACTTCCCCATGATCCATCTCTTCCGTTACGCCGCTCAAATCTTCCCCAGCACAAAACGCCCGTCCTGCGCCTGTGATGACCACACAACGGACATCACGATCTGCTCCGGCCTGTTTTAGCGCCTTTGTCATTTCCTTGTTCATTTGTTCCGTAAAAGAGTTGAGCTGCTCCGGGCGGTTGAGCGTCAGCCAAGCAACTTGGCCATCCACTTCATATCGAATTGTCTCGTACATGAGGCGCCCCCCTTATTTCCCACGGAATTGCGGCTTTCGTTTTTCAAGAAACGCCGCCATTCCTTCTTTTTGGTCTTCTGAAGCAAACAAAAGGTAGAAGTTTTTCCGCTCAAACTGCATGCCTTCATAGAGCGGATAGTCTACTGCTTTTTGCACTGCTTCTTTGATAAGGCGAAGGGCTAGCGGCGGCTGTTCGGCAAGGCGCCGGGCAAGCCGCATCGTCTCTTCCATTAACAGTTCCGGACTCACAACGCGGGTGACGACACCCAATGCATGCGCCTCTTTCGCCGATAAGCGCTCCCCCGTCCATAACCACGCGAGCGCCTGTTTCGGTCCGATGAGCTTCGTCAACCGCTGCGTACCTCCCGCCCCTGGCATAACGCCAAGGTTAACCTCTGGAAAACCGAATTCCGCCGCGGCGGAGGCAATGATCAAATCACAGGACAACGCCAGCTCGAATCCGCCGCCGAGCGCTAAGCCGTTGACGGCAGCGATCATCGGCGTTTTTACAAGCGAAAGGCGATCCCAATCCGCAAATTGGTTCAACCACTCGAGCCGAACCGGATCATCGTTGGCCATCTCTTGAATATCCGCCCCAGCAGCGAACGCCCGCCCACGCCCGGTGAGCACGATGACGCGCACTTCTTCATCCCGATCGAACGATTCGACCGCCGCAACAATTTCTGACACCATTTGGCGACTGAGCGCATTCAATACATTCGGACGGGCGAGTTCAATGACGCCAACCGGCCCCTCTTGGCGCACAGCGATCGAAACGAACTCACTCATGTTCCACTTCCTCACCAACCATAAAGGTGACAAGATCCCCGGCAAATGACATGACATCTTTTGCTGATGCTTTCGCTTCTTTTGTTTTCATCGCCTCTTGGAACGCCTCTTGGTTGTCGTAATACATTTCGCATAACAAATAATAGTCACTTTCCGTCCCCATCGGCGTCCCTGTAATTTTCGTGACCTTGATTTTTCGAAGGCCAGGGATTTTTTCCGTCAGCGGCACATGCGTGTTGTAATAATGAGCATCAAACTGCTCTTTATCTTTCGGCTGTTTGTACAAGGCGATCATTTTAAACAACGTCACCATCCCCTTTCTATTCCATTGCTAAAGGCAGTACAGGCTTCATGGCTTCAAACGGATTTTTGCATTGCCTACAGTAGAAAATGCTGCGGCAAGCTGTCGGACCAAATAGATTTTCCATGACAGTCCGTTCCGCCCCACAATACGGGCATTCCACTTGCCAAGCTCCCGGCTCCATTTGCCGCGGCGGCGGAGCAATGCCAAACTGCTTTAACCGCTCCCGTCCCACTTCGCTAATTCGGTCGGACGTCCAGGGCGGATGGCGCAGAAATTCGACCGTCACCGCTTGTGCCCCCGCCTGCTTCACCGCTTCCTCCACCCGTGAGCGAATGATGTCAAGCGCCGGGCATCCAAGAAACGTCGGCAGCAAATGAATCGAGACCATGTCATCACGAATCTCAACTTGTTCCACCATGCCGAGGTCAACAATGCTGACAGAATCGATTTCCGGATCTTTCACCGTTTCTAACGCTCTCCAAACCTCTTCGTTTGTCATGGTTCTCCCTCTCACGTTTCGGTTGCCTATATGCTTCCCGCCCCTTGCCAAGGGCGGCATTGTGCGCCGTTTCGCCTTTCATGCAGCCGGCTGTGCTTGCTGCCAACCCGAGGGGGGCAGGAAAGCGGCGGCACCGTCTTTTGCGAAACAGAGTGCAACTGCTTACCATATAGCTTGCGGAACGGAGCGATAAACTTCTGACAGCGTCGCCAACGCGTCATCCAAATCCGGCGTATGCTCACCGTTGCGGCCGTTACCGTGCTTCATACCAAACGGCATCGGCCACTCCAGACCTACTTCGGCAAACGCTGGCGCCAGCGCTGCGATCGTTTTTTCCGTTAATACGTCTTCCCCTTCGATCAGTCCCCATCGCTCCATCTCCGCCCCTCTTGCCCCAAGCGTCAACACACCGGCAAAATCGGCGGCTACGTCTTGAATGGCTTTTATCATTCGCGTCCGCGCTTCACCAGGGGCATTTGTCAACTGGACGAACCACGTATGCCAATGAAGCAAATGATAGTGAAGCTCGACTTGGACTTTCGCCGCCACTTCCGCGAGCGGCTTGTACGCACTTTTTCTCAGTGACTCGAGACGGATGTGCTTCGCTTGCGTGTAAAAATATTGGCGGACGACAGTGAACGCCCAGTCATAGCGGGGTTCGCGCAAATAATGTCCCGGACCGTTCGGCAGTTCAAGGAGCACGGCGTTACGCCGCTCCGTGGCCGGCCGGGCATGTGCTAGTTCATCAGCCGTCCCAAGGCCAAACTCCTCGAGCAGCTGATAATACATGGCGGCATGGCCCATCGTATCTTGATTGATCGAAGAAAACGCAATATCTTCCTCAATATGCGGTGCCAATCCAAGCCATTCTGAACCGCGATACGCAAGTAAAAAATCATCATCTGCAAGCTGGAACAACAATTCAACAAGCGCTTCCTGACCATCGGGATGAAAATACATCGATTTTTCGCTCATCGCCGAATCTCGCCTTTCCATGATAAAATTTCTTTCTCATCGAACACGTTTTGCTCGTATTTGCGCCACCGCTTTTTCAAATCCCCATATCCCCTCGTTAACCGATAATCTTTGTTGTCAAGCCGCTTAAGCGCAACTTTTTCCTCTTCATTGATCCGCCGGATATAATCCCGCTTCACCACCCAAAGGTCGGCAACTGGCTCGCGGCGCATAAAGTTTTCTTGCGCCATCACGAGGGCGAGCTCCTCGTTCGGGGCGAGCAGACTGAACTGGTGCTGAAGCGGGGCCTCTGGTGTTCTGCGGCTGAACACTTCGAACACTTGGTAAAAGCCTTGTTCTTTCCCCATCACGGTCATCCCCCTTTCACCCAACTGTCCGTACAGCGCTGAGCGCTTCACGCACCCACGCGTTCTGTTTATGCGCAATCCTTCGCAGCTCGAGCCGTTCTTGCGATTTCGGTCCGTTGTTGCGGATAATTTCTTTAAATTTCTCCCAATCCGGTTGCCGGTAAATCCACTTCCCTTGCGTTTTGTCAAAATGCATCGTCTCGTCAGGAAGCTTCAATCCGAGCGCCCAAATGCGCGGCACGTATTTCGTAAAGTAGTCTTGGCGCAATTGTTCATTCGTTTTTGTACGGATGCGGTATTTGATCGTAATATCCTGCTTGGATGTTCCCGTCGTTTCTGCCGTCGGTGGACCGAAAAACATGAGAAGTGCCTCCCACCAACGGTTGAGCGCTTCTTGAAGCATGTCTTTTTGCTCCTTCGTTCCTTCAGCTAGCGCCAAAATGATCGATTCTCCGTGTTGGGCATGAAACACTTCCTCAGCACAAATGCGCTTCAACGCCCGTGCGTACGGCCCATATGATGCATCAAGCATGTTCGTCTGCGTCATAATCGCCGCTCCATCAACAAGCCAGCCAATCAACCCGGCATCCGCCCATGTCGGCGCTGGCATATGGAAGACGTTATGGAACTTCAGCCGCTCGTTCAATAAATCTTGGATAATGTCTTCCCGCGTTTTGCCAAGCGGCGCCATCAAATCTTCCGCCACCCGAATCAGCAGCTGGCCGTGCCCCATTTCGTCCTGCACTTTAGCCATAATGCCTAGCTTTCGCCGCAATGTCGGCGCTTTCGGCACCCATTCCTTTTCCGGAAGCGCTCCCATAATTTCGCTAACCGCATGCATCGCAACGAGTTTAATGAGCGTCATCCGATATTCATCCGGCATCCAATCGTCCGCTTCGATTTTCTCCCCCGCTTCGATGCGGCGCATGAACAGTTCATGTTTCTCGTCCTCAGACAGACGAGTGAACGTCATGATCGTCCCCATCATTCATCCCCCTATTAAATATAATTAAAAATCATATAACGTTTATCTAACGTTATTATATTTTAATGTTATATAATTTTGCAATCTTTTTTTCTACTTTTCTTTCAATTCAAACGGATTGTTTCGCTTCGAACTTACGTCGGTCGATGACACGCACCGCTTTCCCTTCTGAACGAGGGAGGGTTTTCGGAGGATGGAGACGAACACCAATCGAAACGAGACAGTGTGTTTTCAACAGCGATTGAACTCGCCGAGCAAGCGCAACGGCCTGCTCACTTTGTAAATCGCCGCCGATCTGGCTGTAAAAATCATCTGTCACTTCCGCGTGCAACTCCACCGCTTCCAAATGACCGTGGCGGAACCGGTGTAGCTGATAGTGCGGAGCCAGTTCCGAAACACGAAGCAGATGGTGTTCAATTTCTGATGGGAACACATTGACGCCACGAATGATAATCATATCGTCAACACGTCCCTTCACCCGTGACATGCGCACCGTTGTTCGCCCGCAAGCACATCGCTCCCTTGTCACCGAAGCAATATCGCCCGTCCGATAGCGGATGACTGGAAACGCCTCTTTCGTCAAACTCGTAAAGACAAGCTCTCCTTCTTCCCCTTCCCCTACCGGTTCAAGTGTGTTCGGATTAATGACCTCGACAAAGAAATGGTCTTCGGCGATATGAAGTCCATCTTGCGCTTCATGACATTCCATAGCCACCCCAGGGCCAATCACTTCACTTAACCCATAAATGTCGCACGCTTTGATGTCAAATGTCTCTTCAAGCGTGCGCCGCATCTCTTCCGACCACGGCTCCGCTCCAAAAATCCCGTATTTCAGCGATGTTTGCCGCGGATCTTTGCCCAACTCTTTCATCCGCTCAGCAATGTTCAACACATAGGACGGTGTCCCGCAAATGATGGTCGGGCGGAAATCTTCAATAATCATTATTTGCCGTTCCGTATTGCCGCCAGAAACAGGAACAGTGACCGCTCCGAGCCGCTCACTGCCGTAATGAAGCCCGAGCCCGCCGGTAAATAACCCGTATCCGTACGCATTGTGAACGACATCTCCCGGCTTTCCACCAGCTATCGCCAACGCCCGCGCTACAATATCGGCCCAATGATCAATGTCACGCTTTGTATAGGCGACAACGGTCGGTTTTCCACTCGTGCCGCTTGACGCATGCAAACGGACGCATTGAGTGAGATCAACTGCTAGCAAACCGAACGGATAATGCGCGCGCAAATCGCTTTTTGTCGTAAACGGCAGCCTGCGCACATCATCCAATGTCCGGATATCCTCAGGTTTCACTCCTGCTTCGTCAAATCGCTCACGATAAAATGGCACCCGCTCATACACGCGTTCCGCCGTTGCCCGGAGCCGGCTGAGCTGGAGCCCTTCAAGCTCACTGCGCTCGGCCCTCTCAATGTCATGCAAAATCATCCTTCCTGACTCCCCCTTAATATAAAGCGTTTTCAAAGATACAAAAATATATAACGTTATATTAACGTTATATAAATTACATATCACACCTAACTTTAAAATAGTATGAATATTATAAAATGTCAATATGATTTTTCTTGTATGAACGGGGAATGGGATCAGATAGCTGTCCCTCCGAGGCAAAACAAGATCGATTGGTGATGTAGGTCGAATGAGAAAAAGCGCCCCGTTTTTCTTTCGGGACGCCCGTTTTTTACCAAGTCGCAGCCATGGCTATATTTCCTCTCACTCTTCATGGAATATTTACCTAAATAAGCGCGCATCAGACAAGACATCGAACAGAAGTGTTTGCTTCCTCGTGAGGATTTGACGACAAAAACGGTTTTTCGCTCGCTTCACAATGGTGGATACACCACATTGCGAAGCAAATTGTGCAGGCTCACGGCGGAACCATCGAAGTCAAAAGCCAACGGGGAAAAGGAACCTCGTTTACTCTTTTTCTTCCCATCCAACCAAACGAGGGCGATATATCATGATGAAAAAGCCTGCCTGTTTTCACTCGTCCAGGCAGGCTTTCTCTTTTACGGCAGGGCGCTCATTCATCGGAAGCCGCTGCTGCCTTAAAGCTTCATAACCCCCCCTGTGCTCGCTGAAGTGACGTGCTTCGAGTAGCGGGCGAGATACCCGGTTTTTACTTTCGGCTCAAAGCCTTTCCAGTTCGCTTTGCGCCGTTCAAGCTCTTCGTCAGACAATTTGACATTGATCGTCCGCTTGACCGTGTCGATTTCGATTATATCGCCGTCTTCGATGAACGCGATCGGTCCGCCTTCTGCTGCCTCCGGAGAGACGTGCCCGATCGACAAGCCGCGCGAAGCACCGGAGAACCGCCCGTCAGTGACAAGCGCCACTTTTGTGCCGAGCCCCATGCCGACAATTTGTGAGGTTGGCGCGAGCATTTCCGGCATGCCTGGGCCACCTTTTGGCCCTTCGTAACGGATGACGACGACATGGCCTGGCTTGATTTTGCCGCTGGCGATGCCTTCAAGCGCTTCTTCCTGCGAATCGAAGACGATGGCTGGCCCTTTATGGCGCGTGATGCCGCCTTGAACCGCGCCGGTTTTAATGACCGCTCCGTCCGGTGCTAAGTTGCCGAACAAAATGGTGAGCCCGCCCGTTTCCGAATACGGGTTATCGATTGGCCGGATGACATCATAGTTTTTCACTTCACAGCCGGCAATGTTTTCTCCAAGCGTTTTACCAGTGACAGTGAGCGTGTCTAAATGGAGTGTGCCTTCTTTTTTCGACAATTCATTGAGCACCGCCGAGACGCCGCCCGCTTCGTGCAAGTCTTCAATATAATGGACATCCGATGCCGGAGCGAGCTTCGCTAAATGCGGCACGCGTGACGCCACTTCGTTAATCCGCTCGAGCGAATAGTCAATGCCGGCTTCGTTGGCGATGGCCAACGTATGTAGTACCGTATTCGTCGAGCCGCCAAGCGCCATATCGAGCGCGAACGCGTTATCGATTGCTTTTTCCGTGACAATGTCGCGCGGTTTAATATCATGTTCGATCAAATACATGAGCTGTTTCGCCGATTCGCGGACAAGCTCTTTACGCGCCGGGTCAACCGCTAAAATCGTCCCGTTGCCTGGTAAGGCGAGCCCGAGCGCTTCGGCCAAACAGTTCATCGAATTGGCCGTGAACATGCCCGAACACGACCCGCACGTCGGACAGCCGTACTGTTCGAGTTCCATCAGTCCTTTCTCATCGAGCGAGCCGCCTAAATACGCCCCGACTCCTTCAAACACGGACGAGAGTGAAATTTTCCGCCCATCTTTCGTTACGCCGGCTTTCATCGGCCCGCCGCTGACAAAAATCGTCGGGATGTTGAGCCGCATCGCTGCCATCATCATTCCTGGCGTAATTTTGTCGCAGTTCGGAATGCACACCATACCGTCAAACCAATGCGCGGAAACAACCGTTTCAATCGAGTCGGCGATAATTTCCCGGCTCGGAAGCGAATAGCGCATCCCGATATGCCCCATCGCGATGCCATCATCAACGCCGATCGTATTCATTTCAAACGGCACGCCACCCGCTTCACGGATCGCTTCCTTGACGATTTTTCCAAACTCTTGTAAATGGACGTGTCCAGGGATAATGTCAATATATGAGTTGACCACCGCAATAAACGGTTTGTCAAAATCTTCTTCTTTCACGCCAGCCGCCCGCAATAAACTTCGGTGCGGAGCGCGGTCGAATCCTTTTTTAATCATGTCGCTGCGCCGTGTTTTCATGAAGAGTCCCTCCATCGTTCAGATTAATAGGTTGCTAGTATTGTACCACTTTTTTTAATAAATTGACAATTACCTTTATTCTGAATGCGTTTTCATTGTTTTGTCTAGAGCAAGGCAACGTAAAAATAGGCTGCTCCCCTTGACATCAACAACGTTTAGGGGCATAATTTCTTACAAACTATAAAATTGTTGAGCCTATCCTTGACAATCGACGAATGAGAACGGCACGGGACTAGTAAACCGAGGGAACGCGCCAGAGAGTGGAACCCATAGGCTGGAAGGTTCCTCGCGGGAAGCCGGTTGAACCTGCCCTAGACGGCCGCTTATGCAAACATAAGCCGCATGCCTGCGTTACAGGCTAGAGGTGGGCGCTTTGTGCGCCAAAAAAGGTGGTACCGCGGAACGCTTTTCCGTCCTTTTCAAAGAGGAGGAAAAGCGTTTTTTTATTGTCCTCTTCCCAGTTGTGGTCAAGAGACAGTGGAATAGACGACAGAAAAAATCCAAAGGAGGGAATGCGATGAAACGGCAGCGCGTCGTTGTGAAAATCGGGAGCAGCTCACTCACCGATCCAAAAGGCGGCCTTTGCCATGATAAACTGCTTGATCATGTTCAAGCGATCGCTTATATGAAACAGCTCGGCCATGACATCATTCTCATCACATCCGGTGCAGTTGCGGCCGGCTTCGGGCCGTTAGGCTACCCAACGCGGCCGACGACGATCGCCGGCAAACAGGCGGCTGCTGCCGTCGGACAAAGCTTATTGATGCAGGCGTACAGCGCACAGTTCGCCCAATTCGGCTTCACCGCCGCCCAGTTGTTGTTGACGCGCAGCGATTTTTACAGCCGTGAGCGATTTCGCAACTTGTTTGCCACGATCACCACATTACTCGAACACGGCGCCGTGCCGATCATTAACGAAAACGACTCCGTTTCCGTCGAAGAGTTGACGTTCGGCGACAATGATATGTTGTCAGCGCTTGTGGCAGGCTTCTTGCATGCCGATGCGCTCGTTTTGCTCACTGACATTAACGGGCTGTACGACGCCAATCCGAAAACGAACCCGCAGGCGAAAAAATACGCCTTTTTGCCAGAGATTACGAGCGAGATGCTCGCCTCAGCCGGCGGCAGCGGCTCGACTGTCGGCACCGGCGGCATGCGCTCAAAGCTGTTAGCTGCGCAAAAAGCTCTCTCCTTCGGCGTCAGCGTCTTCATCGGCACGGGAAGCGGCAAAGAAAAACTGGCTGATATTTTAGCTGGAAAAGGTGACGGTACATACATCGGTGTTCCTTTTCCGAAACAGATGCAAATGCGCAAGCAATGGATCGCCTATCACGCCCCCGTTTCCGGCACAATCACTGTGGACAGCGGCGCCGAGGAAGCGCTGCTTGACCGCGGGAAAAGTTTGCTGCCGGCCGGCGTCACGGCGGTTTCCGGCGACTTTCATGCGATGGATGTCGTCGATGTCATCAACGAAAAAGGCGTTACCATCGGCCGCGGTCAAGTATATTACGCCGCCGCCGATTTGAAAAAAGTGAAAGGGCGGCCGAGCGAAGAAGCGCGGCAATACTCTTACCTTCACCGCCCGGAAGTCATCCACCGCGACAATTGGGTCACTTTGCGAAAGGAGCGTGTCAAAAGATGAACGAATTGCTCGAAAAAGCCGAACGGTTGAAAACGGCGTCACAAACGTTGGCCATGCTGTCGACAGAAGAAAAAAACGCGGCATTAGAACAGATTGCCAAAGCCATCGACCGCAAACGCGCCGTCATTTTAGCGGAAAACGAAAAGGATATGGCCGCCGGCCGCTCGCAAGGGCTGTCACCGGCTTTGCTTGACCGGCTGCAGCTCACGAATGAACGGATCGATCAAATCATCAGCGGCGTCCGCCAAGTCGCCTCATTGCCGGATCCGGTTGGAGACATCATCGAGGAGTGGACGCGGCCAAACGGCCTTCGCATCCAAACAGTGCGCGTGCCGCTTGGGGTGATCGGTATGGTATATGAAGCGCGCCCGAACGTGACAGTTGACGCTGTCAGCCTTTGTCTGAAAACAGGCAACGCCGTCCTGCTCCGCGGCAGCTCATCGGCGCTTCATTCCAACAAAGCACTTGTCAGCGTCATGAAAGAGGCGCTTCGCACAACGGCCATCCCGGAAACAGCCATTGAGCTGCTCGAAGACACGAGCCGGGAAACAGCCCAGCGCATGTTCCGCCTAAACGATTATCTCGATGTCCTCATTCCGCGCGGCGGAGCGGGGCTCATTCGCTCGGTCGTCGAAAACGCCACCGTACCGGTGCTTGAGACCGGTGTTGGCAATTGCCATATTTTCGTTGATGAATCGGCCGAGCGATCGATGGCGATCGATATCGTCTTAAACGCTAAATTGCAGCGTCCATCCGTCTGCAACGCCATCGAAACCGTGCTCATTCATGAGCGGTGGCCGTACGTCGGCGAACTGCTTGAGGCGCTTCATGCTCGCGGTGTTGAGCTTCGCGGCGACCGACGCCTTGCCGCCGCCTATCCGTTCGTCAGCGAAGCGGCGGAAGAAGACTGGCATACAGAATATTTGGCACCGATTTTAGCGATCAAACTCGTCACTGATGTCGATGAAGCGATTCAACATATCCACCGCTACGGAACGAAACATTCCGAAGCGATCATCACGGAAAACGAAGCGCATGTCCGCCGCTTTTTCCAAGCGGTCGACGCGGCGGTGTTGTACCATAACGCATCCACCCGCTTCACCGATGGCGAACAGTTCGGCTACGGGGCGGAAATCGGAATCAGCACGCAAAAACTGCACGCGCGCGGACCGATGGGGCTTGTTGCCATCACCACAACGAAATCGCTCGTATACGGGACGGGGCAAATCCGAACGGTTTGACCGGGACGGGAAGCGGAACAATCCGCTTCCCCGTCCTTTTGATGTATACCATCGCGAAAAGATCCGACATACCGTTGATGGATTTTCGCAGCTATGAACAGCGTTTTTCCTACAAAAAACGATCCGGGCCGCACATGGCTTCCGGATCGTTTTGATCGTTTGCTCCGCTTTCCGTCAACGTTCGCTTGTCGATTCCACAAACACCCAACAGCGACTGCCGATGAAATTGACCGCCATACCAGCCATCGTGGCCGCACCTTTCGCGAACCAAAGCGGCTCGAACGGTTCGGCCACCAACAAGACAACGAGCGACACACCAAGTGATAGGCCGTTGACAACAAGAAACCGGAACAACTCCCCGATATTCGCCTTTTGCCGCATTTGAAACGTCCAACGCCGATTCCAAATGTAGCTGTTTATCACCCCGGCGCCATAAGAAACGACTTGCGCAGCGGCCGCTGGAACGCCTGCAGCAGTGAGCAGAAAAAAGACAACAAAGTCAACGATCGTATTGCTTGCCCCAACAACGGCAAAACGCCATGCTGTTTGTTTTTCTTTACGGAATGTACGAAGCATTTCGTTCTGACTCCTCATGTTTCGTTGATGACATAAAGTGGCCGCTCTTTCACCTCTTCATCAATTCGCCCAATATATTCCCCGATGATGCCGAGTATCGTCATCATCACCCCATTGCAAAGAGGCATCACGACCAACAATGACGCCCAACCGGCAACTGTTGAA
Organism: Geobacillus sp. 47C-IIb; assembly: GCF_014679705.1. NCBI lineage: Bacteria > Bacillati > Bacillota > Bacilli > Caryophanales > Anoxybacillaceae > Geobacillus > Geobacillus sp. 47C-IIb. Next base: position 445,001 of record NZ_CP061473.1, read on the forward strand.
TGCGTAAACCATTATAGGACAACCATCATGCCGACGGCACTTCCCACCGACTGCCAAAACACAAATACGTTCCGTTCGCCAGCTTGAGCGGTTTGTACGAAAACGACGTGATCCATTGAGCGAAAAGCGAATCATTTTTTTGAGCGGGTACTTTGTCTCACCAGCCGCGGCTCTCTCCTATTCGACCGCCGTCTGCCGGAGGCCGCGCCAACTTGCCGCGGACAAACCGGCTGCGCTCTTTCATATAGACTAACTGATCGCACACCTTCCGGTCAACCAAGCGAAAATCGCCGATATCGAAGGGAATGTCAAATTCAATTACCGAGCGCAATACGCGATAAAACATATAGGCGGTCCATTTTTTAAACCGTGTCTCTCCTTTTCGCTTCACGCGCCGGGCATAAACGACATCATATCCTTCTTTCCAACGGGCGATCATTTCGAAAACCAATTCAGGAGGAATCCGAACAACAGCTTCGTCAAGCGAGGCACGATCCTAAAAAGCGGGAGACAAGCGGTTCGAATGCATCGAACCAACACGCGGCTGCTTGCGTCCCAAATCGTCAAAGCTGACTTCCTCGCTCGCCCCTCCAAACGAATGACAACGCCGCGTTTAGGCTGACCAAAAATGAACTCCCCCATAAAAGCCATCGGCCGCCAAGCTGTAAGTCTATGGCGGCCGATCGTGCTTCTTCTTTATTTAATGACCTAGTCGTTCGAAATTATACTTACACTGGAGGATAAATCATTTTGAAGCGAGAAGCTGATCAGAATATAATAAAAAAACGAGTTAGTCAACTCGTTTTTCATCATAAGAAATTCAGCTCGCTCTTTTGTCCTCTCTTATTGCTTTTGAATAGTACTGAGCGAAATTTATTGAAACTCTCATAGGATATAATAATACCGATTAAGGAATGACAAAGTGAAAATATACACAGCCTTAATAAAAGACAAAACTAAGAAGGGCTAATCAGTTGAGATGGATTTTTGCTATAATATTGATGCTGATTGGGCTTTTTTATCTTCCTTGACCATTGATCAAATGAACAATATAGGTCATATCATTATGAGAATTATAGGATTTGGAAGTATTTTTGTTGCTGGTTTCGTTGTTAGAGGGAAGAAAGAAGAATAATAAAGTAGTCAACCTTCTTATTAAATATTGTCTCTGTTAAAAGAGATTATCGATAGTGGATACTTTTCCTCATATCATTTTCCTAAGAACAAGTATTCAGAAGACTTTGTCGCAAGAGACCGTACAAAACCAACGATCCCCAAAGTTTCTTGTATAGGGTATGGTGAAAAATCATTGGCTCTAAACGATCGATCTTCTGCCAACGTGCGTGTAGCTTTCATATAGTGTGGAAAGGCGATGAACAAGAGTGAAACTCCCTAATGGAATAACCGGCTTTTATCATGCAAACGTCGATCCCCCTCCTCCTCAAGTAGATGGGAAACCATTCAAGCAATTATGTTTTGATGTTGCCATTCGCAGCGGTGGAAAGGTCATTGATTTTAAAAGCTCGCAATATCCAGCCAATTTTTATTATGCGCAAGTTCAGATGGTCGATGATCCATTGTATATATTGCTTAATGCCCATTATCCTTACCTTGCTGTTGCATCGACAGTTGAATGTGGAAACATCCAATTTATCGACCATCCTGTTATTGATGAGCAGTTTTCTCCGTTTTATCAAGTATTGCAATCAGCCGAACTAAACGCTCCGATTCACCCCAATTTGATATCGGGATTGAACAGTGCAGAATTGGAGCAAATTTCCTACTGGAAACCGAAAACCATCGGAGAAATCATCTTTAACTACTGGGATTAAACCATCCAGGAACCCCCATAAAAAAGGAGTTCCTGTCTTCTTTTCAAAAGCCAACATAAACATTGAACAGAGCAAACACACCACTTCATCGGTTTGGTTCGTACACATCCCACATCCATTTGATCGACTCAACGATTTGATCGGCCGCTTGTTCGGCTTCAAGCTCATTGATGACCACGCGGGAATGATGGAGAGCGTAAGCCGACTGCCGCTGGAAAAACAGCTGCTCCACCTCTTCCAACGTTTTGTTTTTCAACACCGGGCGGCTGTCGACAATGAGCGGCAGCCGTTCCTCTTTCCAATAATCCCATGACAAGTCAAGAAAAAAGACGATGCCATGAGCGAGGCACGCGCGTCGCACCTCCTCCTGCAAATACGCGCCGCCGCCGAGCGACAAAATTTTCAGCCTCGTATTCGTGCATAAATCGACGATGAGTTCCCGTTCCACTTTTCGAAAGTACGCTTCTCCTTTTTGCGCAAATATCTCAGGAATCGACATCCCTTGTCGCCGCTCAATTTCCGCATCGACATCGATAAAATCGCGATACAGCTTTTTCGCGACCAGCTGCCCGATCGTCGTTTTTCCCGCTCCCATAAAGCCGATTAAAATGATGTTTCGCTCACGGAACGGGATGGTGGTTTGCCTATTCATGGTGCACTCCCCTTTCTCCTTCAACCAACAACTCATTGTCTTTCCGTATGTAACCCAACGAATCAACGGCTATATTTTTGCAATACCGACAGCACCGCCCGTACGTCCTCCATCGGAATTTGCCCCGGAGCAGAGCTTTGTTTCCCAACGGCGAACGTAACCGCCGAGCCAAACAGCCATCCGACGAGCCGCGTCATCGCGCCTAACCCACCCATCGACATCGTAATAAGCGGAATGGAAAGCTCGCGCCGCGCCTGTTGCGTCGCCTCTAGCAACACCAGCACATCTTCCGGAGACGTCGGCATGACGGCCACTTTCGCAATGTCAGCGCCGCCCTGCTCGGCCCGACGCATGATGTCCACCAACATCTCTTTCGACGGCGTACCGTCAAAATGATGGCTTGAAATGATAAGCCGCACCCCGCATTCATGGGCAGTACGGCGCACATCGGCGATACGCTCCCCGTAAGCCAGCTCGCAGTCAATGAGATCCACGGCTCCGCTTTCACACACCACTTTCATTACTTGCTGCTTTTCCTCTTCATCAAGCGGAATCGGCTGTCCTCCTTCCCGCTCCGAACGGATAGTAAACAAAATCGGGATGTCCCCCGCCACACGCCGCAGCTCGTTTGCTACCTCCAGCACACGCTCCTGATCGCCGATGTGGCGAAAAAAATCGGCCCGCCATTCAATCAAATCTGGCTTCTTTCGGCAAACCTCCTCCGCTTCGCGCAGCACTTGCCCAGCATCCTCCCCGACCACCGGGGCGCAAAGGCATGGCTCATCGCCGCCGATGACCGCATTTCGAACTTTGATGATGTTCGCTGAAATATCCATCCATCGTTCCCCCATTCATGACTTTGCCAAATCAAACACGGCGGCTAGCCGTCTAAAAGACAGAGCCACACAAATCAAACCGTCCGCCTTCCGGTGAACAGCTGGAAGGCAACATCCATCTCCTTTGATCCAATCTAATATTCTTGCTTCTCTTTCATTCAATGATTTTCATGCTTTGTGATCATCGCAAAAATCATTTCGTCGGCCGCCCACCTCTTAGTAGAAATATAACTGAAAAATCATTCCTAAGCAATGTTCGAATAGTCGAAATGTTCCTGTGAGCCTTCGGTTTATCCGTCATCGACGCCTCTTTTACGACCAATCCGAACATCGCCCTTCTTTACATTTCGATGTCTCTCGACACTTTAGCTATCATATCATCACTCGCTTACAACCTCCCAACGTTTATCGCTTCTAAAGGGACTGTCGAAACATGGATCGGTCTTTTGACGTTTGGCAACCATTCCATGGACACTGTCGTGCCGATCACCGAAGTGACCGCTTCGTTTATGTACACGTTTCTCGTCGCTGCGATCATTTTGCTCACCGATATCTTCAGCGATATTTTCCTGCTCACCGATTTAGAGACGATTGAGCCGATGGACGAGCCGGCAAATAAGGCAGACATTTCACGATCAAACGGACACTAACAAAAAAGCGTCCTCCTCCCGGCGTAAAAACCGAGCAAGGACGCCTTTTTCTTTCTCATCATCAGCTAGCCTCTATCTCCCTAAAAGACAAACATTTCCTCATGTGACTACAACAACTTTTTCATCGTTCTAGGCCAAAAACCCAGGAACACAGCAACCATTCCTCTTCCCGAGTTTTCATACCACCCACAAAACGCTTTCTCCCAACATACATCCACCCGTTTCGAAGAAACATGGCGAGACGGATGGTTCTGATCCTCTAAACGAGGCCTATCTCTTTCAACAGCTCCTTCATTTTACCATTGATTTTCTAAGGCGGTAAGGGGCCATTTTGCACACCCCTTTCACCCCCCCAAAAAATAAAATGTGATTATGTTAACTTGTGCAACTGACCAAGATCGTCAACCGTCCAAAGCATGGATCTATCAACGAAATATTTCGAAAGACGAAAGAAAAAGAGGCTTGCACACCCCTGCCGTTTTTCCGGCCATTTTGGGGTGTGCAAAACGGAAAGAAGCCGCCCGCTACACGATCAAGTTGTTCCACGGGAGATGATCGAAAGGTGTGCCAATGACGTACTTGTTTTCGTAGCTTTCCACCGTTAGCTCATATACGCGCAAGGAATCCCCTTCCCCGATCCACGGCCGGGCTCCTTCCACCATTTCCTTTGCCTCTTTCGCAGTCAAATACGCTTCGAATACGCTTTTTTGCACCCGAATGCCGGCGTTCAGCAACCACTTGGCAAGTTTATTTCTCTTTTTTATGTCTTCCATTTTTCCAAAATTTTCGCCTAGATCTCTTTAACCAATTCATCTGGAGAGGAAATGTCATCCATAAGAATCTCATCGATGCCAGCATCTCTGTTGTTTTTGCCCATCGTTCCTACTCCTTCTCATACAGTAAATCCTCAAAAAAGACATGTGGCTGCCCCCATCATTCTCCTTAACCAAAATATTTAAGATCCGATCAGTCCCTTCTATTTTCACACACTTCGTCTAGCAGTAATGATTTTTACACAAAAAATCCTACCAGCATTGGCTGGCAGGAAAGCAGAAAACGCACCTGAACGATGCTTGTCACACCTTGATGGTTCAACAATCAAGAACACCACCCATTGTTAAGTTCGTGGCAATATCAAGGGTGATTCCTCCCTCGTTATACGAATAGCGTACGCTGAACGAAACGATGCGCCCTCCTTCCCTGATTTCACGAGTTCGTTTCGCTACTTTCTCACAACGTTCCAACACAACCGTTAACATTTCATTTTCCCGCCAGGAATTGCGCAGTACATGAAGGGATTGACCAAGTCAAACAAGTATTGATTAATATAGAGTGAAGACTAGAAGAAATGAGGGAGAACGTTGGCACGAGTTTTATACATAGAAGATGAACAGGAAATCGGCCGTTGGGTGACGATGAACCTTACGGAACGTGGGCATCATGTGACTTGGCTTCAATCCGGAGAAGAGATCGAAGAACACTTGGCCCATTGCGACCTTGTCATTTTGGATGTGATGCTGCCGGGGCTGGACGGCTTTTCCATCGGCAAACGGATAAAAAAGGAGCAGCCAGATCTGCCGATTTTGATGCTTTCGGCGCGGACTGCCATTGAGGACAAAGTGGAAGGATTGAGTTTCGCCGATGATTATCTGACCAAGCCGTTCCACCCCGATGAGTTGGCCGCCCGCGTGGAGGTTTTGCTCCGGCGCTTCAACAAAAACGATGAAATCCTGAAACTGAAGCATTTGACCATCCATACAAAAGATATGCGCATCGTCAATCATGAAACGGGAGAAGAAATTCTACTGACAGGAAAACAATATCAAATTTTCCAATACTTCCTTCGCCATCTCAATCAAATTTTGACAAAAGAGCAGTTATACGAGGGTGTTTGGGGTGAGCCTTATATTGAAGGAGATAAAACATTGATGGTGCACATCCGTTATCTTCGTGAAAAACTGGAAAAAGATCCAAAAAACCCAGAAATCATTGAAACGATCCGGGGAATCGGTTATCGGGTGAGAAAATGAAAAGCGTAAAACGATTGCGGTCGCTGACGGCAAAATATATGGCCATTATTTTAACCGCTCTGTTTCTCATCTATCTTCTTATCATCGGAACTAGCCTTTTGGTCTTCAATGTCTATGACCATAAAGACCCAGAAACGTTGCAGATCGAAAAAGCCTGGCACCAGGATGCCCGTAGTCTCAAAAACCCCGGAAGCGAAGATATCAACCGGATGTTTGAAAAATGGCAAAACCGTTATCCGAAAGCGCGCTTGTTTTGGGTGGACAGCAACGGCCGGCTCGCCGCCGGGAGGAACCTTGCTGCGGATATTCCGAAACATTGGAATGCCGCCTATACCGCCAACTTCATCAAAGCGCGTTATGACAACGACCCTTTTACGGTCATTGCCTTTCCAAACAATGATGCATCCTATGGATTCGTCGTTTTTGAAATCGAGCGGAAGCTGCTTCAACCCGCATTTACTGAAGCCAATGCCGACTTTATGTATTTTATTGTTCCCGGGGGAATTGTGTTATTTGTGACCGTCTCGTATTTGTTTTTCTTGGGGATCCGCAAACGTCTCCTTTATTTGCAACAGGCCATGGAGATACGGGACGTGGACGGATTGCCAGTAGCCATCACGGTGAGAAAACAGGATGAAATCGGCCAACTGGAGATGGCCTTCAATCAAATGGTGGATGAGCTCCGAGAAAGCCGGAAACGGGAAGAAGCGGAAGAGCAGCTGCGGAAAGAACTGATCGCCAATTTATCCCATGATTTGCGTACGCCGCTTACCAAAATCCGGGCGCATGCCTATACGTTGGAGAAAGAGGCTTTGACTCCAGTAGCAAGACAAGCTGTCAACATGATCGAACAGTCGGTTTCGAAAATGGACCGATTGATCGAGAATTTGATATCGTATACGCTTTTAAACGCCAAAAAATTGAAATATGAACCGACTCCGACGGATGTGGTCCGGCTTGCCCGTTCCTTCATCGCCGCCTGGTATCCAGCTTTTGAAAAAGAAGGTTTTTTTATAGATGTCCAGCTGGATGATTTGGAACAAAAGCATTGGAACGTCGATCCGCTTTGGATGGAACGGATTTTTGACAATTTGTTTCAAAATGTCATCCGCCACGCCAAGGACGGAAAATATATCGGGTTGAAAACGAAAAAAACCGATTCTTATGACGCGTTGGTCGTGCTTGACCGTGGCAAAGGATTCCGGCACAAAAGTTCCGAAAAAGGGGCGGGAATCGGGCTTGCCATTGTGGATTTGATGGTGAAGAAGATGGAGTTGGACTGGAAAATCGAATCATCGGAAACCGGGACAATCATAACAATCATTCATTATCGATCATGCTAGGAAAGGAATCCATTTCCTTTCCTTTTTTATTTTTAAACAAATTTTAAACTGTCTCGACACCTCATTTTAACCTTCGATTCCTATGATGGTATAGCGAGGTGATGGAAGGATGGAATATATCGTCGAAACTCATCATTTGACGAAACGGTTTGGAAAGGAGATCGCCGTAAACGCCCTGAACCTGAAAATTCCCAGAGGGGAAGTATACGGGTTTTTAGGTCCGAACGGAGCGGGGAAATCGACAACTCTCCGGATGCTTCTAGGCCTCATGAGACCGACGGCTGGATCGATCCGGATTTTTGGCAAAGACTTAAAAAAAGAGCGGATTTCCATTCTTCGGAATGTTGGGTCATTGGTGGAAAGCCCGTCTTATTACTCCCACTTGACCGCCTATGAAAATTTGGAAGCCATGCGAAAAATCTTGGGCTCCCCCAAAGAAAAAATTGATGAAGTTCTGGACCTTGTCCGCCTGAGTAACGCTGCCGATAAAAAGGTAAAAAGCTTTTCTCTTGGGATGAAACAACGATTGGGGATTGCGATGGCATTGTTGAACGATCCAAAATTGCTGATTCTGGATGAACCGACAAACGGCCTCGACCCTTCAGGAATCATTGAAATGCGGAATTTAATCAAGCGTTTACCGAAAGAAAAAGACATCACCGTGCTGATTTCAAGCCACTTACTTTCTGAAATCGATCAAGTCGCTACCTACGTCGGTGTCATTTCGAAAGGAAAGCTGATTTTCCAAGATTCCATTAAAGCCATGCGCAATAAAGCCCAGCTGAAAATCCGATTAAAAGTGAGCGACGCCAACAATGCCTACCGTTCTTTGCTGGCAAAAGGAATAAAAACACACTATCAGGATCACATCATTTATTTGTATGAACAGTCGGATGAAGCGGTTGCCGCAGTGGTCGAAACCCTCGTCGATGAAGGATACTCGGTTTACCGGGTGGAAGAAGAGCATCAATCACTGGAAGACATTTTCCTAAAAATGACCGCAGGTGGTGACGACAGATGATCATGAAACTGCTTGCGACCGATTTTTTGAAAATCAAACGGAAAGGATTATGGTTTTTGACCATCCTAGGTCCACTTGGTGTCGTCTTGCTGCAGTGGGTCAATTACGAGCTCGTCCCCGGCAGGAGAGAATGGCTCCTTCAAAGAAGCGATGATGATTGGCTGTTTTATTTGCAAAATGTCAACAGCTTCACACCGCTTGCACTGGTACTCGGGATCACTATTTTGACATCCCTTGCAGCCAGTATCGAAAATGAGACGAACGCCTGGAAACAACTTATCGCTTTACCGATATCGAAAATGGGGGTGTTTTTGTCCAAATTCACGGTATTGGCATTCTTGTTGGCTATCGCTTCAGTTCTATTATTCTTTTTCACATGGCTTTTAGGTATTTATTTGGATCTCGGTGCTGTCATACCGTACGCGCAAATCGCCACATTCAGCTTCTACCCATATTTTGCATCACTTCCTTTGTTGGCTTTGCATCTTTGGGTAGCAACCGTAAGCAATAACCAAGGGATTCCGATCTCCCTCGGAGTAATTGGATTTTTGTTTACCTCCTACAGCTTTAAGCTGCCGGATTGGCTGCCATGGAAGTGGCCGTCGTTGCAAAACCAATGGGATGAACCGCTCGTCAATGTCGTTTTGGGCATTTGTGTCGGTATCATCCTTTATATCATCGGGATGCTGGATTTTGCACGAAGGGATGTGAAATGAATGATTTCTCTTTTGCAGTCGGAGTGGTTTAAGTTAAGAAAATCCAAATTCGTCTTCACCGCCATTTTGCTTGGTCCACTCATTACGTTTTTCTATGCACTGATGCTCCAACCGGACACATTCGGATTGGAAAAAAGATTTTTGTGGGAATTTTTGATCGCGTTTACCACGCTTCTTTACGCCTTGCGTTTTTTGCCACTCACGACCGGCATCTTGGCTGGCCTCATCTGCCGGTATGAGCATCAAAACGGAGGATGGAAGCAACTGTTGGCCCTGCCGGTGACAAGGAGCCGGGTATTTCTCGCCAAATATACGATCCTCATGCTCATCACCTTGACCATGCAATTGCTCTATTTGCTTGCTATTTGGACTTCCGGAGTGCTAAAGGGGGCGGAGGAGCCGTTTCCTATGATGCTCCTTTGGAAAAGCATTTTTGGCGGCTGGATCGCGACGTTGCCTCTTCTTGCTTTGCAATTGTGGATGTCGATGCTTTTTAAAAGTTTCGCCGCGCCCTTTGCCGTGAACGTCGTTTTCACTTTGCCCGCCATTCTGGCAGTAAACTCGGAAAAATTTGGACCATTATACCCTTGGGCACAGCCATTTTTGATGATGTATGTATCCGGGGATGCGGAAAATGATATATTCTTTGTCCCATGGGAACAAGTCTTAACAGTGGTCGGCGGCAGTTTTCTCATTTTCTTCTTTGGCGGCCTGTTATATTTCCGGCGAAAAGAAAATATCTAAAAACAGCTAGTTTCCTTAATATTGTGGAGGCTCTTGTCCATAGCCAGAAAGCAAAAAGAAAATAATAATGTAGATGAGTACATGAAGTTCAAAATCGATCGCTTTGTTTCTAGAACATTCATGTTTTCCATTTTATTGGTCATTTTACTACTATCAAACTTTCTCCATCTATTTTACCTTTACGGGTGCAGGAAATATGATAAGGAAAAATCAATGAAGAAGACCGGAGGTGTAAAAACCTTTGGTCTTCTTCGTTGCTTTCTATACTAAAGCACAAATTGCCTTTGCTCCAAAATAGCAACCAACAGATACTAAGACTACACAGATAGGCTCACAAGTAGAAAATCGCACAACAAACTTGATTAGAACTTCGATAACGCCTCCACCGCATCCGCCAAATCACTGTAGCTGTCCTTTACGTACCGCGATGTGGTGGCGATATGGCTGTGACCGGCCAACCGGCGCACCTTTTCGATATCATTGTTCGTTGCTTTTAACATCCACTTGCAGAAGGTGTGGCGAAACATATGCGGCGTCAGTTTCTTGCCCGGCGGGCTGTAGCTCTCGACCATGCGCTGAATCCCACGCACAGAGAACTTAGGAGATCGCTGGCTATAAAAAACATAGGGAGATGCTTCGACATGTGGTTTCTTTTTCGCCATTTCCGCACGAAATGCCAACCAATCCTGAAGCTCCGCCAACAAGATGTTTGAAATCGGCACCGTCCGTACCTTCATCCCTTTGCCCACGATGCGAAGATGCCTCATCTCGAGATCAATGTCCGTCAGTTTCAAGTTCGACAGCTCTTCCACCCGCAGACCAGCATAAACAAACAGGTAGACAATCGCCCGGTCACGTCGATCCTTTTCCTCCGGGTCGACGCCTCGACTTTGAATGCAGATAATATGTCTAGTGTAAAGAGCGAATCTCTCTGCGATGATCTCATGCTCCAACATATGTGATCTCCTGCTTTAGATGCAAAAACTGGGCATTTACCTAGCCCATCTTATGACCCAGGGCATATACTGGAGTATCCTGTTACCCAGGACATATGCTGAAGTATCTTAGTGTAAAGAGGTGAAACACATGTCAAAATGTCAAAATGACAACCAGGTGATAAGAATACGATGTGGTTGCACCAATCTGAGAACCGTGACTGTGCATAGACCTATCTCACCAGAACCGCCAGAACCGGGTGGTCCGGATGATCCGGGTCCATCAATTTTTGCCTATGTGACCAATGCCGCTGACAATACGGTATCAGTCATTGATACCTCAACCAATGCCGTCGTCGCAACGATTCCGGTGGGAGCATCTCCTAATGATATAGCCATGACACCAAATGGCACGCGCGCGTATGTTACCAATCAAAATGACAATACAGTATCAGTCATTGACACCTCAACCAATACAGTCGTCGCAACGATCCCGGTGGGAGCCCAGCCTTTTGGCGTAGCCGTTTCACCAGACGGCACGCGCACGTATGTGGCTAATATCGCTGACAATAATATATCAGTTATTGATACCTCAACCAATGCTGTCATCGCAACGATCCCGGTGGGATTAGGTCCTTTTGGTGTAGCCGTTTCACCAGACGGCACGCGCGCGTATGTTACCAATGCCAATGACCATACGGTATCAGTTATTGATACCTCAACCAATGCCGTCATCGCAACGATCCCGGTGGGATTCGCTCCTTATAGTGCTACCATTACACCAGATGGCACGCGCGCATATGTGGGTAATGTCCTTAGCAATACGATATCAGTCATTGATACCTCAACCAATACAGTCATCGCAACAATTCCGGTAGCATCTCCTCATGATATAGACCTGACACCAGACGGCACTCACGCGTATGTTACTAATACCACTACCAACACTGTATCAGTCCTTAACACCGCTACCAACACCGTGATCACAACGATTCCTGTAGGAAATGCCCCTCATGGTATAGCCATTACGCCGGTTGCTATATAAACCCATCTCCTCCATGAATCCTCCCTTGAAACATCACAGGGGATAATCGTTTTGGGGCAAACTATATCATCATTCGCATGAATACCTTAATACCAACTACTAATACTGAAAGTCCCGTCGCACCCTGTTCCAATTGGAGCCCATCTAAATTCACATTGTGCCCAAATATAATAACTACCCGTGGTGCTAGATAAAATCAAACAAGCATAAAAAATAGCTCTTGCCTGGCGAATCTCCTGTAGAATGAAAGTGCGACCTACCATTCGAAAGGAGAATCCCATGCAAGAGCACTTTCATTTTACTACAGATCGTGTCAAACTTCAAAAACAATATGCATCGATTTTGCTTTTTGTATCGGCTCAACTATCGAGTATCCAGATTCCTCTTCAACGTCGAAATCGTCATTTGTTGAAACAGAAAGACGAAGTCATCATCACCATCCATGTCCTTGGAAAGTTGTTGGGCTTCACTTCCGAACGGGCTTGGCATCGGTTTGTGATTGGGAATTTGTTTCCCAAGGACTTGTTCCCTGAGCGTTCTCGGTACAACCGTCGCTGCCGAGCGCTTAGCTTTGCGATCAAGTGGATTCGGCACCAGCTAGCCAAGCGTGGGCAACACCATGCGTATGCGGTCGTGGACAGTTTGCCGATCGAGCTGTGTCATTCATCCCGAATGTATCGCGCCAAACGGTTTCGTGGAATTGCGGATATTGGCTATTGTGCTTCGAAAAAGATCGCTTTCTATGGGTTGAAACTTCATCTGCAGGCCACCGACCAAGGGCTTCCGATGGGATATGTCGTCACTGAAGCGTCTTGTCACGATCGGGTGGCCGCTGAAACCGTCATGACGCAAATTCCACATCCATATAACCTAGGTGACAAAGGGTACATCAGCCAAAAACTGCAAAAGAAGCTGTACGAAGAGCATCGAGTCGCTTTTTGGACGCCCGTTCGAAAAAATCAGCGAATTCTCCAATCCGACGCATGGAAACAGTGGATGAAACGAAAACGCAAAGTGATTGAAACCGTGTTTTCGATTTTAGTCGATTCGTATCGGATCACCGAGATTCGAGCGAACTCGGTTTCTGGATTTGAAACGGCACTGGATGGTATTTTACTGGCTTACTCCCTTGTTGTTCTTAGGCTAGTTGAGCGTTAAGACTCAACTAGCACCACGGGTAATAACTATGTTCTTCGTTAATTGGGCCAACTCGTTTATTTACTATTTCTTCTTCATTGAGAAAATACCCCCAAACAGGGTCTTTTCGCCAAAATTGATTAGTAACGTCTTTTCCGTCATCTCTATAAACTCTAAAATATAACCAAGTATGTCCTAGATCAGAATTGTTATTATAGCCATATACCCCTAGATACCCACCTTTAGGAACTTTTACTTTTCTAGTTGTATAGACTTTACCATCAGGAGCACCATCAAAAATAATGGTACTTTTATCTTTAAGAGTTGCAGCATAAACATCCGGATGGAAACTCATCAAGGAAAACAAAACGATCAAGGAAAAGAGGAGTATCTTTTTCATAAAACATATCCCCTTTCTCCAAGTTATTTTCTACCCTTAAATATAATGATGTTCACAAAAATGGAAACAGACTTTACTACCATTTTTTTTAATTATTTTCCAGATCGGTTTCATTAAGTAGAAGGTTGTCTTGGTGCATTTGTAGGCTGTTTCATTTAAATGAACAAAAACTCAAACTCAACTATTTAACAAAATATAAATACAAAATAATTTATTTACATTTCAGTTAATTTTGAATAAAATTTAACATGGTAATAAAATGATTGATTGGAGGGATTTAGTTGATTAAGAGATTGAAGAAGGGAATTGTCGCTCTCATCACAGCAGGAGCCCTTGTCTTCGTTTTGGGAAATCCCAATACCTATGCTGCTTCCTATACTGACTTTGGACCAGCTTCGTTTGCGACTGAGGATGGGAAATACGAATTGACCATCCGAACCACTTCGGTAGAAAAGAATGTAACCATCTGGGTCTATGATCTTTATCGAGTAAATCGTAACTCGGGTGCCGTTACTTCTATGAATGGTGATACTAGTCCTTTATCTGTCCGACTTTGTAATGCTTCTACCGGAAACTGTACAGCCTTTAAATCATTTTGGGAAGGTAATAGTAGTGCCATCTTCACGAATATGAAAGCTGGAACATTTTACGTGGATATACGTGATAGTTGGGCAAATTACTATTTTAAAGGTAAGGTCGCTGCAAAGACGTATAGTTGGAACCCTGATGATTGCTGGCTCGACTGCAACTAAAAACATGTATATTCATTTTTTAGAGGTACGTAGATAAACCGACTAAAAGCCATCTTTTTTTCTATAGTAAACAACTATTTCTGACTTATTTCAAAAGGATGATTTCATATTCTCATCAAAGTCAATAGCTGTAAAGACCAGAGCAATCTGGTCTTTTTATTTTGTCTAACATTAGAGTGACAGAAGCAATGATCGAGGAAAAACGATAGCAACATTTTGATTGAACAACGGGTCGTATACGGTACCGTCAAGAATTTTGTGTAATGTAAGATAGATAGGGTATCTCTGAAATGGATTTGGAATGGATAGGGAACCGGTTTCCTTCACACAAGAGACTGAATATTCAGTCTCTTGTGTGGAAAGGGAAAATCCCCTTATTTTGTTTATTTACAATATTTGGTTAACAATAACGTTCTTCGAACATTCGTTGAAGGGCTTCTTGCGCTTCGGCAAATCCTCGCAACTTTCGCCCTGCCCATTTCTCGTTAAAGTCCTGTATCGTCAAATATACGACTTTTTCAGCGGCTTCTAAACTGCTCAAACTGTTCATCGGTTTTAGGCGTTTCCGAATCTCCTTGATCGTTCGTTCGATGGCATTGGTCGTATAAATCACACTTCGAATACTGCTTGGATCGTCCATAAAGGTGAGAAGGACATCCAACTCATTTGCCCAAGATTGGACTTCCCTTGGGTATTTGTGAGACCATTTGGATTGAAACTGTTGAAACATCTCCAATGCGATTTCTTTATTCGGAGAACGATAAATGAGTTTCAGGTCCTCCGCCATTTCGAATTGATCTTTTTTCCGAACACGGCTGAGGGTGTTGCGGACTTTGTGCACGACACAGCGCTGCACATCGGCTTTCGGATACACCGCCTTAAAGGCTTCCTCCAACCCCGGAAGGCCATCGAAGACGCCAAGAAGCACTTCCTTGACGCCTCTTTTGTAGAGCTGTTGGAGAATCTCCTGCCATACATAGGCGCTTTCTTGTCCTCCTACGAAGAAATCAAGAATTTCACGATACCCTTCTTCGTTCACCCCCAATACCACATAAATAACTTCTTTCTCTACCGTATCCCGGCGAAGTTTCACGTACAAGCCGTCCAAATATAAGACCGAATAACGCTGGTGTAGTGGACGAGCGTGCCATTTCTCGATGTCTTCCTTCACGACATCGGTAATCCGGCTGATCGTCGCAGGAGAATAGGTGCTTCCTAGAATTCGTTCGATAAACTTGCCAATTTCACGCGTGCTCATGCCACTTTGGTACATCCTAATGATGGCTTCCTCCAGCCAGCCCGTGTGCCGTTGGTAAGGGGCAAACAACTGTGTTTGAAATTCCCCGTTTCGGTCTCTTGGAACCAAAAGACCTTCAATCCGGCCATATTGTGTATCTAGATTTCGCTGATAGTAGCCGTTTCTCATATTCGGCGTTCCAGCCTGTTCGATTTCGAGGAAATTTTTGATTTCTTCCCGCATAATCAGTTCTAATTTTTCTTTTACAAACTGACGAATGGCATTTTCCAGTTGATTTGCCCAGTCGACATTCGGTATACTTCTTTTAGACATAGGTAGGGTTCTCCTTTCTCTGGAATGTTTTGGTCCAAATCAGAGAATACCCTACCTTTTTTCTTTTGTTCTAGCAAAATGCTTTACACAAAATTTTATACATCATCGGGTATACGTTGTAAAAAGCTATAAATGTCCTACAGAGACGCTTTCCTCTCCCGAATATAAAATACTTTGTGGTTGAAGACGTGTTATACGCCAATCTGAGAAGCTGTTTTTTAAAGGGGGACCGAAAAATTTAGGAGACCTCCCCCCTTTCTCCTTTTGTGAAGTATCGCTCACAAGTCCACTACAAAACCATGAAAAAAGAGGGTCAAATGCCCTCTAGATTAATAAATACAAATCAATCAAAATAACTATCGCGGAATGCCATAATTTCGCCTTTAAAATAATAATTCGACCAACTATCACGTATATCCACATAGTACGTTGCTGGGATCATATTATCGAATTGAGCCCAACCTTCAAGGCCGGGATAAGCCGACACATCCGTTACCTTAAACTTTTTAAATGCTGTACAATTTCCGGTCGACGCACTGCACAATCTTACAGATAATCCGGATAAATCTGCCGGACGTTTTGCGTAGTTGTTATTGTAGTTAACATAATAGACATCGTAAATCTGAACAAGTATAGAACGTTCAGCTGAAGTAGCATTCACGGTTAACTCATATTTCCCATCTTCTGTCCGCCAATAAGCAGAACCAAAAATATAATAGGCATACGCCTGCGAAGTGAAGAAAACACCAAATGCCATCACAAAGACTGCAAGGAATGCCACCAGCTTTTTGAGCATATGAAACCCTCCTCGACGATATGATGATGATTCAATATCAATATATACTTATTTTGTATTTATTTCAATATTTTCCCTAATTTTAATTTATTTAAAAATAAGCCCATTTTGCAAATGGCTCAAGAGAACAGATCAGTCAGAAGCTCTAGGATGAACCCCAGGGCTTTTTATTTTTTCGCCCTTTTGCCTTCCGAGTCGTAAAACAGCGCAAGCCGATTCCCCTTTTTGGTCGGCAGAATCCCTGAACCTTTCCGACCAGAAAGTAAGCAGACCGGCCAAGCCGTCAAGGGGCAAAGAACGTTTTTGCTGAAACCCTTGATTATTTAGCTATACGTTTTTTGTGTTTCTCCATGCCAAACGGACGAAATGGATCTCCCTTTGACTGAATCCTTTCAGCTATTTGACAGGCTGGATCGAGCCGAAAGACAAAAGATTTGGCAGCTGGTTTTACCGTCACTGAGCCTTTCCGACTGTCAGCTGGCTATTCCATCGCCGCAGGGACCCGAACTAAAAAGAGACGAAAGCACCGGTACACCGCTTACTGAGTGAAGAAATATCGGCTCTTCCTAGGCTTTGCTAAAAGGTTTGATCGACAAAAAACATATTTGCAATAATATTAACTTGTTTACATTATTATCCTATTTATGTAAATATTTTGGTTAAATAGTAAAATATCCTTTTTCCTATGGAAAATTTTGACGTATGGTGATATGATGTTTTCGGTGCTTCTTCAACCAATCTATCAGAAAGGTGGTAGGAAACATGAAGAAACTCATTTTATCCGCTGGCTTATCCACAGCCATCCTCATGGGAGGGATGGGCTCCGCTTTTGCTGCAGAGCAACCATCGAATGCTCCGGATGGTGGACTCGGCAGCGTTCTTGGAGCGGTCAACCAATTAATAGGCAGCACGAAAGTGGAGGTGCAAAGTGGCGCTAGTTTGAAGGTGGATGGAGTCACGGTCACAGCACAAGCAGTGAACTCGACTGAACAATCGGGATTAACCGGATTGCTCAGCGGTGGAGTGTTAGGGGGAACGAGCGGAACTTCCGCTTCGGTATCGTATGCCGGGTATTCCGCCAGCACATCTGCAAGCGGCAGCTGGGGGCTTGCCTCTTCCGTTCAATCGATTGGCGGGTTATTGAACAGTCTAGGTCAATCATTAAAATAACATTCTGAAAAGGAAGGGGAATGATCATGAAAAAGTTGGTCAAAACGGTTGGCATTTCGGCGATGTTACTGGCGGGTAGTTTCGTAGCGGGAAATGCAGCGCCAGCTTCCGCAGCAGGTCTTGGCGACGTACTGGGAGCCGTGAATAGTTTAGTCGGAGAGACCAATGTATCGAGCGGCAGTGTCGTGAGTGCCACTGGCCCGAACTTTGAGATTCAAGCTGGTTCCACGTATACGAATAATCAAAATGGCGTAACCGGTCTTGTTGGAGGCGTTCTTGGTGGTACATACAACACCAATGCGAGCCTCAGCGGTCCGAACGGTCTGTCTGCCTCCGCGTCCACTAGCGGCAGCTATGGCTTGGCTTCGTCCGTTCAATCTCTGACGAATGGATTAGGCGGTCTGCTTGGCGGACTCCTGAAATAACATGTCCCCTTTCCCTGATCAGGGGGGCATAGAGCCTCTGCTTGCATGGTAGGCAACCAGCCTACCATGCAAGCCACTCCATGAAAAGCAGAGTTTCTGAAGTCAGATGCCGTGAGAAAATGGACAGTTTTGTTTTGCATGAAACATGGACAATGAGGTCAAAGATTGATCTCTGCTCTTTTTGCAATAATCATAATCGTGTTTGGAATATGATGGATATGAACTGAGGAGGGATATTGATGAAGGGAACGGGAGCACTTTTGATCTTCCCATTTTTATCCTCTTTCTTCGGATATACGGATCATATGGAACCACCAGTCATACAAGGTCAGGTATCGGTATCAATTTCGAGCCCAACGGAATCGTATGACCAAAGCAGCCCCATTCAAGAATTGGCTCCTCAAACGTTTGGAGCATCAGTTGAAAAGTCCGTCACGCTGCCTTCAGGATTACATATTTCTGCTAGTTCTTCTTCGACAGTCATCGTACCAGAGTTTACAAAATAATTAAGAAACAACAAGTTAGCTATAAGTTATTATCCCCCAGTTTGACAGTCACTAGGCAAACTAAGCACCCATAAGCCTAGTCAACTCAAGGATTGTGGGTGTTTTTTTGATCCAAGAGTTAAGGGTGAACATAATGGGGAAAAAGAAAAGTGAGTTTTGGGGATGGATGAAGACAATCATTATTGCCATTTTATTAGCTTCTTCTGTTCGGTACTTCCTATTTGCACCGTTTGTGGTAGAAGGACAATCCATGATGCCTACACTACACGACCAAGATCGTATGATTGTAAACAAAATCAAATATTCTTTTGTAAAACCGGAAAGGTTTGATATTATTGTATTCCATACAAAAGACAAAAAGGATTACATAAAACGCATCATTGGGTTACCCGGGATCGCATTGAGTATAAAAATGATACTTTATATATAAATGGGAAAGCTTATAAAGAACCTTATCTAGATGAATACAAAAAGCAAAACAAATCTGGTCTCCCCCTTACGGAGTCGTTTACTCTAAAGGACACTCCAATCGGTAGAAGCACTGTTCCTGAAGGCTATTTATTTGTCATGGGGGATAATAGAAGAAACAGCAAGGACAGTCGTCATATTGGGGCCATTCCAATGGATGATGTTGTTGGCGAGGCAAACATCATTTGTTGGCCTTTTAACCGTATCCAAATAATGAAATAAGCCGGTCAAAAAGATCTTGTGTCTTTCCCAAAATTACCCAATAAAGTGATTTTAGGGTCTGTTACAGTCCAATGTTGATCATGAATAAAAAAACTTCCGATTACTGGAAGTTCTTTTTTTGTAACAATATAATTTTCCTCAAGCACCAGTTCGGTAAATATCTACACTACAGAAAACTTTGCGATATGTAGAATGGCGATGCAAAAGATTTTTTAACACGAATATGTTCTTTCTATTTATTATCATCCAGTTGCCTTCTTAATGCTTCGAACTCACATTATTTTTCCATAACTTCTCTTGAACTGATTGTCCAAGTAGCAATTTTCCATTGCTCATCAAACTGGTTTGTACAGACGCCCCAATATAAACCATTTGGCAAATGTGATGTTTGTCCAATCAACGCATTTTAAATTCTATAATGATCACCGCATCACAGAATGTACGTTCCCAAAAATTAAATATCAACAATCCTATTTAAGCCTTTCCATAAAAAATTCCGCCAGCATTGGCTGGCAGGAAAGTAAGAAACACACGCCTGAACGATGCTTGTCACACTTTGATTGTCCAAAAATTACAAACGCCATCGTCCAGACGAACTCATTCATTTTCTCCCAACGCAGCATATCGTTTTTCACCATAAAAACACCCTTCCCCAAAGAAGAAGGAAGGAGCTGCAAGTCTTCTGAGCGAGGCCCGCTTCTTTCAGAGCATGCTAAGGACTTTGTTCGTTCTCTGTCAAGAAGACGATGTTCCAATCCCCTAGCGAGGCCTTTCTCTTTCAACTGGCGTCCGAATTATACAGCCTTGTGGATTGGATGTGTTTCAATCCTCTAAACGAGGCCTATCTCTTTCAACAGCTCCTTCATTTTACCATTGATTTTCTAAGGCGGCAAGGGGCCATTTTGCACACCCCTTTCACCCCCTCAAAAAATAAAATGTGGTTATGTTAACTTGCGCGACTGACCAAAATCGTCAATCGTCCAAACCATTGATCAATCAACGAAATATTTCGATAAACGAAAGAAAAAGAGGCTTGCACACCCCTGCCGTTTTTCCGGCCATTTTGGGGTGTGCAAACCGGGCAGCCGATGACCATTCACCGCCGCACAAGCACTTGCTCGAGCCCTGCCGCTACGCCGTCTTCCTCATGGGAGAGGGTGACGAAGTCGCATGTGGCTTTCAGTTCCGGGGCGGCGTTGGCCATGGCGACACGACATCCCGCGACCTCAAACATTGACAAGTCGTTATGGCTGTCGCCAAAGACGACCGTATTGCGCAAATCGATGCCGTAATGGGAGGCAAGCTGCTTGAGCGCTTCCCCTTTCGTCGCCCGTTCGTTGTTCACCTCAATGTTGTGCGGATGCGATGACGTGACCGTCACGCCCGGCAGCGGGTCAAAGTGGGACGCCGCATCGCGCAGACGTTCGCGGTCAAGGGAGAAAATCAGCAGCTTATAGATCACCCGCTTCGGGTCGTCCCACACCGTGCGGATGTCATCGACGTACGTCACCCGCGCCTGTTGAAACTGTTTCATCACAATCCATTTCACCTCTGGCGCCACCTCGGTCTTCTCCAAAGCGAGCGCCTCCCATTGGGCGCGGTTGTGCAAGCCGACGTACACCTCATCACCTACGTACGTCTCGCAATACAAATCAGACTGTTCACGCACCCAATCCAGCGCATGACGGATCACCGTTCGCTCAAGCGGCGCTTGGCTGATGACGGTACCGTCTTCAAGCGTCACGATCGCTCCGTTTAAGCTGGCAATCGGACAGACGAGCCCCGCCTCGCGAAGCGGGGCGAGCGCATCTTTGCGCGCCCGTCCGGTGACGACAGCGACGAGATGACCTTGTGCTTGCGCAGCCATGATCGCCTTGCGGTTTTGCTCGCTAATTTTTCCTTCCCCGTTTAATAGCGTTCCGTCCATATCTAAAGCAATCAGCATCCATTCATCCCTCTCTCTTTCGCTATTCTCTGTCGCTGCCCGCAAACCATAGCAGCTTGCTTTCCGCTCCAACCGTCCTCTTGGCCGCTCCCCTATTATAACAAAACGATGGAAAAAACGTGAAATCTTCCGGCTTTTCATAGTATAACAGATGAGAAAGATTCTCAATGAGAGCGAAGGGATGTGTATGTGGATCGTTTATGCCTTGCTAGCGGCGGTATTTGCTACGCTGACATCGGTGCTGGCGAAAATCGGTATCGAAAACGCCAATTCGAACTTGGCAACTGCCATTCGCACCGCGGTCGTACTTGTGCTTGCCTGGGGCATCGTTTGGATGACAGGCGCTCATCACGGCATCAAAGCCATTTCCACCAAGAGCTGGTGGTTTTTATGATTGTCTGGAGTAGCAATGGGATTATCATGGCTTTGTTTTTACAAAGCGATCCAAATCAGTGATGTGTCCCGTGTCTCGGCCATCGACAAGTCAAGCTTAGTGTTGACGATTTTGTTTGCCATGTTTCTCGGCAAAGCGATGTCAGCAAAAGTCGTGATCGGGGGGCTGCTCATCACCGCGGGGACGTTGTTTATGATGTTGTAGCTAGCCCGATTCCCCAACTACATTTTTTATTCCCTTATAGACAAAACAAACCAAAAAGTGGTATAATGGAGTTTATAACGACGAAAAGCTTCCTGGATCCTTCCATATTTATTGAGGGATCGAAAGCCGCTTTTTTGATCACCTCATTCAATCTTCGCGTGGCGAAAACGCGAGTAGATTTTCACCACAGCGTGTCACGTGAAGAGTAGTTTGGAAGGAGACTCATAAATGAATGATTTTCACCCGTTCGGTTGGTATGCGGCGAAAATTGCCCCGCATTTGCCGAAAAAAGCGTTTCAACCTGTGAAGTCCCGTTTGTTTGGAGGGTTGGCTTATTTCTTATTGGTTACTGGCGGCATCCTCGCTGTGTCACTTCTGTCTCTTCATCCAATATGGAACCTCCTCATTTCTGTTGTGCTCGGTTTCAGTTTTGCCGCATTAGGATTTTTAGGCCATGAAATATTGCACGGCACGGTCGTCAAAACGCCGTGGTTGCGCGATCTGCTCGGGGCGATCGCCTTTTGGCCGCTCTGCACCGGGCCGAAGCTATGGCGAAAATGGCATAACGCCACCCACCATGTGCATACCCAACATGAAGAAAAAGACCCTGACGCTTGGCCAAGTATGGAACAATTGGCGAAAAGCCGTCTGTTGCGCTGGGTATACCGCATTCCATTCCCGATCCGCGCCTTTTTCGCGTTCAGCTCCTTGTCGGTAATGTTTACCGTTCACTCGATTCGGATGTTGTTTTCCTTTTTCCGAGATTTTCGTTGGAAAAACCGCGCCGTTGTCCTGCTTCAATTTTTCTTGCCGTGGATGACTTGGCTTGGGTTGCTATGGCTGATCGGCTGGGAAAAGTGGTGGTTCGCGTTTTTACTTCCGCTGCTGATCGCCAACATGATCGTCATGGGCTACATCTCGACCAATCACCGTCTCAATCCGTTAGTGCCGGTCAACGACCCGTTGGCGAACAGCTTATCCGTCACCGTACCGAAGTGGGTGGATGTTCTCCACTTCAATTTCTCGTATCATACCGAGCATCATCTTTTTCCGGCGATGAGCTCGAAGTATTATCCACTCGTGAAAGAACATATCAAACAAATGTGGCCGGACCGCTACCATGAAATGCCGATGAAAAAAGCGTTGGCCGCGCTTTGGAAAACGCCGCGCATCTACTACGAACATAGCGAGCTCATCGAGCCGAAGCAAGGTCATGTGTACGGCACCCTCGGCAACGGACTCGACCCAAACGAGATTGTGCACCGCGAGTTGAAACAAGACGCTCAAGCACTGCCAACGATGCGGCAGGAAGAATGGAAAAAAGCGTCCGGAGTGGAGAAAGTGTAAATACGCCCTGCCATCCTTGGTTCAATTCCCCTTGCAAGGAGTCTCGCTGCAAAAGAAATCGGCAGCAAGCTCAAGCCTATCTGTACAGAAGAAGGTGTCCCCCAAAAGATGGGACACCTTCTCTTCGTTCAATATCACCATTACGGCGTTCATTTGCCAAGGGAAGCCATCGTTTTCCCTTTCTCGCTCCATCAACGGCACCGGTCGATGCAAGCGATCAACCGCTTTTCGATATCAGCCGCCAACTTTTCAAGCGTCGGTTCACTGACCATGCCGACAAGCATCGTCGGTTTCGGCATGCCGATTTTTGTCACTCCGTTTTCCACATAGACGACGATTTTACACGGCAAAAAATAACCGACTAAGAGATTTTCACTTAACACCCGCGCCGCTTCTTGCGGATTGCACACTTCTAAAATGACCATCGGCGTAGAAAAATCAAGTCCTTTTTCTTGCAGCTTCTCCGTGACGCTAAACCGCCAGAGCACGCCAAACCCTTCTTGTTTCAAGTGTTCTTCCAAACGCTCGATCGTTTCGTTCAAACCTGTTGTTACGTGAATCGTGTAATGAAACATTGCTTATTCTTCCCTTCGTGAATAGTTTCCCACTGTTTATCATGCCCAAACAGATTTGTAAAAAATAAAAGGCGAAGCATGATCCGTTTTCGCCTTCACACATATCGTTTTCCGTCGTCCATCGATCCACTCATAAAATATCCACCCAAATTTTCACTGCTGTCGCCAAAATCAATACTGCCAAGATCACTTGTAACACTTTCGTATTCATCTTTTGTCCGGCTTTCGCCCCGAGCGGTGAAGCAAGCAAACTTGCGATGACCATAATCAACGCTGGAATGTAGTCCACTTGACCCGTAGCGATTTTCCCGAACGTCGAGCCGATCGAGGAAATGAACGTCACCGCCAAAGAAGTAGCGATCGTCATTCGAGTCGGAATTTTCAAGACAACGAGCATGACGGGTACAAGTAGAAATGCCCCCGCCGCCCCGACGATGCCGGACCCGATGCCAATGAGAAACGCCAAGACGGCCGCCAGCCATTTGTTGAATGTCACTTGGTCGAGCGGAATGTCATCGATCCCTTTTTTCGGCACAAACATCATGATCGCTGCCAACGCCGCCAGCACGCCGTAGACAACGTTCATCGCTCCTTCACTCATTAGCTTCGAGCCATAGCCGCCGACGAAACTGCCAATTAAAATGCTTGCCCCCATATACAAAATGAGCGATTTATTCAAGTAGCCGCCCTTCCGGTACGCCCATACGCCGCCGATCGTCGCGAAAAACACTTGCACGGCGCTAATACCGGATACTTCATGGGCGCTGAATGCTGCGAGCCCAAACAACGGCGGGAGGTATAAAAGCATTGGATATTTAATAATGGATCCACCAATACCGACCATACCGGAAATAAAGGAGCCGATAAAGCCGATCAAAAAGATGACAATGATAAACTGAAGCGATATGTCCACCTTTTACGCCTCCTCTCTTGATCTTCATTGAAAAACGAGGGGGATCTGTTCAGCACATCCCCCTCTACCTAAGCAACCGCCCATTAGGCATGAGTATGATGCAGCGCGCAGCGGTTCGGACCGATCTCAAGCTCCCGTTGTGTTTCGATATCCACCGTTTTGAGACCGCGGTTGATGGCAACAATGTCTTCAAAGTTCGGCGGGGTTTCCGTCTTGGCGCCTTGGATGACGAGATCGATGAATTCGTCTTTCGCTTTGTTTTGCATCATCTCATTGCGGGCACGGATGCGGCCCAGCGTATCACCGACATACCCCTCCGCGTTGATTTCTTCATCTAAGTTCGCGTAGTGCGCCGGCAAGACGATGACATCATCAGCCATGGCCGCCACTTTTTCATATACGGTGTGATACAAATCTTCCGCCCATTCGGCCACTTTGCCGCCAAGGTCCGGGCGTCCGAGACCACCGACAAAGATGGTGTCACCTGAGAACAACCATTTGCCATTGACGAAGAACGAGACGCTGCCTGGCGTATGACCCGGCGTTTTCACCGCCAGCACTTCAAGATGGACGTTTTCAAAGTCGATCGTTTCATGTTGCTCAAGCGGCTCAAAATCGAACACCGCCCCTTCGCTTTTCATCAAGTAATATGCTGCTCCCGTTCGTTCGGCCAGCGCTTTGCCTCCGGATAAGTGATCGGCATGCAAGTGCGAGTCCACGATATGCGTGATCGTTACTCCTTCTTGTTGGGCGACTTGTTCGTACACATCAATGAACCGGAGTGGATCGACAACAAGTGCTTCGTCGCCGGAGAGGACCATGTACGACAGACATCCTTTGCCGACACGAATGAATTGGTAAATTTTTAATTGATCATCTTCGTATACCTTGGCTTGATGGAGATGCTCGCTCCACGCCTGCATCCCGCCGGCGAGCGTATACACGTTGTCAAACCCGGCTTCTGCCAGCTGCTCAGCGACAAATGCCGCCGATCCACCCTTCGCGCACACGACGACGATGTCTTGGTCTTTCGGAAGACGGTCGACAATGGAGTCAACTCCGTCAACCAACTCAAAATACGGTACGTTCAAATACGCGAAGTTTTCCCCTTCGATTTTCCAATCGCGAAAATCACTTTCATTGCGAACATCCAAGATAAACAACGATTCTTTGTTTAACACCTTTTCCGTCATTTGTTGCACAGTCATTTCTTTCATCATGTTTATATACCCCCTAGTGTATATTAGTTTGTTAAAAAAGGCCGCTCAATTATGATTGAGCGGAATCAAGCGGCCCATTCCACTGCGACATGCCTGGAATGACGTTCCGCACACGGTCAAATCCGTTTTCAGCCAGCTTTTGCGCGGCCAAATCGCTCCGTGTCCCTGTGCGGCATACGACATAAATCGTTTTGTCTTTCGGAAGCTCTGCCATTCGGCTGTCAAGATCCCCGAGCGGAATCGAAACCGCCCCCGGAATATGGCCGAACGCATACTCCGCCGGTTCACGGACATCCAAGACGAACGAATCCGGATCGTGAAATTTTTCTTGCAGTTGTTCATTCGATACGACATGAGGGAATGTCACTTCGTTACGTGTTTCATGTTCCGCTGACTTGCGAATATAATGTTTCAACACCCCATCTTCTTCAATCGTCCCTAAATATTGATGTCCTGTGCTTTCCGCCCACGCTTTCATATCGGCCTTGGACCCCTTATCCGTCGCCTGCACTTCCAGTACTTGGCCTGACTGCAGCTCACCGATGGCCTTTTTCGTGCGGACAATCGGCATCGGACAGGACAGTCCTTTCGCATCGACAATCATATCCACTTTGATCATTTGACTGATTTCCTCCCTATGGTTTATTCGACAGGCCCTTCCCAGGCCAGCATGCCTCCTGTCATGTTGACGACGCGGTAACCACGGCTGTCAAGAAACTCTCCCGCACGACCGCTTCGGCCGCCGGAACGACAGACAAGAATGTATTCTTTCTTTTTATCCAATTCATGCATGCGGAACTCAATCAAACCGAGCGGAATGTTGACCGCTCCCGGAATTTTTCCTGCGGCCACTTCATCCGGCTCGCGCACGTCAATGATCCGAAGTGACTCTCCGGCACGAAGCCGTTCTTCCACCTCTTTCGGCGTAATGGTTTTCATCGTCATCCTCCTCTACTGCCAGGCGTTTAAGCCGCCTTTGACGTTCGTCACATGCTGAAATCCCATTTTCTTTAACCATTTGCTTGCTTTTTGGCTTCGCATCCCGCTTTGGCAAATGACCACCACTTCTTTTTCTTTCGATAGTTCGCGAGCGCGTGCAGCCAATTCGTGCAGCGGGATGTTGCGAAAGCCCGGCAAGTGGAAAGAACGAAACTCCATCGGAGTGCGCACGTCAATATATTGCACACCAGATTGTTTCAATCGCCGCTTTAACTCCGCCGTTGTGATCATCTGCACTCCTTTCGGCGGAATGAAACGACTAGCGAGAAACCAAGCAAGCAAAGCGAACAGGATAATGTTGATCACTGTTTGTACCATACGATTCCCTCGCGAGTTAAGATGATTAAATGAATAGGTTCACATTTCCTTCGGAAGCATCAGCCAAATACGCAGCCACCCCCGCAAACTCAATGCCGTCGATCAATTCTTCCGGTTTCAGCCCAAGCAAATCGACCGTCATTTGACAGGCGACAAGCTTCACACCCTGCTCTTTCGCCATCTCGATCAGCTGTGGAAGCGGCATGGCGTTATGCTTTTTGATTACCTTTTTGATCAGCTTCGAGCCGATGCCGGCAAAATTCATGCGCGACAATCCCATGCGGTCGGCGCCGCGCGGCATCATTTTGGCGAACATCTTTTCAAGAAACCCTTTTTGCACCGGAACGGGTGCCTCTTTCCGCAAGGCGTTCAGCCCCCAAAACGTATGGAAAATCGTCACGTCATGATCGTAAGCCGCGGCGCCGTTGGCGATGATGTAAGCGGCCATCGCTTTGTCATAGTCGCCGCTGAACAAGATGATCGTCGTCTTTTTCTTCGGCTGTGTCATCTCGTTGCCTCCTTCATATACCTATACAGGTATATAAACCAATAAAAATTATCCTTTTTGAATCCAGAACATCAACACGCCATTTTCTTCTTTCATATCAATAACTGTATGGCCACTTGCTTTCGCCCATGCCGGCAAATCGTTTTTCGCACCTTTATCGGTCGTATGCACCTCAAGCACTTGACCCGATTGCAATTCATCCATCGCTTTTTTCGCTCTTACCACCGGCATCGGGCAAGCCAATCCTTTGGCGTCCAATACTTTTGCTACATTCATCATTGATGACCTCCTTAGTTAGATAAAGTTTATTACCATTACCCCTATGGGTATATTACTACAAGAAAAAGAACGTTGTCAACATCTTTTTTGTTGATCAACGTATTAACGGCTTTTTACTAATAGTTCGACGGCTTCTTTGACGAGATGGTCTGTGCTTTCTCCTTTTTCCATGCTTTCCCGCAGGCAATGTTCCAAATTGGTGCTGACGATGACGGCAATGGCGCGATCAATGGCATTGCGCGCCGCCGACAGCTGGGAAACGACGCTCTTGCAGTCTTTGCCTTGTTCCATCATGCCGAGGACGCCTTTAATTTGTCCTTCAATCCGCTTTAAGCGGTTTTTGATTTCTTTATTGTATTCCATCGATTTGTTCGCCTCCTTTTTCGGCAATCACAAGCCGCGATTGAGTAGCTTTTCACCTCATAACCGTAGTTGCGCAGCAGCCGAATGCCAACATTTTTTTCGACCGCATCTTGGGCCACGACATGCAACGGCTGCCGAGGAATGGACGGCACCTGCCGTTTAATATAGGCGACCGGAATATGCAGGGCGTGACGAAAAACATGGTCATTGACTTCATTATAATCACGCAAATCGACAATAAGCAAGCGATTCGACACTTGATCGACTGGAAGACACAAAACACCTTTTACAGGACCATAGCGTCGATACAGCGCTACGACTAACACAATGAGAAAAATCAGCAACAAACTGCCCCCAATCAACAGCTCCCCCTCCTCTTCTTCACCTATGCAAAGTGATTATATACCCTAAACAGTATATAATAAACAAGAATGTATTTCCAAACGCCTTGTTTCCCACAAACAAGGAAACCGTAGTTTTTCCCCAGCCTTCTAAAAAAGCTGGTGATGTAACGAAACATTCTGTTCTCCAGCAATATTTCTCAAATGGAGAAACCTTGTCACGTCAGTTTTTCATCCCTTATAGTCCCCATTATTCACCGGCCTTCTAAAAGGCCAGTGATACCAAGAAGAACGAAGCTCAAAAATAAAACTCCTCAAATCAAGAAGGGCATTGTTGCACTGCGTGCTCGGTTCGATCATCCACCCTCTAAAGAATCCGATTACGTCCAACGAATCAACAAGCCATAGACAGCTGGATGGAAACGGACAAGTTCCACATGCCCCGCTTTTTGTTTCATATAGGAAAGCAACTGATCGGACGGAATGCGCTCATGCAAGGGCGGCCCCATTTCGCTTTCTATCGCTTCCCATTCAATCAAAAGAAACGTCCCATCCGGTTTCATCACACGGCGAATTTCGTCAATGGCAGCATCTTTTTGTTCCACTTCATGAAAGACAAACGCCATGATGCCTTTATCGATGGAGCGGGAAGAGAGCGACGTCGAAACGACATCCGCGACTTGGTACTGTATGTTCGTCATCCCTAGCTGTTGCGCCCGCTGCTTTAGCAATTCGATCATCTCAGGCTGCACGTCAACCGCATATACGTTCCCATTTGTTGCTTGCGCCAAAGGAATTGTGAAATAGCCGTTCCCAGCCCCTAGATCCATAATCGTGTCGTCCGGTTTCACTGACAATATCGAAATCGCCTTCTCCGGATCGATCCATTCTTTGCGCTTTGGATCCAATAACCGTTCGGCATGTTCATGATGAAAACGATGCCCTGTCATTTGTTCCCCTCCTATTCCCGACTTTTCATTTTAATCATATTCTTTGTTTCGCCCTTCACCAACATATTATTCATAAGATTTCTCAATTGAAGAAACAACCACTGCGCGGTTTGGTTTCAAGAACCACGAAATCTCGACTTTTCAAGCCGATGAAAAAAGCCGGCATTCGAAAACGCCGGCTTCGTTTTTATCGAACGGCGCAACGGTTTGGACCGATTTCCATTTCCCGTTGTTCGTCTTCTGTCGGATGCAGTTTTCCCATATTGGTCTGACGAATTTCCTGATAAGCGTTCGGTTGCGGCGGCAAGTTTTCTGTCACGGTACGACGAAACTCTTCGTCACTAGAAATATTCAGTCCGTGATTTTTCTTATACAAAACCCCCAACCGCTCAGCGACACTGCCGTCCTCGTTCATTTCCTTCGGCCTCATATAATGGGCTGGCAACACAATTAAATCGTCCGCCAATTGTTTATAGCGACGATAAAGGGTTTCCCGCAGATCGCTCACCCAGTCTTGCGCTTTCCCTGCCAAATCTGGGCGTCCGATCGAATCAACAAACAAAATATCGCCAGTTAATAAATATTGATCATCTACAATAAACGATGTACTGCCAATCGTATGTCCCGGTGAGTATAGTGCTTCAATCACGACATGACCTACGCGAATGCGATCACCGTCTTGAATCGGCGTGTAAGCAAACGTCACTTCTTCCGCATCTTTTGGCGGCAAGTAATACGTTGCACCTAGTTGCTCCGCCAATTTGCGGCCACCGGAAATATGGTCAGCATGCAAATGGGTATCCAACACATGTTTGATCGTAATGCCTCGTTCTTCCGCAAAGCGAACATATTCATCCGTCATGCGATTGGTGTCAATCAAAGCTCCTTCACCATTGGACTCAACGAGGTACGAAAGACACCCTTTGCCAAGGCGGACGAATTGGTAAATCGCCCCTCCGCTTTTCAGGTCACCGATTTTCACCGGCTCCAAATGTTCGCTCCACGCCTTCATCCCGCCTTCGATCGAATAGGCGTTCACATAGCCTGCCGCCTCCAGCTGCTCAGCCACAAACTCCGACGAGCCGCCCTTCGCACAAACGGCATAAATCGTTTTGCTTTTCTCTTTCGGTAAACGGTCCAAATATGGTTCAATGCCATCCAACACTTCAAAATACGGAATGTTGACGACTTCGACTCCTTTTCCTTCAATACGCCAATCAGCAAAATCTTCGGGATTGCGGGCGTCGACAATGAATAGCTCCTCGCCGCCAATGATCTTATTGGCGATCTCTTTGACCGAAATCGTTTTTGCCAACCTTATCCCCTCCTACTCGCATAGTTTTCGTGAACGATACGTTATTCTCAACGATGATTCGTTTGGTTCCACAGTGCCATAATGGCATCCGGATCATACCCGAGCACCCAACGACCGCCGATTTCGATTTGTGGTACGCCCATTTGCCCAGTTGTTTCCACTAGCTTCCGCGCTGCTTCCGGATCAACTTCGACATTCACTTCCTTAAACGGAATCCCTTGAGCGCGCAAAAAATTTTTCGCCATGACACAATACGGGCATGTCGTTGTGGTATAGACAGTGACTTGTGCCATACTCTCCTTCCTCCTCTCCCTTATTAGAAGGCCAATGTAATATCGGCGTCTTTCGCAAACTGCAGGAACGTCGCCGCTCCCGCCACCTCAACGCCATCGACGAATTGGTCTTTATCAAGCCCCATGACATCCATCGTCATTTGGCAAGCGATCAGCTTGACACCCATTTCTTGCGCCATTTGAAGCAACTCGGTAATCGATGGAATGTTCGCTTTTTGAAACCCTTGTTGGAAATGCTCTTTCCCTTCAGGAATCGGCAATTGTTTGTGCGCCTCTTTATGGATAAGGTTCAACCCTTCAAACGTGAAAAACACACCGACTTCTGCGTCTGCCGCCGCAGCCGCTGTCGCAATGTTAAACACCTTGTACGCATCAAACAACCCGCTGTTCGCTGCAATAATCGCCACTTTCAACAAAAACAACCTCCTCGAATATTTTCCCGATTATGTTTGAGTACTCAACTCAGCTATATACATATACACGTATGTGTATTTCACTAACTATATTATCGAATGGTTTTTCGTTTGTCAACAAAAAAAGCAGCGTTGTTTTCGCTGCTTTTTCAGTGTTTGATCCCAAAAAAAGAAAGGGTATTTTTATATCCCTCGATCAAATGAAATGTGCAACAGTATGTTGATCAAAAGACCGGAGCGAATGACCTGTCCCTTTCGTTTCAACCTTCGCTTTTGGTGAAAAGTTGAATCATTTCACTCATGGACATTGGTACCCTAACCGCCAGCCTGCCGGAAACTTGTTGAAGTTTCCCATACCATCAAAGCAAGATAAAAAATAGTAACCGAACAATCCGGTAATCAACAACAACAAGGCCGCTAAAAATCAAATTAACGGACGTGACGGCCGGAATGTCTGCTCATTAATTTGTTTTGTTTTTATAACATAACTAGCAGTTGAAAACATAATCGTGCAGATTGAAATAACGACCGCCAACACTCCGATCCATTGGACAATCACCGTAGACAATGTGCTGCTCGTTGACTTTTCATGCAAATTGATAACCAAAAACGCGATCCCGACCACCGCGATCGACGTACGAATCCAAGCGAGAAAAGTCCGCTCGTTCGCCAAATGTTGTTGAATATATTTCGAATCCTCCGTCGTCTGTCGTTGTTCCTTTTCCATCCTCACTGTCTCCTTTGCCTTTGATTTAGTCCATTTGCTTCATCTGCTTCACCATCCAATCTTTGCTCATTGGTCCAATCATTTTATTCCGTATGATTCCCTCTGAATCAATTACATAGCTTGTCGGAATCGCCTCAGCTTGGTATCGTTTGGATACCTCTCCTTTTTCATCGAGAACCACTGTAAATGTAATACCGTACTCTTCAATGAAGCGCGCCACCTGTTCCGAATTCTTCTCCGATTTAGTCAAGTTCACCGCTACAATCTCTACTCCTTGATTTTTGTATTCTTCATAAAACGTTTGCATATCCGGCATTTCTGCACGGCACGGCGGACACCATGTTGCCCACATGTTCACAATCACTTTTTTTCCACGAAAATCGGACAGTCGCACTTCTTCTCCGTCAAGCGTTCGCAACGCAAAATCAGGCGCCCTGTTTCCCACTTGAATTCCTTCAACTGCTTGGCTGCTACTCATTCCTTCTGTTTTTTCCTCAAAGTTGTTTTTTTGTAAAAATGTATCGTAGATCGCCCATCCTGTCAAAACGAGAAGCATCAATACCACGGCTGCTTTTTTCAAATTTCTCCCTCCCCCACGCTAAAACGAAAAGATCGAGTAACTCGACAACAAGGCGCTAATTTTCGTCATCTGCCCCGTATAAAGCAAACCGCCAAGCACAACGAGCAACCAGCCGTTCACTTTCGCCAACACCGGAAGCCAGCGGTTCACATTTTTGATAATTTGCAATGATTTTGTCATGACGAGAGAAATGAACAAAAACGGGACGCCCAATCCGAGAGAATAAAGCAAGAGAAGTGCCATTCCACTATATAGCGTTTCCGTTGAACTCGCCAACAACAAAATGGATGACAGTGTCAATCCCACACAAGGGGTCCAACCCGCAGCGAACGCCATTCCGACAAATACAGAACTGAGCCACCCTTTTGTTTTATTCACGCTTGTATCCCAACGTTTTTCCTTCATCAGCAGACGAAAGGAGAGAACACCCGCCATTTGCAGCCCAAATACGATAATAAATAGACCGGCGAGTTTTTCCATCAATCCTCGATATTGAATCAACATTTGCCCGATCGCGCTTGCCGTTGCGCCCATCAGCACAAAAATGATGCTGAATCCGCCAATAAAAGCAAGAGAGCGAAGAACAATTTCCTGTTTTCGGGCTTGAATTTTATTTTCTGCCACTTTCGTCCCTGTCAAATGAGCGACATAAGCAGGAATAAGCGGGAAAATACAAGGAGAAAAGAAAGAAAGAGTTCCTGCAACAAACGCGAAAATCGCTGACATACGGATCACCCCCCTTCTTTTTGATTCCAATGGCCTCCTCCCACCGCCTACGCTCACGCTTAGAGGTGGGGGCTTTCCGGGGCATCCCCTCTCACAACGGGAAGTGGACCGAGCGATCCCGCATCCCCCACGCTTGGGCTGCCTTACAAAGACAGCAGCCAGAGACCTTTCTGCAAAAATCTGGTATTGACCAACAAACCAAAGCCACCGTCTCAACTCCTTTTCATTTTTTATAAAGTGATGTAAAAACTAAGCCAGCTGGACAAGGACATCCAACAGCCGCAGCAAGGTCGAAAAAAGTGAGAGATGGACGATTCCCAACGATGCGATGAAATTCGTCCGGCTATTCACGAAGATGGTTTTTCGGTGTCCATTGATTTTCAAAGCCATTGATTATACAGTAATCATATAGCTTTCGCAGATTCTCTGGCCGATAAACTGCAAACTCTCTTTTAATGATGCTCTCATTTAAAGAACCTAATTTCTCGTTTCGGTCAATTAAAGAAGTTAAAAAGACGCCGTCCGCTATCCGATCCCTTTTTGACAAATTGCATTCGCTGCATGCTAATACTAGATTCCAAAGGTGATCTGCCTGTACAAAACTCCAAGGAATGAAATGGTCAACATGTGCCTTTCTTCGTTCACTCAATGACTTGCCACAATAAAAACACCTTTTCTCCAAAAAAGAAGTAAGGATATGATAAAACTTATCTAATGATGAACGTTTTGATACATTCTCTACTTTCAATAGTATATGCATGGTGTCCTCAGCTTCATTATGTTTTTCTAAATATAGGGCAAGGTGATAGTTGGTTAAGTATGTAATCACCTTTTGGTATTTCAACATAAATTGATAAACAGCGCTGTTTAGTTGCATATACTCCGCTTTTATATCAAACGTATAGATTACCCCGCGGAAATCACCATACAACGCTCCAATGACATAACGCTTGGCGCTTTTTTTCACTTCTTCTATCATCGCCAACTGAAGGTCAGGCGGCAATTGGTCAAAGCGCATGTCATTTGGGATGTGTTGCTCACGCTGAAATCGAAGCAAAATCATTTCTACCGCTGATTTCTTTGTCGGATGATTGCTTTGCCTCAAACGATGATGCACAACTAGGTTCCAATAGATTTTGGTAAATGATTCAAACAAACGATAATAACTCACTTCTAAGTTTTCATTGACATTATAAAGGTTCTCAATCAACGATTTAATCAGTCCAAACTTGTAGGTAGTCGTATTCTTCGATTTGGGCGAAAAAAAGAAATTAAACATTTGCCAAAGTTGCTGCTCCGTCAAATATACTTCTCTCATTTCACCGACTTTTAAATCCCAGCTCATAAGAAAGCGACTCCTTCAACTATACATGCATCGAAACATTAACCTCGATTTCCTAATAAATTGATAGCTTATCCTATATATCGACCTATAATTAATAAGGAGAGCAGCGTAGGGAGACATACAGCTTTGTCATCCTACCTTATCTTGCCCTCCAAATGGATTCTAGGTATTCAAGAGGTCAGAACCAACTTTCACCTTCCGGCGGATCAAGCGGCTCGAGCAAATATTCCCCATCCCCCATATGCTCCGGGTCTTGGATGCAGGCGAACCACACCATTTCATCGTCAATATAAACATATAACTCACCTCCGCACTCATCGCACACCACATTTTCCCTTTTGATCCTCTCCTCATATATTGCGAGAATACATTGCTCGCACATCAGTTCGATGTGATTCTTGCGTAAATCCCCTGTTTTCAACAACTCAACATCATGACGGTTGCACTTTACACACTTTTCTACCATAGTAACCCCCTACTTTTCTCATCAGAAGATGATGCGATTTCATTATAACCTTTTGGACAGGAAAATTGTAGAAGAAATCTGTAACATCAACTTTTATTGCACGATCATTTCTTGAAGTGATATAGTTAATGTTTTAAAATATTATATTAGACTCCTTATGTATTATCGAATTGTTTACTATATGTATGTACTTACATAATATACCGAACCACTTGTTACATAAAGCTTACACAATTGATTATCTTTATATTTTTAAAAGGGGTATAAAGTAATGGGGTTGCATTATTTTTTAAAACACAAAAAAGAAGATTTATATAAAAATGTCCAAGATGTGTATAAATCAGATGACCGTCCTTGGGTTGTGGGCTTTAGCGGTGGAAAAGACTCGACCGTCGTTGTGCAGATTATTTTTTATGCACTGGCATCCATGAGTAAAAATGAGTTGATAAAGCCTGTCTACATTATCTCGTCTGATACCATGGTAGAAAACCCAAAAATACTTGAACATATTGATACACAATTATTGAAAATGAAAAAAGCTGCTAACGAACTTGAACTCCCGATTCATGTTGAAAAAGTAATACCTAATATTTCAAATACTTTCTGGGTTAACTTGATTGGCCGAGGCTACCCAGCTCCCCGACAGAAGTTCAGATGGTGTACAGACCGTCTAAAAATAGACCCAGCTAACAACTTCATCTTAGATAAGGTATCAGAATTTGGTGAAACAATTGTCGTACTAGGCGTGCGAAAGTCGGAAAGCTCCACAAGGGCGCAAGTAATGAATACACATAAAGTCGAGGGGAAAATTTTGCGCCGTCATACTAAGCTCCCAAACTCTTATGTTTATGCGCCAATTGAAGATTTTTCTCTTGACGATGTTTGGACTTATTTAATGCAAGTTCCCAACCCTTGGGGAGCCGACAACGCTGACTTGCTTGCCTTATACCAAGACAGCCAGGGTGAATGTCCTCTAGTGATTGACAACTCAACCCCTTCGTGCGGCAATAGCCGTTTTGGGTGCTGGGTATGCACAGTAGTGCAAGAGGATAAATCGTTGAAAGGATTTATTGAATCGGGAGACGAATGGCTGATGCCCCTTTTACGATTTAGAAACTGGCTTTTAGAAAACCGAGATAATGAAAAATATAGAGAAAAGAAACGGGCAAATGGCTCAGTATACTTGATCGGCGATGAAGAAAACAAACGACTAGGGCTAGGCCCTTATACGCTTGAACATCGCAAAGAAATTTTGAAAGAATTGCTGAAAACCGAAAAGCAGCTACAACATCCTAATCATCCGAAATACGAGCTCATCACGATTGAGGAATTAAAAGAAATCCGCAAAATTTGGTTTGAAAAAGGGGATTGGGAAGACTCCGTTTTATCAATTTACGAAGAAGTATACGGCCATCGTCCAAATTGGGACGTGGAGGAAAGCAAATTTCTAGAAAACGAAGACATTAAGCTTCTAAAACAGCTTTGTCATGAAGAAGAAGTAGAATTTGAGCTCGTACAAAAATTAGTCAATCTTGAATTTCGTCACTACGGCTATAAACATAGATACGGTATCCTAAAAGACATTAACCGAATCTTAAATGAAGAATGGCTACATTTTGAACATCTACAAGGTGACAGCAATGCAAATTAACAAACTCGTGATTACAAACTTTGGGATTTATTACGGACGAAATGAGTTTATTTTCGGGAACAAAAAGATCGCTCCAACATTATTTTAATTGGTGGAGAAAACGGGACAGGAAAAACTACCTTTTTATCCGCAATCAAGCTGGCGCTTTACGGCCCATTGTTTCTAGGATATAAATCAGCAAATGCAAAATATATAGATTTCGTTAAGGACAAAATCAATATCTACTCTCGAGCCGAAGGAAATAAAATGGCAGGGGTGGAAATGAATTTTACCCTGTACAATAACGGGGAGCCGGAAAACTACTATATTATTCGCCAATGGCAACTAACGGGAGAGACAATCAAGGAGCACCTACAAATTTATAAAAATGATGCTCTGCTCACCGACAACCAAATGGAAGAGTTCAATCACTTCTTGCGGCGCAACTTACCGCCGAGCCTGTTTGACTTTTTGTTTTTCGATGGCGAAAGAGTCCAACAATATGTCCTCGACTCGCAATTTGAGCAAAATATAAAAGAGGCATTTATGACGTTATTCAATCTCGACTTGTTCGATACGTTAAAAGAGGATTTGCTTAAATATTTAAAGCAGGACAACATTTTTACCAACTTAACCCAAGAGCAAAAGGAATACACACAAATTGAATATGACCTCCGCAACCAGGAAAATGTGATCCGCAGCCTTGAAAAACGAATTGCTGAACTAAAAGAGCAAATGAAAGACATACAAGTTAAGACCCGGGAGCTCGAACAGGAATTCTCCAACAAAGGAGGAATGATCGCCCGGGAGAGAGAAGCTTTAAACGAGCAAATTTTTCTTATGGAGCAGGAAAAGAAGCATATCACCGAAAAGATTAAAGAAGCAGCGGCGGAGTTGCTGCCTTTTGTCATTACACAGAAGTTACTGCAACAAACTATCACACAAATTGAGGCCGAGGAACGCGTTGAAAGGTACAACGCATTGAAAGAGGAATTAAATAATGAAACATTCCCGCTGTTATTTAAGGAGCTTTCGCTCCATTTCCACATTACTGATTCCGAAGGAAGAGAAGCAGCGGCCTCTTTCGCCAAGGCAATGAAAGAGAAACTGTTTCAATCAATAAAACCTGTTGGCATCAATTTCGGTCAGTTCCAGTTTATCCATCAAATGAACTCTGAACAAAAACAAACCATTAGAAATCTGTTTAATCACGTGCGTCGTTTCGATGGAAAACTGGTTGACGAATGGTTCGCTAGGATTCATCAATTAACTGACGAAGTCTATACGTTAAAAAAACGGATCGAACATAGTTTGACGGATGAATCGTTAAAGGATATGATCAACAAGTTAAACGAACATGCCCGCCTTCATGAACAAATCAAATACGAAATTGAAGCCAACACAGCCAAGCTGTTTGAAGCGGAGAAGTTTTATCAGGAACTGATTGCTAAAAAAGAAAAAACTGCAAAAACGGATTCGTCAGGCGAAAAAAGATGAAAACATTTTTGAGTTGTGCCAAAAGCTTAGTCGTGTTTTATCTCGCTATCAAGAAGAGCAGGTTAAAAAATACCTAGGGACGGTAGAAAGATATTTTCTACAAATGTTTAATTCCTTGATGCGTAAAGGCCAATTTTTAAACTCGTTTAAAATTGACCCGCAAACATTTGAGCTTACAATGCTTAATCACTCAAACAGGCCTATTTTTAAGCATTCCCTGTCAGCTGGGGAAACGCAGTTATTCTTTTTATCGCTGCTTTGGGCCTTATTAAAGGCGTCCAAACGGCAAATACCTTTTGTACTAGACACATTGTTCGGGCGCCTCGATCGGACGCATAAAGAAAACTTAATCCAAAAATACTTGCCTATCGCTGCCAATCAGGTCATTATCTTGTCAACGAATACAGAAGTCGACGAATACTACTATAATCAAATGAAACCGTATATCCAGCAGGAATTTTCTTTGCATTATGACCGCAGTTCAAACTGCGTCCATATCGATAACCATTATTTCTTTCAAAAAGTGGGGATTTAATCTATGCAGTTTCGCCTAAAGACATCAAAAGAGACAATGGACATTTTAAAACAGCTACAATCTAGTACCAATCTAACGCCAAACGTTCTCGCTCGACTGGCTATTGCATTGTCCCTTCTATCGAAAGAGCCAATCGAATCGTTCGATTCGGATACCAACGGCTTGGAGTTTAACCGTAATACTTTGACCGGAGAGTACGATTTTGTTTACAAGGCGCTAATCGCTCAGCAGCTTGGTCGCCCTATTACAGATCATGAATACTTTCCTACTTTGATTAAGAAACATTTAGACCGCGGAGCGAAGTGGTTGGAAAATGAATATAGGTACGCAGGGAATTACGAGAAATTAATCAAAGGGTTAGCGAACTTCGAATTGGAGATGATACAATGATT
The DNA here is from genome assembly GCF_014679705.1 of Geobacillus sp. 47C-IIb. Taxonomy (NCBI): domain Bacteria; kingdom Bacillati; phylum Bacillota; class Bacilli; order Caryophanales; family Anoxybacillaceae; genus Geobacillus; species Geobacillus sp. 47C-IIb. The sequence continues at coordinate 484,526 of NZ_CP061473.1, forward strand.
TATCTCGATAACAGCGCAACAACGCCGATCGACCCTGAGGTTAGAGAAGCGATGTGGCCATACTTGATGGAGGAGTATGGAAATCCTTCAAGTAAGTATTATACACTTGCAGAAAATGCTAAAAAAGCTGTAGAGGAAGCGCGCACTCGCGTTGCTTCCTTACTCTTTTGCGAACCGGATGAAATCATTTTCACGAGCTGTGCCACCGAAAGTAACAACTTCGTCCTAAAAGGGATTGCCCATTTCTATAAGAAGCAAGGAAAACATATCATTACTTCTAAAATCGAACATAAATCTATTTTAGAGACATGCAAATTCTTGGAAGATGAAGGGTTTGAAGTCACCTATTTAGACGTTGATTCCTATGGCCAAGTACAGCTTGAAGCGTTAAAAAACGCTCTGCGCGACGACACGATTCTCGTATCGATTATGTGGGCCAATAATGAGACTGGAACCTTGAATGACATCCCAACTTTGTCGCAGTACGTCAAATCAAATTGCCCAAATACCTTTTTCCATACGGATGCTACCCAAGTGGTAGGGAAAATCGAGGTAGATCTGTCCAAAACGCCGGTTGATTTTCTCTCATTATCTGCCCATAAACTGTACGGCCCGAAAGGGATTGGAGCGTGCTTTATTCGCAAGAGAGAACTTGGATTGCGAACAAAAATCACTCCTCTCTTGCATGGGGGCAATCAAGAAAATGGATATCGCTCTGGAACATTAAGTGTGCATAATATCGTTGGACTCGGAAAGGCTGCGGAAATAGCAAAACGGGATCACCAAGAATATCACCAAAAGTTAATAGAGTTAGAAACATACTTAATTAACAAACTACATAATTTGTTCCCTACCATCCAATTTAACGGACACCCAACCGCCAAAATCCCTGGGGTAGTGAACTTTACAATCCCCAATGTAAGCAATGAGTTGATTATCCGTGCTTTAAAGGATCAATTTGCAATCTCGACAGGTTCCGCATGCTCTATCAATGAACCGTCATATGTTTTAAAGGAAATGGGACTTAACATGCTCGCAATTCGCAGCTCATTTCGAGTGTCATTAAGCAAGTATATTAGTTTGAATGATATTGACCATTTCTGCAGTGGATTAGAAAGCGCAATAAAAAGTGTGTCCATTTAATCGGTCATCTTCCCTAAACGTTTATTTTTAGCAAATCGGAAATCAACTCCGTTAGACTGGAAGGATTACCACAAGGATTTAATAAATATACTAGATGATTTTCCAGCGAAAAAGCTAATTAACATGCCTGCAGCAGTGAAAGAACTTAACCTATCAACTCATATTTGTCCATATTACTGTCGCTAATATCACTCGGGAAAGGTGTAGCGATTATACCTTTCCCCACTTCATATGAGAGCACTCGCTCCTTTGACAGCCATAGCTAATGAATAAATGGAAAAATACCCAATCGATCTTTTTAACTTTTGTCTTTGACAAAACCGGTATATAGAAGTGTTCCAATATATTTTCACCATCATTATATCAATCCATTCACTGTCCTCTCCGCGCAAGTCAATATGTATAAAGGCTACCTAATTAAATACTTAGTTAGGTAGCCTCCTTAACATTACTCATGCGATCCCGTGCTTTTCTAACAAATAAAACAAGTAACTGTCCGCCCCAGTTAAAGAGTTTAACTCCTCATCCATGATTACTAATCCTTGCTCTATACAACTAATAATGAGCTTATCCAATGATTCATCATTAATTTGAGTTTGCATCTTATCAATGATTAAATGTTTAATCAATTTCACATCGTCACCTTTAGCAATAACAGACATGGGAATTTCAATATTGGCCAACTCCTCTTTTTCCCGTTCCCGAATTAGTTCCGATTCAGTTAAACCTTTGGCAAATGCGAGTCTTAATACGTCAGGACGTTCCATTTCAAGTTCTGCCATGACTCTTTGCAAAATCTCGAAACCTGTTTTCGATAATCTCATACCAGCCACGGATTTTTCACCTTCTCAAAGAAATATCCTTCCTCAATCTTCGTATACTGCTCTTCTTCGACAAAGTTTAAAATATACGATTTTTGAATAAAAGGAGCGAGTTCACTGTAAAAATCGCTTGTAATCTCTGTGTCCGTTGATAAAATAATGACTTGATCGCTTAATTTAGTAAAGTAATGCTGCACAAGGTTAGACCGATGAATGCTGTCTAACCGAGCAAGCGGCGTATCGATAACAAATGGAATTTCACTGCCCGACACTTTCGTCAACGCCCAAATCATAGCAAGGGCAATCAACTGCTTTTCTCCCTCTGATCTCGACATTAAGTCGACCTCTCGACCTTCTTTGTCGTAAATTGTCAAAGTAAATTTTTCCGGATGAAATTTCACCTCACCAAATTCACTTTTCCGAAACATTTGTTCCATAATCGTTTCCACTTGAAGCTTCAATTGTTTCGCTTTTAATAATGTCACCTGATCAATAAACTCCTGTGTTGCACTGCGCAACTTGTTTAATAACTGTATTTTTTGCTCAACCGGCCTCAGTTCATCCCGCAGCTTTTGCTTTTCCGTAATTTCACGCTGAAGTCTTGTATGTTCGTCACGCAATCGACGAATGGCTGAAAATACTTGTTTTTTCTTTTGCTTCAATTCACCAAGCTGTTGATGATACTCCTTAATTTTTTCATCAAGTTCAGTTGTATCCACAGCATCAGGGGCATCATCGAATTGGACTTTATACTTTGTGAGCATTTCCTCAGCTTTTTTCATTTCCTCAAGTACTGTACGGACATTTTGGACTTTTGCCTCCGGATATTGCAATAGAAAGTGATAATCTTTATTCGACAAGTCATGAATGACTTTTACATCTTCCTCAAGAAGTGTCCGTTGAATATTGTTTAATTCCGCCCAAATATCCTTCCCTTTTATTTTTAGTTGATTTTTTTGACTTTTTAAAAGCGGCGGAAAAACACCAACTTCTAGAAGTTTTTCAATAAATTGTTCGTATGGAGCAAACTTCATCTTTTCCTTATATTTTGCATCCAAATATTCGCGTTCTTTTCTTATGTTCTGTTTCAACTGGCGAATGGCCGGAAGCAGAATAAACTGGTAAAGGTCTTTTTCTTTAAATTTCTTCAACGAAGTCCGATAGTGGCTTACTTTTTCCTCATATTCGCCGATCCAGCGACTCAATTCTTGCTTTGTTGCGCTTGATTGGGCAATAAGTTGCCGCCGCTCACGCTCAAGTTGCCTTACCTCATCAGACAACACCGCTAACTGATCGTCAATCTTTGTTTCCTCATCTTGATACTTATCTAACTGATTGCTAATTTCATCAGCACGGTCAAGAACAGCCTCGATATCGCTATCCTTTACCTGCTTCTTCATATCCCTTGCCAGTTCCTTAGATATATGGTCCAAATCTTTCAATAATTGATTATAAAGCTCTAAAGAAACGACTTTTTGGATGGCTCGGATCGTCTCAGTGCTGTCCTGTTCGCCGACCAAATCGCGAATCTTTTCCGCGTCAAAGATGAAAAATTGCGAAACATCCATCGGAATGCGTTGATCAATAAACTCGTAAAACGCTTGCTCTGTCGTGGCAATTTCTCGTACCTTCCGCATTTCCTCATTTAGCTGATATATACGCCTTGTTTCCTTGAGCTCCTGATGGTTAAAAACCACCTCAATGGCGTAGCTTCCCGTATGGTCCGTGAAAGCAAGTTCAACCGAACCCTTGTTCCCCCCTTCGGCAAGGTGCTTTTTGTTCACAGCATTTCGGAGCAATTCCTCATACTCTTTGGCCTTGAATTTACGGCGACCATAAAAACAAATAAAGATCGCATTAATTAATGACGTTTTTCCATGTCCATTTAATCCACCAATCAACACAATATTTTTCCTGTATAATGAAGATACCTCATTTTCTCGATTTCGGAAATGAAGAAACTGCTCTCCGTAATAAGGGCGGTAATTTTTAAATTTTATATACTCAAAAATCATGCCTCTCTCTCCTTATTTCACTTCGTCCATTCTTCAATTTTCTTCTTGATATCCTTATAGATACCCCTTCTTGTATCCATATTCCTATCTGCATATTCCTTCTCGATAAGAAACAGCCGTTTAAGATAGGAAGGTTGGATGCCGTGTTTTTGGCATATAGTTTCCAAAAGCTTTTCATCATCTTTTTGCATCGATATTCCTCCTCTGTGACCACAATCGGTTAAAAAGACCTAAATAAGTCCTATCTACCATCTAAAAAATACAATCAATGGGATCTATATTTACCAAAATTGCTTTATAATATATGTTGATAATCTCTATTTTCATATTATACTATATGTTTTAGAAAATATATACAGGTGGGATTTAAGTGGAAATATTTTGTACTCCACATACAGATGACATAGATAAATGGCTTAAGGAAAATATAAATATTTACGGAAAGAAGAAAATACTTCATATCGTTCCAACCCTTATTTTGTATCGCCGGAGGTTGCAAAGTTATAGAAATCACTACAAGGAGTTATTCTCATATAAAGATATAGATTTTTCAGCAGTAGCGAAAAGGCTCGAAGAAGAAGGACTTTCTCTTTATGAAATGGATCGCTTTTTGTTGCAACTAATTAAAACAAGTCCGTATACAGTTTTATCCAAACGCGAATCCACAGTAATGATTGAACGGATTTTAGAAAGACATTCATTTTCCAATAATATTGCATGGAGATTCTCTTTGCAAGACATCGCTGATTGCTTTTTTACTTTGTCACAAAGCGGCTTATCTTTAGAAGAAATTCGGTCTCTTGACGAAACAAAATCATGGGAGCTCATTTGTGATTTATATGAAAGTTATTTAGCAGAACTTTCGCAGCGGAGCGTACTTGATTATGGGCAAGCTTGTGTGCGGCTCCTTCAGGAATATGACTTTGGAAACTTTGATATGCTTTTGCTCGATGGTGCTTTTTCTTCCTATGTTGCCAAAGCATCAAATGTTGATTAACCGTTTTCAACAACTGGGCAAGAGAATCATTTGCTTCGTTCCAGTTGATCTGGATTTTCCGCAAAACCCAGCATTCGAAGCAATCAAAACAACTTATACAAACTTTGTTCCTATAGCGAATTGGAAATCACTAAAGTCTGGACACATTGCCCATAGCACTGTTCATCAACTGGCACAGTCTATTTTTCATTCAAAAGTTAATGACGTTAGTGACCGTTCCTTAACGATATTGCGTTTCATTTCTGAAGAGGAAGAGCTCGACTACATTGTTGAACGTGCAGGCAAACTTATCGAACAAGGTGCTGCGAAACCTTATCAAATTGCGTTAATTACACCTAATCCGATGCAGCTGCGCCCAACTGTGCGGGAGCTTGCCGAGATATACGGAATCGAAATGGAAGTTCCTGAACGTTCATTAATTCATCTTCCTCATGGAAGAGCTATTTTTAATTTACTTAAAATTCATACCGATGATCGTGTTGAAGTAATGGAACTTCCTCATTTTATAGATACAAACATGTTGCTCGAACTGATCGAAAGTGGTTTAATATACATCCCTAATGAAGAAGAGGTTCTTCAATGCGTCGTTGATTTGCAGGCGTTCTTTGAAGACTGCAAAACATTTTCTGATTGGTTCAACAAGCTTGACGAATTAATCGAGGCGAAAGACCAAATTAGTGATGATTATACATCTCACCCGCTATATTACATCAATAAAGAAACGCTGTTTCATGTGAAAAATACGCTTAAAACCATTGAAACTATTAGTTTTGATTTAATGTCTTCACCTGATATGACATTCAATGAACATCTTGACCATATCATTCGTTACTTTGAAGAGTCACCTTATGCAAATGAAATCGATTTGGAAATGAAAGAAAGGCTTTCGGAAATTACCGAGGAGTTATCTATCCATAACCATCTTGCAATCACTCGTTTCGAATTTGCCAAACGCATTTATGCAATTCTAAACGATAAGCAGTATGAAAAGGAAGCCGAAAAAAGAAAAAATACGAACAAGCAAAGTTCTAGTTACTGGACCAAACAACGTAGAATATCAAAAATACGAGTATGTTTTTGTTACTCGCTTTAACCAACATATGTATCCGGAGCGTATTGCCTATACATGGCCAATGTCAGCTGAGATTGAGCGAAAAATTTTAAATGCAGCAACCAAACAAAAATTTCCAAACAAAAATTCTTTGCTTCGTTATTATGCAGATCGCTCTGTTTATTATATTTACGCTGTTTTGCAAGCGGCGAACAAAAATATTTTTATTTGCTATTCCCAATTTGAGAACGGGATTAAACTCTCTCCTTCCCATTACCTGTATGATATCGCAAAAGCCCTTGGGATTGGGGAGACTAACGCCCCGTCTTCGATTGAAAGTCTGCTGGAAAAAGAGGAATTGCTATTTGATGCCGGGAGAATTTCAAACGCCAAATCTTTACCGTTCCATGAACCTAACCTGCCGCCTTTGACAAAAGACAAAGTAATTACTATTGAAGATATAGCGGTTTATCAATTCTGTCCGAGAAGATTTTATTACGAAAAAACATTAGACCGGGAATATGTATACTCAACTGCCTTTCATCTTCAAAATTATGCAACTTCTTTTTTGTATGAAAAGGCCGTTGGTTTATTAGTCAAAAAATTCCCTAAAGTATCCAAGGAAAAGATGGATGTCATTATACGCTCGTTGCCTAGTATTATTGACGAAGCAGAAAAAGAGATGAACATTGTATTCCCAATGTCAAAGCGCTACTGGGAAGATGTAAAAATGCGTGTCGATTTTCATCTGCAAGGATTGCTTAAACAAATTTTATCAAACCCGGATCACAATCAGGCATCACTATCGATAATAAGCCAACGGAATGAAGCAAAAATCAATGGGTATACTTTTTATCGGCGAACGCCAATTACGCGTTTCTTATGCAACGGTATCGCACCATTACCCAATTACTAACCTACGAAGAATTTTGTCCTTCTCGACAAATGAAGCAAAAGAAGAAAGAGAGAAGATGGAAAAAATCAAAAACGATTATTTTGATTTGCTTGGTAGATTTTGCCGAAAAGAACAGGAGGCTGAACAATCACTATCTTATTACGCCCAACAAATCGAATCAGGACAATTCTCCAAAACAGCTGGAGCCCATTGTCGCTATTGCGCTTTTGAAAATGCTTGTAAAGAAAAAGGAGTAAGCTAACCAATGAACTTGACAGATGAACAGCGAGCAGTGATTGAAGCAAACAGTCGAAAAATTTTAGTTAAGGCTGGGGCCGGCACTGGAAAGACAGAAGTATTGACACGACGGATCATCCAATTAATTGAGGAAGATCCGTCCTTATCCATCACTGAGATGGCTATTATCACGTTTACAAATAAAGCGACGGAAGAATTGCAGGCAAGATTGAAAAATCGTTTATACGACAAATGGAAAAGCTGTTCGTCTGCAGACGAACAGCGAAGGTTTCGATATGAACTGGAGCTGTTAAACTCCTCCCAAATTTCAACCATTCACAAGTTTTGCAAAAACATCTTGAACGAGGCCGGCCCATATTATTTAGATGACGTATTGTTTAACCCAAACTTCCGCGTCAAAACTGATTCGCGTAATCAGGCGATTACCGAAGTGATCGAAGCTTGGCTTCAAGAAAAAAGAGAGAGCAATGAATCAATTGAACACTTGAACATTATGCCTGTCCATAAGTTAAAAGATATTCTTTCGACTGCCTATGAGATGCTGCGTACAAAAGGTCTGGATATTGAAACCGTGCTAACCCGAACGAAGCGTTATGCATCGTTAGAAGAACGAACTGTACGGAGACTAAAAAAAGAATTAATTGAGTTGCTAGAGCGCGTCCATAAACATCATTATTTGCTAAAGTATAACTCATTAGATATCGATGATCTTCTTGAGTACTGCTACAAAATACTCAAGAACGATCGTGGCTTGTTGCGGAAAATCCAGCAAAAGTATAAATATATCTTTATTGATGAGTTTCAAGATACCTCTCTATATCAGTCGGAAATGGTCAAATTAATTTGTGATGAATCAGACGATGCCCCTTCATTATTTTTAGTCGGTGATTTAAAACAGTCAATCTATGAGTTTCGAGGAGCGGACATTGATTCATATTCAAAAATTGAAGAATGGATTGCCAAGGACGGGTTGGTGCTGACATTATCGACAAACTGGCGTTCAACTCCATCGCTTGTCGTGTTTGTCAACACAGTTTTTGATCATATTAAGAAAAAAGGAGCTGATGATTACACTTTTTACCAAGAACCATTAAAACCTAGAGATGCGAATGCCAATATCGATTTTAGCACAGTATCTGAATGGATTTTATGCCATGAAGAGTCACAAGCTAAAAAAAGTAGCTGAGTGGCTTAAGGAAAAACTAACTAACGATGACCCTAACCGCTATTGTTTACTATTTCGGAAGAATTTCGAAATCAAAGCTTTCGAGAAAGAATTTGTAAAACATAAAATTCCTTTTAAGGTCATTGGAAACGGTGACTTCTACAACTGTCGAGAAATTATTGATTCCCTTAAATTGCTCCAATACTTATATATGCCAACAATGGACAAATACACTTTGGAAGCATTGGGCACTATTTTTATCAACCATGACCGCTCCAAGTTAGATCAACTTTATGGAAATCTAAAACCAGTCCTTGCAAAATTTACACCGGCGCAGATATTGGATTACATTTACAAGTTCACCCTTGCCTATAAAATGTATCCGAAACAGGTATATGCTAACCTTGTAAAATTAAAACAACTTGCACGGGAGTTAAGTTTTAATGAACACATCACCTTAGGACAGTTCATCCAATGGCTCTCAGCCATGATCCAAGCGAAGAAAGACGAACCGCAGGCGGATGTTCTCGATCTTGACTCTAATGATCGCTACGTCACGATGATGACGATTCACAAAGCTAAGGGGCTTGAGTTTCCAATTGTGATCCTGCCAAATTTAGATCAAAGCATCAGCCAGCAAGCGCTAAACCCTGAAATTTTGTATCATCGTGGTCAAATGACACTTGAATTATGCTATGAAAAATACTATTCAACGAACACAAAAATAATATCAAAAGGTTACGAAGAAGCCGTCAATCTAAATAAATATGCGACGTATTCAGAAGAACTGCGGGTGTTATACGTTGCCTTAACGCGGGCTAAAGAAAAACTACTGCTTGTTGGATCGGCAAATTGCCCGCAAAACAAAATTTGCTACCAAAATTGGCTAAAAATCGATTAGCGCAAGGCTAATCGATTTTTTAGCTGCTCGGTCAACGATGATCGTTTATTTGCTGTTAATACGATCCTTGTATGATATCTTCCCTGCTCCATAATCAATTTTAAGCACTCGTCAAAAGAAGATGGACGGACAGAATTAATATCGACAATAAAAAGGCAATCTGCATTGTAATGCTCCTTCACTTGTTTTAAATCAGAAACTGTAATTGACAATCCTTTTTTGTCATCAATCCTCTGTTTTTTAACATGTCAACAATCAATTCTTTCAATGTTTCTTTTCTTAAAAAACGATTGAGTGGATAAGTTATCACTACATTTTTCACTTCTTCTTTCTGGTAAAGGTGGTGAATCCGATCGACAATGTAATAAAGTTCATCCACATAATGCTCAAAAGGAATGAATTGAATGTTTTTTGGAAAGCATGTTTGATTCTTTCCTTCTTCCTTCTTCCGTTCCTCTTCTGATGAAGAATTATCTAAATTAACATGGCCAATTTTAATAATCGGGTAAATAACTTGTTTGATAATATGAGCTTCTTCTTGGGAAAGGCTATTAATTGTAAACAACTTTCCCATCATCTTATTAATTCTCTCATTTAAGATATGACTATTTTCGAGATCTTCGATACATAGTATTTGATCACTCGGAATCACTTGATCAATTCCTAAATGGGTAATGTCATGTCTTGTTAAATCGCTAAAAACACATCCTGTGATTACGGGGAATTTCAGCCTCCCCTGAAAATTTCCTTTCCATTCAAGTAATTCTTCATGCTGGCTTAATAAATTCATTAACTCATTTCGATACTCAATTGCTTGGCTTAGAGGGTTTTTTATACTGATTTCCCTCCCATCATTGTATATTTTCCAATAATCTTTTCTGATTTCCCGAATTGTCCGCGGAACATAATCCTTTACTTCCATGATCAAAATTCCATAGTATTCATGGAAAAGTACAAAGTCAGGATATTTTCCATTAATCACCGGTTCATAGTACACTGTCCATAAATCGTCCAAATTCTCTTTTAAGGTATTAAATAGTTTCTCTTCTCCACTCGTTTTAAATACCGGGCGTTCTGGGATGACATATGCCATTTTATTTTCCCTTCCTCATAAAACAATTCAGCTTGTTATTCATTGAGTTTTCTTATGCATTTATTATATCGCTTCTTCCTTTTTTGCAAAATGTTCTCTTTTTTTTGAGAGGATTGGTCATTTGTAATTTTAATTAAAACTCCCTTTCCTCACATCCCCCAGTATCATGCTAAAGCAACATCGACATTGCTCACACATGGAGATTTGAACACTAATACAGATTGGGGCGAGTACCACGACTGAACACGAGGATACTCATTGGTGGCCATGTCTTTCTTAACACTTGCGGTTCGACTGCTTGCGCGGCAGATGCTTGGGCACACACAGGAAAATAGGCATGTCTATTTCTCCTAGTTGGCGCTATACATATAGTATAGTTGTCCAAAAGGAGGAGAGCAGGATGGTGCTGTTTGACGTGGAACACCGGTTGTATTATGAAGCGATCAATTCGGCGCGGCCGAAAATGGCGCCGGTTCGCCAAGACCGGGCGTGGGGATATGTATGGAAAACCGTAAACGGTGAGCCGGTGAAGTTTTGGATCGATTTTCATCGCGGACGGTATATGTACTTTGAATACGGGCGAAAGTGGTATCGGGTGGCGTATTTGCAGGCGAACGAACAGAAGTCCGGAAGGGATGTGCTAAATGGAGCGATGATTGATTTGACCAGCGATGGTCACCGTCTTCTCTTCATGAAAGGGCGCATCCACCGCCAATCGGCGCGCGCGGTGTAAGATGCGGCGCTAGCGCCGTGGATTGGGGTATGATGGCACCAAAGCTGCCAGCGAATCACTAGGTCCGCCCTTTCTTCGTCTCCAATGAGCGAGCATTATGCTTAGTCGTGAAAAATAATCACTTCTCCTTCGCACAACGGTTTGTTAGTATTGTAAGGTCACGGATCCCAAGATTTCTCTATTTGAGAAATCTTATTTTTTATCCCCATTTCCTATTCAATCCCCAGCCTCTTGGGAACGTTGAGCAGCCTTTCCTTCAGCCACAAAGTCCCCGGACAAAAACTGCTTCGTGGACGATGCTTTTATACTAAGCCGTATCTGTCCATAATAACTAATAGCAAAGCCCTCATAGGAGATGACGAAATCATGGATCAAATCCATTTGTGGTCGTTGCTCGTTATTGGTGCCATTCTATTATTTTTCAGCCTGCGAACCCCGCCCATCAAGGACAAACTTTGCGTGTTCTTGTTAAAAACGTATTTTTCCACGTTTTTCGGCGTGATTGTTGTAGAAAACAAACTCTTAGAGTACCCTGTCCGGTTTTTAGACCAATATTTTGAAGCAAGCATCCTGTTCGAATATTTCCTTTATCCGATCGTTTGTGTTTATTTTTATCAAACTTCGTATCACTCGCGCCTGCCTGGTATTATTGGCCAATGCTTATTGTACGCGGCCGCTTTGACAGGTGTTGAGGTGCTTTACGAAAAGTACACGAATTTGATTGAATACCATCGATGGACGTGGATGTATTCGTTTATCACCATTTTTGTTCTGTCGTTTTCCGTTCGGATGTTGATGAAACTAATTCATAAGCGGGAACAATCGACCAGCTAGTGGATGCTGGACTTTTAAAGAAACAATATAGAGGATGTCCCAAAAGTGTTCGCATAGCGTTCGCTTTTGGGACACTTTTTTGGATAAAAAAGAAGAAAACCGTTCCTCTTTTGGTATAATAGAGTCACCACAACCCTACCAAAGAAAGGACGGTTTTCTTATGTACATTTATTATAACCGAGATCAACTCATTTTGCCAATGGATCTTGAAATTTTCATTCCCAAACATCATCTTTGCCGGATCGTGGATCTGGCAGTGGAAAAAATGGATCCGGCTCTGTTCGTTTCCCTCTATCCTGGCGGAGGGCGTCCAGCCTATCATCCGAAAATGATGTTGAAAGTCATCCTGTATGCCTACGCCAATCGGATCTACTCCTCTCGCCAAATCGCCAAGCAGTTGAAAGAAAACATTTACTTTATGTGGCTATCCGGCCATCAAACACCGGATTTTCGCACGATCAACCGATTTCGGTCGGAACGGATGAAGGACATCATTTACGAAACGTTTTTCTCCATTGTCGATCTTCTGCGTCAAGAAGGGTTGGTCAAGTTAGAGGATTATTTTCTGGATGGAACGAAAATCGAGGCCAATGCCAACCGATATACATTCGTTTGGCGCAAATCAACGGAAAAGTACGATCAGAAACTGGAGGAGAAATTCCGGAAAATCGTTGCCTCGATCGAACAGGTGACGAAAGAAGATGAAGAGGCGGAACAAGAGGGGGATTTTCAAGAAAAGCTGGAAGCTTCACCGATCACGTCCGAAAGGATCGAAGCCGTCATCGAACAAGTGGAAGAGCGCCTAAAGAAAGAGCCGAAGAATCGTACGTTAAAGAAAGCCAAACGGCAATTGGAACAAGATCTTCTCCCCCGTAAGAAAAAATATGAAGAATACAAAGAAAGATTAGGCGAACGGAACAGTTTTTCGAAAACGGATCCGGATGCCACGTTTATGCGGATGAAGGACGACCATATGAAAAACGGCCAGCTCAAACCGGGGTACAATGTGCAGATTGGGACAGAGAACCAATTCATCACTGGATTTAGCGTGCATCAACGGGCAGGGGATGCCGGATGTTTCATTCCGCATTTGGAGCAATTGGCCGCCTATGGGCGTCCAATGCCTAAACAAGCCATTGCGGATTCCGCCTATGGGAGTGAGGAGAACTACACGTACTGTGAGAAAAAGGAGATAGTCGCCCTGATCAAGTACAACACGTTGGATCGGGAACAAACGAAAGCGTGGGCGAAGGAGATCGGCCGAATCGAGAACATGACGTATGATGAGGAGCTGGATGAGTGGATTTGCGCCAAAGGGGAACGGTTGGTGTTTGTGTATGAACGGAAGGAAACGACCGACAACGGGTACGTTACCGTCAAACGGACGTATCGTTGTACGGCTTGTGCCGGATGCCCGTTTCAGACGGCATGCGCCAAAGGCAAAGACACGAAAACCATCCGCGTTTCCTTGAAAAATCAACAACAACGGCAGGAGATCCGTAAACGGCTGTCCACGGAAGAAGGGGCGGCGACGTACCGAAAACGACAAATCGAAAACGAGCCGGTGTTTGGGCAAATCAAGCACAACCAGCAATTTCAGCGCTTTTTGTTAAGAGGGCTCCCAAAAATTACCTTGGAATGGGGGCTTATTTGTGCTGCTCACAATTTGAGAAAGTGGGCGGCCACAACCGATCCAACAAAGAAAAAACAGGATAAAATTCAGAAATAAGGAGAAATTCCTGCTTCAAAAAAGGAATAAATAACCAAATAGTAAAGAAAAGAAACAGAGGCTGTCCCCAAAAGGTCGGTTTAACGACCTTTTGAGACAGCCTCTTTGTTTTCTTATGCCCACCACATCTCAGGCAGTTCTTCTTTGAACAACACATTTTTCAAGAGCGTCACGGCTTGGGACAGCCCTTCATCGATCGAGGCAAGCATGTCTTCATGCTCGATCGAGAGCACATAGTCATAGCCGACCGCGCGCAGAGCGCTGACGATGTCGCGCCAACATTTTTCGCTTTGACCGTAGCCGACGGTGCGGAATACCCATGAGCGATCGAGAATTTGGCTGTAATGTTTCGTATCCAGCACACCGTTTTTGCGAATGTTCGCTTTGTCCAAGTACGTGTCTTTCGCATGGACGTGGAAAATCGCTTTTTCACGGCCAAGCAATTTGATCGCTTCGACTGGGTCGATGCCTTGCCAAAGGAGATGGCTCGGGTCGAAGTTGGCACCGATCGTTTCGCCGGCGTGTTCACGCAGTTTGAGGAGCGTTTCCGGGTTGTAGACGACAAAGCCCGGATGCATTTCAAAAGCGATTTGATGAATGCCGTGCGCTTTGGCGAACTCTGCTTCTTCACGCCAGTACGGGATGACGACTTCGTCCCATTGCCATTTTAAAATTTCCAAGTAATCCGGCGGCCAGGAGCACGTGACCCAGTTCGGATACTTGGCGCCAGGATGGTCGCCCGGGCAGCCCGAGAAGGCGTTGATGACCGGGACTTCGAGCTGCTCGGCGAGTTTCACTGTTTTCCGCCATGTGTCATGCGATTGCTTCGCAAACGTTTTGTCCGGATGGAGCGGGTTGCCGTGGCAGCTGAGCGCACTAATGATAAGCCCACGGTCGTGAACCGCTTTTTTCAATGCTTTGATTTTTTCCGGCTGATCTAACAGTGCATCCGGATCGCAATGAGCGTTGCCCGGGTAATTACCGGTACCAAGCTCGACGGCTTCAATGCCCATCGCAGCAATCTTATCGAGCATTTCTTCAAACGGCAACTGTTGATACAGAACGGTAAATACGCCTAGTTTCATTTGTTTTTCTCCCCCTTCTCGCCGGTGTAAGGCCGGTCAATCAGCAACCGGCCTCACCGCTCCATTTTATTTTGACGGCGCTGTTAGCGCCCGTGTTGGCAGCGGCCGAACAAAAACTGTTTATTCCGCCACCCGCACCCACTGTTTCGTGCGATGGCTTTCCAAAATGGCGTCAACGATCGTCATCGTATAGTGGCCGTCGGCGATCGTCGCAAACGGCAGCTCCCCGAGCGCCTCGCCGCGCTGTTTCCGGATGATGGCATTGTAAAAGTCGAGGAACAAGTTTTTCAGCCCATCCGGCCAGCCTT
Organism: Geobacillus sp. 47C-IIb; assembly: GCF_014679705.1. Taxonomy (NCBI): domain Bacteria; kingdom Bacillati; phylum Bacillota; class Bacilli; order Caryophanales; family Anoxybacillaceae; genus Geobacillus; species Geobacillus sp. 47C-IIb. The sequence continues at coordinate 499,554 of NZ_CP061473.1, forward strand.
CTTCATGACCGCCTGGGTAATGGGCGAGCGCGGCGGCTTGCGGCGACAAGAGCGACGGGTCACGGACGACTTCTTCGTTCGGGCCGTTGCGGCGCCCGATCCAGAGGCGGTTCGGGTGCTCTTGATCCCAAGCGAGCGTCATCGCATCGGTAGCGATTTCAAAATAGAGCCGGTTTTTCCGGCCGGCGCTCACTTGGGAAATCGTAAACGCGCCGTGAGTGCCATCATCAAAATGGACGAGCACACTGCCGCCGTCTTCCGTATCAATCTGAACCGGTTCGGCGTCTTGAGCATGCCCGGATGTAAACGTGCTCCCTTCCTGCTTCGGTTTGTAGCGGACTGGATGGACGGTGCGCAAATCGGCGAACACTTCGACGATGCGTTTTCCGAGCACGTATTGCACTGTGTCGCACCAGTGTGAGCCGATGTCGGCGATGGCGCGTGACGGACCGTTTTGCGCTGGGTCAAGCCGCCAGTTGTAATCAGTGTCATAAAGCAACCAATCTTGCACATAGCCGCCATAGACGAAATGGATGCGCTTTGCGTCGCGGGCGATCCGCTCTTTCGCTTCGGCGACGAGCGGGTAGTGGCGGTAGTTGAAGCAGACAGCGCTTAAACCCGGGCTTTTTTCAGCCAGCTTTTTCAGTTCGATTGACTGTTCGCTGTTCATCGCGAGCGGCTTTTCTGATAATAAATGTTTTCCCGCTTCAAGTACGGCCTTGTTGATCGGAAAATGCAAGACGTTGCGCGTGCAGTTGTGAACCGCTTCGACGTCCGGGTCGGCGATCAGCGCCTCATAGTCGCCGTATGCTTTCGGAATCCCGAACCGGCGCGCGGCTGCCTCTGCTTTTTCTTGGCTGCTTGAAGCGATGGCGACAATGTTCACGAACGGCAGGCGGCGGAGCGCCTCAATATGAGATGAAGCGGAAAAACCGGTGCCGATGATGCCAACATTGATCGATTTCATCGCGCTGCTCCCCCTTGTTTCGCTTTAATCGGTTCAAGCGGTTTGACGTTGCCGAATATGATTTCCCCACGGTTGACCGGTGCGGCCCAACGAACCGCGTTGGCGATCACTTTCAGCACGTCTGGGTGATGATACGTTGGGTATGTTTCATGGCCAGGACGGAAGTAGAAAATTTTCCCTTTCCCACGCGTAAACGTGCAGCCGCTGCGGAACACTTCTCCACCTTCAAATCAGCTGATGAAAATCGTTTCGTCTGGCTCCGGAATGTCGAAAAACTCACCGTACATTTCTTCTTGTTCGAGCTCAATGTACGGCCCGATCCCTTCCACGATCGGGTGGCCCGGGGCAACGACCCAAAGCCGCTCTTTTTCATCGGCTTCACGCCATTTTAAATTACATGTCGTCCCCATCAGCTTTTTGAAAATTTTCGAGAAATGGCCGGAGTGAAGGACGATGAGCCCCATTCCTTCGAGGACGCGACGGTGGATGCGTTCAACTACTTCGTCTTTCACTTCATCATGGGCGATATGCCCCCACCAAACGAGAACGTCGCACCGGTCAAGCCCTTCGTCAGTCAAGCCGTGTTCCGGTTCGTCCAATACAGCGGTTGCTGTGTCAAACCCGGCTTCGGCTAAGTAGTTGGCGATGGCGGTATGCATCCCTTCCGGATAAATGGCTCTTACTTTTTCATTTTTCTTTTCATGGCGAAATTCGTTCCAGACGACAACGCGGATTGGTGTTGTCATATGGTGATCCCCCCTCGATTGGATTTCGGTTTGCCGCGGCATACACAAAGTGGTTGATCTCTTACCATTCGATTCGGACTTGTTTCCCTTGTTCGGACGATGCATAAATCGCTTCTAACACTTTGGCGATCATGAGTCCTTGTTCTGCCGTGCAAAGCGGTGTTGTATTATTGGTGATGCTTGTAACGAAATGGTCAAGCAACGCCACCCGTTCGCCTTGGTCGTCAAAATGGAGTGTGACGTCAGCCGGGACACCGTGTTCACTGCGGAACCATTTCACTTCTTGACGGTTGCCGGTCACATTCCACTCCCAGCGCACACCGCCTTCCGTGCCGAGAAACTCGACATATGCCCGTTCCTCTTCAATGTGCGACGCCCAGCTCGTCTCAAGCAGCACAGTCGCGTCGTTTTCCAGTTGGATGAATGCCGAGGCAAAGTCTTCCACCGTATACGAAGCGTTTGGCGCAAACGACGTGCCCGGCCATGCCCCTTGATGACGTGGACCGAACTTCGCGTATGTTTTCCCCGTCACCGCGACCGGGTTCGGGTTTCCAAGCATCCAAAGCGTGACATCAAGCATATGAACGCCTAAGTCGATGAGCGGACCGCCCCCGGAACGCTCACGGTCAAAAAACCACGCCCCCCATGCAGGAATACCACGGCGGCGCACCCAACCTGTTTTGGCGTAATAAATGTCGCCGAATGCGCCTTCTGCGATGCGTGCATGAAGCCATTGCGCCGCTTGGCGGAACCGGTTGTTCAGCGACACCATAAACTGTTTCCCTGATTCGTCGCGGGCGCGAATGATGGCGTCCGCCTCTTCCGATTTCATCACCATCGGTTTTTCGCAAAGAACGTGTTTCCCGGCCCGCAGGCTGTCGACCGCCACTTGGGCGTGCAAAAAGTTCGGCACGGTAATGATGACGGCATCGACATCTGGTGAGGCGAGCAGCTCTTTATAGTCGCGGTACACGTCGCGGATGCCGTATGTTTCCGCTTTTTCCGCGGCCGCTTTTTCGTTGACATCGCAAATGGCCTGCAGCACGACGCGCTCCGGGAGCTTGAGCGCCGCTTGAATATGTGCGGTTGAAATCCCACCAGCTCCGATTAACCCGAGGCGAATTGGACGTGCGTTTTCCATATCGTTTCCTCCTTGCATCCACTTGTTTTCAAGCAACTTGTTTCTAGATTGCCACTTATCTGAAGCAACACATCGAGTGATGTAATCGATTACATCACCCTTACAAAAAAATCCGCCTATTCTCCGCCGCCAACGAGGGGAGCGCTTTCATCAAACCGAGCACTTCCCCCCGCATGACTCACGAATGACAAGGTGATCAGGCAAAACAAGCTGACGGCGGCTGACCTCGTTCCCTTCAATCAGCTGAAGCAAAAGCTCCATCGCTTTTTGGCCGATCTCAAACGTCGGCTGGGCGATCGTCGTGACAGCAGGTTCAAAAATCGAGGCCATTTGGATATCGTCAAACCCGACAACGGCGACATCATCTGGAACACGACCACCGCGGTGACGGATCGCTTTGATCGCCCCGATCGCCATCTCGTCATTGGCGGCGAAAATCGCTGTCGGTGGTTCTTCAAGGGCGAGCAACTTCAATGTCATGTTGTATCCCGATTCGTAGGAAAAGTCACCTTCTTGCACGAGTGCTGGGTCGGCATCGATTCCATGCTGCGCCAACGCTTGATAATAGCCGCGCAGCCGATCTCGCCCCAAAATGACATCCATCGGGCCGGACAGGTGGGCGATGCGGCGATGGCCGAGATGAATCAAATGTTCCGTTGCCTTGCGGGCGCTGCTAATGTTGTCGATCGATACGGTCGGGATATCGGTCCCCTCCAAATATTCGCACGCGAGGACAATCGGAAACTGCCGCGCCATTTCTTCCATCAGTTCTTTGCGGATGCGAGCAGTTAAAAAAATCATCCCGTCTACTTGCCTTTGCGGCAGTACATTCAAATATTGCTCCTCAAGCTGAGCATCATTTTGCGTATCGCCAAGCAGCACTTGGTACCCGTGTTCGAGAGCAACCGCTTCAATGCCGCGCAGCACCTTCGAAAAAAACGGGTTCGTAATATCGGGCACGACAACGAGCACCGTTTCTGTTTCCATGCGACGCAAATACCGGCCAAGCACGTTCGGCTGGTAGTTGAGCGCTTCGATCGCCTCGAGCACGCGTTGCTTCGTCTCTTCGGTGACGTTGCCGGCGTTGCGCAATACGCGCGACACGGTCGCCGTCGATACGTTTGCCCGTTTCGCTACGTCTTTTATGCTTGCCATAGATGAAATCCTCTCAAATATGTAATCGATTACATTACCATCGTATATGAAGCTTAGTACCGTTGTCAAGTCCCCTTTTCATACGATTAAAAATCTTCAATGTTTGCTTCCTTACGCGGGAATGAGCAACCAGTATCACAATCTTTCCGTTGGCAGCGACGGATAAAAACCTTTTTAGTTCAAAAAAACTTGGCGAAAAAATGTCGCTTCATCAAAATTTTTCAAACGGTGTTGCAAAGTCTTTTCATATCCATACTATTTACTTGGTTTATTTAGAAAACGCCCTAATCGGGAAGAATGATCAAAACACGCCAATAAAGGATCTAACGTTTTTCTGTTTTTTACATGAAAGACAACCGATTCAGCACCAAAAACGCCTCTGCACGAATGCAGAGGCGCCTATGGGTTCGGATCGATTATTAATCAATCGCTTGGCGGGCTCGGTCTTGAAGCATTTTGACACCGACGAGCGAAATCAATCCCATGACCACGATATAGAAGGAAATCGCGGTAGCGCTGCCGTATTTGTGCAGCAGCCACGTGCTGATGAGCGGCGCTGGTCCACCGGCAATGATCGCGGCCAGCTGGTAGCCGAGCGAAGCGCCGCTATAGCGCAGGCGTGTCGGGAAGTTTTCCGCGATCATCGCCGCCTGCGGGCCATACAGCATGCCGTGGAATACCATGGCGATGATCGTCGCCAACATAATCAGGCCTACGCTTTTCGTGTTGACGAGCCAATAATACGGGAACGCCCAAAGCATAAGCAAAATGGTACCCGTCATGTAGACACGGCGGCGCCCCCACCGGTCAGATAAATGACCGGAATACACAATGGCAAGCGCATTGATGATCGCAGCGACAATTGTCGCATTGACGAAAATGCTTTTTTCCATCTCCAAAAATGTCGTCCCATAGCTAACGATAAATGTGACAAAAATATAGAACGATCCGTTTTCAATCACCCGTGCGAGCGCAGACCAAAGAATTTCGCGCGGATGTTTGACAAGCACCTCGCCGACCGGCATCTTGCTCGTTTCTTGTTTTGCCAGGGCCTCTTGGAATAGCGGCGACTCCAGCACTTTCAGTCGGATATATAATCCGACAGCGATCAACAGAAAACTAAGCAGAAAAGGAACGCGCCATCCCCATGCATAAAAGCTGTCGCCGCCTACTGCGAGCATGAGCGTCGTCACAAGTGAAGAAGTGAGCAGCCCAAACGGCACGCCCATTTGCGGCAGCGAAGCCATCAATCCACGCCGCTTTCCTTCCTCCCACTCCATCGCAATCAAAATGGCGCCGCCCCATTCTCCGCCAACCCCGATTCCTTGAATGAGACGAAGCACGGTCACCAAGAGCGGAGCCCATAAGCCAATTTGCTCGTACGTCGGCATCAACCCGATCAACGCCGTCGCCAGCCCCATCAACAACAAAGTGGCGACCAGCGTTGCCTTCCGGCCAATTTTATCGCCGAAATGGCCAAAAATGGCCGCTCCGACCGGCCGGGCAACAAACCCTAAGGCGAACGTCGTGAACGATTGCATAAGCGCCACGTATGGGTCGCTTTGCGGGAAAAAGAGCTGTGGAAACACTAGCGCAGCCATCGTCCCATAAAGGAAGAAATCATACCATTCAATCGTCGTGCCGACCACGCTCGAAATCGCGGCCCGCCTTTTTTGGCGTTTTAACTCTGACGCATCCATCGTCGTTGTCATTGACGCCAGCACCCCTTTCATCATATGAAAACGCAAAAATAACAAATGAATAATAGCCAAAGCGACCTCGGTTGATTATTCGCTTCGATGTTAACGCTTTCAAACGAACGTTTGTTTCTCCCTCCACAACGCTCGAAGCAGCATCGCGCGCTCCGTTCACTTCTTTCCTTCCCGCGCCACGAGCATATGCACAAGTGCATCAACCACCGTCTCTCCATGCTGGTTAAGGATTTGTTGATGCACTGTGACGAGTCCTGCCGTGTCGCTCCGCTCGGTCAACTGCTTCACTTCCGATTCGACGTAAATCGTATCGCCAATTTTCACTGGTCGGACGAAGCGGAGCGCGTCGATGCCGTAAAAAGCGAGCACACATCCCGGCTCCATCACCCATAGCCCAGTCGCCGCCGACAACGTCAGCATCCCATGGGCAATCCGTTCGCCGAACTGCGTCTGCTTCGCGTATTCTCGATCGATATGCAACGGATAAAAATCACCGGAAACACCGGCAAATTGTACAATATCAGCCTCAGTAATCGTCCGACCACGCGAACGGTGGCGTTCACCTACGACATAGCCTTCAAAAGGTCGGTCAAAACGCAATGAAATCCCCCCTTCGCTTCATATAACAAAAGAACGAACCATTCCCACCCCCTTTCAAGTAATGAAAAAGCGATTACTTAACCTAAATTTTGTAAATTTTCTGTATATTTATGGCAAACTACATACAGAAAACCGTTCAAAGCTTCATAAGAGGTTGGCCTCATATTTGTCACTAACATATGAACAGTTAGCAGCAGATAGAACGAGTGATTGATGATTTCATGTTTTAAAACGAATGGGCATTGAACACAAGGTGCCAGAGAGAAGATATGGCCTTGAGGAAACGTCGGAGGCATATATAATGAGAGGGCGCCCCATTGCATTTGGGACGCCCTCTCCTTTGCCTTAGCGATTATTCTTTCACCGAGCCAGACGTGAGACCGGATACGATGCGGCGTTGGAACAGCAATACCATAATGACAAGCGGAATCGTGACAATAACCGTCGCCGCCGAGATTTCGCCCCACGGGATCGTGTACTGTCCCTGGAACATGGCGATACCAACGGGTACTGTTTTGTATTTTTCCGCCGTATTAATCGTTAAGGCAAATAAAAATTCATTCCATGCTGCGATAAAAACGAGAATCGAGGTCGTAAACACCCCCGGCACCGCGAGCGGTAAAATGACCTTGAAATACGTTTGCATTGGCGTTGCTCCATCGATTTTTGCCGCTTCTTCCAAATCAAATGGAATTTTGCGGAAAAAGGTGACCAACAGCCAAATCGATAACGGAAGGGCAAACGTTGTATACGGAATAATCAATCCTAAATAACTATTTGTTAAACCAAACTTTTTCACAAACATGTAAATCGGAGAAATGGTTGCAATTTGCGGAAACATGGACACCGCCAACACGAGACCGAGAATGACGGTTTTGCCTCTGAACTCTAAACGCGCGATGGCGTAAGCGGCAAATGCCGCGACAAATACGGTATAAACCGTCGTGATCGTCGCAACCACCGTGCTGTTCCATAAATAGCGCAAAAATGGATAATTGACAAAGACGGAAATATACGATTTTAATGTTGGGTGGCTAGTAAACCATTGAAATGCTTTATCGCCGAATAGTTCACTAAGCGGCTTTATCGAGCTGAGCAACACCCATAAAAACGGAAACATGACAAAAAAGACGAATACGACGAGAAAGATATAAAAAAGAGGTCCTGCTTTTTTCGTCATGATCTCACCTCCCTTATCGTTTCGCACTCGCACTGTCGGACAATAAATCTTTACCGAGCCACTTAATATAAATCATTGAAATGATGGCGACACAAATAAACACGATGACTGCCAACGCCGATCCATTTCCAAAATTCGTCTGCGAGAACATGACTTTATACGCTAAAATCGAAATCGTTTCCGTCGAATTCGCCGGACCTCCGCCGGTTAATACGAATATCAGATCGAACACGCGGAACGCATCCAGCGTCCGGAACAAAAGAGCCACCAAAATACTTGATTTCAGCAGTGGCAACGTCACTTTGACGAACTGTTGCCATTTCGTTGCTCCGTCGATCGAAGCGGCTTCATATAGCGAGCTTGGGATTGTTTGGAGCCCAGCAAGCAGTAACAAAGCCATATACGGCGTTGTTTTCCACACATCAGCAAAAATGACGGCAAACATCGCCCCTGCTTCTGTCGTTAGCAAATCTCCCATACGGTCAACAAGACCAATATTTTCAAAATATTTAGCAACAATCCCGTTTTGCCCATCATATAAAAACTTCCACATCAGTGCCGATACAGCGGTCGGAATGGCCCATGGCACTAAAATCGTCGCCCGAACAAGCCCACGGCCGAAAAATGCTTTGTTAATGAGCAAGGCGATGGCCAACCCGAGCACAAGCTCAACTGCGACCGACACAACAGTAAAGAACGTCGTATTCCATAGCGCCTTCCATAAGCGCGGATCGCTAAAATTGTCTTTATAATGCTTCAGACCGACAAAGTTCGGTTCAATGACGACACCGGTCAGCCCTTCAGCAAGGCCAACGACTTTATCAGGCTGCTTGAGCCCCCCATCCTGGTGAATTTGCTTCAACGTTTGAACAGCGCTGTCCACCGTGCTGATCAGCTGTTTGGCCGTTTGTTCGTCCAGCTCAACAATTTTCACTTCTTCACTCGGCGTCTCGAAGTTATCAAGCGCTTCGTTTACTTGGTCGTATTGTTTCGCCACCTGTTCGTCCTTGCGGATGGCGGCATCCATATCCGTTAATTTTTGTTCCACTTCGGCGAGCGTTTCTTTTACTGTTCCTTCCGCAGTAGCTAATTCTTGTTTAAGGGCACTTTGTAAGAACGGGTAGTTTTGCAAGTACCCCTCTAGGTCAAGGCTGTAGTTTAAATGAATCGATGATTTCCTCGGGTCGTTGAGCCGATAGTCGAACAGGCTGTAATAAAACGATTGGATGACTGGCCAAATAGCAATCGCTAAAATCAATAACAACGCCGGCGCGACGAGCGAATAACCTAAGATCCGCTCCATTCTCTTTTCATTCCTCATCGCTGCCTTCCCCCTTCTCTTTGTTAAAAAGGGTATTAGCCTTCAGTACCGGATAGAGAGCGGCCTGAAGGCTAATACATAGCGAATGGCTTCCTCCGTTATTTTTTCTTGCTCACTTGGGCTGCACCGCGCCGAGCAACACAGCCGCTTTACTTATTCATCGCTGCCTTCATTTCTTTTTCCATGTTTGCTACCGCTTGTTCAACAGTAAGCTCTCCGGCCAATGCCTTCGATACGTTAATTTGGATGATTTCGGAAATTTCCGGATAGTTTGGCACCACTGGACGCGGCACTGCTGCATTCAAGGCGTTGACAAACCCTTCTTCAGCGAAGAACGGATTGGCTTTCAACACCTCTTCATCCTCGTACAACTCCGGCAATGTCGGGGCTAAACCGCCATAAACGGCCGAGATTTTTTGCCCTTCCGGCCCGGTCATAAATTTGACGAATTCCCATGCTTCTTTCGGGTGTTTCGAATATTTGTTGATTGCCGTCATCCAGCCACCAAGCGCTGCAGCTGACCCTTTATCGCCAGCCGGGAGCGGAGCAACGCTAACTTTGCCGACAATTTTTGATTGTTCCTGATCGTTCGCCAAGGCATATTGATACGGCCAGTTGCGAATAAACGGTGCTTGTCCTTCGATGAATGCGGTGTGAGACTCAGGTTCCATAAAGGTCGTCACGTTGCTTGGCACAACATCCGATTGAACGATCTCCACCATTTTTTTCAAACCTTTAATGGCTTCCGGACTGTTGACGACAACGTTTCCGTCTTTGTCAACGATTTGTCCCCCGTAGGAAGCAATAAATTCAACAGCGTTACAAACAAGCCCTTCATATTGTTTCGCTTGCATTAAATAACCGAATTTCGTACCGCCTTGCCCTTTCAGTTCCTTTGCTGTTTTTAACAGTTCATCCCATGTTTTCGGCACTTTATCTTCAGGCACTAAATCCGTCCGATAAAACAACATGCCCGTATCAATAAATTTCGGCATCGCCCATTGCTTACCGTTGAAGTTTCCAGCGGCTAACGCCCCTTGGTTGTATTTGCTTAAATCGATGCCATCTTTCTCAATGAAACGGTCCAATGGCAACGTATAGCCTGCTTGGGCGAATTCAGCCGGCCAGATCACATCAAGGTCCATAACATCGATTTCCGACGACTGGGCGTTTAACATCGTAACGTAAGCATCATGCTGCTTGCCGGTGTCAGCCGGCATTTCCCGCAGTTCAACATCGATGTTCGGATGTGCTTTTTCAAATGCTTCGATCAACTTTTCGGTTGCTTTCGTCGAGTCTTGGCCACGGGCATAGACAATCTTAACCACTTCGCTGGATTTGCTTTCTTTATTGCCTTCTGTTTTGCTATTGCCATCACCGTCAGCATTTTCACCGCCGGAGCAGGCCGTAAGTCCCATCGTAAGCGCTAACAAAATAGCTGATGATTGAAACGCTTTTTTCTTTTTCATTTCTTATCCATCCCCCTACTTGTTTTTTGTATGATAAAGCTTGAGTGAAACCGAACAACACATCTCTCGCGCGGTCCGGATCACCTCCTAGGCTGAAATGACAATCCAATTACACACTATTCAGGCAATTTTCGATGCCTGTCTACCTACTATTTTGTAATCGATTACACAAAAATCGTTGATAAATCGACTATTTCCCGCTTTCTGTCTCTTTTTCATCCTGATGAGTTTGCGAGAAAGAAAAGGCTGATCTCTACCGAATAGGTGTTCAACCGAAGAGGCTTGTCTACCTTCCAAGGTTTCCTTCCAATCGACTAAGACTTCAGGCAAACCCATCTATGTAATCGATTACAAATCCATCTTACATCGATTTGATTTCCTTCGTCAAGGGCTTAAATCTTTTTTTAGTATATAAACTAAGAAAAGACGTCCCAAAGGAGGAGGACGCCTCTTCTCATTCCGATGTATGCAACTAACCGACTAGTAAAAACCCATATATTGCATTTACTGCTGAGAAAGGCAGTCTTTTGAGGCAGCCCTTCCCTCACACTTCCACCGCCTTCCCTTCCTCGACGATATGGTAAAGCAAGTGCGCTAAATGGTGGATCGGGCCGTATGGTTCTTCATCGTCTTCATTCATTTCTTCCTCATCAGCGAATTCGAGGTCGTTTAAGTAGAGCGCCATAAACTCATAAAAATCTTTCAGCTCGAAGCTGTAGCACGCGCTCGGGTCTTCGCTGTCCTCCTCGTACTGGAGCATCAAGTACGAGACATTCCCTTCGTTGTCTTCGGCGTCGAAAAAGACGAAATAGCCGATATTCGTGTCGAGGTCAAACAAATGTCGCGTCCCGCCTTCAGTCGCCTTGTCAAATTCGTCTTGGTTCAATTTACCGACGTTCATCGCCTCCACATGATCTTCGCGATGAAACTGAACCGTAAACGTTTTCATGTTCGTCTCCTCCTTAAAAAATGCTTAATGAATATGTTTTGGATAGCCGCTCGAGCAGCTTCACCCCGGTCAAGCTGTTCCCTTTATCATCGAGCGCCGGACCGAAAATACCGATGCCGCATCGCCCTGGGACGGCAGCGAGAATGCCGCCGGAAACACCGCTTTTGGCTGGAATGCCAATTTTAATGGCAAACTCGCCTGAAGCGTTGTACATGCCGCACGTGACCATGAACGTTTTGCAAATACGAGCCACATCAAGAGGCATGAGCAGCTCACCCGAATGCGGGTCGCGCCCGTCAAGTGCGAATACTAAGCCGATGCGCGCCAAATCAATGCACGTCATCTCAACGGCACATTGCTTCGTATACAAGTCCATCAACTCTTCAACATCTTCATCGATAATGCCGTGCTGTTTCAAAAAATAGCAAAGTGACCGGTTTAAAAACGCGGTTTCAAACTCGGATTGAGCCACTTCTTCCGAATACGTGATCTGTTCGTTGCCTGCCAATCGGCGGATGAATGCCAAAAGCCGCTCGAGCCGCTCTTCGACAGAACGGCCGCGAATCATGTGCGTCACCGCCAACGCCCCGGCGTTAATCATTGGGTTGAGTGGTTTGGACGGCTGCACTTCCTCGAGCTTAGCAATGGAGTTAAACGGATCGCCCGTCGGCTCCATACCAACTTTGCGAAACACCTCGTCTTCGCCGCGGTCGATCAGCACAAGGGCCAGTGCGAGAATTTTGGAAATGCTCTGTAGCGTCACCTTGACTGTCACATCGCCGGCATCAACGACTTTTCCGTCTGCGGTGTACACGGCAATCGACAGCTCGTTCGGATTCGCCTTACCTAAGGCGGGAATGTAATCAGCCACTTTTCCGTAACGGGCGTACTGTTTTGCTTCTTCGACAAAGCGGACAAGCTCTTCTTTGTTGTACACAGGCATCACCGATGGTTAGTATGGCTGATTTTTCCTGTTTTATGCATGAACAATGCAAACAGCTAGGAATCGACAGGCGCACTCGGCCTTGTCCAAACGGAATGTTTTCCACAAGACAAGCATGCCTAGTTGGACAGGGGACAACAGCCGCTTGCCTACAGTAAAACTTAGGGAAAAGATGAACAGGGATCATGTGATCGTAGACATACATGCCTTGATGAAAAAATTTCCCCTTATGAACGGTCATCGCCTATGGAGAAACGTTCGATTCCGTGATGAGAATGATCGCGACATCCTTTTTCCAACGAATGCAAAATTGGCCATTGATTTCTCCCTATTTTTCTTATATAATAGGAAATGTCTGACCAATCTCTTCGGGATGTAGCTCAGCTTGGTAGAGCACACGCATGGGGTGCGTGGGGTCGCAGGTTCAAATCCTGTCATCCCGATCGTCATGAAACCAGCCGGAAAAACAACCGGTTGGTTTTTTGTTTTTCCCCCTTTGTTCCACCTACTAAATGACCTCCATCTTCTTTCCTGCGAAAGCGATGTAGCCAACAGCTAGCTCAACATCGTCGTCCACCACGGCGGTGTCAGAAAGCGATAGCGTCGTTTCAACTCGACAAGCTCCGATAATCGCTCCATCCATATTGAAGACCGTGGCGGTGACCATCCGTTTTCGGTTTCCTGGCAGAGATTGCTTTCATCATCGACGTCATTACGACGGTAACGGAAACAGGTGACTTTGCTCAAGTGAATCCCATCAATTAAGCTTGCATGGTTCCGCTCGTCGTTCAAGACGAGGTCATCGCGGCGAATCAGTACACCGATATTCGCAGCATAGCCGCTATTGAAAATGAGTGCGGATTCTGCTTTTTTTCACTGTTTTAACATAGCTTCTGCCTGCTCGTACAGCGGATGGTTACCGGCGACGAGCCGCGATGCCCCCGCCCCGTATCTTCGCATCCTGATTCATTGTTCGCCTGTCATCCGCCAAGCCTACATCATTGTGCGATGCGAAATTCTACATCGGCTTTCCGCCCAACATGCCCGAAACCCCTGACGCCTCCGCTTGACGCAACTGGCGTTTTTGCCCTAGTTTGTTCAACTCGAAAAGAATCTCCGTTTTCATCCTCATCTCTTGTATATGTAAACTATACACAATATACTTTGCGATTCACTAGTGCTATATGTTTGCTTTATTGATTATTTAGAACAATGTTTAATATATTTAGTTGAAAATTCCTTGTTGTTAAGTGAGAAAAAAGGAACGGATGCCAAAAAGAGCTTTATCGCTTTTTTTCGCTTCGATGCATAGCCGGTCCTTCGAAAAGTCATACTATATCTGTCTTAAACGCCCCTATTTCCGTTCATCCTGCGAACTAAGGAGGTGCCGAAAATGGATGTTCGTCGAGCGCAAGAAATCGCATCATCGCCAGTGATGGCGAATGTCACGTACAACGGACAGCGCATTTACATCGAGCATGTCGACCAACAAAAAGGGGTGGCGACGATCCATCCGCTTGACAACCCGTCTCAAAAGCAAAGTGTGCCGGTTGCCAGCTTAGAAGAGCATTCGTAACCACAAAAAAGCGGGAAAAGGAATCATCCTTTCTCCCGCTTTTTTCGCTAATCAGCCGTCAACTCTTCCTGCTCTTTGTAGGCTTCTTGTACAGTTTGTTCCCTCATCGCCGCGCGGCCTGCCGTCCGAGTATCAGCGGTGCGGACAGATTTCTCGCTGCGCTTGTTGTTCGCTTTCATTTTCATCGCGATGCTCCCTCCTTCGTCTCTAGCATTCCCTGAATGGCAAGAGGTTACTATCGCGAAGGAGCAAAAGAGCACTGCCCGATCGGACGGCTTATGAAGCGATCTTATCCTTTTTCTAACAACTCGATCCGGTTGTGAAACGGATCGCGAAACGAAAACCGCTTCACCCCTGGGATCGGTTTTTCATCTTGTGTCACGACCCCACGTGCTTCCAAATAGCGACGTGCAGCCTCAACATCTTCCACTTCAAACGCCGGATGGCTTTTGCTGTTGTAGCCATCACGGTTTTCCGTCCCAATATGAAGCTCGATATCACCGACTTTGTACCAAAGCCCACCGTTAGCCTTCAGCGACTCGGGCTTTTCGATTTCCTTGAAACCGAGCACGCCCGTATAAAACGCACGCGCCTCATCTTCAGCGCCAAATGGAATACAAATTTGCACATGATCAAGTCGTTTGACACGAATCATCGTTTCTCTTCCCCCTGTTCAAAGGCTGGCTTGATCCGGCGAATGAACAAAACGGCAGCAACCGCCCACACCAACAACACTGCCTCGACCACCCAGATGTTTGTGACGACTTTCGCTTGGTACAACGCCGGCAAGACGTCCAACGCAGCATGGAGCAAAATTGCATACAGGACATAACGGAATTGCCGCTTGCGCACGCCAAGCAAAACGAGCAGCGATAACGCCACATGCACGGCCAAGGCAAACAACCGTTCTAAACCGCCCAACACATACATCGCCAACGGCGTGTGCAACACTTGTTCCTTAATTAGCTCCGCTTGGTCCGCCGGAAGCGACGGGGCAATCGTTTTATCAAAGACTCCTGATTGGATGAGGCTCATGAGCACGATGACGTTCACAGCGCCCAACACGCCAAGCAACACCGCTTCCACCCCACCGTGCCCAAGCCCGAATGACAAGCCATCGCCATATGAGCGTTTTTGTTTCAACAGCCAGCGAAATCCGACATAACGGCCGATTTCCTCAAACACACCGGCGGCAAGCGCAGCGTACAAGACAAAGAGCGTGACGCTTTCCGTTCCTTTCAGCGCCGGTCGCCCCGGTTCAAGGACAGCGATATGAAGGGCTTTTTCCAACACTTGTGAAAAAACGAGAAAGATCAGTGCCCCGATGCCGAGCGCTTTCCACGAAAGCCACCCTTTTTTTCTCCCGTACCATACAAGTCCGAGCGGAACGAGCAACGACACAAGAAGCTGTGTGACTGCGCCTATAATCCCCATGAGTCCCCTCCTATCTATGATGAACGCTTGCGCTGTTCATGACGAAAATAGATGAACGACTGAATGATTAAATACAAATTACCCAAAATTATGATGAGCATCAAAAAGACAAACTTCATCTCCCCTTCCCCTGGCAAAAATCCCGTTAACATAAGCAAAATCCCCATCGCAATAAACACTTTTCCGCCAAGGCGATGCGTTTTGTGCCAAACCGTCTCACTCTCAATCGTCCATGGCGTGCGGATGCCGATAAAATAATTATGTTTGATTTTCGGCATATAATTTCCGATGACAAGAAACAGCCCGCCGATGCCAAGCGGCGCAAACAAGCTCATATCGATCGAAAAGCCGAGATTGTACGCGAGTGTTACGATATGCAATATGAGAAAAAAAGCGATCAACGCCACATTGAAAATGTTGTATACGTGTGAGAATTTAGCATAGTTTTCTTTTTTCGGGTCAAATCTTGGCATCACTCCCATCAAAATGATGAAACCTGTCATCAATACGGGTGGGAGAAGCGCGCCAAACCATTTGTTGCTGAAGCCATCGGCTTCCCCTGATGCATTCCAATGGATCGCCACTTCATCCGGCAAATACGGAAGAGCAGCCAAACTCAATAGATAAGCGAGAACCGTCAACACGATCGCCAGCCGGCTAACCTTCATCATTTCTCTCCCCCTTTTTCGACGAAATCGTAAAACCAACGGAGCAAATCTTGAAACACCGTCGTGTTCAGAGAGTAGTATATATACTGTCCTTCACGCCGGTCTTGCACCAAATCAGCCTGCTTTAAAATTTTCAAATGATGCGATACACTCGGTTTTTGCATATCAAAGTGCGAAGCGATTTCCCCTGCCGTCAAGTCCCCTGTTCGCAGCAACGTTAAAATTTTTCGGCGCGTCGGATCAGCGATCGCTTTAAATGCCTCGTTGAACGACAATGGTGATCCCACCTTGCGAATGATTTTTGCATACATATTGAAAAATAACGTTTGTTGATCGCCGCTTCTCAAACAGTGAGCAGATGCTGCCAATGTTGACGGTTGGCCGTAAAGCATGGCACGCCCAGGTGAACCGCAAAATGTCTGTAAAAGCGGGGCATTTTCATACCTAAGTGAAGGGCAAAACTGGCTCACGGATTTGTTCATGAAAAGACATGCACCTTTGAGGCCGACATGAGGAGTACAACTGGCTCATAGGCTTTTTTCGTGCATCGGTCACTCGTTATTTCGAAACATAGTTTTATAGGACAAGAAATTAGATATTTAGATACATTTCTAAATATAGAATATTCCATTTCCATTCAACTGTCAACTTATATATGATTTCTGACTAAGCCCTCCTCTCTTCATCTTTGCAAAACGCTCTCAGCACGTTGACATGGTTGCACGGCGAGGCTGTTACGTTTCTATATCCCGTCAAGAGACTGATATCGTCGAGCACATAACGGAGCTGTCTTAGGAGCCCACTTGGCCAATACAGGCGTCTTTGTTCCTCGTTTCTATCATCCGCTCCCCCGATATTCTCACGAGTTGGCAAAAAAAGAGGTATGCCCCCTTCCACCGTATGAGAACCGCTTCGCGATTTTTCTTCTTTGGAAGTGAATAAGGTGAATCAACATACGAACGGCCGCCCCTTTTGACGTGAAAGAAAGAGCGGCCGTTCGGAAAAGGAGAAAAACTGAAGCCGTTTGCACGGTGCGAGGTCGTTATTTATGCGTTGCAGCCGGACGTTGTGGACGATGCCACCATTGGCGGAGATAAGGCAACACCCAATGATCGACACCGTATCGTCCCGCATTGGCCCCAGCGACGAGGATGAAGACGGTGAGCAGCACCATTTGTGGGTTCGTGCTCGTCGTGCCCGAGAACATGAAGGCGAAGTTCATGACCGCTCCCATGAGTGCAGCGAAGGTGGTAAACAAGCCAAGAATCAGTGCGATGCCGACGAGAAATTCGCCCCATGGCACGAGGAAGTTAAACAACCCAACATTCGGCAGCGCTACGTTTTCGATAAAGGCTGCCCACCAGCCTTGCACGGCTGGATGTTCACCTGTGGCCTTCGCCAACGCTCCTTTTAAATATCCGGTGGCGTCAAAGCCGTGCGTGATTTTTTCCCATCCCGCCATCATCCATTCATACCCTAAATAGAGGCGAAACAACACCATCAACGCCGACGCTGTGGCATGTTCGCGCAACCATTTGACTACCATTTTGTTTCTCTCCTTTCATTTTTAAAACAATTCTTTACACTTTTATCTTAATATTCTTTTTGCTCGTTGAAACGAGTTTGTTCAATATTTCACAATATAGTCAAAAAGTTATGACTAAATTATGACTACGATTCCTTTTCTTGAACATTCCCCACCTGCGCCTAAAGGGGACAGATTCTTAGGAACACCCGTCCTCGGTTGATCTGCCTTCCCAAAACAGCAAACGAAGATGCTCAATAAAACGAGAGCAACAACATCTTTTATCCCAGGAATAAAGACTGATTTGATCGTGAGTTCAACGGCACATCCAGACATCGATGCGTCTGCATAACGTCGCCCCCTGTCGCTAGAACAGACAGTCGAGCAATACGGTGGGGCAGCAGGCAATGGGGGCACGCTTCGCCATGGGAAAGGGCGTCCCGCTGCTTTCGGGACACCCTTATACTGGTGATGACCAGTGTTGTTGGTCACGTCGTCCGCTGGCGGTCAGGAAACAACAAGCTGAACAACACCCCGGCCACTAGCGCAATGGCAAACGTCGTAAACCGTGAACTGATGATGTCCTCAAGCGGCGAGGAAATCCAGATGATTGTGCTGATAAACCCAGCGAGGATCGTGGCGATGACACCGATGCCGGAATACCGCTTCCAGAAAAAGGCGAGTAAAATCGCCGGTGACAACGTGCAACCGATTCCCGCCCACGCCCAGCTGACAACGAGATACACGAGCGACTCCGATGTCATCGCCAATACAAGACCAAGCAATCCGCCGGCTACGACAACCGTACGTGATAAAGTGACAAGCTGTTTCTCCGACAAACGGAGACGCAAAGAACGGCGTACGATGTCTTCGCTAATGGCGCCTGTGATCACAAGCAGCTGTGAATCGGCCGTTGTCACGATGGCGGCCAAAATGCCGGATAACAGCAACCCGGCCAACCACGGCGGCAACAAGTCCAACACCATATGCGGCAACACGGTCTCGACATCGGCGAAGGAATGTCCTTGGTAAAGGGCAATCGCTGTCAGACCGATGAGAAACGCCCCACCATACGCCAATAGTGTCCAAACGACCGCCACCGTTTTGGCCGTTTTCGCCTCGCGGGCATCTTTTAATGCCATGAAACGGGCGCTCAATTGCGGCTGTCCACCAAGGTAGCCGAAAAACCAAGCAAAATTGTTAAACAACAATAGCCCAAGCGCAAAACCAGTCACTCCCCCTGTCCATGAGTCGAGGCCTGGTTTCGCATGATGAAGCGCTTCACTGATCGACAATCCGCCGCTATAAATTTCCACTAACGCCACAATTGGCAAAATAACGAGCGTTGCCAGCATGAGCACACTTTGAATCATATCTGTCCAAACGACACTGACAAACCCGCCAGTGTATGACAAGATGATGACAATCGCCACACTGATGACCATGCCAAGTGCTGGATCGATATGAAAAACAGTAAACAGCGTTTTGCCGGCGCCTGCGATTTGAGCGCTAAAATAGAACATCATAAAACTAAAAATCAAAACAGTAGAAAGCCATAAAATCGTGCGCCCTTGCTGACCAAACCGTTGCGCCAAATAGCTTGGCAGTGTCAACACCCCGTACCGCTCCGCCTCTTGGCGAAACCGGTCAGCCAAAAAAAGCCAAGCACTGACAATGCCGATGACAATGCCTACTGCCACCCAAATCGCAGAAAGTCCGCTCGCAAACACAAAACCCGTATAGCCAAGCAACAGCCACGCCGATTCCCCTGTCGCCCGTTCGGAAAAAGCAAGCGTCCAACCCGGAAGCTTTTTTCCGCCAAGCAAAAAATCACTATGACTCATCTCTTTTTTTCCATACCAATAACCAAGAGCGGCCAACACAAGACAATACAGCACGAGTTCCGCCAAGATCACGCCATTCATTGTTTCTCCCCCTCGCTATATAGTTCACCTCACCACACTGCCTCCCTCTCTACTGTTGCGCCATTTTCCCATAAAAAACCGGCATTGCCATCGAACAAAGACGACAATGCCGGTGTAGACAATAACGGTACAGCTTCATCACTTATTTATTTCATTACTACCATTATGATGATAAGAAACGATTTATTCCCGTTCGCTTTCTTTAATATTCAGTTATTTAAAAGTTGCGAAATATACAAACATGTAATAAAGTGGACTTGACACTAAAAAAGGAGTGAACCATATGGAACGTTGGGAAAACGAGTTAAATAAATACGCCGAATTGGCAGTGAAAGTCGGCGTCAACGTTCAGCCTGGACAGACGTTGTTCGTCAGCGCACCGCTCGATGCGGCACCGCTCGTCCGGAAAATTGCCAAAACGGCGTATGAAACCGGGGCAAAACATGTGCATGTCAATTGGGATGATGAATCTCTTACATATATTAAATTTCAACACGCCCCAGAAGAATCGTTTTCCGAATACCCGATGTGGCGGGCAAAAGCGATGGAAGAACTCGTCGAACAAGGAGCAGCCTTTTTATCGATTTATGCCCCGAACCCCGACTTGTTAAAAGATGTCGATCCAAAGCGGATCGCGACAGCCAATAAAACGGCTGCCCAAGCGCTCATCAACTTCCAAAACGCCATGATGACCGACCGGAACTGCTGGTCAATCATTTCCGTCCCGACGGCGGCATGGGCACAAAAAGTGTTTTCCGACCTCAGCCAAGAGGAGGCGATCAATCAACTATGGGAAACGATTTTCCGCATCGTTCGCGTCGACCAAGACGATCCGATCGCAGCTTGGCGCAAGCACAACGATCGACTTGCTCGCATCGTCGACTACTTGAACAATAAACAATATAAACAGCTTGTCTACGAAGCGCCAGGCACCAATCTGACGGTCGAGCTCGTCGACGGACACGTTTGGCACGGCGGCGCATCGACAAGCCAAAGCGGGGTGCGCTTCAACCCGAACATGCCGACCGAGGAAGTGTATACGATGCCGCATAAAGACGGCGTCAACGGCACGGTCCGCAACACGAAGCCACTCAATTACGACGGCAACATTATCGACGGCTTTACGCTGACCTTTAAAGACGGCCAAGTCGTTGACTTCAGCGCTGAAGAAGGATATGAGACGCTCAAACACTTGCTTGATACGGATGATGGAGCGCGCCGTCTCGGCGAAGTCGCCCTCGTGCCGCACCAGTCGCCCGTATCGCTGTCCAATCTCATTTTTTACAACACGCTGTTTGATGAAAACGCCGCCTGCCATTTCGCGCTTGGCAAAGCGTACCCGACGAACATCGAAAACGGCGCGGCGCTGTCCAATGAGGAGCTTGGCCGCCGCGGCGTCAACGACAGCCTTGTGCACGTCGATTTTATGATCGGCTCCGCCGAGCTGAACATCGACGGCGTCACGAAAGACGGCAAGCGCGAACCAATTTTCCGCAACGGTAACTGGGCGTTTGAACTTGAATAATCCTCCTTTTGCAGCACATACACATAAAAAAGAAGGCTGTTTCCAAACGATTTCACTCGCGGTTGGAAACAGCCTTCTCTTTATTTCAAACGATCAAGCACTCAGTTCATGCCGAGCCTACGCGGTGATGATATTGCTGCAGCGCCTTTCTTTCTCTTTCCGTCCGTTTGATGACGTAAACGACGCCAATGATGAAAAGAACGAGCCACAACACAAGTCCGTATTGGCCGACACCGAAGAAAACCGCCAGTTTGACGCTGATATAAAGAGGGGTAAACCATAATGTGATGAGCGAAAAAAATATGTATTGGGAAACGAATGAGTTTTTCTTCTGTTCATTCCTTACCGCCAAAATGGTGACATGGTGCAACAACACCCCACACATCAACAACGCCAACAAAAGAAAAAACAATGAACCCTTCATCGTTCATCCCTCTTTTCCAAAGAGAAATGCAACAGGCCTGTTTTTTTATGAGACATAAAATATTAGAAACATTCAAACAATATCATACCATAATAAATCACCAAATTCTACAAAAAAAACTGCCCTTTGTTCTCGAGGGCAGCTGGTGAAACGTAGGCATATTCAAGATGCCGGCAGCGCTAGCGCATGATGAGCCCGCCGTCGACAAACAACGTCTGTCCGGTCATAAAGCGGCTCCAATCAGACGCTAAAAATAGAACCGGCCCGGCAACATCTTCAGGAGTGGCGATTCGCCGCAGCGGCGTTTGGGCGATCAGCATTTCCTTCACTTCCTCCTTTGTCCGCCGGCTGGCGTCCGTCGGGTAAACCAAGCCAGGAGCGACACAATTGACGCGGATGCCAAACGGACCGAGCTCCGCCGCTAAGTTGCGGCTGTAACCGACGAGCGCCGCTTTCGCCGTTGTGTAGTCATGGTACGGGACGACCGGGCGGGCGACTAAGTCTGTCACGATATTAACAATGCTCCCCCCGCCCTGCTTTTTCATGATCGGAATCACCGCCTGACACATATAATAGGTCGAGCGCAGCGCTCCGTCGATTTGCGCCTGATAATCTTCCCACGCGAGCTCCCACGCCAGTTTGCGCTCATCTGGGTCAAATGTATACGGCGCAAACGCATTGTTGACGATGACATCGATTTTCCCTGTCTCCATCATCACTTGCTCAATCAACTGCTTGACCGCTGATTCCGAGGTGACATCGGCCTGAACGGCCCAAGCATCGCCGCCAAGTTCAACGCAGGCGGCGGCCACTTGTTCCGCTGCCTGCTGATTTTGCAAATAGTTGACGATGACCGTTCCATGTTCCCGGGCAAACGCGCGGGCAATGGCCGCACCGATGCCCCGGCTCGCACCGGTTACCACGATGACTTTTCCTGAGAACATCCCCATTTTCGTCCTCCATTATTGTTTCGGAAGCAATTCATTGGTAACCACTTCCGCCATGTTGATGTCGTTTTTAATCAAGCCTAGCTGTTTATACGTGTCTGCGGCTTGCTGCAGCACGTTTCCATCAAGCGTCCCGAGCCCTTTTTCTTCCGTCAATGGCGAAACGCTCGACGCATTTCGCAACTGAATGATTTGTAAGTTGCGTTTCTCATCCTTGCCATCGATGGCGTACTTGACAGCTAACGACGCCGCTTCTTCTGGATGGTCGATCATCCATTGAGCGCTGTTCCGATACGCTTCTAGAAACTTTTGCAACAACTCTTTTTTCTCGTTGTACGTTTTCTCCGTGACAACAAAAACGTCACTTGGGATATTTAAATAGTTTTTCACTTCAATGACGTTGACGTCCCCGAGCCCCTTTTCTTTCGCCATAACAAGCCCGGTATCGGTCGCCGCTGTCGCGTCAACTTGCCCTTGCATAAGCGGTGCAAAGTTTAACAAGCCGGTTTCGACAATCGTCACATCGTTTTCGGAAAGCCCGGCTTGATGCAATAGCACCAATAAGTTTTGCCACGTTCCGCTCGATAAGCTGTACACGCCGATTTTCTTTCCTTTTAAATCTTCCGGTTTCGTGATTTGTTTCTCTTTTAATGAAACGACGTTGAAGACGTTTTGTGGATAAATATTATAAATGACTTTTAATTTTTCTCCTTTGTCTAACGCAAAGAGCAACGAGCCCGGATCCGTAAAAGCAATATCGGCTTGTCCAGAAAGAATGTTTTTGATCGCATCGCCGCCGCCGGCGCCAGGAATGAGCGTCACGTCCAAGCCTTTTTCTTTAAAAAAGCCTTTTTCTTTTTCTGCCAACAAGTTCGTTTGCTCGGTAATCGGTTGGCTCCAAAGGGCCACACGCAGCTGTTCTGTTTTCTCTTTTTTCGCCGTATCCGTAGTTTCACTTGCCTCGTTTTTCTGTCCGGACGCACCGCAGGCCGCTAAAAAAACAACCACCGACAGCAGCCATACAGCCACTAACATGCTTCTCCTCATTTGTCTGTCTCCTTTTTATACGGTTTGACTAATCGGTTTTCAAAGAAATGAACGATTTGGTAGAGTACCATACCTAACAACGTCAATAAAAGCAAAACAGAAAACATAAGCGGGGTATCCATCATCCCTTGGGAAGCGATAATCATCGCACCTAACCCTTCGCTGGCGCCAATAAATTCGCCGACGACCGCCCCAACGACCGCCAATACGACGGCAACGCGGAATCCGGCAAAAATGTTTGGCAGCCCGGCGGGAAGTTTCAAATGAATGAGCGTTTGCCAGCGCGTCGCGCCTAACACGCGAAACAATTCGAGTTTGTTCCGATCGGTATATTGAATCGCCGTCACGGTATTTTCAAGCAAAGGGAAAAAACAAATCAAGGCCGTAATGATCACTTTCGATGTCATGCCGAAACCGAACCAAAGAATAAATAACGGCGCCAAGGCGAGTTTCGGCACGGCCTGGCTGGCGACGACGTACGGGAAGAACAATTTGCGCAAACATTCAATTTCCCCCATGAGAATGCCGACGATGAGGCCGAGACCGCTTCCTAAACTAAGACCAAGCAACACTTCCAAGCTTGTCCGGACGATGTGCGGCCAAAAATAACCACTCTTGATGCCCTCAAAAAGCGTTGCCGCGACGACCGACGGCGCCGGCAAAACAAGCTCTGACATTTGCCTAGCAGCCAGCTCCCAGCCGAGAAGAAGCAGCACAAGTAACGCCAGCGAGTAAACGGACGTCCGGTTCATCGCCTCATCCCCTCCATCGCCTGCCGCACTTGAAAACAGAGCTCGTTAAACCGTGGCTCATAACGCATTTCCAACGCTCGCGGTTTCGGAAGATGGACATCAAGCGCATAAACGATGTCCCCGTCGGCCATGACAGCGATGCGGTCCGCTAAATATACGGCTTCGGCAATATCGTGAGTAATAAACAAGACGCTTGTGTTTTGCAGCCGGCAAAGCGCTAATAAGTCATCTTGCAATTCTTCCCGCGTAATGGCGTCCAATGCGGCAAACGGCTCGTCCAAAAACAACAGCGCCGGTTGTTGAATGAGGGCTCTTGCAATGGCTACCCGGCTTTGCTGCCCGCCGGATAGTTGAGCCGGGTAGTGGTTGCGATATGCAGACAATCCGACCCGTTCAAGCAAATCGTGCGCCAACTCATAATCTTCCTTCGTCGGTTTTCGTTTGAGCGAGATCGGCAACAAAACATTATCAATAACCCGCTTCCATTCAAGCAACGTCGGCGCTTGAAAGACATAGCCGATCGAAGGGGAAGGCTTCGTCACTTTTTCACCTTGCAAATAAATGCCCCCTTCATCCGGCTGCAACAGGCCGGCAGCAAGCTTTAACAACGTCGTCTTGCCGCAGCCGCTTTTCCCGACAAGGCAATGGAATTCCCCTTCATTGATCGTCCAACTGACCCCGTCGATCACCGGCTTCGAGCCTTGATAACGATACGTAACACGGTCTAGCCGCAAAAAGCTCATCCTCATTTTCCTCCTTAATCGACATAAGGAGCGAACTGTTCCGCATACGCTTCAGCCGCCGATTCAATGTCGACCATTTGCACGAGATCGCGCAAATTAAAGCGCCCATCATGATGCCAGCCCGCTTCAGGAGAAGTCATATGCCCAAGCGCCGTAACGCGTGTGGCGCCTGCTTTTCCTAGCCACTCCGCCCACTCGAACAGCTCTTTTGGCGAGGCGGCCACTCCCACCGTCTGCAAAAACGCCCGATACGGGGCAATTTCTGAAATGATTTGTGAAATGTCATCAAAAGCGACGATTTTCACTACCCGGTTTAGACAACTCGCAGCAAACTCCCGGCGTTCCGGTTCATAAACGACCGTCCAATCCCCCGCTTCGTTTCCGAGCACTTCTTTTTCCTTGTTCACCAACACGTCCAGTTCTTCGCGCTGCCGCCAACTTGCTTGTGCCGCCATTTCCTCAAGGGAAAGAGGACGCCGCGGAAACCGTTTCGCAAAACAGTTCAGCTCGTGGGCGACATAGCGGGCAAACTCTTTTGGCGATACGATCCCCCCTGTTTGCACATAAAACAGATGCGGCGAATAACACCCTTGCTGGTCATAGCGTACAATATCGAACGCCGCCTGATGGGCGACATGCCACGCCTTGCGCGCATCAAGGCAGGAACGGGAAACAATGCCGAAACTCAGTTTATGCCCAAACGGCAAAAAGCGGGTCGTTACCGGGAGGCGGCGCTGCATCTCTTCGAGCGACGCGTTGCTTCCATAGCCGACAACGACGTCAGCTTGTCCAAACACCGCACGCTCCCTCTCGACATCTCCGCCTTTCCACCAAACAACAGCGAGGCAATCCGCCAACTTCGGTTCCACCTCTACTAACAAACGGGCAAACCACCCGGCAAATAACGGCTCGGCGCTCGACACTTTCCCGATGTTTCCCGACTTCACCAACAACCCGGAAATAAGGCTCCATAACGGCAGCGCCGGCACGTTTCCCGCCCAAACGTGAACGATGACGTCCGGACCGACCGCTTTGGAAAGGCCGCCTTTAGGCCGCGGTTGAAAATCATCAAGAAGCAGCGGATTTTCCAAGTCCTCAACAAGAAAGCGCTGCAGCTGCGGCTTACGGAACGTTTTGAAATACGAAGTCAACCCTAAACGAACCATTTCTTCATCATAGCCAGTCACAATCGGCAGCACTTGCTCCGCCTTTTGCCGGTATGGATGGCGGCGGTCTAACAGCTGTTCCATCACCCGGTCAAGCAAGTTGATGATCTCCGTCACCGAAAGCGATTTGAGAAACTGGGCGCTAGCCTGTTTCACTTTTTCGATGACTTTGTTTAACTGCTCGACCGTTAAAAGAGGAACTTCCACTTCGACTCTTTCGCCGTTTTTTTCAAACGTTAACACGCGCGTTTCGATCGGTTCATCCCCGATATGAGGAATATAGCCGGCATATTCTCTCATTCGGATGTCCCCTTCGCCGCACGAATGAATTCTTCGACCGCCATCGAGCAACCTTTTGCTTCCGCCCCTTGCACCCGGCCAAGCAACAAAAAGCCGCCGTCTGTTTCCACGCCCATATCTTCTGTCAAAATCGTTGTTACCGAGTTAAAGTTGCCGAGATCGCAATGAACGAGGACGCCGCGTTTCCCTTTTGGCATCTCTTCTCCGGTCAACGGGTGAATCACCCTTGTGCGAATCCAATGCGGTCCGGATTTCACCGATGGAACGGTCTCATTTCCGTCATCGTAAAATTGCGTGCTAAGCTCGGTCATTCCGTACATGTTGATGCACTCACGGCGCGGGACGCCAAGGTAAGCAGACAGCGTATCATAAAATTCGTCCAAATCCATTTCCCGGGACTGGTTTTTAAAGCCGCCCGTATCAAGAATCCGGCTTCCTTCCGGCAAGCGGAATGTTTTGCCGCGCTTTGCGAGCTCCTCAAATACATGAACGAAGCTAAACGAAGCGCCTAAAAGAGCGTACGGCTCACCTGATTGTTCCGCCTGTTCGAGCTCAGCAAGAAGCCGATCCATATTAAGGCCGTCGCGGTCGACAAGATAGTGGCTGTCTTCCGTGCCAAACACGTTGACGGCGAGGGCTAAATAATGAGCGAGTGAAGAGTTCGGCATATGCTCTTCTGTCGGGAAAAGAATTCCCATTTTGATTTTGTCACGCTCTTTCATGAACCGCTTTCGAAAATTGACGATCATCGAATGATCGTACACGCTTAACGTTGGATGATAATGTTTCCCGCGCACGCCTCTCGTCGTGCCGCTCGTCATAAACACGCGCTCAGCCTGTTCGGGGGAAACACAACTTAACGTTAATTCTTTAAAGGCGTTAATCGGTACAGCCGGAATATCCCGCCACGTTTTCACCGTTCTTGCCGTTTTTCCTTTTTGCATGCAATATGTACGATACGGGAGATTGTTTTCGTATTGATAAGCAAATAGCATGAGTGCATGCTCATTGAATTCTTCCTCTGTGGACGTTTCTTGATTGATAAACTGAAGCAAGCTTTCGATGATTTCTTGTTGAGTCACCTTCCCCGCCCCTTTCCACTTATCGCGCATTCCGATCCACATAAAAAAGCACTTTGCGCGCAGGCAAAGTGCTTGTCCATACTCTCTTTCCCTGCGCTGGCATTATCCAACAGGTTCAAACGGTCAACGGCGGATTAGCCGTACTCTCAGCCTGATTCCACAAGCTCCCGTAAACGTATTATCTTTTTACAATCAAAGTCTACTCTTTATAAAAAAAGAATGCAAGAAAAAAAGCGATGGAAGCATCCCCCTTCCTGTAAACGTCCAGCTAGCGTATAGCAAGGGACACCCGGGACGGATGAGCCAAATTTGCGGCACTACACAACCGTTGTCTTTCCCCCAGCTTACCCGTAGCAGTGAAACATTATGCTTCCTTCGTTGCTCGCTGCTTCTGGTCTGACTTTCGCTTGGCCGACAGGAGGGATGGAGGACATAAAAAATCGGCCGTTTTTTCAACAGTCTCTGTTTTTACTAAAAAACAAGATGATTACCCCCAAGTAAACTAGCGAAGTATGGTAAATAAATAAAATATTTGATAAACTGGGATCGCAAATAAAAATTCCTCCCTGGTTAATGTTTAGATCACGTTTACCATACAGGAAATTACGTTTTTGTACCACAATTCAAAAAAATCTGATTGTCAAGTCCATTTCGTGGCGAATATCTAGAAACATAGAGGTATCAGGATTAAAAATGAATAAATGTTTGTAGAAAATTAATAATACGCCATTTTTTTATTATGTTACAAAATTAATTTATTAGAAAGGAGCATTCCTGTTAGAAGTTTTTTCGGGGACTTGAATAAAAAAAGCCCTCTTGGTATGATTCGGGGGTGTCAATCGCACGAATTGACCCCTAATTTGGATACCAAGGAGGACTATACATGAATTCTATCTCAAACAAGAAGATTAATCAAGTCACCGATCAAACGCTGGTTGTTGGGATGGATATCGCAAAGAAAAAACATTATGCCTGCTTTGTGGATGAGCGAGGGAGGGTGTTAAAAAAGCCGTTTCCCGTTCTGCAATCGAGAGAAGGATTGGAATGGTTGTACCAGTGTATCGTAGAAGCCATGAAGGAATTTGGAAAAACCGAGGTGATCGTTGGCATCGAGCCAACGGGACATTATTGGCTGAATCTCGCCTATTTTCTTGATGAGAAAGGCATCCCTCTCGTCATGACAAACCCGATGCACGTGAAGCGATCGAAAGAGCTGGACGATAACCTTCCAACCAAGCATGATGCGAAAGATGCGCTCGTCATTGCCCGGTTAGTGAAAGACGGCCGATTCAGCTATCCGCGTATTCTGAAAGGGATGGAGGCGGAGCTGCGCGTTGGAGCGACATTTCGCTCCAAATTGGTGGAAGAACAGGGAGCAGTTCGAAATCAGATGATTCGCTGGCTCGATCGATATTTTCCAGAGTTTTCCCAAGTCTTCCCGTCATTTGGGAAAATGGCGCTCGCGGTGCTGGAATATACGCCATTTCCGAGTGATCTGGCAGGAAAAGAACTGGAAGAGGTGCTGGCCCTTTACCGGCAAAGTGAGGGATTACAATCGCCACAAAAACCGAAAGCGAAGAAGTTGATGGAATTGGCCCAACACTCCATTGGCGTAACGGAAGGACAACAGATGGCCCGTATCGAAATTGCCACGCTTGTCCGCCGGTACCGCCAACTGGAAGAAGAAATCGAGGCACTGACAGAGCAGCTGATCGAACTCGTACAGACATCGGTCGAGTACGAATGGTTGAAGACCGTTCCGGGCTTAGGCGATGCGACCATCGTAGAACTGTTATCAGAGATCGGGAGTTTCTCCCATTATCAGGATCCGCGGCAGCTTATCAAATTAGCGGGCCTGACGCTGCGGGAACATTCCTCCGGCCAACACAAAGGGCAAAAACGGATCTCGAAGCGTGGAAGAAGGCGGTTGCGCGCCCTCCTCTTCCGCGTGATGATGCCGATGATCCGCCACAACGAAGCGTTTCGGCAGCTGCACGACTATTACACGACACGTCCTGATAATCCGTTGCGGAAGAAGCAATCGATTGTGGTGTTATGCGGAAAATTATTGAAGGTATTGCACGCTGTATGTACGAAGCACCAAGCGTTCGATGCGAAGCGAATGATGCAGGACATCTTTGGCCTCGAAACGGCTGCTTGATGCCTATAGTCTCGATTCTCTAGACAACAAGGATGACACGGAGAAGCTGGCGCGATATCATCCATTCGACCTTGAGTCCCTAAAGGAGCTTAGCCGGCCTCTGCCTGATGACTAGACCGAACGAAGGAATGTAGGCACAAGGATGCCAAGAGACATGGGAGGGTTCGTCATCATCAGCGATGCAGAGATCCACGGTGCATCCCATACGCTTCCTCCACTACAACCAAATTTAACCAGTAGTGGCCGCGAAGCGTACCCAGTCAATGTAAGATATACACATATTTAAGAAATAATGTTAGAATCTTTGTCGAAAAATATTTTTTTGACACCCCTGAGACGGCTACAACCGTTGATATATCAACATTTATAGAGGGAGGAACATTATTGATAAGAATAATGAAATTCATTGCTGGAATAATACTAGAATGCTTATTGGCAATCCTAGGAGTAGTGATGGTCAGTGGTTTTCCCAGCTTATTTCATAATATTTCGATCAATGTAAAGGAATATGTAAAAACATTAGGATACATCATCATGAAGCTTATTCATCCACTAAGTATCGAATATGGAACGAATAGAAAAGTATTCCCACAAATTCTTATTCATTATCGGGAGTCGCTTCTATTATGCGGGTTGGCAATCGTGGTAGCACTAATATTAGCATGGGGAATAACGTATATCACGCTTCTTTTCTTCCGGAGCCATATGGAGCGAATCAAAATGATATTGGGTCTTTTTGAATCCTTGCCCGATCTGCTGATTATCGTGACCTTTCAGTTAATCGTAATTGTAATATTCAAAAAAACCGGCTGGCTCATCTTTCAGCTTGCTTCCGCAGGAGAGGAAAGAAGCCTTTTTTGCCCACCACTTGTCTGAGTATTCCGATTTCTCTGTTGTTTGCAAAGTTTCTTTTGCAGCAATATGAAAACGAACTTCATAAGCCATATGTAGAATACGCTTTTTCAAAAGGGCTGTCTTTTTTCTATATTTTGAATCAACATGTGCTGCGGAACGTAGCGCCGGGATTGATTTATTATTCGAAAACAATGATTTGGTTTATGCTTTCGAACTTGATTATCATCGAGTATGTCTTTAACGTGAGCGGCATTACTGCTTTTTTGCTTGAATATCATACTCCGGAAGTGTTTGCGCTCGGGTTGTTATTATTATATATCCCTGTCTTTTTATTTTATAAAATCTCTTATTTATTTCTTCCACAGATGTGGAAAGGAGAGAAGTAGCTTGATTCGTATATTGATCCGGGACAAGTTATTTATGCTGGGGTTCCTTTTTATCAGCATATTGCTCTTATTAAGTTTGTTAAACAGCATAATTAATGATGGGAGCATTCGACAAGTTCCAATTCTTTTTGATAAAAATGGTAATGTTATCGGCACTCCTCCTTTGCACCTTCTCTTCGTTTTCCGTTAGGGACCGATCGCAATGGATACGACATGCTTCATATGATGATTCAAGGCGCAAAATTTACTATAGGAATCGCTTTGCTTATCATGATGTTGCGCATGGCTTTGGCCATTATGATCGGGGGAACGTTAGGAGTATACTGCAAAAAATGGATTCCAAAACTAGAAAACTTTTTTGATAGTTTTACTGTCGTTCCGTTAACGTTAATCGCTTACTTTATTTTAGTCAATGTGCTATGGATGCCGAGCGACGGGTTTCCGCATCCTTTTTGGAAACGGGCCGTATTTGAAGTATTTGTTCTCACTGTTCTTGCTCTTCCAACGTTGTCATTTTATATTGCCAATGACATTCGGAGAGTGTATAGGGAAGAGTTTGTCCAAGCAGCTAAAATATTAGGCGGTTCCAAATGGCATATTTTCAAAGTGCATGTGCTTCCACATGTTTTGGAAAATTGGGTTCTGTTGTCTATTCAGCAATTCATTCAAGTATTAATGGTGTTAGCTCACCTAGGAGTGCTACAATTGTTTTTTGGAGGCACTTATGTCGACTATATGCAGATAGACCCTCCGAAAACGACTTCCTATGAATGGTCAGGACTTATTGGTGACAGCTATCAAGTAATAAGCATCACCCCTTGGATCCCACTTATACCAATTGTATTTTTTTCTTTAACAATTATATCATCTCAATTTATACTAAATGGTTTAAAAAGAGCATTCATATTGAAAAGAAGGGTAAAAAATTAAAAATAAATAATGAAGGTGAAAAATTCATAAGCTTGATTGTTGAATCTCTACGTTCGATTGGTAGTAGTACATAAGTGGTTTCTCCTATCAGTTGTTTTCTCAACGTATATCATAAAAAAAAAAAACGGTTTTGTCCCTCGACAAAATCGTTTTTCAACAGTCTGAGAAAAATCGGCCGATATCCGGCCGATTTTCCTTATACTTGAACCGCAGCAGAAGCCGCCTGCGTCAGCTGCTCGCATTGTCGCAAACGAATGCCAAAAAGAACAAGCGGATCGCGATAGGCTTCTGGATTTGTTCGCATCTGTTGTAATTCCTCTTCCTGAGCAACAATTTCGAGCTCCAATCGTTCTAACGTTTCGTTTAACACCGCCAACGGCGCTTGGAAAAATTGGGTGATGTCACGCTCAAGCGATTTGGCAAACCATTCAAACGGCAACAACAACTGCCCGGCGACCGTTTCCGCTACATCCGTGTAATCTTGCATTTGGATAAATTGCTTATACTTTTGCGCCAACATCACCTTATTTTGCGCGAAGGCCCCAAGCAGTTTGCCCGCTCCTTTCAACAGCAGCTGCCCCGGTGTCCGGCGAAGGAAAATGTTCAGCTTATCAATTTGCGCCCCGCTCGCAAGCCGATCAATATCGCGCCGCCAATCGGCAAGAATGCGGAAATCACATTCAAGCTTCAGCCGTTCTTCGCCAAACATGGCGTTAAACGCTTCGCCCATTTCATGCAAAAACGCCTGACATTCGTTGAATTCCTCATTTGTCGTGGCAATCCAATCTTCTATGGCACCATGTAATTTCGGCAGCACCTCTTCATCAATATAGGTGCGGAGCTGTTCGTTCACTTGATCATTCAGCTCGAGGTGAAGGCGGGCAAAGTCGCTGTCTTCGCGCACAAAGTCGGCCGCTTTGCGCAGCATGTCAGGAATCGCCGCTGACAAGTCCTTCCGCGTCTCTTCTAAAACCGTCCGGAACGCTTTCACTACTTTCCTTGTTTTCTCTTCTTGCTGATCGCCAAGTTGATGGATCGCCCCGTTCAGCTTGGCGGCCATTTCTTTTTTCCAGACGATCGACTCTGCCAACCGGCTTTCCGCCTCAGCCCGCTGCCGGAACAAATGGGCAATAAACTGGTGAATCGTCGCCAAAATCGCTTCTTCCCGACGCACGGAAGACCGATGATGGCGCACTTCTCCAAGCAAGTCAGCGAGCGCTTGTTGCTGCTTGCGGCTTGGCGCGTGCGGTGAATAGACGAGCACGTTCGCCCTCGGGACGATGGTGCGAATATGCGCTTCGATTTCTCGAGCAATCCGTAGCTCCTCCTGCTCATCGATCATCCCGTCGCTCGGAGGCAATAAAAAGTGAATCGGCACGCGCGGTGCTCGTTCACAAAGCTGCAGCACGAGCTGTTCATCCACGCTGGAAAACGGATCATCACCGTTCAGAAGGAAAAGAATGCTATCGGCGAGCGGGAATGAAACGAGCGCCTCATGATGAGAAGAGACGCGTCCGCCAAGCGGGCCGATGTCCAAAAAGGCTACTTCTTGCGGTACAAGCGAAAGCGGCGCCGTGCACTCAATGACTGCATCATCAGGAAAACGGACGGCCCGCCCTCCTAATGCTTGTTGAAACTCATCAATGCTTGCAAAAACAGTAAACTGTTCATCACTAATTTTCGCCACTTCGGTCTCGTCGCCGTTTTTCCAAACAAGCACTGGAGCCGATGGCGCCACTAATGCCGCTTCGCCAACTACCGTGCGCAAAAATGCCAAGCGTTCATTTCGCGACGCTCCAGCGACAAGAACGCGATGCGTCCGCAGATCGGAAAGCTGCCGTACGAGCCAGCGGAAGCGAAAATGCGAGCCCGCCCGCTGCGTCTCTGCCCAATCAGCCATTTCCTCAAATAACGCCACTCCTGCTTCTTCTGATTGCCGATCCGCACAGACAAACTGTTTAGCGGCGTTCTTCACCATTTCGTCACTAAAGCCTTCCGGAAATTTTTCACTCCATGCTATCAAGGCAGCCGCGGCCTCCGCCATTCCCTGACCGTCAGCCAAATTCACCCAGCTTTTTAAGAGCGGCGGCACGACTTCAACGAGTTCTTTCAACCGATACGGCCCTTTCATTAACCCGTCATACGCCTCAGCCAAAAGGGATGGAATTCTCTTCCACTCATAATCTCGGCCAATTGCCAGCTCATCGTAAAGGGAACTCCACTCTGCCAACCATGAAAAATAAACATCACTATCTTTATAACCGTTCCATAACGCCTGCACCAATCGTTCAAACTTCACCCGATCGGTTTCATACAACAGCGCTAAACACCGTGAAAAGCGCGCAGGTGCCATCATCCGCGCATGCCCCTGCTCAACGTAGCCAGTCAAAGTGTCCGCCCAATGGCGCGCCGACGTCCGCACCGCTTCCCCTAAAGCGAGCTCGATGGCACTTTCCCAATCGCCTTGTTCTTCAAAAAAGGCGCGGGCCCATTCAGTCATATTCGGGTAGTCAGGGGAAAGCGCCACGCCGCGCTTAATCATTTCATCCGCTTTTTCTCTTTCACCCAACTCGCGGTAGAGTGAAAATAGACGCAAAATGATTTCCGCCTGAAGCGTCTCGCTTTCTGCCTCAATCGAGCGGTACAGCTCTTCGGCGAGCTGAAACTGTCCGAGCTCATAGTAGCTGTCCGCAATGTTTTTTTGCGCCCACGGACGCAAATCGTTATGAACGTTTTCCCATTTGAAAATGGCGGTCTCATAATCACGACGGTGGAAGTACACTTCCCCTTGCGCAAAGCGAATGGACGACAAATCGGTTCCGTCCCGATACGCGGTGAAGAAAATGTCGCCAAGCGCGCTGACAATATCGTGCTCTCCTCCATCAATTAACGTTTCATAAAATGTCTTATGAACGAGTTGTTGTTCAAACCCCATGTCGATCACCTGATTCATGTATTTGCCATGCATGTTCATTGTATGGCGGATTCCGCTATTTTATTTCTATCTTGTATATTTTAACAAACTTTCGCCGCCATGAACGTTTCAATTTGTTTTCATTTTAAAGACAAGATACAGCTGTTTTCATCGCCGATCGTTCCGGATTTCCCTATCCTTGGCAAACTGTTGTCATCTCCTTCATCAAAAATGAAAACTCTCTATCACTCTATCGAGGAATTCAATATTTGGATAGAGCATTTGCTTTCGCGCAGTTTTGCGCACTTGTTCCGATGTAGGTGGCGTCCTGGTGGGGTCATAACCCCATCATAAAATTATTGATATTTTATACGTAAGAATTATCCAAAGGATAGGAGTTGACACTCCACACGGCTAACACCGTAGAATTCTTGTGGTTTGAACAGCGCCTAAGCTCAGGAATGTGTCATCCCCCCATCCCCATCGGTTAGCGTGCACCTCAATGATTTTGTGCTTTGTATCAGCTTAACGATCGAGTATCCAGACTTATCTTCCACGTTGAAATCTTCATTTGCTGAAACTTCATGTCCTTGGAAAATTGTTCGGCTTCACTTCCAAACGGGCTCGGCTCCGGTTTGTAATCGGATTTTTATTTCCTAAGACTTCTTTGGTTGTTCTTATTCCATTGAAGCTCTCGTTCCCGAAAGAAACATTACTCATTATAATGCTTTCTCCATATCGAGCATCGGGGAGAAGCCAAGCCGTTCATAGATTCTCCGGCCCTCTGAACTTGCCCATAGCCGAGCCCTTCTTGCGCCTCGCTCTTTTAGCCAAGAACAGACTTCTTCCACCAATTGGGAAGCCAAGTGTAAATTATCACTTTATTTCGGAACAAAAGAGCCATTTTTTTGCACATTCCTTCAGAAAGCCCTCTCCCCTTTTCTGAAAGAATGTGCTAAATTTTTTGTGAATTATTTCGGAAGAGAAAATCCATCGGTTCATAGGAGGGGGAGGAGGACGTGATTCAATTTCATGACTTTGACATTGACGTCCAAACGTATGCAGAGCGTGGAAAAGAAAACGACTTCCCTCTTCTGAAAAAGTGTCCGCATTGCCGGGCCAAGCGCCCGTTGCACCGCCACGGTTACTATGAGCGAAACGCATTGACCCCACATGGTGATTATCGCATTTGGATTGTCCGGTATCGCTGTCGGGAATGCTTGAAGACGGTGAGTGTGCTGCCTTCCTTTCTCCTCCCGTATTTTCAGTATACGTTGTCCGCCATATGGCAAGTCGTGAAAGAGCAGTTGGGATTGACCGAGGGGACGAACCGGGCTCCGTTTCTCCCGACAAAGGACGGCATCATCTTTTATGTCCGGCGGTTCTGCCGAAACCTATCAAGCCTTCACAGCTTTTTTGCGAGGCGGTGGAGGATCATAGGCCCTATCGTGAAAAAAGAAAAGGAACGGGCTTCCTGGTGGATCCGGACGTTGGAGAAACACGGTCTCTATTCGGTCATCAGAGACATGTGGGAGGACGGATTCCGACACCCTTTTGCGAATCAAATGGGATCCTGATTTTACATACATATCCTAAATTGGAAATAGTTGAGGTTCCCACAAACCTTTCCTATCGACGGAGAAAAAGCGATCCGGTACGATAAGGGCAGACGGACCGGAACGGTCCTGATTCCAAGTGAGACAAGGAGGAGATTCGAATGGATGAGTCGATGAGACACGACATTGCCCTGTTTCGGTACGGGCTAATCGCTCCGTTGGTGAATGGGCAGGTGGAACCGAAGACGTATCTGAAAGAGGTGAGCGAGCGAGTGCACCATGTTCCCCACCAGGGCGACAAACGAATCGCAGCCAAGACGATCCTCGATTGGTGCACCCGATACAAAAAAGGGGGCTTTGACGCCTTAAAGCCGAAGCGCCGTTCGGACCGCGGCCACTCAAGGCGTCTGTCGCCCGATGATGAGGATCATATTTTAGCCCTAAGAAAAGAACATCCCACCATGCCCGTGACGGTGTTCTACGAACACCTGATCGAGCAGGGGGAAATCCCAGAAAATCATACCTCTTACTTTACTATATACCGATTGTTGAAAAAACACAACCTTGTCGGGAAAGAAATCTTGCCCATGCCGGAGCGAAAGCGCTTTGCGTATGACCAGATCAATGAGCTTTGGCAAGGGGACTTATCCCATGGACCAACGATTCGAGTCAATGGGAAAGCCCAGAAAACGTTTTTGATCGCCTATATCGATGACTGCTCGCGGTTTGTGCCGTACGCGCAGTTTTTCCCTTCGGAGAAGTTTGACGGGCTGCGGATCGTCACGAAGGAAGCGGTGCTTCGTTGCGGGAAGCCGAAGCGCATTTACTCGGACAACGGGAAAATTTATCGATCCGAGGTGCTGCAGTATGCGTGCGCCGAGATGGGAATTACGCTCATCCACACCCAGCCGTATGACCCGCAAAGCAAAGGGAAAATCGAACGGTTCTTCCGCACCGTACAGACGCGGTTTTATCCGCTGCTGGAGTTGGATCCCCCGAAGTCGCTCGAAGAGCTGAACGAGCGCTTTTGGAGGTGGCTTGAAGAGGAGTATCATCGAAAACCGCACGCCTCGCTGGACGGAAAAACGCCGCATGAGGTGTTTCAATCGCAAGTGCATCTCGTGTCGTTCATCGAAGATAGCGATTGGCTGGATGCGATTTTTCTGAAGCGGGAGCACCGCAAGGTCAAAGCCGATGGAACGATCACCTTGAACAAGCAGCTGTATGAAGTGCCGCCCCGGTTCATTGGGCAATCGATTGAACTCCGCTATGACGAACGGGGCGTCTATGTGTACGAAGATGGAAGGAAGGTGGCGGAGGCCGTTCGGGTTCGTTTGGAGGACAACGCCTATGTAAAACGCCATCGGTCCCCGTTTGCGGCGATTCCGGCGAAGGAGGGAGAACACGGTGTATAAATCGTTTTACTCCCTTTCGCGGGAGCCGTTTGCGAAAGAAACAGACCCGTCCGAGGCGTATCAAGGGGCGCCGTTTCAGGAAGCGTTGCGGGCGCTGGAGTACGTGAAACGAACCCGGGGGATCGGGCTGTTAATCGGAGAGCCAGGGGCGGGCAAGACGTTCGCCCTTCGGGCGCTGAAAGAGTCATTGAATCCATCATTGTATCATGTCGTCTACTTTCCGTTATCCACCGGAGGCGTGATGGATTTTTACCGTGGTTTGGCCTTGGGATTAGGAGAGGAACCGAAGTACCGCAAGGTAGACCTCTTCCGCCAAATCCAGCAGGCGATCGAGCGATTGTATCATGAACGGCGGATCACGCCGGTGTTCATTTTGGACGAGATGCATTTAGCGAAGGATGCATTTTTACAGGACATCGCGATCTTGTTCAACTTTGAGATGGATTCGACCAACCCATTTGTCTTGATTTTGGCCGGGCTGCCCCATTTACAGGGGAAGCTGCGGCTCAATCAGCACCGCCCTCTCGACCAGCGGATCATCATGCGATACCGGATGGGGCCGCTGGAGAAGGAAGAGGTGGCGGGCTACATCAAGCATCGGATGAAACAGGCCGGGGCGAAGCACCCGATCTTCACCCCATCGGCGTTAGAGGCGATTGCCCTGCAGTCGCGGGGATGGCCTCGGGTGATCAACACGTTGGCCACGACGTGCCTGTTATACGGGTATCAGCTGAAAAAGGACGCCATTGACGAAGAAGTGGTGCGCATGGCCGCAGAGGAAATGGGGTATTAGCATGAAAGGGGCCGAATCGGCCTCTTTTGTGCTTTTTCTTTTCCATCGGTCCATCAGGCGCGCTGGAAATCTTCATCTGAAAGAGCGTGCAAACGTTCCGAAAGAATGTGCAAAATCCGGAACAATCCGCAAAAATTTTGCACATTATTTCCGAATCCGCCTGAAATAATTTGAAAAAGGGATTCTGAAATAATGTGCTAGTTTACAGCCAAGCCTTTTTTTCGATGATGGGGAATTGTATAAACACTAATTACCCAACCAAAAGGAGTTGGTTCTTCACTTAGAGGGGTGGCATACTCCATCCTAATCAGTCCCCCTGCACATGCCACAATGTTTCCTTGCTCATCAACCGCCACCCGGAATCTTAAATTGTTCTCCTCTCTCTCCTTAAGAAATAAGTTTCTCACTTCGTTCACACGTTCACTGTTTGGTATAGGTATGCCATCCTTTTCCCCCATCTCACATGCCATGTGAAACCAATATTCCGCAAGTAACGGGAGCTCATTTTTTGTTGCCCATCTTGTTATATACATCACCTATCCCACCTGTATATTCTTCATTTTACTTAGCTATTGATATTCCATCTTGTTTCTTGTAATCCTCCTTTTTCAACCAAGCGAATCTGTTCGTTGCAATAGAAAAATGAAAAAGCTCAAAATGCCGAGACATTTTGAGCTTTTCGTTTATACTGTCTTCTATAGATGCTTCGTGTTTTATCAGTAACTTTTACAAATAAAGGAAGTAAAGGTGAAATAACAATGTGTATGTAGAACACCACTTGGTGCAGGTTCTGTTACGTCAACAAATTGATGGCTATGGCCCACGTCAAAAGAAGTAACTCCGGAGAACTGGTTGCCTGCTAAACAAAAGGAAAAAGCACCAAAAATCATTCGTACATCGCTTCTCCCGTTCCAACAAAATGCTGAACGTATTCATCATTTTTTCATTACCTAGGCTGCTTGTCTTATACGGGTTGGCTATGTTTCACATAGGATGTACTATCTTGTTAAATCGGGGGGATACAAAATGTCAGGTGGCTTTGGCTTAAGGTCAAACTTTGCTTTAATTGTTGTGCTGTTTATCCTTTTAATTATTGTTGGATGTAGTTGTTTCTTTGGTGGCTTTGGTGGCTACTAATCTCTAGAATCCACTTAAAAGTTTTATAGGGCGGATCATTATAGATCCGTCCTTTTTCATCTGCATCCACTTCTCGAAACTCCGTGAACCAGTGTAACGGGAAGCAGCCACCCAACCTTTTTAACTCCTTATCGTAATAAAAGTACGCATGTGTTTTTTTCGGCTGTAAATCATCCATCCCTAGCGCAACATGTTTGTATCCACGTTTCCTCCAAACGAGCTTTGTATTGTAGCCTTTTGAATTGTCCAATACAGGGATAGAGCTTGGTGGCACGAGAGAGCATGTTTGCGTCACGCGTGGTAAGATTTCGTCTGAAACCGTCAACATAGGCATGCGATATTTTTCAAGTGCTGCCTCCACAGCCTTGATCTTCTCCCCGTCCACATCTCGTAAGAATGACATCTGTTTTTTTGTTTCACCATCAAGACCCTTATATGGTATAATATGGATATAACCCCTATTTCTCGGTCGGGGGAAATCCCGGTCTTTTTCGATTTCACGTCTCATTATGCATCAAAATAAGCTGTTATTCCCGGTATACATCCACAGCTCTTTTGCATATTTTTTACATAACAATGAGGGGAAGGATGATAAAATGGCCTTTATTGAAATCTTCGGATGGTGGTTGTCAATAATCTTGAGCATAAGTTTTTTTATCTCCCTGCTATTGCTTCTTAAAGAGCCCAATGAGGAAGATGCCCCCTCAGATCAGTAATGGATGTCTTTCAATGATCCAATTTCTCTTGTTTCTCCGGCCCGAATGGTTTAATTTCGGGCCTTACAATTTTTTGTACACTTAAGAGCCTGTATCATCCCGTGGCATGCACTTCTTACCTTGAATCTATATCCTCGAATCGCGCCTTTGCATGAACTCCCTCCCATAGAAATCGGGATTCACCAAAAATGAAAAAATGACCGTAAATGCGGTCATTTCAAGGTTTTCGACAATTTTAATCCGAATAAATCATTTATAAATGGAGTCCCGAGACCAATCGCTTAGAGCTGGTACCCCCTCCTCTACTAGCTAATTCAAAGAAGCCAAGTGCGTCGGGACAACTCGTAGCAAGCTCTAGGATATGTTACACATTACTCTATCCAACTGAGCCCTCTCGATTTCCTTAGCCTTGACAGGTTGTTCTTATGTTCTTTACCAAAAATAAAAACTCTCCATCGTCACACGAGAAATCGTGCCTCTGACAAAGAGTTTGCTTTAGCGCAGTTTTGCGCATTTCTTCATATGTAGATGGCGTCCCAGGAGAGATTCGAACTCCCGACCGACGGCTTAGAAGGCCGCTGCTCTATCCAACTGAGCTACTGGGACATAAGAATTGTGAAATAAGAAAAGCGGGTGATGGGAATCGAACCCACGACTTCAGCTTGGGAAGCTGAGGTTTTACCATTAAACTACACCCGCATGATTGATTAAATTATCCATACAGCCGGGATAAACAGTTGCAATAAAAAATATAATCATTAATATCTTTTTTGTCAATATCTTTTTTATAAAATTGGTTGAACGCGCTCGAGAGGATTCGAACCCCTAACCTTCTGATCCGTAGTCAGATGCTCTATCCAATTGAGCTACGAGCGCATGATAGAAAGCGGAAGACGGGACTCGAACCCGCGACCCCCACCTTGGCAAGGTGGTGTTCTACCACTGAACTACTTCCGCATTATAAAGGAAGTTCATTCCTTCAAAACTAGATAACCGTTTGGTGGGAAGAAGCCTCCGCTTTTCGTACTGTCTAGCTCCGGCCGCCATCGGCTCGCGACGCTTCGGTTCTGCTGTGGCGGCGACACATTGCATACGCTCCTGTGGCACCACCCACGCAGAACCAAGCTTTGCTTGGTTCGAGCCTCCTCGCAGGCCCTCCAGCGCGTCTCGCCGATAGGCGGGCGGCCTCCGCTTTTCTAGGTTAAGCCCTCGATCGATTAGTATCCGTCAGCTCCACGTGTCGCCACGCTTCCACCTCGGACCTATCAACCTCGTCATCTTCGAGGGATCTTACTCGCTTAACGCGATGGGAAATCTCATCTTGAGGGGGGCTTCACGCTTAGATGCTTTCAGCGCTTATCCCTTCCGCACATAGCTACCCAGCGGTGCCCCTGGCGGGACAACTGGTACACCAGCGGTGCGTCCATCCCGGTCCTCTCGTACTAAGGACAGCTCCTCTCAAATTTCCTACGCCCACGACGGATAGGGACCGAACTGTCTCACGACGTTCTGAACCCAGCTCGCGTACCGCTTTAATGGGCGAACAGCCCAACCCTTGGGACCGACTACAGCCCCAGGATGCGATGAGCCGACATCGAGGTGCCAAACCTCCCCGTCGATGTGGACTCTTGGGGGAGATCAGCCTGTTATCCCCGGGGTAGCTTTTATCCGTTGAGCGATGGCCCTTCCATGCGGAACCACCGGATCACTAAGCCCGACTTTCGTCCCTGCTCGACCTGTCCGTCTCGCAGTCAAGCTCCCTTGTGCCTTTGCACTCTCCGAATGATTTCCAACCATTCTGAGGGAACCTTTGGGCGCCTCCGTTACCTTTTGGGAGGCGACCGCCCCAGTCAAACTGCCCACCTGACACTGTCTCCCACCCCGATAAGGGGTGCGGGTTAGAATTTCAATACCGCCAGGGTGGTATCCCACCGACGCCTCCACCGAAGCTGGCGCTCCGGCTTCCCTGGCTCCCACCTATCCTGTACAAGCGATACCAAAATTCCATATCAGGCTGCAGTAA
This sequence comes from Geobacillus sp. 47C-IIb, assembly GCF_014679705.1. Lineage (NCBI taxonomy): Bacteria > Bacillati > Bacillota > Bacilli > Caryophanales > Anoxybacillaceae > Geobacillus > Geobacillus sp. 47C-IIb. The sequence continues at coordinate 541,737 of NZ_CP061473.1, forward strand.
AGCTCCACGGGGTCTTTCCGTCCTGTCGCGGGTAACCTGCATCTTCACAGGTAGTATAATTTCACCGGGTCTCTCGTTGAGACAGTGCCCAAGTCGTTACACCTTTCGTGCGGGTCGGAACTTACCCGACAAGGAATTTCGCTACCTTAGGACCGTTATAGTTACGGCCGCCGTTTACTGGGGCTTCGGTTCGCACCTTCGCTTGCGCTAAGCGCTCCCCTTAACCTTCCAGCACCGGGCAGGTGTCAGCCCCTATACTTCGCCTTTCGGCTTCGCAGAGACCTGTGTTTTTGATAAACAGTCGCTTGGGCCTTTTCACTGCGGCTCTTCGGGGCTCATCACCCCAAAGAGCACCCCTTCTCCCGAAGTTACGGGGTCATTTTGCCGAGTTCCTTAACGAGAGTTCTCCCGCGCGCCTTAGGATTCTCTCCTCGCCTACCTGTGTCGGTTTGCGGTACGGGCACCTCTTCCCTCGCTAGAGGCTTTTCTTGGCAGTGTGGAATCAGGGACTTCCGGATCAAATCCGTCGCCATCACAGCTCAGCCTTTACGGCCAGCGGATTTGCCTACTGGCCAGCCTTACTGCTTGGACAGGCTCTTCCAGCCGCCTGCTCACCCTATCCTCCTGCGTCCCCCCATCGCTCAAACGGGAAGGAGGTGGTACAGGAATCTCAACCTGTTGTCCATCACCTACGCCTTTCGGCCTCGGCTTAGGTCCCGACTAACCCTGAGCGGACGAACCTTCCTCAGGAACCCTTAGGCTTT
>NZ_CP061473.1:545000-2020000 GCF_014679705.1 Geobacillus sp. 47C-IIb
CACGCTTTCGCGCCTCAGCGTCAGTTACAGGCCAGAGAGCCGCCTTCGCCACTGGTGTTCCTCCACATCTCTACGCATTTCACCGCTACACGTGGAATTCCGCTCTCCTCTCCTGCACTCAAGTCCCCCAGTTTCCAATGACCCTCCACGGTTGAGCCGTGGGCTTTCACATCAGACTTAAAGGACCGCCTGCGCGCGCTTTACGCCCAATAATTCCGGACAACGCTCGCCCCCTACGTATTACCGCGGCTGCTGGCACGTAGTTAGCCGGGGCTTTCTCGTGAGGTACCGTCACCGCGCCGCCTTATTCAAACGGCGCTCCTTCGTCCCTCACAACAGAGCTTTACGACCCGAAGGCCTTCTTCGCTCACGCGGCGTCGCTCCGTCAGACTTTCGTCCATTGCGGAAGATTCCCTACTGCTGCCTCCCGTAGGAGTCTGGGCCGTGTCTCAGTCCCAGTGTGGCCGGTCACCCTCTCAGGCCGGCTACGCATCGTCGCCTTGGTGAGCCGTTACCTCACCAACTAGCTAATGCGCCGCGGGCCCATCCGCAAGTGACAGCCGAAGCCGCCTTTCAACCAAAGACCATGCGGTCTTTGGTGTTATCCGGTATTAGCTCCGGTTTCCCGGAGTTATCCCGGTCTTGCGGGCAGGTTGCCCACGTGTTACTCACCCGTCCGCCGCTGACCAAACAAGAGCAAGCTCTCGTCCGGTCCGCTCGACTTGCATGTATTAGGCACGCCGCCAGCGTTCGTCCTGAGCCAGGATCAAACTCTCCAAAAGAAAGTTGATTGGCTTGCGCTTCGTTTCGTTCAGTTTTCAAGGAACAAGGATAAGGAATTTAACCTCATTGCGACATTTATTATTATAAATCATTCTTTCAAAATGTCAACTATCTTTTTATTTTTCTCTTTTCATCACCGCACCTGTTCTGTCGCGGCAATTACTCATTATACTCACCATTTATTATTTGTCAATAGTTTTTTGTGATCGTTTTGCTTTACGATCATTTCATCAGTGCACCTCGGTTATTAGCCTAGACACTGTTTTTTATTTTATATATGTTATGACTTTATGTCAACTACTTTTTTGATAAAGCAATAACCCGTTTCGTATCCAGAATGGACAGCCAAAGCTGCATACAGAAATCTTCAGCTGGTAAATCGCCCTCCCTGTATGAAGATAAAGGTGGGTACTTTGCAGCTTTTATCTTTCCGTATAGACAGAACATGAAATTCGTTCATAAACCACAATCGCCACTCTTTACATAAGATTGACTCGCGAGTATCCTCTCGATCGCCGTATGCTATAATAAGGAGAGAATTTCGGAAGATCATCAATAGCTGACAACAAGTAACCGTCATAGGGAGGCAGAATATAACGATGGATCAACCGTTTTCTGCATTGCTTGATGCCTATCGCCGTCTTTGGCCGAACCGGTCGCTGACGTCGGAATCGCTCAATGAACAGGAAAGCAAGTCTCTTCTATATGAAATGATCATTCAAGAGCTGCGCGATGAGTGGACGCATCCGCGCGTACGGCAGACACCCGAAGTGAAGTTTTACTATGCCATGAAGCGAGTGTCCTCCGCTGACTTGCCGAATGACATGAAAATCGCACTTATTCAAGCATATTTGACGGCAATGGAACAATTGCAAGCGAATCATACATAAATCAGGAGAATCCGACTCACACTACTGAACGGAAAAACATTTCATGTCAAGGAGGAAAGCAGCTATGGCGTTAATTCCGTATGATCCGTTCCGCCATTTAGAATCGATCCGTCGCGATATGAACCGCTTTTTTACAAGTGATTTTCCGTCGCTGTTTGCCCATACGGACGAACATCACTGGATGCCGCGCATGGACATGCATGAAACAGCCAACGAGTACGTCGTTTCATGCGATTTGCCAGGGCTTGAGCGAAAAGAAGATGTGCATATTGATGTAAACAACAATATGTTGACGATCAGCGGCACCATTCAGCGCCATCATGATGTCAAAGAAGAACAAATGCACCGGCGCGAACGCTTTTTCGGCCGCTTCCAACGCTCGATCACGCTGCCAGCTGATGCGGCGACGGAAAACATTCGCGCGACATACAAAAACGGTGTGCTCGATATTCACATCCCAAAAACAGCGGCAGGAACGAAAAAGCGCGTCGACATCGAATTTCATTAATGAAAAGGGAGCGGCTTATTGACCGCTCCCCTTTTTATCGATCTCGCTGCTAGCACGGACGACGAGTTCGGTCGGCACGATGACTTTCTTGCAAATCGTCCGTTTTGTCGTCAACCGTTCGATGAGTAGCTCAACAGCTGTTTCCCCCATAAACTCAGTATACACTTTCACTGTCGAAAGCGGGGGATGGAGAAATGCCGCAGTCGGAAGATCATTGAACCCGACGATGGCTACGTCCTGAGGAACAGCAATCCCCGCCTCATGCAACGCGCGTAAAGCGCCGATTGCCATCGAATCGCTGGCGATAAAAAACGCCGTCGGCAAATCACCTTTGGCAATCGCTTCTTTCATCAGCCGATAGCCATCTTCAGCAGTAAAGGCGCCAATCCATACATCACGCGAGTCGTACATCTCTTTGACGTATAAGTATTCGTAAAAGGCTGTTTCGCGCTCATCGCGGATCGGCGTCTCCCCATCGACATATTCGCGGCCGCCGATATACCCGATTTTCGTGTGCCCAAGCTGAAGCAAGTAATCCAACACCGTGATCGTCGCTTGGCGCAAGTCGATGACGACCGAGTCAAACTGACGTTCATCAGGTGAACAGTCGACGAACACGATTTGCTTCGCTCCTCGAGCAAAGTCGCTCACTTCTTTCGGTCCGAATTTCCCGACAGCGATGATACCATCAAGTTCCTTCATCCGTTCAATCGGATAAGCGCCGTTCTGTTTGAACAATTTGACAAGTTGGATGCCACGTTCAAAACATTCTTTTTCCACTCCAAGACGGATCGCCATATAATACGGGTCATCGATTTCCTGACGTTCGGAATACCAATGAATCAGCCCGAGGCGAAACGATTCGCGCGCCTGCTGGCTTCGTTCCCTTAGTGTTTTGTAGTTCAGCTCTTGAGCAACTTCAAAAATGCGCTTTCTCGTCTCATCCGAGACGGATAGTGTTGTATCATAATTGAGCACGCGCGACACTGTCGCGACTGAGACACCGACTTTTTCAGCAATTTCTTTTAGCGTAGCCATAGTCTGTTCGCGATCCCTTCCTTATGTTTCATATGAAACGAGTTTTTTCGCCGCATTTATACAAAGGACGACATGTTTGCAATTGCATAGCTGAGAAAGCGTCGGAACGCATCCTTCCCTCGCTTGTCCCGTTTAAACACCCCAGCATGCTCTAACACGGTGACAAACCGCTGCCCAACTTCATTGCGCAACAACTCGTAAACGTTGTCTTTCGTAGTATACGGATTAGCTGAGAGAATGGATTCATACCAGTCCCAATGTTTAAGCATGGTTTCATCCCAGTCTTCTTTTTTCGTCCGGTGCACAAGATAATCAGCCAACGTCTCGAGCTCCAAGGCAAGTCGACCCGGCAACACCGCCAATCCCATGACTTCAATCAAGCCGATATTTTCTTTTTTGATATGATGTAGTTCTTCATGCGGATGAAAAATGCCGTACGGATGTTCCGTGGACGTCCGATTGTTGCGCAACACGATGTCAAGTTCAAACAAATGACCACGACGCCGGGCGATCGGGGTGATCGTGTTGTGCGGAACATCACCACTGTAGGAGATGATGTCAACATCAGGATCGCTGTACGCCCGCCACGTGTCATACAGGCGTACCGCTGCTTCCAACACTTCCTCTTTCGCTCCTGTTAAGCGGATAACTGACATCGGCCAACGGACAATACCTGCCGTCAATGACGGAAACGAAGGAATGGAAATGTATTCCTCGATCTCCGCATTTTCCATCGCAAACGTATAGCGTCCGCCTTGAAAATGGTCATGTGTTAAAATCGAACCGCCGACAATTGGCAAGTCAGCATTCGAGCCGATAAAATAATGTGGAAACTGTTCTACGAAATCAAGCAACCGTTCAAGCGTTTTCCGATCCATTTTCATCGGCACATGCTCGGCATGAAAGACGATACAATGTTCATTGTAATACACGTAAGGGGAATATTGAAAATACCACTGCTCGCCTAATAAAGTGATAGGGATGACGCGATGGTTGGAGCGGGCAGGATGGCCCCACGTTCCTTCATACCCTTCATTTTCTTTGCACAACACACATTTCGGATACGACGATGATGGCATCTCTTTTCGTTTGGCGATTTCTTTCGGGTCTTTTTCCGGTTTCGCCAAGTTAATGGTGATATCCAATTCTCCATAGATGGTTGACACTTTCCAGTGCTGATTGTTGGCGATGCGCGCCGTTTGAATGTAATTGGACGCTTGGCTCAACGAATAAAACCAGTCCGTCGCCTCCTGCGGGTCGCGGCGGTATCGCTCGTAAAAGGCGCGGATCACTTCCGACGGCCGCGGCATGACGCAGTCCATCAGTTTCGCATCCCATATATCACGCTCGGTCATCGTATTCGTTTCCAACAATCCTTGTTCATACGCCCAATCGATGATGGCGTTCAACACCCGATCGGGAGAGGCCAAAGGAATGTCTTTGGCCTCGGCGGGCTGCCATTCCGTGAGCTTCAGTGTCGCAAGCAGGCGGTTGCGCGCGTACACCACATCTTCCGGCGCTAACAGACCACGATGTTGAGCATAATGAATCAGTTGTTCAATCGCCGCAAAGATCGTTTCCATTGTCATACACCCCGATAACCGTTTGGCCGTGCTTGATGCCATTCCCATGCCGAAGCGACGATATCTGTAATGAACGGGTAGTTTGGCTCCCAGCCGAGTTCGCGCTTCGCTTTGTCGGACGAGGCGACGAGTTTCGCCGGGTCGCCTGGCCGCCGTGCCATGACACGAGCCGGAATCGGATGCCCGGTCACTTGCCGCGCCGCTTCAATCACTTCTTTAACGCTAAACCCGTTGCCGTTGCCTAAATTGTATACATCACTATCCGCCCCGTTTCGCAGTTTGTTAAGCGCCAAAACGTGGGCATCAACAAGATCGAGCACATGAATGTAATCACGAATGCACGTACCGTCCGGCGTATCATAGTCATCGCCGAAAATGAAAATTTCCTCGCGCTGGCCGAGCGGCACTTTTAAAATCAACGGAATCAGATGCGTCTCCGGATTGTGATCTTCGCCGATCGTCGTGCCATACGCCCCAGCGACATTGAAATAGCGGAGCGAAATCGAGCGGATACCGTAGGCGCGATCTGCCCATTTCATCATTTTTTCCATCGCCAGCTTCGTTTCTCCATATGCGTTCGTTGGCTCTGTCGGATCAGTTTCGACGATCGGGATTTGTTTCGGTTCCCCATACACCGCTGCGGTTGAAGAAAAAACAATTTGTCTAACATCAAATTCCTTCATCACTTCAAGCAACACTTGTGTGCCGTACACATTGTTGTCGTAATATTTCAGCGGCTCTTCCATGCTTTCACCAACCAATGAGTTGGCCGCAAAATGGATCACCGCCTCAATATCATACTGCTGAAACACCGTGCGCAAAAAGTCGCGGTCGCGAATATCCCCTTGGCAAAACCGCGCATCCGGATGCACCGCTTCTCTGTGCCCGGTCTGCAAGTTATCAACAACAATGACCTCTTCCCCTTTTTCGAGCAGACGGTACACCGCATGACTGCCGATATACCCTGCCCCGCCACAAATCAAAATCATCGGCACATCTCCTCCATTTCTATCAGTTCACGCGCCCCATTGCCAACGTCAACGACATAAAAGCTCGCTTCATAGCCGATTTTTTCGGCATATGTCCTTCCAACTTGTTTAACGAAATCTTGAATAGATGCTTTTTTCACCACGTTCACCGTGCAGCCACCAAACCCGGCGCCGGTCATGCGCGCCCCAATCGTTCCTTCGTGCGCCCACGCCGCTTCAACGAGCGTATCGAGCTCAATGCCCGTCACTTCATAGTCGTCACGCAGTGACATATGCGACTGCTTCATCAGCTCGCCAAAACGAACGAGATCTCCTTGCTCAAGCGCTGTGGCCGCCTCGAGCGTACGCTCGTTTTCCGTCACCGCATGGCGGGCCCGCTTTTGCTCAAGCGGGGAAAGAAGATGAGCATATTGAGTCAGCTCTGCGCTCGTCAGTTCACCAAGCGAGGCGATGTTCCGCACCGTTTGCAGTTTCGCGAGTGCCGTTTCGCACGTCGTCCGCCGCTCATTGTACGCTGAATCCGCCAAGCCCCGTTTTTTGTTCGTGTTCGCAATAACAATGAAATAGTCGTCGAGCGCAAGCGGCAAATAGCGATACTCAAGCGTTTGGCAGTTCAATAAGATCGCCGAGTTTTGTTTCCCCATGCCGACGGCAAACTGGTCCATAATGCCACAATTGACGCCAACGTATTTGTTTTCTACGTTCTGGCTCATTTTCACAAGCTCCAACTGATCGAGCTGCCGCTCAAACAAGTTGTTTAAGGCGACGGCCGTCACAAGCTCAATCGACGCCGATGACGACAATCCCGCGCCGTTTGGAATCGTGCCGTAATACAAAATGTCTAATCCGGTCCCTAGCGGGCCGAGCGCTTGAAAGGCAGCGATGATCCCTTTCGGGTAGTTCGCCCAGCTATGCTCTCTCCGATATGACAAATCATCATACGGCACAGTAATGACGCCAGTTTCTGGGAAGTTTTTTGAATACAGCCGCACGAGCGGCACTTTCGTTTGTCGCACAAGCGCATATGTGCCAATCGTAAGCGCACACGGCAACACGTGCCCGCCGTTATAATCAGTATGCTCGCCAATCAAATTGACGCGGCCAGGGGCGAAAAACATGCGGATGTCTTCTTCTAGCCCGCCGAAAAGCTTGGTAAATTGCTGTTTTAACGTGGAGATCATGGAAGGGCCTCCTTAAAAATCAAATTGAGTTATTCTCTTTTTTGTAAATATTTTAGTAAATATTTTATTTAAAATCAATTGTGAAACACGATCTTTTTTTATACGTATAAACATTCGAGTATTGATTCACCTTATTTATTAAAGGAGGCGGAACGGAATGGAAGCTCGACAAACGCTGAAACAAGAACTTGACGCCATCACTGCTTGGGAACGTTCCCAAAAAGACCTTTGGTTTTGGGAAAAGCTCGGCCGCTTGCCGTTTCAAGTGCTCGACAAGCTGACGCCAAAAATTGTTCATCGAAAGCTCGGGCAATTGCTCGACGAATTAGGAAGCTATATTCAAAACGGCGGGAAATACTTAGTGAAGAAAGAGAACATATTGGAACGTCTTGGTGTCACGTCGCTCGAGGAAGTGCCGTATTTGCCGCTTGAGACCATGGATCGCGTGTGCGATGAGTTGATCGCGGCGCGCGTGACGTTCGCACAGCTGCAAGGAGCAGCGACTGGGGTTGGCGGGGCGTTGACGCTGGCGGTAGACATCCCTTCTTTGCTTGGGCTCGCGTTGAAAACACTGCAAGAGATCGCCATCGTATACGGATACGACCCAAACGAAAAACAAGAGCGCGTGTTTGTTGTCAAATGCTTGCAGTTTGCCGCGGCGGACATCGTCGGAAAAAAAGCGATTTTAGACGAAATTTCTTCATTTTCCAGTCAGCGTGAGCATGTCTTTTCCGAGCTGCAAGGCTGGCGGGAAGTGATGATGACGTTCCGCGACCAATACGGATGGAAAAAGCTGTTCCAAGCTGTGCCAATCATCGGCGTCATCTTCGGTTCGCTGTTTAACAAATCGTTTATGGAAGACATCGCTGAAACTGGGAAGATGCTTTATCGAAAGCGCCGCATCATCGAGAAGCTCAAACAATTTGAACCCGATGTCTAAACGACAACGGGTTCGATTCGTTTAGGTTGGTGCATAGGCTCCAGCGAGAACATCTCTTCATCGTTGAACAGCTTTCAATCGCCACATCATGTTAATGAAATCACCCAAACGGTACGGCAAGGCTACTCCGGCATACATCAGCTCGTCGCCCCCGTAAACACCCAGCCCCTCAACTTCATAGTCTTGATTCGGGTCAAGCCCCTTAAGGCGCAAGTATGACAGCGGGGCGTTCGCTTCGGCCAAAACACGGAAGTAGGCGACAAGCGCCTCCGAGCGGTCGGCAGAGACGAACATCCATGCGGCTTCGTTGCCCGCAAACGGGCTTAACAGCCGATAAAACGTGCCGAACTGGACAAGATGACGCACGTCTTTGTAAAATGCCACCTGTTCTTTAATGGTTTCCTTTTCTTTTTCCGTCAACTTCGTAATATCAAGCTCATAGCCGAAGTTGCCCGACATCGCGACATGGCCGCGCGTCTTGAGCGGCGTCATCCGCTTGACCTGGTGGTTCGGTACAGCCGAGACGTGCGCCCCCATGGCACTGATCGGGTAAACGAGGCTCGTGCCGTATTGAATTTTCAGACGTGAGATGGCATCCGTATTGTCGCTCGTCCACGTTTGTGGCATATAGTAAAGAATCCCCGGGTCAAACCGTCCTCCCCCTCCCGAACAGCTTTCAAACAAAATGTACGGAAAGCGCGAAGTAATCTCGTCCATAACGCGATATAGCCCCAGTATATAGCGATGCGCCGTTTCGCGTTGGCGCTCAGGCGGCAAGGCAGCCGAGCCGATTTCCGTCATATGCCGATTCATGTCCCACTTTACGTACGCAATCGGAGCGCTCGCAAGCACATTCGAGATGGTTTCAATGATATAATCACATACGTCTTGGCGGGAGTAATCGAGCACAAGTTGATTCCGCCCTTCAGAGCGCGGACGGTTCGGCACATGGAGGACCCAGTCCGGATGTTTGCGGTACAGCTCACTGTTGGGTGACACCATTTCCGGCTCAATCCATAAGCCGAACTGCAGCCCAAGCTCGTTGACTTGTTTCGCTAGTCCGTCTAAACCGTGCGGGAGTTTGCGCCGATTGACCACCCAATCACCGAGGGAACGACGGTCATCATCGCGCTCACCGAACCAACCATCATCGAGCACAAACAGCTCGATGCCCAGTTCCGCGGCCGTTTTCGCAATGTTGACAAGTTTCTCTTCGTTAAAATGAAAGTACGTCGCTTCCCAATTGTTGATTAAAATCGGGCGGACGCGGTCGCGGAACGTGCCGCGAGCTAGGCGGGTGCGATATAGTTCATGGTACGTCTGCGACATCCCATTTAACCCTTGATCAGAGTAGACCATAACGACTTCCGGTGTTTGGAACGATTCGCCCGGTTCCAATAGCCACGTAAAATCAAACGGGTTGATCCCCATAGAGACGCGGGCCGTTTGAAACTGATCGACTTCGATTTGAGCAAGGAAATGACCGCTGTACACAAGGCTAAACCCGTACACCTCACCTTGGTGCTCATCAGTGTTTTTTCGCACGAGGGCAATGAACGGGTTTTGCTGGTGGCTGCTCGCACCGCGGCGGCTTTCAGCCGCTTGCACCCCGGTGAGAAGCGGACACCGCTCCACCCAACGCTCGCGCGCCCATGCCCCCGGAAGATGAATCCAGTCGTAATCGGCATCCGGAAAATCAATGCTCATGCTCAACGCCCGCAACAGTTTTAATCGCTCATTGCCGTTGTTTTCAAAACGGACCGCCCGCGTGATGACATTCCACTTTTCGTAAACGGTATACTGCAACGTCACTCGGAGGCCAATGAGTCCATCTTCAAGGACAATTTCCAATGTTTCTGCCTCGTGTTCGTGTTCAACATATGTCGCCGGCAGTCCGTTAAGTCTAGGCTTCCCCTTGTAAATATGATGCGTCTTATAGCGCAAATCGGTCACCGTCGAACCATTCTCAAGCTGTACTTGATACGCCGGAGCGCGAAAATCGCTGTTACCGTAGGCCGGGTACTCTTGCGGCAGCGTATCGAGCGAAAACGTGCGATCGGATGGGACGGGGTTGGCGGAAAAGGCACGGTTTAGCCGTGGAAATCCCCGCGCAGCCTGGCAATCCCGCACCGCTTTCCCCCAATACACGTGCGCCAAATAGCCGGAGTGGAAAAGGCGCATGATATAGCTTGTTTTGTCCGCTCGCAAATGAAACTGCTTCGTTTGCGGATTGTAGGTAATCGCCATCCTCTTCCCCCGCTTTCATCTTTTCTTTATTTTACGTAAACTTTACGTGAAAATCTAGCAAAAAAGTACCCGTATTCGAGCCTGATAGGTGCTATGGATCCTCTTTATCGAGCATCTGTCCCCACTAAAATTCTTCTATTTGTTTACGATCCTCCGGTCATCCCCCCACTGCTAACACCGCTTGGCAGAGAGCTTGCTCCAGCTCCTTCGTATACACTGCTGTCTGCTCCTCTGTCCAATGTAAATAGCTGGCCATAAACGCAATGACTGCTTCTTTTTCCCGGCGGACAGAATCAATGTCAAACAACAGCGAACCGGTGCGGCGGATGAAATAGTCGACGGGTTTGACAGCCATTTCTTCTTCAATCGCGTAAACGAGGCGGACGAACGTTTCTCGCGTTAAGCCAGATGAGCGATCGTATTGCCTGCTTAAAGCAAACAACCGATCAACGTTCGTACCGTATTGTTTTGCCAGTCGTGCCCCTTCTTCTTTCGTCCATCCATAACGTACCGCCTCTTCCGCTTTTTTGGCGATGAATGCCGGCAACTCGCGTGAGCCGCCGACATCGCCGCCGGAGATCGGCAACTGTTTCGTTTGACATGGCCGGAACGTTTTTTGTTCCTTTTTCTCAAGCTGCTTGGCGACAAGATCGACGACCGTTTCCGCCATTTTTCGGTAGCCAGTCAGCTTGCCGCCCGCGATCGTAATGAGCCCCGACGGCGATGTCCAAATTTCATCTTTGCGGGAAATTTCCGACGGATCTTTCCCTTCTTCATAAATGAGCGGGCGGACGCCGGCCCAACTTGATTCGACATCATCAGCCGTGATGCCAACCGATGGGAACATATACCGGATTGCTTTCAATAAGTAATCGCGGTCTTCTTCCGTCATCGTCGGATGGGCAGGGTCGCTGTCATAAAACGTATCAGTCGTGCCGACATACGTTTTTCCATCACGAGGAATGGCAAATACCATGCGGCCGTCCGGCGTATCAAAATAAATTGCCTGTTTGAGCGGAAACCGCTTTTGATCAATGACAAGATGGACACCTTTTGTTAACTGGAGCCGCTTATTCGTTTTCGAGCCGTCTTTGTCACGCAATGTATCGACCCATGGCCCGGCGGCATTGACGACTGTTTTCGCACGGATGTCATACGTCTGCCCGCTTAGCATGTCACGGCAGCGGGCGCCGATGATGCGACCACGGTCGTCATATAAAAACTGTTCTGCTTTCGTATAGTTGACGGCGTCGGCGCCAAGCTCGACCGCCTTTTTGATCACTTCGATCGTCAAACGAGCGTCGTCAGTCCGGTATTCGACATAGTAACCACCGCCGAGGAGCCCGTCGCTCTTTAACAGCGGTTCTTTTTCTAACGTCTGCTTAGCATTAAGCATCGTCCGCCGCTCGCTCTTCTTCACGCCGGCTAGCCGGTCATACAGCCATAAGCCGACAGAGGTGCTCCACTTGCCAAACGTCCCATCGCGATAAATCGGCAGCAACATCCACTCCGGTGTCGTGACGTGCGGGCCGTTTTCGTAAACGACTGCTCGTTCACGCCCAACTTCAGCGACCATTTTCACTTCGAACTGTTTTAAATAGCGCAAACCTCCGTGAACGAGCTTCGTCGAGCGGCTCGACGTCCCAGCCGCAAAATCTTGCATTTCAACAAGCGCCGTTTGCATGCCGCGTGAAACCGCATCAAGGGCGATACCGCCACCAGTGATCCCCCCGCCGATGACAAGCACATCATACGTTTTTTCACTCATAGCTTTAAACAACTCACTCCGCTGTCTGCTTGAAAAAGCCATCGATTAGTCCCTCCTGTGCAAAAAAGACAAAAAGAGACCATGACAAACACGATAAGCGTTCTGCCTACCATGTATGCATGGTCTCTCCATGTCTCCTGACTGATGATTAACTTGTTGATTTTATTATAGCAGATTGCCGCCCGTTTGGCTAGCTCGATGCTTCAACGATCTCCGCCTACTCATCGCCATCCCGATCGTAGTGGCGCCATAGCGCTTCGTTTGACGTCGTCACCGCCGTTGCGCCAGCTTCTAGCGCCCGCTTGACATCGTCTGGAGTGCGGATGAGTCCGCCGGCGTAAATCGGTTTCCCGGTTCGCTCCTTTACCTCGCGGATAATGTGCGGCATCGCGCCCGGGATGACTTCAATATAGTCGGGATTGGTTTTCGCGATCAGCTGGTAGCTTTTCTCCAAAGCGTGCGAATCAAGTAAAAAGATGCGTTGCACGGCTAGGACGCGTTTTTGCCGCGCCTTCATAATGACGCTCGCCTTCGTCGAAATGAGGCCATGCGGGCGAAACTCTTGGCAAAGGTATTCCGCCGCATGTTCATCATGGCTCAGCCCTTGCACTAAATCGGCGTGAATGATAAGCCGCTTGCCATGCCGACGCGCATAATCGAAGATGCTTTTTAGTTGGGCAATATGTACTTCGAGCAGCACCCCGATTTCATAGCCGCTCGCCAAAAAGGCATCAAACTGCTTCATCGTTTTCATAGCCGGAACAATTTGTTGTTTCTTCCCCATTGCCCTCTCCCTAGTCTATCCTCTCATTTTATCGACCTCGTCTAAGCACGACAGTGACATCATTGTTCGCGGTTTGCATGTCGCGATTTTCACTCCGCGCTTGCGGAACTTCTCCACGACATGATGAATCGCTTTTTTGCCCACCGCCTCTTCTTCATGAAAATGCCCCATTGTCTCAACTCCTCTCCTATTCTGCTTTCGGAATGGCGAGCTCAACCGTTGTTCCTTGACCGGCTTCGCTTTCCATCGTAATTTGCCCGCCGTATTTATCGATCATTTCCTTGGCGATCGAAAGACCGAGCCCGGCGCCGCCTTGTTCGCGGCTGCGCGCCTTATCGACGCGATAAAAACGTAAAAAGACGTTTTCCAGCTCTTCGCGTGGAATGCCGATACCATAGTCGCGGATGGCCACCGTAACAAACGATCCTTCCTCGCGCAACGAAAGAGCGATTTTTTTGACCTGTTGAGAATATTTTACCGCATTGTCAAGCAAAATGAACAGCAATTGTTCAAAATGATGTTTTGCGATCGCTACGCGCGCCAACGGTTTTTCCGGTTGATCAACAATGAATTGAAAATCCGGGTGCAAAATACGGAAATTTTTCACAATTTGCCCGATGGCTGCGGCAGCATCAATAGGCGTGAGCTCTTTTGGCACTTCCATCTCCTCGGTACGCGATAGATCAAGCAGCTCAAGAACAAGGCGCTTCAGCCGTTCTGCCTCTTTCACCGCCGCCTCAAGCGATTCTTCCAAAATCTCTGGATTGTGCTTGCCCCACCGCTGCAACAAGGAAAGATGGCCTTGCAAAATGGCTAGCGGTGTCCGCAATTCATGGGACGCATCCTCGACGAACTGCTTCTGCAGGGCAAATGAACGTTCAATTTCGTCCATCATGCTGTTGAACATCATCATGAGCTCGGTGACCTCGTCACGCGCCGAAGGCACATCGATGCGCTGCTTTAACCCGTTGTTTTTAATGTCGGCCATCGTTTTTGCCAACGTTTTCAACGGCCGGATAAAGCTTTGTGCCACAAGCCGTCCGGCGAGCGCGCTCGCTGCCATGGCCGCAAAACCAAGCACTGTCATAATGACAAATAGCGTGTTCGTCACTTGTTCGAATTTCGTCAATCGGCGGGCGACTTCAATCGTCCCAGACAAGTCCCCGATATGAAGCGGTTGGCGAAGCAACAAAAACCGCTCATTGTTGATGAAGTGTTCATCCATTTTCAGCTTGTCAGGCACGCCGCCTGTTGACAGCGATACTGTCGCACCGTTGGAAACAGAGACGATAACGTTTCCGTCACGGTCGGTGACACGAATGAGCTGATAGCGCTCATTCAGTTTTTCGAGAAACGAACGGCTGCGGCGAATATCTTCCCATGATACATTACGTTTTTCAGCGTAATAAGTTTCAATTTCTATCACAGTTTGTTCCATCGTTTTTTCTTCTTCGTTGAGCAGCCATTGCCTCACAATATGGTATTGCAAAAATGTGAAAATAAAATACGTAATAAAAATCGCGCCGGCGGATAAAACGGTCAGCTTCCCTTTCAACGACAGACGGTGGAGGCGAAGTCGTTTCATGGCCGCATCACATATCCCGCGCCGCGCACCGTTTGGATGTACCGCTCTTTATTGTGTTCGTCAAGCTTTTGCCGTAAATAGCGGACATAGACGTCCACAACATTCGTCTCCACCTCAGTGTCAAATCCCCATACTTTCTCAAGTAGCAAATCACGCGTCAACACAACATTGATATTTTGCATAAAGGCGACGAGCAAATCATACTCACGTTTCGTCAATTCGATAAACGCATTCCCTTTTTTGACCGTACGCGCCTGCATATCGACGACTAAGTCTTTAAACGTCAACACTTGTCCGCCCGATTCAGGATGAACGCGGCGAAACAAAGCGCGGATGCGGGCGAGAAGTTCTTCAATCGCAAACGGCTTGACAATATAGTCATCTGCTCCGTTATCCAACCCCATGACGCGATCAAATACGCTGTCGCGCGCCGTGATCATGATGATTGGCGTCGATTTCGCCGCCCGAATGCGCCGGCAGACTTCCATGCCGTTTAAGCTTGGCAGCATAACATCAAGTAAAATGAGATCCCACGGTTCAGAGAGAGCGAGCTCAAGCCCTTCGCGCCCATCTCCGCATACATGCACATCGAATCCTTCATGCATCAAGTCAAGTTCCAAAAAGCGAGCCAACCCTGCTTCATCTTCGACCAATAAAATCCGTCCATTCATCGGCCATTCCTCATCTCCTGCGTCTATTTTCTTTTCCCGCTCCGGACTTAATTCAATTTTACTACAAAAGCGAACCGGCGGCGGCGACCGGCCTTCGAAATGAAACAGGCGGCTGTTTTGGCCGCCCCGCTTCGGGTGGATTCTAAAACAGCCGCCCGTCTTCACGTACCTTTCGCTGAGCTGGGCCGTGTACACGCTCTAACCGCTGCCTGCATGGATATTCCCGCTACGAGTGGCGGTCAACAAACCAATCGACAATAGCTTGAACGATTTCAAACGCTTGATAAGAAAGAAGCGATACGGCAGTTCCAGAGAAAAACAACGTTACAAGCCAATGAATCCAATGCATGGCACTGCCTCCTCCCTTATCGACAGTGATGCCATTATATCCGGTGTAAATGAAATCTACATGAAAAATCGCTAAAAAACACAGAGTGACTTTTTCGTTTTTCATACATACATTGAAAGTGAATCGCATTGCTGATCAATGGTTGACAACGGTTAGGGGAATATGGTCGAGCAGAGACATCCAAGCACGCTGGATCCGCTACTTCAAAAAACGAAAGAGAGGGGAGCGCGATGAATGAACCGTTTCAGCCGCCAGCCGGCAGGGGAGGAGATCACCCATTCCACCATTTACGGAAAATGGTAAATCAATGGTTTGATGAACGGCCGCTGCAAAAATTATTTGAAACACTTGACGACTACTTCGCGCAAACATTTGCTGAAGCATATATCCCGATCGAAGTGAAAGAAACGAAACACGATTACCAACTCATCGTCCGGCTGCCCGACATCAAACGGGAGCAAATCAGCCTACAATGGCACGAAGACGGGCTGCAGCTTATCATCGATCATCAGGAAATGATCGAATCAGCCGACGCCAACGGTCATGTATACGAGCGACAGCAAGCGCGGCGGCGCGTGACGAGGGTGATCCCGTTTCCGTATCCGGTTGCCGAACATGAAGTGAAAGCGTCGTTCCAAAACGGCACGCTCATCATCCGACTGCCGCAAAAGCGGAAATACATTGACATTGAGTGAATGAACATCGTTGAGACAACGCGTTTGGCTGAGAAAATAAGTGAGAGAACGGTCAAAAAACATCGTACAAACGGCCTTGCTGTCAAAATTCAAAAACGCGCCCTTTGTCGGCCCAGGCGCGCCGTAAAAAAGCCGTTCCCGATATCGGGAGCGGCTTTTTTGCATTCGTCTTCTATTGTTTATGCGACGGGCTTCCGTATCGGTTGTTGTTTTCCGGTGTCGGATCTTTTTGGATGTCCCATTCTTTCCCGATTTCTTCGCGATTGTTTGGGTATTTGTTTTTCCGTTTTCGATTGTCGTTCCGGTTCGTCACTGTCTGCTCACCCCCTTGCTGTTTGCCATTAGCTTGCGCGTTTTTCCACCGCATAAACGAGACATACATACTTTCGCTGTTGGTAAGCTACGCTACTTGGTAGGAGGTGCAAAACGAATGACGAAACTGCCTGACTTTAAACAGCTGAACGACCGGCTGATCAATGAGCCGTCTGATGAGCCGATGTTGGTGATTAAAACGAACCTCGATCCGGAGCGCATCACAGATGAAAATCCATATGCAAAAGGCAAAACGAACGTCAGCCGGACGTTTGCTTCTTTTTTTGAAGGGGGCAAACCGTAATGGAACAAACGCTCGCCTATTTGCGGGAAATTTTGTCTAACTACTTGGATGGTCACGATGATACGCCAAAGCGCATCTACAAAAAGCTAATCAGCAAACCGTATCAGGGGGAAGGAGAGTTTGTCCGTGACTTGACGCAAGAAGAGAGCGCCTTTTTGGACCGCATTTTGCCTCATGAGATCCGCTATGCGATGGATGAGCGCGATTATGAGCGCGTCTATCAGCTGAATGAAGTATACGAGCTGCTGATTTAACGGTGCGAAAGCCGCTTCCCCTACCGAACGGGGGAGCGGCTTTCTCATTTTTTAAACGTGCTGAGCAGCCCTTTTAACAAGCCGTTCACTTGATTGACTGTATTGATCATCTGCCCCATCGTATTCATCATTTTGTTAATATCGTACGTCCCGTCGTTGTTTTTAAACTGGGCGAGAAAAGACGGGCGCGGTGGCGGCAGCAACGGCTCCGGCTTCGGATATGGCATCGGGTACGAAGGCATCGCAGCATGGAATGGTGCAGCGTGAGGCCAATGGGCAGGCGGTGATGAAATGTGTGAAGACCAATGGTTGAGATAAGGCCCATGACCATTTAGACTATATGGCCCATGAATGGGTGGCGGCGGAACCGGGCGCGGATAACGGTACATGTTCGTTCTCCCCCATTTTTTGATCGTCGATTTTTCCTTCAGGCTGCCACTAGTATATGTGCCAATACTGAGCGGCGTGCGCGCGGACATGTCATCTCTTGTCGGAAGTTTTAATTTTCGGAAATCAATTTTTTCCCCTACTTTCATGGTACGATGTAAAAAAGGGGAAGGGGGAAAAGCATCAATGGGTATTGCTGAATTGAAACATAAGTTCATGGTGGTCAAACATTGCGAACCAGCTGAGGCGAACGAACTGCTCGATTTTGCCCGCCGCCTTTATTTGCGCGGGGAGATTTCGCTCGCCGAGTATCGCGACTTAGTGCGTGATTTAGAAAAAGCTGGAGCCTATCAACCGAATGAAACAGGAGAATTCGCAGGACTTTAGACCTTAGGGGAGCTTTTCCCTTCTTTTTTTTTTGCATATTTCTCACTCAAACGCCCCATCGTAATATAAAGGGGGTGTTGTGCAATGGGACGAGGCGTGCATTTCAATCATAAACGAAAAGGCCATGATCACGAAAAACCGAAACATGGTGAACCAGCACCGCCAAAGCATACCGAACGGGTCGAATATGAGATCAACACCGTCGCTACCGCAGAGAGCGGCCCTGTTTCGATCACAACAGGAAAAGACACATAAGAAAAAAGCTGTCTCCCTCGGCAAAGGGGGCAGCTTTTCCATTTCGAGATGAAAACATCGCTCTTTTTCAGCCTAGCTTGTTTCGCCAAGCCGATCCTTGACAAGGTCGAGCGTATAGGCAACCGCCTGGCTGTATTGCTTGATGCGGCGGTTGGGAACGGATGGATAAAATGCCTCAACGCTCAGTTTTGTCATATGATCAACCGTTGCTTCAATTTGTCGCTCGTGAACATATTTCGGCTGCGTCTGGCGAATCCAACGGGAAGCGGCCTCTTTCCATCGTTCGGCGGCTGCCTGCACTTCCTCCGCAAATGGTTTAACTTCGGCAAAAAAATCTGGCTCTTGATTCCGTTCGCGAGCACGCCGGGCAATCGCCAACAGCTGTTCATTGTACTCGTGAAGCTGTTCCGTCAGCGCTTTCAGCTCTTCCCCCATGGCGGCCCTCCTTGCGTATATTGATGAACTCAGTTTGAAGAATGTCCAGTGCAAATGCCGATCCGGAACGTCTGCGAACTGTTGGTATATGTTTCATCATATCATATCAACCAGCTACACCAAATACAATTTTGATGAAAGCCGCAGCTCGGTTCCCCCTTTTCCCCCGTCAAGCCGCCGTTCTACACCGGCGATTCTCCCTTCGAGATGCCCGAGCTGCTCCTTATTTTGCGCATACTGTTCTTCAATGACATCAGCAATGACTTGTTCCATTTTGGCATCCACCTGCTCAATGAGCGCGACAATTTCCTGGAGCTGTTTTTCAATTTCTTCTTTTTTGACGAGCCGTTTTTCCATTCCTTCTCCCCCATTTCTGGCATGATGATATTCCATTCGCGACGGGAAGAACAACTCCCTGCTACGGCGACAAAAGTAGAACGTATTCGGCAAAGAAAGTGAGAAGCGGCCGCCATTCGACAAGGACGGCAAGGTCGCCCCATTAAAGAAAAAGAGCGCACATTGCTTGAACGTATGGTATAATAAAAACCATTCAAAGGAGATGAACGCCATGGCATTCAAATACCCGGGCGGAAAAGAGTATCGCGGAAACAGACTAAACGCAGCGCGCCAGCCGATGGCGGCTGATTACGCCAACCGTGGCATGACGCTCGAAGAAGACTTAAATGCGACGAATGAATATTACCGGGAGCGCGGCATCGCCGTCATCCATAAAAAGCCGACTCCGGTGCAAATCGTCCGCGTCGATTATCCGAAACGGAGCGCCGCCGTCATCAAAGAGGCCTATTTCCGGCAGGCGTCGACGACCGACTACAACGGCGTCTACCGCGGCAAATACATCGACTTTGAGGCAAAGGAGACGAGAAACAAAACGTCGTTTCCGCTGAAAAATTTCCACGCTCACCAAATCCGCCATATGGCGCAAGTCATGGCCCACGGCGGCATTTGCTTTGCGATTTTGCGTTTTTCCCTGCTCAATGAAACGTATTTGCTTGACGCCTCCCACTTAATTGCCCGCTGGAATGAACAAGAAGCCGGCGGGCGAAAGTCGATTCCGAAGCGGGAGATCGAGCAATATGGGCATTATATCCCACTTGGCTATCAGCCGAGAATTGATTATATTAGTGTAGTAGAAAAAGTGTACTTCACCGTATGAGGTGAAAACTTGTAAGAAAGGCAGGATTTGCTTATGTCTGGTGAATATCGTTCTCGTGTGGAACGAAAGCAGGCAGAGAAACAGGCGAAACAAGCGAAACAAAAGAAGGCGAAAAAGAAAAAAGGACTATCGTGGTTGAAAACGATCGCCATTGCCATATTGCTTGTGATTTTTATCGGAGCGGCAAGCGGCGTGGCGGCGTTCGCCTATTTCGTCAAGGACGCTCCCCCGCTTGATGAGACGAAAATCAAAGACCCGCTCTCTTCAACCGTATACGATATGAACGGAAAAAAATTCGCCGAACTTGGCGGCCACAAACGAACGTACATTTCGTATAAAGACGTGCCGAAAGTGCTTGAAAATGCCGTGTTGGCAACCGAAGATGCTCGCTTTTATGACCATCACGGCATCGATGTTGTCCGCTTAGTCGGCGCCGTCGTCGCCAATTTTCAAGAAGGATTCGGGGCAGAAGGCGGCAGTACAATCACCCAACAAGTAGTGAAATTGTCGTTCCTGTCGCCGAAAAAAACGTTGGAGCGAAAGGCGCAAGAGGCGTGGCTCGCTCTGCAGCTTGAGCAAAAATATTCAAAGCAAGAAATTTTAGAAATGTACTTGAACAAAATTTATTATTCAGACGGCATTTACGGCGTTGCCCGGGCGGCAGAATATTACTTTGGCAAGACAAACTTAAAAGAGTTGACGCTTGTGGAAGCGGCGCTCTTAGCCGGTATGCCGCAAAGCCCGAACCGGTACAATCCATATGACCATCCGGAGGCGGCGAAAAAACGGCGCGATACTGTTTTGTCGCTCATGGCGAAACACGGCTTCATCAGCCAAGAAGAGGCGGAAAAGGCGAAACAAGTGCCGATCCAATCGATGCTTACCGAACGGAAAAAACCGCAAAGCTCCGTGCCGTATGATGCCTTCATTGACGAAGTGATCAAAGAAGTGACTGACAAAGCGAACGTTAACGTCTTTGAAGACGGACTGAAAATTTACACCACGCTTGATCAAGAAGCGCAGTCGCATGTCGAAAAACTATTAAACTCAGAGCAGTACTTCACCAATAAAAAAGACTTACAATCGGCTATCGCCCTCGTCGATACGAAAACAGGCGCCATTCGCGCTTTAGGCGGCGGGCGAAACCGCGATCATGTCCAGTTCGGCTTTAACTACGCCATTCAGCCGGTCGGCCAGCCCGGTTCGGCGATTAAACCGATTTTAGACTACGGACCGGCCATTGAATATTTAAAATGGTCAACTGCACACATTATCGTTGATGAACCGTACACGTATTCAGACGGCACACCGATCCGCAACGCCGATCGGACATACAAAGGACCGGTGACGATGCGCTATGCGCTTACTTGGTCGCGTAACATCCCGGCGTTAAAAGCGTTCCAAGCGGTCGGCAAAGAGCGGGCGCAAGAATTTGCCAATCGGCTTGGCATGGGCTTTGATAAGGTAGAGGAAGCGTACTCGATCGGCGGTGTCGCACGCTATGTGTCGCCGCTGCAAATGGCCGGTGCCTACAGTGCCTTCGGCAACAACGGTTTGTATACCAAACCGTACGCGGTGACAAAAATCGTCTTCCCGGACGGCACGGAAATGGATTTAAAACCGAAGCCGAAACGGGTTATGCAGGACTACACCGCTTACATGATCACAGATATGCTCAAATCGGTCGTCCGTTCTGGTACAGGGCAAAGCGCCAACGTTCCGGGGGTTGAGGTGGCCGGCAAAACGGGGACGACAAACTATGGCCCGTCCGGCGCCAAGTTTAATTTACCGGAGAGCGCTGTGCCGGACAGTTGGTTTGTCGGCTATACACCAAACTATACCGCCGCTGTTTGGACCGGTTTCAGCAAACGAAGCAGCACCGCAAATCTCAGCAAGGCGGAACAAAGAATTTCGCGTTCGCTCTTTAAAGCGCTCATCTCTCACATCGACGACGGCAGTGGGAAATTCGAACAGCCGGACAGCGTGGTGAAAGTGCCGATTAAAAAAGGCACGAATCCACCGAAACTAGCAAGTAAACATACGCCGGCAAGCGAGATTACGTATGAACTGTTCGTGCGAGGCTCCCAACCGACAGAAGTAGCGAAAGACGAACCAAAAGAACTGCCATCGGTGAAAGGCTTAACCGCTTCGTATGACCAAGCTACCAATGCGATTTCTGTCACTTGGTCGTACGATAAACAAACCGACAATACGCTCTTTGAAGTGCGCATCAAAGACGACCAAGGCCATACGGAAACTGTGACAACGAAAGACCTGAAGATGACGATCGCGAACCCAACGCCAGGCGCTTCGTATACGATTGCCGTCTATGCGAAAGATGGCGAGCGGATGAGCAAACCAGCCATCACGAACGTCCGCATCCCTGGCGGTGAGCAAGGTGAAGGCCCGACAACGCCGGATGATGAGGAAAATGGTGATGATGGCCGGAATGATGGACATAACGGGCAAGATGGCAACAGCGGAAATAACAACAATGGAAACAACGGCCAAGGGCAACAGCCTGGGCAACAACCTGGACAACAGCCTGGGCAACAACCTGGACAACAGCCTGGGCAACAACCTGGACAACAACCTGGACAACAACCTGGACAACAACCTGGACAACAACCTGGACAACAACCTGGACAACAACCTGGACAACAACCTGGACAACAACCTGGACAACAACCTGGACAACAACCTGGACAACGGCAAGGACAACAGCAAGGGCAGCAGCAAGGACAACAACTAGGGCAATAGCCAGGACAATAGTAGTGCCTCTGCACTGACGACACCAACAACGCTGCCGAATACGAACGTCTCTGGCGCGAACGGTGAAAACCGTCAATAACTCAACTAAGTTGCCAAATAAAAAACGGATGACCCATTTATGGGGTCATCCGTTTTTTCATGGCGATTTGTTTGCCAGCGAGCTTCTCTGTCTCAACAAACAGCTCGTGAAGCTGAACAAACGCTGGGTATAAATCCGGACGGTCGAAAATAAACTGCAGCCGCTCAACGGCGTTGGCAGGTTTATACGGCAGTGCCGCCACCATCTCCTCCCAACGGACTACATTGGTTGCTGGCTGGCCATTCAGCCAGCAGAGCGCCGACAGCAAATACGACAATCCACGCACGATCGGGCTGCGGGCGGCGCGTCGGTCGCGGCGGGCGAAACAGAGTTCGAGTTCCTCTTTTTCTTCTCGCCAAAGGGCAACGAGCGCCGGCAGTGAACGTTCGATTTCCTCCCACGGCAGTGGAGGAATGTGGACGATATCGTAATAAAACGGCACGTGTTTAAGCAGGCGCGGAAACGGTTCATTAGGAAGCGTATCACGCATTTGGCCGTCCGGGAAAAAGAGCGGATGGGCGAACTTAGTCGGCACGCGCACGTTCATTCTCCTTCTTTCGCATCCGTTTTTTTCCTTCACGGCATAAGTGCAGAAGCGGGCATACCGGGCATTGCGGCGCTTGTGCCTTGCAATGGTAACGGCCAAAAAAAATCATCCGATGGTGAGTGATCGACCATTCCTCTTTCGGAATTTTTCTCATCAACGTTTGTTCGACTTCGAGAACTGAGTCATTCCAGCGGCAAAAACCGAGCCGTTTGCTGACGCGCTCGACGTGCGTATCAACGGCAATGGCCGGTACGCCAAACGCGACGGATGCGACAACGTTCGCTGTCTTCCGCCCGACGCCGGGCAGTTTCATCAATTCGTCGCGGTCGCGCGGCACTTCACCGTTGTACTCCTCAATTAACATCGCGCACAGTTTTTGAATGTTTTTCGCTTTGTTCCGGTATAAGCCAATTGAACGGATGTCTTGTTCCAACTCTTCAAGCGGCACCGCAATGTAGTCATGCGGTGTCTTGTATTTTTCAAATAGCCGCTTCGTCACTTTATTGACGAGGGCATCGGTGCATTGCGCCGATAAGACGACCGCGATCAACAGTTCAAACGGATTGCGGTGCACAAGCTCGCAATGCGCATCAGGAAACATGTTGGCCATCTCATCCAAACAGTAGCGAATTTGCTGCTTTGTCAACACCGGTTTCCTTCTCCTTTCGCCATCTTCGGTCCATCTGTCCATGTTGGCCAAACAAAAACGAGAGACAATGCCTCTCGTTTATGAGTCAAGCCAGTTAAAAAACGGAATCGTCTGCTTAAATTCCCCTGTCGCTTGTTTCACCGGGCGGGCGGACGATTTCGGCTTGCGGAATTTTTTGCCGTAATCGTGCGCCTGTTCGATCGTCCGGATTCCATTCTTTTTCCACTCGAACAAAATGCGGTCAATGTAGCGGAAATTCAATTTCCCTGATAGCACCGCCTCGCGCAGTGCTGCCTTAATGATGGCCGGCTCATGACCGTCCTGGTCGATCCACATCGAGAGTGTTTCGCACTCAAATGGGGAAAGCGGGCGGCCAAACTCCTGCTCAAATATCGTATACAAGCTTTCTTCTTCTTTTTGCTGACCGATTTGCCCGTCTTTGACGGTCTGTGCGTACAAATGATGTACCAACTGTTCCCAGAGCGGTTCCAATGTATATTTTTCGCCGCGAACGCCACGTTCGTCCGTATGCTCCTCAATGCCGACCATTCCTTTTTGCAAAAGCCGACGCACCATCTCCATACATTCTGCCGCCGAAACAGTCATTTTTTCAGCCAGCTCAGCCGGTGTCGGGAAGACGATGCCTTCTTCCAAAAACGATTGCATATGCAAAAGCAAAACGAGCTCCCCTTCGCTCAAGCCAAGCTGCTTATAATGGTCCAGCAACAGTTTCGGAACGACGACGCTTCCTTGCGCCAGCCATTCGGCCACCTTTTTCTTTTCCATGCCGATGCACCTCAACTATAGTATAACATGACACTAGCGAAAAAACCCCCTTTTTGCAGGGGGTTTTTTTACGGGTATAGACGGTTGAGCAACCGCGGAAACGGGATCGTCTCGCGTACATGCTCAACGCCGCAAATCCAAGCAACCGTTCGCTCGAGGCCGAGCCCGAATCCGGAGTGCGGCACGGAACCGTATTTGCGCAAATCTAAATACCATTCATATGCTTCAAGCGGCAAATGATGCTCCTCGAGACGCTGCTTGAGCAGCTCATAATCATGAATGCGCTCGGAACCGCCGATAATCTCCCCGTATCCCTCCGGCGCGATTAAATCAGCACATAGCACGACGTCCGGACGGTTCGGATCTGGCTGCATATAAAACGGCTTTAACGACGTCGGGTAGTGAGTGATAAACACCGGCTTGTCGAAGCTTTCAGCGATGGCTGTCTCATGCGGCGCACCGAAGTCATCGCCCCATTCGATATCGGTAAACCCTTTGTCATGCAGCAGCTTGATCGCTTCGTCATACGTTAGACGCGGAAACGGCGGCTTGACAAGCTCAAGCTTGGTGACGTCGCGTCCAAGGCGCCCGAGCTCAAGTTGGCAACGGCTAAGCACCGACTGTACGAGATAAGAGACATACTCTTCTTGCAGCCGCAAATTGTCTTCAAATTCGTAAAACGCCATTTCAGGCTCGATCATCCAAAATTCGATCAAATGGCGGCGCGTTTTCGACTTTTCGGCACGGAATGTCGGACCGAACGAAAACACTTTACCGAGCGCCATGGCTGCTGCTTCCATATATAGCTGGCCGCTTTGCGATAAATAGGCATCCTCGTCAAAATACTTCGTATGGAACAGCTCGGTCGTTCCTTCCGGTGCGCTGCCAGTCAAAATCGGCGCATCGACTTTGACGAAGCCACGTTCGTTAAAAAACTCATACGTCGCACGGATCAATTCGTTGCGGATTTTCATGATCGCATGTTGGCGCCGCGAACGAAGCCAAAGGTGACGATGATCCATTAAAAACTCGACACCGTGTTCTTTTGGCGTAATCGGATAATCGACCGCTTCATTGATGACCTGTATGTTCGTCACCGAAAGCTCATAACCGAACGGTGAACGCTCGTCGACGCGCACCGTGCCGGTCACATAGAGCGACGTTTCTTGCGTCAGCGTTTTCGCACGTTGAAATACCTCTTCTGAGACGTTCGCTTTTTCAACTACACCTTGAATAAAGCCAGTCCCATCACGCAGCTGTAAAAAGGCGATTTTTCCGCTCGAGCGCTTGTTCGCCAACCAAGCGCCGATCGTGACTTCTTGACCTACATATTGGTTCACTTCAGCAATCGTCGTTTTCACGTACACATTCCCTCCAATAATCGACACGTCCATCTCATTCGCTATTATATCGTTCTGGCGAAACGACGGCAACGGCCAAGGAAACCTTTCGCCTCTGGCCGGCTCGGCACAACCGTAGAAAACAGTGCGGGGCAACCGCTAAAAAATCATGCATCCGGCTGATTTTCGCGAAATCACCGCCGCTGCAGCGGGCGCGGAAAAAGCGGCTTTGCTTTGGGCAAAGCCGCCGCTTGTTAAGCGCGCGCTTCCATAAACCGGTGGATGCGTTCCACGGCGGTTTCCAGTGCATCGAGCGATGTCGCGTATGACAAGCGAACGTTATCCGGCGCTCCAAACCCAGAGCCGGGCACAAGCGCGACTTTCGCTTCCTCCAACAAGGCAGCGACGAACTCGTCGACCGTGCGGCAGCCGGCC
Source organism: Geobacillus sp. 47C-IIb (assembly GCF_014679705.1). Taxonomy (NCBI): domain Bacteria; kingdom Bacillati; phylum Bacillota; class Bacilli; order Caryophanales; family Anoxybacillaceae; genus Geobacillus; species Geobacillus sp. 47C-IIb. Next base: position 571,128 of record NZ_CP061473.1, read on the forward strand.
ATTGCAGCCGCTTCGCGGGCGTTCGGGAACAAATAAAACGCCCCTTGTGGCTTAACGCACGTGAATCCTGGAATTTGCACGAGCTTGTCGTAAATGATATTGAGCCGTTGTTCAAACGCTTGGCGCATTTGTTCGACCGGCTCCTGCGGCCCGCTGTAAGCAGCGATGGCCGCGTATTGGGCGATTGACGTCGGGTTGGACGTGCTGTGGCTCGCCAAATCTGTCATTGCCTTAATAATATCTTTCGGCCCCGCCGCATAACCAATGCGCCAGCCCGTCATCGAATGCGACTTTGACACGCCGTTAATGATGACTGTCTGCGCCTTCAGCTCCGGCGACAACTCAGCGATGGACACATGCTTCGCCCCGCCGTAAGTCAATTTTTCATAAATTTCATCTGACACGATCAATACACCATGCGCTAGGCACACCTCACCAAGCGCCTTCAACTCTTCGGCTGTATAAATCATGCCAGTCGGGTTGCTCGGCGAGTTGATGATAACCGCTTTCGTCCGCGGCGTGATTGCCTGTTTCAGCTGCTCCGGCGTAATTTTAAAATGATTTTGTTCAAGCCCTTCGACGTAAACCGGAACACCGCCCGCCAGTTTCACTTGTTCCGGATAGCTCACCCAGTATGGCGTCGGAATGATCACTTCGTCGCCTTCATCGAGCAATACTTGGAACAGCGTGTAAAGGGCGTGCTTCGCTCCGACGCATACAATCACTTCAGCCGGCTCATAATCCAAGCCTTGGTCGCGGGCGAATTTTTTTATAATTTCCTCCTTTAACGCCGGCAAACCGCCCGATGGTGTATATTTCGTATGTCCTTCGTTCATTGCCTTGATGGCGGCATCAAGAATGTGCTGTGGCGTGTTGAAATCCGGTTCGCCAGCTCCGAGACCAATCACGTCATGCCCGGCCGCTTTTAGTTCTTTTGCTTTCGCCGTAATGGCCAAAGTCGCCGATGGCGTCAGCGACGCCACCCGTTTTGCCAATTTCATCGTTTCTTCCCCCTCATATGCTCAACGTTGAAAACTGTACCTCTTTAAGAATGAACCATCGGCAAAATGGAGGTAATAAAACGAATACCTTCCTTCTGCATCGATATATGTCAACTCCCAAAGAGGTACGCCCTTTTCCATGCCAAGCGTCACGTCAATCACGCGTTGCGGATGTCGGTCGCGTTGTAAAATGGCGCGTGCTTCCGCTTCGCTAATGCCGCTATTTGCTTTCTTGACGACGATATCCCCCTTTTTTTCCGGCACCCAAACAACGACGTCTGTCTCCTCTTGTTTCGTCCGGCCGATGAATACGGTGCATGCTTCATCGCCATAATATGTATAGACTTTCTTCACGTCGACAAGCCCAACCGCTTCCTTCGCCCGCGCAAACGCTTTTTCCACCATTGACCGTTTTGGCACCATCGCCTCACCGTAAATCGACCATGCCTGCCAAATGAGGATACCCAAAAAAATTAGAGCAAGCCATCCCCACTTTTTCATGGCGATCACGTCCGATAAATCGTAAAGACCGCTTGGCGTTTATCGTTTTCATCCAAAGCAAGCCCAAACATCAAATTGTCGCGCTTCAGCGTCCGATTCAAGCAGTCAACAATTTTGTACAAATCATCGGAATGCTGGATTTTGACGGTGGCGAGCACTTCAATTTTGCTTTCCATTTTCGTTGTTTCCTCCTGTACGGCGCAAATTTTGTTACTTATACACGCCGGCGGCTCCGGCAACAATACAAATACAGTAAGGTTATGATCACAGTTGCGCTTCTTCACGCCTCTGCGGCCGAGCCGGCGAAGGTAAACGGCGAGGCTGCAAGCTGCCATCGCAGTTGTGCTTCTTCCCTATTATAGCAGGTTTGCCTGACCATTTCATAACAAATTTGCCCGCCTACACCTCCAACGCAAATTTGCTTCTTTTCTCCCCCCGCTGTACGCGGGGTATTTTTTTGCCAGCTGCCATCTTTAATCTTTAGATTGCACCGTTTCATTTCTCTTTATGAACGTCTTGTACAGCCGTCCCTCTCCCTGAAAACGAACCGACTGTTCATCCCGCTTGTCTCATGAAAGCCATGCATCCGCTTTGTCAAGCAGCTCGGAAAGCGTTCCATCATATACCGACAGCGGCGGCAGAGAAGCGAGAAAATCAGCGCCGTATGAAGCGGTGGTCAGCCGACGATCGAGAACAAACACGGCGCCTTTGTCCTGCTCGGTGCGGATGAGGCGGCCGAATCCTTGCTTAAAGCGGAGCACCGCCTCGGGAAGCGACAACTCGTAAAACGGATCACCGCCGGCGGCGCGAATCTGTTCACTTTTTGCCTCCATCACCGGATCATCCGGAGGCGCAAATGGCAATCGGGCGATAATGAGTGCATCGAGTGCCGAACCCGGTAAATCAATCCCTTCCCAAAAGCCACTCGTCCCAAACAGCACGGCATGATCAAATTGCAAAAATGTTCGCAAGAGCTTGGCCGGGCTGCCACTTTGCATTCCTTGAGCAATCAAAACGAACGGCTCGTCCGCTTCTTCCGTTTTCAGCGCTTCAGCCGTCATTTTCAACAGCTCATACGACGGAAACAACACAAGCACCCGCCGGCCAACGTGCCGGGCGATCGAGAGCACGGCCGCTGCTGCCGCTTCGGCGTATGTCTCAAGCGGCACGGCAGAAACAAGCGGCATATCCGTTGGCACAAAGAGCGCGACCTGCTCCTTATAGCGAAATGGCGCCGGAAACGAGTGACAGATCGGATAAAAATCATCCAAGCCAAGACGCGTCGTCATATAAGAGAATCGACCGCGGACGGCAAGTGTGGCTGACGTCAAAATCACGCTCCGTTTTTTCATAAACAACTGATCGGCAAAAAAGTCAGCAAGATCGACGGGTTGCGAATAAAGCCGGACAGCGTTTGCCGCCCCTTTTTCATCGGCTTCAATCCAGCGGACCGTTCCTGGCTCCGCTTCGGTCAGCAGCCGAACGAGGGCGTTCATTTGCTGATTTAGCGCCGCAAGGTCGGCGGCCAGCGAGGCCGGCAGTGTGATAGCGTCAGTCATAGCAACAGGTAAGATTGGCTTTGCCTCTGCAAGCAGCGCCGCCGTCAAATCACGCAAACGCCAACATAGCTCAACAGCCGCCTGCCACGTGCGCCCATGCTCGTCCGCCGGTGAAAAACGGCAGCGGCAACGCCCCGCCCGCGCCGGCTTTCTCTCTAACGCATAACGGCGCAGCAAGCGGAACAGCTCGTCCCCTTCAAATTGCAGCCCTTCAAGATGCCGTTGGCAACGAGCAAGGACGGCTTTCACTTCGCCTTGCTCTGCTTCCAGCCATTTCGTGAGCGTTTGCGCCATTTTGGCAGTTAACAAGCGAAATGACACATAGTCGATCCGCTCGCCAAAATAACGAGCAGCGATATCCTCAAGCCGATGCGCCTCATCGATGATGAGATGGCGAAACGGCGGCAAAAGCGGCGTAGAGGCAGTCAAGTCATGAAGCAAAAACGCATGATTGGTAATGACAATATCAGCCTGTTCGGCACGTCGTTTCGCCTGAGTGAAAAAATAATGCCGTCCGCCGTCCTCCTCTTCTCCGATGGCAAGCGCGGACAACAAGAGACGAGCGCCGGATGATACGTTCAATTCATCTAAATCACCGCTATCTGTCTCAAGCAGCCAGACCAGCATCTGACATTTCAAGAGCGCCGCATCGTATGTATCGCACGGCTCAGGCAAAAACGAAGCAAATTTGTCAAGGGAAAGGTAGTTTTGCTTCCCTTTCAAGACGGCGACGCGAAGCGGGGGCGGCACGACTTGCCGCAGCACCGACAAATCGCGGCGGATGAGCTGCTCTTGCAGTTGGAGCGTATGTGTGCTGATGACAACCCGTTCTTGTCGCTCGCAAGCAAAAAAGGCAGCCGGGATGAAATAAGCAAGCGATTTGCCAAGCCCTGTTCCCGCCTCAATAAGCGCATGCTGAGATGTAGACAGCGCCTCATAAACGAGTTGCATCATTTCCCACTGCCCTTCACGCCGCTTGTAGCCAGGAAGCGGAAGGGACGGCGCTTGTTCATAAAAGGCTGCAAATGAGACCGAAGCGAGGCGCTTCTCATCATCGCCTGATTCCGGCTTTGACGCCGGCTTTTTCAGCGCAATGCCGCGGTAAAGGGCGATGGTATTGTCCATCGGCGCTTCTTTCTGTTTTTCAGTGATGACAAGATCAAGAAGTGAGTAAATATCGCTTTTCAAATGGTGGGCAAGACGCCGCAACTGTTCGAGTGTCACAAGCGGCAGACGGCCAAGCCGCTCAAGCAAGGCGATGAACAGCTTCGCAGTCACTTCCGCATCGCTGTCCGCTTGATGCGGACGATCATGGCGGAGGCCGAGCTGTTTGGCCAAGTCACCAAGCTTATAACTTTCCGCTGTCGGCAGTACGATGCGAGCAAGCTCGACCGTATCGATCGTCGGACCGGTAAACGGCGGCCACCCGGCTCGTTCGAGTTCGGCTTGCAAAAACGGCAAATCAAAATCGACATTATGAGCAACAAAGTACGCGCCTTCCATCATAGCTGTAATCTCGTCCGCCTTGTCAGCAAACAGCGGCGCTCCCTCAACTGTCTGTTCGTCAATGTTCGTCAGCTGTTGAATGAACAACGGGATGGGTTGTTCCGGGTTAAAAAAGCTGGCAAACCGCTTGACGATCGAGCCGTCCTCAACGACCGCCATGCCGAGCTGGATGATTCGATCGCCTTTTTTCGGTACGTTTCCCGTTGTTTCTAAGTCAATAATAACAAAGCGCATTGCCATCAATGATCACCTCAAAACGAAAAGGGGCGGAAAGCCCCTTTTTTGCCCCATTATAAAATCGTATGTGCCGGCTCTTCAGCAATGAGCTGTGCGATGCGGTTGTTTTCGTCCATAATGGCAACTTTCGGCCGATGCATAGCGATTTTTTCTTCAGGAACGAGCGCATACGAAATGACGATGATGATATCCCCTTTTTGCACAAGGCGGGCGGCCGCACCGTTTAGGCAAAAGACGCCGCTGCCGCGCTCTCCGGGGATGATGTACGTTTCAAAGCGGGCCCCGTTATTATTGTTCACTATCTGCACTTTTTCATTAGCCACCATGCCAACCGCATCTAAAATATCTTCGTCGATTGTAATGCTGCCTACATAATCCAAGTTTGCTTCCGTTACACGGGCACGATGAATTTTGGCGTTCATGAGTGTACGAAACATGGGCGATCCCCCCTAATCCTCTTGTCTATGCGCCTTAGGCAGCTCAAGAATGATATTGTCGATCAAGCGGGCGCTCGCAAACCGAACGGCAACCGCGACGAGCACCGTTCCGTGAAGCGTTTCAAGCGGCGCCAAATCCGGATACGAACACACTTCGACATAATCAATTTCAGCGTGCGTATGTGCTTCAATATGCTCTTTCACAAGACGACGAATGGCATCAGCGCTCCGCTCTCCGCCATCGACGGCTGCCGCTGCCGCGCGCAGCGCCTGATAGAGCGCCGGCGCCTCCTCTCGTTCTTGCGGCGATAAATAGACGTTGCGCGAGCTTTTCGCCAGCCCGTCGGCCTCGCGAACCGTCGGTACCGGCACGAGCTCAATCGGGAAATTGAAATCGCGAATCAAGCCGTCGACAACAGCTACCTGCTGGGCATCTTTCAGACCGAAATAAGCGCGGTCAGGCATGACGATATGAAACAGCTTAGTAAGCACCGTTGCCACGCCGTCAAAATGGCCGGGGCGCGACCGTCCACAGAGCACATCCGTGCGTGCTTTCACGACGACTTGCACCGTGAGCGGCCCCGGATACATCTCGCCTGCCTCCGGATGAAACAGCACGTCAACTCCGTGCTGTTCGGCGATATGCCGATCGCGCTCAAAATCGCGCGGATAGCGGGCAAAATCTTCGTTCGGCCCAAATTGAAGCGGATTGACAAAAACGCTTAAGACGACAATGTCATTTTCCTGACGCGCCCGATCGATGAGGGCGGCATGTCCTTCATGCAAATAACCCATTGTCGGGACGAACCCGATCGTTTTTCCTTCGCGGTGGTATTGACGCATCAGCGCCTGCATTTCACTAATCCGATCAACGATGATCATGATTGTTTTCCTCCGTATAAGGCCACCCATTCTTCTTCCTTCATCGTAAACGTGTGCGCCGGCTCCGGAAACTGGCGCAGTTTGACATCAGCGATATAGTTGGCCAGTGCCTCGACGATCGTCTCTTGAATGGCAGCGTATTGTTTGACAAACTTCGGCACGCGGTTGACACCGTAGCCAAGCAAGTCATGGTAAACCAGTACCTGGCCGTCGACTTCCGCCCCGGCACCGATGCCGATGACAGGAATGGTAAGCTCTCGGGCTACAGCCGCCCCAAGCTGCTTCGGTACACACTCTAAGACGAGCGCGATCGCTCCTGCTTGTTCGCACTGTTTCGCATCATTGAGCAGCTTTTTTGCGCTTTCCGCATCTTTGCCTTGCACTTTATAGCCGCCAAGGACGCCGACAGATTGCGGCGTTAGCCCGAGATGGGCGACGACCGGCACGCCCGCTTTCGTCAGTGCGGCGATCGTCTCAACGACTTCATCCGCCCCTTCGACTTTGACAGCGTTCGCCCCCGACTGTTGCATGATGCGCCGGGCGTTTTGCAACGCCTCTTCCTTGGAGGCGTGGTACGACATAAACGGCATGTCCGTGACGATAAACGTGTTCGGCGCACCACGGCGGACCGCCTTCGTATGGTGGATCATGTCATCGACCGTCACCGGGATCGTCGAGTCGTAACCGAGCACGACCATGCCGAGCGAATCGCCGACTAAAATCATATCCACCCCGGCCTGTTCAGCAAGCTTCGCCGATGGAAAGTCGTAGGCGGTCACCATCACGATCGGCTCGTCCGCCTGCTTCATGCGGAAAAAATCGGCTTTCGTCTTCACCTTTGTTCCCTCCTCTTTGATTGCAGAGGAGATGACGCGACCGAAACAAAACGTCCTTCTTTCCCGCCTTGAGAAAGAAGGACGCCATAAACCACCGTCGGTTTCGTTCACCCCTCTGTCCCAGTCCTTCTGCAAGGATCAAGGCAGATTATCTTTATTCATTCATTTTGCCGGCGCGGTGCAGTTCTTTTCGACAAAGATACTGCCCTTTTCCTCGCCTTGTATTTTAACAAAATTGTCACAATTTTTCCAGTGGAAATTTACAGTTGAATATCGGCCGAATGAATATAATGAAGTTGGTTTTGTTCATCCTCGAGGATCAGCAGACCGTCATCGGTAATGCCGCGCGCGATGCCGCGTATCACCTTGCCCAATGTCCTTGCTGTCACCGGCTTGCCAATCGAAACCGCGTATCCTTCCCAAAGAAGCTTAATTGGACGGAAGCCATGCTCCAAATATTGCTTATATAACCGCTCAAGCTGAAGTAAAATTTCTTGGATGAGCGGCGCGCGCTTTATGCGCTCCCCTTTTTCGATGGCAAGCGATGTGGCGATGTCGCAGATATCCTCGGGAAATTGCGCACTCGTCTGGTTCACGTTAATGCCGATGCCGATGATGACCGAACGGACGCGGTCAGGGTCGGCCTGCAGCTCGGTTAAAATGCCGACACATTTTTTACCGTGAAGCAAAATATCGTTTGGCCATTTAATGTCCGGGACAAGCCCGGTTACTTCTTGAATCGCTTGACTGACCGCCACGGCAACAAGCAACGTCAACTGCGGCGCCTGCTGCGGGGGAATGGGCGGCCGCAAAATAAGGCTCATCCAAATACCGGTTCCTTGTGGGGAAAACCATTTCCGGTCTAAACGCCCGCGCCCGGCTTTCTGCTCCTCGGCGATGACAAGCGTCCCTTCCGGCGCTCCCTCATATGCCAGCTTCGCCGCGATACGCTGCGTCGAATCGACTTCCTCAAAAAAATGGATCTGATGGCCAAGCGTTTCGGTTTTCAATCCGAGTTGGATTTCGTTTGCCGTCACCTTATCCGGCGTGCTCACGATTCGGTAGCCGAGGCGGCGCACCGCTTCGAGTTCAAACCCTTCTTTGCGCAGCTCCTCGATATGTTTCCATACGGCCGCCCGCGAACAACCGAGCTGCTCACTGATCTTTTGTCCGGACAGAAATTCACCGTTTGCCTCGGCAAATAGTTCTAACAGTTTTTTTCTTGTGTCCGACTGCGCTCCATGAGCCATGCGTAAATCCGCTCCTTCTCGTTTTCAACTTCACCGTTGACGACCGCCCGCCATATGGCATCCAGCGTCTCTTTCACCCACGGACCGGCTGGTTTCCCGATCCAATCAATGACCACTTTGCCGTTAACCGCCAGCTCACCTTTCGTTTTGATCGGCAAGGCGGCAAAGCGGCGACGCAGCTCGTCATGTTGCGGTTCGTACGGCTTTCCGGTCAAAGCAGCGCGGACCACCTCAACCGAAAGTGCCCGCTTGAGGCCGGCCAAAAACAGCTGCTCATTCGTCCACGCGGCCGGTTCAGGGACAGCAGCGAGCGTCGCCAAAATGGCGCCAGCTTCATCGATCACTTTATTCGGTAGCTTCCATGCGCGCAAAAACGGACGGCTCTCCTTGACGCCAAGGGCGTGGCACAAAAGCGCCCACCGCTCCTCGCGCGCCGCGAGCCAAGGCCAGCGGTACGCGGCCGCTCGTCGCAGCCACTCGCCTTTTTCAGCCAACCCCGGCAAATAGGTGGATAGCCCTGTTTCGGCCAAAAGCGGCAACGCTTCGGCAGCAAACGGGCCGGCGAGCAGCTTTTCCATCTCCATCGTCATCCGCTCAACCGAAATATGGGCGAGAAGCGGTGCGTTGGCGATGATCGCCTTCTTCGTGTCGATAGCGAGTGAAAATCCAAGTTGACTGACAAAGCGGACGGCCCGCATCATGCGGAGCGCATCTTCACGAAACCGCGCGTCCGCTTCTCCGACAGTGCGAATAAGCCGCTTTTCGATCGCCTCTTGTCCCCCGAACGGGTCAATGATTGTCCCGTGCTCGTCCATGGCGATGGCATTCATCGTAAAATCGCGCCGTTTTAAGTCTTCCTCAAGAGAACGAACGAACGTCACCGACTCAGGACGGCGGTGGTCTTCATAGTCGCCGTCGGTGCGGAACGTCGTTACTTCGTAGGCCGTTCCTTCGTGCACGACGACGACTGTACCGTGTTTCGAGCCGACATCAATCGTTTTTGGGAAAATCGCCATCACTTCGTCCGGCAAGGCGCTCGTCGCAATATCGACATCGCCGATCGGACGCCCAAGCAACAGATCGCGCACCGCGCCGCCGACAAAATATGCCTCATAGCCATGCCGATTTAGCTGTCGGATGATACCAAGCGCCTGTTGGAATGGCGGTTTCATCCTCTCACCTTCCTTGCTGCCAGTGAAGCATACAGCTGCTCATACTGCCCGACGATATCGGACGAACGGAACTTTTGCTCGACCGTTCGCACCGCCTCTTTTGCCATTTCGCTATGCAAACGGCGGTCGGTTAGCAGTGCGAGCGCTTTTTGAGCCGCTTCTTCGACATCGCCGAGCGCACATAAAAAGCCGCTTTTTCCATCTTCAATCACTTCCGGAATGCCACCAATCGCCGTGCCAATGCACGGGATGCCACACGCCATCGCCTCTAGTAAAACGAGCCCGAAACTTTCTTTTTCCGACAAGAGCATCATCACATCACTGATCGAATACAGCTCTTCCAGTTTGTCCTGTTTCCCTAAAAATCGGACGTCGTCGTTGAGCCCGAGTTCTTTGACGAGACGGCAGACGACAGTCATTTCCGGGCCGTCGCCGACAAGCAAGAGCTTGGCCGGCACATGCTGACGCACGATGGCAAACGCGCGCACCACATCAGGCACGCGCTTTACTTTCCGGAAATTAGAAACGTGAATGATGACGTTCTCCGTTTCACCGATGCCGTACTCCTGTCGCAAATGGCTCGCTTCCCGACGGTGGTAGACGCGTTCGTCAACAAAATTGTAAACTGTATGGATCTCTTTTCGCACATCAAGCAGTTCGTACGTCTGCTGAACAAGGGCGCTAGACACCGCTGTGACGATGTCCGACTGCTCGATGCCGAACTTGATCATATCGGAAAGCGACGGGTCGTAGCCTAACACGGTGATATCGGTGCCGTGCAACGTTGTGACGATCGGCAGTTCGCCAACCATTTGCCGCGCCAGTACGGCGCAGACTGCGTGTGGAACGGCGTAATGGGCATGAAGCACATCGAGCTGTTCCCGCTTCGCTACCTCAGCGATTTTGCTCGCTAGCGCCAAGTCATACGGCGGATATTGAAAAACAGAATATTGGTTGACGCTCACCTCATGGTAGTAAATGTTTCCGTATACTTTGTTCAGCCGAAACGGCATGCTTGACGAAATAAAATGAATTTCATGTCCTCTTTCGGCAAGCAGTTTGCCGAGCTCAGTGGCAACGACCCCTGAGCCTCCGACCGTCGGATAACAGACAATTCCTATTTTCAGCTTCATCGCACTCCCTCAAATAAGTCGAAAAGATGAATAGGTGTTTTTGCCAAAAAGCCTTCGGCATACTCCGCACCGATTTGCTGGCCGAACCAGCGCTCGCGGCTTTCGATCATCTCAATGTAGTTGTTTGTCAGCGGGGTGTCAACCGAACCAGGTCGTTTTTCAAACTGGCTTTCATAGGCGCGCAGGCTCGCCAGCTTGTCCTGAGCTGTTTCGCTAATATCGACAAGGAAATGCGGACGGCAAAAGGCATTAATCATATAATAATACACCGAGCGGACGCGGTGCGCATCGCCAAGCTCGCCGTCTCCATATCGGCGGATGCCGGCGGAAAAGACCGCCTCCTCGACAAGGCGGGCGCATTGCCCGTGATCTGGATGGCGGTCTTCCCAATACGGGGCGAATACAAGCCGCGGCCGATAGCGGCGAACGACCGCAACAATACGGCGAATCGCCTCTTCTTCGACATAAAGACCGCGGTCAGGCAGCTCGAGATTCAACCGTTCCGATACACCGAGCCTGTGGGCCGCTTCAGCCGCTTCTTTCTGCCGTTCGTCAACGGTTCCGTTGGACGACAGCTCTGCCTTTGTTAAATCACAAATGACAGCGCGGTATCCGCGCCGCACATATTTGGCGATCGTCCCGCCCATGCCGATTTCGACATCATCCGGATGGGCGCCAAACGCTAACAAATCACATGTTTCCACCATCGCTGTCACCTTTCTGTTTCCTTTTCCTCCCCGCTTTTCGCCCGGCCGTGGACGATGTTGCGCCATGCCAAATCACCGCGCTCCAATCCTCGAATGAGCAGCTCCGCCGTCCCAATGTTCGTTGCTAACGGCACAGCATAGACGTCGCAAAGGCGCATCAATGCGCTAATGTCCGGTTCGTGCGGCTGGGCGGTAAGCGGGTCGCGGAAAAAAATAACGAGGTCCATCTCATTGCGGGCGATCATCGCTCCGATCTCCTGATCGCCCCCGTACGGCCCGGACTGAAAGCGATGGACGGCGAGTCCGGTCGCTTCCTGAATGCGCAAGCCGGTTGTGCCCGTGGCGTACAGTTCATGGTTTGCCAGCACAGGCGCGTAGGCGGTCGCAAACGCCACCATCTCCGCCTTTTTTTCGTCATGGGCAATTAACGCGATTTTCATCTTGTTCTCTCCCCCGTTTGCGCTGTTTGCGCTATTCCAAAATATGTTCAAGCCCGTAGACGAGCGTATGTAAATGCATAACCGTTTCCACCGCTAGTTTCACTCCAGACATGAATGAGCGGCGGTCGAGTGAATCATGGCGGATTGTCAGCGTCTGTCCCTCGCCGCCGAAAATGACTTCCTGATGGGCGACAAACCCTGGCAGGCGAACGCTATGAATCGGAATGCCGTCGTATGCAGCCCCACGTGCGCCGGCAAGCGTTTCTTTTTCATCCGGATGGCCTTGTTTTTTCGACGGACGCACTTCAGCGATAAGCTGTGCGGTTTTCAGGGCCGTCCCTGATGGCGCGTCAAGCTTTTGGTCATGATGTAGTTCGATAATTTCTACATCAGTGAAATATTTTGCCGCCATGCGGGCAAACTTCATCATCAGCACCGCGCCGACAGCAAAGTTCGGGGCAATGATCGCACCGATTTCGTTCGTCTCAGCGAGCTCCGTCAGCCGCTCGATATCTTCCGGCGTGAACCCGGTCGTGCCGATGACTGGACGGACGCCGTAGCGCAGCGCCAGTTCAGCATGTCGTTTTCCGACCTCGGGCGTCGTTAAATCGATGAGCACATCCGGCTTCACCTCGGTAAAGCAGCGGACAGCATCAGTATAAATCGGAGCGTCGATGCCGGCAAATCCATCGATGTCGGCCAAATTTTGCCCGTCATAGCGGCGGTCAATGACCGCAGCCAGTTCAAAATGGTCTGTTCTTTGCACAAGTGCCACCGCTTCACGGCCCATGCGGCCGCGTGGCCCGGCAATGACGATGCGAATCGTCATTGAGATTCCTCCTTTCGCGTCCAACGGTCACGGTCGCGGATCCGGAACTTGTCCATCACCCGGTCGTGCGCCTCCTGCAAATCAATGTTGAGCGAATTGGCAAAACAGATGAGTACAAACAACAAATCGCCCAGCTCTTCTTCCACTGTTTTTTCTTTTTCCGTTACCTTTTTCGGCTTTTCCCCATAATAATGGTTCACTTCACGCGCCAGTTCGCCGAGCTCTTCTGTCAGCCGCGCGAGCATGGCGAGCGGGCTGAAATAACCTTCTTTAAACTGCCCGATATATTCATCCACTTCGCGTTGCATCTGTTTCATCGTTTTCTCCTGCATGACCATCACCTCGTCTGTTTCCATGTTAGCGAAAAGCGGCGCATTTGACAAATGTTTTCGCCAGTCGTCAATTTTCCCTGCTTTCGACCATCGTTGCCTGCGCAGGCAAGTTCCTCTATAATTAAGGACGCCGACTATTTTTGTGGACGGAGGGACGATATGATTTTCGGCTTAAAAATGAAAAACAGTTTATTTATTTTGCTTGGCGCTGCTATTTTTGCCTTCGGCCTCGTCCATTTCAACATGCAAAACAATTTGGCGGAAGGCGGTTTTACCGGCATTACGCTTCTTCTTTATTTTTTGTTTGGGCTTGATCCGGCCATCACCAACTTGGCGCTCAACATCCCGCTCTTTTTTATCGGTTGGAAGCTGCTTGGTCGTCAAATGTTTCTTTATACCGTGCTCGGCACCGTCGCCGTTTCAATGTTTTTATCCATTTTTCAACGCTACATGATTCATATGCCGCTTCAGCATGATATGACGCTCGCGGCGTTGTTTGCCGGCGTTTTCATCGGCGTTGGCCTCGGCATCATCTTCCGCTACGGCGGCACAACCGGGGGTGTCGACATTATCGCCCGCCTCGTCTATAAATATAAAGGCATCAGCATGGGCAAAACGATGTTTGCCTTTGATGCCGCCGTCATTACACTGTCGCTTCTTTACCTTTCGTACCGCGAGGCGATGTATACGTTAGTCGCCGTCTTTCTCGCCGCCCGAGTCATTGATTTTATGCAAGAAGGCGGCTATGCGGCGAAAGGGGCGACGATCATCTCAGAAAAAAGTGAGGAAATCGCCAACCGGATTTTGACGGAAATGGAACGCGGCGTCACCGTGTTAAAAGGACGAGGTTCGTATACGAAGCGCGACCGTGACGTCTTATATTGCGTCGTCGCTAAAAACGAGCTGCCACGCTTAAAAAACGTCATTATGTCCGTTGACCCGCACGCCTTTGTTGCCGTCACCGATGTGCACGATGTGCTTGGTGAAGGATTTACGCTTGATGAACAAAAACGACCGCTTGAACAATAATAACCGGAACGGCGCTCGCGCGGGCGGCATACGCTGAATTCGCTAGATGCCATCCAATTCAAACATAAAAAGGAGGGGGAACCCTCCCCCTCCGAAAGCGAGGCGGCGCCTATTCTTCCGGCTGTCGCGCCCGCTTTTCCTCTTTTTCCCCTTTGTATTTCCGCCAGCCGACGTATGTCAGCGTCAACACAATCACTCCGCCAGTCGAAATCATCACCCAAATGAGTGATGGATCAGCTTCATCTTTTTTCACCCCGTCAAATAGCGCTTCGACATCGCGGCGTGCAGCGGCGAGCTGCTCTCGTTGCTCGTTTTTGGCAAGCTGCCAAAATGAGGCGGGTTGCAGTGCTTCCAGATTGCCGTCAACCTTTTTGGCCGCTTTTGGCGGTACATCAATTTTCACACTCGGCTCAATTAATGTATAGCGATCAATAAATTGGCGAAAGGCAGCGTCATATGCCTCTCTCTCCCCACGTTCCGCCGCCTTTTCCATCGCAGCGAACGCCTCCATGACAGCCGGCTTCATCTCTGACCAAAGTGGCTGATGCGTCGATTGGACGGCATCAACTACGAGACGGAACTGCGTAAGAGCAGCGATTTTGTCTTCCGCTGGAATCGATGCTGTCATGGCCTTTACCGCGTGTTCGTGCGTCACAGTCACCGCCCTCAGCTCGTCAGCCGATTTTAACCGTTCTCTCGCTCCAAGAGCGAAAAACCGTTCAGAAAAATAAAGGAGCACTTCTTTGGCTTCAGCAAAACGCTCATTTTTCGCCAATTGCAGCGCCTCGTCGGAAATGTCGTCAAGCTGTTTCCAACTTTCCATTGATTCGGCCGCGCCAACGAGCGCTGGCCATAAAAAGGCGATCGATAACAACATGGCCAGCCCGATTCGTTTCATCCTCGTCCCTCCCTCATTCACTACTACAATGTATGAAGGAGTGGACAAGAGTAGACCAAGCAACTGCGATCAAGCGATAGGGCAAATTTTCCTCCCTTGTTACTCCTATTCCACTGCTATGCGGGAGGAAGCGAGAACGACTGTCGCCGTGTGCGGATGCCAAGCCAATACGCCACGGCAATGGAGGCAATGCTGAGCCAAAACGTAAAATAACCGATTTGATCAGCATAATGATCCAACATATGATAACGTGGCATCATGCCAAATACGTAGTCGATGACATCGTTATGCAGCGTCCAAACCGCTGCCAAAGCAAGATGAACCGGACGAAATCGGTAAAGCGGAGCGTACAGCATGCCTTCGACCGCCATGGCCCCATGGGAAACGATGAGCATCCATCCTGCCCAGTCAAGCGTTCCGGTGACGCGCCAAACGAGCACGTTCATGACGACCGCCCAAATCCCGTATTTGACAAGTGTCACAAGGGCAAGGGCTTCAAACAGCGGTGTCTGCCGACCGAGCAGCCAGGCGCCGAGAACGATGAGAAAAAAAAGACTCGCCGTCGGACTGTCGGGCACAAATGGCAAAAACAAGGGCGGTGTTTCCGCCAACTGATAACGATACCAATAATAGCCGTAAACGGTGCCGGCAGCATTCACAAGCAAAAGTAGCGAAACAACCGGCCGGGAAGCGAATATCGCATAAAGCCATGCCATCGTTTGCACCTCATCTCAATTCAATGTAGGTACGAAAAAAGCTGACTAACGCGAGTCAGCTTTTTCGTGTGAAACGATTATTCAGCTTTTAAGCCGGCGATGAATTCCGCCATTTTTTGCAACTCTTCATCCGTGCCTTTAAAAATGCCACCCGGCATGCTTCCTTGCCCTTCTTTAGCGATCTTCGCAATCTCTTCTGCTGTCAAGCCGGTGCCAACAAGCGACGGACCGGCACCACCGGACAAGTTTTCCCCGTGGCATGACGTACACGTATTGGCTTGAGCGATTTTATAGCCTTCAGCGTTCGTATCAATTTCCACTTCCGCACGAATTTTCCCTTGTTCAGCCGCTTTTTCCCAGTCGTGCGTGACGACCGATTCCCATGTCAAATAAACGATCGCAGCAAGAGTAAGAAGCATCATGCCTGTCGCCACCGGGCGCTTCCACGGACGGCGCTCCGGACCGCGATCCAAAAACGGAGCCAGCAACAAAGCGCCAAACGCCAACCCCGGCATGACGATCGCGCCGATGACTGTATACGGACCGGACGCATACGAATATTTGAGCAATTGGTATAAGAATAAGAAATACCAGTCAGGCAGCGGGATATACGTCGTGTCCGTCGGGTCGGCAATCCGCTCGAGCGGCGACGGGTGGGCGACGGTCAAACATAAAAAGCCAACGAGAAAGACCGAACCGACAAGCCATTCCTTTAACAGGAAGTTCGGCCAAAACACTTCCGTTTTCCCGGGATACTCTGAATAGTCCTTTGGAATATTCGGTTTTCGTACCGCGGGAATACGGGAATCGCCGACAAATTTCATTCCTTTTCCGCGATGCATTGCGTGATTCCCTCCTTTTTTCTATCGCCTCAAAACGTCCAACCGACCGATCATAGCGGACCGGAAATGCCTTGTCTGCGAATCATTAAAAAGTGCGCTGCCATTAAGCCAAGCAAAGCCGCCGGCAAGAAGAACACATGAATCGCAAAGAAGCGCGCCAACGTCTGGGCACCGACAATTTCCGGATCCCCGGCCAACAACGTTTTGATCGCCGGACCGATGAGCGGCACTGCTTCAGCGATTTGCAGACCAACTTTCGTCGCAAACAGCGCTTTCATATCCCAAGGTAACAAATAACCGGTAAAACCAAGCCCCATCATGACCATGAAGATCAGCACGCCGACGATCCAGTTCATTTCGCGCGGCTTTTTATACGCCCCTTGGAAAAAGACGCGCAGCGTATGTAAAAACATCATGACGATGACCAAGCTTGCTCCCCAATGGTGCATGCCACGCACGATTTTGCCGAACGCCACTTCGTTTTGCAAATAATAAACCGACTCCCACGCGTTTTTAATGTCCGGGACATAGTACATGGTTAAAAACATGCCTGACAAAATTTGAATGACCGTGACAAAAAACGTCAGTCCGCCAAAACAGTAGACAAAGGCGGAAAAATGATGAGCCGGGTTGACGTGCTCCGGAACTTCGTGATCGGCGATATCCCGCCATAAAGGCGTAATATCTAAGCGTTCATCGACCCAGTCATACAGCTTGTTTAACACGCATTACGCCTCCCCTCTTGGTTTCGCCTTGCCTAAATACAGCTTTCCGTCTTTCACTTCGAACTCGTAGCGGTCAAGCGGAGCTGTCGGCGGCGTCCCCGGAACGTTCGTGCCGTCTTTCGTATAGAGCCCGTAGTGGCACGGACAGAAGAAATGATTCGGGTTGTTTTTGTCCGTATTCCAGTCGACCGTACAGCCAAGGTGTTTACAAACCGGTGACAGGGCGATAATGTCCCCTTTTTCATCCTTATACACCCAAGCTGATCTCGGTTCTTCCGACTCGTACCAAGCGTCTTTCACCTTCACTTTAAAGTCGAAGCGCTTCGGTTCGGTCGTGATCTCTTTGACGTCCGCTACCGCGACCATATCCGTGCCTGCCGTCTCTCTCAAGATCGGGTCAAAGGCGAAGCGGAGCATCGGCATAAGCATTCCTGCTGCCATAAAACCGCCGACGCCGGTCAGCGTGTAGTTTAAAAATTGACGTCTCGTTACGCGATGTTTGTTGTCGCTCATCGTCTTCCCCCCTCTATGCAAAGTCAAGTCCACACCGGACAATTTTACGTATAACACAATGGAAAACTAGGACATTCTAATGATAGCTCAATTGCTGGACAAGGTCAATATCACAAACGGCAAAACGTGGGACTTTGCTTTGCCTACCTTTTCGTCCAGCGGTTAACGAAAAAGCGGAGCAGCTCAGCGGCCTGCTCGCGGACGAGTTCATGCTTATACGACTCATCCATGCTCTCGAGCGGAACGGTCGGAACGAGCCAAAAGCGACTGGCCTCCGTCCCCTCTTGCCATGTGCGATCGCACGTCACATAAAACACATGTTCCATCCCTTCCTGCCTAAGCCGGTTTGTCCAATTCGCCAGCCTTTCCAACAGCTTATCCCGTTGTTCATCCACAAAATAAACAAACGGCGGCAACAAAAACACGCGCCCCCTCAGCTGCCGCTCGACCTCGGTGGCGACGAGCCCGACAAGCTCCCCGCCGGAAGCGAGCCGCCTCGCTCCTTGGCCGACAGCCACCGGCAAAAGCGGAACGAGCGCCGTATCAATGTAGTCGCGCTCTTTTTCGTAGGTGGCGACGTCTCCGCTTGTCCATTTCATCGCTATTCCCCTTTGCCATAAAGTTTGTTCCTTATCACCATACCATATTTTTCGGCAAAAGAAAAACCTTGCCTGCGGCAAGGTGTTACAATTTGTTTAATTCATCGGTCAACCGGCGAAACGCCTCTTCGTCGTGGCGATCAAGCGCCTCATCGATCAGTTTCATGAGCCGCTCACGCCGGAACTCATAAATGGACCGTTCTAAAAATTGCTCAGCAAGACGCTGATCGTTTTCGCTCACTTGCGCCTGCTTCGGTGCATACGGGTTTTCTTCAAGTACAGCAACATATTGCGGCGAGTGAAAAGAAGCGCGGAAATTGAGCTGAATGTAAATATCTTCGTCACGGTTCAACCGGATATCATGGAACGATTTCTCCGCATCGGTCGTCATCACATTGCCTTTGTAAAAGCGAAACGGCACATCATCCACGCAGTGGGTCGACATGACGATGCCGCGCGGGCAATATTGGGCGTTCTCAACAAAATGCACCTTTTGCATCAGCTGGTCATGGCTCATCAAATAGTTTAAAATCCAAACACATTCGCGCCGTTTCAACTGATAATGGCTTAAAAACCAACGGATGAACTCTTTTTTTTCATTGACGGATACGTGCGTCATTGTGCGCTTCCCCCTCGATCGGTTTCCAAGAAAGAGGTTCGATCACCGCTTCTCCCCTACTCTTCGAGCTCAAGCAGCATCTCGGCCGCCTCCGTGTGGCTCGGGTCCAAACCGACGATTTGTTGAAATATTTCTCTCGCTGCAGCCCGATTTCCTTCCTCGATGAGAAAATATCCGTACTCTTCAAGAAAATCGACGTTATTCTTAAAGAAATTATATGCCTCAGCGTAATGATTTAATGCATCGTCATACATCTCGAGTCGATGTTTGGCGCGCCCTAAATCCCATTCAAACTGCGGATCGTATTCACCGTCAGCCATCGCCCGCTCCAAAAGCGCCACTACATCCTCATAGCGCTGTTCGTGAAGCCAAAGCGCCGATAAAACAGTAAGTGCCTCAATATAGCCGCCATCGATCTCGAGCGCCTTTTTCAGCTGCTCTTCCGCTTCATCCGGTTTGTTCAGCTTTAAAGCCAGTTTGCCGATATAAAGACGGAGCTCTTTATTCCACTCATCGATTTTTATCCCTTCAAGCGCCGTCTCATAACTTTTTCGGAGCTGTCCTTCTTGTTCATAAGCTTTCGCCAAATATAAGTAAAGGGGAGCATAGTCTGGATCGAGCTCTTTTAAGGCGCTGAGCTTGTCGATGGCCGTTTGTGCATAACCGGCCTGTAGGGCTGTGAATCCGTAGGCGAACAATGTCCGGCTGTCCGTTTTTTCGTTGAGCGCTTCTTCATAATACGGGAGGGCCGCCTCAAACTCCCCGGATCGGGTGAGCGCCTCGGCAAGCCGTTCCACCAAGAGAACGCCAGCCATCTCGCGCGTGCTTTTTTGCACTTGTTCATAAAACGGCACGCTTTTCGCGTATTCGCCGAGCGAAAAATACAATTCCGCCAAGGCGAATTGGACGACCGGCTCATCCGGTGCCTTTTTATACGCTTGGCGCAATTTTCGCTCGCTCACTTCCGTCAGTCCTTGCATTTCGTATAAGTCAGCGGCTAGCAGGCACGCCCGAACGAACTGTGGATCGTCTTCACCGATCTCGTCCAAAATGGCGAGCGCTTCATCTTCAGCTTCCAGTTCCGTATACACTTCAGCCAAAAACAAGCGGATGTCGCCATCATCCGGATAGCGGGCGGCCAACTCCTCGAGCAGCCCTTTTGCCTCCTCCGGCATTCCCCATGCATACAAGCAGTCAGCAAGCTCATATTTCTCCTCATCGCTGCCATACTTTTTCACTTTCGGGACGAGCGCCAATGCTTTGTCAACATTTCCGTTTTCCACCAGACGAATGATTTGTTCAACGCGTGTCATTTCCGTGAACCTCTCTTATCGCGACAGATTGTTGTTTAGTGGGCGATGTTATCCGCCCTCTCCCTGTCTGAATATTTATGTACTACTGCAATGGGAACATGATTAATCATAATCGACAATGGTCGTTTCAGCAACCGAACCGCTCGCCACCCGCCAACGCGCTGTCTCGTAAAAAATGTATCCGCTTTCAAAAAGTAAGGAGAAGCCATCCCTCTTATTGACAACATATGAATGATCAAAGCAAAATATGCCCCTCGCCCACTTGGGGCGAGGGCGCTTGAGGCTACAGCAAAGAACGTAGATCGGCAAAAAAGGATGGATAGGAGACGGCGACCGCTTCCGGACGCTCAAGGCGAGCCGTTCCTTTCGCGCAGCACGCAGCGATGGCCAGCATCATCCCGATCCGATGATCACCGTGGCTGTCGACGACAATCCCGTCGGCATAAAGCGCCGTTTTGCCGCGAATGATCATGCCATCGTCGGTTGCTTCAATATCAGCACCAAACTTTTTCAGCTCGGCAACGACTGTATCGATTCGATTCGTTTCTTTTACTTTCAACTCACTGGCATCTTTAATGATAGTTGTCCCTTCCGCTTGCGTCGCCAACAAGGCAATGATTGGAATTTCATCAATCAGCCTTGGAATGATATCACCACCAATTTCAATGGCGTGAAGCGTCGATGTGCGGATTGTAATATCGCCGATCGGCTCCGTTTCCTCATTGCGGATATGGTCAATCGTAATGTCGGCTCCCATTCGCTCGAGCACATCGATGATGCCTGTTCTTGTCGGATTTAAGCCAACGTTTTTCAGCGTAATTTCACTGTTTGGCACAATTGCGCCAGCGACGAGGAAAAAAGCAGCCGATGAAATGTCGCCAGGAACGTAAATGTGCGTCCCGCGTAAGGACTGCGGACCGGCAATAGAGACGGTTAGACCGTTGACATTCACTTCGCCGCCAAACAACCGAATCATTCGTTCGGTATGGTCGCGCGAGCGGTGCGGCTCAGTGACGGACGTCACTCCGTCAGTAAACAAACCGGCAAGCAAAATCGCCGACTTCACTTGAGCGCTCGCCACCGGTGAGGTATAGCGGAGCGGGCGAAGCGCGCCGCCGCGGATCGCAAGCGGGGTATAGTTTCCGCCATCACGCCCGTCAATGTGTGCTCCCATCTCACGGAGCGGCTTCGTCACCCGCGCCATCGGCCGTTTGGCAATGGACTCGTCGCCAACAAGGCAAGCATGAAACGGCTGACCGGCCAAAATGCCAAGCAAAAGGCGCGCCGTCGTGCCGGAATTGCCGACATCAAGCACGGCGGCCGGCTCACGAAGCCCTCCGGACCCTGCCCCTTCGACGATGACGTTCGTCCCGTCTTGATGAATGTCGACACCAAGTTTGCGGAAACAGTCAATTGTACTTAAACAATCTGCACCAGGCAAAAAATGATCGATCACCGTCCGTCCGGAAGCGAGCGCCCCGAGCATGACAGCGCGATGGGAAATCGATTTGTCGCCGGGCACCTCAATCGTTCCCCGAAGCGAGAATACGTTCGTTGGCAGCTGCATGCAACATCCCTCCACTGTTTTTCTTGCTACCCTTCATATGTCGCAAAATTCGTATGTTTGGCGAGGCACGCTTTCGCCCGCGCCCGATCATCTTCGCTTTGGAAGCTAAGGCGGAGCACTCCGTAAATTTCCTCGCGCGTCTCAATAATGCGGATGTTCGTAATGCTGATGTTTTCCTGAGCTAAATAGCCGGTTACCTCGGAAATAACCCCCGGGTAATCCGGTACGTCAACATACAAATCGTAAAACGACGGAATCGCTCCCTTTGTCCGCACAGGCAGCCCATCGCGGAACTGTTTCGCTTCAAGAAAATAATGATAAATAGCAATGCTGTTTTCTTCCTCGACAAACGAACGAAGCCGTTTCATTTCGGCGATCCAGCGGTCAAAAATGGCGAGCAGTTCGCACTTATTATGGATAAAAATGTCCCGCCACATTTCCGGATTGCTTGACGCAATGCGGGTGATATCGCGGAAACCACCGGCCGCCAACCGGCTGACGAGGTCGTTTTCGTTTTCATACTCGCGCGCCTGATGAACAAGGCTCGCCGCAATCAAGTGCGGAAAATGGCTGATCACCCCAGTGATGCGGTCATGCTCTTCCGGAGTTAAGACGACAAACTGCGCTTTCGTTCCGGAAAGCCATTGTTTCAGCTTATCAACCTGCTGCGGTGGAACTCCGTCCGTCGGCGTCAAAATGTAAAAGGCGTTTTCAAACAAATGAGCCCGCGCCGCTGCTACACCGCTTTTATGCGACCCAGCCATCGGATGGCCGCCGATGAACGCCACGCCATGCTCCAAAAGGCGCTGCGCACCTTGAACGATGCGCTGCTTCGTGCTGCCGACGTCCGTGACGATGACGCCGTGCTTCAACCGCTCACACGGCATGGAGGAAAGCAACAATTCCGTCTGCATGACCGGAGTGGCAAGAACAATCAAATCGGCTTGCCTAAACCCGTCCTCTACACAATGGACGACTTCGTCGATCACTTTAAGCGAACGGGCCAAACCGAGTTGATGGTCACTGACGTCATAGCCGATGATCACTGCTTCTGGATGTGCTTTTTTAATGGCTAAAGCAATCGACCCACCGATCAAGCCGAGACCGACAATAAACACGTTTCCTTCCAACCCAACCCACCTTCTTTATGTAAAAATGTGCCCGCTGCTTGCTAAAAGCAACGGGCTGGCCTTCCTGACCAATTCACTGTCAACCTGGTCAGGTGAGCTGTTTTTCGCGAAGCATGTGCGAAATCGTTTCAAACACCCGGTCATTTTGCTCTTTCGTGCCGACGGTGATGCGCACGCCGGTCGGCAAACCGAGCGCCTTGCCGGAGCGGACGATAATGCCACGCTCGAGCAAATATTGAAACACTTCATTGCCGTCCATACCAAAATCAATGAACAAAAAGTTCGTTTGCGACGGATAGTACTTCAGGCCGTGTTCTTCACAGAAACGATAATACCGTTCAAGCTCGGCACGGTTTTGTTCGACACAGGCACGGATGAACGCTTGGTCATCAAGCGCGACCGCAGCAGCCGCTTGGGCGATGGTCGACGTGTTAAACGGCTCGCGCGCCGGTTCGACGGCACGAATGAGCGACTCACTGGCAATGCCGTAGCCGACGCGAAGCGCAGCAAGCCCATACGCTTTCGAGAACGTACGCATAATAACAAGCTGTTCGTATTCTTGTAACAGCGGCACCGTTTGCGGATAATCGTCCGCCGTTACGTATTCATAATACGCCTCATCCAAAACGACAAGCACGTGCGACGGCACACGATCTAAAAAGGCGCGCAATTCTGTCTCATTCACATACGTGCCGGTCGGGTTGTTCGGATTGCAAACCCAGACAATGCGCGTGTTTTCATCAATTTCCTTAAGCATCGCCTCCAAATCATGGCGCCCGTCAACAAGCGGCACTTCGCGCACTTCAGCCCGCTCGATGATCGCGTTATGGCGGTATTGCGGAAATGTTGGCGTCGCCATCACCGTGTTCGTGCCCGGCTCTAAAAAGGCGCGGCAAAAAATTTGTACGACTTCATCCGAACCGTTGCCAAACAACAGCTGTGTTTCCTTCACGCCGAGATGGTTGGCCACTTTTTCGCGCAATGCGCGGGCATAACCGTCCGGGTAGACGGCAAGGCGATCAAGTTCAGCAGCGATGGCAGATTTCACCGTCGGCGATGAGCCGTATGGATTTTCATTGGAAGCTAGTTTAATAATCTCAGAAAGACCGTATTCCTGCTTCACTTCCTCAATCGATTTTCCCGGTTGGTACGGGGGGAGTCCCCGAAGTTGCTCCTTTACTTGCATGGATATCGCCCACTCCTTTAAGTCGGAACTTTTTAGCGCGAAGAACACGGCTCCCGAAGCGGCGCGGCGAGCGAACGGGCATAGGAGGCAAATTCAGCGATAGCCGCATTCTTTTCTTCCGAGGTCTGCAGGCGCTCAAGCAACTGTTCGATTTTTTGCACGAGCGCACTGCCGACCACGACTCCATCACAGGCGTCTTTCAGCATCGCCACTTGTTCCGGTGTTGAAATGCCGAAACCGACAACGACCGGGACACGGCTATGCCGCTTTACTTCACCTAGGAAATGGCCAAGCGACTCCGGCAGTGTCTCACGCACGCCCGTGACGCCAAGCGAGGAGACACAGTACAAAAACCCCTGCGCCGCTGAAGCAATCTGCTCAATTCGCTGCTTTGATGTCGGAGCGACAAGCGAAATAAGCGGAAGGCCGAACCGCTCACTGAGCTCGAGGAGCGGGCCGCTCTCCTCAAACGGCAAGTCGGGAATGAGCACGCCGTCGGCGCCATTTTCTTGCGCTAAAGCAAAAAAGGATTCTTCTCCTAATTGTAACACAGGATTATAATACGTAAAGATAATAATCGGAATTTTTACTCCTTTTTTTCGCATGTCGGCAACAAGTTGAATGGCTTTCGGCAGCGTCATTTGTCCGGCGAGCGCCCGGGCGGCGGCGCGCTGGATCGTCGGCCCATCAGCGAGTGGGTCAGAGTACGGAACGCCAAGCTCCAACACGTCAGCACCGGCGTCTTGCAGCGCCAAAGCGAGGTCAACAGTCAAATCAGCAGACGGGTCGCCGGCAACAATAAACGGAATAAATAACGATCGGTTAACGGGCAGACGCAACGTCTTCACCTTCTTTCACCCCAAGATGGCGCATCATCATTTGCACATCTTTATCGCCGCGGCCGGACAGGCAAATAAGCACCGTCTCATCCGGCGTCATTTGGCGGGCAAGCTCGACAGCTTTGGCCACCGCATGCGCCGACTCAATGGCTGGAATGATGCCTTCAGTTTGCGCCAGAAGCTGAAACGCAGCCACTGCTTCTTCATCGGTCACACTCTCATAACGAACGCGGCCGATGCTGGCCAAATACGCATGTTCCGGACCGACGCCAGGGTAATCAAGGCCGGCGGAAATTGAATACGGTTCAATAATTTGCCCGTACTCATCTTGTAACAAGTACGTCATTGCCCCATGGATAACGCCTTTTGTCCCTTTTGTAATCGTCGCCGCATGGTGCGGAGTATCGATTCCTTTGCCGGCCGCTTCCACGCCGACGAGACGGACATCGTCTTGCAAAAACGGATAAAACATGCCGATGGCGTTGCTGCCTCCGCCGACGCAGGCAACAATCACATCCGGCAGCGTTCCTTCGCCGGCGAGAAACTGTTCTTTCGCCTCATCGCCGATCACGCGCTGAAACTCGCGCACCATTTTCGGGTACGGATGCGGGCCGACAACCGAACCGATCATGTAAAAATGGTCATCGCAATGGGCGACCCAATAACGAATCGCCTCATTTGTCGCATCTTTTAACGTCCGGTTGCCGCTTAACACCGGCACAACTTCGGCGCCTAACAGCTTCATCCGAAACACGTTCAACTCTTGCCGCTTCATGTCTTCCTCGCCCATAAAGACGATGCATTCCATACCGAAGTGAGCGGCCACCGTCGCTGCCGCAACCCCGTGCTGCCCAGCGCCGGTCTCAGCGATCAATTTTTTCTTGCCCATCCGTTTCGCCAAGAGCGCCTGGCCGATAGCGTTGTTGATTTTATGGGCGCCGGTGTGGTTTAAATCTTCGCGCTTTAAATAAATTTTCGCCCCACCAAGCTGTCGTGTCAAATTCGGTGCAAACGTAAGCGGAGTCGGCCGCCCCGAGTAGTGCTGCAAAATCCGGATATATTCTTGCCTGAACGACTCGTCGGCAAGCGCTTTGTCCAGCTCGGTTTCAATTTCCTCAAGGGGGAGCATGAGCGTCTCTGGAACAAACTTGCCGCCAAAATCACCAAATCGCCCGTGTTCATTCGGAACGTGTTCCATCATCAAAGCCACCTTCTTTTTTCTTAAGATTAAATGACGAATTTCGTGTGAAAGCGCACCTCTCGATTGCCGAAGCGGCGCTGTTTCATCGTCCGAGCATGGAGCGAAACGATCATTTCGCGCCTTTTCCTACTGCGAGATACTGTTTTGTTTTTTCTTCTATCTGCTTCATCTTAGCCGGGTCTTTGCGTCCGTCTGTTTCAATGCCGCTGCTAATGTCGATCCCGTCGGGACGATAGGCGAGCAGCCGCTCGATATTGTCCGGGGTGATGCCGCCGGCGATGAAGCACGGCACACCTTGGCGTGCTGCCTCTTCCAAATAGCGCGGCACCGCCTCCCAGTCAAAAGAGACGCCCGTTCCTCCCCATGCACCAGCGACGCGGCTGTCGACAACGTAGCCGTCAGCTACCCCTGCATATTGCTTCATCGTCTCGAGCGCCCCATCGTCGTGATGAATCGCTTTCCAAACCGAGAGCCGTGTCGCTTCCTTTACGACGGCCAGCTCAGCTGGTGTCTCATGACCATGGCATTGGACGACATGAAGCGGCAGCTGTTCGGTGACAGAAGCGATCTGATCAACAGAGGCATTGACAAAGACACCGACGAGCTGCTTATCGCCGAGTGATGCTAGTGCTAACCAGCGCTTCACCTCCTCAGGTGAAACGTTCCGTTTGCTTTCAGTAAAAATAAAGCCAAGATAATCCGCCCCGCTCGCGAGCGCGACTTGCACATCGTCCGCCGAACGGTTGCCGCAATATTTAAGACGAACCATTGCCATCATCCTCTCCAAACAGCCGGTAAACCGCCCGTTCGACATCCGCTTGGCGCATGAGCGACTCACCGACAAGCATCGCCTGTACCCCGTATGAGCGGATCGTTCGTACATCACGGTATGAGCTGATCCCGCTTTCGCTGACGATGACGCTCGACGGCGGAATGAGGGAAGCGAGCGCTTTTGTCGCCTCAAGTGTTGTGACAAACGTATGCAAATCGCGGTTGTTAATGCCAACCACTTCAGGCGTAAACCGAGCCAAAATCCGCTCAAGCGTTTCTTTCGCATGCACTTCCACTAAACATTCCAGCCCGATGCTGTACGCTTCTTGATAGAGCGCCTCGAGCATTTCCGGCGGCAGCGCTTCGCCGATCAATAAAATTGCATCCGCCCCGAGCCGGGCGCTTTCTTCCACTTGCCGGCGGTCGATGATGAAATCTTTGCGCAACACCGGGATGTTGACCGCTTCTTTCACTTCCTGCAAATAGCGGCGGTGCCCTTGGAAATAGCGCTCGTCCGTCAGCACACTGATCGCATCAGCCCCCGCGCGCTCATACGCTTTGGCAATGGCGACCGGATCAAAGTCCGGGCGGATGATGCCTTTAGACGGAGACGCTTTTTTTACTTCGGCGATTAGCCCGAGCGCCCGCCGCGGCCGGCGGAGCGCCGCCGCGAAAGGACGGCGTTTCGGCTCCGGCAACGGTTCCGGCAATGTCAATGTGTCAAGTTCCTCTCGTTTTGTCGCTAAAATTTGCTCAAGCATCACGGACCACTTCCTTTGCCCGCAGCCGCTGCAACTGCCTATAAGCAGCGTTGGACAAAATAGCGTCTTTCGCCATCGTCACCCCATCAGCGATCGTTTTTGTCTTGCCGGCGGCGTACAAGGCGACACCGGCGTTTAAGGCGACGATATTCACGGCGCTCTCCGGCGCTGTCACGGTCATGACCGCTTCAAGCAATGCGGCGCTTTCTTCCGGATTATGCACCTGCACATCAGCAAGCTCTCCGCGAGGCAAACCGACTTCTTCCGGGGTGATGACAAAGCGGCGAATCGCTCCATCTTTCAGTTCAACAACATCAGTTTCCGTGGCGATGCTGCATTCATCGAGCCCATCGCGACCGGTGACGAACAGCACATGCTCCGAACCAAGGCGGCGCATCGTTTCCGCTAGTTTCTCGGCGTAGCGGGTCGAATAAACACCGACGACTTGCCGCTTGCAACGTGCCGGGTTGGCAAGCGGGCCGATCAAGTTAAAAACCGTGCGAAAACCGATTTCTTTCCGCGGCCCGGCGGCATGTTTCATGGCTGTGTGATACAAAGGGGCGTACAAAAATGTTAATCCGTTCGTTTCCAACGCCTCCTTGGCGGCGTCTGGCGACGATTGAATATTGATGCCAAGACGCTCGAGCACGTCGGCGCTGCCGCTTTTTGATGAAACAGCGCGATTGCCGTGTTTGGCAACTTTGACGCCGAGCGATGAAATGACGATTGCCGCAGCTGTTGAAATGTTGAACGTCGCCGCTCCGTCACCACCTGTGCCACACGTGTCGATCACATCATCACCGGCATCAATCGCCATCATCCGGTCACGCATGGCTCGCACAAACCCGGTCAGCTCGTCGACCGTCTCCCCTCGCAGGCACAACATCGACAACAAACTCGCGATTTGGCTGTCTGTCGCCGCCCCATCCATGACGGTGGCCATCGCTTCATATGCTTCTTCTTCCGTCAACGTTTTCCCTTCCGCACATTTGGAAAGCAGCCGCTTCAACATACGATCCTCTCCCCTTTGACAAATAGTCGTTCTGCTTGTTCAATGGCGTTCATTAAGGCGCTTGCTTTATTGCACGTCTCTTTCCACTCAAGTTCTGGGACGGAGTCAGCGACGATGCCCGCGCCGGCCTGCACGTATGCATAGCCATCTTTGATGACCGCCGTCCGGATGGCAATGCATGAGTCGATATTGCCGTCAAAGCCGATGTAAGCAATCGCCCCGGCGTACAATCCGCGAGCTGTTGGCTCAAGCTCTTGTAAAATTTGCATCGCCCGCACTTTCGGCGCTCCGCTCACCGTCCCAGCCGGAAAGGCGGCAAGCAACGCATCAATGGGGTGAACATCATCATTCAACTCACCGACGACTTTCGAAATTAAATGCATCACGTGGGAAAACTTGCCGATTTCCATCAAGATTGGCGTCTTGACCGTTCCGTATTTTGCCACCCGGCCGATATCGTTGCGTGCCAAATCAACGAGCATATAATGCTCAGCCCGCTCCTTCGGATCGTTGTACAGCTCATCAGCCAGCATCGCATCCTCTTCGGGCGAGCGCCCGCGCCGCCTCGTTCCGGCGATCGGATCGATTTCAATGCGCCGATTGCGCACTTGGATGAGTTTTTCCGGTGAACTTCCAACAATTTCTGTATCACTCAACCGGAAATAAAACATGTACGGCGACGGATTAATATGGCGGAGCAACCGATAAACGGCCAAACCACCCGCGCGGACCGGCACGCAAAAACGCTGCGACAGAACAGCTTGAAACACATCACCAGCCGCGATATACTGTTTCACCGTTTCTACGTCTTGCAAAAATCGTTCTTTTTCGTAATTGGACATCGCCTGAGCAAACGAGACAGCCCGCCCGGCTTCCTCATCTGCCGGCAACAGCGGCCGTTCAGCTTGGATTCGCACCGCTTTTGCCGCCAACGCAGCGATGCGCTGTTGGGCGGAGCGATATTTCTCAATCTTTTCCTGTTCTGTTTCACCACCATGCAACCGAATATAGTGAATAAGCAGGAGCTCACGCTTTTGGTGGTCAAAAGCAAACAGCGATTCGCAAAATACGAAATAACTAGCTTTCATACCTAAATCACAATTTTCATGACGCGGCACCTTTTCGATGGCTGAAATGAAATCGTATCCTAAAAACCCGACCGCGCCGCCTGTAAACGGCACTACTTCTCTCAACGGTCGGACATCAAGCGCCTGCTCAGCCCATTGAAACGCCTCTTTCAACGTCGGCATTACAACTTGTTCGTTTCCATTTTCGTCTTTCACGGAAAACGTCTCGCCTGTTTCGCTTTCGAGTGTCAAAAACGGCGCGACCCCGATAAACGAATAGCGAGCCCATGGCGATTCATCGTCTTTGCTTTCGAGCAAAAACACCGCTTCATCACGCAAATTGCTAAATACTCCAAGCGGTTCAATGACATCGGCTAAAAATTTGCGCACAATCGGGATAGTGCGGAACTCGTTGGCATCCGCTAAAAAAGCGGCTAGCCCATTCGTGGACATCCCTTCTCCTCCCTTCATGATCAGCGGGCGGAGAATGAGGGTTTATGAGGCGAAAAGAGGAAAGAAAACGCCCAAAGACGACCGTCTTTGGGCAGATGTCAGCAAACAAATAACAAACGCTCACCTCAGCTAAACTCGCTCATTCTCATCTACCCTACACTCGTTCTCAGCTCTCGCTCCACTTCTTCCGAAGTCCGCCATGCGGCGGGCAAAGAAGTTATTTTAACTATATTACATTTCTGTCTTTTTTGTCAACGACAAATCCGGGCGCAGTATGGCCGCATCCTTTAAATATACATGGCAAATCTCATCCTGCTTTTTCTCCGTCGCCACCGTCATCATGACTCGGATGCAACGTGGCAGCGAGCCGGGCACCGGAATTTCCCTTGTGCACATGACCGGCACGTACGTCCAACCGTCAATCCGGCGCAACGCCTGTGCCGGAAATGCGGCGTTGATATCATCCGTGACGGAAATGAGCACAAACGAAACATCATCGGCGACGACCCCGTTCGCCTTAATCATTTCACGCAACAGTATTTCGGTAGCCGTCACGATTTCTTCGGCTTCATTTTGTTCAACCGTAATCGCTCCGCGAATGCCGCGAATCATCGTCCTCCCCCCTGTTTGGCGAACTCATCTAGCCAAGCGAGCAGCTTATCATCTTCTAATTCCACGACTTCGACGTCGCCGATCTCGCGCAAGAGCACCATCCGCACCGTCCCGGCGTATGCTTTTTTGTCACCTTTCATTTTCTCAAGCAACCGATCGGCCTCCACCGTCGTCGGCAGCGACACCGGAAAACCGTATCGGGCAAACCATTCGGCAAAGCGGTGCTCAGCAAACGAGTGGCCATAAAGCCGTTCACTGACAAACACGGCAAACAGCATGCCGATGGCGACTGCTTCCCCATGGGTGAGCGTACCGTAACCAAGTTCACTTTCAAGCGCATGGCCGAGCGTATGACCAAAATTTAAATGGGCACGCACGCCGGTTTCTTTTTCATCTTCACGTACGATAGACGCCTTAATATCGATGCCTTTTTCAATACAATAGGTGAGCGCTTCGCCGCGCAAATCGGCGAGCGTCTTCACTTCCGCACGCAGCCATTCATAAAAGCGGCGGTCACGGATGAGCGCATGTTTGATCACTTCGGCAAACCCCGACCGGAGTTCACGCTCAGGCAGCGTGCGCAAAAAAGTCGTATCATACACAACCGCTTCCGGCTGATGGAAGGCACCGATCATATTTTTACCAAGCGGATGGTTAATCGCCACTTTGCCGCCGACGGCGCTGTCATGAGCCAAGAGTGTTGTCGGCATTTGAATATAGCGGATGCCACGCATATAGGTGGCCGCGACAAATCCGGCTAAATCGCCAACAACGCCGCCGCCAAGCGCGATAATGACTGAACGGCGGTCTAAGCTGCACTGGAGCGCCGCTGTTTGGCAGGCGTAATAGTTGTCGAATGACTTGGCCGCCTCTCCGCTCGGGATGATATAGGCATATACGTCATACTCAGCAGCGGCAAGCATGGCGCGCACCTCATCCAAATAAAGCGGCGCCACCGCATCGTCGGTAATGATAAACAGCTTCGTCCCCGGTGGACAGGCGAGCGAGCGGAGCAGGCGCGGCAACGCGCGAGCCGCCCCATCGCCCAGCAGAAGCGGATATTGTTTCGTCGCCGTTTCAATCGTCCGTTCCATCATCGTTAAAACTCCCTTGCATAGCGGCGAGCGCGCTCAATGTTTTCTTTGATCAAGTCAATCCGATCTTGCCCGAATTGCTCAACGATCGCCGCCGCCACTTCCCAAGCGACGACCGCCTCGGCAACGACGCTTGCCGCCGGTACGGCGCAGCTGTCTGACCGCTCGATGCTCGCTGTAAACGGTTCTTTCGTGTCGATATCGACGCTTCCAAGCGGCTTGTACAACGTCGGAATCGGCTTCATCACCCCACGCACAACGATCGGCATCCCGGTCGTCATTCCGCCTTCAAAGCCGCCAGCTCGGTTCGTCCGGCGCGAAAACCCCTGTTCCGGGCTCCAAATGATTTCGTCGTGCACTTCGCTTCCCGGCCGGCGCGCCGCCTCAAATCCGATGCCGAACTCGACGCCTTTAAAGGCGTTAATGCTGACGATGGCAGCGGCAATTTTCGCATCGAGCTTCCGGTCATAATGAACATAGCTGCCAACTCCGGCCGGCACTCCTTCGACGATCACTTCGACGATGCCGCCGATCGAATCACCGTTTTTCTTCGCTAAGTCGATCGCTTCCATCATTTTTTGCCCTGCCTCCGGATCAAAACAGCGCACCGGGGATTCCTCTGTCACTTTTTGCAGCTCGTCAAGCGAGCGGTAATCGAGCTTCTCGGCACGCACGCCGCCAATTTCTAGCACATGTCCGGCGACGCGAATACCGACCTCTTCGAGCAGACGTTTCGCCACGGCCCCGGCGGCTACACGCACAGTCGTTTCCCTTGCCGACGAGCGCTCGAGCACGTTGCGCATATCGCGATGCCCGTATTTCAAGGCTCCATTTAAATCAGCATGCCCCGGGCGCGGGCGCGTTACTTTTCGCTTGACTTCGGTTTCATCATCAATCGGCTCAACAGCCATAATCGTTTGCCAATGTTGAAAATCACGGTTCTCAACAACAAGCGCAATCGGCGAGCCGAGCGTTTTGCCATGGCGGACGCCGCCGACGATTTTGACCTCATCTTTTTCAATTTGCATGCGCCGGCCGCGTCCATACCCTTTTTGCCGGCGAGCGAGCTCTTTATTAATATGCTCGGCGCGCAGCTCGAGCCCCGCCGGCACCCCTTCTAAAATGGCCGTCAATTGTGGTCCATGCGACTCCCCTGCCGTCAAATAACGCATATCTGTCTCTCCCTTCAGCTCTTTAACGCGTTTATGTAAAAATATATCATAAATTAAAAAAATGAAAATAGTTTTTCTGTAAAAAAAGTGGGCAAAGCCCGCTATGTTCTCCGATAAAAAAACGTCTCCTCGACTTCAAACCCGTACGAGCCGGGATTGAAAATTTGCTCCGTGCTGCCAACAAACAGCACACCGCCCGGCCGGAGCGCGTCACGGAATTTTGGATACAACGCCCGTTTCGCCTCTTCGGTGAAGTAAATGAGCACATTGCGGCAGACAATCAAATCAAATGGCCCCGGAAACGGATCGGCGAGCAAATTATGTTTTTGAAACGTGACCGCTTGTTTCACCTTTTCGTCTATTTTATAATACTGTCCGTCTTTCGTAAAAAACTTTTTTTTCATTTCTTCCGGCAGCTCAGCGAGCGACCGTTCGCCGTATACCCCAAGACGCGCGCGAGCGAGCGCATTTTCATCAATGTCAGTTGCCAACACCGACACACGGTGAAGCGGCAGGTATTTCGCAAGCACCATCGCGAGCGTATACGGTTCCTCGCCGGCCGAGCAAGCAGCACTCCATACTCTTGGACGCGGATTTTCCGCCAACAACCGCGGCAAAATAATGCGCTCAAGCACGTCCCACCGCTTCGCGTTGCGGTAAAATTCTGACACGTTGATCGTCATCCGGTCTAAACATTCATGCCATAGCACCGGGTTTTTTTCCATCTCCGCAAACAGTTCGGCAAAGCTGTTTAATCCTTTTTTTACATATAAAGACGTTAAACGCCGCTTCATTTGTGCCTCTTTATACAATGAAAGATCAATACCGGTTTTTCGTTTCACTTTCGCAATAAATTGTGCATAATCATCCATCGGTACTGCCCCCTCTCCCGTTATCGTGTCGTCCTCATAAAATGGCAAAAACCGGCCAAGTTGTGGCCGGTCTTCACATTAATATAGCCATTCGTTCATCAGTTTTGTATATGTAATGAGCTCTTCTTCTTTGAAGAACAAGTTGATCTCGCGTTCCGCGCTTTGCGGCGAATCGGAACCGTGAATGACGTTTTTGCCGACCGTCAAGCCGAAATCTCCGCGAATCGTCCCCGGTGCGGCGTCTTGTGGATTCGTTTTCCCCATCATTTGCCGGGCGGCAGCGATCACGTTTTCACCTTCCCACACCATCGCGAATACCGGTCCGGACGTAATGAAATCAACAAGCTCGCCAAAAAACGGACGCTCTTTATGTTCGGCGTAATGCTGCTCAGCCAGCTCACGCGACACTTGCATCAGCTTGGCGCCGACAAGCTGGAATCCCTTTTTTTCAAAGCGGGAGACAATTTCACCGATTAAATTGCGCTGAACCCCGTCTGGCTTTACCATTAAAAATGTCCGTTCTTTCATTGACTCTCCACCCCTACTGTCGTATGTACTAGGAAACGGGTTCCCCTCATCATAGTACCATTGTTTCGCGTCATTGGCAATAATGTCCTTGAAAGCGTTAATAATCCCTTTTCCCGATGTAGAGGGCGAGATCATGCAACAAGGTGCGCGCCTTATTGGCGGGCAATTCACCGAGCAGACGGAGCGCTTTTTCGAGGTAGCGGTCGCTTAATGCGTACGACTGGTCAATGGCATCCGTTCGCTTAATGGCGGAAATGACAGCTGCCATCTCATCCGCATTGGTTTCCGGGCTGACAGCGGTGATCGCCGCTTTCAACCGTTCATCACGAAGCGCGTACAGCACCGGGAGGGTGATGTTTCCTTGCAGCAAGTCGCTTCCCGCCGGCTTGCCCAATTGCTCTTCCGTGCCTGTAAAATCGAGGATATCATCCGTAATTTGAAACGACATGCCGACATAATGGCCAAACCAATACAGACGTTTAGCCACCGATTCCGGGGCGCCAGCGGCCAGAGCGCCAAGCTGGCAGCTAGCAGCGATCAGCAGCGCCGTTTTCCGGCGGATGCGCCGCAAATACGTGCGGAGTGGTTGTTCAAACCAGTATTTGTCTTTAATTTGCTCAATTTCCCCGCGGCACACTTCGACAATCGTTTTCGCGAGTACTTGGTGAGCGCGTGGGTCGTCAAGTTCCGCCATCCGTTCGAGCGAACGGGCAAACAAATAATCGCCCGTGTACATGGCAAACCGATTGCTCCATTTCGCTTTGATCGTCGGTCGGCCGCGGCGCAAGTCGGCATCGTCGATCACGTCGTCATGGACGAGCGATGCCATGTGAATGAGTTCGAGCGCTACAGCTACATGCTTGATCCGCTCGAGATCATAATGGCCAAAGCGGGCGGCAAGCAAGACAAAAACGGGACGGATCCGCTTTCCGCCCGCCTGCAATAAATGCAGCGCCGCTTCCCCAAGCGGCCCATATTCCGACTGAACCGTCCGCTCGAGCTCTTGTTCGACCGCCGCCAAATCCTTGCTTAAAAACGAATACATCGCCTTTAACTTCATGAATGTTCACCTTGACTCATCGTTTGTAACCTAAATGCATCGCCGCCACGCCGAACGTGTACGGTTTGACCTCGACATCGACAAAGCCAGCGGCGCGAAACATTTCCGCCAGCTCATCCCGCCCCGGGAACTCGCGCGCGGACTCTTGCAACCACGAATACTCCTCATAGCTTTTGGCCAATAGTTTGCCAAACAGCGGCATAATAAACCGGAAATAAAAATAGTAAAGCTGGCGGAAGCCAAATAGCGTCGGCTGCGACGTTTCCAAACAGACAGTCATGCCGCCCGGTTTCGTGACCCGGTGCATTTCTTTCAGCACCGTCATATAATCAGGGACGTTGCGCAAGCCGAAACCAATGGTCACGTAATCGAACGAATTGTCAGGAAACGGCAGCTGCATGGCGTTGCCATGAATGAGCTTCACATTGTGCAAGCTGCGCTCTTTCACCTTTTGCTCGCCGACTTTTAACATGTTTTCGCTGAAATCGAGGCCATACACTTCCCCCTCTGGCCCGACCGCCTCGGCTAAGGCGATCGCCCAGTCGGCCGTCCCGCAGCAAACATCGAGCGCTTTTTTCCCTTTTTGCACATTCATCCGTCGCATCACGTCTTCGCGCCATTTTAAATGGCGACGGAAGCTGATGACGGAGTTCATCCGATCATAATGAGTGGAGATTTTTTCAAACACACGATGAACTCGCTCTTCCTTTGATTGATGCATCATTCTACCCTTCTTCCACCGTCTTTTTGGCGATGGCTGAAAATCCACCGGAAAGCTCAGTCACGCGGAGCGCCAGCACGTCGTTTGGCAGCAATTTCGCCGTGAACAAAGCTTCTTTGCAATGGTCGATATAGCGGTTGCAAAGGCGAAGCAAATACCGTTGTTGCTCGTTTGTCAGCACCTTCGCCCGCGGGAATGCGATATGCGCCATTTGCTCAAAGAGCACTGACGTCCCAGTGCCGACGAACGATTCCCGTTCTTGAAGCAGACGCCGCAGCAATAAGTAATGGTACGCAAACTGCCCCCACTGCGGCACTGCCATGCGATCGGCAAGTTTTGCAAGCAACGCTGATTCGATCGTGCCGACCGCTGCAAATAGCGTCTCGATCCGCTCCGAGCTTTTTTCATAAAGACGTACTTTTTGTTCGTTAATGTCGCGGATCGCTTCGGCGAACAAACGGATGAGCGCGATATCGCCAGAACGCGCCAACAACTCGTAATACAGTCCGCTGTACAAATCGCCGGCGAGGACGATAAGCTGCCGCGTCTTCAAATCATCGCCGCTATCTGTTACCTCATCATGGGTATCAAGGGCGATCTGCACGAGCATCATGGCGATGATATACCGATCCGATTCATTCGGCGCCGCTGGAGCATCAGCAAACATCGACAGCGCCAACAGCAACCGGTCTTCATCGACAGCCGGCGCCGGCACATGCTCGCGCAAATATGAATGATTAAGCAGCCGTTCAATTTGTTCCTTCAATGACGCCAATTTCACCATGATGTCATTCACACGAATCACCCTTGTCCCCGAGAAATATCCGCACCGCAATGACGGACTCATTATAACACAATTTTGTCGAAAACGCTCTAGTTTGCTAGAAATTTGCGCGGTTACTTTTTCCCTTCCGATTCGATTGCGCCATGGCGCGTTTGAATATACGCCTTACCTCTCACTTTAATGGCTGACGTATGTTCTGTAAACTGGGCGATCAGCACTTCACCTTTATCGAGTTTTTCCGAATGATGAAACCTCGTATCCGCGCCGCGCGTCAGCCCAATGACGTTCACTCCGTCTTCGAGCGCTTTAATGACGACAAAATCGCTGTTCGTATACATCATTTGCCCTCCTTACGCTTTAATTAACGAAAGCACTTCGGACCGAGCGTTGGCGTCTGTTTCAAACACACCACGCACCGCCGTTGTGACTGTTTTCGCCCCCGGTTTCTTTACGCCGCGCATCGTCATACACATATGCTCCGCCTCAACGACAACCATGACTCCGTGCGGCTCGAGCGCTTCGACGATTGAATCGGCCACTGTCGCCGTGATGCGCTCTTGCAACTGCGGACGGCGCGCCACCGCTTCGACAGCCCGGGCAAGTTTGCTCAACCCGGTCACTTTTCCTTCGCGCGGAATATAAGCGACATGAGCGACGCCGAAAAACGGCACTAAATGGTGTTCGCACATCGAATAAAACGGAATGTCTTTAACAAGCACGAGCTCCTCATGTTCCTCGCTGAATACGGTTTGAAAATGCTGCTTCGGGTCTTCCCGAAGCCCGGCGAACACCTCAGCATACATTTTTGCCACCCGTTTTGGTGTATCAATAAGCCCTTCACGGTTCGGATCTTCGCCGATCGCTTCCAAGATGAGGCGGACCGCATATTCAATTTGTTCATAATTGATCTCTGACATACAAACAACATCCTCCTGCGTCATAAAAGCTGCATGTAATCCGATTCTAGCATAGGGAGCGAAAAAAAACAAAAAAGAAGGGCAGTTGATCACCTGCCCTTCCCTCCTAAGCTCCTGCTTCGGCTATGTAGGCTTATTTTACAGCATCTTTTAATGCTTTGCCTGGTTTGAATGCAGGAACTTTGCTTGCCGGAATTTCCATTTCTTCACCCGTTTGCGGGTTGCGTCCTTTCCGGGCAGCGCGCTCGCGCACTTCAAAGTTCCCAAAGCCGATTAATTGCACTTTATCGCCTTTTCGCAACGCTTCTGTAATCGAGTCAAATACCGCATCAACGGCTTTTGTTGCATCTTTT
The DNA here is from genome assembly GCF_014679705.1 of Geobacillus sp. 47C-IIb. Taxonomy (NCBI): domain Bacteria; kingdom Bacillati; phylum Bacillota; class Bacilli; order Caryophanales; family Anoxybacillaceae; genus Geobacillus; species Geobacillus sp. 47C-IIb. The sequence goes on from NZ_CP061473.1 coordinate 609,304, forward strand.
TTGGAAAGACCGCTTGTTTCAGCTACTGCGTTGATCAATTCCGTCTTGTTCATGCCATTCACCTCCTCCCAAGGGAGCTCATCTTGTTTACTACCATTTGTGCACACTTTTCTGCTTTTCTATACATAGACATTAACAGATTTGGCGGCGAAAAGGTTGGCGCACGCAAGAATAAGCGCTGCACCCGCGTAGCCAATGATTCTGTTTTCATTCAGAACGACTGACAGAAAATGCGCCCGCACCCGCCGCCGATCGAGGCGTCCCCTTGACAGTTCAGGCGCCACCCGCCTCCTCAAGATGAGGCGGAAGGAGCGACGGAACTGCCTTCGTTCCGCCAAGATGCGGTGACATGCCTAATCTTAACCAATTTATCGCGATAATTCAACATCTTTTTCGCCAAAGCGGCCAATTTTAGGCATATTTCACCAAAACAATGATTTCAGATAAAAGATTACCATAACGCCATGCGCATAATCAAGTGCCAATCCTGATTTCTCAAGGGTTTCAGCGATTTTTTTCTCCTATGAAAGATTAATGGCGAAAAAAAAGAGCTCCCGGATTGGGAGCTGAGCGCGCGGTCTTCGTTTTTCTATAAAATAATGGCGATGAGGCCGCCGGAGCCTTCGTTGATGATGCGTTCGAGCGTTTCTTTCAGCTTGTAGCGGGCGTTTTCTGGCATGAGCGCAAGTTTCGCTTGGATGCCTTCGCGGACGATCGAGCTGAGCGATCGGCCGAAAATATCGGAGTTCCAAATCGACAGCGGATCGTCTTCAAAATCTTGCATTAAATAACGAACGAGCTCTTCGCTTTGTTTTTCCGTACCGATAATCGGCGCGAATTCCGATTCGACATCGACTTTAATCATATGGATGGACGGAGCAACCGCTTTTAAGCGAACGCCAAAGCGCGATCCTTGGCGGATGATTTCCGGTTCGTCAAGGCTCATGTCAGACAAAGCAGGCGAAGCGATGCCGTATCCTGTTTGTTTGACCATTTTCAATGCGTCAGCGATTTGATCGTACTCTGCTTTTGCATGGGCGAAGTCTTGCATAAGCTGGAGCAAGTGATCTTTGCCGCGAATTTCAACGCCGACGATTTCTTTTAAAATTTGGTCGTACAGCTCATCCGGCGCATACAAGTCAATTTCGGCGATCCCTTGCCCCATTTCGATGCCGGCAAGCCGTGCCTTTTCAATGAAATCGTACTCAGCAAACTGCTGAACAACCCGATCAACATCGCGCAGCCGCTTAATGTCTTTCACCGTGTCGCGTACCGCTTCCTGATAGCTTTCACGCAACCAATGGTCCTCACGAAGCACCATCACCCAACTCGGCAAGTTGACGTTCACTTCGAGCACCGGAAATTCATATAATGCCTCACGAAGCACGTTATATACATCGGTCTCGCGCATGCTTTCCACGCTCATAGCGAGCACCGGGATGTCGTACTTTTCAGCAAGCTCGCGGCGGAGCGCTTCGGTTTCCGGATGATGCGGCCGAACGGTGTTGACGACCATAATAAACGGCTTGCCGACTTCTTTCAGTTCGCCAATGACCCGCTCCTCAGCTTCTACGTAGTCTTGACGTGGAATTTCCCCGATCGAGCCATCCGTCGTAATGACAACCCCGATCGTCGAATGTTCTTGAATGACTTTCCTTGTCCCGATTTCTGCCGCCTCTTGAAACGGAATCGGCTCTTCATACCAAGGGGTGTGGATCATCCGCGGGCCGTTTTCATCTTCATACCCTTTCGCGCCAGGCACGGCATAGCCGACGCAGTCGACAAGGCGAATGTTGACTTCAAGCCCGTCATCGACTTTCACCGTCACCGCTTGGTTTGGCACGAATTTCGGTTCCGTCGTCATAATCGTTTTGCCGGCGGCGCTTTGCGGCAGTTCGTCTTGGGCGCGCGCTTTATCGGCTTCGTTTTTAATGTTTGGAATGACAACAAGCTCCATAAACCGTTTAATAAATGTCGATTTTCCGGTACGGACAGCGCCGACAACGCCTAAATAAATGTCGCCGCCAGTCCTCTCGGCGATATCTTTAAAAATATCGACCTTTTCCAAATGACTCCCCTCCAGTCCTTCGGTCGTTATTAGAAACAACGAAATCAACTAGTATGATAGGACACTATATGCATATGATGTTGTCCTATTCGGTTATGACTAAAAAGCGATGAAAAAATCCCTTCTCTAGAATGTATTTTCCTAGAGAAGGGATGATGACTCATTTCGTGAAAAAAATCGGCTCGTTCGTTTTGGCATCGATCGTATACGGAAGGGAGTACGCCGGTACAAAGAGAGAGTGATCCGTCAACAGAGCACGGATGTCATCTCCCGGCTTATAATGGTGCGGATATTTTTTCAAGGCGTTATACAGGTCAGAACGGTAATCAATGTAAATTTCCCCCCTGCCGTCAATGACAAACGACAAGTTGTTGCCGGAAAACGGACTGACCGCGTATGGCGGCTCTTTGTAGCCGAGTTTCTTGTAATCGAGTGTAAACACACCTGGCGCGACAACATCTTTAAACGGCGGATAACGGTGCTCATCCGTATACATCTTCAGCCGCAGCTTCAGATCGCGGATGCGCTCAGCTAAGCGTAAATCGAGGAGCTTGACCGTTGGGTTCGTTTCCGCATCAATAATGACATATTGAAAGACGCCTCCACTTTCATAGGCGTTTCCTGGCGGTTCCTGCATATAGCGCGGAACGAGTTTTTGGAAATCAATTGGGTACTTTAAGTAAACCGGCGTTTTCATATCGCGCGTTTTAATCGGCAACAGTCCGCCGGTCGCCTTCCGGTACTCATTAACCGCCGATTGGACGGCCGCCACTTGGTCTTTGTAAGGGATTTGGTTTTGTTTTAGCCGCTCTTGCGGATATAAACACCCAGAAAGCGGCACGATAAACAGGCAGACTAAAAGGAAGCGAGCAATCTGTTTCATGAGTTCCTCCATCCTTTGACTATTGCGGCGTCGGTCCGCTGAACACAACGAAAAAGATGATGATGCCAGCTAACACTAACAGAATATAGGCAATAAACGACAAAAGAAAGCTTAACCATTTGATCTTGATCTTATAGCGGCTCAAATAAATGAAGCCGACTGAAATAAACATAAATACCATCGAGGTGATGGCGATCCACATTTTTGCCAAAGCTGGTGACATGGGCGTTCCTCCTTTTTCGACAACTACTATTATAGCATCGCCATAAAAAAAGCTGAAGTAAAGCGGGGCTTTCTTTACTTCAGCATCGCCTTATACCCTTCCGGAAGCTCGAGCCGATGATGGTTCGTCATATTGTATGCAAAACAGAGACGACTTGTATCACCATCCGCCTATTTTCGGTGTTACTGTTCGGCAAAAATGTTCATTAAATCGTTCATTTCCTGCTTTTTTCCGCGCGCCATGAGTGAATCGACCGCTTCTTTCGGATTTTTTCCGTCAAACAGCACTTCATAGAGCACTTCGGTAATCGGCATTTTCACACCGAGCTCTTTTGCCAACTCATAGGCGGCTTTTGTCGTCCGCACTCCCTCAACAACCATCCCCATGCTTTCAAGCACATCATCAAGCTTTTTTCCTTGGCCAAGCATATGGCCGGCTCTCCAGTTGCGGGAATGAACACTTGTGCACGTGACGATCAAATCGCCGACCCCAGCCAGTCCGGCAAACGTCAACGGGTTAGCGCCGAGGGCGCAGCCAAGACGGGCTATCTCAGCCAATCCCCGCGTAATCAGAGCCGCCTTTGCGTTATCTCCATAGCCAAGCCCATCGCTGATGCCGGCGGCTAATGCAATAATGTTTTTCAGCGCCCCGCCGACTTCGACACCGACTAAGTCAGGGTTCGTATAAACGCGGAAATAGTGGTGATTCATAAATACATCTTGAATACACTGTGCCGCTTCCATGTTCGGCGATGACACTGCCACCGTCGTCGGATGGCGGAGCACCACTTCCTCAGCATGACTCGGCCCGGAAAGGACGACGACGTCCTCTAGCCATTCACTGATTTCTTCGGTGACAATTTCCGACACGCGCTTATGCGTCCCCGGCTCGATTCCTTTACTGACGGCAACGATCGTGATCGGCGCAGCCAAACACATGCGCGCTCTCTGGAGTACCTCGCGGATCGCTTTCGTCGGCACGGCTAGCACAACAATGGAAACGCCATCAAGCGCGGCGCCAAGGTCGTCATAACCGATAATAACCTCCGGCAGGCGGACGCCTGGCAAATATTTTTCGTTTGTCCGCTGTTCATTGATCTCCCTCACTTGTTCAGCCCGATGGCTCCAAAGCCGAACGCGGTGCCCATTGTCAGCTAAAACGAGCGCCAACGCCGTCCCCCAACTTCCTGCCCCCAATACGGTAATGTTCTCCATCGCTTCCCACTTCCTTTGCCCGATTGTCACTTTCCTGAAAAACGCTGCTCGAGGTCAAATCACCTTCGCCTTTGGATGGCCAGTCTCTTCCGGCGAAGAACATGTGCCCGCCGCGACAAATCGCTCACGCTTTTCTTTCTGTCTAGCTTTGGCGCCTAGCTCTCTTCCACCAAATAACCTCCCCCTCGGGGTGCAAGCCCCCCTGTGGCCGGAGAATGTTTGACTTCGAGAGCTGGTCTCGGCGCCGCCGCTTTTCTTATTTCCGCGGGCGGGCAATGATTTTGATCGGTGTACCTTCGAAGCCGAACGCGTCGCGGATGCGATTTTCCAAAAATCGTTCGTATGAAAAGTGCATGAGTTCCGGATCATTGACAAAAGCGACGAACGTCGGCGGTTTGACGGCGACTTGCGTCATATAATAAATTTTTAGGCGCCGACCGTTATGCGTCGGCGTCGGGTTCATCGCCACCGCATCCATAATGACTTCATTGAGCACGTTCGTTTGAACGCGCATCGCGTGGTTGTCACTTACGAGTTGCACGAGCGGCAACAGCTTATGAAGCCGCTGTTTTGTCTTCGCCGACACAAATAAAATCGGTGCATAGTCCAAAAATGGAAAATGATCGCGAATTTTCCGCTCAAATTCCACCATTGTTTTATCGTCTTTTTCGACGGCATCCCATTTATTGACGACGAGAATGACGCCACGCCCTGCCTCATGTGCATACCCGGCGATTTTTTTATCCTGTTCAATAATCCCTTCCTCTGCGTTCAGGACAACGAGCACGACATCCGAGCGCTCAATGGCTCTTAGCGCGCGCAACACACTGTATTTCTCCGTGCTTTCGTAAATTTTTCCTCGTTTGCGCATTCCTGCTGTATCGATAATAACATATTTCTGACCTTCGCGGACAAACGAGGTGTCCACAGCGTCCCTCGTCGTGCCGGCGATGTCGCTGACAATCACTCGTTCTTCCCCTAAAATGGCGTTAACCAGCGACGATTTACCGACGTTTGGCCGGCCGATGAGGCAAAACTTAATCACGTCTTCCTCATATTCTTGGCCGTGATCTTTCGGAAAATGGCGAGCAACGGCGTCAAGCAAATCGCCAAGTCCCGTTCCGTGCGCCCCAGAAATGGGGTACGGCTCGCCAAAACCAAGAGCGTAAAAATCGTAAATCAAATCACGCATCTCCGGGTTATCGATTTTATTCACGGCGAGCACGACTGGCTTATTCGACCGGCGCAGCAGTTTCGCCACTTCTTCATCAGCGGCTGTCACACCGTCACGGCCGTTCGTCATAAAGATGATGACGTCCGCCTCATCGATGGCGATTTCTGCCTGCTGACGAATTTGCACAAGCAGCGGCTCATCACCGATGTCAATGCCTCCCGTGTCAATTAAATAAAATGAATGGTTCAACCATTCGGCGCTGCTGTAAATGCGGTCGCGCGTCACCCCCGGTACATCCTCAACGATGGAAATGCGTTCTCCGACGATGCGGTTGAAAATGGTTGATTTCCCCACATTCGGACGGCCGACAATGGCCACGACTGGATTTGCCATGCTACCACCCTTTATCCTCATTTTTACATCGTTTTGCTCTTGAAAAAAAACGCCCTGCTCCTAGGGCATCGGTTCACCACCGTTAAGCGTACTGACGCTCCATTTCTTTTACTGCCAAAGTTATGGGGAGCTGCCTCCTCTTTTTTTACATGTTTTGTCCATTTAGGTTACATGAACATGTGCAGTTTTACCCATCAAGGATATCTTTTGGTGATGAACCAAGACATGCTACAACTGCTTTATTTTATCAAAAAGCGAAACGTCCAACAACCGCTTTAATGCTTGACAATCACAAACAATCCGTCACTTAGTTCATGGGCGATGCCGTCTAAAATCGCCTCTAAATTGGTAGCGATCTGTTCCATTTCCTCTTTTGTGCGGCAAACGAAAATCGGGGCACCACCGGCCACGTTTTCAGCATTGGTCGTAATAATGGCCAAAATCATTTTTTCATGCGTCATCACTGCCGCCTCCTCTCCGTTTCCACCGCCGTTTCGCCGGCATGCGGATGGCGCTCTCAAGCACCGGAACATTTTCAATGACCGCTTTCGCCTTTTCGACATCCTTCACTTGCGGCAAAATGAAAACGCCGACGCGACCGTCGTTTAAATCGCGTTTGGCAAGCGGCACGAGCGCCGGTGTTCCCGAGTCACGGTAAATGCCAAGCGCCGTCGATACATCGTGCAAAATCGCTTGCCGCTGCCCAAGGTTGGCGATCGTTGTTCGGGCGTTGAAGTTTTTCGGCGTCAAAATAAAGCCCATCCCGTAACGCAAAATCTCTTCCCTTCGCGCCGGCAACCCGATATTCATAATGTAAATATTGTCGACATAAAGCCCTGCTCCTTCAAAATGAGGCTTGACATATTTCACATCGGCGATATCTTTCAACCGGCTTCCGCTCATAAACCGCCGCGCCACCATTATGCCGATGACGCTGACCACGAGCGCAGCCCAAACATTCCACATTAAATAAAAGAGCGTGGAGAAAAAAGAGACGAAAATAACTAAATAGTTCCGCCCTTCAAAAACAATCGCAATACCTTCAATGTATGTTTTTCCGCGCGGCACTAGTTCATACTGATCCAGCTCGTTTAACGTATTGCGCTCCATATTGCGTACGTCGCGAAACTGCGAAGCCGCCAACGCCAAAAACGTGATGGCCGCAAATTCTTTTTCCATAATCGCCGGCACAGCAATCGTACCCAAGCCGGCTGCGATGGCTCCTAACGCGATATGGATCGTCCGGCCGTGCAAGTATGTCGGGTATTGGCGGTAATCAGTGCGCAATAAATAAAGACGCGTTAATACCCCAACAGCCACACCGTATAAAATTGGAAATGTATATTCGTTCACGGCTGTCTCGTCCCCCCTACAGACCGTTTTTCCTCAAGCTGAAGTGAAAGGAAGCGAATCATTTCCCAAGCGAGCAAACATGACGCGCTAATCGCTGTCACATCTAAAAAAGAAAACGAACCGAGCACGTAGTCAGGCCCCATCCGGTGAATGGCCGCAGCGTACACCGCTTCCCCTTGGCAACCACCGAGCGCCAAACAAAGAAGGCGGTCGACAAGACCACGGTGGAACAGGCAGCTGACGAGGGCGAGCCACCAAGCGAGCATCCACTGGCCATCGAACCAAATCCAAACTGGGTCAAACAAGGCAAGCAAACGGAAGGCGGTGTAAGCAAACGCCAATCCGGACGCCGATAACGCCATCAACAGCGGGTGGCACGGCCGCCGCTCGACCGCTGTGTAACAGGAAAAGAAAAAAAGCACAAAAAAGGACAACGCCACATGAATAGAGCCAACTTCCACCGTCAACGAGGCCGAACTGATCATGAAAAGCGCAAACACCGCCAGTTTCGTGCGGACGGCGGTCTTTTTCATAAAAAACGTTGCCACAAGCCATACCGACCAAAAAAAGAGATAAAAATACATCCCTTCCATTTTTTCCACCCCTTATTATGTTCATTATGCCATTTTTTATCCTCTTCTAACCGGCAAGACCGGCATATAGAGATGAATGACTGTTTTCCATTGTTAAACATGCATAGAAAAACCATCGCCCGGTCATAGTAACAAATGATCATCACATAGAAAGGAGCGGGATTTGGTGGGAAAAGATCGGCAGGAGAAAAAGTTGAAACAGTCGCGGCAAGTTGAGTCAGACCGTGATCAGTCGCTTTCCTATAAAGGGGCAAGCCGGCTCGATACGCCGGAAGAGGCACGCGAACGGAACAGATCCTAAAAAGGTTGGCCGCTTTTCGAGGCGGCCGGCTTTGGATGAATCGCCAAAACTGTGGTTGGTGCTAATGTTCTTATTCTTGCGAAGCAACTGATGAGGAAGAAGTCCGCGGTTTCCGCCATTTGGCGACTAGCAGCAGAAACAACGGAATAACCGTTTGCACGATCGTTAACTAAAAAGAGCCGGCTGTTTCTACAAAATGTGCGATGTCCATTAAATCATTCGCCGACCAAATGGAACAGAGCCACAATGTAAGCCTGAGCAAAAAAACAAGCGGCTGATGCTGAGAGATAGTTAGCCACTGAGCTGTTGCTAATGCAAGGACATAATAAAAGATGGAAATTTTCATCCCCACCCCAAACCTCATGACAATCACCTCGACGTGCTCTAAAAAGATCCGCGATACTAATGTAGTGGACAGCATTCATCACCGGATACACAAAATCACCCGTAATATTTCCGAGCACAAAAAGAGTCATTACGTTGGCGACAAATAAGGTAAGCATAATTAAAATAACCGTGATGTTTCCCCACTTTTGCCCGCGATCCTCGTCAATGACATGCGGAAGCAAAAACGCCATTAAAAGCTTTTGCGGGGCTGCTGTGCCCATGATCGACGGCAAAAGCCTGTTTTCAAACATCGACAACATATTTTTCGGATCGATATCCGGGAGCAGCAAAATCGCGATGAGCATCAGTAAAATCATGACGACAGGTACAAGAATTTGCGCCAGCCGCCCGAGCACGTGAATTCCGCTGCGGGCGACGACAGCACATCCCCCATCGTTCCCATCACGAAACTCATTGGCGCACGAACCAAAAAATGACCGACAATAAACTCCCCATATTCACGGATAGTAATTCCGGTAATATGAAAATAAAACAAAAAAGCAATCCGACTAGTTTTCCGAACACTTTCCTAAAATGTCTGCACTATATTCAATCGGCATTTTTTTCGGATAAAGACAGTGCAACTGAACAGACAGATGCACTGTCAAAAATCCGATGAGCGAAGTCCAAAACGGCGACATCCACATATCTTGCCTGGTGTGTTGAACCGTCCCCCCCTAGGACAAGCAGGATGGCTGTAGCAATAATGCTGGATACAGCAGCAACATCATGTACGGACGGAATTTTCCCCTTTTGCAATTGCCTTCCACTTCCTTGTCGTTCCATGTTTGTTCCGTACAAATTAAGCGTTTTTACTTTTCTAACATTTTCCCGAAGGGACGGAACAAACGATCCACTGCTTGCGTCGGTCCGGGAAGATCTGGATTCACCATTAATATGACTCCCAACAGCATAGCCAGGCAAAGCAAAATAGCGACAGCTGCCTTCTCCTTTTTGTACTCCCGCTCAAGCCGAGACCATTCGTACCACCAAATCAGCCCGACAATGATAAGCATCCCGACGACTAACCATGCTTTCATTCTTTCACCTCTTGTTCTGGCACACCTTGCGGAGGGAAATTCATTCCCGGCCGGCGCACTTTCACCGTTATGTTCAATTCTACAGGCAAATCAGGAAATACATCGTTCCAACGTTTTTTCAGATGGCGCCAACGCGATGGATATTTTTTATGAATCGCGTCAGCAAAACCGAACACATCAACTTTCATGTCTTTCTGCAGCTGATCCAGGGCGCTTCTCATTCGTCGTTTTATATCTTTTTCCAGCTCTGTTTCGATGCGCTGAATATTTCTTTCACTTAATAAATCGAGTTTTGTTCCATTTAATATAATGTCATGTTCCGATGTGACATTGACGATAATCTTCCATCTCCCTTTCTCATGCTTCGGTGTGATATCAGTATGCGCGCGGATCATTCGCGATGTAATATTTCCTCTTTCTCCTGGAACCCTCGCCGTCACATGCGCCAGTTTGATTTCGTCGCGAATCCATAACACGCCGCGCGTTATATAATCGTCAATCTGTCCGATCATTCGATCTTTCTTAAAAACCGCCGTACTGTAAATAAAGGGGATCGTCTCTATTTCTTTCTTTCCTTTTGGAGGTGGCAACACTTTCACCATCGGCAGCAACACCGTTTCTGCTTCGCTGTTTAGCGTTTGCAACGTTTCTTTCGCCGTTTTCCGCATCAATGTTCTTGATTCCGCCATTTCCCTTAGCACTTCCGATGCACTTTGTTCAATCGGGGGAATGAGTTCGAGCATACTTTTCGCCGATCCTTTGCCGACAAACACATTACAGCGAGTACGGGTTTGTGGATGGCGAATCAAAAAGTCGAGATGCTCACGAATGCCCACTTTCGCTGCCTGTTCACCGAATATGACGATCTTCATATGCCCCCAAAACAAGCGGCGGGGCAACCGCTCCTGCAATTGGGCAATGGCGTCAGCGATTGTCACGCCTGTCCCTGACCGAATGATTGTTTCTTCTTTGTCACCGCCTGTCCCCCCCATTTGTCCACTCCCGATCACCCGCGGCACGGCTATCTCTACTGTCAGTCTAATGTTTCCGTTTTTCACCCGATCAATGCCGATTCCGAGCACGATCGCAATGTCGTTAATTTCCTCCCGGTCCCAACAGCCACCGAGTATGACGACATTGATGCTGACTAGAAGAAAAACAAGTGCTCGTCTCACTTTTTTCCCGATCGCCAAGGCAGTTCACCCTTTTTTTGCTTAATAGCAGTGGACGTTATTTTCTTTCTTGGTGTGAAACAGCCGGCTGCGGGGACGCAGCCCGATTTCGCCATTTCGCCACTAACAGGAGAAACAACGGAATGACGGTTTGCACAAATGACAAGTAAAACGAGCCGGTTGTCCCTAGAAAATGGGTCAGCTCCACTAAATCATTTGCCGACCAGTTAGAAAGCAAACATAAAAGCAACCCGACAGAAAAGACGAGCGGCTCGTATTGGGATAAGTTCAACCACCGGGCTAAGCCAGTCACAAGAGCATAATAAAAGACCGAAATTTTCAAAAATACACCGACGACCCAAAGCGCCATGACGACCACCTCGACATGCTCCAAAAAATCAGCGATGCTAATATACCGGGCGACACTGATCACCGGATATACAAAGCTGGCAGTAATGTTTCCAAACACGAAGAGGGTCGCCAAATTCGTGAAAAATAATGTCAACATAATCGATACAACCGCGATGTTTCCCCATCTCCGTCCATGATTTTCATCGATGACATGCGGAAGCAAAAATGCCATTAAAAAGCATTCGCTAAACCAGCTTTGCGGGGTTGCTGCGCCCATGATCGACGGCAAAAGCCCGTTTTCAAACATCGGAAACATATTTTCCAGCTCGATATCCGGAAACACCAAAATAACAATGATAGTTAACAACAAGATGACAACGGGCACGAGAATTTGTGCCAGTCTCCCAAGCACAGCAATCCCACTGCGAACGGCAACAGCACAAACAAACACCATCGCTCCCATCACAAAGTCAATTGGCGTGCGAAACAAAAAGTTACCGACGACAAACTCTCCGTATTCGCGGATAATAATCGCGGTGACATGAAAATAAAAAAATAACAAAAGCAAGCCGATGAACTTGCCGAAAAACGGACCAGCGATATCCACGCTATATTCAATCGGTGTTTTTTTTGGATAAAGCCGGTACAACTGAACGGTGATGTGCACCGTCAAAAAGCCGATAAGCGAAGCCCAAATCGGCGATAGCCACATATCTTGCTGGGCATGTTGAGCCGTCACCCCTGGGACAAGGAGAATGGCAGTAGCGGTAATAGCCGGATACAGCAACATCATCATCTGCACGGACGTGATTTTTTCATTTTCCATCCTCTTTCACTCCTTAGCTTTGACGGTTATTCCTCCTCCGCTCATTTATGCGTGGACGAGCGTTCAGCTTCCACCACGGAGTGCGGGTAAGGACATCTTTTGCTTGATGCTCCATGTTAGGGACGTGAGCATTCAAATACGGAACGCCAAGAGAGCGAAGGGAAGCCATATGTATCAGAATCAACAGCAGTCCGAGCATAATCCCAAGCAGCCCAAGCGACCCGGCTAAAAACATCATCGGGAAGCGCAACATTCTCAATGCAATCCCGGCCGTAAACCGCGGGATCGTAAACGAAGCGATACCCGTCAGCGCTACAATCATAATCATCGGCGCGGAGACAAGACCGGCCTGAACCGCTGCCTGGCCGATGACGAGCGCCCCGACGATACTCACCGCCGCCCCTGTCTGTTTTGGGAGTCGCACGCCGGCTTCACGCAACGCTTCAAATACGACTTCCATTATTAGCGCCTCAACGAGCGCCGGGAAAGGTATGCGTTCCCGCGAAGCAGCCACCGTTAATAAAAGGGTCGTCGGGATCATTTCTTGGTGAAACGTCAAAATGGCGATATACGCGGACGGCAACAAGAGCGAAATCAAGAGAAACAAATACCGCAACCAACGAATGAGCGCGCTGATCAGCGCGCGCTGATAATAATCTTCGCTAGATTGGATCAAAGAATAAAACGAAACCGGCATCACCAACACAAACGGGCTGCCATCCTGCATGATGACAATGCGCCCTTCAAGCAAATTGGCAATCGCCACATCCGGCCGCTCCGTGTTTAATACTTGCGGAAACGGCGAGTACGGATGATCTTCAATCAGCTCTTCGATATACCCGCTTTCAAGCACGCCGTCCAATTCAATGCGCTGAAGCCGTTTTTCCGCTTCCGTGACAAATGCCTCAGGAGTGATGCCTTCCATATAACAAATTACGACTTGTGTTTTTATATACTTGCCTAAGGTGACTGATTTCGTTTTTAATAGCGGGCTGCGGATTCGGCGTCGCAATAAGGAAAGGTTCGTTTCCAATGATTCAATAAATCCTTCACGCGGGCCTCTGATCACCGATTCGGCTATCGGCTCTTCAATCGGCCGTTTTTCCCATTCGGACAATCCTAAAGCGAATCCTTCGCTTTGTCCATCAATCAACAGCACCGGACTTCCAGCGGCGATATACTGAACGCACTCGCCAATCGTTTGTACCTTGTTGACTTTCGCAACGGTCAATTGTTGCTCGAGAAGGCTCGTCGCATTCAGCTGTTCGGTAGGCGACGCGCCTTGCCTACTGTCTGAATTCTTCTCCATCAACGGACGAAGCACATTTTCATTCATTTCTTCCATATTGGCGAGCCCGTTGATATAAATTAAAACGGCGCTTGTATGCCCACCGATTTTAAAAGAACGGAAGATGACATCGATGCAGTCTCTATAAATATTCTGTATTTTTTGTAAATTATCATTCATGTTGACCGCTAGGGCGTCTTGCGTTCCGCTTGGCTTTGTCACCGCTGGCTGCGACGGACGGCCCTTTTTCCCTCTTTGAAAAAAACGCATGCTGTTCCCCCTCTTCCTCGCTGTGCACATGTTTTATTTATAAGACTGTTGATTTCGTAATCCATCCCCTTTTCAAAGCAGGAAATCTTGTGAACTCTGTTTTATGTCGTGTTGCGAAGCTGTTGATTGGTCCGAAACAGCTATTTTTCGTCAGTCTTTTATAGAATTGCCGTTTTTAAATGAAAATATAATGGTCACTTCAAAGCTAAGATTCACTTTCCCCTCCACTTTCCTTTTGCTTGGAAGCAGAGATCTCTCGATTGAGAGGGCAAAAAGCGTGCTCTCTTTATTCGTGTTCGACAGATAAAACAAAAACCTCATCTTGATGGCAAATGCCATCAAGATGAGGTTGCTTGACGGTTCATTATTTTAATTTTTTCAGCTGTTCGCCGATGACTTCGCCGAGCTGGAAGCCGCGCGTTTCCGCCACTTTCGTATATTGGCTGTAATCCTCCGCCGGCGCAGCTGTTTCTTCTTCAAGCAGCGCGCGGATGCTTAAGGAAATGCGGTGCTCAGCCTCGTTGACATCGAGCACTTTCGCTTTCACTTCATCGCCTTCCTTCAGGACTTCATGCGGTGAGCCGATGCGGCGGTTGGCGATTTGCGACACGTGAACCAATCCTTCGACACCCGGGAAAATTTCCACAAACGCACCGAATGAGGCGAGCCGCTTCACAGTCCCAGTGACGACATCACCCGGTTTTACTTTTTCGCTGATACCTTCCCATGGACCCGGCAACGCTTCTTTGATCGACAGCGACAGACGACCTTGTTCCGGGTCGACAGCCAACACCTTCACTTTTACCGCATCGCCTTCTTTCACCACCTCAGACGGATGGGCGACACGCGTATGAGAAAGCTGGGAAATATGTACGAGTCCGTCAAACCCGCCGACATCGACAAAGACGCCGAAATCGGCAATGCGGCGGACGACGCCATCCAGCACTTGCCCCGCCTCAAGACGGGAAAGCAGTTCTTTTTGCTGCCGCTCTTGCTCTTCCTCAACGACCGCTCGATGCGATAAAATGACGCGGTTTTTCTCGCGGTCGAGTTCAACGACTTTGACCGTGAGCGTTTTTCCTTTGTAATCAGAAAAATCTTCGACATAGTATGGTTCAACAAGCGAGGCCGGGATAAAGCCACGCACACCGACGTCGGCGACAAGCCCACCTTTAACGATGTCTTTCACAACCGTTTCGAACGTTTCGCCGCTCGCGAACTTGCGCTCAAGCTCCTCCCACGCCCGTTCGGCATCGACAGCTTTCTTTGATAAAATGAGCAGCCCTTCTTCCCCATCTTTGCCTTCTTCCACTTTTTTCACTTTAGCCGTCACTTCATCGCCGACCGCGACAGCATCGCTCGGTTTCTCGATATGCAAGTTTGACAGCTCGCTGATCGGAATGATGCCGCTTTGTTTGCTGTTTTCCACCTCAACAAGCACTTGTTTGTCTTCGAGCTTTACCACTTTGCCGCGGACAATATCGTCCACCCCATACACATTCACTTGTACATTCATCTCTTCTGTCATCGTAAAACCCCTCCTTCATCGACTGACCATCCTGCAAAAGCGCGCCTCGCGCCGAGGCCGCGGCCGGCTGTCGGCAAAAATAAGGACGCTTTTCTAGTTAGTATACCATATTTTCTCAATCAACATGTACTATAATGCTTATCGATGTTGTTCAAGCAGCTGGCGGATATGATCCATGATATAATCGGCCGCTTCTTCCGGACTGGCCTTCCGCTCACGAAGCGGCGCCATATCAATTGGCGCCCCGTATACGACTTTGAGCGGCACAAACGGCCGATACGGACCGATGATCGCGCATGGGACGACAGCTGCATCGGTGCGCAAGGCGAAAAAACCGACGCCAGGCAGCGCCCGTTTCAGACGCCCGTCTTTGCTGCGCGTTCCTTCAGGAAAAATGCCGAGCACCTCTCCTTGTTTCAGCACCTCAATCCCTGTGCGCAGCGCCTGACGGTCGCTCATGCCACGTTTAACCGGAAAAGCGTGCAAGCTTTTGACGAGCGTTTTCACCACTGGGGTGCGAAACAATTCTTCTTTCGCCATAAACCGGATCGGCCGCGGTGCTGTAATGCCGACGATCGGCGGATCTAAGTTGCTGATATGGTTGGCGCACAGAAGCACCGCTCCTTCTTTTGGAAATTGCTCAACCCCGGTAACTTGAATGCGGTACAAAGGGGTTAATATGCTTTTTACCACTCCTTTGGCCAACGAATAAAAATCCACCCTCATCCAATCCTTTCGTTGACAATTTCCATAATGCGCGCCGCCACTTCCTCGACCGTCAGCGACGTCGTATCAATTTCTACCGCATCCGGCGCCTTGCGAAGCGGCGCTGTTTCTCGCTCTGAGTCGATCCGGTCGCGGTGAGCGATCTCTTCTTTTAGCTTTTCGAGATCAGACGGAAAGCCGCGGGCGATATTTTCTTCATGCCGGCGCCGCGCACGCTCCTCGACCGAGGCTTTCAAGAAAATTTTCACCTCAGCATTCGGCAGTACGTTCGTCCCGATATCGCGCCCGTCCATAACAACACCGCCCCCTTCGGCCAAGGCGCGTTGGCGAGCAACCATCTCCTCGCGCACAAGCGGGTGCTTCGCAACAAACGACACCGCATTCGTCACCGCCTCGCCGCGAATAATATCGGTGACGTCTTCACCGTTCACGAATACGAGTTGCCCTTGCGGTGATGGCTTCAGTTCAATCGATGTATCACCAAGCAATGACAGCAGCGCCTGTTCATCATGGATGTCAACACCGCATTGAAGCGCCCGGTACGTTAACGCACGGTACATCGCACCGGTATCGATATATACATAGGAAAGGCGGTTGGCAATGAGTTTAGCGACCGTACTTTTTCCTGCTGCCGCAGGTCCATCGATCGCGATGCAAATTCGTCGTTCCATAACTCCTCCTGCTTCATCGAATCATGTAATGACTGCACAAAGAAAAATGCAGGAAAACCCTGCATGTTCTCATATTCATTGTATCATATTTGCCGTCAACGGTCGACGGCCGTTTCAATTGTTTCCGTTTTTTTCGGCTTAGCTACCCCTTCATATTCGTATATTTTGCCAATATAAAGCGCCGCCGGCGTGTACAATACGAGCCATTGAGCAACCAACAAACAAATTGCTTGGATCACAACAAGCTTCCATAACAGCTGCTCGATCCGCTTCATGGCACAAACATCCTGCCTTCCGTTTTTTCTAGCAGTATTCCACCCAGCCCGTTCATTTATTCTCTTCTTTTTCCCTTTTCTTTTCGTCAAGCTGCTGCTCAAAGCTGTAACGAATGAGTCGAACACGGTCTTGGGGAAGAAGATCCGTGAACTCAACCGACATTTTTGCGATGCCGTGCTCATCAGTAACTATGCGGACGAGCTTAGCTTTCGTTTTCACATAATAGTATTCACCCGAGCGCATCGGCAGCACAAGCCAAAGCTCAACCGCCTTGCCTGGTTGAAGAAGAGGAGCATGCGTTGGCGGAATGAGGAGCGCGGCTCCGCCGGCGCTAATATCGATCGTCATCGTTACAAACGGGGCGAATTCACCATTAAGCGGATGGACGGCAGCATCGACCTTTGCCTTCACCCGCACATACCGGCGACGCTGAATGCGCGTGACATATTTGTCACCCGGATAAGTCAAAATAACCATCGGTGACGGGTCGCGCATTTCCCCTTTCACTTCCGTATCAAACATGTACAAAGCCCCATCTCGGCCGATAAAACTCGCCTTAAATTGCATGCCGTTTAACAAATACACCGTTTTTCCGCTCTGTTCATCGACAGGATAACTAATATGGATCACCCCGTCGGCGACGGAGAGCATCTTACTCTGGTATTGCCGCGTTGAACCGTCGAGCGGCTCAAGCCAGATCCGATCCCCAATCTTGATCATCATCTTGCCTTTTGTCCCCTTTCGGCCAACCGTCGAATCACCGAATACTTGCCGCTGACCCGCGTCGTTACATATGACTATTATACCATACAACTTTCACTTCGGGTCGACGGGAACAAAAAGGAGGAAAAGCCCTGTTTTTGGCCTTTCCTCCTTTCCTCTTATCCATAGTTCGGTTCTACGCTTTCGAGTTTTTCCACTTTTTCTTCAAGACCGGTCGACGCGTTAATAAACAGCTGGTACGTCTCGTCGCCAAGCGTTCCTAAGAACTCGTAGCAAAGCACGGGTTTTTGCAAGTCGTTCATAATGACTGCTTGGCGCTGTTCCATCACTTTTAACTGCGGGTTGACCTTTTTCTTCACCGCTTCGACGGTGAGTTTCGGTTTTGGCAGCGGACGCGGGATCGACGATGACAAATAATCGCGCGCTGTAAAGCCGACAATTCGGCCGTTATCGAGCGCCACTTTCATTTGGACTGCTTCCGGGTAAATGCGGATACCGTTTTCACTTTTGACAAACGTAAGCACGACGACATTATCGTATTGCGTGCTGTCGTACAGTTCAAACCCGGTAAATTGATGCCGTTTTAAAAATGCCATTCCTCGATTCGTCGCCTCATGCAAGCTGATCTTTGGCTTGCCGATCGGCCGGCTGTTGAGCGCCCAAATCGGGTAACCGCCATTTTTCGTAATGTCCATATAAATGTCGCCTTTTGTTTTCGGATCGCGAATCGTTAAGCTATAAAAGCGGTCGTCCGCTCCTTTGCCGCTCTCTGTCACCTTGATCTCCTCAGTCCCTTTTAAGCCGAGAAAATCGCGGGCAATTCGTTTCGCTTCGTTTTTGGTGATCGGACGTCCTTGCGCCCGAACAAACCCTTTTTCTTCATTAGCAAGGCCGATGAATGATGGTCCAAACTCGGACGAGCTTGAGAACGTATCAACATTTTTTTCGACCGCTTTGAAACCGTCAATAATAATGTTGTCACCTTTCTCGTCATTCGTGGCCAGCGCCAACTCGACATCCATCCAACGCAAATTGTTTTCAAGCACTAAATGTTGCACATTGCGCAGCTCTTGACGGATGGTTCCCGCGTTTTTGTACAGCGCCTGCAACGTCTTGTACTCTTCTTTGGTCAACGGCTCTTCTTCCAAATCGCGCACCGCCGTTCGGTAGCTGAACTCACCGATTTGTGATAAAAACTCTTGCGTCTTGTTAAACGGCAAGAGCGACAGCGGCAGCTGACCGACGTCTGAGTGCGCTTCTGCTGCGATTTTCCACACTTCGGCAAGCGCCGGCGACAATGATGCGTGCGAGTTCATCGCCAGTGTTGCGCCGAGCTTGTCATGAAGCAAGTCGATTTGGTAGGCCAAATCGTGGAACGCACGCTGGTAATTGTTTTCTGCGTGGATTAAAATCGCGTTTTTCTCCGAGTGCTCGCGGTAGCCCCAATAACCGGTGCCGACGACGGCAACGACGAGCACCGCAAGCAATAGGTTTCGCACCATTCCGTCTCCCTCCTTTTATTTGCAGAAAATATGCTGCCCGATCCGTTTAATTTGCGGCCGACTCCAAATCCAAGCGCTCGTCGCGGTTGCCGGGTTGAAATAGTAAATGGCGCCACCGCTCGGGTCCCAACCGTTAATGGCATCAAGCACTGCCTTTCTTGCTGTTTCGTTTGGCGTCAGCCAAATTTGTCCGTCAGCGACCGCAGTAAACGCGCCCGGTTGAAAAATGACTCCAGCAACCGTATCCGGGAACGACGGGTGTTGGAGCCGGTTTAAAATGACGGCGGCGACGGCTACCTGGCCGATGTACGGCTCGCCGCGCGCTTCACCATAAACCGCGTTCGCCATCAACTGAATATCGTTTTGCGAAAACCCTTTCGGCACGTTCGACGCCGTCGTTTTTGCCGTTCTTCCCCCGCTGCCGCGCTTTTTCACTTGCTGGCTGAGCGGGATGCCCCCGTAATGGGTAAATTCGTTTCCTTGGCGAATTTGCTCTTTGACAAACTGCTCATAATATTTGGAGGCCTTCACCAACTTCCGTTTCGTCTCGGCACCGGCCAACCCGTCGACTGGCAGGCCGTATTTTTGTTGGAAGTTGCGCAGCGCCCAATACGTGCCCCAACCGAACACGCCGTCAATTTTTCCCTTGTAAAAACCGAGATATTGCAGTCGCGCCTGCAATTCAATGACATCATCGCCGACCGCTCCACGCTGGATGACTTGCGGGGAAAAGGCGGCAGCATCGCCTGCTGGATGCAGGCATACTAAGACGCCTATTAAGGTGAACACAATGAGTTTCCTTACCATATGCAAACCTCCCGTCGACCATCGCCGTTTTTATCCTTATTTTCCTCCGGTCTTTCCTCTTTATACAGAAAAAAGAAGAAGGGGCCGTCCGGAAAGCCGTGTTTTCGACTTTCGGATGCCCCTTTTCACGTTCCAACATCTTGCTATAGCAACCATCTTCATTTTTTAAGGCAGTTCTACTTTGCGAACGACTCCTTGCGCCGACGACGTCACTTGACAGCGGATGTACCCTTTTGCCTTCTTCACTTTGCGCAGCGCCACCCACCATAAGGCAAGCATAAACGGCCCCATGTAATAACCCCATTGTTTCTCGGCCAACAAAATCCAATCATAGATGCCATGAAGAAAAAACGGCAGCAAAAACGATGCCCATAAATAATAACGGCGCTTTCGGCCAGCAAATTTCGCCTTGCCGAAATAAAACCCCATAATGACGGCAAACAGCGCATGGCTTGACACCGGCAGCAGTGCCCGGGTGACGGCTGTCTCCAATCCGTTGGCTAGCAAGTATAAAATGTTCTCTAACGTCGCAAAACCTAATGAGACGCTGGCACTATACACAATGCCGTCGTACGGCTCATCAAATTCGTCGTGGTCATACACAAAAAAATAGATAATAAACCATTTGACAAACTCTTCGAGCAACGCCGCAGATAAAAACGCTTCAGCCGCCGGCGACGAAATGATTTTTTCTTCCACCAACACGTATTGAATAAACATGATGGGAAAAACAAGGAGAACACCGAAGAAAAACATGCGCAACACAAAAGACAACGGTTCAGCTTCATACTCGTCCTTTAAATAAAAATAACTGAGCAGCGCCACCCCAGGGGCGACGCCGGCAGAAATGAGCGAAAACATATCGATCCCCGTTTCTCTGTCTTTTTACCTCTATCGTAACACGAAACTAGGGAGTGAAAAAGAGAATTTACTAGGCAACTTCACCTAATAGGCAAACAAGTTGTCGATATCCGCGTTGGAGGCGAGGGCGACGGCGAGCTTGATGCGCGCTTTTTTTGCGTCATAATCGCTGCCGAGAATCACGCCTTTTTTATGCAAGTCATAAGCGCTCCCTAAATAATCGTACGTCGTATACACCGCCCCTTCCTCAGCGCTCGTCGTCACAACGACTTTGATGCCGGCTTCGAGAGCCTTGACGATTTCACCGACCATGTTCGGCGCCACTTGCCCGCGACCGACCCCTTCAAGCACGATGCCGGCCACACCGCTTTCGCGGGCTGCTTTAATAAATTTTCCGTCTGCTTCCAAATAACATTTCACAATATCGACGGGCGGAAGCGGGCGCACGAGCTCGTAATATTCACGGCGGATCGGTTTTTGGTACACGTGCACTTCGTCGTTGTCAATAATGCCTAAATACCCGAAGCCAAACGAGTTAAACCCTTGAATGTTCGAAGCATGTTCTTTTTTCACGTATTTGGCGGCAAAAATGCGTTCATTGAACACGACGACTGTTCCCGCTCCTCGCAGCGACTCAGCGCACGCAGCGTAAATGGCATGGCGGATGTTGATATACACATCGCTGCCCAAATCGGCCGGAGCCCGCTGCGAGCCGGTGACGACGATCGTTCGCGGGTCATTCACAGTCAAATCAAGAAAGTACGCCGTCTCCTCAAGCGCATCAGTCCCGTGGGTGACGACGATACCATCGACGGACGGATCGGCGAAATGCGCCTCAATCCGTTTTTTTAGCTCAAGCCAATGCGCAAATGTCAAATGCATGCTCGGCAACTGGAACACGCTTTCGACTTTGACCTCGATCTCTTTCGGCAAATGGCACATCGCGGCAAGCTCTTCGCCACTTAACGCCCCGGCATTCAAGCGGCCGGAGCGTTCATTCCGTTTGCTGGCGATCGTGCCGCCAGTCGTCAGCAGCACTACTTTCCGTTTCGTCACATCCGTCACCTTCGCTTTCCGATTTTAAACATGATGCCCGCCTAATTTCTACCGCACTCAAATGGTGTTGTTACAGCGGCTTCCGAGCCGATGCTTCCTGCTCTCGTTGGGCGATGCAGGCAGCGATGTGATCGCCATGAAAACGGCCGTTTTCGATAAAAATTTCATTGGCATTATTACCAGCGGCGATCACCCCTGCGATAAACACCCCCGGCACGTTTGTCTCCATCGTTTCTGGGTCATAGTGCGGCCGTCCGCTTTCCGGATCGACGCGAACGCCGATATTCGTTAAAAAGCTATGGTCGGGATGATAGCCAGTCATGGCGAACACAAAATCGTTTTTGATCGTTTTCGTTTCCCCGTTTACTTCGTAAGTCACAGCATCTTCCGTAATTTCTTTCACGTGAGCGTGAAATTCCATGCGAATGACGCCTTTGCGCACCAATGCATCAAACTCCGGCAAAATCCACGGTTTGATGCTTTTGGAATACTCGCTGCCGCGATACAGCACCGTGACGCGCGCCCCAGCTTTCACAAGTTCCATCGCCGCATCGACGCTCGAGTTTTTCCCACCAATAACGACGCAGTCGGTGTTGAAGTACGGATGCGCTTCTTTAAAATAATGCATTACTTTCGGCAACTCTTCCCCCGGTACATTCATATAGTTTGGATGGTCGTAATACCCGGTGGCAACGACAATGTATTGAGCGCGATACTTGCCTTTTGTCGTTTCGACCAAAAAAGTCCCGTCTTCTTGCTGCTTGACGGTTTTCACTTCTTCAAACGTGTTGACGCGCACTTGTTTACGGACGACGACTTCGCGGTAATACGCGAGCGCCTGGCTTCTCGTCGGCTTTCGATTTTCCGTAATAAACGGCACGCCGCCGATCTCCAACCGGTCACTCGTGCTGAAAAACGTTTGATGCGTCGGAAAACGGTAAATCGCATGGACGATATTCCCTTTTTCGATCACAAGCGGTGAAAACCCAGCGTCCTGCAAAGCGATCGCCGCCGCCAGTCCGCATGGTCCGCCGCCAACGATGATAATTTTTTCTTCTCTCATGTTTTTTGTCACCTCACACGAAGCAAAAAATCCCCTATCTTATGATAGGGGATTTCACTCCAGCATGCAAACGTCTGTGCTCGCCGCGTTTACACCCAGCCGCGGAATCGGCACGCTTCCGCCATTTTACGGACGCCGACCATGTATGCGGCAAGGCGCATATCAACGCGGCGCGTTTGCGCCATGTCATAAACATTATTAAACGCCTTGACCATCACTTTCTCAAGCCGCTGTTCGACTTCTTCTTCCGTCCAATAATAGCCTTGGTTGTTTTGCACCCATTCAAAGTACGACACTGTCACGCCACCAGCGCTTGCGAGCACATCCGGGACGAGCAAAATGCCGCGTTGCGTTAAAATTTCGGTTGCCTCGAGCGTCGTCGGGCCGTTCGCCGCCTCAACGACGATGCTCGCCTTAATGCGTGGGGCATTTTCGGCCGTAATTTGGTTTTCGATAGCCGCCGGCACTAAAATGTCGCAATCGAGTTCAAGCAGTTCTTTATTGGAAATCGTATTTTTAAACAGCTTCGTCACCGTGCCAAAGCTGTCACGCCGCTCGAGCAAATAGTCGATATCAAGCCCGTTCGGATCGTACAACGCACCGTATACGTCGGAAATACCAACGACTTTCGCACCGGCGTCATGCATAAACTTCGCCAAATAGCTGCCGGCGTTGCCAAACCCTTGAACGACGACACGCGCTCCTTCGAGCGACAAGCCGCGTTTTTTCGCCGCCTCGCGGATACAAATCGTCACCCCTTTGGCCGTCGCTGTTTCCCGACCATGCGAACCGCCGAGCACGAGTGGCTTTCCGGTAATAAAGCCCGGCGAATCGAATTCACGGATGCGGCTATACTCATCCATCATCCACGCCATAATTTGCGAGTTCGTAAACACATCAGGTGCTGGAATGTCTTTGGATGGTCCAACGATTTGGCTGATGGCGCGCACATAGCCGCGGCTCAACCGTTCAAGCTCGCGGAACGACATCGTGCGCGGATCACAGACGATACCGCCTTTGCCGCCGCCATACGGCAGATCGACGATACCGCATTTTAAGGTCATCCAAATAGACAGCGCTTTCACCTCACGTTCAGTGACATTAGGATGGAAGCGCACGCCACCTTTTGTCGGACCGACCGCATCGTTATGCTGTGCCCGATAGCCAGTAAAAATTTTCACCGATCCGTCGTCCATGCGCACCGGAATGCGGACGGTCAGCACGCGGATCGGCTCTTTCAGGAGCTCGTATACTTCTTCCGGGTAGCCGAGCTTTTCCAATGCTCTATGTATAACAATTTGCGTCGACGCCAACACGTCGTACTGTTGTTCTTTGTCTTCCGTATGCTTATCGGCTGCCATCACGTAAACCTCCTATAAGCTCGCTATAATAGTTTGTCGCCCTCCATGTCATAGTATACACCTTCTGATGGCGGATGCAAAGGAAAAAAGGCTGAAACGGACCAAACATTCCAAACATTGTTTCCTGCGAAAAAATAGACTCCTTGTCCATATACAGGAGTCTAGTCGTGCTTAGTTAGCCCGGAAATAATGAACGAGTTGCTCAATGGCGCGGCGTTCCATTAATCGTTTCCCATATTCTTGCACACGGTGTATCGTTATCGTAGCCGGGTTGCCGAACTCGGCCAGCAAGGCGACAAAATTGTCGAGCGGAATCGGTGGTTCTTCGGCAACATGCAAGTAAAAGCGGCCCTGGTACGAATAGAGCGTGCCGTCGAGGCAGCCGACCGCACACAAACGATGGGCGAGCTGAATGACATCTTCGAACGTTTGAAATTCGTAAAATATGTCATCGCTCTCATCGAGCGTTACTTGCATTTCAATGTAATCGTCCGCAAATTCTTCTTCGATGTCGTTGTAGTCGCCCTCATTCGTAACGATAACGACCATGCCCTGTGCCGGTAAAGAGTAAACTTCGACCGCGATCGATCCGTTCACTTCGAAGCCGAGCTCTTCGCTTGCTTCCTCAATCATATCTCGGAACAGCTGATGCACTTTAAACGTGTCTCTCCACAAATCGTCTTTTGTCAATCCGCGGTCCAGCAAATCGTCAAACGTCAAAAAGATTTTTATTTTATTGTGGGTCAAGCGCTCAAGACGCATCGGCAACCCCTCCTTACCTACAGAGCCATCTCTTACCGTTATTGTATGTTGCAACTCGCAATTGGTTCGTTTGTTATTATTAATGAGTTTACATCGTTTTCCCGGTTTTAGACAAGCATTTTTTCTCGGTTGCCAGTTTCCCAGGCACAATTTTGATGAGATGGGTTTCTGCCGGCGCCCCAAGGCGAAGCGGCACCCCGGTCGTCCCGTAGCCGTTACTCGTGAACAACGCCGTGTTGCCGTGCCATTTGAGCCCTCCTTTTTCATACAACCCAAACGAAAACAGCCGAATTTGTCCACCATGTGTATGGCCGCTCAACACGAGCGAAATATGTTGCTCATCTTCGAGACGAGCAATGATTGCCGGATTATGACAGGCTAAAATGCGAAATGATTCAGGCGGGACGTGTTCGAGCGCCCGAGCGATATCCGCCTCCTTACGGCTGACATCACCGACGCCGATGAGCGCGATCGGCACACCGCCGTGCTCCCATACTTCCGCTTTGTTTTTGAGCACATAGACGCGTTCTTCCTCGAGCAATGATTGAAGATCGTAGTCGACTTCGTCATCATTGTTTCCCCAAACAAAATAAACAGGAGCGACCGTTTGCAGCCGACGTACGTTTTCACGGACGCGCGCAGCCGGCACCCCTTTCTCAGCCAAATCGCCGCCAATCACGACGAGGTCCGCTTTACCTTTCACCGTCTCAAGCATGCGGCACGAAACGCTCCGCCGATGAATATCAGAAATAAAAAAAATCGTAAGCGGAGGCCCATTGTCGGGAAAATGAGGAAACGACAGCGTCACATGACGAATCCGATTGCTGTGCGCTTCTTTCCACATATATCCAAACAAAAACAGAAAACTAATGATCGCTCCCCCGATGAACATACTTCCTCCTGCTAAAGCCGGTCACCTTCGCTCAACCGGCGTTCTCTCAACGTCATCATACCATAAAAGAAGGAAAAAACGAAAAAAAGCGCCGCCGTTTGCCAATGAAACTGAAACGCCCAATAAAAATGGCTAAGCGCCGCCATACTCACTACCCATTCACCAACACGAAACCGCCGGCCGGACAGTAGGCGCACGCTCCCGATGATCACCATGCGGATGAGGGCTCCATTAGCGGCAACACCAAGGAAAAAACAAGCAAGTGCAAGCCATGTCCGCAGCGGGACAAACAGAAATCCTGTCAAAAACTGAGCCAAGGAAAACGGCTGAAGCGGCGGCAGCCAGCGAAAAAACAAATAGGCGCCTAAAACAGCGGCCATGGCTGTCATCCATAGACGACCCATTTTTTCCTCCTTCGTTTTATTCCTATGATTCAGCATGCCAAACAGACATGAACGATGTCGCTCTATCATACATATAGACTGAACTTTACCAAAAAAGGAGGGGTTTTGTGTTTACGACGCGCAAACAATATGAGCCGTATATTAGTCCGTTTGATCCGTGCCCGCCGATCCGCGTCAAAACGTACGTCACCGCGCCGAACTTATACATCGGATTCCAGCCTCCAAACCTGCCGCAATTCCCTCTGCGTGAAGCATTAATGAAAGGAACGCTTTGGAAAGTGTTTTACGACCCTTATTACAGCCCTTACGAAACAAAAACAAAAGGTGATGGCTCATGAAACAAATGCCAAAGGAGTATTACGAGCGTTTGGAGGAGCTGCAAGCGGTCGACTTTGCCCTCGTTGAGCTCACGCTTTATTTAGACACCCATCCAACCGACTACCAAGCGATTCAACAATTTAACCAACTCGCTCAAAAGCGGAGACAGTTGAAAAAACAGTTTGAAGCCGCCTACGGGCCGCTTGAGCAGTTTGGCCATAGCTATTCCAACTACCCGTGGAACTGGGACGACACGCCGTGGCCTTGGCAAGTGTAGCCGATACATCACGAGCGCAAGGAGGAATGGATGATGTGGATTTATGAAAAAAAATTGCAATACCCGGTCCGCGTCAGCACGTGCAACCCGAGACTGGCAAAATATTTGATCGAACAGTACGGCGGGGCGGACGGAGAGCTCGCTGCCGCACTCCGTTACTTAAACCAGCGTTATACATTGCCATCGAAAGTGATCGGATTGCTAAACGACATCGGCACAGAAGAGCTCGCCCATCTCGAAATGATCGCAACCATGGTGTACAAACTAACGAAAGACGCGACGCCGGAACAACTGAAAGAAGCCGGGCTTGAGCCTCATTACGTCGACCATGAGCGCGCCCTCTTTTACCATAACGCTGCCGGCGTTCCGTTCACGGCAACGTACATTCAAGCGAAAGGCGACCCAATCACGGACTTGTACGAAGACATCGCTGCTGAAGAGAAGGCTCGCGCTACGTATCAATGGATTATTAATATGAGTGACGACCCAGACTTAAACGATGGGCTCCGCTTTTTACGCGAGCGGGAAATTATTCATTCACAACGATTCCGCGAAGCGGTGGAAATTTTAAAAGAAGAACGGAACCAAAAAAAATTTTTCTAAACTGAACACAGCTGGATGGAATCGCCCATTCAGCTGTGTTCATAATACAGGTTAATGTCGTACTCCCGCTTCAGCCACTCAAACAACCGGTGGCGCCCGTTCCACTGCTCTTCGTCTTTCCATAAATCGATACTTTTTTGAATAATTTCGCAACGGAGAGCGTGAAAATCATCTTCCGCCTTTTCGCTTTTTCCTTTGTAATAGACAGCTAACCAATACACCGTGCATAAAAGAAGCAAGATGAAAATGTGGACAGGTGCGGCAAAAAACCAAGCAAGCCGCTCGCTCCACGTCGCAACGGCCG
This sequence comes from Geobacillus sp. 47C-IIb, assembly GCF_014679705.1. Classification (NCBI taxonomy): domain Bacteria; kingdom Bacillati; phylum Bacillota; class Bacilli; order Caryophanales; family Anoxybacillaceae; genus Geobacillus; species Geobacillus sp. 47C-IIb. Next base: position 636,974 of record NZ_CP061473.1, read on the forward strand.
AAACATTGGCAATAACATAAAGAAGGAAAGCAGCTAAGCCAACAAATGAAGCAACTTGCAAGATGGTCGTTCGCTTTTCGAGCCGCTCCCATTTTTTCTTCTTTTCAATGACAGCAAGCAACATTTCTTTTGTTACTTCATCGAGGGAAAATTCACTCGGAAAATGGGCCATCGTGCTCTCCCCCTTGTCCTCTTCTATTGTCCATCATATGCCGCTTCAAGCGACATTAGAACAAAGGAGAAAACACCGATCATCGATTGTTTGCATGCCGGGGTCGGCCGCACTCAGTTTTGTTCATGAAGCGGAATGCGCAGCGTTTGCCCTGGCTCAAGCCGGTTAGTTGACAAGCCGTTTTCTTTTTTGATGAGTTCCATCGCGCTTGGCGTGCCGTAATATTTCATGGCAATGCTGTATAGCGTTTCGTTCGCCGCGACAACATGGGTGACCGTCTTGCTGTTCGTTTGATCCACATCTTTTTCGTCCGCTGACCGCTCCCGTTTCGGCGTTTGTTCGGCAGCCTTCACGTCGTCGGCTTGAATGATGCGCACCTTTTCCCGGTTGCTGCTTTCCTCATGGCGGACGACTGTAACCGTCCCGGAATCCGATCGGGCGTGGTAGATGGCCATCACCGTGGCTGGCAGCGCCAAAAACAAAAGCGCCAGCAAGCGAACTGGGATGTATTTTCGCTTTTGTTCTTCTTTTTGCCGCCGCCTTTTTAGGCGTGATAACGGCGTATTCGTATCCGCCGCCGACCGTTTTCTCCGCTCTAGACGCTTCGATGTCCCTTCCATCTCTTTACTCCTCTTCCTCCTCCGTCTCCCGACTCAATCGAATATGTAAAGCAAGCACAAAATCAATTAAAAAATGAGCGATGACTGTCACCCATAAACTATCCGTCCGTTCATACAGCACGCCAAGAAACAGGCTAAGAAGGATAACCATGAAGAATAAAAACCATTTTTCCAAATAACGGACATGCAGCACGGCAAAGATCGCACTCGCCACCCAAAGCCCCCAATGTGTCTGCACGATGCCGCGAAACAGCCACTCTTCGGTAACGGCAATCAGCACACATAAAAAAAAGAGATGGGGAATGGAGCGGTTGCGAAAAATTTTTTCATTCACTCCGCCGTCATCATGCCAGTCTTCCGGCAAATAACGCATCGCCAAAAAGTCAGCCGTCAACACGAGCGCCGCCGCACCTACTCCGTATAACAGCACATCGCTCAGATCAAACCGCCAAAGCTGGCGCCACTCGGTCCAATCGAACAAAAAGAATGAGACGACGCCGGCAACGATAAGCAACAACGCTTGCGTCAAATAAAGATGAAAAAGCACTTCGCGGTCTGTCATATGTCGGATTTGTTCACTTTGCCGTCTCATCTTGCCGCCCCCTGCTGAAAAACATTTGCCATAGCTCTTCACGCCAATGGCGAATCGGCGCCGCAGCCAAGCGACGGGTGTCACGCATATAGGCATCGAGCCGCAGCCCACAACAGTCGCAGCAGTCACCCGGCTTGTCCGTCAGCTCTTCCCCGAACGCGCGAACGATCATCGCGCGCCGGCAGGAAGATGTGTGCACCCAGTCGTCCATTTCATGCAGCTTTTTTCGCTTCCAGCGCCGCCGCGTTTCAATCGCCGCGGCCATTCTTTCGTACAGTTGCTCCTTCACCTCTGCCGTGAGCCGACCAGGCGGCGCTGTTTGTCCCCATTCTAACAAGTACGTCAAGAGCCGTTTTTGTATCTCCGTAAACCCGCTTGCTTCGATGGCAGCATTCCATTGCTCCACAGCAACGTTGTCCGGGAGCCGCCAACACCATTCACGCAGCTCGTGCGGGTCGGGAAGCTCGGCTTCAGCCACCGCTTGGGCGATGGCCCGATCGCCATCAGCGTAAAACAGCACAGCCAAGCTCGGCGCCCCGTCGCGCCCGGCGCGCCCAATTTCCTGGACGTACGCCTCGAGCTGGGCCGGCATATGAAAATGGAGCACAAACCGAACGTTTTCTTTGTTCACGCCCATGCCAAACGCACTCGTGCAACAAACGATATCGAGCTGACCGTATAAAAATTGCTGCTGCACGAGCAGCCGCTGCTCTCCGTCCATGCCGGCGTGGTAGTACGCCACCCGCCCCGCTCCGCTCTGCTCAAGGCGGCGCGCCATTTCTTCCGCCCATTGACGGCTCGAAAAGTAAACGATCCCTGGCCCTTCAAGCTGCCTCGCATATTCAACTAAACGCGCTGCTTTTTCCTCAGCCGACAAGCAATACTCAACCTTTAAGGCGATGTTGGGGCGGTCGACAGAATAAATATGGAGGCAGGCGCGCTCCATCCCGAGCGTACGGACGATATCATCCCGCACTTCCGGCGGCGCCGTCGCCGTCAGCGCCAAGCACGGCGGCGAACCGAGCGCGCGCCGGACCGTCCCTAGTTTTAAAAAGTCGGGGCGGAAATCATAGCCCCATTGAGAAATGCAATGCGCTTCATCGACAACAAATAAGGAAATGCGCGTACGCCCAAGCGCCGTCAAAAATTTTGCCGATTGCAGCATTTCCGGCGAAGCGTAAATGAAGCGAAAATCGGGCAGCGAGGCGAGCGCCTGCCATTTTTCTTCGGCATCGAGCAAGCTATGGAAAGCAATCACCCGCTTTTCCCCTCGCCGGCGCAGCTGTTCGACTTGGTCTTCCATGAGCGAGACAAGCGGCGAAACAACAAGCACGCTTCCGGGGAGCAAATACGCCGGCAGCTGATAGCAAAGCGACTTGCCGCTTCCAGTCGGCAACATCGCCAACACATCGCGTCCGGCGAGCACGTCTTCAACCACTTCCCGCTGCCCCGGACGGAACGAGGCATGTCCGAATTGCGCATGCAAGATTTTTATTAATTCATCCAACGTCCCACTTCCTTTGCTAAAACGAGACGAATTTCAAAATAACTGACTGCGCCGCCGAGCGCCTCGCGGATGTGCTTTAACTTGCGCGTCCCGAGCGCCCGCGCCGCCGCTTGAATCGAAGCCGCCTTCTCATCTGTCACAAACGGTGCGATCGAAAAACTAGGTACATTGGCAGCAATTTCGACAATATGATCCTCAATCGTACTGCGCTTTAGGCGGCGAAGGAGTGCGATTTCTTCCATCGTTTTTCCTTTCTGCAGCCATTCGTACGTTTTTTGCGCCGATTGCGTCAGCTGCACCGGCACGAGTCCGTCCATCAGCTCCGCCATCGTCGGAGCGCGACCGGCCTCGGCCTCCGCCATCATATAATGGAGAACGTTGCGAAATTGAAACTGCACATAGAGCACATCTGTTTCCAAATAGGCAGCGATTTGCTCCGCCGTCCAGCCGATGCGCACGGCGCTCGTCAACCGCAGCGTGAACACTGTCGCCTCCTCTTCAGAGACGGCCTCAAGCAGCCGGATGAGCTCCTCGTAGAGCGAGGCAGCGAGCGTTTGGCGCGAGCCGTTGGCGAGCAAATATTGCTTCACCCATAGAAGCGTTCGCTCATCGCGACAAATCGGTGTAAAGCGCTGCCTGTAAACGAGGTTGGATAACGTTTGGCCAACGAGAGAGAGCCGCTGCCAAAACAGCTGTTCTATATCATGATAGCGCCACCCGTTCAAATGGCAGGGAAGCATGCTTTCTTGCGTATCAAGCCATCGCTTTCCGGCTTCTGTCAACCTATACGTCCGGTTCGCCCCCGGCGCGGCCAACTGCTGTTCGATCAGCTCCTGTACGGCCGCTTCAAGCTTGGCCACCGTCACATCTTTCCACGTGCCGAAAAACGGCTCAAGCTGAAACCATTTGCTGTCTTGCAACGTTTGAGCCGACTTTTTTCCGGAAAATAAATGGTACACCGCCGCCAGCGTCCGTTCGCCGTTGAAGCGGCGCAAGCAGTGCGCAAGCAGAAACGAGGCATAACCATGCCGCATCACTTGTTCCTCCCTCGCCTCTATTGTAACAAAAATCGTCCGTCTGGTCGGCACGAAAAATATTCAGTTTGACACCCCTTCCATATGGTAACGAAAATAAACGACATGCATATGTGTAAAAATACAGGAGAGCAATTTTTTAGTTGAAAAGCATGGCAAACGGTCTTATTATAAAAGTGAAAGTTCATTTCCGAGCAGGCAACACGGAGATGGCACGTCCGTTTCCAATAAACTTGGGGAGGTTAGATCTTTATGCCAAAGTACACGATCGTCGATAAAGAAACCTGTATTGCCTGTGGAGCGTGTGGCGCAGCAGCTCCAGATATTTACGATTACGACGAAGACGGCATTGCCTACGTCACCCTTGATGACAACCAAGGAATCGTCGAAGTGCCGGATATTTTAATTGACGATATGATGGATGCGTTTGAAGGCTGCCCGACCGAATCAATCAAAGTCGCTGACGAACCGTTTGACGGCGATCCGAATAAATTTGATTGAGATTCCCCCTCTTGCCGATCGGCAAGAGGTTTTTTAGTGAAGACGTGAAAAAATCCCCTTCCATAAGTAGCGCATACTGGGCGAACATGCTAAAATAAGATTGTCTTGTCCGCCGTCCATTGGCGGACAAGTTTTCATGCATACATAACGAGCAAAACAAGGAGGAACGGGTTATGGCATTCGAAAATAAAGTTGTCGAAGCGTTTATTGAAATTCCGACTGGCAGCCAAAACAAATATGAGTTCGACAAAGAACGGGGCATTTTCAAACTTGACCGCGTTTTGTACTCACCGATGTTTTATCCAGCCGAATATGGCTACTTACAAAATACGTTGGCGCTTGATGGCGACCCGCTCGATATTTTAGTCATTACGACGAATCCGACATTCCCAGGCTGCGTCATCGATACGCGCGTCATCGGCTTTTTAAACATGATCGACAGCGGCGAGGAAGATGCGAAACTAATCGGCGTACCGGTTGAGGATCCTCGGTTTGATGAAGTTCGCTCAATCGAAGACTTGCCGCAGCATAAACTGAAAGAAATCGCCCACTTCTTTGAACGCTATAAAGACTTGCAAGGCAAACGAACAGAAATCGGCACATGGGAAGGTCCAGAAGCCGCTGCCAAATTGATCGAGGAATGCATCGCCCGCTACAATGAGAAAAAAATCAATAATCGACACTAGACACTAACCAGAACGGACATTGTATCTATTTCCGAACTATCTCGCCCATATTCTTTAATATGGGCGTTTTTCTTTTTCTAAAACCGAACATTATCAAACAAGAAATCGTTTTCATTTGTATAACTTCTTCAAACCCCATTGACAGACACCGCTTTAGTATGTTAAATTATCAGAAATTTAACATCTTCGAAAAAGAAAGGAGCACTAGCCGTGTTTCGCGTACTCGTTTCCGACGCCATTAGTGAAGAAGGTTTGGCGCCATTGCGCACATCAGCACATATTGACATTGTGCAAAAAAAAGTTGGCGAAGTTGAAGACGAATTACATACGTTCGACGCCTTGCTTGTGCGCAGCGCGACGAAAGTGACGGAAGACCTATTGGAAAAAATGACGAACTTGAAAATTGTCGGTCGCGCCGGTGTCGGTGTTGACAACATTGATATCGACGCGGCGACAAAACGCGGCATCGTCGTTATTAACGCACCAAACGGCAATACAATTTCCGCTGCTGAACACACATTTGCGATGATGGCGGCGCTTGTTCGCCATATCCCGCAGGCGCACATTTCCGTCAAATCGCGGGAATGGAATCGCTCAGCGTTTGTCGGCAAAGAACTGTTTGGCAAGAAGCTTGGCGTAATTGGCTTTGGCCGCATCGGATCAGAAGTCGCCAAACGGGCGCGCGCGTTTGGCATGACCGTGCACGTATATGACCCGTTTTTAACGAAAGAGCGGGCGGAAAAACTCGGTGTCTCCATCCATTCGCTCGATGAAGTGCTTGCTTCCGCCGACATCATCACCGTCCATACACCGCTGACAAAAGAAACGCGGGGGCTGCTTGGCACGGAAAACTTGGCAAAAACGAAAAAAGGAGTTTATCTGATCAACTGCGCCCGCGGCGGCATCATCGATGAACAGGCGCTCATTCCGTTTTTAGAAAGCGGCCACGTCGCTGGCGTCGCCCTTGACGTCTTTGAACAAGAGCCGCCAGGCGACCATCCGCTTTTGGCGTTCTCCAATGTCATCGCTACGCCGCACCTAGGGGCATCGACCGTTGAGGCGCAATTGAACGTTGCCACGCAGGTCGCTGAAGAGTTGCTTCACTTTGTCGAAGGACAGCCGGTCACGTCGTCGATTAACTTGCCGGCCTTGTCAAAAGACGTCTATGAAAAAATTCAATCATTCTATCATTTAGGACGGAAGCTCGGCTTAATCGCGTCGCAATTTATGAACATCCCGGTGCAAGAGCTGTCCGTCACCTATGCCGGCACAGTCGCTGATTTGGAAACGACGTATATCACCCGCAGCTTGCTCGCGGGCTTCTTGCAACCGCGCGTCGCCTCCACCGTCAATGAGGTAAACGCCGCCATGGTCGCCAAAGAGCGCGGCATTACGTACGGCGAAAAATTTTCTGATGAAACGCATGGGTATGCGAACTGCATTTCGCTTACCGTCCATGGCGAGAACAAAACGTTCACGATTAAAGGGACGCACGTGCCGAACTACGGCGATCGCATCGTCCACTTCGACGGCGTCGCCATTGATTTCGCTCCGGAAGGCCATCTTCTTTACATCCAGCATCAAGACCGTCCGGGGATGATCGGGAAAGTCGGGAACATTCTCGGAGCCCACGACGTCAACATCGCAACGATGCAAGTCGGTCGTCAAGAGGCAGGGGGAAAAGCGATGATGATCCTCTCGCTGGACAAACCTGTTGACGATGCCGTGTTAAAAACATTGGCGCAAATTGATGATATTGAGACCGTCAAACGCCTTGAGGCGTAGTCATAAAAAACGCAGGCTTCTTGTTTCGAAGCCTGCGTTTTTTCGGCCGTTACGTCAAACAGTGAAACGGCGTCCGTCCCCCACCGGAATTTCTCTTGCATCACGCCACAATCCATCCCGTCCGGCCATAAAACATGCAGGCTCCCAGGATTGGAAACCTGCATGTTTTTTCATCGTATCATTCCGTTCAACCGAGCGGCACTGCCTTCCGTTCTCCTTTCGAGAACGTCATCAACTCAGTATAACCAACGCTGCGGGCAAGTTCAATTGCCTTATCAAAGTCGGCACCGACATGTTCCGGCACGTGCGCGTCAGAGGAGAAGACGATTGGAATGCCTTTTTCATAGCACATTTTTAGCAAGCGTGGATCCGGGTACAGCTCACCGACCGGCTTACGCAGCCCGGCCGTGCTGATCTCAACGCATGTTTTTGAATTAGCGAGCGCCGTTGTCGCCCGGTCATATTGCTCGAGCAAAAATTCTTCATCTTCCGGAACATATTTAAAAATTTTCACCAAATCGAGGTGACCGATAATATCAAATAAGTTCGATTCAGCAAGCGTCACGACTTGATCAAAATATTTGCGGTATGTATCGTACAAATCACGACGTTCCCACTCGCGGCGATATTCGACTAAGTCAATGCCAAAGTCGTCGACCCAATGGATGGAGCCGATGACATAGTCAAAATCGTACGAGCGGATGAACGCCGCCATCTCTTCATGCTTGCCTGGCGTATAGTCCATTTCGATGGACATTTTCACATCGATGCCGGCATCCCACGCTTCATGGAACAGCTGGACATAATCAGCCATATCGTAGCAGCGGCGCGCTTCCACCCACGGATTGGACAAAATGTTTTTTGTTTGATAAAAATGATACGCGTGTTCGGAAATGCCGAAATGCTCAATCCCTTTTTTCGCCGCCTCATCCGTAAATTGACGCAAATAATCAAGCGTCAATGTCCCCCGTTCAAGATGGTTATGGTAGTCGGTCAACATCTGTCTTTCTCCTCTCCTGATGTTTTTCTCATTATAACGCATCACCGCGAAAGAGGACAACCGTTTTTCGAATATTCATCCAATCATCCGTTGGCACCGACGAGAAACAACAGACCGACGCATACTGCCACACCCGCAACCGCTAGGATCCGTCTCATGACATCATCCATTCTCCATTCCTCCTTCCTTCTTCGCACCATATATGTCTTATGTCAAAACGATGATCGATAGAACAACACGACGCCGACATTAACAAAACTGTAACAAAACGCCCCCGTAAAATGACCAAAAGGAGGCATCGGCCGCTATCGGCCGCCTGCCGTCAATAGTTCCTCGTTCGGACCGGCCGGCACCTTAATCCGCTCCCCGAGCGGATACGGACCGATGGACGAGCGGCCATTAGCCGCCAACGTCACCTCAAGCAAGCCAAACTCTTTCGCCGTCAATAAAATCGCTTCTGCCATGCGCGCCGCATCCGCTGCGTCCAGCGAAGCGGAAAAGCGAAGTGAAACAGTGGCATGACGCCCACTGGCATGAACGTGATCCACCTTCACTTCCGGTGGAATCGCCGGCTCAAGCCCACGGCCGCCCGGTTTTTTCATCCGCTGCACCGCCTCGGAAAACGAGCGGGCGGAGCTCGGTACTGAAATGAGCACGGCATGGCCGAACGAAGAAAGGCGGTTTATATAATAAATTCGTTTTTGCTGATCCACTTTTGTCGTTTTCAACGGTCCAGATGCTGATAGGTCAAGACCTTCCTCCGCTCCGGTGAAAAAGCGGATATTCTGTCCGCCCATTTGCCGCACGGTTTCCACCACCGCCATGAAAAACAGCTGCTGCTCCTCGCGATCAGCGGTAAATATGCGATGGTCGGCCGGAACGCGCACCGCCCAAGTGCCCCTGTTGCCTGCTTCTGGTGCCATCGTTATGCCATCAAGCCATTTGGCTGCGCTTCGTAACGAGGAGCGGTTGAGCTCATCCAACGCTGCCGTCAGCCGTTCTTCCAGGGCAAAACGGCCGAAAAGCGGGACAACTACCGGTACAACCATGCCGATTTTCCGGTCAGGTAAGGCGATTACCACTTTACTTACCGCTTCATTCGACACCTCGGTCGCCATCATCGCTTCTGGATGGGAAGAAACATCGTTCGCTCGCCATGTCTGAACGGCAGATGAAGAGGCTACCTGTTTGTCCGCCGGTTCCGGAATGATTAGACGAGGAGCGGCAAACGCAGCCGCAACAAGCACCGCCGCCGACGCAACTGCCGGAAGCCAGCGCCGTTTCCAGCGCGCCGCTCGTCGGGCGCGCTCTAGCCGCTCGTAAATATCCTCTTTCGCGCGGCGGTCTTTGACAACGGGCAACTGTTCAAGTCCGTGTTGAATACATCGCTCATTCCAGTTGAGCTTTTTCATGTTGCCACCCCTCCCGTTCTGCCTCTTCCTCCATATATTGCTTCAGCGCCTTTAACGCGCGGTGTTGCGTCGTTTTTACTTTGCTCTCCGTCCAGCCAAGCGCTGCTGCCGTTTCCGCGATCGACAGCGACTGGATGAATCGGAGGACGAGCACAAGCTGCTGATCGACCGTACAGCGCGCCAAACAGCGATACATGAGTTGAATTTCCTCCTTTTGAATGGCAACCTCCTCCGGCATCGGTTCATCGGCGCCGATCGACTCTTCGCTCCATTCCGACGGACCAGCCCATTTGCGCCGATGTTTTTGCCGGCGGAAAAAATCGATCGCCACATGGCGCGCAATGGACAGCAGCCACGTTTTTTCACTGCATTGCCCTTTAAACCGCTTATACGAACGCAGCACTTTCACGTACACTTCTTGGACCAAATCTTCGGCATGCTCTCGATTCCGCACCATGTAAAACAAAAAATTAAACAAATCGTCATGATACTTTTCATACAACTGTTCAAAGACGGGGTCCATCGTCTCTCTCCCCCTATCCTTTTCCATGGACCGAAACCAAAAAAATCCCATTATCTTCATGATAACGGGTGGAAAACGAAAAGGAAACTGTTTTTTATCTAAAAACATCAGGCGATTACAGCTCGGCAAACAGCGAAAAAAAGAGACGTCCAGCCTGCTTCCTTAACACCTGCTCTCCAGCCGGGTCATAACTGATCAGCAAAGAGGTTGCCGGACCGCCGGAAGCAAAGAGCGGCAGCGGGCACGCACAGGCGCACCACTGACGGCCGTTGGCGGCCAACAGCTGTGTCCATTCATAATAAATACCTTTTGAACCGATAGGGATCAATTCATAAACATACGGAGAAGCGAGAAGTTCGGCAACGAGTGAAAGAGGCGCGATCCAGTCCGAGTGCACCAACACGGCTGAGCCGACGAGCGGACGACCGATAACGGCAAACTTGGCTGTCTCCGGTGTGATGCCGATTCTCTTTTGTCCATGAGCCACTGTTCCGATCGCTGTCACCCCAAGCGCCGACTGTACGGTGGCAAAATTTGATTCACTGCTGCCTGTAATTGGGAGATCAAGTCCCAGCTCACTGCCCGCTTGCCTAATGCCACGGCAAAGAGCTTCCCATCGCTCATCAGCAATAAAGTTTTGCAGCACAACCGCCTTTGCCTCTGCCCCGACGCTTACTAATTCCATTAAGGCGACGCGGGCAGCAAAATAGGCAGTTGTCTCGGCCGGAACAAACACCGCATCACCTTGTTTTTCCCCAACCGCTGCTGAACCGTCGGCGGCAATCGCTAGTTCAACACCATCGGTGAGCGGGAGAAAAAGCACATCACGCATGCGGCGCCTTCCCCCCTACTTTCGCTGCCAAGCGGACGACAGACGGCATAACCGCCATGGCGATCAATATATTCATAGCAGTGGCCACCGACAGCGGCGGAATGACCGCGATAACCAACGGCCAACCGAACGCAACGACAAGCGGCAACGGCGCCAAGAACACGTTACCGACAAAAAAGGCGATCGCTCCACCAAAGCGCCAGCCCCGCCCGTACATCGCGGCAAACAACGCACCAAGCACCGCCATTTCACAAGCGACAAGCCAATGGAACGGGCCGAGCGGCCAGCCGCCGATATAGGCGGAAATGAAGTGGCCAAGCCCGGCGACCGTTGCTCCGGCTTGCGGGCCGAGAACAGCGGCGGCAACGAGTGCCGGCGCACTGTCTAAAGCGATGCTACCGACAAACGTCGGTAGCTTGATGAACGAACCGATGACAGAAAGCGCCATACAAACGGCCAGCCAGGCAAAACGGCGGTTCATTGTTTTTCCTCCTTGTCTCGGAACACAATGGCACTCCGTTCGTATTCGATGTCGGCCACCCCTAAGCGCGCGTTCACCACCCGGGCAGCAGCGAACAAATAATCCGATAGACGATTCATATATTTGAGTACGGCATCATTGATCGGTTCCGCTTTTTGCAAGGAAACGATGCACCGTTCCGCCCGCCTTGTCACCGTGCGCGCCATATGAAGCGCAGCCGCCGCCTTCGAACCGCCTGGCAAAATGAACTTCTGCAGCGGCGGAGCCTCTTGCACGTACTCATCAATGCGCTGTTCTAAAAACGTGACCATCTCCTCGGTCACTTTATACGGCATCTTCCCGTTAACGATGGCCAAGTCACCGCCGCAGTCAAACAGCTCGTGCTGGATTTTTTGCAACTCGGCGCAAAGGTCACGAAACCGCTCATCGCCTGCCAATAAAGCGAGCGACCAGCCGATGAACGAATTCGCCTCATCAACCGTTCCGTACGCCTCGACGCGCAAATGATCTTTATCGACGCGCCCGCCGACTAAACTCGTTTTTCCTTGATCCCCTGTTCGTGTATACAGTTTCATTCGTCCTCTCCCCTTTATTTTAATCGTTCTGCTAACCCGCACCAAAGCCGGTCGACACGGCAGCACATGGCAGCAAGCCGCTGGTAGCATACCCCAACGGCATCGCGCCAGCGACGATCCGCTGGATCGGTAGGAACGATGCCTTGCGTTACGTCTGTCCCAACCCAGACGACGGTGCGGCCAGCCACTTCGTCTTCCCACTGCTTCCAAGCGTGGAAAAATCGCTCCCATTCCGCGGTATCCGGAAGGCGGCGAATGGCGGCTTCGAGTCCCTCAAAGACGACCGTTTTCGCCACCTTGACGCCGTTCGGCGGCCCGTATGGCTCTTGATAGCCGTCATGCCATACAATCTGAACGCCGTCTCCTATTCCATATCGTTCCCGCACCCATTTTCGTTTTCCTTGAAACGCACCGCCGACAACGAAATGCATCGCTCTCCCCCCTTCCAGCGCCCGATCGTTGAATCAAGCGTATACCCGCCTGCAAACGGCACGTCCCATTCCCAAAAGGAACGCGAAGTCGGTGCATATTGCTCGAGCATGAAGCGGATCGGGCCGCCGTGGGTGATGACGGCGATATGGCGGGCACCGCTTCGCTCAGCCAAAGCGAGCGTCTTTGTGAACGCCTGTTTGATGCGCTTCTGAAAACCAGCATAGCTTTCTCCGCCAGGTGGCGCCACAGAAAACGGCGCTTCAAGCCATTGGCGGTATGCCGGATCCTCGTTTAACTCGGCGAAGGTCTTTCCTTCCCAATCGCCAAACGACAGCTCGCGCCACCAGCTTGTCCACCAGTCCGCTGGACGGCCGCCGAACAATAAGGCAGCCGTTTCCCGGCAGCGGCGAAGATCGCTCGAAACAATCCGGTCAACCGCCATAGGCAGCTTGGGCTTTAGGCTGCTGAGCCGAACGCGCTCAGCAGCAGCCAACGGCGCATCCGTCCAACCAATATACGCCCGCTGGCGGTTCAACGCTGTCATCCCATGGCGGATGAATGTAATAGCCAAACGACGCCCCATAAAAGCGTCTCCCCTCCTTCAATCAGCGCTCCGAGCACATCGCCGGTAACGCCGCCAAACTGTTTTTCCACCCATGGCTTGGCTCCTAACGCCAAAAGCGCCATCGCCACAGCGAGCGCTGCACTTGTCCATACAGGGACGCCCCCGAGCACCGAGAGAAGTGAAAGGACGAGGAAAGCGAGCACCAACGCCCAGACAGCATCGTGCCATGAAATATATTCGCGCACTGATGCCGCCATTCCTGTCGGTTTCGCCAGCTTGCCGACAGAAAGCAGCCAAGCGGCCCCCGAACGCGATAAAAGCGGAATCGCAACAAACAAAGCTGGCGGAATCTCGGCCTTAATCGTCTCATACAAAAACAACCAACGAAATGACAATAAACAGGCAAGCGACAAAACAGCGAATGCGCCGACACGCGAATCGGACATAATCTCTTGTCGCCGTTTGGCGTCGCGATATGAAAAAAAGGCGTCGCTCACATCCATCCAGCCGTCGGCGTGCAAACCGCCAGCCAGCCAAATACCGAGCCAAAGAAGAAAAAGCGCCAAAAAGAGCGGCGTGCCGAACGAAAACATAGAACATAAAGCATATGTCCCAGCAGCCAGCGCCCCGATCGCCGCCCCCGCAAGCGGCATACTGCGCACGAGCCAACGGACATGGATGTCATTCCATTCAATTGATCGCCGAATTGGAATGACGGTAAACAACTGCAACGCCAACAGCCAGCCGTTCCACATCTGCCTCATTGCGGCCACCGCCCTTTTTTCACTCGAACGAGACCGCATTCAACCACCGCGGCAACCGCCGCTTCTGCAACCAACTGTTGATGAAGCCAACCGAGCGTTTTCATATAGCAAAACGTGCCAGGATCAGTCGGTACACCGCCAGAAAACAGTTCGTTTGAAACGATGACAACAGCGCGGCAAGCATCCGCTAAACTCCGCACGTCATCTAACAGATGGCCGGCGATGGCGAATGACGCCTCCTCCGTTCGCCAACTGTCGCCGACAAACAAGTCATTCGCCAGCCACATGGTTAAACAATCAATGAGCACAACGTCGGAAGGACGAAGCGACTCGGCAAGCTGCTCAAGACGTGCCGGCCCTTCCCACACCATCCAGTACGCCCCACTGGCTGTGCGCCGCTCTTGATGGCGACGGATGCGCGCCGCCATTTCCTCATCCGTCGCCTGCGCAGTGGCAAGATAATGGAGACGGCCGCCATGAGCGAGACTCCTAGCACATGCTTCCGCCACTTCGCTTTTGCCGCTGCGCACCGCGCCGCTCACAAACACGATCATCCATCCCACCCCGCAAGCGCTTCGAGAAGCCGGTCGTTTTCCATCGGTGTTTTGACGGCCAGCCGAACATAGCGGCCGTCAAGTCCGGGGAAATTCATCGTATGCCGCGGTACAATCCCTTTCTTTAATAAATGGAAGAGCAGCGCCTCCGTCCGCCCTGTCCGTGGACGCAACAAGTAAAAGTTGACGACTGACGGCGAGACGTCGTACCGTTCGGCTGGAAGCGCTTGGAACACCCGCTCCCGCTCAGCCGCTAGTTGCTCTTTTGTCCACGTCACAAACGAATCCATTTGCAAAAAGCGAATGGCTAGCTGTTGAGCAACTTGACTCACACTCCATGGCGGCTGCCTCGTTTTTAACGTGGCAACGATCTCCTCATTGGCAACGACATAGCCGAGTCGTGCTCCTGCTAAATGATGGATTTTCGTCAATGACCGGAGCACGATGAGGCGTGAGTAGCGGTCCAACCAGCGCACAGCAGTAAACCCGCCGCGCCAAAACGGATAAAATGCTTCATCCACAACGATATATGTACCGGCTTGATCGGCCGCATCAATGAACAATCGAAGTTCATGTTCCGGCATCACCGTCCCGGTCGGATTGTTCGGATGGCATAAAAAAACGATGTCCTGCCCCGCCGCCCATGCTGCCGCCTCATCAATATCATATGAAAAGCCGCATTGTTCCTCGGCCATCAACGCCGCTACCTCACAACCGTAGGCGAGGCAGGCACGCCGATATTCCGAAAATGTCGGTTCTAACACACCGACCCGCCGTCCGGCAAACAGCGCCGCCAACAAATAAATTGCCTCTGCCGCCCCGTTCGTCATGAGCACTTGTCTACGCTCAATCCCTTCCTGCTTGGCGATCAATGCGACGAGCGCTTCCGCTTCCAAATCGGGATATTCACCAACCCAGCGAATCCACTCCTCACTGTCCGGCCAGGCGGAAGGCGGCAGCTGGTACGGGTTCGTATTGACGCTGAAATCAACATACTTATGTGGAGGGGTAAGTCCGCACTGCTTATAGAGCACGTGCGGATTCGCCCCATGCGCCGGCCAATACAACGATCATCCCTCCGATCCATAGCCATAACGTAAAAACAAGCACCGTTCCGATCATGATGCCGACCGCCCGACGAATATGGACGGAGCGAAGCGGGACGTCCGGGCGGCCGATCGTCGGCCGCTCGGAAACAACGCCACCATATGTATTCGTTCCACCCAGCTGCACCCCGAGCAGCCCAGCCATCGCCGCCTCGAGCCAACCACTGTTGGGGCTCGGATGGCGGCGGGCATCGCGAAACAAAACTGCCAAAGAGCGACGAAGCCGGCGGCCACCATAAATGAACACCATGACAAGTGCCGTCAACCGAGCCGGAATATAGTTCAGCACATCATCCAGCCGGGCGGCTGCCCAGCCAAATTCGCCATACTTCTCATTTTTATAACCGATCATCGAATCGCACGTGTTCACCGCCCGATACAATAAGGCAAGCGGCGCCCCACCAATGGCTGCGTAAAAGAGAGGGGCGGTAACGCCGTCGCTCGTATTTTCCGCCACCGTTTCCACACAGGCACGGGTAATGCCGGCTTCATCGAGCCGCTCGGTATCGCGGCCGACGATCATCGACAGCGCGCGCCGCGCCTCCGGGAGATCGCCCGCTTCGAGCGGCCGCCGCACATCCTCAGCTGCTTCAGCAAGACTTTTTGTCGCAATAGTCGTAAAAATGAGCACCCCTTCGACCGCCACGCCAATGTATACTGACAAGGCATAGCTCATATGAACGATGAGCGCGGACACCCCATACACGATGGCCAGCACGGCGGCCACGGCCGCCACTCCCTTAGCCCGGCGGCCGCTTCCTTGATTCCAGTGCTGGTCGAAATAAGCAATCAGTCCTCCCATCCCGCGCACCGGATGCGGCAGCCAGCGCGGGTCACCAAACAGTGCGTCAAGAAACAATGCCAACGTCAGCGCCAACAGATGCGTCATCGTCTTCCCCTCCGTCGCTCATAGCGGTCGAGCGCCTCGATCGTCGCCTCATACACGAGCCGACCGAGCTCGCGGCCAAGCTCAGTCGCCGTCCCAGCATAAGCGAACGTCCGTCCAGTTTGTGTCGCGGCCACCGCGAGCGAATCGGTCGATGTCCCAGTGGCAACCGTTCCAGTTTCTGGATCGTAAACTCGATGATCCGCCAGCGCTTTCGCCTTCGCTTCCGTCGCTGTCATGACCGCCTGAACGAATGCCGCCTCGGTCAGCGTCCCGTCAATGATGATGACCATATTGATTGTCCCAGGCTTCGCTGCGAGCGGTTGGTGCTGCCACGCCCGAGCGGCGTCGACTGCATTCCCGACGCCGGCCGTCACCATGACCGCAACCGAAAATGCCTCCTTATCTTCCCAACGCCAGACCACATCGTGCACATCGACGGCGGTCATCATGCCGATCGTCTGGGCAACTGAAAATCCGTGCTGTTCCAAATAACGCCGCATGTCTTCGTCCGCATAGGGATTATCGTAATCCAGGCCGACATGTCGATTGACGAAGTGGGTCACCCACTGAAACCCGCTGCCAACAAGAGCGGAAGACAACACACGAAGTGGTTTGTGAGCAACGAGAACGACGGCGTCGTCGAGAAAAGACGGGTGCAGCCCACCGATAAGCGGTGCCTTCTTGCGTTGTTGTTGCGGCACAAACGAAAACATCGGCTTCGCCGCTACCGGATGTGCTTGGCGCACAACCGGGGCGGCAAACACGTCATTCAGCAGCCTCGGCGTCATGACGTCCGCCGGCGCGCCGAGCGCAGCTGTTTTCCCCTCTTTTAAAACAAGCACCCGATCGCAATAAAGACTGGCAATGCTCATATCGTGAAAAACAGCGACAACCGTCAAGCCGCGCGCACGTGCGGATTGGGCGAGCTGATCAAGAAGCCGAACTTGCCCGCTTATATCCATATGATTGGTCGGCTCATCCAATAAGAGCAACTGTGGCTCTTGGGCAAGCGCCCGGGCCAAATAGGCACGCTGCCGCTCGCCGCCGCTTAACCGCTCAAGCGGCTCATCGATTTTATCGGCTAAACCGACGGCGGCAATCACCTCTTGAACCACGGTTTCATCTTCTGCCGTCCATGTTGGAAACAACCCGTGCTGATGGGCGTAGCGGCCGAGCGCTACTGTTTCTTTCACCGTATAGCCATACGCCGTTTCCACCGCTTGCGGCAGGACGGCGGCCAACTGCGCCCATTGTTTTGCCGACAACTCGGAAAGCAGCCGACCGCTCATGACAATCTCACCGCTCGCAAGCGGAAGCTCCTTGCTGATCAGTTTCAGCAACGTCGTCTTCCCGCTGCCGTTTGGCCCTAAAATGCCAAACAACTCTCCTTTTTTGACGGAAAACGTCACGCCGTCAAGCACTTGTTTCTGTCCATACCGATGCGATACGGCACGCACATCGAGCATCATCATCCCATCTTTCGTTTCGTTTTTCGGAAAAATAGGGCGGCAAACAACGGGGCGCCGATGAGCGATGTAATGACACCGATCGGCAGCTCACGCGGCTCAATGATCGTCCGTGCCACCACATCGGCGAGCACAAGAAACGACCCACCGTACAAAAGCGACAGCGGCAAAAGCACCCGATAGTTTGGTCCGCACACAAGCCGAACCATGTGTGGGACAACAAGCCCGACAAAGCCGATCGTTCCCGACACCGACACCGCCGCACCGGTGAGCAGCGCGGCCGCTGTCAAAATGATAATTTTGCGGCGAGTGACATCGACGCCGACGTGAAGCGCTGCCGCTTCGCCGAACGCGAACGCGTTCAGTTCACGGGCGTTGACGATAAGCGTTGTCGCACCAATGAGAAAAAACGGAAACAATAATCCGCTATACTTCCACCCGCGCATCGCCACGCTCCCCATCAGCCATGAGATAATTTGCCGCAGCTCCTCACCCGTCAAGGCAATCATGAGCGAAATGAAAGCACTGAAGAAGGCGCCGAAAATAATGCCGGCTAAAATGATCGTCTCAACCGACATTCGCCGTTCAACCGCGCGGGTGAACGCCAACACAGCGGCAAGCGTCGCCATGCCGCATAAGATGCTCACAATCGGCAGCGTAAACGTGCCAAACAACGGCCATTGCCAGCCGAGAAAAATGACGAGCACCGCCCCGACGGAGGCACCAGACGAAACGCCCAGCGTATATGGATCAGCGAGCGCGTTTTTCAACAGTCCTTGAAATGCGGCTCCGGCAAGTGCCAATGAAGCCCCGACCAAAAAGGCGAGCACCACGCGCGGCATGCGGATCTCCATCACAATCGGCACCCAATCCGCCGGCATGTCAGGCGGAAGTGGTATGCCGGTCCATTCAGCAGCAACAATCCGAACAATCGATGAAAAGGGGATCGACAGCGACCCGGTCGATATCCCTATGAGCAGTGAAAAGACGGCCGCAGCAGCGGCCGCGATATATAGCCACGCTTTACTTAAACACATCCGGGTAAATAGCTTTGGCAAGTTCCTCGACTCCTTCAACAAGACGCGGACCCGGCCGGCTCACTAAGTCGGTGTTAACGTCATACACTCGCTTATTTTTCACGGCCGGTACGTCCTTCCAAGCCGTGCGTTTAAGCACTTGTTCGGCTCCGCTGTATGTTGTAATGATGACATCAGGCTTATAGGCAACCGCCTGTTCCTCTGTCACCATCGGCCAACCTTCTAAATCGCCGGCAACATTTCTGGCAGAAATCACCTGAAGCATCTCGTCCATAAACGTCCCCTTGCCGGCTGTATAAAGTTGCGGCGGTGGCTCCACCTCAACCCAGACGTTCACCTGCTTGTCCGCCGGAATTTGTTTTGCTTTTTCCTTCATTTGCGCCAGTTTCGCCTTCATGTCATGGATGACTTGCTCCGCTTTATCCGCTGTTCCGGTTGCTTGGCCGATGAGCTTGATCGATGCATACACATCGTTAAACGACGTGGCGCTATTGATAACAAGCACGGTAATGCCGGCATCTTTTAGTTGCTGCAGGCCGTCTTTCGCGTTATGAGCGCTTGACGCATGGGCGAGAACAAGATCCGGTTTCAAGGAAATAATTTTCTCGACGTTAAATTCCATGCTGCCGACTTTCGTTTTCGTTTTGACGTCGTCTGGATAATTGTCAAAATCGCTGACACCGACAATTTTCTCACCAAGCCCCAACGCGTAGGCAATTTCCGTATTGCTTGGAATAAGTGAAACGATTTTTTGCGGTTCTGCTTTGATCGTTACCTCTTCCCCCAGCCCGTCTTTCACCGTCACCGGAAACGCTGCTTGTTCCGGGTTCTGTTCCTCTTTTTTCGCCGGCTGGGCGCTGTTCCCCGTTCCGCTGTTGCAGCCGACAAGCATAACGGCCAAAGCGACCAGAGCAGCCAATACCGCTGACCATTTCCAACGCTTCATCAGTCGTTCCCCCCTTTAGGTGATATATGTAAAAGAAAAGCGCCCATTCCGTCTAAATCCGGGAATGAGCGCGAAACGGCCTAATGTAAGCACAAAAATGCCTAGGCGACCGTTTCCGCGTCTCACCCCCCGAAGATTCGGAAACTTTTGCGCAAGCAAGGCAGGTCTACTGACTCATGCTTCATCCTACTCTGAAGCCTTCCCATGCGGGAGACGGCGCAAGCCATCCAGCCGCACAGTGGCAATTTCATTTCGTCCGCATTGACAGTTGCGGGGACAGTTCCGGATTCCCACCGGATTCCCTATTAAGCCTTCGCGGCACCTTGCTGCGAGTCTATGAAACTATTCGGATATGGACAATTTTTATATTAAAGCAAGGTTTAACATTTGACAACTATGAATTTATGGTGGCTGACGGCAGGCTATCAGCGGCCCTCTCCCCAGACGGCTCAGCTTCCTTCACCATGTTTCACGCGGAATACAGCACCCGTTCATCGTATTCAATGCCCGCAATTTATCTAGGCACATCACGCACCACCAACAGAGGGTGCGTTAATCGAAATGAACTTCGTCAACTGTATTTTGAAAAAAATAAGGAAAGGTGCCCCTTCTCCGGAGCGCGTCCTTTCCTTGTACAAAATTTATCTCATCACTGTTGAATATATTTGTCAAACACAAATCCGAAATCTTTCACTGTATAGTTCTTTTTCGCTTCAGTAAGCCATTGAAACGCATACTCATTGATCGCCTTAAAATCGGCCGCAACGTTGGTGCCGTCGCCACGCATGTTGGCAAACAGGTTGGCCGCAAGCTCCATACTGCGCTGGGCATAGTCGAATTTCGTTTCGTTTTCCTCACAAATCGTGGCAATGGCCAATAGCGATTTATACAAATCTTTCAATTCCTCGATATGTTTTTTATGAACATCGATCGAGTAGGAGTGCGATCCGATTTTAAATTTGATTTCCGCATCCAAATCGACCGTCCCAGCCGTCTCGAGCGACACATCGGAAATCGGATATTTATAGTAATCATAGCGGCGCAGCGTCCGCTTTTTGCTTGTGGCGCTCGTGCCGTCTAGATGAATGAGTGCAAGGTTGGTGAAACAATACTCATCTGATTTGGATTTAATAAGAAAGTAAATTTTTTCTCCGTCTTCATGCATCACATAATCATCAGCATCGACTTTATCGTAATCTTTCGTTTGAATGACCGAGCCGATGTCGCTCAGCCCAAGCACATCAGCGGCGACTTTTCCAAACATCCCGATTCTCCTCTCCGGTTTTCCTAGTTTTCAATTGACACCTCTGTTTCCGCGTGCCGCACATTGTCTTGCCAAATGAGAGCTGGATGGACGTGTGCGCGGCTTTCCGCCATCGTCAGACAAACAAAAGATAGCTATCGTCTAATGCCTTCCATCTAATATTACGTGCACAAAGGAGAAAAGTTTCATTCCCGTAAAAAACAATCACCCACAACTTAGCACTCGTAAATGCGGAAAGGGGCGATCACGCCATAAAGGCCACTCTCCGCATGCCAACAGCCGTTTCCGTTGATCACCCAAAACGGAGTGAACCGACGGTTTCGTCCTCAACTGCTCGGCAGCCGTCACATTTTCCTTGCCATCCGCAACACTTTTTGCTTGTTTTAGTCTTCAAAAAAGAGGCCGTATCGGCCTCTCAGCTTGTCGACAAAGTCGACAAGCTGTTTTATTATGAAGGTAAGACGAGGGAGAAATGGAGGAAAGGAACGATGCTTCGGCCACACCAAGAAGATGGGCGCTATACCGAAACCACGGTGAAACTGGATGATCTGGTTCCAGAGGATCACTTGGTAAGAAAGCTGGATGCGGCCATTGATTTTTCTTTTATCTATGATGTGGTGAAAGATCTCTACTCTCCTGATCATGGACGTCCGAGCATTGATCCAGTGATGTTGTTTAAAATGTATTTGATTCAGTATGTATTTGAGATTCGCTCCATGCGTGAAACCGTCGAACAAATCCGAACCAACGTCGCCTACCGTTGGTTTTTAGGACTTAGTCTTCATGATCCCGTTCTCATCACTCGACGCCAAGTAAAAACTATGCGCGTCGTTTCGCTGGAACGGATGTATTCCATCAAATTTTTTCACGGATTTTTAAAAGAAGCCTTTGAACACGGATTGGTAGATTCGAGTGTCTTGTACGTAGACTCCACTCATGTCAAAGCAAGCGCCAATAAAAAGAAGTTTACAACGGAAATGGCAGAAGTCGAAGCCAAAGCCTACCAACAGGAACTCGAAAAAGAAATCGAACGGGATCGGATCGCTCATGGAAAATCGCCGTTGCCATCTGAGAAAAAAAAAAAACGGGAAGTAAAAGTAAGCAAAACGGATCCGGAGAGCGGACTGTTGGTGAAAAATGAACGGGAGCGAGTGTTTGCCTATTCGTATCATACAGCTTGTGATCGCAACGGATGGATTCTACAGACCTACGTGACGGCAGCCAACGTCCATGACAGTCAAGCGTTTTTTGTGCTGTTCGAACGAGTGAAACGGGAAATCCAATCATGTCCGGAAGCCGTGTGTGTAGACGCAGGATATAAAACTCCTGCCATTGCCAAGTATTTACTCGAACAAGGGGTAAAGCCGATTTGGCCGTACACTCGCCCGAAAACAAAAGATGGATTCTTTCGGAAATCAGATTTTGTGTATGACGAATATTTTGATTGTTATCTATGCCCCAATGATCAAGTTCTATCTTACTCTACTACGAATCGGGAAGGGTACCGGGAATACAAATCGGACCCGGCGGTGTGCCGAAGCTGTCCGTATCTTCATCAGTGCACGCAAAGCAAGAGCTACACCAAAGTAGTCACTCGCCACGTATGGCAGGACTACTATGAAGAAGCAGAGCATTTGCGGTATGTTCCGGAATACCGGGAACTCTATGCCCTCCGAAAAGAGACGATTGAACGGGATTTCGCCGATATGAAAGAGAAGCATGGTCTGCGCTGGACGCATTACCGGGGATTGGAAAAAAATGAGGCGCAGGCGATGCTTGTTTGTGCTGCCATGAATTTAAAAAAACTGGCGAATTACCTATGGAAGGCGAAGCACCGCCCTTTCTTTTCCTTTGCATGGCTTCCCATCCTACCCACTTTTTTTGAAAACATAGTCTATTTATGGAACAAAATGGGTTTCAGACATTCGTCTGAAACCCATTTTGTCAACAGTCTGGGCCTCTCTCCTTACTTCCGTTCAGCGGGAACAGAAAAACCTTCTTTGTTGAGAATAAACAATTGTTATCTCAAGGGCGATCTTGCCATGCGAATGTACGTATGGCGTTTGCCGCGAATAGCGATGGAATATGCCATAATGTTCTCTGGAACGGCGATGCCATGATAGCCAGCGTCGCCGATATGGTGCATATCCGCTCCGGCCATTTTGCTCGCAAGCGCGATTTGGCGAATCGTATGCTCATCCGCTCCTTCCTGACTTGTGCCAATCGTCAGCATGACAAGCGCTCCATGTTCATGCGCCACCCGAACAAGCTTCTCCGTTTTGTCTAATGTTACCCCTGGCACGGTTCCTGGAGCTGGCATCAAAACGATGTCAGCGCCAGCGCGAATAAATCGCACCACCACTTCTTCCGATACGATACCGCTTCCCGCTTCGTCGGCAACGCCTGCTGCGTGCATTTTCCCGGCAATAATTAGAGCGTCTTCGCCTAAAACAGCCCGCGCCGTTTCGATGGCTTTCACAATCTCATCATTCGTCACGCCTGTTTTCGGGTTCCCGGTCAGACAAATAAAGTCAACTCCTAACCGCTTCGCTTGTTGCAGTGACTCTGCCGTTGCCATTCTCCCTTTTGGCAATGACGCCAACGCCTCGAGCTGCTTCGCGTTCGGGTCAACAGGTTCCAAATTGACGCCAACCGGGCGCCCTGTCAACTGTTTTAACCGCTCCACCATGTGATCGGGCTCATTCACGTCCAAACCGTTCACAACTGGACGGAACACATCGAACCAATTCAATAACAGCAAATCCGCCCCAAACGCCGCCGCCAGTTCGGCGTTGGTGATCGCTGGATAAAGCGGCGCAAATTCTCCGATGACTTCGGCAACGATCACTCTACCTTCTGACGCCTGAATCGCTTGTTTCAACTGCTTCCCTTCCATCTTGCGGAAATCGGAGGCGCTGCAATCCAACAATCGTTTCATAAGCGCTCTTCCTTCCTAACGTTCGCATACAAGAACGATCTGTCCATTTCACTTTTGATTATTTTCTCATCGCATTGGCTAAAAATTCGACATCCGTGCCAATGATCACTTGCAAATCCGTTTGGTTGAGACGAAGCACCCCTTTCGCCCCTAAGCGCTTCAATTCAGCTTCGTTGACTTTTGACATGTCTTTTACTTTTAAGCGCAAGCGTGTGACACAATTATCAATTTGTGTGAGGTTTTCTTTTCCTCCCAATGCCTCTATATATTTTACCGCTAGCTCTTCATATTTTACGCCCGACTGCGCCGCTTTGCTGTCGGTAAACTCTCCCTCTACGTCATCTTCACGTCCCGGCGTTTTTAAATTGAGCTTCGTAATCAGGAAATAGAAAACAACGAAATAGATCACAGCATAGATGAGTCCTTGAACAATTAATAAATACGGTTTTTGTGCAATTCCATAGTTTAAGAAAAAGTCAATCGCACCGGCCGAGAACGTAAACCCGTGATGAATATCAAATGCCGTCGCCACCGCCAGCGATAAGCCAGTTAACACGGCATGAACGACATACAAGAGCGGCGATAAAAACATAAACAAAAATTCGATCGGCTCTGTAATACCGGTTAAAAACGATGTCAACGCTACGCCAAGGAGCGCACCGGCAATCGCTTTGCGCCGTTCCTTCTTCGCCGCGATGATCATCGCCAATGCCGCCGCCGGGAGACCGAACATCATGACCGGGAAGAAGCCAGCCATAAAAATCCCTGCATCCGGGTCACCGGCAAAAAATCGGCTTAAATCACCGGTTTTACCGTCATACTCACCAAACACAAACCAGACGAAACTGTTTAACACATGGTGCAGCCCAACAGGAATGAGCAACCGGTTTAAGAACCCAAAAATCCCAACGCCAACGGCCCCGGCGCCCACGATCCAATGACCGATCGCATTAATGCCGTCTTGAATCGGCGGCCAAATGTATCCGAAAACGAGAGCAAGCACGATCATAACAAGCGATGTTACGATCGGCACAAACCGCCGGCCACCGAAAAAGCCGAGCCAGTCCGGCAACTTGATATCATGATAACGATTGTATAAAAGCCCGGCGATCACCCCGGAGATGATACCGCCTAATACGGACATATTGATGTCTTTATCAATCGCGGCAGCGCCTTTCGTCAAAACAAAATAGCCGATCGCCCCAGCGAGCGCGGCAGCACCATTGCCATCTTTTGAAAAGCCGATGGCGACACCAATGGCGAAAATCAACGCCAAGTTGGAAAATACCGCATCACCCGCAGCAGCGATAAATGGAATATCTAATAAGTCGTCCTGACCAAGCCGGAGCAACAGTCCAGCCGCCGGCAAAACGGCAATCGGCAGCATAAACGCCTTTCCTAGACGCTGTAAAAATCCTAACATAAACATTCCCCCTTTTTATTTTCTTCGTTCCATTTCAACGATGAATTTGTATCGGTCACCGCGATACACTGATTTCACAACTTCCAGTGGCCGTCCGTCAGTAAGGTATGTGCGGCGTTCGAGCAACAGCACCGGAGCTCCTTCTTTCACTTGCAAGTGTTCGGCTTCCAGCTTACGGGCGACGGACGCTTCAATCACTTGAACGGCAGTGCCGATGGCTAATCCAACTTCCTTTTCCATAAATTCATACACGGAACCGTTTACAATCTCGCGCGTCAAATGAGGCGCCAATGCGCACGGAATATAGAGCGTCTCGAGCGCCATCGGCGAGCCGTCGGCTAAGCGGAGACGGCGAATTTCGTAAAGGGCGTCCCCTTCCTTAACAGCGAGCCATTCGGCCAGTTTCTTTGAAGCCGGCACCGTTTCAAAGCCAAGAACAACGGTGTCCGGCTCCATGCCACGCGCCCGCATATCTTCGGAAAAGCTCGTCAGTCCTTTAAGCGGCTGCTCAATTTTTTTCGCTGCGACAAACGTTCCTTTTCCACGCCGGCGAACAAGGTAGCCGTCGTTGACCAAATTGTTGACCGCCTGCCGAACGGTCATCCGGCTAATATCGTACGTTTCCGCCAACTCACGCTCAGACGCAATCATCTCCCCTGGCTGCCACTCTCCTTTTTCAATTTTCTCCTTCATATATTGCTCAAGCTGGTAATAAATTGGAACAGGAGATTGTTTATCAATCACGGGATTCCACCTGCCGCTGTTCGTTTGGAATAAGTGACAGCGCCTCTTGGTCGGCGATGATCGTGACATCCGGATGGAGATGAAGCGCCGAAGCCGGCAGCTCAGGTGAAACGACCCCTTCGAACAGCCGGGCGAGCGCGGAAGCTTTTTCCGCTCCTGATGCGAGCAGCACGATGCGTCGGCTTCGTAAAATGGTTGCGATCCCCATCGTAATGGCGTGGTGCGGCACGTCATCCAATGACGGGAAAAAGCGGGCGTTCGCCTCACGCGTTGATGCGGCAAGCTCAACGACATGGGTCATCGACGAAAACGGGGTCCCTGGCTCGTTAAAGCCGATATGGCCGTTGCGCCCGATGCCTAAGAGCTGTAAATCAACGCCTCCTAGCCCTTCAATCAGCTGCTCATAGCGGCGGCACTCCTCACCTAAATCAGCGGCCAAGCCGTCCGGCACGTGCGTCTCGTCAAGCGGAATGTCCAGATTCGAAAACAAATGCTCATTCATATAATAGCGATAGCTGTTCGGATGATCCGGACCAAGCCCGACATACTCATCCAAATTGACCGTGCGCACAAACTGGTACGATGTTCCGTGCTGCCGATGGTCGGCAACGAGTTCACGGTACACACCGAGCACCGTCGAACCGGTTGCTAACCCGAGAACGGCATTCGGTTTTTCTTTAACTTGTTGGATGATCATTCTCGCTGCTTGGCGACTCATATCTGCATAGTCCATAGCCTCAATGACTTTCATGACCATCCCTCCCTGCCCCTTGTGGTTCGCTTTGTTGACAGTAAGCAAGTGCGCCGCGGCAAAACGTCATCGCCACCTTGTATTGTTCATCAAGCACGACAACATCGGCGTCTTTCCCCGGACGCAAACTCCCCTTTCGATCAAGGACGCGAAGCTGTTTCGCCGGATTCCAGCTCGCCATACGGATCACTTCTTCAAGGGTGCAGCCGGTGCAATCGAGTACACGGCGAAGAGCATCAGCAAGCTTTAACACGCTTCCTGCCAGCGTGCCGTCGGCAAGACGCGCCTCTCCACCGCGAACAGTCACCTCCTGGCCACCGAGATCGTATTGCCCATCGCCGAGACATTTAGCGCGCATAGCGTCAGTGATTAAGATGAGCCCATCACTCCTTTTGTTCCGGTAAGCAAAACGAACCATCGGCGGCGCAACGTGCAGCCCATCGGCAATCAATTCGCACATCACTTCATCATGCATGAGCACCGCACCAGCAACCCCCGGTTCACGGTGGTGAATGCCGCGCATCCCGTTAAATAAGTGGGTGGCATGCGTCACCCCCGCAGCGACCGCCGCTTTCACCTCCTCGTAAACAGCGTCGGAATGGCCGATCGAGGCGACGACCCCCGTTTTCTTTAAATAAGCGACAAGATCAAGCCCCCCGTCCCGCTCTGGAGCGAGCGTCACAAGGCGGATATTGCCGCCGGCAACTTCTTGCCAACGCTGAAACAGTGAAATGTCCGGGTCAGCGAGGTGGCGTGGGTGCTGTGCCCCAGCGCGCTTCGGCGACAAAAACGGCCCTTCCAAATGAACACCGAGCACTTCAGCCGCCCCAGGATCGTTCTCCCGCTCCATATAACGCGCTACATTCACAAGTGCTGCTTCGATTTGTTCACTCGGCGCCGTCATGGTCGTCGCTAGGAAGCTTGTTGTTCCTTCCGCCGGTAAAGCGTTGGCCATCGCCTGGATCGCCACTGGCGTCGCATCCATCACATCAGCTCCGGCTGCCCCATGAATATGAACATCAATAAATCCGGGCACGATAGCAAATCGCGGGGACAGTTCGATCACTTCCGCCCCGGCATCAGCCGGGCATAACGACATCGGACCGACATCGGCCACTTTCTCTCCTTCGATCAACACATATCCTTGGTCAATTTTCCCTGTTTCTGCATACACGACAGCGTTTTTTAACAGCCACCGTTTCATGTCGATCCCTCTCTTTCTATCACAATCATAACATCATATATTCTAGTTGTCTATACCACTAAACCAAAAAAGAGGCGGCCATCCGCCTCCTTTCACGACGTTACATCTCTTTTGGGCCGTGAGCCGGCAAATAAAATGAAAACGTCGTTCCTTCGTTCAGTTTGCTATGGACGGTAATGCGCCCTTTATGCGTTTCCACGATGTTTTTGGCGATAGCCAAGCCGAGTCCGGTGCCCGAGCGGCCGCGCGTCCGCGCTTTATCAGCTTTATAAAACCGTTCAAACACAAACGGCAAATCTTCCTCCGGAATGCCGGAGCCCGAGTCTTGGACGTGGATGGTCACGCCGTCGCCGCTTCGCTCGATAATTAGACGGACCGTACCGCCCGCTTCCGTATGGCGAATGGCGTTATCGATTAAGTTGGTTAACACTTGCTCGATCCGGTCTGGATCGAATGCGATTTCGATGTTCTCGTCGCGAAACTCGGCTGTCAGCTCGATCTGCTTTTCTTTCGCCAGCCCGTAAAACTTGCGGATCACCCGTTCCACGTAAGGGACGAGCTCCACTTGCTCATATTGCAGCTCGATATGGCCAGCCTCCATACGCGCGAGATCAAGCAAATCGTTAACAAGGCGGCCCATGCGCAGCGACTCGTCATAAATGACTTTTGCCATCTCTTTCTTCTCTTCCTCACTCGCAGCAATATCATCGATAATCGCCTCGCTGTATCCTTGCAACATAGCAATCGGCGTACGCAGTTCGTGCGAGACGTTGGCGATAAAATCTTTGCGCAGCTTATCAAGCCTCCGCTCCTCAGTCATGTCACGCAAAACAGCGACCGCACCACGCACCATCGTTTTGCCGTATAACGGCGTCATTAAAATGACCCATGTCCGCCCTTGTATCGTCACCTCGGTGGATTGCTCCTTTTCCTCCCGGACGACGCGAGCGAACAGCTCTTTCACTTGCGGCGGCAGCGGCGCCATCGTTTCCGCATCATTTCCTTGTTCGAAATACCATGCCTGTAAAAACCGCTCCGCCGGCGGGTTCGTAATTAATATTTCCCCCTCACGGCTAAATGTAATGACGCCGTCGGCCATGCTGCTTAAAATGCTGGCCAGTTGTTCTTTTTCCTGGTTTAATGCGTTAATGTTAAATTGAAGCCGCCGTCCCATTTGGTTAAACGCCATCGCCAGCCCGCCGATTTCATCATTCGTTAAAATCGGCACTTTAGTGTCAAAATGGCCGCGCGCCACTTCAAACGCGGCTTGGCGCATCTTCCTGAGCGGAGCGGTAATGCGCGTCGACAAGAAAAAGGCAAAAAACGTCGTCATCACAATGGCGATAAAGGCGGCGAGAAAAATGAGCTCTTTTGTATGTTCGGTTGCATCAGCGATCGCCTCGAGCGACTGGTAAATGAAAACGGCACCGCGGCTGCCGTCCGGCATCGACATCGGCACGCCGACGATGATCATATCGTGCTGCGGCTTTCCATTTTGTTCCCACTCCGTCGCATACAGACGCTTTTTCACCGTTTCTTGGTCAGTCAGCACGCGGCGCAAGTCTGAGTCTTCACGGATGGACGACAGTGGCATGTCTTTCAAGTCTGCCTCGCCAGGCGAATACCAATAATGCGACTCATCGGCGACAATGATCGCTTTTGAACGATTGTCGACAAGCGTCCAAGCAATCGAACGGGCAAGCTGCTCGTCACGATAATCGTGCATCACCTCTGCTACTTTCGTCGCCAGACGGGTTAAATCGTTTTCCGCTTCTTGTACATAGTACTCCTCGAAAAATTTAATAAGCAAAATGGTTAAAATAAACAACACGCATGAGACGAGCAGCAAAATGGTAAACCATAGTTTCCCAACGACACTGCGAAACAGCCACATCATTCGCTCACTGCCTCAAACTTGTAGCCGACGCCCCAAACGGTGACGATCATTTTTCCGGCTTGCGGCGACGCCTTATTGAGCTTTTCGCGCAACCGCTTAATATGAGTGTCGACGGTGCGCAAATCGCCAAAAAACTCGTAATGCCATACTTCTTTTAGCAGCTGCTCACGATCAAACACTTTATCTGGCGAGCGCGCTAAAAAGAGAAGCAACTCGTATTCTTTCGGCGTCAAGCTCACTTCTTTTCCATCGACCGTCACCCGATGGGCATCATTGTCAATCGTTAAGTGTGGAAACACCAACACATCTTTCGTCGTCGTCTCCACCGGTGCGTAGGTGGCATTCGCCGCACGGCGCAACAATGCTTTAACGCGCAAGACGACTTCGCGTGGACTGAACGGCTTGACGATGTAATCATCGGTGCCAACTTCAAACCCTTGAACGCGGTTCGATTCTTCTCCTTTCGCCGTCAGCATAATAATCGGTGTCGTTTTGTGCTCGCGAATTTCTTTGCACACCTCAATTCCATCTTTGCCCGGCAGCATTAAATCGAGCAAAATGACGTCATAGTCGTTCGCCAGCGCTTTCTCAAGCGCTACATTGCCGTCGCCAGCTTCATCGATCACATAGTTTTCCCGCTCTAAATACATTTTCAACAGCCGGCGAATCCGTTCTTCATCATCGACAACTAAAATGTGGATTGGTTTTTCTTGTTTTTCCATGTCAAACACCCTTCCTCACAAGATGGAAACAATCCCCACTTTCTAGTTTACTGAAAAAACGGATGCTCGCCAATAGAGCATCCGTTTGCCTTGCGATCAGGTCCCGGCGTACGAGTGCAGCCCGGCGATGACAAGGTTAACCGCCACTAAGTTAAACATGATAATAGCAAAACCGATGACGGCCAGCCACGCGGACTTTTCTCCATGCCAACCTTTTGAAAGCCGGAGATGCAAAAAGGCGGCGTAAAACAACCATGTGATGAGCGCCCACACTTCTTTCGGATCCCAACCCCAAAAGCGTGTCCACGCGATTTGCGCCCAAATCATAGCGAAAATGAGCGCCCCGAGTGTAAACACCGGAAATCCGATCGCTACGGCCCGATAGCCAATTTCGTCGGCCAAATCCAAATTGACGTTTTTCACAAGCGGCTGCAACGCCGCTGCAATACGTTTACGCAATACGAGGCGGAGCGCGATGTACAACACCGCCCCAGCCATCAGTGACCAAATGACGGTGTTCAACTTTTTTGCGTTAATGATCGCCGGCATCTCGACAAGCGGATCCAACCGGTCAGCACTTTCTTTGGCAAGCTCCCCCTTATGCGGTCCGACGAGCGCTGGCATATGATACTCAACTTCCGATGATTGGTTGTTTTTGTCAATCCACGTAAATTTCGCCTCATATCCGGAAAGCCCAAACGCCGTTGAAACGATGACAAAGCCGAGTGTCGTCACTAAGCCAAACATGACGACTTCAAGCCAAAACGTACGCTTGGACGGTTTCGACTGATCAACAACCCGGATTAAATAAATGAGCCCAGCGACAAAGCTAATGGCCAAAATCGCCTCCCCCGCCGCTGCGGTCGTGACGTGAATGTGCAGCCAATCGCTTTGCAAAGCGGGAATCAGCGGCGAGATTTCGCGCGGAAACATACTCGCATAGGCGATAATAAGCAACGCAATCGGAAGCGCAAACAATCCAAGCACGCTCAACCGATAAATGAAATACACGATAATGAAAGCACCGACAAGCATCATGCCAAAAAACGTCGTAAACTCAAACAAATTGCTCACCGGAGCGTGCCCAGCGGCAATCCAGCGCGTCACAAAATAGCCGAATTGGGCAAGAAAGCCAATGATCGTCACGGCAATGCCAAACTGTGACCAGCGGTCTTTTCCTTGCTGCTCCTTCCGCTTATCGCGAATGGCGCCGCCAAAAAGAAACGTGCCGATTAAATATAAAACAAACGAAATATATAGCAATGTGCTGCTAAGCTGTACCATGCGCTTGTCCTCCCTGTCCGGCTTGTTTTCTTTCTTCGAGCCGATCGGCCGGCATCGTTAAGCCGGTGCCATCGAGCAGGCGATGCAGCTCCTTTTTTAAGCCGAACCAGTTTTTGTTCGTATGTGCGGCAATCCATAACTCGCCATTCACTCGTTGCACCCAAATACGGCGATGGTTCCAATACATTCCTTGAACCAACCCGAACATGAAAATCGCGCCACCCACTCCTAAAATCCAAAGCGTGAAATCGCGGCGGACGGTCAAACCAGAGACGTTGCGCGTTTCAAGTTCTGCAAACGCCATTTTATATTTGTTATCGCCAAACGGTTCAAGCGTTTGTTGAATGGCGACGAAACTGACCTCCCCTTCCGGTCGGTCAGGTGCATACATTTTAAAGACGAATGCCGGATTATTCGGCACGCGTGATTTCGTCGACGGATTCCCATCTTCATCAAATTCAAAGTCAGGAAAATAGCTTAATAGCTCAACACGGTATCCGTTCCCAAGATTGTATGTTTCTTTTGGGTCATACAAGTCGATCGCTACCGTGCCCAACGTTTTTCCCGACTGCTTATCCGTCAGCTGGAACGACATCGTTTTCGGCTCGTTCAGCCGAAAATCAACTTGATAAAGCGCGTAATGGTCGAACTTCAGCGGTTCGTTGACGCGAATCGGATATTCTTTCACTTTTTCCAGTTCCGGTTTGGCACCGGCGACCGTTGGGCCGACGCGCTTATACAAGACGACATTCGTCTGATAGTTTTCTGCGATCATTCCATCGCCGACACGGTCGATGGCAGCGTTAAACACTTCATTGTCTTCGCCTTTTTTGTACGTATCAAAAATAAACTTTTCGCTTTTTAAAAAATATTGACCGTTAGTCCCGGGGATTTCTTTCGTTTCCCCTTCACGAACCCACATCACTTCATCAATGTACATGCCCGGCACTGAGCGGAGCATCGCCCCGATTAAGAAAATGATCAGGCCGACATGATTCACATACGGCCCCCAGCGGGAAAAGCGCCCTTTTTCGGCCAACAGATGACCGTCTTCTTCCCGGACGCGGTAGCGCTGCTTAGCCAGTCGCTCTTTCAACAGAGCAACCGCTTGGTCCATATCACTAATGCGCGAGACGCCAAACAGCCGTTGCCGCTCCAAAAAGTGTGGATGTCGTTTCACTCCTTGCCGTTTCAAGGCGCGGTAAAGCGGCACGACGCGGTCTAAGCTGCAAATGACGAGTGAAACGCCGATCAAGGCGATGAGCAAAATGTACCACCACGAGCCGTACAAATTGTTAAAACCGAGCTCGTAATATAGTTTTCCCGCCCAGCCATACTGCTCTTCGTAATAATCAGCCGGATTAACGTTTGGCGGAATATACATTTCTTGCGGAAAAATGGTGCCGATCACCGAAGCGATGAGCGTGATGACGATGAGCGCCACCCCGACTTTGACCGACGAGAAAAACGCCCAAATTTGATCGACAATCGTTCGTTTGTATGTTTGTGACCGGCGCGCGCTTCCTTCGTAACGCATATCTAAAAGCGCTTTTTCTCCCTGTTCCTCAAGCGGCTTACCGCACGATTCGCAAAACACCGTGCCGTGCGGGTTAACGTGGCCGCATTCACATTTCACTTGTTCCATGGCGCAAAACTCCTCACGGTTTAATGCTTTCTAGATGCTGCTTAATATCTTCTTTTGTCATTGTGCCGGTAATGATTTTTTTCACTTTACCGTTTTTGTCAATCAAAAACGTCGTCGGCAGCGGCCCGACGCCATATGCGTTCAACACTTGATCTTGGCGGTCGATGACGATTGGAAACGTTAATCCGAACCGTTCTGCAAACTTTTCGACATTTAGCTTCGGCTCACCGACATTGACAGCTAAAATTTCGACTCCTTGCTTTTGATAAATCGGGTACAACTCGTTCATGTACGGCATTTCCCGTTCGCACGGTTTGCACCACGTTCCCCAAAAGTTTAAAAAGACGCCTTTGCCTCGATAGTCTGTGAGGCGATGTTCACGCCCTTCAAGGTCAGACAGCACAAAATCGGGCGCTGTTGAACCGACAGCGACCGCCGTTTTCTCAGTGAAAAAGTTGGCGTAAATCGTATAACCGAGTGCGGCCAACAGCAAGAGCAAAATGACTGTTCTCATCACTAAGCGCTGTTGTTTTTTCATCGCTCAAACTCCTTCAGTTTCTCACCCCCTTACGGTCGATGCCGTAGGGGGTCTACGTGACAGTTCATAATCTTCCATTTTCCATTATAGCAAAGTCTATTTTTACCCTATCTATGAGGATATGAACGTTGTGTGACAAAGTTTGTCACTATTTCTTTCCCCCGGATTGGGCCATCGTCCGCAACAGCTTCACTTCATGCGGTGACAGTTCACGATATTCGCCGGGGCGAAGCCCTTTTAAATCAAGAAACGCATACCGTTCCCGCTTCAGCTTCAGCACTTCACAGCCGATCGCCTCAAACATGCGGCGCACTTGCCGATTCCGTCCTTCATGAATGCTAATCTCGACAATCGCTGTCCGCTTTTTCCGATCAGCTGAGAGCAGCTTCACTTTTGCTGGCGCCGTTATGCCGTCTTCCAACAGCACCCCTTTCTCAAGCTGTTTCAGCTGCTCGCGTGTCGGGATGCCTTTCACTTTAGCGACGTACACCTTCTCAATCTCATAGCGCGGATGCATCAGCAAATTAGCAAAATCGCCGTCATTCGTCAACAAGAGCAGACCGGACGTATCGTAGTCAAGCCGTCCGATCGGGTAAATGCGCTGGTGGATGTCTTTAAAAAAGTCGGTCACCACTTTGCGCCCCTTCTCATCTTTAACGCTCGAGATGACGCCGCGCGGCTTGTAAAGCAAATAATAGACCGGCTCCTCGCGCTCGACCGGAATGCCGTCAACTTCCACATCGTCACGCGGTCCGACTTTGACACCAAGTTCGGTGACGACGCGGCCATTGACCTTCACCCGCCCTTGCAAAATCATTTCTTCCGCCTTGCGCCTTGACGCAATACCGGCGCGGGCAATCACTTTTTGTAACCGTTCCATTTCCTTCTCACCTCTTTCATCATCTTACCCTTTCCGTTCGACAGATACAAGCATGTCGCTTTTATTTTTATCATCCCAAACTGAGAATCCTCGCTTCCAAGCGTGAACACAGATGCGAGAGCGTTCGACAAGATCAGTAGCTCCTTCTCTCCCGGTTGGCAGGAAAACAAAAAAATGAGCGCTGTCAGCGCCCAAATACAAACAAGACGATGAAAAAGGAGACAATAAAGCTAAGAATGTCCGCCAAAATGCCGACTTTTAACGCGTCACCCATTTTTTTGACGCCGACGGCTCCAAAATAGACGGTAAGCACATAAAGCGTCGTCTCGGTGCTGCCTTGGATAGTCGAAGCGAGGCGCCCGATAAACGAGTCAGGGCCGTACGTGGCAATTAAATCGGTCGTCATGCCGAGTGCCGCCGTTCCAGAAATGGTGCGAATCGCGGCAAGCGGAACGACTTCAGCCGGCAATCCAATCGCCTCAACGAGCGGCTTGATCACCTCCATGAGCGCCTCAAGTGCTCCCGACGCACGAAAAATGGCGACCGACACTAACATGCCGACTAAATACGGAATGAGCGAAAACGCAATTTCAATCCCTTCTTTGCCCCCCTCGACAAACGCCTCATATGTAGGCACTTTTTTCGCCGTGCCATAGAGCAAAATAAAGGCGATGAGCCCCGGAATAAGCCAAACTGAAAGAAGTTGGACGATAGCCATTATGGCTTCCTGCCTTTCCGCGTTCGTTTCCAATAATAATACCGATCAATCAACACCGCCCCGATCGTCGAAATCGTTGAAGCGACGACCGTCGTGCCGATAATTTCGCCTGGTGATGCTGAACCGTACGTCATGCGAATCGAAATGACGGTCGCCGGAATAAGCGTAATGCTTGACGTATTAATGGCTAAAAACGTCACCATTGACCGGCTTGCTTCGTCGCCACCGCCGTTGAGTTGCTTCAGCTGCTCCATCGCTTTAATCCCCATCGGCGTCGCCGCATTGCCAAGACCGAACATATTGGCGACCATGTTTGAGACGATATAGCCGAGCGCCGGATGGCCGGGCGGCACTTCCGGGAACAGGCGACGCACAAGCGGCATAAACAGGCGCGCGACTTTATGAAGCAAACCGGCCTGCTCAGCGATGGCCATCAGTCCGAGCCAAAACACTAAAATGCTGATCATACCGATGCTGATCGTCACCGCTTCTTTGGCGCTTTCGAACACCGCCTTATTCACTTCCTCCATCGTGCCATTGGCCGCAGCAAAGACGATACCGATAAGCGCCATCATCACCCAAATGAGGTTAACCATCGCTTCTCACACCTAAAAATCGAAATGCTTGCGAAAAGAACCCCCGGCTGCGTTCGTCCTTCTCCGGCTCATAGAAAAGCGGCACCGCATCGACCGCCTGTTTGCGCAAATAAAGCACCGCTTTCCCGACTGCCGTCGGAGCGCGGTTTGGGTTTTCCTTCCATTCATCGCGCGGCTTCAGCAAATACACTTTCACCCGCAGCTCTCCCATCTCCTTTTCAGTCACCGGATATCGCAAATCGCGGGCTGCCTGCAACCGCCCCTTGTAAAACGGGTCGGAAATTCTCTTCACGATGCGCTTGCCGCTGACTTTGGCAATACGGTAGTTGGAAAAGCCATACTCATACATGGCGATATGATCGTTCCAGTCATCCGAAGCGTCCAATGTCACAGCGACCAAATCAATCCCGTCTTTCGACGCTGTCGTCACAAGTGTGCGGTGTGCCCGTTTCGTATAGCCGGTTTTGCCGCCGGTGCAATATTCATAAAGGCTTGTCAGCAACTTATTTTTATTCCGCCATACACGCGCTCCGTCTTCGCCCGGCGGGGCAGGGGCGCGGTATACTTTCGTTCCGGAAATGCGGCGAAACTCTTTATTTTTCATTGCATATTGCATCAACAACGCCATGTCATAAGCGGTCGAATAATGGTTTTCCGCATCGTCCAAGCCGTGCGGATTGGCAAATTCCGTATCGCGCATCCCGATCTCGGCCGCCTTTTCGTTCATTAAAAACACAAACCCCTCGACACTGCCGCCGACATGTTCGGCGATGGCGACTGCGGCGTCATTGCCGGAACGAAGCATCAGTCCGTATACAAGATCGCGCAGTTTCATTTTCTCCCCTTGGCGTAAGTAAATCGATGACCCCTCCGTCCGGACGGCGCGGGCACTAACTGTCACCGTATCATCAAGCTTCCCGGACTCAATCGCCAAAATGGCGGTCATAATTTTCGTAATGCTGGCGATGCGCCGTTTTGTATGAGCATCTTTAGCAAACAAAATCCGTCCGGAATGTTGCTCTATTAAAATCGCGCTTT
Source organism: Geobacillus sp. 47C-IIb (assembly GCF_014679705.1). Classification (NCBI taxonomy): domain Bacteria; kingdom Bacillati; phylum Bacillota; class Bacilli; order Caryophanales; family Anoxybacillaceae; genus Geobacillus; species Geobacillus sp. 47C-IIb. The sequence goes on from NZ_CP061473.1 coordinate 674,095, forward strand.
TTGCGCTCACCCCGTTCATGGCGTGCAGCTTTCCTGGAAGACATGACATGATCCCTGCAGTGAGCGCAATGAGCCAAACGAGTCGCTTCCACCTCTTCATCCGATATCGGCGAGGATCCCCCTCCTTCCGTAAGCAGGGAGGAATCGCCTGTTCCTCCTTTCCAATTAGGCTGAAATGAGCGCAACAGAGGGAACATCGCGACGGAAACAGGCTGGACATGGAGGCCATGCTTTGTACAAGTGTATGCGCCGATCGGACAAATATGATGAAAAATATGGCTACAGAAGCTAGCATAGGCACCCCTATCAATTGCATCATGTTTTCAGCGAAACCTCTCTAGGCAAGGGAGGCGGCTTTTGCCTGCTCAAAAAAAACAGGCGGGGAGACCCCTGCCTGTTTAAAATGGTTGCCAACGCAGCTTTCGTGCCTCGGCGAAGCGCGCTTCGACATTGCGCCAGTTGACGACGTTCCACCAATGTTCGATATACGCTCCCCGATCGTTTTTATATTGCAAGTAGTACGCATGCTCCCACACATCAAGCACAAGAAGTGGAATCGTATCCCATTGCGTCATGAGCTGGTGCTTTTCCGTCTGCAAAATTTCAAGCCGATGAGCCCGCGGCACCCAAACGAGCAACGCCCAGCCAACCCCTTCGACGCTTTTCGCCGCTTCGGTAAAGTGGCGTCGGAATGCAGCAAAGCTGCCGAAGTCGCGTTCAATTTGCGCCCGCAGCTCCCCGCGCGGCTCGCCGCCGCCTTGCGGATGCATGTTATGCCAAAAAATTGTATGCAAATAGTGGCCTGAACCGTTGAACGCCGCCTCTCGCTCCCAATGTTTCAGCAGTTCAAAATTGTTCGTACGGCGCGCCTCTGCCATCATGCGCTCCGCCTTGTTCAGACCGTCGACATAGCTTTGATGATGCTTCGTATGATGGAGACGCATAATTTCTTCGGAAATATGGGGCTCAAGCGCGTCATAGCTGTACGGCAGCGGCGGCAGCACATGCTTGCCAGGCGAAACCGCCCGTTGCCGCTCACCATCGGTCACACCTTCCTCCGGCAGCCGCTCCTTATCTGTCATGTCTGCATTGTGCCGCCATTCTTCGTCCATCGTATCTCCCTCATGCAGCTGTTCGCCATCAGGAGAATCCGTTGATGAGGCTATGAACGGCTCCGCCCGTTCAGCTGCAACGACCGGCTCTTGTTCGCTATCCCCCTTGTGTTCGCCTGACCGTTCAGTTCCCTTGCTCATTTGCTCTCTGTTGCCGCCCTCCTGTTCAGGCAAAGCCGAGACTTCTTCCTGCCGCGTCAAGTCTTCCTCCTGCCCGTCGGATAGCGGTTCGACAAGGCGGATGGCTCGAGCGTACACGTCGTCGACAAGGAGTTGCAGTTCATGAATTTCTTCCTCCGTCCACTCGTCGCCGTGTTCTTCAATGCGCGCCAATAAAGAAGAAAGCCCGATGTCCTCCGCTGCTCCGCGCATGGATAGAGCGTGTTCTACTTGTTTCCCCCACTCAGCCGCTTCGATGGCATAGTGACGAAGCGCAGCAGCGTACACGTCATCAACAAGGCACGTGAGCTCACGGACTGCCTCTTCCGTCCACTTCCCGTCATGTTCGGCGATAAACTGCAACAGTGTAGAAGCGCCATCAATGCTTGCCCCGCGCAGTTCCAGCACCTGCTTGACTTGTTCTCCCCATTCGTTCACTTCAGCCGCATACTGGGCAAACAACGTTTGGTCGTCCATTTGGTAAAAACCTCCTCCTGCACTTTTTTCGCCATATCGTATGCCAGCCTAGGAAAATCGTTCTTGTCCGCATTCACCTAAATTCCCAGCCGCACATACATATAGGAGCGAGGCGCCCAACACGTGTAAAATCGCCGCATTCCTTCACGGGGAGCATTCTGCAAAAAACGAACGGTTGGACCACTTGAGCAAAAAGCGCTTGTTGAACTCCGCTTTTGAATGCAACATTCTTAGCGGCCATTGCCGGTTCATTGTTGAAGCGTTCGCTGAAATGCGCCAAGTGGAAACCGCCACGTGTCCATCCGATCCGCCGCGACTTGCTTTGGCTGCTTGGCGCTGCCGACCCCGCCGAGGCCATTCATAATCGGCTCGACCATTCTGAAAAGCAGCTGAAGTCGCAAAATCGCACGTTTACGAAAAAAACGGGAAGCCACATTTAGTGAAAAGCAATGAAAATGGCCAGCTGCTTGCAGACCAACCTTTACAAGGTTTTATCGCTTCCTTCCTCAAATCGAGTTGGAAATGGCTGTTTTCCAAAGCTTTTTGCACGTGCTTGAGGGAAATGGAATGAAACCGTAAAGTGCTCGATGTGCTGTCTCCCATAGCCGACCATATGGCGCACACGGAATGTTACGATTTACAAAAGCTAACCGAGACAATCGGACAAGTGAAGCCGCCGGCGTGCAATCCAATGAAGACGCGAACGGAATAAACGCCATGAGAAAAAGCGGTTCGTCCAACGGAACCGCTTTAACGGATCGTGCCCGATAGATGGCGAACAACACCTGTGGACCGCTCTAAAACGGTCTTGTTGAGCGATGCCAGTTTCCTGCCGACATGTAAAAAACGCTATACCTTATGGACATTTTCTTGTTACGATGGCAACGGAAGGCGGCAAGCACCATTGGCCGCCCATTCGCTAACTACCGATTGCAACATCTTTCCGTCAATAGCAGCGAAATAGCGGCGCAATTCCTCCTCATCATGAATATAGACGCGGCGGCGCTGCCGATAGGCCGGGTTTTGCCATAAACAGACGAGGGCAACGATGTCGCGCAAATGAATGTCACGCCCGGCAACCGTAAATAGCGGGTCGCCTTCATACGGCAGCAGGTCGAATAGCGCCGCCTCAAAGTAGCGCAAATACAAAACAGACAGTGTTCGCTCTTCACCCCCGTCACGATAGGTGACTTCCGAGCGGTTAAAATAGTCTTCAAACGTGTTGGAGCGTGATTTTTGCAGCTCTTCACCGTACAAGCGGCAAACGTCCATGAGCGCACCCCTTCCCGATCAGCCGTTTTTTCTTTAGTTTACCATATTACGGCTTCTCGTCGCTCAAATTTTCTGCCAATTTCTCAAAAAACAAATCTGCTTCCCGTTCGAGCTCGCCATCATCCGCCCACTCCGGCAATGGAGGTAGCTCCTCGAGTGTTTTTAGCCCGAAATAGTCAAGAAATTCCGCCGTCGTGCCGTACAAAATCGGCCGCCCAGTTCCTTCGGCGCGCCCGACCTCTTTAATGAGCGCCCGAGCCATCAGCGTTTGCAGCGGCTTGTCGCTTTTCACACCGCGAATTTCCTCGATTTCCGCACGCGTAATCGGCTGACGATAAGCGATGATGGCCAACGTCTCAAGCGCCGCCTGCGACAGTGATGACGCTCCAGGTGCCTCAACGAGCTTTTTTAAATACGAAGCATGCTCTTTTTTTGTTGCCAGCAAAAACACACCCGCCAGCTCCATAAGCTGAATGCCGCGTTCTTCCCGGCTATAATCTTCTTGCAGCGCTGCGATTACCGCTTTCGCCTCCGATTCATCGACATCGAGTACGGCAGCGATTTGAGCGAGCGACAGCCCCTCATCACCAGCAGCAAACAGCAACGCTTCAACGATCGCCTTCGCTGGACGTGCTGAGCTGGCATCATCTTTTTTTACTGTTTCCTGTTGTTCCATCGCGCTTTGCCGCACCAAGCGTTTCTAGCTGGCGCAACCGTTCCTCCTTTCTATCCGTTTCCACCGGCCGCCGGAGCAGCATCGTTCCCCACAACGTCCCGCACCACCCACCAGATATCCGAAACGGGACATGCGGCGTGCCCTTTACCCAGTTAGCGACGCAATCGGCTCATCACTGCAAAAGGAAAGCGGCTCGCCGCTGCGAACCGCTGCAGCCAAACCGGCGCTGCTTTAGACGGCCGGATGTTTGGCCGCAATAAACAAATCGCTGAAATTTCGCTCTTGTTCAATGATAATTTCATTTTGCTTCATCAATTCCAAAATTGCTAAAAAGGTGACAACAATATACGAACGGTCATAAGAAGGAAATAGCTCATAAAAGTTTTTCCGCTCGTTCGTTTGCCTTAGCTCATGCAAAATTTCCGCCATCCGCTTTTCAACAGAAATGTCTTGGCGAGTGATTTTCGTCCGCATCGGTTTTTGCAGCTTTTTGCGGCGCAACAGTTTCGACAAGGCGCCCAACATATCGTATACGTTGACGTCAAGCGGCGCTGCCTTTTTTTCATCGGCATAGGCACTTAAATCGCTCGGCGGCTTTGTAAATAAAAGCGCCCGCTCTTCTTCACGCCGTTTCAGCTCGCGCGCCGCTTCTTTAAACTTTTTATATTCAAGCAGCCGCTGCATCAACTCTTCGCGCGGATCATCCACCTCGTCAAACTCCATGTCGCCGTCGTCCTCTTCCTCCGGCGCCGGCAACAGCATTTTACTTTTTATGGCCAACAAGGTGGCCGCCATGACCAAGTACTCACTGGCAATATCGAGCTCGAGCTCCTGCATGGCGTGAATGTACGCCATATACTGTTCTGTAATTTGCGCTACCGGAATATCGTAAATATCAATCTCATAGCGATTAATTAAATGCAAAAGCAAATCAAGCGGTCCTTCAAACGCTTCAATTTTCACACTGTATGGCAATTGCACATCCATCCCACCATTTTTTCCACAGCCATCGTCCATGCGTCCCGTCCTCGGTTGCGGTACATTTATTGTACCATAATCAAGCGATGAAGCGAACGGAAACCGGCTGCTTTTTGTCCTCAGAACCACCGCGGCGTATAATGAAGAAGAAGTCCCTCCCCTTCACCGCGACAACCGTTGCCGTCAGACAGAAGGAAGGATAGCAGTCTCCACTTCGCACCGCCGGCAAGGCTGCTTTCCAACCGGTTAGGCCTTTACGAAAGGAACGATGGTCGATGTATCCGAAAGCATATATTGATTATTTAGTTCATTTCCATGGCGACCGTGACTATTTCGAATGCCATGAAGTTTTAGAAGAACAATGGAAACGAGACGGCCGAAAAATAGAATGGCTTGTACTCATCCAAATTGCGGTCGCCTTCTACCATTACCGACGCAACAACACCTCAGGAGCACTGCGGCTTATGAAACGGGCGCGTGTGCTGCTTGAAGAAGCGCGCGGGATGATCCGCCGGCTCGGCCTCGATGATCGAGCGCTCGCTGCCTTGCTTGATGAGACGGCTAGGCGCATCGCCCAAGGTAAGCCATACGAAAGCATCGAACTGCCGATCGCTGACCGCTCACTCTATGCGCAATGCCGAGCCGCCTGCGCCGCCCGACAGCTCGTTTGGGGACAGGCAAGCGATACCACTGATATTGACCTCGTCGACAAACACCGGCGGCGCGACCGCACCGATGTCATCGCCGCCCGCGAACAAAAAAAGCGGGCCAGAGCGGAGGGGAAGTAACCTCCCCCCTCCGCCGCCCGCAAAAGCACGGCGCCGTGCCGATTTTCTTATTCAGCTAGCATGTTTGACATTTATCGAAAAATGAGGCAGTCCACTCATTGGCGCACAACCGACGGTCAGGATACGTCTCTTTTAACGCCTTGACCATCTGTTTTCCAATCCCTTGGTGGCGGTGTGACGGGTTGACGCTAATGTGCTGGATTTGCACAACATCGGGAGCACGCAGCAGGACGCCGATAATGCCGACGATGTCATCCCCTTCTTTCCATAAAAACAGTTGCCAATCGTTGTCGGTTTCGTATTGTTTGATCGTCTGCTGCAGCCGTTTCAAATCTTTTTCCATCGGCATAAACGACAACAGCCCCATGGCAATTTTTTCATAGTTTTTTCGGTAACGGATTAACATAAAAATCCCTCATTATCGACAAGCGCTTTTCCGAAATGGAAAAGTTTTTGTCATTTTCTCTATACGTATTATAAACATTCTCACCGATATTGTGAACCATTTCATGCCTTTTTACACAAATTACGCAAGCCCCCGTAAAACGTTCGCCATTTCGATCGCGGAAACAGCCGCCTCCCATCCTTTATTGCCCGCTTTTGTGCCGGCCCGCTCGATCGCCTGCTCGATCGTATCGGTTGTCAAAACGCCGAAAATAACCGGGACGCCGCTTGTAAGCGCGGCATGGGAGACGCCTTTGGCTGCCTCGCTGCACACGTAGTCAAAATGGCTCGTCGCACCGCGAATGACGGCGCCAAGCGTAATGATAGCGTCAAATTGCTTTGATTCAGCCATTTTTTTCGCCACAAGCGGAATTTCAAACGCCCCCGGCACCCATGTGACGGTGATATCGTTGTCGCTGACGCCATGGCGCGTCAACCCGTCGATTGCACCAGATAAGAGCTTGCTCGTAATAAATTCGTTAAAGCGCGAGACGACGATGCCAATTTTCAACCCGGTGCCGACTAAATTTCCTTCGATGACGTTCATGTTTCTTTCCCCTTTCATTAAAAATGAAGCATATGTCCTAATTTTTCATATTTCGTGCGCAAATATTTTTCGTTTTCCTTCGTCGGTGGCATTTGAAGCGGCACCCGTTCGACGACTTCGAGCCCATGCCCTTTTAAACCCGCGATTTTGCGCGGATTATTCGTTAACAGGCGCATTTTCGTCACGCCAAGATCTTTTAAAATTTGCGCCCCGATGCCATAGTCGCGCAAATCGGCCGGAAAGCCGAGTTTTTCGTTCGCCTCAACGGTATCATACCCTTGCTCCTGCAGCTTGTAGGCGCGCAGTTTGTTCATGAGACCAATGCCGCGCCCTTCTTGGCGCATGTAAAGCAGCACCCCGTTTCCTTCCGCTTCAATTTGCCGCAACGCCGCATGCAACTGCGGACCGCAATCACACCGGTACGAACCGAACACATCACCGGTTAAACATTCGGAATGGACGCGCACGAGTATCGCTTTGCCCGGAACGATCTCACCTTTCACAAGCGCGACATGCTCTTTTCCGTCAAGAATGTTCGTATAGCCGATAGCACGAAACTCACCGAACTCAGTCGGCAGCGAAATTTCCACTTCGCGTTTCACGAGTTTTTCTCTTTGACTTCGGTACGCGATTAAATCTTTAATCGTAATCATTTTTAGTCCGAACTGATCGGCAATGTGCCGTAAATCAGGAACACGCGCCATCGTCCCGTCTTCTTTAATAATCTCACAGATGACGCCAGCCGGCTTCGCCCCGCATAAGCGGGCCAAATCGACTGCCGCCTCCGTATGGCCAGCACGTCGCAAGACACCGCCTTTTTTAGCAATCAATGGAAAAATATGCCCTGGCCGTTTGAAATCGCTCGCTTTTACGTTCGGATCAAGCAGCGCCTGAATGGTCGCTGCTCGCTCGTAAGCACTGATTCCCGTCGTCGTTGTTTTGTAGTCGACGCTTACCGTAAACGCCGTGCCATGCGCATCGGTGTTATGGGCGACCATCGGCTCAAGCTCGAGACGCGCCGCCAATTCTTCTGTAATCGGGACGCAGACGAGCCCGCGGCCATGCGTAATCATAAAATTAATGACATCCGGTGTCGCTTTTTCAGCCAGCGCGACAAAATCCCCCTCATTTTCCCGGTCTTCGTCATCGCAAACGATGATCACTTCTCCGTTTTTCAGTGCGGCCAACGCCGCTTCAATCGTATCAAACATGGCCACTTGCCCCCTTTTCTCGCTTATTTATAGCCGTGTTGCTCCAAAAATTCCATTGTCAATCCCGAAGGCGTCGTTTCCTTTCCTGCGAGAAAGGCAGCGACGTATTTGCCGATCATATCACATTCAATATTGACAAAGTCGCCAGGCCGTTTTTCGCCTAAAATCGTCGCCGCCCGCGTATGCGGGATGAGCGAAACGGTGAACGTGCGCTCGCTCAAGCCGAAAATCGTCAAGCTTGTCCCATCGACGGCTACCGACCCTTTCTCAATCATATACGAACGCAGCGGGGCCGGCACTTCGATTTCATAATAGACAGCGTTCGCTTTCGGCCATTGCCGGACAATGCGTCCGACGCCATCGACGTGTCCGGTAACGAAATGCCCGCCAAACCGCCCGCCAGCCGCCATCGCTCGCTCCAAGTTCACCTTTGTCCCCGGCTTGAGTGTACGCAACGCTGTTGCCTTCACTGTTTCCGGCATGACATCGACCGTAAACTGCCGATCCGTAAATGAAGTAACGGTCAAGCAGACACCGTTAACGGCGATGCTATCACCGAGCTGGACGTCTTCAAGCACCCGCTTGGCGCCAATCGTCATCACAATGGCGCTGCCTGTTTGCCTCATTTGTTCAACCGTGCCGATCTCTTCAATAATACCGGTGAACATCACGACTCCTCCTTCTTGATCGGTTTAGCGACGATCTTGATATCCGGACCGATTTTCTCAATCTGCCGGATGTCAAGCTCCATCGCTTCAGCGAGACGCGAGAAACCGAGACCGCCGACCGGCGTCGGCGCTTCGCGGCCGCCGATTAGTTTCGGAGCCATATAGGCAACGACTTCATTGACCATCCCGGAGCGAAGGAAGCTGTCATGAATTCGCGAGCCTCCCTCAACAAACAATGACGTGATACGCTGCTCACCAAGCAGGCGGAGCACCTCGCGCACATCAATGTGTGCGCTTGTCATCGGCACGATGCGCACCCCAAGGCGCTCATACATCTTCGCTTTTTCCCGGCTGACACCGCTGCCAGTGATGATCCACGTTTCTGCTTCCTTGTCGACGACAACATGGGCGTCGAGCGGTGTATGCAAGTTGGTATCCAAAATGACCCGAAGGGGGTTTTTCCGCTGTTGCCCAATGCGGACCGTCAGCTTCGGGTTATCCGCCATCACGGTGTTAACGCCAACTAAAATAGCGTCATGTTGCGCACGGAGACGATGAACATCCTCACGCGCTGCACTGGATGTGATCCATTTGCTCTCCCCTGTCGCCGTGGCGATTTTGCCGTCGAGGCTGCACGCATATTTGATCGTTACAAACGGCGTTTTCGTCGCAATATAATGGAAAAACATGCGGTTTAACTCATCCGCTTCTTCTTTTAATATTCCAACCTCCACGTCAATGCCCGCCCGACGCAGCTTATTAATTCCTTTCCCAGCAACAAGCGGATTCGGATCGGTCGTCGCAACGACGACACGGCGGACGCCGGCTTCAATGAGCAAATCAGCGCATGGTGGCGTTTTGCCATAATGGCTGCATGGCTCAAGCGTCACATATACCGTTGCCCCGCGCGCCTTTTCACCGGCCATGCGGATCGCATGCACCTCGGCGTGCGGCTCTCCTGCTTTTAAGTGGGCGCCAATTCCGACAATCGTACCGTCGTTGACGACGACGGCACCGACAGCAGGATTGGGGGACGTTTGCCCAACTCCGGCCTTGGCTACATCAAGCGCTAACCGCATGTAATGTTCATCATTGTACACGGTATCCACCTTTTTCCTACAAAATAAAAACCCCGGAAATATTCCGGGGCTCTAAGACGTGAGAGAATGGGTCAGGATGCGCATAACGACAAACAAGAACACTTGTTCGCTAAACAAGGTTATTCCTGTCGTGCGAAACCGAAAACCGTCGCCATACCGAGACGGACGACAGACGCCGCCCGCGCTGATACAGCCCGGCTCAAAACAGTCATGCGCACATCTTCATCCTTCTCCCATCCAGACTATACTGTCGGCTCCGGAATCGCACCGGATCGTGCCTATACGGCTCGCGGGCTGAGAGGCTTCGGCCTCATCACCGCCGGTCGGGAATTTCACCCTGCCCCGAAGGATGTACAGCTATATCATGATATTCCATTATACCACATTGACGGCTTTACATCATCACTTGGCGATCCAAAGCCAATACACGGCTCCCCATATGAAACTAGCCGCCAACAAGATGAAAAACAAAAGCCAATTCGTTCGGCTTGTCCGTTCTCCATCTTCCGTCCGCTGCTTACGGTTCGTCAACCACTTTCACTTCCTTCATCACATCACCGTTTTTCATCGCTTTGACGACATCCATTCCGGACGTGACTTGTCCGAAGACGGTGTGCACCCCGTCTAGATGCGGCTGCGGTTCATGGACGATGAAAAACTGGCAGCTGCCAGTATCGCGGCCGCGGTGCGCCATCGAAATCGCTCCGGTGACATGCCGGTGCGGATTATTGTCTGTCTCGCATGGGATTGTGTAACCAGCATCGCCCGTTCCATTGCCGCGCGGACAACCGCCTTGGCTGACAAAACCAGGGATGACACGGTGAAACGTCAGTCCATTATAAAACCCTTCGTTCGCTAATTTTTCAAAGTTGGCCACCGTCACCGGCGCCTCATTTGGAAACAGTTCAAATTCAATCTTTCCGCCATTTTCCATCAAAATATAGCCTTTTTTCGCCATCGCGCTTCCCCTCCTTTTTCACGCATAAACTGTCTTTATCATACCATGATTGACCAACAGAAAGAAAGCCAAAATGCCTTTTCATCCAAATGTTCCATGTTTTAAACATCATATATTGATATGAAATACCAATGGGCACGCCAGCAATGATCGGCGAAGTGAAACGGTAGAAAGGGGATGATCGTCTTTATTTATGATCATACTAAAATAGCTTTCGGCTCTTGAAATATCCACTACCTCGCTGTTTGCCATTTGCTTGGCCTCTCAACCGATGTATTTCTCGATCGCAATGAGCAGCGGAAGGCAGAACGCCGTTTCGATAGAAAAACAGGAGAGCGTACGGTATAATGATAGTGCATTTTTTATGAACAGGAGGCGAACTGCGTGAAACGAACGATCGCTTCATCGCTGCTAGCAGTCATGCTGCTGGCGTTTCCGGCCATGGTGGCGGCCGATGCTGCACCGGGCGACGTCATTGTAACACTCGGGGAAAACTTAACAAACGAACAAAAACAAAAAGTGCTCGAGGAAATGAAAGCGCCGGACGGAGCTCAGACGGTTACCGTCTCAAACGCTGAAGAGCATAAATATTTGGGTGGGCTCATCCCAAAAGCGCAAATTGGTACGCGCGCCATCTCATCGTCAATGATTACGATCGGCGAACCGGGATCCGGACTGAATGTTGAGACGCATAACATCACATGGGTGACGAAAGAAATGTACACGAACGCCTTAATTACCGCTGGAGTGAAAGATGCCGACATTTATGTCACCGCTCCGTTTCCGGTTTCCGGCACCGCCGCGCTGACCGGATTGATGAAGGCATATGAAATTTCATCTGACCAATCCATCCCGGACGATGTGAAAAAAGTAGCGAACGAAGAAATGGTGCAAACAGCGAAACTTGCTGACTCGATCGGTGCGGATAAGGCGGTCGCCTTGGTGGCAAAAGTCAAAGAAGAAATTGCCAACAATCCGCCGAAAACGGACGCCGATTTGCGCGCCTTGATTGAACGAATCGCCAACGACCTTGGCATTACGCTGAGCGAAGACGAAATCAATAGTCTCATTTCCCTCTTCCATAAAATGCAAAATGCGAATATTAACTGGGATCAAGTGAACGACCAACTCAGCAAAGCAAAAGAACGATTATCAGCCTTTTTGCAGTCAGAAGAAGGAAAAACGTTTATCCAAAACATTATCGACATCTTGAAAGAGATTTGGAATGCCATCAAGTCGGCACTCTCCTCGAATCAATAAAAAAACCCGCTTTATGCGGGCTTTTTTATTTTCTCACCTTCGTCTTAAACGGCAAATCATGCTGGATTAAATCTTCATATGTTTCGCGTTTGACAACGAGCTGAGCGTCGCCGTTTTCAACGAAAACGATCGCCGGACGCGGCAGGCGGTTGTAATTGTTCGCCATTGAATAACCGTAAGCGCCGGTGCAAAAAACAGCCAAATAATCGCCCGGCTTCGTCTCGGGCAGCGCAAGATCCCAAATGAGCATATCGCCCGACTCGCAGCATTTCCCAGCGATCGATACGGTTTCTGTTCGCTCACCTAGCACCCGATTGGCAAGCACTGCTTCATATTTTGCCCCGTACAACGCCGGACGGATGTTGTCGCTCATGCCACCATCAACCGCGAGATACGTACGAATGTTTGGCACGTCTTTGCGCGAACCGATCGTATAAATCGTCGTCCCCGCGTCACCAACGAGCGAACGCCCCGGCTCGATCCAAATTTCCGGCAACGGAAGCTGACACGCTTTAGCCTGCTTTTTCACTTCTTCAACAATGCAATCGACGTATGCGGACACCGGAATCGGATCGTCTTCCTCTGTATAGCGGATGCCAAAGCCTCCGCCAAGATTGATGACTGAAGGGATAAATCCATATGCCTTGTTCCATTCCGCCATCTTTGTAAATACTTTTTGTGCGGCAAGCACAAAGCCGGTCGTTTCAAAAATTTGCGAACCGATATGGCAATGAACGCCAAGCAACTGAAACGCCGACGATGCCATAACACGGCGAAACGCCTCATCTGCTTGGCCGTTGTTTAAGTCAAAGCCAAACTTGGAGTCTTCCTGTCCCGTTAAAATATAATCGTGCGTATGCGCCTCGACGCCCGGTGTGACGCGAAGCAACACCGGAACCACTCGACCGGAAGCGGCCGCCAGTTGTTCAATCAACTCCAGTTCGTAAAAGTTGTCGGCAACAATGCAGCCGATGCCATGTTCGAGCGCCATCGCCAGCTCATCCCGACTTTTGTTGTTGCCGTGAAAATGGATGCGCTCTGACGGGAATCCAGCAGCAATCGCCGTATACAGTTCCCCGCCCGACACGACGTCAAGCGACAGCCCTTCCTCAGCGGCGAGCTGCACCATGGCAATCGAGGAAAACGCCTTGCTGGCGTAAGCTACTTGCGCCCGCACACCTTGAAGATGGAATGCTTCCTTAAACGCGCGCGCCCGCGCGCGAATCAACGCAACATCATAAATATAAAGCGGCGTTCCGTACATCTTCGCCAACTCGACCGTATCAACGCCGCCGATTTCCAAATGCCCTTTTTCGTTGACGCGGCTCGTCCCATGAAAAAACATGAAAATCCCTCATTCCTCATCAAAATGGCGCAGAAAAAGCAAAAAGACAGTTCGCAACCGGTAACTGCCTTAAAAAACAAAGCCGCAGAGCGAACGGCTCTGCCGCGCAACAGGCTGTCATACAGCCATGCATCCGGGCGCGCCCAAACGGAGCGGACGACCCGCCAATCCTGCACTTTCAACGGTTTGAAGTATCAAGTATAACTTATCACAATTATGCAAAAGTTGCAATAGCGCCATCACGAGAAAAGCGGCCGTCAATATGTGCCATCGGAAACGACCGCTTAAACCGTGATGGAGAAAATAGACGCGATGGACGTCATGACGGCTGCTTTTGCTGGTCTTGTGGATGGACGATGCTCGGCCGCACTTTCGCTCCAGCGGTCGAACGGCGGACGATAATTTGCATAAATGCCGCCGGATCAAAGGGAATGAACGGCCATAAGTACGGTGTGTTCAGCGAGCGGATGCTGGCTAACCAAAGGAAATAAACGGTCGTACCGATAACGAGCCCAGGCACTTTAAATAAGGCAACCAATATAACAAGCGCTAAGCGGCAAATTTTATTGGCTATACTCAGCTCATAGCTTGGCGTTGCAAATGAGCCGATCGCCGCTACTGCGACGTACAAAATGACTTCCGGCACAAACAACCCAACATCGATGGCGATTTGCCCGATTAGGACGGCAGCGATTAAGCCCATTGCCGTCGACAGCGGCGTCGGTGTATGAATAGCTGCCATCCGCAAGAACTCAATCCCGAAATCAGCGATCAAAATTTGGATGACAACTGGAATGTTTGTCTGTTTGTTTGGACCGATAAACGCCCACGAGTCCGGCAAGAGCGACGGCTCGAGCACAAACAGCATCCAAAGCGGCAGCAAAAACAGCGACGACAAAATGCCTAAAAACCGCACCCAACGGACGAACGTCCCGACCCCTGGTGACTGCCGGTACTCTTCCGCATGCTGGACATGGTGGAAGAACGTTGTCGGTGTAATAATGACGCTCGGCGACGTATCAACCATAATAAGTACATGCCCTTCAAGCAAATGCGTCGCCGCGACGTCCGGCCGCTCCGTGTAGCGGACGAGCGGATACGGGTTATACCCTTGCTTGACTAAAAATTCCTCTACCGTTTTGTCGCCCATCGTCAACCCATCAATATTAATCTGTTTCAATTCGTTTTTGACGAGCTCAACAAGCCCTGGGTCGGCGACATCTTGAATATACGCGATGCATATATCGGTTTTCGACCGTTCGCCAACTTGCAAAATTTCAAAGCGAAGCCGTTCATCGCGAATGCGGCGCCGCGTCAATGCTGTATTGACGATAATGTTTTCAACATACCCGTCACGGGCGCCGCGCACGACTTTTTCCGTGTCCGGCTCTTGCGGCTGGCGGCCTGGATAGCTGCGGACGTCAACAGCAAATCCAGTTGATTCTCCTTCAATGAAGATGATGATCAATCCAGACAGCAGCTGATCGACTGCTTCATCAAGACTCGTCACCGGGCTCACTTGCTGATGGACGAGCCGGTTCTCGATAATTTGCCGCGCTTGGGCGGCTTGGCGCTCATCGTCGTTGACGCGCACGATTTGTTTTAACAATTCAATAATGTATTGCGTGTCACATAAACCGTTGCAGTAATAAATATGTACCTCCCGGTTTAGCACATGAATTTTTCGCACGCCCAAGTCAAAGCTTGTGCCGACACCGATTCGGTTTTGCAAAAACTTGGCGTTATCAACGAGTTTCTCCGCGATCGGCACTTTTCCCTTCTTCTCTTTTTCCGGCATAGCCACCACTCCTTTCCAGAATCAACTCGACCGCCTTGCGCGTAATGGGCGCTCCGTTTTTCGCATTGTCGCGATACCCCATTTTGCCGATATCGCCGATGCCGACGACAAGCGGAATATTCAGTTGGTCAAGACAGTAGACGGTATCGCCGTTAATCCGCCCGACATCGAGATCGCGAATGCCTTCTTTATCGACCCCGTATTCCGTAATCAAGCCGTCGCGGTCGATGCTGACGTGCACTTTTGTCCATTCGCGCCGGTGCGTATTGGAAGCGACCGCCAGCGCCCCAAGCACCTCGATTTGCTCGTGCGTCGCTACGTAGCGGAGCGCCTCTTCTCCGGCTCCCTCTCCGATGGCGCCGCAATCATCAAACATAACAAACACCGGATCATGCGGCGTTTTCAAAATGAGTTCCACGAGCTGTTCGCCGCTTAGTTTCGTCGGATTTCCTTGCGAACACGAGATGCAGCGACCGCCGAGATCGGCAGCCACCCGCTCGATCGCTTGGCAGGCGAATTCATCCCCATCTGTCACTAAAATCACCCGTCGTTTTTTCATGATCTCTACCCTTTCGGTTTGCAAATGAGCGAGGCGAAAAACGAGCCAGCCACGATAAAGGCGAACAGAGCACCGGCAAAGCGGAACACTGCCGCTCCGGTTTCGACTAAGCCGTCCGGCCGCGGTTCAACCATCACGCCTTTCGCCAAAAAATAGCCAAATCCGCTTAGCGGCATCGTTGCCCCGGCGCCAGCCCAAGCAACAAACCGGTCGTATACGCCGCTAAACCCAAGAAGAACGCCTAGAATGACAAAGGCGCTGGCGACGTCCGCCGGCGTCCATTTGCCGCGGTCGAGAGCAAGCTGGGCGAGGGCGCATAGCAGCCCACCGGCCAAAAAAGCACGGACGTATTCCATCATTGCATTCCCCCTTGACCAGACCTGAAAGCCCCGTTATGGAAGCGAATCCGGCTCTTGTTTGGCCGCTTCAATGACGACGCCGTGGGCGACGGCCGGAATCGACTGTTTTTGCTGCACCATCGTTTGGCTAAGGAGCGCTCCGGTGGCAACGACAAACAGACGGTGAAACGTGCCACGATCAAGCTCGTGAAACAAATAGCCGTACGTGACGACTGCAGAACAGGCACAGCCGCTGCCGCCGGCAAACACTTTTTGATCGGGGCGGTAAATCATCAGTCCACAGTCGTTATAGACATCGCTAATATCATAGCCCGATTCGGCGAGCAGCTCGCGGACGATGACGCTACCGACGCGCGATAGGTCGCCGGTGACAATCAAGTCATAATCGCTTGGTGATGTACCTAAATCGCGGAAATGCTGCTCGATCGTATCCGCTGCCGCTGGAGCCATCGCCGCCCCCATATCGAGCGGATTCGTGAGCCCTGCATCGATGACTTTGCCGATCGTCGCCGCCCGGATGCGCCAGCGCCCTGGGGTGCGGCCAACGAGCGCGGCGCCAGCGCCCGTGACGGTAAATGTCGCCGTTTTCGGCTTTTGCACGCCAAGTTCAGTCGGATAACGAAACTGCCGTTCCGCAGTCGCGTTATGGCTGCTCGTCGCCACAAGCGCCGTATCGGCGAGCCCACCAGCAACAAAAGCGGCGGCTGCCGCCAGCGTCTGCATCGAGGTAGAACAGGCGCCGAACAAGCATAAAAACGGAATGGGCAGCTCGCGCGCAACATAGTTGGACGTCGCATTTTGGTTCAATAAATCGCCGGCTAAAAACAAATCAACATCGTGGGCAGAAACGCCGGCCTTTTGCAGACAACGTGCCACCGCCTCGCTCATCAACCGCCGCTCGGCCAACTCCCACGTCTCTTCCCCGCAATATAAGTCGCGATGCCAAATGTCAAAATAGCCACCAAGCGGGCCATCGGCCTCAAGCGGACCGACAGCGGTGGCAGCAGCTCTAATATAAATGTCCTCATCAAACACCCACGTCTGTTTTCCGACACGCTTCATGTCCTTCCCTCTTTTCGTCATGGCCAAAAGAGGCCGAGCACATAGGCAACAATGATGCCGTAAAGAATCGTTGCCCCGCCGGCTTTCAACATCTGCCCAGCCACCCCGGCCGTCCATCCTTCGCTCCGATGCTCGATCGCCGCGCTGGCGAGGGCGTTGGCCAGTCCCGTCATGAGCATCATCGCCCCCGCACCGGCAAACTGGCTGAAATCGTCATATTTTCCGGCAGCCGTCAACACGATCGCCAACCCGGACATCACCGTCACCGCCCATAGTTGAGCGGCAAACGGCGAAACAGCAAACAGGCGGCTATGCCACTCAGCAAGCCATTGCGCCAACGTGCAAAGCGCTCCGCCGACAAGAAACGCCTTGATCGCGTTGGCGGCGTATGGGGGAGAAGGCTGAAACGCCTTCACTTCACGGAGGTAATTCGCCTTTAATCCCACGTTTTCTCCCCCCTTTTTCAATGAAAGTAATCGACAAAATAAACCCAATGGAATAATGAACCTGCCACTTTTCCGAAGGCGAGCGCCATCAATAAAATGACAATTTTATCATCAACACCAATGCGCTTCGCTAAAATCGGCCAAACGTTCAATACTTCCGTCAGTGCCGCAGCGAGCATCCCGATAAATATGCCATGTAGCAATCCGATCGGCGCCAGCCAATACTTCGACAACTGCCAGACAGGATGACGCAAACTTATCCAGCCGCCGACGATGGCACCAGCAATGGCGCTCCACTCATACGCGTGGATGCGCTTGACCGTTTTCGTTAGCTGCGTCAGACGCGGAATGACGCCAAGCACGACTAAAAAAGCGACAAATCCCGTTCCAACCGCCAGCCCTCCAGCGAAGCCGACGAACACTACCAGCAAAATCTCAAGCGTCGTCAAGCTGTCTCATACTTTCTTTGTTTTCATGCAAAATGACGTATTGATCAATGGCTTGCTGGTAGTTGAACATTTCGACTTCAAGAGGGCTAGGCTCTTCATTAATCCGCTTGCGGAACCAATGGTTGAAAAATAACACCATTCCAATGCCAAGCCCGAACGAATACGGAATTTGCAAAAGCAACGGTTTGTCGACCGATTGGCCGGTCATGACTTCATACAGATAGCGATGCACTTTTTGCATGCTCACATCTTCGTGAAAGTTCATAATGGCCATCGCTGAACCAACAAACAAAAGAAGCCAAACAAGAATAAAAGCAACCGTCGAAAACCGCCGTTTTTCATACAAGACTTCCACGATCGTCTGCGACGGGCCGACCATCTGCACATCGAGCGAATCGTCGACATCGAGGACAGCACGAACGACTTGCATCATATCGATAATGACGATATTTTTATCGCTCGGTTGAACGCGATAGAGTGGAATCGCCTTCAACCGCCGAATGAGCCCGCCATCTGTCGCGGCAATTTGTGCCACCTGCCCCAAGGTGACGAGCGCCTCCGGTTTCACTTGCACACGATGGCGCAGTTTAATAAACACGGTATTTGCCATCTGTCCCACACCTTTATCCCCATTTTGTTTTTCTTTAGTTTGTTTGGATGAAAAAAGGATCATGCAGCTTGCTGACATTCACCATCGATTTCATAAAAATAGAAAAGAATGGGCCTCACAATACCCATTCTTTTAAAAAAATGTTTTCAGTTGTTCCGTGACGCGAAAAAGCGGGCTATCTGCCCGCTTTTTCCCGCCTAGGTGCGGAAAAATGGACTACCCATCCACTTTTTCCCGCGCACATGCGTAAAAAATGGACTACCCATCCATTTTTTCCTTTATGTGCTGCAATATTTTCTTTTCCAGCCGGGATACTTGCACTTGAGAGATGCCGAGTCTTGCTGCCACTTCGGACTGGGTTTGGTCTTTGTAATAACGCAAATAGACGATGAGCCTTTCGCGCTCATCGAGCTCTTCAATCGCTTTTTTTAAGGCAATTTTCTCAAACCATGACGCCTCGTCAGCATCGGCGATTTGATCGAGCAGCGTGATCGGATCGCCGTCGTTTTCATACACTGTTTCATGGATCGACGCCGGCGAGCGAACCGCCTCTTGGGCGAGAACGACTTCTTCCGGCGAAACACCCAAATGGTCGGCGATTTCGGTGATCGTCGGGGCCCGCCCGCGCGTCTTGGACAGTTCGTCCTTCGCTTTGCGGATTTTATTGCCCATCTCTTTCAGCGAGCGGCTGACTTTCACCGTGCCGTCATCGCGGAGAAATCGCTGAATCTCCCCGATGATCATCGGCACGGCGTACGTCGAAAACTTGACGTCATACGATAAGTCAAACTTATCGACTGATTTTAACAAGCCGATGCAGCCGATTTGGAACAAATCATCCGCTTCATAGCCACGATTTAAGAAACGCTGGACGACCGACCAGACGAGGCGCATATTTTTTTCAATAATTTCATCGCGGGCTTCTTGGTCGCCTTCCTGACTGCGGCGGATCAGCTCCTTCATCTCCTGGTCTTTGATTGGCGACTGATCTTGCTTGACATCGACATCCATAGGCATGTCTCCCTTAGTTACATAACGCTTTGCTTTTGGCAATATGCTTTTTCAAATAAACGGTCGTCCCTTTGTTCACTTCCGACTCGACAACGACTTCATCCATGAAGTTTTCCATAATGGTAAAGCCCATCCCTGACCGTTCGAGCTCCGGCTTTGTTGTAAACAGCGGCTGGCGTGCCTCGTCGATGTTAGCGATGCCGACTCCTTCGTCTCTCACCGTCAAGTGGACGATACCGTCTTCAATGACGACGGAAATGAAGACGATGCCGTTCGGGTCGTTGTTGTAGCCGTGAATGATAGCGTTTGTCACCGCCTCCGAGACGACCGTTTTAATTTCCGTCAGCTCATCTATCGTCGGGTCGAGCTGGGCGACAAACGCCGCCACCGTCACACGGGCAAACGACTCGTTTTCGCTGCGGGCGGAAAATTGGAGGTGCATTTCATTGCGCATTTATGCCACCCCCAGTGCCTGCAAAGCAAATTGTTCATCTGCTTCAAAGCGGATGATTTTAAACAGCCCTGACATGTCAAACAGACGCTTGACCGTCGGTGACACAGCGCAAACGACCATTTGCCCGCCGACGTTTTTAATTTGTTTATAGCGCCCCAAAATGACGCCGAGACCGGAACTGTCCATAAATGTCAATTGCCCTAAATTAAGTACAATATGGCGCACAGTCCGGTTTTCAAGCACGTCCGTCACTTTCTCGCGCAATTCCTCCGCTGTATGGTGGTCAAGCTCTCCAGAGAGGCGAACGATGAGCACGTCTTGCTTCACTTCCAAGTTGATCGCGAGACTCACAGCGCGTTCCTCCTTGTCCATTTCAGGATACGGAGAAGTTTCGCTGTCGCCCTCCGGAAATCCTGCCGCCCGACAAAACTAGTGGCCGTTCGCCAAAGAGAGTGAAAAGATCACAAAAATTGACATTACCCAGCCTGAACGAAACGGCCGAACACTCGCTTAAACAAATCCCAAAAGCTGGCCTCTGCCACCGTTTGTTTGGCAACAAGCGGGCTGCGCAAAATCTCTTTTCCATCCTGCTTCAAAATAAGGACGCCAAGCTCATCGCCTTTTCGAACCGGCGCTTTCACGCCATCTTTCACTTTAACCACTTTCTCGATTTGCTCGACTGACTGCCCTTTTTTCGTCAGCACCGACACCGGCTCCGACGTTACGGCTGCGACCGACTTTTGTTTCCCCTTGCTGACATCGACACGGGCGACTGTTTCATTGCGCTTGTATACCGGATGGGCTTGATAGTGATGAAACGCGTAATCGAGCATTTTGGTAATTTGCGCGTTGCGCGATTTTGGTGTCGGCGCTCCAAACACAACGGCAATGACGCGCATGCCGTTCTTTTTCGCCGTCGCCGTCAAACAATATCCTGCTTCGCTTGTAAAGCCGGTTTTCAGCCCGTCAACGCCTGGATAAAACTTGACAAGCCGGTTAGTATTCACAAGCCAAAACTTTTTATCGGTGTTTTCGCGCAAATAGTCTTCGTACTTGCTTGTATATTTTGTAATTCCCTCGTATTTCAACAGTTCGCGCGCCATGATGGCCATGTCATAGGCGCTGCTGTAATGCCCTTCAGCCGGCAGGCCGGTCGTATTGGCGAATTTCGTTTCCTTTAAACCAAGTTCTTTCGCCTTTTCGTTCATCATTTCAACAAACGCTTCTTCCGATCCGGCAATCCGCTCAGCCATGGCGACAGAAGCGTCATTCGCTGAACCGATGGCGATGGCACGCAGCAATTCATCAACCGTCATTTCCTCGCCTGGCTCGAGAAAAATTTGCGATCCGCCCATCGAAGCAGCGTATTCGCTTGTCCGTACTTTCTCATCGTAGGAGAGCTTTCCTTCGTCGATCGCCTCCATGATCAACAACATCGTCATAATTTTTGTCATGCTCGCCGGCGGCAGTTTTTCATGAGGATTTTTTTCATATAGAACCTTGCCGGTGTCGCGTTCAATCAAGATGGCCGACTTCGCCTCATCAGCCAACTCAGTCTTTGTCCCCTTTGTTTCTTTCTCCTCAGCATATACAGAAAGGGGAAGGAAAAGAAGAAGCGGCAATAAAAGCAGACGGATGACTGTCGTTTTCATCTCCCAAACCTCCATTCTTTATACATGCCATTTTTTCCAATGGAGATATTTTTATACAAATGAACCAAAATAAAAAACGCTCGAAACGAATGTTTCGAGCGTTTTTCCTTGAACAACGCCTTCTTTAATTTGTACATCAGCCACGGTCTTGTCTTTATACAATCGTCTCATAAATGAGCGGCGGCGGAGCGACTGGCTGCGGTGAGATCCGAATGGCAGTTGCAAGTTTTTCTTCCACTGTGCGCACATCTTGCCGGTTGCTGTGGATGGTAGCAAGCGCCTCCCCTTTCCGCACACGGTCGCCAACCTTCTTATGGAGCACGATTCCGACCGCCAAGTCAATCTCGTCCTCTTTTTTTGCTCGTCCGGCACCAAGCCACATGGCAGCAGTACCGATTTCATCTGCAACAATCTCAGCAACATAACCGTCCTCGCTAGCTGCAACGTCAAACGTATACGCTGCTTGCGGCAGTTTGTCCGGGTCATCGACGACCGACGGATCGCCACCTTGGGCCGCCAAAAACGTTTTGAACGCTGCGATGGCGGATCCATCATGCATCGCCTCTTCAAGCAGGCGGCGCGCCTCATCAAGCGACGACACCTTCTTCGCCAAGTAAACCATATGGCTGCCAAGCGTCAAACAAAGTTCTGTCAAATCGCGCGGGCCGTTTCCTTTCAGCGTAGCGATCGCCTCTTTCACTTCCAAAGCGTTGCCGACCGCATAGCCGAGCGGCTGGCTCATATCGGAAATAACGGCCATCGTCTGTCGGCCAACACGCTTGCCGATATCGACCATCGCCCGGGCCAGTTCGCGTGCCCTGTCGAGTTCCTTCATAAACGCCCCGGCGCCGGTTTTCACATCTAAGACGATGGCATCAGCCCCGGCAGCGATTTTTTTGCTCATGATTGAGGAAGCGATAAGCGGAATGCTGTTGACAGTCGCTGTCACGTCGCGGAGCGCATACAGCTTTTTGTCAGCTGGTGTCAAGTCGCCAGTTTGGCCAATAATGGCGATCTTATTCTCATTGACGAGCCGGAGAAATTCATCTTTGCTGATTTCTACGTGAAATCCAGGCACGGACTCGAGCTTGTCAATCGTTCCGCCCGTATGACCGAGGCCGCGCCCAGACATTTTCGCCACCGGCACGCCAACGGAGGCGACAAGCGGGCCTAAAACGAGCGTCGTCGTATCGCCGACCCCGCCTGTTGAATGTTTGTCAACTTTCATGCCACGAATGCCTGACAAATCGATGACTTCGCCGGAGTGCACCATGGCCATCGTCAACACCGCCGTTTCTTCGTCCGTCATGCCGCGAAAATATACCGCCATCGCCAGTGCGCTCATTTGGTAATCTGGAATGTCTCCGTTTGTATAACCGCGGATGATCCATTCAATTTCTTCTTTCGTCAGCGCCTGCCCATCTCGTTTTTTGGCAATCAAATCGACCATTCTCATCCCGATCACCTTTTCTCCTTATTTCGCCAGCTCGGCGACAACCGCTTTAATAAGCCGCAAAAAGTCGGCTTTCACCCGTTCGGCTGTTTCGACGACTTCGTCATGATGAAGCGGGGCGTCGGTCATACCGGCCGCTAGATTGGAAATGCACGAAATGCCAAGCACTTCGATGCCGGCATGGCGAGCAACAATGACTTCCGGAACGGTGGACATGCCAACCGCATCACCGCCAAGCACACGGATCATACGAATTTCCGCCGGCGTTTCGTACGAAGGCCCCGTGTTGGCGACGTACACTCCTTCACGCACACAAACGCCGAGCTTTGCCGCCGCTTCCTTGGCGAGCTGACGCAGGCGTCGGCTGTACGCTTCGGTCATGTCCGGAAAACGAGGGCCGATCTCCGGGTCGTTCGGACCGATGAGCGGGTTCGTACCAAGCAAATTGATATGATCGGAAATAATCATCAAATCGCCAGGGCGAAACTGTTCATTCACACCGCCGGCAGCGTTTGTCACGATCAATTGGCGGATGCCAAGCTCCTTCATCACCTGAACAGGGAACGTCACTTCGCGAAGTGAGTATCCTTCATAATAATGAAACCGTCCTTGCATAGCGACGACTGTCGCCCCTTCAAGCTGGCCATACACGAGCCGACCGGCGTGCCCTTCAACTGTTGACACTGGAAATCCAGGAATATCTTCATACGGAATGCGAATCGCCTCTTCGATTTCATCGGCGAGCACACCGAGCCCCGAACCGAGAATCAAGCCAATGACGGGCGGAGCCGGCATACGCTGGCGCAAATAATCAGCTGCTTTTTTAATCGCTTGTCGATCCATTCCTTTTCCCCCTCACAACATGTTCTCATCATAGACGGCTGTTCACTGCTGCGCCAATTCCGCTAAAAAGCTTGTTCCGTAGGGCGGCATATGGACGCGGAAATTATCGGCGATCGTTGCCCCGACATCGGCGAATGTCTCGCGGATCGGGAGAGGCTTTCCACCTTGAAAACGCGGACTGTACACTAAAAGCGGCACATATTCGCGCGTATGGTCCGTCCCGTGGTGCACCGGATCGTTGCCGTGATCAGCCGTGATGATCAGCAAATCATCCGTTGTCAACCGCGGCAGCACCTCAGCGAGCCGTGCGTCAAACTCTTCAAGCGCATCGCCGTATCCTTGCGGGTCGCGGCGATGGCCGTACTTAGCGTCAAAGTCAACAAGATTGACGAAGCTGAGCCCGGTAAAGTCCATGCTGAGCGTGTCGATGAGCTTATCCATGCCGTCCATATTCGACACCGTCCGCAACGACTGCGTCACCCCTTCATTATCGTAAATATCGGCGATTTTTCCAATGGCGATGACATCATACCCGGCGTCTTTCAGCTCGTTCATCACCGTGCGGCCGAACGGCTTGAGCGCATAGTCGTGCCGGTTTGGCGTCCGCTCAAAGCGGCCCGGCATTCCGACAAACGGCCGGGCGATGACGCGTCCAACCATGTACGGCTCATCGCGCGTCAGCTCGCGGGCGATTTCACAAATACGATACAGCTCATCAAGTGGCACGACCTCTTCATGGGCAGCGATTTGCAAGACGGAGTCAGCTGATGTATAGACGATGAGCGCCCCCGTTTTCATATGTTCCTCGCCCAACTCTTCGATGATCGCCGTCCCACTCGCTGGTTTGTTGCCAATCACTTTCCGTCCCGTACGCCGTTCGAGTTCGGCGATCAGTTCGTCTGGAAACCCGTCTGGGAAAACGCGGAACGGCTTGTCGATGCGAAGGCCCATCAGCTCCCAATGGCCGGTCATCGTGTCTTTGCCGGCGGATGCCTCTTTCATTTTTGTATAATAAGCGAGCGGATGATCGACTTTCGGCACCCCTTGAATCTCGCGAATATGACTGAGTCCAAGCTTTGCCATATTCGGCATGTGCAAGCCGCCGCGATGTTCGGCAATATGGCCGAGCGTGTCCGCCCCTTTATCGTTATATTTCTCAGCATCAGGCGCTTCACCAATGCCGACCGAATCGAGCACAATTAAAAATACGCGCCGATATGTTGTGTTCACAATTCATTCCTCCCGCCTGCAGTGAAAATAGATTCTCTTCCTATCGTTCCCATATTTCCGGTAAAACACGCCCTTATTGTATTGGTCAGAAGTCTGACAACTAGATCAATAGAAGTGTGCCTAGCATCAGCGGTGCGCCGTGACTAGGCACGAGGATGATACTGTTTATACACGTCTTTCAGGCGCGTTTTCGTTACGTGCGTATACATCTGCGTCGTCGAAATATCAGCGTGCCCAAGCAGTTCTTGGACAGCGCGCAAATCGGCTCCGTTCTCAAGCAGATGAGTCGCAAATGAATGACGGAGCGTGTGAGGCGTCAACTCTTTTTCAATGCCCGCTTCTTTGGAAAGACGTTTTAAAATTTTCCAAAACCCTTGTCGCGTCAGGCGCTGGCCGTAATGGTTCAAAAACAATGCCTCCGTTGCCCGCTTGCGCGGATTTACAAGCTGCGGGCGCCCATACTCCAAATAGCGGGCAAGTGCTTCAAGCGCCATCCGTCCGATCGGGACAATCCGCTCTTTCCGCCCTTTCCCATAGCAGCGGACAAACCCCATTGTCAAATGCACGTCACCTAAGTTGAGCTGTACAAGCTCGCTGACGCGCATGCCGGTCGCATATAGCAGCTCAAGCATCGCCTTGTCACGCAAGCCGAACGGCGTATTCGTCTGTGGCGCCGCCAGGAGCGCTTCGACTTCTTCGACGGACAGCACTTTTGGCAGCGTCCGCTCAAACTGCGGCGTTTCGATATGGACCGTCGGGTCTTGCGCCGCCATTTTCTCCCGCAGCAAAAACTGATGAAACGAACGAATCGACGCCAAATGTCGAGCAATCGTCCTTGCTGACTGCCCTTGCTCGCTTAAAAACTTTAAAAAATGAAGAATATGCAGACGCTCGACTTCGCCCCACGCCTCAAGCTGCTCGACCTCGCGCAAGTAGTGGACATATTTCTTTAAATCCCGTTCATACGAAATAATCGTATTGTGCGCCAAGTTCCGCTCTACCGTCAAATAATGCAAGAAATCCTTTAATTCATGTTCCAATGTTCTCTACTCCCCATCGCGATAAAAAAATAATAGCCGGTTGAGCCAGTCCGGAGGCGTGTGTTCGATCGTCGATACTTTCACCGCCGATCCTTCCGGTTCATCGTATCGGTGATAATACTCGTACTCGCGATTAAACCATACAAGACTATAATAAAATAAAATGGTGCATCCCGTAAACAAAAGAAATACTTTCACCATTTGCCAAACTGTTTTCATGGCACCCTCCCCATCGGCTGCTTGCCCATTTGCTAGTATGAGGATATGCCATTTGTTTCCCTATTTATACGCAAAAAAACCTTTCCCGTTGGAAAAGGTTTTTACTTTTCTTCATGTTTTTGCTGGCAGCGGTGGCAAATGCCGTGAAACGTCAAGCGGTGATCTTTAATTTTAAACTTCCATTCCCGTTCAACAATCGCTTCGACGTCCTCAAGCAAATCTTCTTCAATTTCCGCCACCGATCCGCACTCGAGGCAGACAAGATGGTGATGGAAATGCGCCGCCCCTTCTTTGCGAAGGTCATAGCGCGATACCCCGTCCCCGAAATTGATTTTATCAACGATTTTCAGCTCGGTTAGCAGTTCAAGCGTCCGATAAACGGTCGCCAGCCCGATCTCTGGAGATTTTTCTTTTACGAGGAGGTAGACGTCTTCAGCGCTTAAATGGTCTTCTTCATGTTCAAGCAGGACTCTTACCGTCGCTTCCCGCTGCGGCGTCAGCTTGTAGCCGGCCGAGTGCAGCTGCTTCTTAATTCGTTCCACACGATCTTCCATTTTTTCATTCCTCCCTCGCCATTCACCTCCCATTATAGCAAATGTATAAGGTAAGTATCAAAGTAAAATGACTATTATAAGATAAAAATAATGATTATTATATAATAATATTTATTAAATTAACCACCCATTTGACCGTCTGTTTCATCAATACCGGTGAGAGGTACGCTTCCACCACCGAGGAAACGAGCAACCCTGCAGCGATCGCCACCATCGCTGCCGCATAGCGCATGATCATCGGGAATACCGGCTCGTGCGGCCGCTTCATAAACTGGTTGCGCACCATTTGCAAGGAAAACGAAATCGAAATCACACCCATTACAATCATGAGCGGAATGACGATCAAGTTTTGCGGCATGACAGATACAAACGACAATAAAAATCCTTGCCAGCTCATTTGGTTGACCAAAAAGCCGACCGTGAAGCCGACGACAATCCCTTTTAAGAACAGTAAAATAAAAATGATTGGCAGGCCGATGACGGAAATGCCAAGCACCCACATGAGGGCAATGTATTTGACGTTATGCATATAGCTTTGACGGAACATATCATGGGCGCTTGCCAAATTGTCTTTCGATACTTGTCCAAAAAATTGCGTCAAGTAATAGTACAAGTCTTGCTTTTGGCTAAATCCGAGGCTGTTGACGACAATGGCCCCAAAAATCACACCCATTAAAAATAGGACGATAACAAATACGTATAGTGAGGCGTGTTCGCGCAAATGAACGGCGATGGCCGATTTCAACGGATGGGTTCTCATCGTACTTCGTCCTCCTATTTGGCTCTTAGTAGATTGTATGTCCATCCGTTTCGTATATGACTGTTTTTCAAAAAAACGGGATTGCCCGTCGGCAACCCCGTTTTCAATAACCATCACTCCGCCTGTGCACGGCCATCGTTCGCTCCTTTGTGGGTCCCCTGCCCTCGGCGTTTTCTCACCCGTCATTTTTCCTGCACTTTTCCGTATTTCCCGCCGCCGCCAGCTTCGATGGCGAGCGCGCCGCTGCGGGCGAGAACGATCAGTCGTGCGAGCTTTTGGCCGACCGTCTCGGCTATCTCTTCTTCTGTCGCCTCATGCAGCACGCGCATTTCCGTGCCAAAACGGCTGAGCAGCTTTTCGTACGACTTCAAGCCGAGTCCAGGGATAAATTCAAGCGGCACCTGATATACATACGGCGGCCGTTTCGGTCCGTGCTCCGCCGTTTTTAACTCCTTGAGCCGGTCTGACACCCCTTTAATAAAGCGATGGTGGCCGCACGCTGGGCAGCGCTCAGCCTCAGGCGAAACCGGCGTCAGGCACCCCTCGCACACCGTTCGGTGGTATTTACCAAGCTTTGGATTTAAGCCATAATTGGCGATGATTGTGCGCCCGTCCTCGTTGCGGAACGCTTTTTCCAGCTCAGCAAACGTCGGGGCGGCAAGCTGCACTTGTTCATATTCCCGGGCAATTTTTCGCAATGAATGGGCATCCGAGTTTGTCAAATACGGATAGCGGTGTAATTCGGCGATTTGGTCAGCCATTGACGTATCGGCGCTCAATCCAAGCTCAATGGCGTCGATTTGATCGGGGTCGAACACTTCCGTCAAACTGCGTTCGACTCCTTTTCCGTACAAACTTTTAAACGGAGTGAACGCATGCGCCGGGATAAACCAGCCACCCCACTCTTTTACCGCTGCTTGCAGCTCGCGCCCTGAAGCATAAATGCGCTGCGAGCTGAGTGATACGTTTTTCACCCGCTTGCCAAGCCAAGCGGAAAATGCGCGCATCGCTTGAACAGTCGGCAAAAAAGCGAGGACATGAATCGGTCCGTGGCAACGGTCGTCATACACTTCGATTTCGCTGCCTAAAAGCAAGGTCACTTTCCCGGTACTAATGCCGCCCTCACGATGTTCGCACCATCCATGTTCATCCATGGCCCGTTCGAGCTCATCAAGCACTTCCGGCACATGACTGTCAATGACACCGACCAAATCGATTCCTTTCACATGCGCCGCTTCATGCAAAATGTTCGCAAGCGTCAACGTCCGTGCCCCAGTAATTTTCACCGGACGGCCGGAAGCGGTGCGGCCGATATGAATATGTAAATCAGCGTAATAGCGGCCGAGGACGCCATCGTTTTTTCCGTTAGTCATCGTTTCTCAAGCGCGCGGCGCAGCTGCAAATATTGCAAGGCATACGCCGTTTTAGCATCATAAATGTCACGTCGTTCAAGCATATCCAGCGCCTCCTCTAACGTCACTTCCAGCAGTTCAACAAATTCATCTTCATCTAAACCGGCACCATCTTCGACTTTTTCCAACCCCTCGGCGACGTACAAATGGATGAGCTCGTCGGCAAATCCGGGCGATGTATAAAACGAAATGAGGTGGTGCATCGATTGGGCGCGGTAGCCGGTTTCTTCTTCAAGTTCGCGGTGTGCGGAAGCGAGCGGCTCTTCCCCATGTTCTAGCTTGCCCGCCGGAATTTCAACCAATGCGCGCTCGAGCGCTTTTCGATACTGACGGACGAGGACGATCTTCCCATCGGGCAAGAGCGGCAACACCGCTACCGCCCCCGGATGTTTAATCACCTCGCGCCGACTCGTTTTCCCGTTTGGCAGCTCCACCTCTTCAACATACAGTTCGATGATGCGTCCGCTGAATAATTTTTCTTGGCGGATCGTTTTTTCATACAACTGATCCATTCTTATTCTCCCCTATCCATTGATAAATTCTTTTCCATTGTACTACATATTTGGCCATTTTTTCGCCCCTGTTGTACAATGATCATTAAGAAGGGAGCGTAACGCAATGAACAAACGACGCATCGGTACATCGGATTTGTATGTGAGCGAAATCGGACTCGGCTGCATGTCGCTTGGCACCGATGAACGCGAGGCGATCCGCCTCATTCACGAAGCGCTTGATCGCGGCATCAACTATTTGGATACAGCCGACTTGTACGATCGTGGCCTGAACGAAGAATTTGTCGGCAAAGCGGTGAAAGGAAAACGCGATCAAGTGATTATCGCCACCAAAGTAGGCAACCGTTGGCGACCGGACGGAAGCGGTTGGGATTGGGATCCGTCCAAAGCATATATCAAGCAAGCCGTCAAAGACAGCCTGCGCCGCCTGCAAACAGACTACATTGACTTATACCAGCTCCACGGTGGCACGATCGACGACCCGATCGACGAGACGATTGCGGCATTTGAAGAGTTAAAGCAAGAAGGAGTCATTCGTTGGTACGGCATTTCCTCGATCCGTCCCAACGTCATTCGCGAATATGTGAAGCGTTCAAATATCGTCAGCGTCATGATGCAATATAGCCTGCTTGACCGCCGTCCGGAAGAGTGGTTCCCTCTCTTGCGCGAGCATAACATCAGCGTCATCGCCCGCGGTCCGGTCGCTAAAGGCTTGCTTACTGACCGCCCGCTCGAAGCGGCAGGAGCGGCGGTGAAAGAACACGGCTATCTCGACTACTCGTACAGTGAACTGCAAGCACTCATCCCGAGGCTGAAAGAGAAAACCGGGGAACGCCGTTCGTTAACTGCGACCGCGCTCCAGTTTTGCTTGTATGATCCGGTCGTTGCTGCCGTCATTCCAGGTGCGAGCCGGCTTGAGCAGCTGGCGGAAAACATCGCTGCCGCATCCGCGCTGCCGCTTGACGCTGACGAATACAAATGGTTAAAACAAGCGACGAAGCGCTCGGTGTACGAAATGCACCGATAAGCACAGACGGCGACATAAGAAACCTCCCAACTTAGCTCACGGGAAACAGATTGGCATCACGTTGCCTGCAAAACGAATCGTACCCCAGTACGAAATGTCCGCACGGGCGCAGCATAATCGTGCCAAAAATAGCTGCCGAGCCGATGAACGACCGCCAGCATCGCAGCTAAACAAAAAGAAGAGCCCAAGGCGCCAGCACGGCCGCTTACGGGCTCTTTTTTCTGCCTATATGAGTCAGGCGATACGTCTTGTTTCGCCCCTCCCACTACACAACATCATCATCCACATACTTGTCCTTTGCCGCCCCCAAACCGAACACCATCATGGCGGCACAGACAATCAACAGTAAAACGAGGGAGGGGATGAAATGGCCGGCCTTATCGTACAACGCCCCAAACAACGGTGGACCGGCCGCCGCCAGTAAGTAACCAACGAACTGGGCCATAGCAGAAAGTTGGGCAGCCTCTAGCGGGCGGCGCGTCCGCAGCGTAAACAGCATCATCGCAAGGGAAAACGACATGCCAGCACCGACACCGGCAAAGAACGCCCCCGTCCACAGCCACCATCCTTGGCCAACTAACAACGCGACGATCCCAGCCACTTTCAACAGCACCGATGAACCGATCAACACTTTTTGATCTTTCATCCGCTCGGCCAACATCGGAGATAAAAACATCATCGGCAGCTGGGCAAATTGGAAGAAAAACAATAACCAGCCGGCCGTATCGGCCGCCATTCCTTTGCCTTGCCCAAGCTCTGGCAGCCACGTAATCACGCAATAAAAGAAAAATGATTGCATTCCCATAAATAACGTCACTTGCCAAGCAAGCCATGAACGCCAAAATGACGAACGTCGTTTTCCCGATGGAGCGCTAGCGGATTTCCATCGATAAATTTGCGGCAGCCAGACTACAATTGCGACCAGAGTAAGCAACGCCCAAAAGCGAAACGCTCCTTCCCAGCCAATCCCCCACCCGTCAGCAAGCGGAACAGCAAGACCGGAAGCAAAGGCGGCACTGACGTTCATCGTCACCGTATAAACCCCCATCATTAAGCCAACACGCATAGGAAACGCGTCTTTAACAAGCGCTGGCATGAGGACATTGTTGACAGCGATCGCCGCACCGATGAGCGCTGTACCGGCAAACAGCCAGAAACTGCCTGCCAGCGGACGGATGAGTTCGCCTACGAGCAAGACGACGAGTGAACAAAACAGCGTTCGCTCCATCCCGATCCGGCGGGCAAACGTAGCCGCCGCCGGCGCCAACAAAGCAAACGCCAACAGCGGAATCGTCGTTAGCGCCCCGGCAGCGGCGTAGGAAAGGCCAAGCTCCCGCTGCAGTTCAGGAACGAGCGGGCCGACCGTAGTGATCGGTGCGCGCAAGTTGGCAGCTAAGACGACGACTGCGGCCACCATGAATACCGAAGAAGTCGCTGTACTCGCCGCCGCACTTTTTTGCCTCATCTATCTTTTCCCCCTTCATTTAAACTTGCGCCAATCAAGTTCACTTTCTTCAAGCAGCTCAGCAAACGACTTCTGCTCATCGCGTCGGCGCGCTTCCTCGCGGCGTCGCGCTTCTTCCGCTGCCCGCCGCCGCTGTTCTTCCTCGGCAAGCGCCCGCTTTTTCGCGAGCAACTTCGCTTCGACGTCCGCGCCGACTCGATCGGCAAGCGTCACCGTCTGCTGCTCTTGCCTCTTTTTCCGCCCCGCATGCTTCTTCACCATTTTCACCCCCTTGCATAACGGCCGCCCATTTGTCAAACGATACAACTAAACAACATCGAAAAGGAGAGATGACCAGTGGCCAAAAACCGCGCCCAAAAAGGAAAGCCGTCTGCCGATACAGTCAAACCAATGATCGCCAAAGAAGATCTAGAAAAAGCGATCCATCCGACAAAACGGCAAAACAGCCCGCAATAATAGGCGGACGATAGAAAAACCGTAACCGACCGGGTTACGGTTTTTACAGCACTTCAGTAATATGCGGCATATGCTCGCCAAGCCAAGCAATCGCGTCATCAAGCGTCGCAAACTCTTTCGTCTCAAATGTCATCTCATTTTGCAAAAGCCAGACGTCTTTTTTGTCGTGGTACGGACCGGCGACCGACCAATGAAGCAAGCTGTACGGGTCGTTTTCATGGGTGAATGACACCCATGTTTTTTGCTTCGCCGTCTCCGCCAGCTGCCGAAGTTTACCGTTCATCGCCAGATCCCACCTTCACAAGCGGCATATGCCCATTCAGCATTTGCCCGGGGCTTTTTAGCTGAAAGACGGTCGTCCCCGGCTTAACATCAATCGTCATCGTCTCATCAAAAAAGATGAGACGCGACCGCTCTAAAAGCACCGGAACGAAATTCGTCTCAACGGCAAGATCGTCCTCATCGGCCTCGTCAACGAGCCATAACGCCGGCACGCCGTCGACTAAACAGCCGCAGCCGTTCGTGTCATATTTGAGCTTTAACTGCCGCCCCGATTCGGCTACAATAGGGGTAAGCATTTCTTTTGCTGCATCAGTAAACGTGATGTTCACGCTCATCGTTGCTCCTTTTTCCGTTTGTTTCTTTATTATTCTACCTGTTGGCACATAACACTGTCAAAATGAAAAGGAGGAAAACCTGATGGCAAAAGTGCAAATCAAAGTCAATGACAACGGCTCGCTCCGCATCACCGGCGATGTCGAGCTCTTAGACGGCGAAGGAAAGCCGTTTGTAACAAAACAAACGTTTTCCCTCTGCCGCTGTGGGCTGTCGAACAACAAGCCGTTTTGCGACGGCTCGCATAAAGGGCGCTTTCAGTCGATCGTCCGCGCCCCTTCGCCGGAAACGGATGAACAGTAAGAAGCGCCCGTTCCCTCTCATTCCGAAAAGCAATCACTTCCTTATGCGAGTTTCGTAACGGACGGTGGAGTCAATGGATAAACGATGGCTGCAAAAACAAGTGCGCAACTGCTTGCGTCACTACGGCTATGACGATGAGATGATGCCGCTTAGCGAAGACGAGTGGCGCGACCTTTGCGCCCATATCGCCGCCGCCAAAGAAAAACAGCAAAACACTAACATGTACGAGCTTGTTCATGACGCTGTTTACCGATTTATTACGAGCGCATGATTGAGACCGACAACTATTCCATAAAAATGAAACGGCTGGCTCTGTACTAAGGGCAGCCGTTTACTTTTGGAAAAATGCCCGTTTCGCCACCTTTTCCACAAGACCCGGGGCGAGCCGGTACAACCGGCTGCCCACATCCATCCAGCCCGGCATGTTCACTTCGCGCGTTGGAGTCATCATCACTGCTACGACGCGCTTTGCCACCGCTTCCGGTCGAAGCATCCAGCGCGACACGTTGCGCACATAATCGCCTGTCTCATCCGCTAAATCAAAAAATCGAGTTTCGACCGGTCCGGGATTGACAGCGGTGACAAACACGCCAAACCGGCTCGCTTCGAGGCGCAAACTGTCAGTAAACCCGATGACAGCATGTTTTGTCGCCGAGTAAACGCTAGACTTTGGCGTTGCGATTTTGCCCGCTTGCGAGGCGATGTTGATAATATGGCCGCTTCCCCGCTCTTTCATATGGGAATACACCGACTTCGTGCAAGCAATAACACCGAAGACGTTGACGGCAAACATTGCTTCCATCTCAGCCAAATCAATGTCTTCGATGTAGCGGAAAACGCCAAAGCCAGCGTTATTGACAAGCACATCGATGCCACCAAGCTCCTTAAGCAGCTGAGAAAATACCGCCTCGACCATCTCACGGTCGCTCACATCAAGCTCCATGTGCGGCGCGGATACGCCGTATTGCGCTTTGATGCGGGCGCTTATTTCCTTAAGCCGCTCAACATTTCGCGCCAACAGCACCGGCACCGCCCCTTGTCGCGCCGCTTCATAGGCGATTTGCTCACCAATGCCTCCTGACGCTCCAGTAATGACAACATGACGGCCCTTCAACCGCACACCGACACCCCCGCCGCTTCATAAATGTAATGACCATCTTCCTGCTTTTTCCGCACATAACCGTTTACTTCCAAATAGTCAAGCTGGCCGATCGTCTCAGACATCGTCAGCATCAGTTGGCGTTCATAAGCAGTAGGAAACAGTTTTCGGCACACGTCAAACACGGTATGCGGACGTTCTTTCACCATGTCGAGCACCCGCTCGGCGCGCTGGCGTTGCTTAGCAAGCCGTTCGTGGACCAGACCGGAAATGTCAGTCGTATCGTCACCGTGGCCGTTTAGCGAGCGGTCGATATCATACTGTAACATTTTTTCAAGCGATTCGTTATATTGCAGCAATGGTTTCGGCCGCTCCGTTTCCCCTTCAGCTGGCGGCTCCATCATCGGGTTCGGGGAGATATGCAAAAGCAAATGGTCGCCGCCGATCAGCAATCCGTCATCCTCGCGATAGAGCGCGATATGGCTTTGTGCATGCCCCGGTGTTTCGATGACACGCCAGTGCGGCAATCCCGGCACCGATTCCCCTTCCGTGACAGCGATATCGATCGCCCGTCGGCTTGCATAGCGAAGTGATCCGCCTTCTTTAGACAGTTGGCTGAACAAGCGGCGGTCGACACCGCATTCAGAGAAAAATTCCTCAAAGAATTGAACGTACCGCTCTACAAACGCGCGTTCACGGCGCAAAAACGGATCGGCTTTTGGATGGCCGATGATCGGCGCATGCGGAAAATAATCAAGCAGACCAACATGGTCCGGATGATGATGAGTAATGACGATTTGCTCGATATCTTCCGGCCGATAACCGATCTCACTCAGACGCTGCACAAACTGCTGCCACGCTTCCTCTGTTTTCACCCCGGCATCGACCAACGTCAACCGATCGCCGGCAATCACGTACATATGCACATCCCCGACCGGAAACGGCGTCGGCACCGTGATCCGATGCACTCGCTCCTTGTTCATCACATTCCCTTCTTTCCCTATAAGTTCATAAATGCTCCCGCTCAAACTTAATTAAAATGAATGGCTATTCATTATATTGTAGTTTACAACGATTTCGTTCGTTTGTCATGCCTTTTTCTTCCGTGTGCTGAAATTGCAAAAAAATTCGCTCTCCTCTCTTGACAATCATGCCTGTCCCGCGGCATAATGACAAATAAAATCACGATACAGCCAAACCGGCGATGAACAGGGCCAGTAAACCGGAAACGGCAGCCAGAGAGCGAAGCCCGCGGCTGGAAGGCTTCGCTGCCCTCTTTGCGGTTGAACCTACCCTAGGAGCTGTTAGGCCAACCTAAACGCTTCCCCTGCGTTATCGGGGCAAAGTTGGGCTCGTTTGGCGCAGGCCAAATCAGCCAAAAAAGGTGGTACCGCGGAAACGAAGGTTTTCCGTCCTTTTGCAGGACGGGAAACCTTTTTCTTTTGCTGGACAACAAGGAAAGGAAGTGAATGCGATGACAACAACTCGGTCCATCGCCTTCATCGGTGCCGGCTCGATGGCGGAAGCGCTCATCGCCGGCATGACGAAAACGTTTTGCCATCCGACGCAAATCGTCGTGACAAACCGACAAAACCGCGCCCGGCTTGAAGAACTCAAGCGCACATACGGCGTCCATGCCGCCCAAGACGCACAACGCGCTGTCCAACATGCAGACATCGTTATTTTGGCCATGAAACCGAAAGATGTTGCCGAAGCGATGGCCGCTGTTGCGCCGGCCATTCGTCCGAACCAGCTCATTCTCTCATTACTTGCCGGCGTCACAACCGAGACGATCGAACAGCTCGCTAGACGTGATGTCGCCGTCGTGCGCGCCATGCCAAACACATCCGCAGCCGTCGGCTTATCGGCCACCGCGATCGCCGGGGGGCGTTTCGCCTCGGAGCAGCATCTTGAAACGGCAAAACAGCTGTTTGAAACGGTCGGCATTGTGACCATCGTGCCGGAGCGCGATTTGCATGCGGTCACCGGCCTATCGGGAAGCGGACCAGCGTACGTCTACTACTTGGTTGAAGCGATGGAAAAGGCGGCCGCCGACATCGGCCTCGAGCGCGATGTGGCGAAAACGCTCATTTTACAGACGATCATCGGCGCAGCGGAAATGTTAAAAGCGTCCGACAAACACCCGTCCGTCCTGCGCCGTGAGGTTACAAGCCCGGGTGGCACGACCGAAGCCGGCATCAAAGTGCTTGAGCAATACCGGTTTCAAGAGGCTATCGCCGCCTGCATCCGCCGGGCGACCGCCCGTTCCGAAGAACTCGGCAACGCCTTGCTCACTGCGATCGCTGAATCATAACCGAACACACCGTTAAACGCCGAGGCTGTTTGTATCGAGTTGGGCAAATCATCGGACCGTTTCATTTTGTTTTTTGACCGGCAGCATGCTATCATTCAGTCATGAACCGTTCATTCGCATAGAAAGGAGTGGATTGTCATGAACACGGTATTGTTTTCGCCATATACAACTCGCGGGCTAACGTTGAAAAACCGGATCGTTATGTCGCCGATGTGCATGTACTCGTGCGACACGAAAGACGGCACGGTACGCACATGGCATAAAATCCACTACCCGGCACGCGCGATCGGCCAAGTCGGCCTCATCATTGTCGAGGCGACCGGCGTTACGCCACAAGGCCGCATTTCTGAACACGACCTAGGCATCTGGGACGATGATCATATCCATGGGCTTCACGAACTCGTTGGACTCGTGAAAGAGCATGGAGCTGCTATCGGCATCCAACTCGCTCACGCCGGAAGAAAGTCGGAAGTGCCGGGAGAAATCATCGCCCCGTCCGCCATTCCGTTCAATGAATCATCGCCAACACCGAAAGAAATGACGAAAGCCGACATCGAAGAGACGGTGCAGGCGTTCCAAGACGGCGCGCGGCGGGCGAAAAAAGCCGGGTTTGACGTAATTGAAATCCACGCTGCCCACGGCTACCTTATTAACGAATTTCTATCGCCGCTGTCCAACCGGCGTCAAGACGAATACGGCGGCTCGCCGGAAAACCGGTACCGCTTTTTGGGCGAGGTGATCGACGCTGTCCGTGAAGTGTGGGACGGACCGCTGTTCGTCCGCATCTCGGCATCTGACTACCATCCGGACGGACTAACGGTGAAAGACTATGTCCCGTACGTCAAGCGGATGAAAGAACAAGGGGTCGACCTTGTCGACGTCAGCTCCGGCGCTGTTGTACCGGCGCGCATTGACGTCTATCCTGGCTACCAAGTGCCGTTTGCTGAATTCATCCGACGCGAAGCAGGCATTCCGACCGGCGCCGTCGGCCTGATCACTTCCGGCTGGCAGGCCGAAGAAGTGTTGCATAACGGCCGCGCCGACCTTGTCTTTTTAGGACGTGAACTGCTGCGCAACCCGTATTGGCCGTATGCTGCCGCTAAAGAACTTGGCGTAAAAATTGAAGCACCGGTGCAATACGAGCGCGGCTGGCGATTTTAACGCGGAATCGAAAATGAAGCAAAATCGGCGGCGAGCTCGGTGTTCGGAAACACGCGGCGCGCCTCCTCCAATAACTTGAGCGCCGCTTCACCTTGGTAGCGCGAGCTGATGTGAGTTAAAATGAGCCGCTTCGCTCCGGCTCGTTTCGCCACTTCGGCCGCGTCCGTAGTCGTTGAATGGAAATAATCGCGGGCAAGCCGCTGTTCCGCCGCGGCAAACGTCGCCTCGTGGATGACGACATCGGCCTCATGCGCCAGTTCGATTGCCGCTTCGCAAAAGCGGGTGTCACCTAAAACGGCAACGATCCTTCCTTTTTGCGGCGGGCCGACAAACTCGCGCCCGTCAAGCACGGTGCCGTCCTCAAGTACGACCGTTTTGCCTTGCTTAATTTGTTGGTAAATCGGGCCCGGGCGGACGCCGAGCGCCTTTAACCGGTCGACAAGAAGCGGCCCGGGCAAATCTTTTTCTGCGACGCGAAATCCGTATGACGGCATGCCGTGGTCGAGCCGCTTCGCGGTCACGGAAAACCGTTCATCGTCAAAGATGACACCTTCGTCGATCTCAGCGATGTTCAATTCATACCGAAGCCTTGTCCCGCTGACGGTGAGCGCGGTTTCGACAAACTGGCGGATGCCCTTTGGACCGAAGACGGTCAGCGGCGTCTCACCACTTTGAAACGAGCGGCTGCCGAGCAGGCCGGGCAATCCAAATAAATGATCACCGTGCAAATGAGTAATGAAAATATGCTCGATGCGGCGCGGGCGAATGGCGGTATGCAAAATTTGGTGCTGCGTCGCTTCGCCGCAGTCAAACAGCCATGTCGCCCCCCGTTCTTCGAGCAGCTGCAAAGCGATGGATGACACGTTGCGCTCTTTCGCCGGCACGCCGGCGCCGGTGCCTAAAAACAACAATTCCAAGCTCATTCACTCCTTGTCTCGGTCATCATTGCCTGTTGTTAGCGTACAATGTTGCCGAGCGCTTTTCAACTTTCTTTTACACAAAGAAGCGGTAAAATGTTTGCGTTCCAGCCGGCAAATCTCTACAATGATTTAGTTGAAGAGACAAAATTGGCTAAAGCGAGGTACATATGGTGGATAACATGAACCCGAAATCGATCATCGTCATTTTTGGGGCGACGGGAGATTTGGCAAAACGGAAATTGTTTCCGTCCCTTTACCGCCTGTATGAAAAAGGGCATTTGAACGAGCGATTTGCCGTCGTCGGCGTCGCGCGCCGCCCGCTGTCGGCCGATGAGTTCCGCCATTACGTGCGCGACTCAGTCGAAACAGCACTCAACCAAGAGCTTACTGACGGCAACTTCATCTCCCATTTTTATTATCACCCGTTTGATGTGACCGAAGCTGAGTCCTATCAGCGCTTAAAAGCGTTGCTTGAACAGCTCGATGAGACGTATCAAACGGAGGGCAACCGCATCTTTTATTTGGCGATGGCACCGGAATTTTTCGGCACGGTTACATCGCGCCTACAGTCGGAGCGGCTGACCGATACACGCGGCTTTAAACGGCTTGTCATTGAAAAGCCGTTCGGCCATGACTTAGTGAGCGCCCAAAAGCTGAATGAAGAAATCCGCCGTGTCTTTTCTGAACGGGAAATTTACCGGATCGACCATTACCTTGGCAAAGAAATGGTGCAAAATATCGAAGTGATTCGCTTCTCGAACGCCATTTTCGAGCCGCTTTGGAACAACCGCTTTATTTCGAACATTCAAATTACCTCAAGCGAAACGCTTGGCGTTGAGGACCGCGGCCGCTATTACGACCATTCCGGAGCGCTGCGCGACATGGTGCAAAACCATATGCTGCAAATGGTCGCCCTGTTGGCCATGGAGCCGCCGATTAAACTGACGACCGATGACATCCGCCATGAAAAAGTGAAAGTGTTGCGCGCATTGCGTCCGGTTGCGCATGACGAAGTCGACCAGTATTTCGTGCGCGGCCAATACGGGCGTGGGGTGATCCGCGGCCAAGCCGTACCAGCGTACCGCGAAGAGCCGAACGTCGATCCGAATTCAAACACGGAAACGTTTGTCGCTGGAAAACTGATGATCGACAACTTCCGCTGGGCCGGCGTACCATTTTACATCCGCACCGGCAAACGAATGGCGGAAAAATCGACGAAAATCGTCGTTCAATTTAAAGATGTACCGATGAACTTATACTACCGGACGAACGAGACGATCGCTCCGAATTTGCTCGTCATTCACATTCAGCCCGATGAAGGCATCACCCTTCATTTAAACGGCAAAAAAACCGGGGAATCGTCGACAATAACCGCCCCGTTTAAACTCGATTATTGCAACAACTGCATCGACGGCATCAACACACCGGAAGCATACGAAAAGCTGCTGTACGACTGCATGCGCGGCGATGCGACGAACTTCACCCATTGGGATGAAGTAGCAGCGTCATGGCAGTTTGTCGATCCGATTTCTGACGTTTGGGCGAACACAAAAGCCGACGACTTCCCGAACTATGAAGCAGGCTCGATGGGCCCGGCAGCAGCCGATGAACTGTTGCGAAAAGACGGTTTCCATTGGTGGCCGATTGAGCATCCGAAACCGTAACAAGCAAGGCGGCGCCAACCATTGTTTTCTTTTTTGACTACCTAGCCCTTGACAATCGATCACTCACGGGGCCGAACCGGCCCTTTTTATCCTTGAATGAAAAGGAGCGGAAAAACGATGAACATGTACGATGTCACTGCCCCCATTTACGAAGGCATGCCGGTCTACAAAAACAAACCGGAAAAACAGCCGAAACGCACGACGGTTACGAACGGCTATGTGACGGAATCGCGCATTGACATGGACGTGCATACCGGCACGCACATTGACGCCCCTCTCCATATGGTCGAAGGCGGCGCCACATTTGAAACGATCCCGCTTGACCACCTCGTCGGCCCGTGCAAACTATTTGATTTGACACATGTCAACGATCGGATCACAAAAAACGACATCGCCCATCTTGACATTCAAGAAGGCGACTTCGTCTTGTTCAAAACGAAAAACTCGCTCGAGGATGCCTTTAACTTTGAGTTTATTTTCGTCGCTGAAGATGCCGCCCGCTATTTAGCGGACAAACAAATCCGCGGCGTCGGCATCGATGCGCTCGGCATC
This sequence comes from Geobacillus sp. 47C-IIb, assembly GCF_014679705.1. Classification (NCBI taxonomy): domain Bacteria; kingdom Bacillati; phylum Bacillota; class Bacilli; order Caryophanales; family Anoxybacillaceae; genus Geobacillus; species Geobacillus sp. 47C-IIb. The sequence goes on from NZ_CP061473.1 coordinate 715,089, forward strand.
GAACGGGCGCAAGAAGGCCATCCGACCCATAAAACGCTCTTTTCGGCTGGCGTCATCGTCATCGAAGGGCTGCGGTTAAAAGACGTCCCAGAAGGCCCGTACTTCATGGTCGCCGCCCCGCTCAAACTCGTCGGCACAGATGCCGCCCCGGCGCGCGTTTTACTGTTTGACCGCGAACCGTAAAAAAAGAGGCTGACTCAAAAGGTCGTTAAACCGACCTTTTGGGGACAGCCTCTGTTTCTTTTCTTTACTATTTGGTTATTTATTCCTTTTTTGAAACGAGAATTTCTCCTTATTTCTGAATTTTATCCTGTTTTTTCTTTGTTGGATCGGTTGTGGCCGCCCACTTTCTCAAATTGTGAGCAGCACAAATAAGCCCCCATTCCAAGGTAATTTTTGGGAGCCCTCTTAACAAAAAGCGCTGAAATTGCTGGTTGTGCTTGATTTGCCCAAACACCGGCTCGTTTTCGATTTGTCGTTTTCGGTACGTCGCCGCCCCTTCTTCCGTGGACAGCCGTTTACGGATCTCTTGCCGTTGTTGTTGATTTCTCAAGGAAACGCGGATGGTTTTCGTGTCTTTGCCTTTGGCGCATGTCGCCTGAAACGGGCATCCGGCACAAGCCGTACAACGATACGTCCGTTTGACGGTAACGTACCCGTTGTCGGTCGTTTCCTTCCGTTCATACACAAACACCAACCGTTCCCCTTTGACGCAAATCCACTCATCCAGCTCCTCATCATACGTCATGTTCTCGATTCGGCCGATCTCCTTCGCCCACGCTTTCGTTTGTTCCCGATCCAACGTGTTGTACTTGATCAGGGCGACTATCTCCTTTTTCTCACAGTACGTGTAGTTCTCCTCACTCCCATAGGCGGAATCCGCAATGGCTTGTTTAGGCATTGGACGCCCATAGGCGGCCAATTGCTCCAAATGCGGAATGAAACATCCGGCATCCCCTGCCCGTTGATGCACGCTAAATCCAGTGATGAATTGGTTCTCTGTCCCAATCTGCACATTGTACCCCGGTTTGAGCTGGCCGTTTTTCATATGGTCGTCCTTCATCCGCATAAACGTGGCATCCGGATCCGTTTTCGAAAAACTGTTCCGTTCGCCTAATCTTTCTTTGTATTCTTCATATTTTTTCTTACGGGGGAGAAGATCTTGTTCCAATTGCCGTTTGGCTTTCTTTAACGTACGATTCTTCGGCTCTTTCTTTAGGCGCTCTTCCACTTGTTCGATGACGGCTTCGATCCTTTCGGACGTGATCGGTGAAGCTTCCAGCTTTTCTTGAAAATCCCCCTCTTGTTCCGCCTCTTCATCTTCTTTCGTCACCTGTTCGATCGAGGCAACGATTTTCCGGAATTTCTCCTCCAGTTTCTGATCGTACTTTTCCGTTGATTTGCGCCAAACGAATGTATATCGGTTGGCATTGGCTTCGATTTTCGTTCCATCCAGAAAATAATCCTCTAACTTGACCAGCCCTTCTTGACGCAGAAGATCGACAATGGAGAAAAACGTTTTGTAAATGATGTCCTTCATCCGTTCCGACCGAAATCGGTTGATCGTGCGAAAATCCGGTGTTTGATGGCCGGATAGCCACATAAAGTAAATGTTTTCTTTCAACTGCTTGGCGATTTGGCGAGAGGAGTAGATCCGATTGGCGTAGGCATACAGGATGACTTTCAACATCATTTTCGGATGATAGGCTGGACGCCCTCCGCCAAGATAGAGGGAAACGAACAGAGCCGGATCCATTTTTTCCACTGCCAGATCCACAATCCGGCAAAGATGATGTTTGGGAATGAAAATTTCAAGATCCATTGGCAAAATGAGTTGATCTCGGTTATAATAAATGTACATAAGAAAACCGTCCTTTCTTTGGTAGGGTTGTGGTGACTCTATTATACCAAAAGAGGAACGGTTTTCTTCTTTTTTATCCAAAAAAGTGTCCCAAAAGCGAACGCTATGCGAACACTTTTGGGACATCCTCTGAGCCGATCCCATTAAGGGATCGGCTTTTTACGATTCGTTCTCATATCGCTTTCGTTACATTCAACAGGCACTTTGAGATTGTAGCGAGAACAATATGAATTTGATTGATGCGTAGATCGCTGCTCATCAAGGCGAATCCAGCTGAGGATATTGTTGAGACAACCATTTTCCACGATGAGACATTCGCCACCGGCGTCCAAAGAACTGATAAAAAGGGGCGGGGTTTCCCCGCCTCTTCTGAAGCTTGTTTTTGTTTTACAATTCCTCCCCGTTCGTGCGAATGACGCGTTGGAACCAGTAAAAGCTTTTTTTCTTATAGCGCTTTAAATCACGCAAGTTTTGGTCATCGCGATTGACAAAAATGACGCCGTACCGTTTGCGCATCTCTCCTTGCGAGCTCAACAAATCGGTTGCCCCCCACATTAAATAGCCGATCACCTCGACTCCTTCTTCCATCGCCATCTTCATTTGCTCGATATGGCGGCGCAAGTAGTCGATTCGCTCGTCATCTTCAACCGTGCCGTTCTCATTCAGCTCCTCTTCCAACCCGATCCCGTTTTCGGTGATGAAAATCGGCATCTGGTAGCGAGCGTACACATCTTTCAACGCAAGGCGCAAGCCGATCGGATCGATCGACCATCCCCATTTCGTCTTCGGCAAGTGAGGGTTCGGCTCAAGCCCTCTGATGATTCGCTCGTCATATTCTTGATGGCGGACGATTTGGCTTTGGTAATAGCTGAACGACAAAAAGTCAACTGTCTGCGTGCGCAGCAGTTCCTCATCGTCCGCTTCGAGCGGCAAGCGAATCCCCTTTTTCTCGAGCCGGTTGGTCACATAGCGCGGATAGGCGCCACGGGCGAACATATCAAAAAAGAAATCGCTGAGCAGCTCTTTTGCCTGTACATTGGCCAAGGCATCTTCCGGCTGGCATGTAGCCGGATATGTCGTCAAATACGTCACCATCCCACCAATTTTTGCCTCTGGTGCGATCTCGCGCAGCGCCTTCACCGCCTTGGCGTGGGCGATAAAAACATGATGGCAGACGCGGTAGGCAAACGCTTCCGGGTCTTCATCATCTGGACAGATCGCCCCCCATAAATGCGGGTTTTCCAGCACTAGGTTTTGTTCATTGAACGTCAGCCAATAGTTCACTTTCCCGCGGTAACGCTCGAATACGGTGCGTGCGTATCGTTCAAACAAATCGACGACCTTCCGTGAGGCAAAGCCGTTATACTTTTTCGCCAACGCCAGCGGCAAATCAAAATGGTACAGCGTAATGACCGGTTCGATGCCGTTTGCTCTCAATTCGTCAAACACGGCGTCATAAAACGCCAAGCCCGCTTCATTCGGCTCCCCTTCCCCGTCCGGAAAAATGCGCGTCCAAGCAATGCTCGTTCGATAGGCGGTGAAGCCCAACTCTTTAAACAAGGCAATATCTTCTTTATAGCGATGGTAAAAGTCGACTGCCACTTTCCAATCGGAATGGCCTTCTGGAATTGGGCGCGCATCGACGATCGATAGCCCTTTTCCATCTTCATTCCATGCCCCTTCCGTTTGGAACGACGTCACTGCCCCGCCCCATAAAAAGTTGTCGGGGATGATCGATTGGCGTTGTGATGGCACTTAATCTCCCTCCTGCTATGTAAGTTTTCATGCTTGCTTCCCAACTCATAACCATTCGCCTGACCGCCCACCCACTATGATTTCATCTAAAAATTCTGTTATTTTTCTCCTAAACAGTGCTGTGGGTACTGATACTATTAACAAAAATATATCCCATAGTTGATGACGCAGCAAGGCTTCATCACTATGGGAAGAAAAAAGAATGCATTCAGCTTTTAGTTGCACAATTTGAAGCAAACGACTTTTGGTTCCGTCATTTCTTGGATCGCAAATTTAATTCCTTCACGCCCTAGCCCCGATTTTTTGACTCCCCCAAATGGCATCGCGTCAATTCGGTAATCACTGCTATCATTAATCATGATACCACCGACATCCATTTTCTCAATCGCCTTATACGCTTTTTGCAAATTGTTTGTGAAAATGCCGGCTTGTAATCCATAGTTGACAGCATTGGATTTCTCTATGGCTGTATCCAGATCTTTCACCGGATAAAGAAGAACAATAGGGCCAAATACTTCCTCTTTTGCGATTCGACACTCCTCGGGGACGTTTGTTAATACCGTGGGCCAATAGAAAGCTCCGCTGCGTTTTCCGCCAGTTAGCAGTATGGCTCCGGCTTCAACGGCTTCATTGACTAGATGTTCAACACGAATCGCCTCTTTTTCTGTGATCAGCGGTCCCATGTCCGTGAGTTCTGACTGTTTATCCCCAACACAATACTGATTGGTACGTTCCACAAATTTCTTTTGGAACGCATCCATAATACTCTCTTGAACATAGACACGCTGAACACCGATGCAATTTTGCCCAGCTGCCCAAAAAGCCCCTGAAACCGTCGATTCTACAGCCTCATCTAAATCAGCGTCCTCTAATACAATCACTGGAGAGTTCGAGCCGAGCTCCATGCTGATTTTTTTCAACCCGGCTTTCCGGATAATTTCCTCACCTGCTTCAACCCCGCCTGTAAACGAAATCATTCGAATATCAGGATGCGTAACGAGAACATCGCCAATCTCGCTTCCGTAACCAGTGACAACAGACAATATTTTAGGCGGAAGACCGGCTTCATCAAATGCTTCTGCAAGCAAAAGCGCGCTTAACGGAGTCAGTGTTGATGGTTTTACAATAATGGCATTCCCAGCAGCGATTGCTGGTCCTACCTTATGAGCAACAAGATTTAACGGATCGTTAAACGGGGTAATAGCCCCTACAATCCCTATAGGAAAGCGGTAATAATACCCAACTCGATTTTCGCTGCCTTCCATCTGATCGAAAGGGATGGTTTCTCCATTAATTCTTCTTGCTTCCTCCGCACTAATACGAAGGGTTTGAATGCATCTTTTTACTTCTTTTCTTGCTTCACGGATCGTCTTACTTCCTTCACGAGCGATCGTTCTCGCGAATTTCTCATCATTTGCTTCAATATAATCAGCTGCTTTATGAATGATTTCCATACGTTTATAAACAGGCATCGAAGCAGCAACCCGTGCCCCTTCTTTTGCCTCCTCAATGCATTGAATCATATCTTCTACAGAAGCAGCGGGGACAGTATCAATCAGACTATTATCTTGAGGATCGCGCACCTCTATAATCCGATCTCTTTTTACCCACTTTCCTGCCAAATACATTTTTCGACCAATCACTTGAGTTGTCATCAACATACCACCTTTCCCCAATTAAATTTTCACTAACTTTTGCTGATGAGCGGCGCGTTGGATATTGATGAGATCGATAAGAAGCGAAAAACCCGTTTCCATTTTTCCTGCTCCCGCGCCTACTAATGTGACTGGGCCGAGAAGATCACATTCGTACGTAACGGCATTCGTGGTACCGCTAATTGATGCGAGGGGATCTGTTAAATCCACTTTTTCCGGAGCGACAGAGGCGATTACTTTATCCTGCTCTTTACGAACTTTCGCTATCAGTTTCCATCTTTTTCCTTGCTGTTTTGCTTCCTCAATATCGTCTAAGGTAATATCTGTAATTCCTTTGCATATGACTTCCTCTGCTGACAAAGGGACATTCATCACATAATTAGCTAGAATAACAATTTTAAATTTTGCATCATACCCTTCGACGTCACTAGTAGGGTCAGCTTCAGCGTAACCAAGCCTTTGCGCTTCTCTTAACGCTTCTTCATATGTCCATCCTTCTTCTTCCATTTTGGTAAGGATATAATTGGTAGTTCCATTTAAAATTCCTTTGATCTCTGTAATATCATTGCCTGCCAGAGATGTAATCGGCATTCTTAACGCTGGGGTTCCGCTCATTACCGTTCCCTCAAATCCCCAGTACACTCCATATTTCTTAGCCATTTGCGACAATTCTTTATACGCTAATGCGACCGGTCCTTTGTTTGTCATAATGACATTTTTCCCGCTTTCAAAAGCAGCCTTGCAATGATCGATGGCGGGCTGTCCTGTTTTCACATCGGTATAGGAAACTTCCACAATCGTATCAGCGTTCGTTTCACGAATGGTTTTAAAGCTGTCCCACCCTTTTATAATCCCTGGCACATCAGGATAGTTCTCAATATTCCCTGTTTCCTTTAGCACTTTCAAGACTGTCTCAAGATGTAAACCATCTGGATGATAAATCGATCCTTTCATTAAATCCGAAATGGCTACAACAACCGCTTCAAAGCCTTCTTCTTTTTGTAATTTTTCTTGTTTATTTAATAAAATTTCCACTAACCCTTGACCGACAACGCCAAATCCAATGAGTGCTAGTTTATGAACCATATGATTATACCTCCAACATCTCATTTGCTGACAAGGAAACTTTACCATTCAAAAAATGAACAACTGTTTGTGCTAAAATCGCTGTACCGATTGGCAAACACGCTTCGTCAATATCGAAAATGGGGGTGTGTAACTCTCTTTTCACTCCATCTTGAATGGCACATCCTAAAAAGAATAACGAAGAAGGAATTTTTTGACTCACATAACCAAAGTCTTCTCCACCCAGCCCGAATGGCTTTTTAACAATTTGAAAGTCAGGGTATATCTCTGAAACGGTTTTTGTAATCCAGCGATTGACGACAGAATGATTATTCAAAGCGGGCTCTCCGCGCTCAACATGCAGTGAATAACTCCCACCCAAATTTCCCACTATAGAAAACGCTTTCTTTAGTTCCAACTCCAATAAATCGCGCACCTCAGGAGTATAGCTCCGCATCGTACCTTCGATAAATACTTCAGTCGGGATAATATTGCTAGCGGATCCAGCTTGTATTCTACCTATACTGATTACAGCGGCGTCCAATGAAGAGACTTTGCGTGAAGTGATTCCATACAAAGCTTGCATCACTGGACCAAGCATCCAAATCGGATCTGTTCCAAGTTCAGGGTAAGCTCCATGGCCGCCTGTACCATAAATTTTCCCTCGAAACACATCCACATTTGCCATACTGTAGCCATCATTGATTTGAACAGCTCCGACCGGAAGCCATGGGCACATATGCAAGGCGATGGCGGCATCTACATGGTCATATACGCCTGCCCGAATCATATATGGTGATCCTGACAATCCATATTCATCAGTGCTTTCTTCCGCAGGTTGAAAAACAAACTTTACCCGTGGTGCTAGATAAAATGAGATAAGTATAAAAATAGCCCTTGCATGAAGGATCTCCTTTAAAATGAAAGTGCTACCAAACATTCAAAAGGAGAGTTCACATGCAAGAGCACTTTCATTTTACAACAGACGAAGCGAAAATTCAAAAACAATATGCAGCGATTTTATTCTTTGTATCTGGACAATTGTCTTTAATTCAGATGTATTTACAACGTCGAAATCGCCATTTGTTGAAGCAAGAAGATGAGGTCATCATCGCCGTCCATGTTCTTGGAAAGTTGTTAGGTTTTACATCCGAACGAGCTTGGCACCGATTTGTGATCGGAAACTTATTTTCGAAAGATTTATTTCCTGAACGCTCTCGATATAACCGTCGTTGTCGAAATCTTGGCTTTGCCGTCAAATGGATCCGATATCAACTAGCCAAACGTGGGCAACATCATGCTTATGCGGTAGTGGATAGCTTACCCATTGAACTCTGCCACCACGCACGAATATATCGCGTCAAACGGTTTCAAGGAATCGCAGATATTGGGTATTGTGCATCCAAAAAGATGGCTTACTATGGATTGAAGCTTCATCTCCAGATCACTGACCAAGCGCTTCCGATGGGATATGTCGTCACCGAAGCATCCTGTCACGACCGGACAGCTGCGGAAACCGTGATGGTCCAACTTCCTCATCCGTATACACTTGGTGACAAAGGATATGTGAGCCAAGACTTGCAAAAGAAGCTGTATGATGAATACAAGATCACTTTTTGGACGCCCGTTCGGAAAAACCAGAAAATCCATCAATCGAAAGCATGGAAACGATGGATGAAACGAAAGCGCAAAGTCATTGAAACCGTGTTTTCCGTTCTCATTGATCAGTACCGGATCACAGAGATTCGATCCAACTCTGTTTCTGGATTTGAATCATCTTTGGATGGCATTTTACTCGCTTATTCACTCGTCATTCTTGGGCTAGTTGAGCGTTAAAGTTCAACTAGCACCACGGGTATACTTTCTATTTAATGAATAATTCCCTTGGAAATTTTGTGATTGTTTCACAACCGTTTTCAGTCACTCTTATGGTTTCGGTTATTGCGACTCCATAACCGTCAAGCCACATTCCGGGCATGATATGAAAAGTCATGTTCGGTTTTAGTACCGTCTTCTCTCCGGGTTTAAAATACGCTGTGTTTTCTGTCCATACAGGCGGATAGCTTAGACCAACTGTATATCCCATTCTAGACTCTTTTTCCAGCCCATATTGATTGATCGTTGTTTGCCATGCTTGCTCGACTTCTTCACATGTCACTCCTGGTTTTATCGTGGATAATGCCACATTTAGGCCTTCTATTACTATTTTTGCCGTTTCGCGTACTTTCTCAGGCGGTTTCCCAATAAAGACCGTTCTTGTTAAAGGAGCGTGGTAGCGCTTATAGCTTCCCGACAATTCCATATATACTAACTGATCTTTTTGATATTTGCCTTCTGTTGTCCATGAAAAATGCGCCCCTGCGGTTCTTTCTCCTGCAGGCATTATCGGTGAAAGTGATGGATATTCGCCGCCATATACCCCTGTCCCATTCAATAAGTCACTATAAATTCCTGCCGCAACGCGGCATTCCCTTACGCCAACATCGATGTTTTCTATGGCGTTGTACATTGCTTTTTCTACAATTCTTGCAGCTATTTGCATGTATTCTAATTCTTTTGTTGATTTTTGCCCCCTTATCCAGTTTACAAGTGATGTCGCATCTACCAATTCTGCATCTGGCAAACTTTTTTCTAGTCTGTGATACCAATGAGCATTAAAGTAATAACTATCGAGCTCGACCCCGATTCTTTTATTATTGAGTCCCTTTTCCCTCAACACATCTCCTACAAAATCCATGACATGAAGCACTTTCGGTTCCCACAAATATTTGTCAGGATACGGTATGATGCTTTCTTTTGACATCCAAGTGGTGTGGAGCGCACAGTATACATCTTGCTGCCGTATGATGCATATAGGTTCTTTCAAATAAGATGAGACGATTACCCCTTGAGGCACATAATAAGACAGAGCATCGTATCCTGTTATATAGTTCATATTCGCTGGATCTGTAACGAATAATACTTCGATTCCTTGCGCTTCCATGCTCTTTTTTATCCTTTTTTCACGATGTTGATACTCCGTTTTCTCAAACGGTAACATGATTCAACCACCTCGCTATTTTTACTGAGTCCGTTAGGCAGCTCAGCCATCCTAGACGTTGAAAAGCTAGGAAAGAGCAGGGACTGTTTATAAAAATCATACGATACGAAAACAAAACGATCATTCTACATGCTGTTAGATTTTTATCTGAACTTTTTGTACATTTTAGACATATTTAAAAACGAAACAAACATTCGATGACCTCAACCTTTTCGATCGCCTCGGCTAGAAAGCACTTCAAGAGGGCTTTTTTATGAATGGCCAGAAAACAAAAAACAACCCCAACCAGTTTACCCGGTTGGGGCTGCCATGGATCTTGCTTATTTCGCAAGCCATTCCGTATGGAAAATGCCTTCCTTGTCAACGCGTTCATATGTGTGAGCGCCGAAGTAATCGCGCTGTGCTTGGATTAAGTTGGCCGGCAATACTTCGTTGCGGTAGCTGTCATAGTACGCGAGAGCACTTGCGAACGCCGGCACTGGGATGCCGCGCATTGCGGCAGTAGCGACGATTTCACGGAGCGAATCTTGGTAGCTTTCGACGATGTTTTTGAAGTATGGATCCAACAGCAAGTTCGGAAGCGCTGGATCGCGGTCGTACGCCTCTTTAATTTTTTGCAAAAATTGCGCGCGGATGATGCAGCCGCCTCGGAAAATCATGGCGATATCGCCGTAACGCAAGTTCCAATTATACTCATCGGATGCAGCTTTCATTTGCGCGAATCCTTGGGCGTACGAGCAAATTTTGCTCATGTACAAAGCGCGGCGCACCGCTTCAATGAAGTGATCTCGATCGCCTTCAAACGGCTTCACCGCCGGGCCAGACAACAGTTTGCTAGCTTTGACGCGCTCGTCTTTCATCGCCGAGATGAAGCGGGCGAATACCGACTCGGTGATAATTGGCAGCGGCACACCTAAATCAAGGGCGTTTTGGCTTGTCCATTTGCCCGTCCCTTTTTGTCCGGCTTTATCCAAAATGACGTCGACCAACGGCTTGCCGGTTTCATCGTCGATTTTCGTGAAAATATCGGCCGTAATTTCGATTAAGTAGCTGTTCAGTTCCCCTTTGTTCCAGTCGGCAAACACTTCGTGCAGCTCAGCGGCATCCATGCCAAGCACATGTTTCAGCAAGAAATACGCTTCAGCAATCAATTGCATGTCGCCGTATTCAATGCCGTTATGCACCATTTTCACATAATGACCGGCACCGTCTGGACCGATATATGTCGTACATGGCTCGCCGTCGACTTTGGCAGCGATCGCTTCGAAAATCGGACGCACCAGTTCATGCGCTTCTTTTTGGCCCCCTGGCATGATCGATGGACCTTTCAGCGCCCCTTCCTCACCGCCGGAGACGCCAGTGCCGATAAAGTGGATGCCGAGTTTCGCCAGCTCTTCGTTGCGGCGCTGAGTATCTTTAAAATACGTGTTGCCGCCATCGATCAAAATATCGCCTTTTTCCAAATACGGCTTCAGCTGTTCAATCGTTGCATCCGTCGGCGCGCCCGCTTTCACCATCAACAAAATTTTCCGCGGTTTTTCTAAGGCGTTGACGAATTCTTCGATGCTGTATGTACCGACAATGTTTTTTCCTTTCGCTTCTTCCAAAAATTCATCCGTTTTTTCGCGTGAACGGTTGTACACCGCCACCGAATAGCCTCTGCTTTCAATGTTCAGCGCCAAATTTTTCCCCATGACCGCCAGTCCGATGACACCAATTTGCTGTTTCGCCATTGCCAACGTTCCTTTCTGTTTTTGTTCATTCACCAAACAACATATCATAATTTGACGCTTGCCTGCAAGTTTTTCTAAACCGATTTATGAACGCCTTATAAACAGCTCTTACGGTATGCAAAAGGAGGGGAATGACGCCCCTCCTCCGTGCTTAATAACCTCCGTGATGCGGGAAACCGTAAGGTGAAAATGGATAATGGCCGTAATGCATGCCATACGGGAAGTGATGGTAACCGCCATATCCTCCGTACCCATAAGGATAATGGTGGTAGCCATAGCCGCCGAAGTACGGCGGGTAATAGCCGCCCATATACGGGCCGAACGGTCGAACCATGGAGCACCCTCCTTTTTTGTGTATCAACTTGCTTCCATGGTTAGGATATGCGCGGAAAACAAAACGGTATAGGCAAACACCTATACCGGTTCATCGGATTGAACAGCATCCACTTGCTCTCTAATCTCTTCCGCTTCCTCCAAATGGTTGAACAAAACGCGTGGATCGAGCACGGTCAACAGTCGGTCTGGCAACGTTGCCATCCCAACTAAATACGGCGTCCGCTCCGCAGACATCAGCTGGAGCGGCTGAATGGCGTCCTGTCCAATATCAGCGATCTCCTTCGCCTCATCAACGATAAAGGCGACTGACAAATCGTCCACCGCGGCGACGATGAGGCGTGTTTGATCCGTTTCCTCGATGGCGCGGCCATACAGCAGCTTCCGCATGTCCAATACTGGAACGAGCTCGCCGCGAATGCGCACGACACCGTCCATGTAATCCGGCATGTGCGGAACGGCAGTTGGCGCGGTCATTTTTTCAATCGAGACGACATAAGCAATCGAAATGACGTACTGTTCCCGCTCGACGCGAAAAACAACATATTTGTCCATTCCCCCGCCACCTCTCCTGTGATTCACAAATCTTGCCTACTTTTTTTATCGGCCGATGTTCGCCGAATTTTCAGCGTCCGAAGAAAAAAGAGCATCCGTTTGCAGGATGCTCGTTAACCTTTGGCCACTTCTTCGATAATGGCGACGACCATTTCCGTCAGTTTCACCAACTCTTCAATCGGCATCCGTTCATTTGTTGTATGAATTTCTTCATAGCCGACAGCGAGATTGACAGTCGGGATGCCGAAACCGGCGATGATGTTAGCATCGCTGCCACCACCGCTTTGCTGCAGCTCGCACGGCCGGCCGATGCTCGCCGCTGCTCGTTTGGCGACCTCAACGACATGATCGCCGTCGCTGAATTTGAAACCTGGGTACATCACTTCGACCTCAACTTCAGCGCGGCCGCCCATTTCCGCAGCAACCGTTTCAAACGCCTCTTTCATCTTCGCCACTTGCGCTTCCATTTTTTCCGGGACGAGCGAACGGGCTTCGGCCAAAATATCGACGCGGTCGCAGACGATGTTCGTTTGCATACCGCCTTCAAAGCGGCCGATGTTCGCCGTCGTCTCCTCATCAATACGGCCGAGCGGCATTTTTGCGATCGCTTTGGCGGCCAGCGTAATCGCCGAAACCCCTTTTTCCGGAGCGACACCGGCATGGGCCGTTTTGCCGTGCACAACGATTTTCAGCTTCGCCTGCGTTGGTGCGGCGACGACAATGTTACCGACTTTGCCGTCACTGTCTAACGCATAGCCGTATTTCGCTTGAATGAGCGACGGATCGAGCGCCTTCGCTCCAACGAGCCCCGATTCTTCCCCGACGGTGATGATAAACTGAATCGTACCATGGGCGATGTTTTGTTCTTTCAACACCCGAATCGCTTCCAACATTGCCGCCAAGCCGGCTTTGTCGTCCGCACCTAAAATCGTCGTCCCATCGGTGACGACATAGCCATCACGGATCGATGGCTTCACCCCTTTACCAGGCACGACCGTATCCATGTGAGAAGTAAAGTAAATCGGATCCACCCCGTCTTTTGTCGCTGCGAGCGTGCAAATTAAGTTGCCGGCCCCGTGCCCTGTTTTTGCGGCGGCATCGTCTTCGATGACCTCAAGGCCGAGCGCCTCAAACTTTTGTTTCAGCACCTTGGCGATGTCGCCTTCATGCTTCGTTTCCGAATCGATTTGTACGAGCTCTAAAAACTCGTCAACGAGACGCTTTTCATTGACCATCTGTTTCTTCCTCCTATGTATGGATTCCAATTTAAGTATACCGGAAGTTTCCACTCAACGCCAAACTAGACGCTGAAACAGTGTGAGTAAACGATTGGTGGCTGTCGATTGAGCAAATATCTTCCAAATAAAAACGTTTAACATAGCTTTGACCAAACGTTACTTGTCTGTTTATTCAACTGTCAGAGACAAAACCTAGGTTTGTCCACGTTCTCACACCTTGGCGTGATGAAAGGCCGAGCAACACGACTCCCGTCTCAATGATTATTTGCTGCGAAAAAGGCGCCCATTGCTTGTTAGGCGCCTTCTATCGCTTACAACGGAATGTTGCCATGTTTTTTCTTCGGCCGCTCTTCGTGTTTACAGCGGAGCATTTCGAGCGCTTGAATAAGTTTTATTCGAGTGTCACGCGGGTCGATGACGTCATCGATCATGCCGTATTTGGCAGCGACGTACGGGTTGGCGAATTTTTCACGATATTCTTCAATTTTTTGCGCCCGCGTTTCTTCCGGATTTGGGCTGTTTGCAATTTCGCTTGCAAAAATGATGTTCGCCGCCCCTTGCGGCCCCATGACCGCCACTTCAGCGTTCGGCCATGCATAAACGACATCGGCTCCAATCGACTTGCTGTTTAAGGCGACGTACGCACCACCGTAAGCTTTACGCAAAATGACAGTAATTTTGGGCACTGTCGCCTCCGAGTAGGCGTACAAAATTTTCGCCCCATGGCGGATGATGCCGCCGTGCTCTTGCTTGACGCCCGGGAAAAATCCGGTGACGTCCTCAAATGTAATGATCGGGATGTTGAACGAATCGCAAAAGCGAATAAAGCGCGCGGCTTTATCTGACGAATCGATGTCAAGTCCACCCGCCATAAATTTCGGTTGGTTGCACACAAGCCCAACGACTTCCCCTTTAATGCGGGCAAAGCCGATGACAATGTTTTTAGCGAAATCTTTTTGCACTTCCATAAACGATCCGTCATCGACGACTTGAGCAATGACGTGGCGCACATCGTACGGACGGACGGCGTCAATCGGCACGACGTCAGCCAAATCAGGACGGTAGTCATCCCCGTCGGGAACAGGGCCAAGCGGCGGTTTTTCGTTATTATTTGACGGCAAATAACTCAGCAACAGCCGCACGTTAGCGAGCGCTTCTTCTTCACTCGCCGCCGCAAAATGAGCGTTGCCGCTAATCGTATTATGAACGCGTGCACCCCCTAAATCTTCAGCGCTGATTTTCTCCCCGGTCACTGCCTCAATCACCTTCGGCCCGGTGATGAACATTTGGCTCGTTTTTTCGACCATGAACACAAAATCGGTGATGGCCGGCGAATAGACAGCCCCCCCTGCGCACGGCCCCATAATAACGGAGATTTGCGGGATCACCCCAGAATAGATGGCGTTGCGATAAAAAATATGCCCGTATCCATCAAGCGACAACACCCCTTCTTGAATGCGGGCGCCGCCCGAATCGTTCAAGCCGATGACCGGGGCTCCGGTTTTCGCCGCCAAATCCATAATGTTCGTAATTTTTTTCGCGTGCATTTCTCCGAGTGCGCCGCCAAAGACCGTGAAATCTTGTGAGAATACAAAGACGGTGCGTCCGTTGATCTTCCCGTAGCCGGTAACGACCCCATCCCCCGGCCCCTTTTTTTCGCCAAGACCAAAATCAGTGCAACGATGCTCGATGAACGGATTGAGTTCGACAAACGTCTCCTCGTCTAAAAGCAAGTCAATCCGCTCACGCGCCGTCAGCTTCCCTTTCGCATGCTGCTGTTCAATTTTCTTATCGCCGCCGCCCAGCTCGATTTCACGGCGGCGGTCGTACAACTCATTAATTTTGTCATACATGTCGCTCATTGTTGTCCCTCCATGTTCGACCGTTCGCAAAGTTCGTATAAAACGCCGCCAGTCGACTTCGGATGCATAAACGCCACCCATGCCCCGCCGGCGCCGC
This sequence comes from Geobacillus sp. 47C-IIb, assembly GCF_014679705.1. NCBI lineage: Bacteria > Bacillati > Bacillota > Bacilli > Caryophanales > Anoxybacillaceae > Geobacillus > Geobacillus sp. 47C-IIb. The sequence continues at coordinate 730,283 of NZ_CP061473.1, forward strand.
GTTTTGGCATTTCTTGAATCATACGGATGCCATGCTCCTTCAGCTCACGGATGCGCTCAGTGATGTCATCGACACCAAGCGCCACGTGATGGATGCCTTCCCCTCTCTTTTCGATAAATTTCGCTATCGCGCTCTCTGACGACAGCGGCTCAAGCAGTTCAATTTTCGCTTCCCCAGCCTGCAAAAACGCTACTTTCACCTGCTCCGATTCGACTTCTTCAATGCCGAGAAACGGCAGCCTGAGCACATCCGTATAAAACGGAAGCGCTTTCTCGATTGAGCGGACGGCAATGCCAATATGATCGACTTTTTTTACATGCATGATTTCGTCCCCTTTGCTGCGAAATAATTCTGAATCGTAATGTATATTCGCCATTTCGACAAAAAATCCTTCTTTTTGTTTTTCCTTGTCCGCTCCGCCGCGTGCGGTTACAATAAAAACAGAACAGCGGACGGGGAGGAGGAAAAACCGTTGTCGCGCAAAACGCAAAAATTCGTTGTTTACTTGATGCTCATTTGCATGCTGCTGACGACGCTCCTTGCCGGCATCAGCATGTGGTTTTAGCCGCACTCAAGCAAAAAACGCAAGCTCCAAAATAGGGAAGCTTGCGTTTTTCATTGGACAGCGCCGTATCGTTTGGCAATGGCGTAAAATGACTCGTTGCTGCGAAGAATGAGCACACGGGCGCCGATCGGTACCCGTTCGTACAAATGCTCAACATCGCGGTTATGCATGCGCACACAGCCTTGCGAAACATAACCTCCAATCGATGCGGGGTTGTTTGTCCCGTGGACGCCATAGATGCGCCCATCCGTCCCCCGCGCATTAAAACCGATCCATCTCGTGCCGAGCGGGTTGTTCGGTGCTCCGCCTGGAATGCCCTTTTTCCGATAGTACGGATTTTCCGCCTTCACCGTCACCGTAAACATTCCTTCTGGTGTCAGTCCAGCATTCATCCCCGTCGCCACCGGATAAACTGCTTCAATGCGCCCATCACGAATGAGTGCAAGCTTATTGATCGCTTTGTTCACAATCACCAGCGGCTTCATCTCCGCCGCCGTCTGAAACGGCACGACCAACAGCGCACTAAGCAGCAGGCAGAGCGCTAACGATTTACGCATATCAAGCCCCCACCCTTTGCTGACGTTTAGCTTTAGTGTGCGCTAACCAAGATGGGGGTATGCACATCACTTCGTTCAGCCAAACGGCAACAAACGACGCCTCTTTTCTGCTTCATTTCCGGGATGGAATTGGCTTTTAATAATCAAATATTGCTCCAATTCGCGCACTAAATGAAACAACGCCGCCCGCTCTTCAAACTGTTCGCGCGTTTTCGGAAGCGGCATCTCTTTAAATTCCTCGCGCATTGCCGCCAGACGCCGCAAAAAGCGGTCGGCTGTGTTACCTGGATGAATAGCGTCGCTCAGTTCATCGATAAAATCGGCAACCATGATCCGCTGTTCGACCGTATAAGTAAGCGATGTCACTAGCGGCAACATCCGCTCAATAATCTCGAGCTGACGTTCACGCATCCGGAAATAGCGGACATACTCATCTTCGTTGCGCCATAGTTGGTTGTCGGCGTGGCGGATGGCAAGTTTTTTTGCTTGCTCAAGCATATCAGCCGTCAGCGGCAGCTCTTTGCCATCCCAGTCGAGTTCATTTGTGCGCAAGTAGCGGACGACTTCTTTTAAAATAATGCGGAACAAATCTTCCACGATGCGCCGATACTCCTTGAGCTGTTTTTCGGCGCTCGGCATGTACATGTTGACAAGCAGGGCGACGCCGATGCCGACGATGACTAACAGCAGCTCGTTGACGATGAGCGCCCATGTCAGTTCTTTAGCCGCATACAAATGCAAAATAATAACCGAGCTCGTCGCGATCCCCTCATTCACTTTCAGCCGAACGGTCACTGGAATGAACAAAAGCAATAGCAACCCAATCGTCCACGGATGGTAGCCGAAAACGGTAAAAAACAGCGCGGCAAACCCAATCGCGACAACGCATGCGGTAAAACGGGCCCGCGCGGCCTCAAGCGACCGTTTTTTCGTCACTTGGACGCACAAAATGACGATAATGCCGGCGGAAGCAAAATTATGGAGGCCAATCAGCTGAGCGATGGCGATCGCCAGCGCTGCCCCCACCGCCGTTTTTAACGTCCGATAGCCGATTTTCATCGTGCTGTCTCCTTTACCCATGTTTGCCGACTTCATTGTACCGATGACGGCGCTTTCGATGCAAGAAAAAATAGGCAGCCCTTGTCCCGCACATCCGTCACCCAAAACCTACTCGACCCGGCCACGGACAAGTAAAAAAAGCGGCCGCCTACTAAACACGCAGGACAGGCCTCCTAAACTTACCATGAGTGTTTTATCAATCGTTTTCCCATCGCGATCAATTTCGTGCTTAATGGCTTCGTTCAGCGAATCAAAGAGAAGACCTTGTCAAACAAGTAGATGCTGATGATGTCGTCCTACCCTCTTGGATTTTCTGCTTTTGCTTGCCGGTGTCATCGATGCACAGAGGTGGCAATAATATTTTTCAAATGGGGGAGCAGCCGAAACACATGACTGGTGCGATAAAAGGCTGGGGGAGTGGTTGTTTATTTCCTTCAATCACCTAAAACACATCTCTTTCAATAGGGATGGATGATGCCCGGAAGCCAATCCCAGCCTACGGAGAATAGGTAGCAACGACACAAAAAACCCGGAGGTTGAATTTTTCTCACTCCGGGTTTCTCCTGTTCACACTTCCTCACAATATTCATCAAACAGCGCCTGCAGCTTTTGCACGACAGCGACCGGCTCATGCCCTTCGATGTCGTGGCGATGAATCATGGCGCACAGTTTGCCGTCTTTAAGCAGGGCGAATGACGGCGAGGACGGCGGCTCACCGACAAAGTATTCACGAGCCCGGGCGGTCGCCTCTTTATCTTGGCCGGCAAAGACGGTCACCAAATGGTCGGGCCGCTTGTCATAATGAACCGCATGGGCCGCAGCGGGACGAGCGATGCCGCCGGCGCATCCACACACGGAGTTAATGAGTACGAGCGTCGTGCCTGGACGACGAAACGCAGCGTCGACGTCTTCTGGCGTGCGCAGCTCTTCAAATCCGGCTTCGACCGCTTCGCGGCGGGATTGTTCTACAAAATCATTGTAGAGCGGAAATTGAAATTGGAACATCATGACACCTCCTTACGTTTTATCATATCATATTTGACCGCCAATCCCCCGTTCATACGCTTCGATCAGCTCCCTGACAGCGGCAGTGACCGGTTTCGAGCCGGAAATAACGCTGTTCTCAAGCGCCGGGAGCTTTTCTTTCACGATCGGATCGGCGAAAAAGCGCGTTTCTACATATTCTTTGATCATCGCATGCATCCAGTCTTTTTGTTGCTGGCGGCGGCGGTCATCAAACACGCCGGATTGCTTCGTCGTTTTGACAAACGTTTCAATGACTTGCCAAATGTCGGCGATTCCTTCTCCCAACAAGGCGGAGCATGTGTACGCTTTCGTCTGCCAGCCGGGCGTGGCCGGGCGCAAATAGTGAAGAAACTGATTGTACTCTTTTTGCGCGGCCCGCGCTTTTTCTTTATTGTCACCGTCTGCCTTATTGATGACGATGGCATCGACCAGCTCCATAATGCCGCGCTTCATCCCTTGCAGTTCGTCGCCGGCGCCAGTTAACGCCAAAAGAAGGAAAAAATCAACCATCCCACGGACGACAAACTCGCTTTGCCCGACGCCGACCGTCTCAACGAGGATAATGTCATAACCGGCCGCCTCGCAAAGCATCATCGTCTCCCGCGTTTTCCGGTGCACGCCACCAAGCGCCCCGCCTGATGGAGACGGACGGATGAAAGCGCGCGGATTCCGGGCGAGCGTCTCCATCCGTGTTTTATCGCCGAGGATGCTGCCGCCGGTCAACGAGCTCGTCGGATCGACGGCTAGGACGGCGACGCGATGCCCCTGTTCGCATAAAAACGTACCGAACGCTTCAATGAACGTGCTTTTCCCCGCTCCCGGCACGCCAGTAACGCCGATGCGAATCGAACGGCCGACATGCGGCAACAATTCATTCAACACTTGTTGGGCAAGCTCTAAATGCCTCGCCGCATTGCTTTCAACAAGCGTAATCGCCTGGGCTAAAAGGGTGCGGTTGCCGGCCAGCACTCCTTGGACGTAATCAGCGACCGACCGTTCTTTTCGTTTCACAAGCCGCTTGGGCGCCGGCGGGCGCTTAGCTTGCACGTACGATGACGCGCTCTCGCCGTCCACCCATTCCGGACGCTTCCCTTGACCGTCTACCGCACCTTCGCCGCCTGCTCGTTCTTGTTGTTTCTCTTCACCGTTCATTCGCTCACTTCCTCATAGCCGAGTCGAGCATAAATTTCGTCTAATACGGTTTCTGCCGCTTCCGGAATCACCGTGCCCGGTCCGAAGACGGCAGCGGCTCCGTGCTCATATAAAAACGCGTAATCTTGCGGCGGAATGACGCCGCCGACGATAACTAAAATATCGTCGCGGCCAAGTTTTTCGAGCTCCGCAACGAGCTGGGGCACGAGCGTCTTATGTCCACCGGCGAGCGAACTGATGCCGACGGCGTGTACATCGTTTTCGACCGCTTGGCGCGCTGTTTCTTCCGGTGTTTGAAACAGCGGTCCGATATCAACGTCAAACCCTAAATCAGCAAACGCGGTGGCGATCACTTTCGCCCCACGGTCATGGCCATCCTGTCCCATTTTTGCGACCAACAGGCGCGGACGCCGCCCTTCTAGTTCCGCGAACTGCGCCACTTTCGCTTTCACCCGTTCAAGCTGCGCTTCATTTTTATACTCCGAGCTGTAAACGCCGCTGATCGAACGAATCGTAGCGCGATGACGCTTCGCCACTTTTTCAATGGCGTACGAAATTTCTCCGAGTGTTGCACGAACGCGCGCTGCTTGGACGGCGAGCTCAAGCAAGTTTCCTTCGCCCGTTTCCGCCGCTTTCGTAATCGCAGCAAGTGCTGCTTCGACTTGCTCGTTATCGCGCGTCGCCTTTAGCTCGTTCAGTCGTTCGATTTGCCGCTCGCGCACAGCAGTGTTGTCAACTTCCAAAATGTCGATTGGCTCTTCTTTTTCCGGACGGTATTGATTGACACCAATAATCGTTTCTGCTCCTGAATCGATGCGCGCTTGACGCCGAGCTGCCGCTTCTTCGATACGCATTTTCGGAATGCCAGTTTCGATCGCTTTCGCCATTCCACCTAAGCTTTCGATTTCTTCAATATGCGCCCACGCCCGCTTCATCAATTCGTTTGTCAACGTCTCGACGTAATACGAGCCGGCCCACGGGTCGATCGTCCGACAAATGCCCGTCTCTTCCTGCAAGTACAGCTGCGTATTACGGGCGATGCGTGCCGAGAAGTCGGTCGGCAAGGCAATCGCTTCGTCAAGGGCGTTCGTATGAAGCGACTGCGTATGCCCCATCGCTGCCGCATGCGCTTCAATGAGCGTACGCACAACATTGTTGAACGGATCTTGCTCGGTCAAACTCCATCCCGATGTTTGCGAATGCGTCCTTAATGCGAGCGATTTCGGATTTTTCGGATTGAACGTTTTCATCATTTTCGCCCACATGAGACGCGCCGCCCGCATTTTCGCCACTTCCATAAAATAGTTCATGCCGATCGCCCAGAAAAACGACAGCCTTGGAGCGAATGAATCGATGTCAATCCCCGCTTTCAGACCGGTGCGCACATATTCGAGCCCATCGGCAAGCGTGTATGCCAGCTCCAAGTCGGCCGGCGCCCCAGCTTCCTGCATATGATAGCCAGAAATGCTGATGCTGTTGAATTTCGGCATGTATTTGGCCGTATAGGCGAAAATATCAGCAATGATGCGCATGGACATTTCCGGCGGATAAATGTACGTGTTACGCACCATGTATTCTTTCAAAATATCGTTTTGAATCGTTCCCGACAGCTTGTCTTGCGTCACTCCTTGTTCTTCAGCAGTGACGATGTAAAACGCCATGATCGGGAGCACCGCTCCGTTCATCGTCATCGACACCGACATTTGATCGAGCGGAATGCCGTCAAACAAAATTTTCATATCGAGCACCGAATCAATGGCGACCCCTGCTTTGCCGACATCGCCGACAACGCGCGGATGGTCGGAGTCATAGCCACGATGGGTGGCAAGGTCAAAAGCGACCGACAGCCCTTTTTGCCCCATCGCCAAATTGCGCCGATAAAATGCATTGCTTTCCTCAGCCGTCGAAAAGCCGGCGTATTGGCGGATCGTCCACGGCCGTGCGACATACATCGTCGGATACGGCCCGCGCAAATACGGCGGCAAGCCGGGCATATAATCAAGGAAATCGAGCCCATCGATGTCTTTCTTTGTATAAAGCGGCTTCACCGCAATGTGCTCATTCGTCTGGAACAACAGTTCATCGATCGACGCTTGCACGCGCCGCTCCACCGCGTCTCTCCACTGTTTCTCATCCACATCGGCCGCTGCCGTGGAGAGCGTCATATTTGTAAAGTCAACGTACTTCGCCATCAAACGCCACCCCTCTTTCCGTGAGAAACGCCACAATGACATCGTAAGCGTTCGAACCGAGATGAATCGACCCATCTACGCCAGCAGCAGCATACGTTTTTTCGAGCTCTTCCGGCGGTTTTCCAGCAAGATACAGCTTCGCATTCGGCTTTGCCTGCTTAAACGCCTCGGCCAACGCGGGAACGAACGATGGATAATCAGCGTCGGCGCCGCAGATGACGTAATGCGTCCCGTTCGTGTTCCGCACCCATTCGACCACTTCCTCAACCGATGCGAAGCCGTTGCTCCGCTCGGCCGTCACCCCGCCGGCTGCAAACAGCCCGGCAATGAAATCGGTACGCGCCTGATGGCGAACAAGCGGTCCGAGCGCAATCAAATGAACGGTGAGCTTCTCTCCGGTGCGTTCCGCATGCTTTTCCGCCGCCTGTCGCAACTGCTCAAACGGCTCGGCTAAACGCCATGGCGAAATGGGCGTAATGCGTACAGGTGCCTTTCCATCTGCGAGCGCTGCCACCATTTCCCGAGCGGTTGCTCGACAACGAGCCGCACGAATCATCGCTTCCATCCATTTTCCATTCGCAAGCGTAGCGCGAAGATCCGACACCCGCGTTTCCTCTACCGGGAGCACCTCATTCACTTCAGCTTGTTCCGGCTTTTGAATCGGCGTTTCCGCCAAGTTCGCATACACATTCGTGCCGACGATTTTTTCTTTCCGCTGTTTGACGCGCTCAAGCCGCTGCTCGGCCACTGTCGCTACTTCTGCCTGCACGAAGCCGTCTTGAAGCGCTTGTTTCATACCGCCTTTTTCTTCAACTTGTTGGAACAGCTTCCATGCTTCTTCAGCGAGTTTAGCCGTCAATGTCTCAACATAATACGAGCCGCCCGCCGGATCGATGACATGGGCGAGATGTGCCTCTTCAAGCAAAATAAGCTGCGTGTTGCGAGCGATGCGCCGTGAAAACTCATCAGCGAGTCCGATCGCTTCGTCAAACGGTGACACATGCACGCCATCAGCACCGCCAACAACGGCCGCAAACGCTTCTGCTCCCGCGCGAAGCATGTTCACATACGGGTCGTACACGGTTTTGGTAAAGCGCGATGTGCGCACATGCAGTTCGATCCACCTTGCTGATTCACCGCCGCCAAACGCTCCGATCACTTGCGCAAACAACCGCCGCGCTGCCCGCAACTTGGCAATTTCCATGAAAAAGTCAGCTCCGACCGACAACGACACTTGCATCCGCGTAGCGATGTCATCGATAGTCAGACCACGATCCAGCCCTGCACGGATGTACTCGACCGCCGTCGCCAACGAAAACGCGAGCTCCTGCACAGCGTTCGCTCCGCCGTTATGATACGGCTCTCCACGCACGAAAATCGTGCGAACGGAAGGCATTTGTTCCTTCGCCCACTTCACCGCTTCCGCCATTTCATCATACAACCCATCGAGCGACCTCGGCAGCGCCCCGTCTTCTGCCCACACTCCAAGCGGATCCATACCGATCGCGCCGCGCACGACTGAGAGTGATATTCCTTGTTCTTGCAAATACGCAGCCAGCAACGCTAAAAACGGAAGCGACTGCGCCCCCGCGTCCACACGGAGCGAATAGCGATCGAGCGGCACGCCAGCAAACATTGCAGCCACATCATCGACCGACTGAACAGCAAACGGCAGCCGTTCAAGGGAAAGATGGATTTCCGTCTGTCCCTTTTGCAAGTCGTGCTTGACCGCCTCGTTCCATTCAGAGGGGCTCATTGCCGAAATTTCCTGGCTCACCTTCCATGGCTTGCTTCGATATCCTTCCGGCCGCGTCCCGCGCACGTACTGGCCAAAGCCCGGGTACTGCTCAAGCGAGCCGAGCGCCTCTACATCTCGGCGTGTATAAAGCGGCTTGACCGCTATGTTTTCGTACGTCATCGAATGAAGCCGCTCGAGCGGCTTTCCTTTCAGCGATCTTTCCGCTTCCCGCTCCCACTCCTCAACCGTCGGAGCTGAAAACGCCGCTTCCTTCATCTTCGCGACATCACTCATTTCCCCATCCCCTTTCGCGTCTTTCTCCAAAAAAAGAAACCGCTTTCGTTTTTCGCCGCCTTTTACCCACCTGAAGCCGTCAACGTCCGGAGATGTCTCATACCAAACGAGCAGATGCACTTCCGTGGGAAAAAACGGGTTCTATGTTTATTGTAGTACATAGGCTGATTTTGGGCAATGAACAAAAAGACGAAGAGTGAGACAAGACTTTGTGGGAACTTTTTTGCTTCACTAAGAACGTATGTGAACCAAAAAAGGTTAGTGAACCATTTTTGAATTGATATAGTCAGCGATTTCATAACCTCATCCCTGTTGCCGAATGAGGAATCGCTTTTTTTATTTCTCAATTCGAGAAACTTGGTTGGTTCTGTTCCATTGGTATGGTCAAAAAGTTGAGTTTTACCAGTCTTCCATGTAAAAAAGGTGTCTCATTGCTTTCGAGACACCCTAGGAAACTGGTTACTTAACGGAAAATGAGGATAAGTTCATTTAGTTTTTCAATTTAAGAAACTACATGCCCTCATGTTTCTTTTCCCCAAGATTGCTGGAAGGCAAACGGCTGATTTTCACCTACCTTCTATTCCGGAAAACGTTTCGTCAATCGATCACAAAGTCCTTCAACAAATGGAAAAGATATCGTCCCGATTTGTAAATTCCACAAAACTCCAACGCCCTCTATTTTCTCACATAAATCAACTTCCACTACTTGATCCACCAGGTCATGGATGAGACACATTGAAACTTCCACGTTTAGAACCCTTATTCCTCTTCTTGAACGAGCGGCAGGCGGACAGATACGGTCGTTCCTTGGCCGAGGTCGCTGTCGAACTGAATCGCACCGCCATGAAGGGCGACAATTTGTTTGACGATGGCAAGCCCTAAGCCAGTGCCTCCTTCTTTGCGGGTGCGGGCGCGGTCGACGCGGAAAAAGCGCTGGCCGAGAAGCGGAAGCTGGTCTTTCGGGATGCCTTTGCCCGTATCTCGGATCACGAGTTCGCCTTCTGTGTCTGAAAAACGGGAAAGCCGCACCGTCACCGCGCCGCCTTCCGGGGTGTAGCGGATGGCGTTGTCGAGTAAATTGCGCACGACTTGTTCGAGCCGATCGGCATCGCCGTCAACGATAAGCTCATAGTCGAGGTCGCACGTGAGTGTCAGCCGTTTTTGGGTTATGATTGGGCGATACATGTCCATGACATCCTCGATCACTTGGGCGAACGCCACTGGAGCGCGCTCGAGCGGCACGCTTTGCCCTTCAAGTTGAGCCAAATCGAGCAAGTCGCGGACGAGCCGCTCCATCCGTTCCGTTTCACGGTGGATGAGGCGAAGGTGCGACTGTTCTTCTTCCTTCGTTCTCGCCAGGCCGGAGAGGAGCGCTTCACTGTAGCCTTTTATATAGCTTAACGGCGTGCGTAATTCGTGCGAGACGTTCGCTAAAAATTCACGCTTTCGCTCGTCTTCTTTGGCGATGGCGTCCGCCATTTGGTTAAACGCTTGAGCGAGACGGCCGATCTCATCGTCCGTGCGCACTGAAATGGCTGCGCCATAATCCCCTTTCGCCATACGTCCAGCCGCTTTTTCCATCGCTTGGAGCGGCTCGGTCATTTGGCGCACCATTCGCTTGCCAACGAACAACAACGCGGCAGCGAACAAGGCAGCAAACGGCCAAAACGCGGCGGCTGCCCGTTTGGTTGCTTCTTGAACGTCGGCGAGGGGCATATACAAATAAATCGCTCCCTCAAGTCGCTTCTCATCAAGAAGCGGGACGACAACCGCCATCACACGGCGGTCGAAGCGCTTTTCATACCCCGTTTTGATCACCGGCTTGCCGTGCAGCAGCGTTTCCCGATCGCGACCGCTGACTAACGCGTCATAATGGACCGGAAACGGCCAACAAGCGCTCAATTCGCGCGGATTGTCAATCAACAAGATCGTTGCCGTTGATTTTTCGTCATACCATTCGATTTGACGCCGATAGGCCTCGGTGACCGTCCCTCCTCGATAATCATGAGCTAGGCTTGTCCCTTCAGCAATCAACATTCGTTCGACTTCTTTCACGTACACCGTTCGGTAAAAGTAATTTAACAGCAAAAATGAAAACGCCAGCGTCACGAAGATCGCCGCTCCGATCGACAGCCATACTTTTTGCCCTAAACGAAGCCGTTTCATCACTCATCCCTCAAATTTGTAGCCGATGCCCCATACCGTTTGAATATAGCGGCCAGCGTCTTTCAGTTTCATGCGCAGCGTCTTCACGTGCGTATCGACCGTGCGGGCATTTCCTGTGTAATCATATCCCCACACGTTGACGAGCAAATCGTCGCGGCTGAACACTTGACCGTGGTGCTTGGCCAAAAACAGCAACAGTTCAAACTCTTTTAACGTCAACCTCACCGGCTCGCTCCCAACGGTCACCTTCCGCCCTTTTTCATCGATCGCAAGGTTGCCAAATTGTAGCTGTCCATCGCGCTCGCGACCGCGCCACGTCCGGCGCAGCACCGCCTCAAGGCGGGCAATGAGCTCACCCGGGCTGAACGGCTTGACGATATAATCATCGCCGCCGAGCTTGAATCCTTTCACTTTATCCCACTCTTCGCCGAGGGCGGTCAAAAACAAAATCGGCACATCCGACTGCTCGCGAATGCGGGCACAGACGGAAAAGCCGTCTTGGTTTGGCATCATCACATCAAGCAAAATCGCATCAACCGAACGACGCGCCAACACCGTCAACGCTTCGTCACCGTCTCCGGCTTCCAAACAGCAAAAGCCGGCGTTTTCCAAATACATGCTGACTAACAGCCGCATCTCCTCTTCGTCATCCACGATTAAAACGGTCCGTTCACTCACGTTCGTCCCTCCCGAATCAGCAGTTGCAGCGGTCCATCCCCTGTTTTCCAACGAGCGAGCGGCCGCAACGTCGCCTCGTCGACCACGACGATTTCATCGCTGTCATAACTCGCAATATACAAACGGCCTCCTGCCGCTTCCATGGCAAACGGGTTGGCGCCGACGGACATGGAAGCAAGCCGGTTTCCGTCCGGCGCAAATCGGTGCATGGTGTTGGAGCCGTGGCTTAATACAAACACACCGCGGTCTGTTTCAATAAAATCAATCGGCATGACCGGGGCGGCGATCATCTGCCGCAACCGGCCGTCTGGCAGCGAATAGACATGGATGTTCGTTTCCACACGACTTCCGCTGCCGTGCCCGCCAACCCAAAGCTCCCCTTGCTGCTCGCGCACGAGTCCGCCCAGCGCCATCTTCGGCACGGCGAACGAACGAATGAGGCGATGGTGGACTGCATCAATGACAAAGGTGCGGCCAGCTTGAAAATCGATGGCGTACAGCTCCGTTCCAGCGTCATTAATAAGAAGGGTGAGTGGAGAATGGCCGACGCGCAGGCGGGTGAGTTCCTTGCCATTCTCGCTCCATACACGAACCGCATGGTGTTGGTTGTCGCCAAAAAACCATGTGCTGCCATCCGGCGTAGCGGTGGCACTGATGATGCCGCTCCCCGTTTTCCACTCGTCAAGCTGCTTCCCGGTGGCAAGATTGTAGCGATAGACCCGATCCAAATCAGGGCCGTACAACAGAAGCGTCCGCCTGTCCGGGCTTAGCGCGCCGCCGCGGAACGGTTTGTTGATTTTCCAACGAGCGATGACTCTCCCGTTTTTCGCATTCAAAAAGGTGACCGTTTCCCCTTTCACATCAAGGCTGATAACGACAGAAAGCGAGTTGTCTATCGGTGGAAACGATGGTTTGGCACAACCACTGATGACCCATAAGCATATACAAAGCACCCACACGCTCGCTCGTTTCATCTATGGCTTCCCCTTCGTACATGGACTTCTGTTTCCATTATACATGACATTTGTGAAAGAAGTTTGAAATCGTACCATGCAAAAACCCCCATCGCCACCGATGGCGATGGGGGGGGGGACCGTTAATAAACCGGTGTATTGTCTTTGTTCATGTTTTCCAAAATCGCTTTGACACGGGCGAGGAAGCGGCCGCAAACGAGACCGTCTAGGACGCGGTGGTCAAGCGACAGGCACAAGTTGACCATGTCGCGGATGGCAATCATGCCGTCTTTCACGACCGGGCGTTTGACGATTGTTTCCACTTGCAAAATGGCAGCTTGCGGGTAGTTGATAATACCCATTGACTGCACTGAGCCAAACGCGCCAGTGTTGTTGACGGTGAACGTGCCGCCTTGCATATCTTCCGGACGGAGTTTGCCGGCGCGCGTTTTCGCTGCCAGTTCGGCGATTTCGCGGGCAATCCCCTTGATCGTTTTCTCATCGGCGTGCTTGATGACCGGAACGAACAACGCATCATCGGTCGCGACGGCAATCGAGATGTTGATGTCCTTGCGCTGGATGATTTTATCGCCGGCCCACACCGAATTCAGCTGCGGGAATTCTTTCAACGCTTGAGCGACCGCTTTGACGAAAAAGGCAAAGTACGTCAAGTTGAAGCCTTCACGCCGCTTGAATTCGTCTTTGATGGCATCGCGATAAGCGACAAGGTTCGTCACGTCGACTTCGACCATCGTCCATGCGTGCGGCGCTTCGTGCTTGCTTCGGAGCATGTTCGCGGCGATCGCTTTGCGCACCGGGGTGACCGGAATTTCGATATCGCCCGCTCCTACTTCGATCGTTGGCACCGCTGGCTTCGTCGACGTCGTCACCGGCGCGGTTTGTGCGGCAGCAGCCGGCTGAGATGGAGCGACGTCCGGAGCTGTCGTCTCGACCTTTGGTGCCGCCTGTTCTGCCGCTTCCGCTTTCGGAATTTGGCCGGACTCGATCAACTTAAGCAAATCTTTGCGCGTCACTCGCCCGCCAAGACCAGTGCCTTTGACTTGTTCAAGGTCAATTCCATGTTCTTGGGCCAAACGGAGCACAGCCGGGGAGTAACGGCCGTTGTTGGCCTTGCCAGCCTGTTTGGCCGCGGGAGCTTTGTTTTCATTTTCCGTTTTCGTTCCTGCTGTCTCTTCCGTCGGCTTCGCTTCCGGAGCTGGTGCAGCGCCTTCGACTTCGATTGTGCAAATCGGGGCGCCGACCGGCAACGTTTCTCCTTCTTTGGCGATCAACTCGCGGATGACGCCGGCAAATGACGACGGAATTTCCGCGCTCACTTTATCAGTCATCACTTCGGCAACCGGATCGTATTTGTTCACTTTGTCGCCCGGGGAAACGAGCCATTTACTGATTGTGCCTTCCGTAACACTTTCCCCGAGCTGAGGCATCGTCAATTGTTCGATGGCCACATCGATACCCTCCTATCTCTGTTGCAATGTCTTTGCCGTGACATCCCCCGCCACATCCGCTTTGGGCAGGGGGGGAACCTCTTCACGGGATGGGACTCCTCCATGGATTTCCTTCTGTTCCACAATGTCAGGCGGCACCGAACCAACATTCCCCACTTTGCGATTTCTTCGAAGCGGGAGACGTCTTTTATTCACGCATTAAAATGCCGCTAATTCGCGCATCGCTTTTTCCACTTTTTCCGGGTTGACCATAAAGAATTTTTCCATCGTCGGCGCATACGGCATCGCCGGAACATCTGGACCGGCAAGGCGCATAATCGGCGCATCGAGATCAAACAAGCAATGTTCAGCGATGATGGCGGCGACTTCACTCATGACGCTGCCTTCTTTATTGTCTTCCGTAATGAGCAGCACTTTCCCGGTTTTACTTGCTGCTTCGATAATCGCTTCTTTATCTAACGGGTAAACGGTGCGCAAATCCAACAGATGGACCGAAATGCCGTCTTGGGCGACGCGTTCAGCTGCCTGCAAGGCGAAGTGAACACAAAGCCCATATGTGATCACCGTGATGTCATCGCCTTCGCGTTTGACATCGGCTTTGCCGATCGGCAATACATAGTCGTCTTCCGGCACTTCCCCTTTAATGAGACGATAAGCGCGCTTATGCTCAAAAAAGATCACTGGATCTTCATCGCGAATTGCTGCTTTCAGCAACCCTTTCACATCGTATGGCGTTGACGGCATGACGATTTTCAGCCCTGGCTGGTTGGCGAACACCGCTTCTACCGACTGTGAATGGTACAAAGCGCCATGTACCCCACCGCCGTACGGGGCACGGATGACAATCGGGCAGTTCCAGTCATTGTTGGAACGATAACGGATGCGCGCCGCTTCAGAAATAATTTGGTTAACTGCAGGCATGATGAAATCCGCAAACTGAATTTCGGCAATCGGGCGCAAGCCATACATCGCCGCACCGATGCCGACACCGACAATCGCCGATTCGGCAAGCGGCGTGTCGATGACGCGCTCTTCGCCAAATTGCTCATACAATCCTTGCGTCGCTTTAAACACCCCGCCTTTTCGCCCGACGTCTTCCCCTAATACAAACACGCGCGAATCGCGTTCCATCTCTTCGCGAATAGCCATCGTGACCGCATCAATATATGAAATAACAGGCATCGTCTAATTCCCCCTTACTCCTCGGCATACACGTAGCGAAGCGCATGTTCCGGCTCGGCGTACGGTGCTTTTTCCGCATAGTCAGTCGCTTCGTTCACTTGTTTCATGACACGTGCTTGAATGTCTTCATCAAGCGCATCAGTTAAGACACCGACTTCTTTTAAGTAATTGGCAAACGAGACGATCGGATCTTTGGCGCGTGCTTCAGCCAATTCTTCCTCAGTCCGGTAGACGCGGTGATCGTCATCGGACGAGTGCGACGTCAATCGGTATGTCACCGCCTCAATGAGCGTCGGCCCTTCACCGCGGCGAGCGCGGTCAGCCGCTTCCTTGACGACGCGGTACACTTCAAGCGGGTCCGTGCCATCGACCGTATAGCCCGGCATGCCATAGCCAATGGCGCGGTCGGATACTTTTTCGCACGCCAATTGTTTCGAAATCGGCACGGAAATGGCGTACTTGTTGTTTTCGCACATAAAGATGACAGGGAGTTTATGAACGCCGGCAAAGTTTGCTCCTTCATGGAAGTCGCCTTGGTTCGACGATCCTTCCCCGAACGTGACGAAGGCGACAAAATCTTTCTTTTCCATTTTCGCCGCCAAAGCAAAACCAACTGCATGTGGCACTTGTGTCGTCACAGGCGAGGAACCGGTGACGATTCGGTTTTTCTTTTGCCCGAAATGGCCCGGCATTTGTCGGCCACCGGAGTTCGGGTCTTCCGCTTTAGCAAACGCGGCAAGCATCAATTCCGTCGGCGTCATACCGAACGTCAAGACAACGCCCATATCGCGATAATATGGCAAGATGTAGTCTTTCGTCCGGTCAAGAGCAAACGCCGCGCCGACTTGCGCTGCTTCTTGCCCTTGGCACGAGATGACAAACGGAATTTTCCCAGCGCGGTTTAACAGCCACATCCGCTCATCGAGCTTGCGGGCGAGAAGCATCGTTTCGTACATTTGCAACACAGTGTCATCGCTTAATCCGAGCGCTTGGTGACGGTTTTGCGCCATCGGAACAACCTCCCTTAATTAAAAATCCATTGCAGCTCATTATGTAAGCTGCCTGTTGCCAATCTTTCGTCCTCATGCGGCAAAATTAAAAGTGAATGGCTCGGCCATCGACGGCAAGCGCAGCTTCTGCCAATGCTTCGGAGAGTGTCGGGTGCGGATGGATCGCATGCGCCACTTCCCACGGAGCAGCATCAAGCACACGGGCGAGTCCCGCTTCGGAAATCAAGTCGGTCACATGTGGCCCAACCATATGAACGCCAAGCAAGTCGTCCGTATTCCGGTCGGCGATGAATTTGACGAATCCCTCTGCTTCCCCGAACACAAGCGCCTTGCCAATCGCTTTAAACGGAAACTTGCCGACTTTGACGTCATAGCCTTTCGCTTTCGCTTCTTGTTCCGTCAAACCAACTGCCGCGGCTTCCGGCCGAGTGTAAATGCAGCGTGGCACCATCGCGTAATCGATCGGCACCGGATTGTGCCCTGCCAAATGTTCGATAGCAACGATGCCTTCATGAGCGGCGACATGGGCGAGCTGCAAGCCACCGATAACATCGCCAATCGCGTAAATATGCGCCTCTTTCGTTTGACCAAACTCATTCGTTTGAATATAGCCATTTTCAATGACGATGTCGGTGTTTTCGAGACCGATTCCTTCAATGTTTGCTTGCCGTCCGACGGAAACAAGCATCTTGTCGGCCGTGAATGTTTTCCGTTCGCCGTTATGTTCCGCCTGGATGGTCACGCCGTTTCCTTTTTCCAATGTTTCCGGCAGCACTTTCGCCCCGGTGACAATCGTAACGCCACGGCGGCGGAGCAGTTTTTCCATTTCTTTTGACACATCTTCATCTTCCGTCGGCAAAATGCGGTCTGCATACTCTAACACCGTGACGTCAACCCCAAAGTCATTCAACATCGACGCCCATTCCATGCCGATCACCCCGCCGCCAACGATTAAAATGGACGACGGGAGCGTCTCCATTTGCAGCGCCTCGTCGGACGTTATGACAAGTTCGCCGTCCACCTCCAACCCCGGCAGCGTGCGCGGCCGCGAGCCGGTGGCGATAACGACGAATTTCGGGACGAGCATTTCGTTTTCGCTGCCGTCGTTCATTTCCACCGACACCGTTCCCGGCAGCGGCGAAAAGATCGATGGACCTAGCAGACGGCCCGTCCCAGCATACACATCGATCTTTCCTTTTTTCATTAAGTGCTGAACGCCTTTATGGAGTTGGTCAACAATGGCCGCTTTGCGCGCCTGCACTTTGGCAAAATCGAGGCGCACATCACCAGCGATGACGCCGAACGTCTCACCTTGTTTCGTTTGTGCGTACACTTCGGCGCTTCGGAGCAGCGCTTTCGATGGAATGCAACCGGCGTGCAGACACGTGCCACCGAGCTTTCCTTTTTCGACGACTGCCGTTTTCAAACCGAGCTGCGATGCGCGAATGGCCGCCACATAGCCGCCCGTGCCTCCGCCGAGAATGACAACATCGTATTCTTTTGCCATCTTGCCTTCCCCTTTCTGTCCGTTGCCGCATCAACGCCGGGCTAAAACCGGCGAAGCCGCTTCACCTAGATACGTTTTTTCCTCCTCCTCGCCACACAAGACGCGTAATGCGCCTTCAGCGAGCGCCTGCAGTTCATTTTCACCCGGGTGGACGATAACATCAGCGATCCATTGGACACGGCGGATAATTTGTTCGACGAACGATTTGCCGTATGCTAGTCCACCGGTCAAAACAATGGCGTCAACTTTGCCAGCTAGCACCGCGCTTGCCGCGCCGATTTCTTTTGCCACTTGGTACGCCATCGCCTCATACACCAGTTTCGCCTGCTCGTCCCCGGCTTCAATCATTTTTTCGACTTTCACCGCATCGTTCGTGCCAAGATGGCCGACAAGACCGCCGCGGCCGACAAGCATGCTCATGATCTCATCGCGGTAATATTCACCTGAAAAACATAGAGCGACCAAATCACCAGCCGGCACCGTTCCAGCCCGTTCCGGACTGAACGGCCCTTCCCCGTCGAGACCGTTATTGACGTCGACAACCCGTCCCTGCTTATGAGCGCCTACCGTAATGCCGCCGCCCATATGGGCGACGATCAAGTTCAACTCATCATACCGCTTACCAAGCTGCCGGGCAACACGGCGCGCGACGGCCTTTTGGTTTAAAGCATGGAAAATGCTGCGCCGCTCAATGAGTGGAAAGCCGCTGACCCGGGCGATCGGCTCAAGCTCATCGACGACAACCGGGTCAACGATAAACGCCGGAATGTTTAACGCCGAGGCAATCTCATGCGCCAAAATGCCGCCAAGGTTGGACGCATGCTGTCCGGAGTAACCGCGGCGCAAATCTTCAAGCATAGCCTCATTGACACGGTACGTTCCGCCTTCAATCGGACGGAGAAGCCCTCCACGACCGCAGACGGCGCTTAATTTCGATAAGTTGATCCCTTCTTCATCTAAAGCGGCTAAAATCGTTTGCTTACGAAACTCATACTGATCGATGATGGTCTTATATTGCCGAAGCGTCTCCGCATCGTGGCGGATCGTTTTTTCCAATAGCGGCCGTTCATTTTCAAATACCCCTATTTTCGTTGAGGTCGAACCTGGATTGATTGTTAAAATACGGAACTTCTGCTCTTGCATCGTTGTTTGTCCCTCCGTTTGCCGCCAGCGGGGCGGAGAACCGCCCCTTGCCGCTGTTAACGGCTGCGGCGGCTTAAAATATGATGGCCGTTTTGTAAAAATTGGCTGCGCGACTTGCGCATCGTTTCGATCCGTTCTTCAGCCATCCGATCGGCCGCAACATAAGTCGGAATGTTATCACGCTTAGCGATCGCAAACACTTTTTCAATGTTATCGTAAATTTGTTCCACTTTTTTCATCGCCCGTTCGCGATTGTAGCCGTAAAGCTCATCAGCGACATTAATGACGCCGCCGGCGTTGATCACATAGTCCGGAGCATAAACGATGCCCATTTCATGGATGATATCGCCATGCCGCGCCTCGCGCAGTTGGTTGTTCGCCGATCCAGCAATCACTTTCGCTTTCAGTTGCGGAATCGTTTGATCATTGATGATACCGCCAAGTGCGCACGGAGCAAAAATGTCGCACTCCACACCATAAATGTCATTCGGGTCGACCGCTTTCGCACCAAATTCCTCAACGGCACGGGCCACCGCTTCTTTGTTAATGTCGGTAACGATAAGTTGAGCGCCTTCTTCATGCAAATGACGGCACAAGTGGTAGGCGACATTGCCAACCCCTTGGACGGCAACAACTTTTCCTTCGAGCGAATCACTGCCGAACGCTTCTTTTACCGCCGCCTTCATTCCACGATAAACACCGTAAGCCGTCATTGGCGATGGGTTGCCAGATGAACCGAACTCCGGTGAAATGCCAGTGACGTAATCTGTCTCTTGATAGATGATATCCATATCGGCAACCGTCGTACCGACGTCTTCAGCCGTGATATAGCGACCATTCAATCCTTGAATGAAACGGCCGAACGCACGGAACATCGCTTCATTTTTATCTTTACGTGGATCGCCGATGATGACCGTTTTGCCGCCGCCTAAGTTAAGACCGGCTGCCGCGTTTTTGTACGTCATGCCGCGGGCGAGGCGCAACGCATCTTCGAGCGCTTCCTCTTCCGAATTGTACATCCACATGCGCGTACCACCCAATGCCGGGCCAAGTGTCGTATCGTGAATAGCGATGATCGCTTTCAACCCCGATTCTTTATCTTGACAAAACAGCACTTGTTCGTAATCATACGTTTCCATATATTTAAACAATTCCATCTTTGATGGCCTCCTCCATTCATTTTGTTGCCGAACAGATCGCAAGAGCGAGCGAATATAATTTGCTTTCCGCCGAGTCGGCACGCGACGTCAAAACGATTGGCGCCTTCGCTCCAGCGATGACCGCTCCAACCTGTGCGTTTGCAAAATAGATCAGCGACTTATACAACATATTGCCGGATTCAATGTCAGGAACAAGCAAAATGTCAGCCTGTCCAGCCACATCGCTCTCAATCCGCTTATGCTTTGCTGCCGTCATGGACACAGCATTGTCTAATGCAAGCGGTCCATCAATCAAGCAATCGCTGATTTGTCCTCGCTTTTGCATCATAGCAAGCGCAGCGGCATCAAGCGTTGCCGGCATGGCCGGATTGACTGTTTCCACCGCCGCCAAGGCCGCCACTTTCGGC
Organism: Geobacillus sp. 47C-IIb; assembly: GCF_014679705.1. Taxonomy (NCBI): domain Bacteria; kingdom Bacillati; phylum Bacillota; class Bacilli; order Caryophanales; family Anoxybacillaceae; genus Geobacillus; species Geobacillus sp. 47C-IIb. Next base: position 750,541 of record NZ_CP061473.1, read on the forward strand.
TTCTCAATGCCGATCGATCGTGCCACGCTGACAGCGTTATTCACAATTTGCACTTTTTGCTCCAAATCGGGCGCGATGTTCATGGCCGCATCCGTCACGATGATGGGCCGATCTGCCGCCGGTACGTCAAAGACAGCGACATGAGAAAGAACTCTCCCAGTGCGTAGCCCGTACTCTTTATTGAGCACCGCCTTCAGGAGCGTCGCTGTCGGCACGTGCCCTTTCATCAATGCGTCGGCCTCGTTCAAATGAACGGCGCGCACGGCAAGCTCCGCCGCTTGACCGATTGAATTCGCGTGGACAATCTCGACATCGGAAGAGCGCGTGCACCCCTTTTCTTTCAGCAAGCGGCCGATCCGCTCACGGTCACCGTACAACACGAACCGACCGAGGCGATGTTCAAGCGCCATCGCCACCGCTTCGATGACTTCTTCATCTTCCGCCGCTGCCACCGCCACCGTCTGGCCTTGGCATTGGCTTGCCTCTTCGATTAATGATCTCAACTTCATCGTCTGCACCAACCTTTTCTGCAAATCGTGCGGCACTTTTTTATATGCAAAAACCGTGCCAATTACAAAAGTGTGAAAGCGCTTAAAAATAACAATTGCATGAGAATGAAATTATGCAACTTTTTTCATTGTATGAAAATTACTGCATGCTTTTTTTGTCAAGTCCGTATTTTTCTAATTTATAGTACAAGTTGCGCACTGAAATGCCGAGTGCCCGGGCAGTCGCTGTTTTATTGCCATGATAACGTCGGAGCGCCCGCTCTAACAAACGCGCCTCGTACTCACCGACCATCTCATCAAGCGGCCGAAGCGGTTCTTCCGCTTCGACGCGGGACACTGTCGTCGGCGATGGTGTGGCAAGGGGCGGCAAATGCTCAACATCGATCATCACCTCGTGAAACTTCATGAAAATCATCGCCCGTCCGAGCACATTTTCAAGTTCGCGGACGTTCCCTGGCCAATCATAGGCCAAAAGCCGTGCCATCGCTTCGTTCGTCACCCCTTCGACGTTGCGGCCGTAATCTTGGTTCAGCTTTTGGATCAAGTGTCGGCAAAGAGCCGGAATGTCTTCTTTGCGGGCACGCAGCGGCGGGATATAAATGGGCATCCGATTGAGCCGGTAATATAAGTCTTCGCGAAATGTGCCGTCGGCAATCGCTTTTTCTAAATTGACATTCGTCGCGGCAATGACGCGAACATTGATCGGAATCGGCTTCGTTCCGCCAACGCGAACAATTTCTCTCTCTTGCAAGACGCGAAGTAGCTTCGCTTGCGTGCTCGCTGACAATTCACCAATTTCATCGAGAAAAATACTTCCGTTGTTTGCTTCTTCAAACAACCCGCGTTTTCCGCCGCGCCTCGCGCCGGAAAACGCCCCTTCTTCATAGCCAAATAGTTCGCTCTCTAATAATGTTTCCGGAATGGCTGCACAATTGACACGGATAAACTTGTTATACTTCCGATCGCTGGCATTATGAATGGCATGGGCAAACAGCTCTTTACCTGTCCCTGATTCGCCGCGCAGCAAAATCGTCACAGGCGTTTTCGCTGCCAGTTTCGCCTGCTCAATCGCCACTTTCATCTCGTCGGCTTCACCGATAATATCGGCAAACGAATATTTCGCCTCGAGCGTGCGAATAATTTGCCGCGCCCGGTTCAGTTCAGCCGTTAGCCGCTGGATTTCCGACACGTCATGAATGACGCCGACACTCCCTTTTAATACGCCATCAACAATGATCGGGGCAACATTGACGACAACGTCGCGGTTTTTAGGGCCGACTTTCATGCGCACTCCGCGCACTGGCCGGCGCGTTTTCAACACTTGCATATGCATGCTTTCTCCTTCGGCGATGTCGGCGGTCGCTGGCTTTCCGATCACTTCCTCTTTCGTCAAGCCGGTGAGACGAGTATACGCTGGGTTGATCAAAATGCCATTCCCGTTTTCATCAACGACTGAGATCGCTTCTTCCGACGAATGAATAATCGCTTCAAGCATCATGCGCATTTCTTTTAAGTCCGTGATTTCTTCGGCTAAAGCGACCAGTTCAGTAATATCTTTGAATACGGCAAGCGCTCCAAACAACTTCCCGCTCTCGTCGATAATCGGGATGCGGGTGGTAATCAATTTTTTTCCATTAGCCAACTCCACTTCTTGGTGAAACTCCGTCTGCCTCGTTTTCAGCACACGCGGTAAACCGCTTGATGGCAAGACCGATAAAATGTGCTCGCCAATGACTTTGTCTTTATCCACCTCAAGCAGCTCAGCAGCGCTTTCATTCATATCGGTAATGTAAGCATATTCATCAACGACTATCATGCCATCGTGGGACGAGTGAAAAATGAGTGCACGCCGAGTCGCCTCGCTTTTCAGTTCAGCAATCAGTGCTTCCTTTTCTTCGACGAGCTCGGCCATCATTCTCGCAACCGCACTTGGAACGATGTTCGCCCCTTTGGGCGCCAACTGGCGGATCTCTTCAAGGACGTCCGCCCTGCCGGTTGTTTCAATAATCAAGTCAAGTGGTTTATCCATCCACGGACGCCAGTCATTGGCGGCAACGATGCCCCACTTCCGCGCCAGCTGCAGCCCTGGGGCATTGTCATCGACATCAATCACCGCCATGACGGCAAATCCCGAGGCTTCATGAAGCAGTTTCAGCAATGACGTCCCCCGCGCATCGGCACCAATAATGATCACTTTTTTCATCACGGTTCACCACTCTTTATTTCATGCCAAATTTTGCAGGCATTTTTATCATACTTGTTTTTTCTTTCCTTGACAAACAGTCGATAACCGCTATGATAGTCGATGAAGCGACTTCTTTTTGGAAAGGAACACGATTGCGATGGAGCGAATGATTGCGCTGTTGATTTTAGTTGTCCCCGGCTTGGCGGCAGCGCTCGGCATTAAATGGATGCGCGATGCGCTATTTGGCGTGATACAGCCGCCGTTTGCCGCCTTATGGCTGCAATTTCTCGCCGGGCTTGCGCTGTTTGCTGCCGGTTTGGCATTTATCGGCGGTTTTTTGTTGCACCGTGACCGGAAACGAAACAAAGTGCAAGCTCGTTTTCAACGCAAACGAAAAACGCCTTAACGGTCATTCGTTAAGGCGTTTTTCCTTCCATTCTTTCGCACGGCGAGGATGGTCGGTAAAAATAGCATCAACCCCGTAGGCAAACATTGTTTTCATCGCTTCCGGCTTATTGATCGTAAACGGCCGAACAGCCAGCCCGCGACGTTGCGCATTCGCAACAAATGTAGCCGTCACTGTCCGATAGTACGGATGCAACCCGTCTGCTTTCATCACCTTGACATACGTCCACGGGTCGTAGAGCGGCTCCATATAAAGAAGCGCTGTTTCGATCTCCGGCGCAACCATTCGGCAAAAACGCATGCTGTTATGGTTGAACGATGAAAAAATTGTCCGTTTCTCAAGCCCATAGCGGCGAACAAGGGCGATCGTTTTTTGTTCGAGCATTTCATAGGGAATGCGGTTATTTTTCAACTCAATGTTAATGAAAAGCTTTGTCGGTTCGAGCCAAGCGAGCACTTCTTCCAAATGAGGAATTGGGCAATGTCCGTATCGGCCTCCCCATTTCGCCGCTGCGTTCAACTTGCGCAAATCGCGGTACGTCATGTCATGCACCCAGCCACTTCCGTCGGTCGTCCGATCGACTGTCTCGTCATGAATAACGACGATTTCACCGTCTTTGGTGAGCTGTACATCCAATTCAATGCCGTCAGCCCCTACTCTTTCCGCTTCGCGAAACGCCACCATCGTGTTTTCCGGGTGAGTTCCGGCCGCGCCACGATGGGCAAAAATCAGTGTCATTCGTCTTCTCCCTTTCGTGTATAATGACCGTTCGGCCAACAGGACTAGCCGACGCCGACGATCATTCGTTATACTAAAACTAATGTATGATGAAATGAGGTGAACATGATGCAACCGCTGAAAATTTCATTGGAAACGGCGCAAAAACTAGCTAAAGCGCTCGGAATCCCGATTGAACGGGTGATGCATATGCCCCCGCACATTTTAATGCAAAAACTGCTCGAGCTCGAGAAAAAGGAAAACGAACATGACCCATCCTAACCATTTGGCATCCCAATGCGAAAAACTCGAGTGCCATCACCGTTGTGTTTAAACTTTTCCACCCTTTTCCGATGAACAGCGTGATGGAACAGTTATGCTCTTTACATATTTGGGGAATATAAACCATGGGGTGATGATAGATGAAAAAACATCTTCTCATGGTTTATTTTTTGATATTGTCGTTTGTTTCAATTTTGTTCTATGCCTATCCGACGCACTCCTATGCAGGCGAACAGTGTCCCAATGCTTCGGAACTCGCGCCCGTTTCTTCGGCAGACAAACCGGAACTTCTTCACGCATTAAAAACGATAATCCCTTCGCTTTATCCGGGGAAAGAGTACAGTGAATGGGAAGTGGAAGAAGCGCTGATGCTCGCTGAATCAAAAACCCCTTATGTTCAAATGGCCGAATCGTTATGCGGCAAACCAATCGCCCAACATTCATGGGTCGTCAAACTCCGTTTCCCTAAATTGCTGCCTAGTGCAAGTTTGTCGGAAGGAGTCATATTTGTAGCCAAACATCAAGAAAAGGGCTGGATCGCTTGGTATAAATACAAATAAGAGAAGGCAAAACGAAACGCCTTTGGCACACTAGGCGAATCACCGGCCTTGAACCGCATTGTGCATCATCAACAGGAAAAGGTGTCCCATCCATGGGACACCTGACGTCATGCCATGATTTTCTCTCATCGTTACGACGCCTTATGTTCCAATCTTAGCTTGTCGGCTACCATCGCGATAAATTCGGAATTCGTCGGCTTCGCTTTCGAGACGCTGACAGTGTAGCCGAACAGCGAGGAAATCGATTCGAGGTTGCCTCGGCTCCATGCAACTTCAATCGCATGACGGATGGCTCGCTCGACGCGGCTGGCGGTCGTGTTGTATTTTTTAGCGATATCAGGATACAGCACTTTAGTGATCGAACCGAGCAATTCGATGTCGTGATACACCATGGCGATCGCCTCGCGCAAATACAAATACCCTTTAATATGGGCAGGGACGCCGATTTCATGGATGATGCTCGTAATGCTCGCATCCAAGTTTTTCGGCTTATTGTCGCGCGCTTGATACGCCGGGGCTACTTTTTTAGCAGCCGGTGCGGTTTTTCCGTAAATTTGTCGGATATGATGAACTAAATTTTCCATATCAAACGGTTTTAAAATAAAATAGGAAGCGCCGAGTTCGACCGCTTTTTTCGTCACATCTTCCTGACCAAACGCCGTCAACATGATAACGTTCGGCTGGTGCTCAAAGCTAGTACGAACTTTCTCAAGCACGGCCAACCCGTCCAAATGTGGCATAATGATATCCAAAATCAAAATGTCCGGCTGCTTCTCTTCAAGCATATGCAAGCAGTCTTGGCCGTTATATGCTGTACCAATCACTTCCATGTCCGACTGATTCGAAATATATTCATCAAGCAACGTCACCAATTCACGGTTATCGTCGGCAATGCACACTTTAATGCTCAAACCAATCGTCCTCCCCCATTTTTTCTTGCTATGTAATATTCCGTTAACGTACATTCGACAACAGTGGCAAAAAATCCTTTTATTTTTCATCAATTAGCAAAAAATAAAAATTATAACAAAAAGCGAGCCTATTAGACAACATTCGCTTCCAAAAAATGCTTATTTGTCGAAAAATCTTTACACGTTTCATTTTAACGGATGTTTCACCAAATATCTATGCCAAATCAGCAAAAATTTTGCCGCCTTTTTTGAAAAAAATTTTGCAACGACCAAAAAAGCGAGCCGACTCGGTCAGCTCGCTTTTCTTTGTTTGCCATATAAATCGATTCCTGCTTCCTGCAACATCCATTCGATATGGACACCATAGCCCGATGTCGGATCGTTGACAAAAACATGCGTCACTGCACCAACGAGCTTTCCATCTTGAATAATTGGACTGCCGCTCATCCCTTGGACGATACCGCCCGTTTTCTTCAACAGCCGCGGGTCGGTGACGCGAATGACAAGCCCTTTTGTCGCCGGGAATTTTTGCGGAATGGTGTTAACAATTTCCACATCAAATTGTTCGACTTTGTCATTCTCCACCACCGTCAACATTTTCGCCGGCCCTTCTTTCACCTGACTCGCCAATGCGACCGGAATCGGATTCGTAATCGGGCCATCTGGCAACGATTTTGTCAGTTTGCCAAAAATGCCAAACGGACTGTTATTCGTAATGGTACCAATGACTTCCCCGCCATCGGAGAAGCGAGCTAATTTTTCCCCTGGATTGCCGCTCGTCCCCTTTTCAATAGACGTAACGGTCGAGCTCATAATTTGTCCGTCTTGGACAACAATCGGTTTTTTCGTATCCATATCGGAAATGACATGGCCGAGTGCGCCATATTTTTTCGATTTCGGGTCATAAAATGTCATCGTCCCGATGCCAGCGGCAGAATCGCGGATGTATAAACCGATGCGGTACACGTCGTCATGCTTATCTTTCAGTGGAACGAGCTTCGTTGTCATGGAATGCTGGTCGCGCAGAATTTGCAGATGAAGCGGTTTTCCTGTTTTGCCAGCTTCCTCAATGAAAGGGGAGAGGTCACTCATGTTTTCAATTTTTTTACCATTAATGCCGGTAATGATATCGCCAACTTGAATACCAGCCGCTTCCCCCGGCGATTTTTTTCCGTTTTCGGTTTCCACGAGATGGTAACCAACGACAAGAACACCGACCGTATTGAGTTTCACACCGATCGATTGCCCGCCGGGAACGACTTTCAGCGTTGGCAACACGTTGACATCCACTTGCTTAACCGGCATCCCTGCAACTTGCAAAACCATTGTTTCCTGTCCGCTTTGTTTCGCTTTTACAGACAACGAACCGTTTTTTCGCTCAACTTCGAGCGTTTCGGGAGCGTTTCGGTCATTGGCGGTTGCTTGCACCGGAAGAGAGGCGGCTTCAAACTTGACCGCGTCTCCTTCAAACAGCACAAGCTGTTTCGGAATTTGCCAATATTCTTTCATTGGCTTGGAAAAACCGATGACCATCAATATCCCAAGGAGAAGCACTCCTATCATTTTTCGCGCCGTTTCTCTATTCAATGTCGTTCACTCTCCTCGCTCCCGCCTACACCATACAAAAACGGTTACAGTTTTAATTTTGCCTGAACAGGGGAAAATATAATCGCGGCACGAATAAAAAAAGCTGCCTAGGATGGATAGCATTACATCCCAGCAGCACATCAAACGCCTGCCGTCAAATCAGACGGCTTGGTGAGGGAAAGACTCAGCACAAATCAAGCAACCGTACACGGTCTGGAAGTAAATGTTATTGTTTCATTTTGGCCGCCAGTTCTAACAGTTCTTTGGCATGCTGTTTTGTCAACTCCGTCATTTCGACGCCGGAAATCATTCGCCCGATTTCTTTCACCTTCTCCTCCTCATCCAACTTTTTCACCACTGTTTTCGTCCGCGTTCCGTCCGTTTCTTTGGCGATGAATAAATGCGTGTCCGCCATGGCAGCCACTTGCGGCAGGTGAGAAATGCAAAGCACTTGTGAACCGCTGGCAATGCGGTAAATTTTTTCGGCGATCGCTTGGGCAACACGACCGCTGACGCCTGTATCCACCTCGTCGAAAATAATCGACGTCACCCCTTGATGTTTGGAAAAAATCGTTTTCAACGCTAACATAATCCGTGACAATTCACCGCCCGAAGCAACTTTAGCGAGCGGTTTCAACGGCTCGCCGACGTTCGTCGAAATGTAAAACTCAACGACGTCGATGCCATCTTCGTGAAACTTAACCGGCACGCCATCAACCAATGGAGCATCGAGTGGTCCTTCACGTTTCGCAAAGATGATGTCAAACTGCGTCTTCTCCATGTACAAATCTTTTAACTCTTGGTGAATGCGTTCAATCAGCTCCCGGGCGTAAGTGCGGCGAACGTTGGTCACGTTTTCCGCCTCCATCAGCAAATCGCTTGTCACTGCTGCAAGCTGTCGCTCAAGTTCATGCACATGGGTCTCACGGTTTTCAATCGTCTCGATTTCCTCAGCAATCGCCTCAGCATATTGCAAAATATCAGCGATCGTTGCGCCGTATTTTCGTTTTAACTGCTGGATTTCAGCGAGGCGGCTTTCGATGGCGTCAAGCCGCGCCGGGTCATACTCAAGCTCCTCGAGCTGGTCGCGCAGCTTGTACATCACTTCTTCAAGCAAGTAGTAGCTGTTGGCAACTGTTTCGTACGCCTCCTTCAGCGCAGCATCCATCGCGGCGACATCATCGAGGTGGCCCATCGCTTCCCCGATCGAATCAAGGCCGCGTCCTTCACCGGAGAGCGCTTCATAGCTTTTTTGGATGGCACTGTATATCTTTTGAAAGTTGACAATGCGCACTTTTTCTTCCATCAGCCGTTCGTCTTCTCCGAGCTCGAGTGTGGCCTGTTCGATTTCGCGCAGCTGAAATGTCAATAAATCAAGTCGATGCGCCATTTGCTGTTCATTTTCACTCAGCTTTTTTAATTTTTTCACCAACGCTTCATGCTGTTCATAGACAGCGCGGTAGCGTGCGAGCGCCTCCGCCATCTCCGCACCGCCGAATTCATCAAGAAGCGGTAAATGACGCGATGGATCCATCAGCTCTTGATGTTCATGCTGACCGTGAATATCGACAAGCGTCGCTCCAACTTCCCGCAATATGGCGGTTGTCACCAGCTTGCCGTTAATGCGGCAGACGCTTTTGCCGTTAGCCAAAATGTCGCGGCGCAAAACGACCATTCCTTCGCTCACATCGATGCCGACCTCAGCGCACTTTTGGCAACATGGGTGGCGGTCATCATCAAGCAAAAACAGCCCTTCGATTTCTGCCTTTTCCGCGCCGAAACGGACAAATTCGGCGGAACCGCGCCCGCCGATCAATAGATGAATCGCATCAATGATGATCGATTTACCAGCCCCTGTTTCGCCGGTTAACACTGTCAGTCCTTTGTCAAAGGACAAAGATAGCGATTCAATGATCGCGAAATTTTTAATCGACAGCTCGGCGAGCATCCCATCACCCCTTGAACGTTCGAATGGCGCGTATGTTGTCCATCTTCATTCTTGTTATCGAACATGTGTTCACGTTCATAATTGAGGACCGTTCCCGTTTTCCTTCTCCCTAGCACGGGGGGAACGTCGGGCCGGTCCTCGGTCAGAGCATTGACAGCAGCTGGTTGGACACTTTTTTTGCATCTTTCGGCGTCCGGCAAATAATGAGGCACGTATCGTCACCGCAAATCGTGCCGACGATTTCACCCCAATCCAAATTGTCGAGCAAGACACCGATGGCGTGAGCGTTGCCCGGCAACGTCCGCAGCACGAGCAAGTTGCCGGTTCCATCTAGCTTAATGAACACGTCGACAAGCGCCCGTTTCAGCTTCTGCAACGGATTGAAGCGCTGATCGGACGGAAGGCTGTATTTATAGCGGCCGTTAGCCATCGGCACTTTGACGAGCTGCATCTCTTTAATATCGCGCGATACGGTCGCTTGAGTAACGTTAAAGCCCGCTTCTTTCAGCCGGTCGACGAGCTCGTCTTGCGTTTCGATGTCGCTGTTCATAATAATTTCGCGAATTTTTATATGCCGTTGCCCTTTGTTCAAATCGAGCCACCTCCTTATGTTCAAAGATGCAGGTTTTCTGCCCGTTCCGCCCTGCAGGGGCCCACCTTTTTCACAGAAGACGCTTATTTAGCATCTGATTCTCGTTGTCCGGTCCGCAAGCGATCGTGCGCCTCGTTCACGATATGGGCGATCGGCGCCGAAAGACGATTTTCGCCTTTCTCTCCCCCAGAATAGACAACATGAAGCAAAAACTCAATGTTGCCGTCGCCGCCGGTGATCGGCGAATAAGACAAATGGAGGATATCGAACCCTTCGGCACAGGCAAATTGAACGATCGACTCAAGCACTTCCCGATGGACATCCGGATCGCGGACGATCCCTTTTTTGCCGACGTTTTCCTTGCCGGCTTCAAACTGCGGCTTGACGAGGGCGATCACATCACCGCCCGGCACAATAACCGTCTTAACGACAGGCAAAATGAGTCGAAGCGAAATGAATGATACGTCAATAACCGCTACTTCCGGCATCCCTTTTGTAAACAAATCCGGCGTCACGTAACGGAAGTTCGTTCGCTCCATGACAACGACACGCTCGTCCTGACGAAGCTTCCACGCGAGCTGGTTATAGCCGACGTCAACGGCGTACGATAACTTCGCCCCGTGTTGTAAAGCACAATCAGTAAATCCGCCAGTCGACGCGCCGATATCGAGCACAATTTTATTTTCAACGCTGATCTGAAACTCACGCAACGCTTTTTCCAATTTTAAGCCGCCGCGGCTGACGTATGGAAGCGGATTGCCTTTCACCTCAAGCGGGATGTCAGCCGGCACTTTTTCTCCGGGTTTCTCGAGCCGGATGTCGTTTGAATAGACAAGCCCGGCCATGATGGCCCGCTTCGCCTTTTCCCGCGTTTCTACCAACCCGCGTTCAACAAGCAACACATCGAGCCGTTCTTTCTTTCCTTTCATCTTTCTCAAGCCCTTTTCTGTTTTCTTGGCATAATCGTTTTGATGCGATCAGCGACATGGGCTGCCGTCAGCCCGATTTCGTCCAGCAGCTCGCTGACACTTCCATGCTCGATAAAGCGATCAGGAATGCCCATCCGTTCAATGACCGCCTGGTGGTAGCCATGGTCATGGGCAAATTCAAGCACGGAACTGCCAAAACCGCCTTGCAAGACCGCCTCTTCAATCGTTAATATCGGCAGACGGCTCTCGAGCAATTCGTGAAGCATCGCTTCATCCATCGGCTTCAGAAAGCGGGCATTGACGACTTTCACCGACACGCCGTCTCTCGCCAACTGTTCAGCCGCCTCAAGCGCCATCGAAATCGTCGTCCCAAACGTTAAAATCACCGCATCGCTGCCGTCGCGCAGCACCTCCCATGTGCCGATCGGAATTTCTTTCAGTTCCTCATCAAGCGGAACGCCAAGTCCGTTACCGCGCGGAAAACGCATGGCGATCGGCCCGTCATCATAGCGGAGGGCAGTGTACACCATATGCTGGCCTTCGTTTTCATCCTTTGGCATCATCAAAACAAGGTTCGGCACATGGCGCAAAAAGGCGATGTCAAACACCCCTTGATGTGTTTCGCCGTCAGCACCGACAAGTCCGGCGCGGTCAATGGCGAAAAAGACGTTTAAATTTTGCCGGCATACGTCATGAACCACTTGATCATATGCCCGCTGCAAAAACGTCGAGTAAATGGCCAAAAACGGTTTCATCCCTTGCGTTGCCAGTCCGGCCGCAAGCGTCGTCGCATGCTGTTCGGCGATGCCAACATCAAACATCCGATCCGGAAATTCGCTCGCAAACCCTTCAAGCTTCGAACCAACCGGCATCGCCGGTGTAATGGCGACAATGCGCGGGTCAGTGCGGGCAATCCGGCGTACTGTTTCACTGACCAGCCCGCTCCATGACGGTCCCCCTTCTTTTGTCTTGACAAAGGTGCCAGTTTCGATTTTGTATGGCCCTGTGCCGTGCCACGTGCCGACTTTGTCATTTTCTGCCGGGCTGTAGCCTTTCCCTTTTTTCGTGATCACGTGCACAAGAACCGGGCCTTTCACCTTCTTCGCATAGCGCAAGTTTTCAAGCAAATCCTCAAAATCGTGGCCGTCAACCGGACCTAAATACGTAAACCCAAGCTCCTCAAAAAACACGCCGGAAACGAGCAAGTACTTTAAACTGTCCTTCAACCGCTCAGCGGTCGCCGCCAACTTGCCGCCGACCGCCGGAATGCGTTTGAGCAACAGTTCGAGCTCGTCCTTGACCCATTGGTATTTGCCGGCGGTGCGCAGTCGGCCAAGAATGTTGTGCAACGCTCCGACGTTCGGGGCGATGGACATTTCATTATCGTTTAAGATCACGATCATATCCGTTTTTTCATGACCGATATGGTTGAGCGCCTCAAGCGCCATCCCACCGGTCAACGCTCCATCGCCGATAATCGGCACAATGTATTCATCCGTCCCTTTCAAATCGCGGGCGATCGCCATTCCCATCGCTGCCGACAGCGATGTCGAGCTATGACCGGTTTCCCAGACATCATGCTCGCTTTCACTCCGCTTCGGAAACCCCGACAGCCCTTTATATTGCCGAAGCGTATCAAACTCGGCGGCGCGCCCGGTCAAAATTTTATGCACGTACGACTGATGGCCGACGTCCCAAATGAGCTTATCTTTCGGGCTGTCAAACTCCCGATGAAGGGCGATCGTCAGCTCGACGACCCCTAAATTTGGACCGATATGTCCGCCTGTTTTCGACAGCTTTTCAATTAAAAATCGCCGGATATCGGCGCTTAACTGTTTCAGCTGGGGAATCGACATGGTTTTTACCACGCGCGGATGTTCAATTTTCGTTAAGTCCAACAAGATCACTCGCTTTCATTTGGTCGTTCTCCGAGCCGGTTCTCCCATGATACAGGTAGTATTATTATACATGATTCGGCACGAAAAATCGACTTTTGCCGATGAAGCAAGGCCATGCCGTCCGTTCTGTGAGTATAGCACAAAAGAAATGCAGAAAGAATCGGGCGGGGAGTTGTGGCACCTACTTGTCGAACGGAGAACAAAAAACAGCCGCCTTCGGTTCCGAATCAAAACAAACGCGGAGCGAAGGCGGCTGTCTCATGATTAGTGGTCGCGGACAGCGACAAGTTCGCAAATATAGGCGAGCGTGGCACCATCAACATCAGCTTGCTGTAAATGACGCTTCGCCGCATCAATATGAAACGCCAGTTTTTCTTTTGCACCGGCAAGCGACAGCAGCGCCGGGTAGGTGGCCTTATGATTTTCACGGTCGCTGCCGACCCGTTTTCCAATTTTCTCTTCCGTTCCTTCAATGTCAAGAATATCGTCACGAATTTGAAAGGCGAGACCTAAATGAGCGGCAAATTCGTTAAGCTCGCGCATTTGCCGGGCATCGGCGCCACCGAGTAGCGCCCCGGCATGCACACTATATTGCAGCATTTTTCCGGTTTTGTGACGGTGGATGTATTCCAGTTCGGCGAGCGCCAGTGTTTTTCCTTCTCCTTCCATATCAGCGACTTGCCCGGCCACCATCCCTTCCGGGCCAGCCGCTTTCGCCAGCTCTGCGATCAACTGCAGTCGGACATCAACAGGCACACGTTCATCATGGATCTCGGCGATCAATTGAAACGCGTACGTCAACAGCCCATCTCCCGCCAAAATGGCCATCGCCTCACCAAACACTTTATGGTTTGTCGGCTTGCCGCGCCGTAAATCATCATTGTCCATGCTCGGCAAATCGTCATGGATAAGCGAATACGTATGGATCATTTCAATCGCGCAAGCCACCGGCAGGCCGAGCGACGGATTTTGGCCGAGCGCTTGAATCGTTGACAACAACAAGAGCGGGCGAATGCGCTTGCCGCCGGCTTCAAGCGAGTAAGCCATCGCTTTTTTCAGCGTCTCCGGACCATGAAGCTGAGCAATGTAGCGAGACAATGCCGCCTCAACAGCCTGTTTTTGCTCGTTTAAAAATTGTTCAATCTCAAGCGACGCCACCTGTCATGCCTCCTCTGGCGAAAAAGGAACGAGCTCGCCGTCTTCGCGCAACATATACTCGAGCTGTTTTTCAACGTGCTGCAATTTATCATGGCAAAGTTTCGACAGTTTCATGCCTTCTTGAAAAAAGGCAATGGCATCTTCAAGCGGCACGTTTCCCTCTTCCAATTTTTCAACGATCGATTCCAGCTGTTTCATTGCTTCTTCAAACGTCATTTCTTTTTCTTCGCTCATGTCGTTTTTTCCTCCACTCCCATCACTTGGCAATCGACTTGTCCGTCTTGAACCCGGATGGACAGGCGCTCACCGACCTGGAGTTGACCGATCCGTTTCACAAGCTCGTGCCGCTCATTGTACACCAAACTATAGCCGCGTTCCATGATGCGGAGCGGGCTGAGCGCTTCCAGCCGAGCGACATGGGAACGAAAGCGGAACGCATGGCGCTCCAAGGCGGTGCGCATCGCTTTTTCAAGCGCGACGGCGGTCGCTTTTTGCCGCTCTTTCATCCGCTCAAGCTCCGCCTCCGGGTGATGGCGCCACAGTCTCAGGTGCAATTCTCGCAGCCGCTGGCGTTTTTTATCCACCAGCCGTTCGCGTTGGCGGGCGAGTCGTTCGAGCAACGCGTCGAGCTGCTGCTCTTTTTGTTCATAAAGACGCTTCGGATAGCGGAATGCGTACGACGCCTGTAGTCGAGCGAGCCGCTCCTGGTTGGCCGCCAGCCGCTCTTTCATGGCACGGATGAGCCGCCATTTCCGCTCGGCGATCCGCTCAGCCAACTCCCCGATGTGCGGCACTGCCAGCTCAGCCGCCGCCGTCGGCGTTGGCGCCCGCAAATCCGCGACAAAATCGGCGATGGTAAAATCCGTCTCGTGGCCGACGGCGGAAATGACCGGCACGCGGGAAGCGAAAATGGCGCGGGCGACGATTTCTTCGTTAAACGCCCACAGCTCTTCAATCGAGCCGCCCCCGCGACCGACGATAAGCACGTCAACCTCGCTAAAATCATTCGCCCGCTCGATAGCGCGCACGATCGACGGCGCTGCCCCTTCCCCTTGCACGAGCGCTGGAAATAAAATGACTTTCGCGAGCGGATAGCGACGACGAATCGTCGTCATAATATCCCGCACCGCCGCCCCGGTCGGTGACGTGACGACGCCGACACAGCGCGGAAACGCTGGCAGCGGCTTTTTATGAGCCGACGAAAACAGCCCTTCCGCTTCAAGCCGCTGTTTCAGCTGTTCGTACGCTAAATATAGGCGGCCGATGCCTTCCGGCTGCATTTCTTTCACATATAGTTGATAGTTGCCGTTCGGTTCATAGACGGAAATTTCCCCACGTACGAGCACGTTCATTCCGTCTTCGGGGCGGAACGGCAAATGCTGATTGTAGCCGGCGAACATGACCGCAGCGATGCGCGCCTCGCTATCTTTTAATGTAAAGTACATATGGCCGCGCGAATGCTGTTTAAAGTTTGAAATCTCACCTTTTATCCATAAATCGCGCAAATGGGGATCAACGTCGAATTTGCGCTTGATGTATTTTGTCAGCGCTCCGACGGTCACGTATTTTACTTCCACAAAAAACGCCCTCACTTCGCAGCGAGCTGCCGTGCTGCTTCCATCGTATTGTGCAACAGCATCGTAATCGTCATCGGCCCGACCCCTCCCGGCACCGGCGTCACATAGCTGGCCACTTCTTTGACGGCGTCGAAATCGACATCACCGCACAATTTGCCGCTCTCCAGTCGGTTGACGCCGACGTCAATGACGACCGCTCCCGGCTTCACATGTTCCGGGCCGATAAGGCGTGCCTTGCCGACAGCAACGATTAAAATGTCAGCCTGGCGGGTGATGGCGGCCAAATCCGGTGTTTTCGAGTGAGCGTAGGTGACGGTCGCATGTTCACGCAAAAACAGCTGGCCGACCGGCTTGCCGACGATATTGCTGCGTCCGACGACGACAACATGCTTTCCGGCGATGTCGATGCCCGCCGATTTGACCATCACCAGTACGCCGTGCGGGGTGCACGGAAGAAACGCCGGCTGGCCGATCATCATTTTTCCAACATTAATCGGATGAAACCCGTCGACATCTTTTTCCGGAGCGATTGTTTCAATCACCGACCACTCGCGAATATGAGCAGGTAGCGGCAGCTGCACTAAAATGCCGTGCACTGTCGGATCAGCGTTCAGCTCTTGAATTTTGGCGAGCAACTCTTCTTCGCTGATCGTGGCCGGAAATGTGTAAAGGAGTGAACGAATGCCGACTTCGGCACACGCTTTTTGTTTTCCTTTCACATAGGAATGCGATGCGGGGTCGTCGCCAACAAGAATGACGGCCAGTCCCGGTTCGATGCCGTTTGCCTTTAACTTTGCTACTTCATCCGCCAATTCGGCGCGAATCGTTTTTGCCAATTCCGTTCCGCTAATGATTTGTGCTGTCATTGTGTCTCGCTTCCCCTCTCCTCATTCATTGGTCAATATGAGTCCGCCTACACCTAGGTAAATCGAAACTTCGTTTGCTGCTTGCGGTTGTTACTTTTGCAACGCCGCTTTCACTTTTGAAAGCACGCCGTTGACAAAGCTTCCGGATTTCCAATCGCCAAATTTTTTCGCTAGTTCAACCGCCTCATCGAGGCTGACACTCACTGGCACGTCATCGACATATTTCATTTCATACGTCGCCATTCGTAAAATAACCCGGTCAACATTGGCGACCCGCTCGAGCTTCCATTTTTCCAAATTCGAGCGCAACAGCTCGTCAATTTCCGCCCGGTGCTCAATAACACCGAATACGAGCTGGCGCAAAAACGGATCCACTTCGCCGCTTCCTGTCACATTGCCGATCGCCTCATCAGGAGGAATGTGACCAACATCGATTTGGAATAGCGCCTGTAACGCCTTTTCGCGTGCTTCATGCCGCTTCATTACCTTCCTCCTCCCTAAACACGAACATTTATATTGAAATCATATCATATTTTTCGGAAAAAGCCAGCCCTTTCCCACAAATCATTAGCGATACCGGTTTGCTACCGCTAGCCGTGCTAACGGCCCCGTTCATTACAATAACAAACTTTGGCGAAAAAAACAAAAGGCGGCTGCTTCGAAAGCAGCTGCCTTTTGTTGCGTTACCGTTGTTCGACCGCATCTTGCTCCGGCTTTCCGGTCTCAAACTGGATGCCGACAATGTGGACGTTTACTTCGCTCGTTTCCAAGCCAGTCATGTTCCAAAGCGCTTGGCGCACATTTTCTTGCACTTTTTTCGCCACGTTTGGAATCGATGCGCCGAATTGAACAAGACAGTACAGATCGATCACGACGCCGTCGTCGCGCAAGTCGACTTTCACACCTTTGCCATGATATTTTTTGCCGAACCGTTCCGCGACGCCGGCGGCGAAATTGCCGCGCATTTGCGCGATGCCGTCAACTTCGCTCGCCGCGATGCCGGCGATCACTTCAATGACCTCCGGTGCGATTTCCACTTTGCCAAGCCCAGCATACTCCTGACTGGGTTCAAACACATGTTCAGACATAAGGCACCTCCTATTCCGCCTTCATAATATCATATAACTCCAAAAACTTTGTATTAAACTCGCCGCTTTGAAATTTCTCATGCTCCATTAATTTTATGTGGAACGGAATCGTCGTATGAATGCCTTCGATGATAAACTCGCCAAGCGCTCGTCTCATGCGGGCGATCGCTTCCTCGCGCGTCGGTGCATGGACGATCAATTTAGCGATCATCGAGTCGTAATACGGCGGAATCGCATAACCTGGATAAGCAGCGGAATCGACGCGCACACCCGGCCCACCTGGCGGCAAGTACATGGCGATTTTCCCCGGCGACGGCATGAAGTTTTTCGCCGGATTTTCCGCGTTGATGCGGCATTCAATCGCCCAACCGTTAAAGACGACGTCCTCTTGGGTGAGGGACAGCTTTTCACCGGATGCGATGCGGATTTGCTCTTTCACTAAATCGACGCCAGTGATCAACTCGGTGACTGGATGCTCGACTTGAATGCGCGTATTCATCTCCATGAAATAAAACTCGTTGTTCCGGTGGTCGAAAATAAATTCAACCGTGCCGGCGCCGGTGTAATTGACCGCTTTTGCCGCCTTGACCGCCGCTTCGCCCATTTTTTGGCGAATCTCATCATCGAGCGCTGGCGATGGAGCTTCTTCAACAAGCTTTTGCAGCCGGCGCTGAATCGTGCAGTCGCGCTCGCCGAGATGGATCGTATTGCCGTACGAATCGGCCAGCACTTGAATCTCAACATGGCGAAAATCTTCAATATACTTTTCAATATACACGCCTGGATTGCCGAATGCAGTTGCCGCTTCTTGCTGAGTGATGTTAATCCCTTTGATGAGCTCCTCTTCGTTGCGGGCGACGCGAATCCCTTTTCCGCCGCCGCCGGCCGTCGCTTTAATGATGACCGGGTAGCCGATCTCTGCGGCGATGGCCCGCGCTTCATCAATGCTTTCAATCACTCCGCGCGATCCGGGCACGATCGGCACGCCGGCTTCACGCATCGTCTCGCGAGCGATATCTTTAATGCCCATTTTTGTAATCGCTTCCGGACTCGGACCGATAAACGTAACATTGCACTCACGGCACAGCTCGGCAAATGCCTCATTCTCCGCCAAAAATCCGTAACCCGGGTGAATGGCGTCACAACCGGTTAGCGTGGCGACGCTCATGATGTTCGTGAAATTTAAATAACTGTCTTTTGAAGCGGTCGGTCCGATGCAGTACGCCTCATCCGCGAGCTGCACATGCAGGGCGTCGCGATCAGCTTCCGAAAACACGGCGACCGTCTCAATGCCGAGCTCGCGGCAAGCGCGGATGATGCGGACAGCGATTTCCCCGCGGTTTG
The DNA here is from genome assembly GCF_014679705.1 of Geobacillus sp. 47C-IIb. Taxonomy (NCBI): domain Bacteria; kingdom Bacillati; phylum Bacillota; class Bacilli; order Caryophanales; family Anoxybacillaceae; genus Geobacillus; species Geobacillus sp. 47C-IIb. Next base: position 769,098 of record NZ_CP061473.1, read on the forward strand.
CCACTAACACTTTTTTGATCATTCTCCGTTCTCTCCCTTATTCAGGCTTGACCAAAAATAACGGCTGGCCGTATTCGACGAGCTGGCCGTTTTGCACGAGCACCTCGACAATTTCGCCGTCGACTTCCGCTTCAATTTCATTAAACAGCTTCATCGCTTCAATAATGCAAACAACCGTATCTTTTTTCACTTTATCGCCCGGCTTCACATAAGGCGGCTTATCTGGCGCCGGAGCAGCGTAAAACGTGCCGACCATCGGCGACGTAATTTGGTGGAAGTTGCCCTCTGGCGCTTGCTTGACTTCCGGAGCAGCTGGTTTTTCCGCTTCTGGAGCCGGCGCTTCCGGAGCGGCTGTTTGAACCGGAGGAGCTGTCGGAGCCGGTTCAACAACGACCGGAGCAGCAGGCGTCGCCTGTACGGCTACCGTCGGCTCGGCTGCAACAGCCGTCGCGGCTTTTTTCATATGTACTTTCGTTTCACCTTGTTCGTATACAAATTCGTCGATCGAAGATTGGTCAACCAACCGAATCAATTCACGGATTTCTTGAATTTTCATCGACCTCACACCTTTCTTCCATTGTCAAGAAGTCCATTCTTAGCAGAAGGTAATAAAACGCGCTCATAACGATTATACACACAACCATAGGACAAACAAAAGGTTTTTGTGCAAAAAAGAAGCTGCTCCTATATCGAGCAGCACGTTCATCCCGCCGGCTGGAACTCAACGGTCACATATTCGGCGTCCGGAATTTCCTTTTTCACCATATGGATCACTTCGTTGGCCGATTTGGCTGAGCTTTCTTTCGCTTTAATCGTCACGCGCACTTGGTCGTCATCAGCGCGCACGAACACATCTTCATAACCGCCTTTTGATTTAATAAGTGTCTCCAATGTCGCTTCTTTTTCAGACAGAGCTTGCAGCTGTTCAATTTTATCCAACGCCTCATTTTTCTCTTCCGCCGTCGCGTTCGCCGAAGCGACGATGGCGTTCAGCTCATCGCGCAGCCGGCTTCGTTCATCTTCAATTTTCATGCGCAGCGCCATAAACAAATCATCGTCTGTTTTGTCAGCTTTTGATGGATTGTCTTTCGCCCCCGTTTCTTCAATGGAGACACTTGGCTGTTCTTTTGTTTTATCTGCTTTACCATTGGTGGTAAACGCTGTGCTGTCCCCCATCTCTTTTGGCGCCGTCACGTAATAGACCGATAGCACAACCACTAAGCTTAACATCGTCAACAGCCACACGGTTTGTTTTTTCAACATGCCGATCTCCTCCCCTTACCCGGTCATTTTTTCGGCAAGACAGCGACGCGATAGCTTGGAACGTTTAACACTCGCGTCACAGCCTCGACAATCCATTTTTTAATTTGCAAGTTGTCCGCTCCTTTAGCGACGACAAGCACGCCACGAATGTCAGGCTTTTTCGTGGCGACAACAAGCGGCGTTTCTTCTTCGCCGTTGCGGATAATGATCACTTCTTCATTGGTTGACTCGTTTTCAATCGTCCGTTTTCCGCCTTCCTTGTCGCCTTCCTTCGTTGTTTGCTTCTGGGTCGATCGTTTTTTCTCAAATAATTTCAACTCTGTCGAATCAAGGTTGACAACTACGGTGACATCCTCCACTCCTTCAATGGCTTCGAGTGCGGCTTTTAATTCTTTTTCATACCTTTCCTCATAGGCGGCAATCACTTTCTCTTTCGTCTCTTTGCTTGACAAAAACGCCGGCTCGGATGGAGCATCTGATTGCTCAGCGGAAGGCGTTGCCGGAACATCTTCCCCACTTTTCGTAAAGTGGCTCACTACCATAAGCGCAACGCCGGCCAACAACAGGGCCACAACATAGGAAAACGGCATTTTTTTTCGGACTCCATCCCCGTCCCCTTCTTTCGGCGGCGAGGAGAAGAGCCGTTTTATTTTTATCGACTTCCCACTTGCCGGCGAGAAAGGTGCGCACCTCTTCGGCCAGCGATGCATCGCCCTCAAGCGAAGCCGGTGGTTTCGTCGTATCGATGATGACCGGCTCCACCGTCCCGGCAGGTTGTTGTTTAGAAAGTACGACTTCGATCCTCTCGATGTCATCCGGCATGCGCCAACTTTCTTTGTCATCAGCGTAAATGTTGACATCAGCCTTCAATCCATACTTTTCCATCAACTCCTCATTTACGTCGTTTTCCAACTGGACAGCCATTTGTTCTAAAATATATGCGCGTTGTGAAGCTTGTATTTCTTTTTTCTTTTGCTCGATTTGATTTTTTATCGTTTCATCGCTCGTTTGGCCGTCGGAAAAACGGGCGATTGCCGAAGCGACTAGCTGTTCCGGATCAATCGAGGTGAGCTGGAGCACGGGCCTGAGCATCACGAGCAACAGCATGAGTCCGATGGCCATTTTGACATATTTTTGCATCGTTCCGGACGGCAGCAAAAAGTCGATGACGATGGCAAACAGCAAAAACAAAATGATGTTCGTAACCCATTCAATGACAAACTGCATACCGTTCCTCCTAGCGGACCATCATCGTAATGTTCCCTGCCATGACCATAACCGTAAGACTGAGGAAAAACATCAGCGATACGATGAGCAGCGCCGCTAACACATAGCCGATGCTTTTGCTGATGATGTTGAGGCATGAAAGCACCGGCCCGCCGCCGAGCGGCTGCAATAAGGCGGCTGATAGTTTGTAGACGATGACAATCGCGAAAATTTTCACCGCTGGAAAGAGAGCGATCATTAATAAAATCGCTACCCCAACTAACCCAACAGCGTTTTTCAGCAGCATGGAAGCAGCGACAACTGTATCGGCGGCATCAGTAAACAGTTTGCCGACGACTGGAATGAAGTTGCCGGTGACAAACTTCGCCGCCCTTAAAGCGACGCCATCCGCCACCGCCGTTGTTGCCCCACGCACTGACATCACCCCAAGAAAAACCGTTAAAATGATGCCGAGCAAACCGAGGGCGACTTTGTTCAACAAATCGGCAAGCTGGGTCGCCTTATACCGGTCGCTGAGCGTGCTGACAATAGCAAGTAGCGCCGCCAGCAACAAAAGGGGCAATGTGACATATTCAACGACCGTCCCTGTTGTGTTCATCAAAAACAAAATGATCGGGTGAAAAAACGCTGCCGATACAACCCCGCCAGAAGAAGCAAGCAGCGCGAGCAGCAGCGGGATGAGAGCGATGATGAAATGGCTCATCGTCTGCACTGCCCCAAGTGCATAGTCAGCAGCGAGGCGAAAGCTATTTAGAGCAATCAACAACAGCACCATATAGATGACCGCTTGGGCAATTTTGCTCACCTCCTGCTGAGCGAACGCGTTTTGCAACGATTGCAGCACCGTGCTGAATACAGCGAGCAAAATGAGCGTGCCGAGCAACTTCCCGTTTACTTGCAATTCGTAAAATAAGTAACGGGTGAGCGCTTTCAGCCATTCAGCAGGCGACCATTGCCGCTCACCGCTTAAAAAATCGGCAAGTGATCCTTTTTCGCTTTCCGGCAAAAAGCCGCCGTATTCGTTGACGATCGTTTCCCAATAGCGGCGAATATCGCTCACATCAAGCCGGGCGAGCTGCTCACTGATAGACGGCTCGTTGCTTTCAGCTTGTACAACTAGCGGACAAAAAAAGAGAAAAAGCAGTCCGGCCATAAGGAACGCTGTCCGTTTCAATTCGTTCCCTCCTTATCGTGCCGTCGGAATGAGGCTAACGACCGCTTCAATAATGGCGGTCAAAATCGGAACAGCAAGCGCCAAAATGACAATTTTGCCGCCGAGCTCAATTTTGGCGGCAATCGCCCCTTGACCAGCGTCCTTGGAAATTTGTGCGGCAAATTCGGCAATGTAGGCAATGCCGATAATCTTCAACATCGTTTCTAAGTACACCATTTGGATATGGGCGCCCTCCGCCATTTCCCGCAGCATCAGCAAAATTTCACTAATTTGGTCAACAAGCAGCAAGAAAATCGTGCAGCCAACAAAAACCGTTAATAAAAAGGCGAGGTTTGATTTTTGTTCCTTTAACAATGCAACTAAAAACGTCGCAATCAACCCGAGGCTGACAATTTGCAAAATATCAATGGCCAATCCCCCCTACCCGTGAAACAAAAAGACGTCTTTAATTTTTTGGAACAAATCGCTCACAATCGAGGCGACCATAAACAAAATATAAATAAAGCCGAGCAGCGTCACCCATTGGGCGTATTCTTTCCGTCCCATCTGATCGAGCACCGTATGCAAAAACGCGATGACGATGCCGACGCCGGCGATTTTTAAAATGATATCGACATCGATGCCCATTCATTCCTGCCTCCTGTCTACATGAGTAAAATAACGAGCAGCAGCCCGGCCAACACACCTAAACTTTTCGCCATTTTGGCATAGCGAGCTTGATTGTCGATCGCTTCCTCTTCCTCCCGCTCTAAATGGGCGAGCGCCAACGCGATTTGCTTTTGCTGCGTCAGCCGGTCATACTGGCCGAGCGTGGCACCAAATTGCTTCATCACTTCCAATTCCCCTTGTTTCAGCGCTGTTTTCCCCCATGAGGCTTGTAAACTTTTCTCCCATGCCTCCACCACGCTCGTCTCTTCGTTGCGCAACGTCTCGGCAAACCGAAAAAACAACTCGCATACTGGGGTAGCCGTTTGCCGAGCGATATGGGCAGACGCTTCAGCGAGCGGCGTATGCCCGTACATCACTTCAGCCTCAAGCGCCCTGAGCGCTGCTTTCAGTTGGCGGAGCTGGCGCGGTCTCTCATACAAAGCATGGGCGGCCGCGAATCCTAGCCATGTCGATGCGGCAATGATGAGCAATGCACCAAACCATTTCATCGGCTTACCACCGTCCGTTGTTCATACAACACCGTCCCACTGGCATCGAGAATGCGCCGGATCGCGCCAGGATGGGGGATGTTCGTCAGTTCAATAAACCGTTCAAATACCTTTTGCTCCATCACCGAACCTAGCGTCGGCCGCTGTTGAACGTCTTTGATGCTGCGACCATGCACGGTCGTCCATACAGAGACGCCGGCGTTCGCTGCCTCGAGCACCGCTTCACTATCTTCCTCACGCCCAATTTCATCGACGATAATGACATCCGGGCTCATCGAGCGGATCATCATCATCATTCCTTCCGCTTTCGGACAGGCATCCAACACATCGAGACGCGGGCCGAAAGAAAATTGCGGAATCCCTTTCACACAGCCGGCGATTTCCGAGCGCTCATCAACGATCGCCACCTTTTGCGCTGGGATGCGCTCTGTTCCGCTGCTGATAAGGCGCGCTACGTCGCGCAGCAACGTCGTTTTTCCAGTTTGCGGTGAACCGATGATCATCGTGTGGCACCAACGTCCATCATACACATACGGAATCAGTGGATCGGCGATGCCGACTTGTTCTTTGGCGATGCGGATATTAAAAGAGGCAACGTCACGAATGGCCTTCACCTTGCCGCCTTCTGTGATGACCTTGCCGGCGAGCCCGACGCGATGCCCCCCTTCGATCGTCATAAACCCGCGCTTTAGCTCTTCTTCGACAGCATAAATTGAATAACGGCTCAATTTGTTCAGTAACTGCACGCCATCCTCTTTCGTTACCTCATATGGCAATAAGCGGGCCGTTCCGTTGGCAATCACCTCAAGCGGCCGGGAGACGCGGATACGGATTTCTTCAATTCCGTCACGCCATGAAGGGAGCTGCTGCACCGCCATAGCGATCGTTTTCGGCAAAATTCCCCATACCGCTTCCATGGCCCTCCTCCTTTTCTCGTGGACTAGTTCATATGTATGGGCGGAATATGCCGTTTATTCCTTACTTGTAAATAGCAAACAAAATGAGTGCCACCCCAAGCGCGACAAGTCCAAGACGGGAAAACGAAAGCTCGTCCGCCAGTGAAAGCAGCCCGATCGTCATCGTCACGATCATCACAGTCGGGCCGACGACGGCGAGTCCAGCGTTGATGGCGAGCGCTTTTTTGACATCGTTGAACGCCAACATCAATAACGCTGCGCAGAGTTCAATGAACGCCGATAACATCCGCATACTGGCCATCGCCAACACGGACGGATCGAACGATCGCAGCCAATGTTTCATAGGCCCCTCCTGTTTCGAAAAATGGGATTGATTAGTACAAACGTATGCGGGAACAAGCCATTTCAGAAGAAGTTTTTGGCGGTGAAAACAGAGATGAACATCAAAGCGGCATGAAAACCAGCCAATCTGCTTTCATGCATAAAAAAACAGCACCAGTCCGGAATTTTCCGGACTGGTGCTGTCCCTTTTTGGCTGCTTATGCCCGCGAAACGTACGTACCGTCAGCCGTGTTAATGATGAGCGTGTCGCCTTCATTGACGAAAAACGGCACTTGAACGACAAGACCGGTTTCGAGCTTGGCCGGCTTCGAACCGCCGGAAGCCGTGTCACCTTTGATGCCCGGCTCTGTTTCAACGACTTTCAACTCGACGGTGTTCGGCAGCTCAACACCGATCGTTTCGCCTTGATACATCATGATAAATACTTCCATGTTTTCTTTTAAGAACTTCAGCTCATACTCAATTTGTTTCGCTGGCAGCTCGATTTGTTCGTATGTTTCCATATCCATAAAGACATGCAAGTCGCCGTTAGCGTATAAATATTGCATTTTGCGCGTATCAATTTGTGCCCGGTTTACTTTTTCGCCAGCGCGGAACGTCCGCTCTTGAATGGCGCCGGTACGCAAGTTGCGCAGCTTCGAACGGACGAACGCCGCCCCTTTGCCCGGCTTAACATGCTGGAACTCAAGGACGCGCCAAATCTCGCCGTCGACCTCAATCGTAAGCCCTGTGCGAAAATCGTTCACTGAAATCATTGACTGAAATTCCTCCTCACGCAATCCGTTATAAAATGATTAGTTCTTTCGGCGAATGAGTGAGCGCTTCGTTCCCGTCGCCAGTAATGACTGTGTCGTCTTCAATGCGCACCCCGCCAAGTCCCGGGATATAAATGCCCGGCTCGACGGTGACGACCATGCCCGGCTCGAGCACCACATCAGAACGGAACGAAAGCGTCGGCCCTTCGTGAATCTCAAGACCAATGCCATGGCCCGTCGAATGGCCGAAATAGTCGCCGTACCCTTTTTCGCGGATATAATCGCGCGTTAACGCATCAGCCTCTTTGCCGGTCATGCCTGCCTTAAGACCGTCCATACCGCGCCGCTGCGCCTCAAGGACGATATCATAAATCGTTTTCAGTTCGTCGTTGATTTCGCCGACGGCAACCGTCCTTGTGATATCGGAACAATATCCTTTGTAGTAAGCCCCGAAATCAAGCGTGACAAGCTCGCCGCGCTCAATCGTTTTCTCTGACGCCACCCCGTGCGGCAACGCCGAACGGTAACCGGACGCGACGATCGTCTCAAAGGAAGAAGAAGACGCTCCTTGCTTGCGCATAAAAAACTCGAGCTCATTCGCTACTTCGATTTCTTTGACACCCGGACGGATGAACGACAAAATATGGGCAAATGCTGCATCGGCGATTTCCGCTGCTTCCTTTAATATCTTAATCTCTGCTTCCGACTTAATCAAGCGCAACTTTTCCACTACATGAGCCGTGGGCACAAGCTCGGCGCTGATCGCTTCCTCATACGCTTTATATGCCGCATACGTTACATGTTCCTGCTCGAAGCCAAGCTTTCCGATACCAAGCCGCTTTACTTGCTTCGCAATTTCCTCAATGATCGGCCCGCTATGTTGAACAATCTCAAAGCCTTCGACTTGTTTGGATGCTTGTTCGACATAGCGGAAATCTGTAATAAAAACCGCCCCTTCACGGCTGACAATCGCGACGCCGGCCGTGCCGGTGAACCCAGTGATGTAACGTCGATTGTAGCCGTTTGTCACTAAAAGCCCATCAATATGCTGCTCCTCAAGAAGCGCCCGAAGTTTTTCCAGCTTTTCCATCCTTCATTCTCCTCTTCCCGTGAATTTGCCCTCTCCCCCACGCGTCAGTAGACCATGAAATGGGGGCTTTTCAGCTACGATCATGCCAAAGGAGGCGCCATTCATCGGCTTGACACGACCGTTCGTCACCAGCTATAACGCGATGCCAAATCGCACGAAAACCTTCTTTATTTTACCATAAGAGGAGAAGTTTCCGCTATACATCGGTTTTACAGAAGGGGCATCATTTTTGTTAAGTTAAATGAAGGAGCTCTTCGTCAACTTCCTTCCTTCGCTGCCTCTTTCCCGGCGCTTTGAGATCCCCGATTCATTTCCTGTGTCTCAAAGGAAATCGAATATCCGACGAACACCCCGTATAAAATGTATAAACAAAGTGTCGTAATGACTGTATTCATGTTCAAATCAGCGACCGGTTGGACGTTTGGAAATAACGGATTGAATAAATAAAAGATCACAACCCACAACGCAGCACCGTATAAAATGCCTGGCCACATACCACGAATTTTTCGCAGCAACGCATAGTAAAGAAGCGCCGCGGCAATGGAAATGACACCGATCAACACGATTGCCACATAGTTGCCCACTTTTCCGTGTTTCCATTCACCGGCGACCCAAGGAGTCAAAATCATGTTTGGGCTGATTTCGCTAAAGTTGAAAAAGTGGGCTAAATAGCCGATTAGACTCCAAAACACCCCGCCGACAAATCCGATAATGATCGTTTTTTGCAGGAGTGTCATGGGCCGCTCTGTTTTCTCCTGCTCGAGCTTTCCTTGTTGTTCCGCCATCATGCTGCACCTCCTTGTCCGTTAGTATGACCTACAGCTTGTCGCACCATGAATCAAGCGAAAAAAATGATTGGCGTTGTGTAAATAATGGATTTTTTGGCAATCATAACAATAACATCAACCTAGAGGTTTCCGAACGTTTCCTGTAGAATAAAATAATAAACATAAAAATAGGTTGGTGTTTGCTTGATGAAACAAATGGATAAACCGTTATACGGCGGCCAAGCGGTCATCGAAGGAGTGATGTTTGCCGGCAAAACGCACTCTGTCACCGCTGTTCGCCGCAATGATGGAACGATTGAATACTTTTCCTTGCCGCGCCGCGCCAATCCGACGCTGGCCGCCTTTAAGAAAATTCCGTTCGTTCGCGGCATCATCGCCATTATCGAAGCGAGTGCGAACGGAGCCAAACATTTACAGTTTGCGAGTGAGCGGTATGAGGTGGCTCCAGGGGAGGAACAGGAGGCGGTTGAGGAAAGCAGCTCCAAACTGACGCTCATTCTCGGCGCTGCGGCCATCGGTGTACTGTCGTTTCTATTCGCCAAAACGATTTTTACACTCATCCCGGCGCTCGCCGCTGCTTCTTTCAAACCGCTTGTCCCCGGGAAGACAGGACAGATTTTGCTTGAAGGGGTTTTTAAACTTGCTCTGCTGCTTGGCTATATTTACTTTATTTCGTTAACGCCGCTTGTGAAGCGCGTCTTCCAATACCACGGCGCGGAACATAAAGTCATCAACGCCTATGAAGCGGGCTGGCCGCTAACCGTTGAGCATGTTCAGCGCGCCTCGCGCCTTCACTATCGGTGCGGCAGCAGCTTTATTTTATTTACGGTCATCGTCGGCTTATTCCTTTATTTGTTCGTGCCGACCGATCCGCTTTGGCTGCGGATTGTTAACCGACTTGCCTTAATTCCTGTTGTACTTGGCGTTTCGTTTGAAGTATTGCAGTTTACAAATAAATTGAGAGATGTTCCGCTGCTGCGTTGGCTCGGCTACCCTGGGCTATGGCTGCAGCGGCTGACGACAAAAGAACCAGACGATGCTCAAGTGGAAGTGGCCATCGCCTCGTTTCAGCAGCTTCTTCAGTTGGAAGCGGAAGCTGAAGCGAAAAAAGCGGCACAGTAATTGACTAAAGGGGGTGGATTCATTGCGGCGCAGGGCCATTCACCCACTCGTCGGTCTCATGATCTTGCTTGGAACGCTTGGTATTGTCTATACCCTTTTTGCCCATCCGACGGTGCTGTTCCGCCAGCTGTTGTTTGTTGCAATGTTTGTAGCCGCAATTTATCTCTTTTATCGTTTCGTGTATCAACGTCGATTCGATAAAGAACGGTTGTCGTATTTAAAAGCGGTGCGGCAGTCGAAAAAGCTCCATCCCCGTTCCGGGCGCAAGCAGCCAAAGCCGGCGAAACTGAAACGGCCGCTGAAAAAGCGGACAGCAACCCCGCATTTAACCGTGATCGATGGAAAAAAAGGCAAAAAAAAGAATCGAGCTTCGTTTTAGCTTGATTCTTTTTTTGTCTACCGCTGTCCGCGAGAGAAGGGTGATGCTCCTTGGCGCGTGATTATCCGATTTTCTTCATCGAGGGTGTCGCAATCACACCGTTCCTTACCTAGTATGCCCATTGCTGCAAAAATTGCCGCGTCCGCTCGCGCCCGTAATCGATAAGATTTCGCCGCACCTCCGGATCGACAGAAAACTCGGTCGAAATGACGTTTTTTACTGGTAAAAAGACGATATTTTTTTCATGGCGGCGGGAAATGTAGCGGGCGTCATGCGCCTCTTTCATCGCTTCAAACAGCGCCTCATACAAATGTAAAGCATTGGAGATTTTTTGTCTTGGTCGCTCGCCTGGCTTAGCGCTCAGCTGGATGCCAAGCACCGGTCGCTTTTTCGTCCGCTTTTCCTCATCAAAGAGAAAAAGCGGAAAGTTGCTCAACACCCCCCCATCGACGATGAGAGCCGTACCGTTTTTCCCTTGGAGGCGAACCGGCTCGAAAAAATAAGGAATGCTAACGCTCATCCGCACCGCTTTGGCGACGGAAAACGAGCTCGGGTCAATGCCATATTCGTTTAAATCGTCCGGCAGCACGACGATGCGACCGTTTGTGACATCAGAGGCGACGATATACAAACTGCCGGCCGGCACATCTTGAAACGTCCGCACCCCGCGGGCGGCAAGCACCGACTCAAGCCACTGTTCAAGCACTTTTCCTTCATAAAGACCGAGATGCCAATAGAGACGCACCCACTTCCAGATGGAAAAGGGAAGCCATGACGCCGATTCATCCAAAAACTGCTTAAGTTCCAACTCCCCAAGCAAGTCTGCGATCTCGCGAGCACTGTAGCCTGCCGCTAGCAGCGCGGCCAACATCGCCCCCGCACTCGTCCCGGCAAGCCGTTTCCAGCGCAGCCCTTTTTCCTCAATGGCCTCATACGCTCCAATCAAGGCAAATCCTTTCACTCCACCCCCAGAAAAAACGATATCGATGTCCACTGCTGCCTCCCCCTTCTCACCGTTTTATACAATATGTAAGAAAAAGGAGAGGCGTTTAGTACGGAAAACAAAAAAAGAGCAAGCAACGGCTTACTCTCCTTGTTCATTGCGCTTTTGGATATTGCGAAGCGCTTCTATGCGGCGTTCGTCCTCTTGAAAATATTGCACTAAATCGCCAATTCGGTCGATGGCGTTCCAGCTCAAATGATGTTCAATCCCTTCCACGTCGTGGTAAATGTTTTCCTCGTTGACACCAATCAAACGAAGAAACTGCTCAAGCAGCTCATGACGATAAACGAGCCGCTGGCCAATTTTCTTCCCTTTCGGCGTCAAAACGAGACCACGGTATTTTTCATACACTAAATATTCATCCTTATCGAGCTTTTGCACCATTTTCGTCACCGAGGAGGGATGGACGGACAACGCCTCCGCGATATCAGAGACGCGGGCATAGCCCTTCTCTTCAATCAAAATATAAATTTGTTCAATATAATCTTCCATGCTCGGTGTCGGCAACGTTTGTCCCCTCCTGCCATGTTCACCTGCCATAGCATAACGAAGCCATTCCATCCATGACGATTCGTATCCCCTGGACTTCCTGACAGGCAAAAAAATAGCAATCAATACCATTATATCATACAGAGGGGATTACGTAAAATATTGCACATAAGCGCCCGGAAAAAACTGTTCAATATAGCGGCGCATTGTGTCTTCGAGCTCCTTCGCTTCCTCGTCACGATACACATACTTGCCGATCCCATATCTCCCCCATTTGTACTTCCGCTTCGTCTCATCAAGGTCAAGTCTCGTTTTCGGATATCGTTGCTCAATCACTCGTTTCGCCGGCTTGGTAAACCGGTGTTGAATAAGCTCAAACGTCAAATCCGACAAGTCCATCCCTTCCAATTGCCGAGCGAGCTCCTGAAACAATTCGAAATACCCTCGTTCCCAACCTTCATGCCGGTAAATCGGCGCGACGACAAAGCCAAGTTTATAGCCGGCGCCGGCCACTTTGCGCGCCGCTGCAAGCCGCCCGTCAAAGGAGGACGTTCCCGGCTCGAAATGGTTGATGACATAGCGGGAGTTGATGCTGAAGCGAAACCGCGTCTTACCGTTATGCCGGGCATCCAATAAATGGTCAACATGCTCATATTTCGTCACAAACCGGAGCCGGCCGTAGTCGGTCGCACCAATAAACTCGATCGCTTTTTTCAGCGAATGGGTCAAATGATCAATCCCGACAATGTCGGACGTGCACGCCGCCTCGAAACGGGTGATCTCGGGCGCGCGCTCGTTAATATATTTTTGTGCCTGCGCGAAAATGTCGTCCAAATTGACATACACGCGAATGTACGGCTTGCTTCCTAATGTCGTTTGCAAATAACAATAATGACAATGGCCCATGCATCCGGTCGCCAATGGAATCGCATACTCCGCGGACGGCTTCGAGGAATCGAATTTCAGCGTCCGCCGTACACCAACAACGAGCGTCGATTTCGCGTTTCGATACCGCGCCAGCTCCGTCTCTCCAGGAATGCCGCGCACTTGGTTGTGTGACGTCGTCTCCCGAATCTCAATTCCCATTTGCGTAAATTTCTCATACAGTTCTTTCCCGAGCGGATACGACAACGCCTCCGGCTCGAAATACACAAGTTTGGGCACAAACGGTTTCATTCATTTCCCTCCATGTTCTCCGTATTTGATGTTAGTATGATTCAAGGATGGAGGGAAATCGCGTGCTTCTTTTGCTTGGCATCATTTTTCATGGAAGGCTCATTACCCCCAATTTGATATGTTCATCTCCCAGCGAAACCAACGACCATGCCCATCGGTTTCAGCCACGATTTTCCGATATTCTCGGCCGTCAATCATGCCATCCAGATGCAATTTCCGATCCCACATGTTGTTATACACATGGAACAAATCCCGCTGACAGCCGATTTCGTGAATCTGTTCCATCAACATATGTTTTGCCTCCTCGGACATTTGGTTTGCGACATGCGTATGGAAAATGCAAACAACAGTATCCGACGGAACTTGTGCCACGATCTCAGCAAGAAGTTTGACCCCGTCCCCCTCGATCAGGCGCACCGGCATTTGTTCAAGTCGACGGGCCGCTTGTGCAAACAGTTGGCGCCGATCATGATGTTCAGGCCAAATGAGCGCCTCCATCCATCGTCGATCATCCTCTTTTTTCAAGTCAATCACATGCAAATCGATACCGATCCGTTCGGCAACCGGCGGGCTTTCCAGTAATAAAAAAGGCGACCTGTCTCCATGAATGTTTGAGGTAATAAGAACATCAGAATATACATTTCCATAGGAACCTTGCTGTCCATAATTGTACCGGTACTGATCCCACACCAGTTGCAAACCGGCGCTTGTGCCAATTTCAATGAGTGACAAAGGCTTTTTCACTTGTTCGTAAATCCAGCAAAAAACAGGATATAAATACGAACAGCGCCGGACTTCATTTGTTTGCACGAGCCGATAAGCCAATATGTCTTTCAGATCTTCCCAGTAACAAAGGCAAAAATCACGGAAATAAGGAAAAGCAGTTGCCGGCGGCCGTGGCTTCTTAACGATACTTCCGTAAAACTCTCGCAACTCATGTTCATACCCTTTCAACAGCAAATCATGTACTGCCCCAAACAACAAGTTGGGAACTGGCTGGCCGCTGCGAGCGTGCGAAGCAAGACAGAGAAGCTTCTCATCTGCAGCGATGTGAAAAGAGAGATGTTCATACAACGGACTAGATCCTCGGCATTCATGGACGGCAAAACGCCGAAACCGTTCGGCAATCCATGCGAAATTCAAGTTGATCCCCTCGTTTCTTCAACCTTTCACAAACTTCTTTGCGTCTCGATCGGAATCCAACGAACCAATTCGATCCTTTCGCTCACTATTTCGTTGCCACCGACTCGTTTTCCTCTCAAGCATTTATCCGACTTTGCGATACACCATGATAAGCGCGCAACCGCAAAAAAACTAAACGGACGAGAGAGAGTTACGCTGTCTCGCGAGCTGATTGATCGCTTCGTGCAGTGTTGAAGGAAAAACGGCAACCGATTCATAAACGAGTTGACCGCCTCGGGGAACGGCAAATCCATCGTGAGGACAAGCTGGATCATTTCATCATCGAGGTGCGGAGCCACTTCAAAAAAATCGAAGACGAACTGGCCGACCATCGCCGTATGTTTGAACGATTGTCGAATGATTGATGCAACACGAACATCGTCATCGAATACGTGAACGGCAAAGTTAGTCAACATGACACCAAATTTTATCCGCTCAAAAGCAGTTCGAACGTCAAACTACAAAGGAAAAGCGCATACGCTCTAGCCCCTGGCTTATCGGAAGTTGTCTTCTAACTTTCATAGAACTTTCGATGCTATCCTCCCTAGATTCGATACTATATAAATTGAAATAAAGGTTTTCTCCCGTTCCACGGCGAATAAATACAAAGAGAAAATAGGGGAACGGAGAGAAAATATGATGCCAAATCACAAAGACGAGATCGAAAAGTTGTCCACTGCCATGAAAGAAGCAAAAAGTAAACGAGCATATGAACGCTACCAAGCGATTTATCTTCATTTGCAGGGATATACCAAAGGAGAAATCGCAACGATTATTGGTCGATCCAAGAAAACTATTTATAACTATATTCATGCCTACGCCCAGCGCGGTCTTGATGGACTGGAGATGAAATACTCACCTGGCGCCCCACGTCGATTGACCCCTGAGCAGGAAAAAGAGCTGGCTTTGATCATTGAACATCAGCTCCCCGTAGATGTGGGATTCGAAGCAAAATATAATTGGACGCTTGCGATAATCGCTGAACTCATTCAACAAAAGTGGGGGCCAACATACACGCTTCGCGGAACAAGTGACATTCTGCATCGGTTAGGGCTAAGCTATACGAAACCGACCTATACACTAGCCAATGCCGATGAAGAGAAACAAAAAGAATTCGTCGAAATCACCTTCCCTGAAGTAAAAAAAAACTGGTAGATGGGAACATCGCCCATGTCCTCTTTCAAGATGAGTCGATGATTCGTGATTACCAAGCGATTCAAAAAACATGGTTTGTCAAAGGAAAACAACGAATCATTCCGACGTTTGGAAAACATCAAGGGCTGAAGCTGATTGGCACGTTGAACTACGAAACAGGGGGAAGTGTTTTGCATCGAAGAAGAATGCTATGACGCGGAAACATTTCTTCGATTTCTTCAACTTGTGTTAGAACGCTATCCCACAGGCAAAATAGTGATGATTTTAGATAACGCTCGAATTCACCATGCCAAACTCATTCAGCCATTTTTAAAAGAACACGAAGATCGGTTAGAGCTCGTCTTTTTGCCACCATACAGTCCGCAATTGAACTTGATTGAAGGGCTATGGAAATGGCTGAAATCAGACGTGATTTACAACGTGTTCTATTCGAGTGTGCAAGAAATTAGAAAGAATGTCCAAGCCTTTATTCAGCGAATCAACCAGAAACCAGAACAAACGATCGATCGTTTGTGTGTTCAGTTGTAAATCTTTAATTCAACTTATATAGTATGGTTTAGGGAGGAAGGAAAATCGCTCTCTTCTTTCATTTGACATCATTTTTCGACCGCGTCTAGATCACCTGCACCTTAAAAATTATTCTAACTAAACAAAAAATTTTTTGTTTCTACCTTGTTAAGGCACGAAATGTAAGATACAATAACATTACATTTTGTTAAAAGAATTGGAGGGATTGTATGAAGTTATCGTTAAAAATCATTATCGCACTCGTACTTGGATCCATCGTCGGACTGGCCTTCAACCTTCTTTTCCCCCAATCATTTGATATAGTCAACACATATGTGTTTACGCCTCTCGGTAAACTCTTTTTAAATTTAATTAATATGATCGTCGTACCTATCGTCTTTTTTTCCATCGTATTAGGGACAGCCGGACTAGGAGATCCAAAAAAACTCGGACGAATCGGAATCAAAACCATTTCGTATTTCCTCATCACTACAGCCATCGCCATTGTTATCGGCATTTCATTAGCGTTAGTAACCAAACCTGGGAGCGTCGGCGACTTTAACATCAGCCAGGCTCAATTTGAACCAAAAGAGGCACCACCTGTGTCAGAAACTTTATTAAACATTATTCCAAAAAACCCTGTTCAAGCGTTTGCAGAAGGAAACATGCTGCAAATTATCGCTTTTTCCATCTTTGTCGGGTTTGCGCTTTCGATGTTGCGAGAAAAAACAGCTGGCTTGTTCAAACTCATGGAGCAAGGCAATGAAGTGATGATGTATTTAGTCACTGTCATTATGCGGTTTGCCCCGTATGGTGCATTCGGCTTAATCGCCTCCGCCGTCGGCAGCCAAGGAATGGACGCCATCCGCTCGATGGGAATGTACATGTTTGTCGTTCTTTTCAGTTTGATCCTTCATATGCTGTTCACATACGGCTCATCGCTCTACCTGTTTGCCAAGCGCAATCCGTTCTCCTTTTTCAAACAGTTCGCTCCGGCGATGGGAGTGGCGTTCAGCACATCGAGCAGTAACGCGACACTGCCGATTTCAATGAACGTGGCCCAAACAAAACTCGGTGTGCCTAAACACATTAGCAGTTTCGTGCAGCCATTAGGAGCAACCATCAATATGGATGGCACGGCCATTATGCAAGGGGTCGCCACTATATTTATCGCTCAAGCTTACGGTATTGACCTTACTATCTCGCAATTAGCAACGGTTGTATTAACGGCTGTATTGGCCAGCATTGGAACGGCGGGTGTGCCCGGTGTCGGATTAGTGATGCTGGCGATGGTGCTGAATTCCGTCAACCTCCCTGTCGAAGGGATCGCATTGATCATCGGCATCGACCGGCTTTTAGACATGGCCCGCACTGCTGTCAATACTACCGGTGATGCCGTTTGTGCCGTAATCGTTGCTGAAACAGAGAAGAAGTACGCAGAAGTTGGTACAAAAGCGTCCTAATTAGGACGCTTTTTTTCTTCCTTCGTTCACACTGTGAATCCATAGGGAAAAGACGCGAAGCCATTTTAAAAAACAAGAACGAGCGAACCGGCGAGCATTGCATATTAACACAATGCAAACATTGAATACGTGAGTAGCAAAATCGGCCAGCATGACCACCGAAATCTACCAATTGAAAAAGCAGCTCGAACTTCAAAACGTAAGGGAAAAGCATATGCCCTATGACTAGCACATACACGCTAACTACTTGACTTATCCGCGCTTGCGGACGCGGAAATTGTCTTCTAACAGCACCCAGTTTTCCGGATACGGATACCCGAGCACCCAGTAGCTGATTCCACGCAACCTGTATTCTTTCACCAGCTCAAACTTCGCCAACGCGCTGCGAGCATCCTCAAACCATACTTCGTGACGGCGTCCTTGCTCATCCGTGTAGCGATAAAACGGCGAGGCGGCCACAGGGTCGTACTGAATGGATGCTCCGTAGCGAATGGCGCGCTCCACAGCTTTTTGCGGGCTGAACGTTTCTGCCTCTTGTCCTTGCACGTGCGGCAACACCCAATCACGGGCATAAATTTGAAACCCCATCATGATTTTCTCTCGCGGGATCGCCGTCACGGCATAATCAAGTACGCGCCGAATTTGATTCACCGGAGAAATCGCTTGCGGCGGTCCAAACCGATAGCCCCACTCATACGTCATGAGCACGACGAAATCGGCGATGCGCCCGTGAGCTGGATAATCGTGCGCTTCATACAGCAATCCTTTTTGTTCCGCGCTGACTTTGGGCGCGAGCGATGTCGATAGCAAATATCCTTCCGCGTGAAGCCGAGCTGCCGCCCGCCGCAAAAACGCATTGTACCGCTCACGGTCGGACGGGTAGACATTTTCAAAATTAACATTCAACGCCCGGTACCCTTTCGCTCGCATCACTTGAATGATATTGTCAAGCAACCGCGTTTGCAGTGCAACGTCAGCTAAAATCGTTTGCGCTAGCCGCGAGCCTGGGTCTTCGTACGTAAAATTCGTGATCGTCATCATCGGCACGATGCGCGCAGCAGAGGCGGCCTGAATGATCGCCACATCATTGATGGGATTCAGCCCACCATCAGCGCGCATCGTATAGGCAAACGGGGCGGCATATGTCAAATGGCGGCCAACTTCACGCACTTGTTCCGCCCCTTTCTCCCCCTGGTCGATCGTAAATGCATTCACGTCAATGATCGGTTTGGCTGGTGGAATGACAAGCCGCTGTCCGGGAACGATCATATTCGGATCGGCAATCGGATTAAACTCAATGATTTGCTGGACGCTGACCTGGTAGGCGGCGGCAATTTGCCCTAACGTTTCCCCCGCGCGCACCGTATGAATGCGAGCCGGGATCAACAATGCTGTGCCTGGATAAATGAGCGCCGGGTTGGCGATTCGGTTCGCCTGTACGATCGCTTCGACCGTCACTCCATACGAATGGGCGATCTGCCATAACGTTTCCCCTGCACGAACGGTATGATAGCGATACGGCACCGGAATGACAACCGCTTGCCCGGTAGCAAGCCGATTCGGATCGCTCAGCTCATTGGCAGCAATGAGCCGCTCGAACGGGACACCGTAGCGGCGGGCCAGCTGCCAAAGCGCTTCCCCGCGCTGGACGACATGAATAATCATCGCCACTCCCCCCTTCGTTTCTCCTCTCCTTTTATCACTATATTTTTCCTCCTCTTTTTTATGTAAAAAAAAGAGGATGTCCCAAAAGTGTTCGCATAGCGTTCGCTTTTGGGGCACTTTTTTGGGCAAAAAAAGAAGAAAACCGTTCCTTTTTTGGTATAATAGAGTCACCACAACCCTACCAAGAAAGGACGGTTTTCTTATGTACATTTATTATAACCGAGATCAACTCATTTTGCCAATGGATCTTGAAATTCTCATTCCCAAACATCATCTTTGCCGGATCGTGGATCTAGCCGTGGAAAAAATGGATCCAGCTCTGCTCGTTTCCCTCTATCCCGGCGGAGGCCGCCCAGCCTATCATCCGAAAATGATGTTGAAAGTCATCCTGTATGCCTACGCCAATCGGATCTATTCCTCTCGCCAAATCGCCAAGCAATTGAAAGAAAACATTTATTTTATGTGGCTATCCGGCCATCAAACACCGGATTTCCGCACCATCAACCGATTTCGGTCGGAACGGATGAAGGACATCATTTACGAAACGTTTTTCTCCATTGTCGATCTTCTGCGTCAAGAAGGGTTGGTCAAACTAGAGGATTACTTTCTGGATGGAACGAAAATCGAGGCCAGCGCCAACAAGTACACGTTCGTTTGGCGCAAATCAACGGAAAAGTACGATCAGAAGTTGGAGGAGAAATTCCGGAAAATCGTAGCCTCGATCGAACAGGTGGTAAAAGAGGATGAAGAGTCGGAACAAGAAGGAGATTTTCAAGAAAAGCTGGAAGCTTCACCGATCACGTCTGAAAAGATCGAAGCCGTGATCGAACAAGTGGAAGAACATCTAAAGAAAGAGCCGAAGAATCGCACGTTAAAGAAAGCAAAACAGCAATTGGAACAAGACATTCTCCCCCGTAAGAAAAAATATGAAGAATACAAAAAAGTGTTAGGCGAACGAAACAGTTTTTCGAAAACGGACCCCGATGCGACGTTTATGCGGATGAAAGACGACCATATGAAAAACGGCCAGCTCAAACCGGGATATAATGTGCAGATAGGGACAGAGAACCAATTCATCACTGGATTTAGCGTGCATCAACGGGCGGGGGATGCCGGATGCTTCATTCCACATTTGGAGCAATTGGCCGCCTATGGGCGTCCCATGCCTAAACGAGCGATTGCGGATTCCGCCTATGGGAGTGAGGAGAACTACACGTACTGCGAGAAAAAAGCAGATCGTCGCGCTGATCAAGTACAACACATTGGACCGGGAACAAACGAAAGCGTGGGCGAAAGAGATCGGCCGAATCGAGAACATGACGTACGATGAGGAATTGGATGAGTGGATTTGCGCGAAAGGGGAACGGCTGGTGTTTGTGTATAAACGGAAGGAAACGACCGACAACGGGTACGTCATCGTCAAACGGACGTATCGTTGTACAGCATGTGCCGGATGCCCGTTTCAAGCAGCATGTGCCAAAGGCAAAGACACGAAAACCATCCGCGTTTCCTTGAAAAATCAACAACAACGGCAAGAAATCCGGAAACGGCTGTCCACGGAAGAAGGGGCGACGACATATCGAAGACGGCAAATCGAAAACGAGCCGGTGTTTGGGCAAATCAAGCATAATCAGCAATTTCATCGGTTTTCATTGAGAGGCCTCCCAAAAATTACCTTGGAGTGGGGTCTAGTTTGTGCTGCCCACAATTTGAGAAAGTGGGCCACAACGACCGACCCAACAAGGAAAAAATAGGATAAAATTCGGAAATAAGGAGAAATTCCTGCCTCAAAAAAGGAATAAATAACCAAATGGTAAGAAAAAGAAACAGAGGCTACTCTCAAAAGGTCGGTTTAGACGACCTTTTGAGACAGCCTCTTTGTTGCAAGTATATCAGGGTCAAGTCCAAATTATTGTGTAAATTCCCCTTTGATAGACAACATGGACCTGATGACTTGACGTATGGTAGGTAAGACCGGAAAGTCTCCCTGCCGGTCGCCTTCCCGGACAAATGATCATGTTGTCAAGGAACAGGCGTGTCAAGGAGCTTTCGCGGCATATCCTCACTTCGCTCCGGTATTCCACGTTCTCCTTGACACGGCGTAGAGGTTATCCCACTCTCTTGATCGCCGGAGCCTCCTGATTCACCGATCGGACTCCTTGCTCTTTCGTTTTCCGCCACTGCCAATATTCAGCCATATCCAAGTATTTGCGCCCTGACATCCATTTTTCATCGATTTCGATCAACACGGCACCAACGAGGCGATACACCGATTCCCGGTTCGGAAAGATGCGGATGACCCGTTCTCTGCGACGAATTTCTTCGTTCAGCCGTTCCACTCCGTTGGTCGTGCGCAGACGCCGACGATAACGGTCCGGATAGTCCAATACGGCGGTGGCGTCTTCGAATCCCTCTTCGAGGATTTGCATGGCTTTTGGGGCTTTTTCTTCCCATTTGGCCAGCACTTGTTCCAATAACAGCCGGGCCGTTTGCTTATTTGGAGCATGAAGAATCCCACGAATCTCCTCGAGCAAGGCATCCTGCATATACTTTGGTGCGGCATCGAGGATATTGCGAATAAAATGTGTCTGGCATCGTTGCCATGTAGCGCCTTGGAAATGCTTTTCAATGGCTTGCACCAGCCCACCGTGCTGATCCGAGATGATCAAGTCCACTCCCCGGAGTCCCCGGTCTTTCAGCCATCCGAAGAACTCGCTCCAGCTGGACTCCGATTCACTGTTTCCGATTTGCAGGCCAAGAATTTCTCGATATCCTTCCTCATTCACTCCTGTAGCGATCAACACGGCTCTGGAGCGTACTCGTCCATCCTCCCGGACTTTCGTATAAATAGCATCTACTAGCACAAACGGATACACGTGTTCATGAAGGGAACGATAATTCCAGTCTTGGATAATCGGATCCAGTCCCTTGCACAGTGAGGAGACCGTGGATTTGGAAAACGAAGTGCCGCATAATTCCTCCGTGATTTGAGTGATTTTTCGGGTAGACACCCCGTTTACCACCATTTCCATTAGTGCCAGTACCAGTGCTTGTTCGCTCCGTTGATACCGTTGGAACAGTTCCGTAGAGAACTCCCCATCTCTTGTCCGTGGAACGCGCAAGGTCAACCGTCCTACCCGGGTCGTCAGCTGGCGTGGATACGAACCGTTTCGATAGCCTTTTCGTTCTTCCGTTCGTTCATAACGGCGAGCTCCCAGCTGTTCTTCTACTTGTGCCTCGAGGATTTGATTGAGGACTTGTTCCAATAGCTTAGCTAATCCCTCATCTCTGGTGAATAACCCGTGCAAAAGTTCATCATTTAGGGTAATATGATATTGAGCCATGGTTGCATTCCTCCTTATGTTTGGTGTTTTTGGTCCACTGTTTATTCTACCAAAGGGGAAGCAACATGGCTCTTTTTCTATTTCCCTTTTTACACAATTATATGGACTTAACTGTATATCAGTTCTGAAAATGGCTAATTTGTTTAAATTTCTTTTGAATATATACGTAAATGTTTATTTCTATTTCAAGTCGAGAGTTTTCATTTTATCTAATTCATTTTTTCTTTTCTTATATAGATATTTTCGGCCACTTTGCCATTCAGCAATAAGAAAAAAGCAAACCGAGCAATAAATAAAGGACATACGCAATAGCATTTTCCATTCGCTCGGATATTAACATCCATGTTAACACCACAATATAAGCAACTGGCAGAATTGCCCCCCAATATGCACGATTCCTCGTCGAAAGGAAGAATTGAACTGCTAAAACACCAGCAACAATAAACACTCCGTAAGCTCCAAGGTCCATTATCTCTCCCCCTTTTCCTGTTTATATTTTTCAATAATTAATTTAGCTACTTCTACGCTTATTTGATCATCAATGGATAGACGCTTGATAAACTTAATAAACTCCTCATTTTCTAATGAATCATTCACTTTTATTTTTTCGATTAAACGATCAAGCCTAAGTCTTACGGTTGGATACGATACTTCATACATCTTCGCCATTTCTTTTAAAGAACCTGAGCTCAAAACAAAATTTTTAATAAATTCCAAATCCTCGTTTTCCAAGGATAAAACCCAATTTGGGATATGATTTATATCCATATTCTCCCTCCTCTCTTTTATATTATCAATTTAACTTTAACATACTTATTAAATAAATTAAAGTGTTTTTTTATTTTTTTAAATATATTATTAATGTGTTTTTTAAATAAAAAAGATTCAAACTGTATTACATTCAAAAGGACTCTTTTTAAAACAAAACTTCTCATTTTTGTTCAATAATAAAAAAACAACCTCTTATGTTTCACAATACATAAGAGGTTGTTTTATCGGACTTTATGATCAATGATCCAACACTTTAAATTTACATACTCAACCGATTACAGCCCGCATTTTAGCTGAGCGCCGCAGCTCGTGCATGTATTGCAGCCACCGATTTCTTCGATCGTCCCTTCGCGGCAAATCGGGCAAATGTTGCCAATTTCCGAGCCGATCGTCACATCAGTGGAGCGCACATCTTGAATCGTATCGACAAGAACGACAGTGCGTTTCTTCGCTTGTTCTTCTGTCTCTTCCGGAATGAGCTCCAGCTGCTCTTCGACCGTATTTTCTTCCGCTTTCAGCGTCAACACTTGCGCATCACGGCTGCCGTCAACATAGACGGTACCGCCTTTCGCGCCGCAGCGCCACAGCCGCTCATACACTTTTTGTACTTGCTCGACCGTGTAACCTTTTGGCGCATTGACCGTTTTCGACAAGCTCGAGTCGACCCAGCGCTGAATGATGCATTGCACATCAGCATGCGCTTCCGGTGACAAGTCCATCGCCGTCACAAACCAATGCGGTAAATGGTTCGGGTCGGCTTCCGGATGCTTGTCTAAATATTCTTGGACGATATCGGCCTTCACTTCGATAAATTTGCCGAGGCGGCCGCTCCGGTAGTATGCGAACGAGAAGTACGGCTCAAGCCCGGTCGAGACGCCGACCATCGTTCCGGTCGATCCCGTTGGCGCCACCGTCAGCAAGTGCGAGTTGCGAATGCCGTATTGTAAAATATCTTGGCGAATGTCTTCTGGCATCCGTTTCATGTAGCCGGTGTTGATGAACGCTTCGCGCAGTTGACGCGTTTCTTCTTCCGTCTCGCCGACAAGGAACGGGAAGCTGCCTTTTTCTTTCGCCAGTTCGATCGACGCTCGGTAAGCGGTTGTGGCGATCGTTTGGAACAATTCATCCACGAGTTGATTTCCTTCTTCAGAACCGTACTCTTTTTCACAGTAAATGAGCAAGTCAGCCAATCCCATAACGCCAAGGCCGATGCGGCGCTCACCAAGCGCTTGTTTTTTATTTTCCTCAAGGAAATACGGCGTTGCGTCAATAACGTTGTCTTGCATTCGCACGCCAATCTCGACGGTGCGTTTCAGTTTTTCATAGTCGACGACTTTCCGCTCTTTATCGACCATGTTCGCCAAGTTGATGGCGGCAAGGTTGCAGACAGAATATGGTGCTAAAGGTTGTTCCCCACATGGGTTAGTTGCAACAACTTTTTGTCCGTACGCACGGGCGTTCGTCATATCATTCGCATTGTCGATGAAGAAAATGCCTGGCTCGGCGGAGTACGTCGCGCAAATGTTGATCAGCTTCCATAGCTCACGGGCGCGGATTTTCCGGTAGACGCGGACACGGTATCCCATTTTTTCCCATTCGCGCACATCGCCAACTTCATGCCATTTTTCGTTATAAATGCGCATTTCTTCTTCGGAATAGGTTTCTACATCCGGGAAGCGCAGTGCATATTCATCGTCGTTTTCGACCGCCTCCATGAACTCTTTTGTTAAGCAGACCGAAATATTCGCACCGGTTAAAAAGTCGGGGTTATGGACGGTATATGTACCGCCGGTGCGCAGTTTTTCTTCGGCGTCTTTAATGATTTCTTCGGTAAATCCACCGTAGTCAGGCTCGTTTTTGTACCGGACAATCGCTTCGTACATCACTCGTTCCCGATCGGTAAGCGGCGTAAATTTCAGCTTATCGCGCGCCGCTTTTTGAATGGCTTCATCTTCGGTATTTTCGAGCAGGTAGCGCAAGATGCGTGGGTTTTGCATTTTCGAGACGATAAATTCGATAATGTCCGGGTGCCAGTCGGCAAGCATGATCATTTGGGCGCCGCGCACATTGTTACTCGCTCGCTTCTACGAGCGGGCTAGGTCATTTCTGCCTAGCTCTCCGCCTTTCGGTCGGAGATCAGACTATATCATCAGGGAAGAGAATATCTCGTATTTACGGTTTAACCTAAGGATAAGCCTGATTCGGGGTTTTGATATTAGAAAAACAGTTCTCGTTATAACGATATTTTTTACTGCTAACTTACCAGCCTCTCCAGGTGCTCTAGTTTGGAATACTCCTTGCTCTTTATTCCATCTCATTAAGGTTCCCCTAGAAATCCCCAACATCATGGCGATTTTAACGTGACGATATCCCTCTTCATGTAGATACTTCGCTTTTTTCATTATCTCTTCCCTGTCTCGCGCCTCGTATCCCCGTTGCCGCGGGATACGATTTACTCCTTCCATAGCCCTCCCCCACGAAACCGTGTTCGTTATCCTGAGTGTACCGAGGGCTGTAGGAAGTTTCAATAGTCGTTGAACCTTCATCTCCGTTTCCAGAGATGCTCGGCTGCTGGTTGCCCATTGTTGCATCCAACTTGTTTTCCAACCGTCACGTCTGCTGTCACCAGCTCCGTTGTGGTCAAGTTGGCTTTAGGGTGTTCCAGCAATTCGCGAGATTTTACTCCCGCCGTTTTGCGCCCTAGTCAACGGGAGCCACCTTGCTCAACAAGGTGGGTCAGTTTGGCAATATCATCAAGCCAAGAAACCGATCCAGATGATTTACCGTTTACCCCGCGCGCGAGCGTATGGCGTGGCCGCAATGTCGAACCGTTCGTGCCAACCCCGCCGCCGCGGCTCATAATTTCCATTACCTGCTTTCGGTGTTCGGAAATGCCTTCCCGCGAATCTTTCACAAACGGCATCACATAGCAGTTAAAATACGTCACTTCCTTGCCCGAACCCGCTCCGTACAACACGCGCCCGGCCGGGACAAAGTTCATGCTCGAGAGTTCCTCATAAAATTTTTGGAACCACTCGTTGCGCTTTTCCTCTGTTTTCTCTACAGCAGCCAGCCCAGTTGCGTTCCGTTTCGCGATTTGTTCATAAAAAATTTCCAGCGGCTTGTCGATAATGTCAAGCGAGCGGAGCACAATGCCCGTTTCTGCCTCCTCGCCTTCAAGCACATGCCGGTATTCATCATCAATCAACACGCGCGCTTTTTTCGCGTCCCAGTCGATATCGACAATAAAGCCGAGACCACGGGCTGGAAATTTCGGATCCTCCTTGATCGTCAATACGACAAAATCGCCCGGCGCCAACGTCAGCTTTTCCGTATCCTTAAACGAATACCGGTCAAGCATTACTAGACGGGACACGCCTTTATGAGTGATGTGCATGTCCGGCGTAATCGGATGCACTTGCGGAAACAAACGAATATCCTCGTTTAGCTTCTCAATATTAATTTTCATTTTTTCGGACGACGCCACCGTCATTCTCCTATCTCTCCTCTTTTATATAATCTCTCACGTTTTGGCAAAGTTGTCCTGTCTTCTCTACCTTACCATACAAAACAGAAAAAAACAATATATAGTATGATTTTTAAAGAAAATCATACTATATATTGTGATTTAGAACAAATGATTTCATTTTTGTCAAGCAGAAAAAAAGGCAAAAAACGGCGAAAAGCGGAGAAAACCAGATGGATGATGCCGTTTTTGCCGGAAAATGAATGATTTTCCACATTGCTGCTTAGCGCTTAAAGTTCCATTCATCGCTTTCGTACTTTGTCCGCGCCAGCTCCTCGACATACGCCAACTCTTCAGCCGTCAGCGTATATGGCTCCAACAAGATGTCCAAACCTTTTTCAAACCCTTTGTAAAACGCCTCTTTCGCTTCCTCAATCGTTACCGTTCGCTCCGTCAGCTCGTTGATCGCGACCGCCTTGTTTTTAAAATTGCGCTGCAGCCGCTCTTTCACCCGCTCATTCGGATATTTAAACAA
The DNA here is from genome assembly GCF_014679705.1 of Geobacillus sp. 47C-IIb. NCBI lineage: Bacteria > Bacillati > Bacillota > Bacilli > Caryophanales > Anoxybacillaceae > Geobacillus > Geobacillus sp. 47C-IIb. The sequence goes on from NZ_CP061473.1 coordinate 796,068, forward strand.
GCTGAACAGCAAGTCTTCGTCCAAATCAAGCAAAATCGAGCCGTGCTGCAAGATGACGCCTTTTTGACGCGTTTGTGCACTACCGGCCACTTTTCGTCCTTCGACAACGAGTTCGTACCATGATGGTGCGTCAAAGCAAACGGCTGAACGCGGGCTGCGCAAATCCGCTTTTTCTTCTTCGGTTTTTGGCACGGCAAAATACGCGTCAAGCCCAAGGAAGCGAAATCCTTCCAAAATGCCTTGGGAAATGACACGGTACGCTTCCGTCACTGTCTGCGGCATGTCCGGGTGCGATTCTGACACGATCACGCTGTACGTTAATTCTTTGTCATGCAAGACACCGCGCCCCCCGGTCGGACGGCGGACAAAGCCAAGGCCGTGCCTTTTCACCGCCTCTAAATCAATTTCTTTCTCCACTTTTTGAAAATAGCCGATTGACAATGTCGGCGGATTCCAACCGTAAAAGCGGACCGTCGGCGGAATTTTCCCCGCGCTGTGCCAATCCAAGAGCGCCTCATCAAGCGCCATATTAAACGACGGCGAACAGTCGCCGGAATCGATAAAGCGCCACACTTCTTTTGCCATCGTTTCACCTTCTCTACGATTTCGAGCATGCGATATAGGGCGTTACAGCGGCTTGTCCGCAAGGCGGATTAGGCCGCCTTCTCTGTCACCTTTACTAGTTTAGCAAACAACGCCGGCTAAGGGAAGAAAAATGACATTATGAAAACACTTTGCTTCTAGGAGACAACTCTATATAATAGGAATAGTGGACGAAGGGAAAGGAGGCCTAACGGGTGGAAGCATTGCTTATTATTCTTGGCGCAATCCTCGTATATTCCGTCATCACCTATTTGTGGCAACGGAGAATTGTCAAAGCATTGACGGAAGAAGAGTTCCGCGCCGGCTATCGAAAAGCGCAATTAATCGATGTCCGTGAACCGGATGAATTCGCGGGTGGACATATTTTAGGGGCGCGCAACATTCCGCTCACTCAGCTGCGTATGCGTATGAAAGAACTCCGCAAAGACCAGCCCATTTATTTATATTGCCAAAACGGGCTGCGCAGCGGGCGGGCCGCACAAATGCTTTACCGAAAAGGATACCGCAATTTGTACCATTTAAAAGGCGGATTTAAAAAATGGACGGGGAAAGTAAAGAAAAATTCCTAGCTATTGCAAAAAAAGAGGCGCTCTGCTAGAAAAAAGCAGAACGCCTCTTTTCGCTTGCAGCGATTAAAGCGACGATTCAAATTCCGGCGGCAGAACGACCGCCTCTAATACCGATGCGGCTGCGCCAATGGCGCAACTTTTTTCTTTCAGCTCCGAGACAATCATGTACGGCTCATTTTCATTTTTAACGAGAATGCGCTCTTCCACTTCTTTGCGCGCTGCTCGGAGTATATAATCACCGGCGCTGGCGAGCGGACCGCCGATAATGACTGCCTCTGGGTTGTACGCATAAATCACCTGCAGCAGCCCGATACCGAGATAGCGGCCCGTTTCTTCCAAAATACGCGCCAGCTGGTCATCGCTTTCGGCCGCCAACGCCATCGCGGCGATGGAAAAGCGGTCGTCAAGCCACTCTACACGTCCCTCTTCCGCCAAACGGCGTTCAATATATTTTTGCGACGCGTACATTTCCCAGCAGCCGATGTTGCCGCAGTTGCAGCGGACACCGTTTAAGTCGATCGTATGATGGCCGATTTCACCCGCCAGCCCGTTCACCCCTCGATACAGCTGATGATGAAGGACGACACCGGCGCCGATGCCAATGCCGGCGCTAATATAAACAAAATGGGCAAACTCCTTGCCGGCGCCGAACCATTTTTCTCCGAGCGCCGCCAGCTTTGCCTCATTTTCGACGATGACCGGATATTGCGGCCACTGTTTTTGCAAAGCCGAGGCAAGTGACACATCGCCCCAGCGCAAGTTCGGCGCGAAAATGACCGTCCCGCTTTCTGTGTGAACGATGCCAGGGACACCGATCCCGATCCCCATCACACCGTACGGCGTTGCTGGCGCTCGACGGATAGCCGCCTCAATCAGTTCGACCATCTCACTCACAATCGCCTCCTGCCCCTCCTCTGGGCGGAACGAACGCCGCTGCTCCCAAATGATTTCGGCATTTAAGTTCGTCAAAACAGCATATAAATAATTGACGCCAAGCTCAACGCCGATGAGCGAGCCGGCGTCGGCGTTAAAGCGAAGCATCAGCGGGCGTCGGCCGCCAGTCGAAACGCCGATTCCACTTTCGTGGACCAAATGCTCGTCAATGAGTTCATCGACGAGAGCGGAAACGGTCGCTTTGTTCAATCCGGTTATTTTCGCAATGTCGGCGCGTGAAATCGGATGTTGGTCGCGAATCAATTTCAACACAAGCTGTTTATTCATTTTTTTGACAAGAGTAATGTTTCCTGTCCGCACGTGACTAGTCATCCTTTTTTCGTTTAGTATGCCCCGCGAATGTGCGGATGCACTTCAGTCTCGTAAAACTGGCGAAGCCGCGCCATTTCTTCTTCACTGAACGATGGCACCGCCAACGCCGCCAAGTTTTCTTCGACTTGTTTCACCGTTTTAAATCCTGGAATGGCGCACGTCACTTCTTCATGGTCAATGACCCATCGGAGCGCCGCTTTCGCCATGCTGCCGCGCCCATCGGCAATCCAACGCAGCTTGTCGGCGAGCTCCACCCCTTTTTCAAACTCCAAGCCGCCGAACGTTTCCCCTACATTAAACTGTTCACCGTTGCGGTTGAAATGGCGGTGATCATCCTCAGCAAACGTCGTTTGCTTCGTGAACTTACCAGTCAGCAGTCCGCTGGCGAGCGGAAGGCGGACCAAAATGCCGACGCCGCGCCGTTTCGCTTCCGGAAGCAGACGCTCGAGCGGCTTTTGCCGCAAAATGTTGAAGATGACTTGCAGCGCGCTTGCCTGCGAATGCTCGATGACGTACAGCCCTTCTTCTATCGTTTCAACGCTGACGCCGTAATAGCGGATTTTTCCTTCCTGCTTTAACTTCTCTAACACTTCAAACACGGCGCCTTGCTTTAAAATGGAAAACGGCGGGCAATGAATTTGATACAAATCAATCGTCTCGCGGCCGAGCCGTTTTAAGCTTGCCTCACAATATGCGCGCACGGACGCTTCGGAATAGTTGTTTGGGTCATGGATATCGCCGGCGCGACAAAACTTCGTTGCTATGTAGATGCGGTCTTCCTTCCCTTTTGTCGCCTTCGCCAACAGCTCCTCGCTATGGCCGTTGCCGTACACATCAGCCGTATCAAAAAAGTTAACCCCCTGCTCAATGGCGTAGGCGAGGGCGCGCAACGATTCTTGATCGTCGACTTTCCCCCATGAGCCGCCGATCGCCCACGTACCGAAGCTGAGTTCGCTCACTCGAAGGTCGGTACTTCCTAACTGCCGGTATTGCATGTCTCACTCCCCCTTATTCATGGATCACCGCCATTAGTTTATATGATAAACTAACTAAACTTTTCTGTCAACGCTGCAATAGCGGCGCAGCCGGGCTAAACGAAACGGCCCGCCCATTTTTGGACGAGCCGCTTATCGGTATTAGTTTTTCGTTTTTTGATAGCGCAAAATCGGCTTGCGGGCCGCAGTCGTTTCATCGAGCCGTTTAACAACAGTCGTATGCGGCGCTTCTTGGACGATTTCCGGAGTTTCTTCCGCTTCCTTGGCAATTTGAATCATCGCATCGATAAACGCGTCAAGCGTTTCTTTCGATTCGGTCTCAGTCGGTTCGATCATCATGCACTCTTCAACGATGAGCGGGAAGTAAATCGTCGGCGGATGGAAGCCAAAATCCAGCAGCCGCTTTGCTATATCCAACGTTCTGACTCCAAGCTTCTTTTGCCGTTTGCCGGAGAGAACGAACTCGTGCTTGCAATGGCGGTTATACGGCAAATCGTAATAGTCGGCAAGTCGACGCATCATATAGTTGGCGTTTAAGACGGCGTATTCGCTCACCGCTTTTAAGCCGTCCGGCCCCATCGAGCGGATGTACGTGTACGCCCGGACATTGATCCCGAAGTTGCCGTAAAACGGCTTGACACGTCCGATCGATTGCGGGCGATCGTCATCGAGATAATAGCCGTTTTCTCCTTTGGCAATGACCGGCTTCGGCAAAAACGGGATGAGGTCAGCTTTCACCCCGACCGGACCAGAACCTGGGCCCCCGCCGCCGTGCGGGCCGGTAAACGTTTTATGCAAGTTCAAATGGACGACGTCAAAGCCCATATCACCTGGTCGCGCCTTACCAAGAATGGCGTTTAAGTTCGCGCCGTCATAATACAGCTTGCCGCCCGCCTCATGGACGATTTCTGCCATTTCGACGATCTGCTCTTCAAACAGCCCGAGTGTGTTCGGGTTTGTGAGCATAAGCGCCGCTGTATCCGGGCCGACAACGCGCTTTAAGTCCTCTAAGTCAACAAGTCCATCAGCAGTCGAGCGAACCGTAACTGTTTCAAAGCCGGCAACCGTTGCCGACGCCGGATTCGTGCCGTGCGCCGAGTCAGGAACGATCACTTTCGTCCGTCCGAAATCGCCGTTTGCTTCGTGATAGGCACGGATCATCATCAGCCCGGTCCACTCGCCGTGAGCGCCAGCCGCCGGTTGCAGCGTAACTGCATCCATTCCGGTAATTTCTTTTAAGTGCTCTTGCAAGTCGTACATGAGTTCAAGCGCCCCTTGCACCGTTTCCTCCGGCTGCAGCGGATGGATGTGAGCAAACCCGGCGAGACGGGCGACATTTTCATTGATTTTCGGATTGTATTTCATCGTGCACGACCCGAGCGGGTAAAATCCTGAATCGACGCCGTGGTTCCGCTTGGAGAGCGCGGTATAATGGCGCATTAAGTCCAATTCTGACACTTCCGGCAGCTCCGGCTCCTCAGTGCGAAGATAATCAGCCGGCACAAGCTCGCTTACATCAACAGCAGGAACGTCAAGTGTCGGTAAGCTGTAGGCAATTCGTCCTGGCTTGCTTCGTTCGAAAATGAGCGGTTGATCGTTATGCATGGCCATCCCCCAATTCGTTTACAAACCGATCGATTTCTTCCTTCGTCCGCAGTTCTGTGACAGCAACGAGCATATGGTTGGCAAGCTCCGGATAATCGAAGCCGAGATTATAGCCGCCGATGATCCCTTTTTGCCGCAGGCGGGCGTTGACATCATCGACCGGCTGGTTGAGCCGGATGACAAACTCGTTAAAAAACGGGCCGGCAAATGGCGATAATAAGCCGCGTTTTTGGAGCTCGCTTTTCGCATAATGCGCCTTTTGCATGTTCATCGTCGCCATCTCTTTCACCCCCCGCTTGCCGAGCGCCGAGAGCGCCACTGAAGCAGCCAAGGCGTTTAACGCTTGGTTTGAACAAATGTTCGATGTCGCTTTATCGCGACGTATATGCTGTTCACGTGCCTGCAACGTCAACACAAATCCACGGCGACCTTCCTCGTCGGTCGTCTGCCCGACAAGACGCCCCGGAATCTTCCGCATGAGCGGCGCTTTGACGGCAAAATAACCGCAGTGTGGACCTCCAAATTGCATCGGGATACCAAACGGCTGCATATCACCGACGACGATGTCGGCCCCAAACTCCCCAGGCGGGGTCAAAACACCAAGGGCGAGCGGATTGCTAGCAACAACAAATAAACTCTTCTTTTCATGGACGAGCGGCTCAATCGCTTTAAGCGGCTCAATCTGGCCGAAAAAGTTTGGATATTGGATTACAACGCACGCCACATCGTCTCCCATTTCGGCTGCAAGCACCTCAAGATCAATGACACCGCCGTTATACGGAATTTCTTTCACCTCAAGCCGCTGTCCGTTCGCATACGTGCGCACGACTTCACGATATTGCGGATGGACGGCGTTAGAGATAAGCACTTTGCGGCGCTTCGTATGGGCCGCGCTCAGCAGCACTGCTTCTGCAAGCGCCGTGCCGCCGTCATACATCGACGAGTTGGCGACGTCCATGCCGGTCAGCTCGCACACCATCGTTTGGAATTCGAAAATGGCCTGCAGCTCGCCTTGCGAAATTTCCGGCTGGTACGGCGTATACGCCGTGTAAAACTCGGAACGCATTAAAACATGGTCGACGACGGCTGGAATATAATGATCGTACACCCCAGCACCTAAAAAAGAAACATATTGTCTCGCATTAGCGTTTTTGTCCGCCAGCGCACTTAACTCTTTCCACAGTTCCGGTTCCGATTTTGCCCGTTTCACATTCAGTTCACCGCGGAAGCGGACTTGTTCCGGAATGTCAGCGAACAGCTCATCGATCGAGGCAACACCGATCGTCTTCAACATCTCTTGTTTGTCTTCTTCCGTCATCGGCAAATAACGGTGGAGCACAGTTTTCCTTCCCCCTTACTTATGACTTGGCCCGCTTGTAAAACGGGGTCGGTACAATGGTTGCTTTCAATCGTTTGCCACGGATGTCCACTTCTACTTCTTGGCCAATCGCAGCCACTTCCGCTTTGACAAGAGCTAGACCGATGTTTTTTTTCAACGTCGGCGACTGCGTGCCGGTTGTGACGAAGCCAGCTTCTTCGCCGGCGGCAAACACGCGGTAACCGTGGCGCGGAATGCCTTTATCGATCATCTCGATGCCGACAAGCCGACGCGGCGGCCCAGCTTCTTTTTGCTGCTTCAGCACGGCTTGGCCGATAAATGGCGGCTCTTTTTCCGTTTTGACGGCAAAGCCGAGCCCGGCTTCAAGCGGCGAGATCGTTGCTGAGAGTTCTTGGCCGTAAAGCGGCAAACACGCTTCAAAGCGGAGCGTGTCACGCGCCCCTAACCCGCACGGGAGGACGCCGTCCTCAGCTCCAGCTGTCAAGATAGCCTCCCATAAAGTAATGGCATCTTCCGCTTGACAGTATAGTTCAAACCCGTCCTCACCGGTATAGCCGGTACGGGAAACGAGCGTCTTTACGCTGGCCACTTCCACACCATCTTGGAACGAAAACGGACGCAGCGCCGACAAATCCATATCGGTCAATTTTTGCAGCACGCGTTCGGCAGCTGGCCCTTGCAAAGCAAGCAACGCCGTTTCCGCCGACACATCCTCGAGTTCGACGTCACCATCTGCGTGCTCGCTTAGCCACGCAAAATCTTTTTCCGTATTTGCAGCGTTGACGACAAGCAAATAGTCGTCTTCCCCTTTTTGATAAATCAACAAGTCATCAACGGTGCCAGCGCTTTCATCACACATGAGCGTATATTGCACCCGTCCCGGCCGCAGCTTAGCGACATCGTTCGTCATCAGTTTTTGCAAAAAAGGGAGACTGCCACCGCCGCGGACGATGATTTCCCCCATATGGGAAACATCAAACAGCCCGGCGCGCGTTCTTACAGCATTGTGTTCTTCCTTGATGCTTGAAAATTGCACCGGCATTTCCCAGCCGCCAAATTCAACTGTCTTGGCGCCGTAACGGGCATATACCGGAAAAAGTGGCGTGCGCTTCAGCATCCGATTCCCTCCTTTTTAATCTGTGACGCAAAAAAAGGACAGACTCCACCCTTTATATAAAAGGGGGCTCTGTCCTGGCACCTGAAAGTTTCCCGTCGACCATCGATCGACACAGCCATTAGCCGTTGACGCTGGCCGAGCGGTTTCCTCTTGGGTGGTCCGCCTATGGGCAGACGCTCTCCAGAGCTGCGTCAAGCAAGAGTCTTTTTGCCTGAGAGATTCGCGTTTCCGCTTGCTCCTTCGGCGCTACATTCCGTAGTCTCTCCCCTTGCCGTCATCCGCCGATTCATAAATTTTTCCAAAGCGGGCATACTAAAAACGCCCTTATCAATCATTCATAAGAATGTTCTAAATTTATACTACCATTAACCACATAAAAAGGGCAATAGAAAATAATCGAACTTTCATAGGAATTAAATACAAAATTGTTCTTATTTTGTTTAACATATAACCTATCATCCACACAAATATTCGTAACAAGGGAAGGGGATGGCCATGGACATCGAGATAAAAATGGACGAAACATGGAAGGAGGAGTTTCTTGAGCGCGTCGAAAAAGACGGTCCATGGGCGAGCTGGGAAATGTACGAGTTAGCGTTAGAGGCCGCCCATCATTTAAGCGTGCCGGAATTTAACGGCTTGCAGGCACCGAAACATTTGCCGCATTTAACGATTCTGCCGCACCAGCTTGAAGTGGCGCGCCGCGTCGTCGAAGAGATGAATGGCAAAGCGATTTTGGCCGATGAAGTGGGTCTTGGCAAAACGATTGAAGCGGGGCTCGTCCTCAAAGAATACATGATTCGCGGTCTTGTCAAAAAAGCGCTCATTCTCGTTCCCGCCTCCCTTGTTTCACAATGGGTGAAAGAGCTGAACGAAAAGTTTTTCATCCCGGCCGTCCAGCAAAAAAAGAGCTATGTATGGGAACAATGCGACATCGTCGTCTCATCGATCGATACAGCGAAAAAACCGCCGCACCGCGACATCATTTACGAGCAGCCGTATGATATGATCATCATCGATGAGGCGCACAAATTAAAAAACAACAAAACGAAAAACTACGAGTTTGTGCAAAATTTAAAAAAGAAGTTTTGTTTGCTGCTGACAGCAACGCCAATCCAAAACCGGATCGAAGAAATTTTCAACCTTGTCTCGCTCCTAAAACCTGGCCATTTAGGCAACGCCGAACAGTTTGCGAAAACGTATGGCAAAACGCGAGCGGTGCAAACAAACGATCATTTAAAAGCGCTCGTCAACAAAGTGATGATCCGCAACCGTCGTGCCGACACACCGATCGAATGGTCAAAACGCCACGTCGAGCCGGTGTTGATCGAGTTTACAGACGAAGAACGCGAACTGTATGAGGCAGTAAAGGCGCTCCGCCATGAATCGTTCGCCGGTTCGTTTTCGCTTATCACGCTCCTTCGCGAAGCGTGCAGCAGTCGTGAAGCGTTGTTTTTAACGATTAAAAACATGATCGATAAGTGTGAAGGGGCAGTTCCGGAAGCGCTTGAACATGTGCTTGAAAAAATCAACGCTGTCACAACGAACTCAAAGGCGGAAAAAGCGCTCGAGCTCATCCGCTCCATTAATGACAAAGTGATTATTTTCACCGAATATCGGGCGACACAGCTCTATTTGCAATGGTTTTTAAAGCAGCACGGCATTTCGTCCGTCCCGTTCCGCGGCGGCTTCCGGCGCGGCAAAAAAGACTGGATGCAAGAGCTGTTTAAAAACCATGCTCAAGTGTTTATCGCCACCGAAGCGGGCGGTGAAGGGATCAACTTGCAATTTTGCCGCTACGTCATCAACTACGACCTGCCGTGGAATCCGATGCGCCTCGAGCAACGGATCGGCCGCGTCCACCGGCTCGGCCAAACGGATGATGTCCACATTTACAATTTCGCCGTCAAACAGACGGTTGAAGAACATATTTTAACGCTTCTGTACGAAAAAATCCGCTTATTCGAGCGAGTCGTTGGTGAACTGGATGACATTTTGGCAAAAATGAACCTCGCCAACCTCGAGCATTATTTTGAAGACGCCCTCGTCCATTCGCGGAGCGAAGGGGAAATGAAAATTAAAATGGAAAATATTATGGCCATGATCGAGCTGGCGGAGCAACTCGGAAAAAAAGGGGGCGAACGGCATGCAGCAACATGAAATCCGCCGTTTTGTCGAGCGTTACTTTACGGCGAACGGCTGCACCTTTTTAGAAGCAAACGACAACTATATGACGATCCAGCTGACGGCAGAAATGGATAAAGAACTGATGAATCGGCCGTTCTATTGGCATTACATCGAACGGACGGGCGGCGTTCCGCAACCGATGCAGCTGACACTGATCACCCGTCCAAACGAGCAGACGAACAAGCTAAAAGGAGAACGGCTTCATTTCGGAGCGCCACGGCTGCACCAGCTGTTCCGCTCGGCCCAAAAACGCGGCAGCTTTATCCGGCTGTACGAAGAACCAGAGTCCCCGCTCAATGGAAATGCTGCCCTTCATCCGTGGCTTGGCATGAACGTTGTCATTTCGTATGAATGCGACCGAAAAAAAGATGATCTCGTTTCACTTGGTCTTCATCTAATCAGTGGAACAATCATCGAATCGTTTCATGAACGGCTGCGTGAGCGGCGGTTGACGCCGAAAATCCCGGATTATTGCTTCACCATTTCTCCGCTCATTAAGCCACGAAGCGGCATCAGCCGCCTTGAACAATATATTCGCGGCCGCATCGCCGCTGACGACCACACATGGGCCGACGAAGCGCGCCAACGCTGGGCCGATGATTTGGCGCTGCTTGATGAGTTTTACAAAGATACAGAAGAAAAGCCAGAATGCTATTATATCGAAAAAGAAGCGCTTGAAAAGCAGTATAAACCGCGCATCACCGTTTCTATCATTAACGGCGGCCTGTTCTATTTAATGCCCCGCTCCTCATGACACCCCTATAACCGGGCAATCTGGCGCCGTTTCAACCAAAAAACACCCGCCAGCCGACAAGGCCAGCGGGTGTCCGTCATGAGCGGCGCCGAAACAACAAGCGGAACGAAAGCGGCATCAGCCCGAACAGGCGGTAAGAGAGCGGAGGCTTCTCTTGTTTCCGCTCACTTCGCCGCCGTGTCCGTTCCTCTTTCGGCATATCCATGTATGCGACAAACTGCTGGGTGACAAATTTGACATAATCATTGACCGCCATCAAAGTCCCCCCTTTTCCTTTTAGTTTTTCCGTCTCTTTCCTTTTTTAATCGTTTTGCTCGCTCCACTCGGTGATATGGAGCGCTGGAAGCATGACCGTAAACACGACACTTCTTCTAAATCCGGATGACGAGCGGACAGACAAGGCGACACGGACGCTCGTTTCCCCTTCTTTTTCCCAACGGTAGACAGCCGTCCCGCGCGGGTACGTCCATTCCCCTTCGCGCACGGTCATCGTTGGATCCGACAGTGCGATTTGTTCTTTCACGTCAAACACGGCCATCTGCACGAGCTCATCGGCTTCGGCCGCCTGTCGATCGGCATGCGCCGCCTGTTGTTCCACTTCATACAAAAGCACGATGTGCGTGACGGAAAAAGCGAGCAGCAAAGCAACAACCGCTACAAGCGGAAAAACGACGCCGTCCTGACGTCCCATCTCTCCCCTTCTACTCCTTTCTTTGTTCCTCCGTCCTTTCCTCTCAAAAGTCAATGCAGCTCGTCGCCCAAGCGAGCGAAAGGAGGTATAACGGCTGCTAAGAGCCGCTAGCCATTCAGTAAAAAATCCTCCCACTAAAACGCCCGCGCCACAAACGCTTCATAAACTATTCCATCGGTAGCTGTCACTTGCACAAACAGACCACGGATGCCCGTACTGTATGAAACAGCACGCACATGACGAAGTGCTGTTTCGTTGCCAGTGCCGTCCACTTGGCGGATGATGTTGGATTTTACTAACGAAAAGCTCACCTTGTCGCCATTCCATTTTTGCAAATAAAGCGTCGCCCCGTCCGTCGACCATCGTTCCGTTTCATGCAATTCGATTTGCAGTTGCTGCAAAAACAAACGCCACTCAAGGTGCGTAAACCCATCAACTGACACATCAGCACCAAGCGGGCGGACGGATAGCAGCGCCGGGATGACCGCAGCAACGGTCAACGCAGCCGCCAGCGCCAACAGCGCTTCCAAAAGCGTAAATCCCGACTCTCTCCCTGCTACCGCTTGCCGTACCCGCACCGTTCCACCTCGCGGCCGACGTAGTCGTTCCAACGCACGCATACTTTCCACATCTGCCCTCCTTCGTTGCGCGCCTGCAAACGAAACACCGTTCGTCCATCTGCCACCGCCGTTTCGCCGACAAGCGGCTCTTCATACAAAGCGATCGTTAACAGCCGGTGCGCTTTTTCCTCGAGCACGAGATTGTTTCGCTCAAGTGTGATTTGCATATACAAGGGAAGGAGGACAACAACCGCCGTCCATAACAATGCTAGGGCAAACAACGCCTCAACGAGCAAAAATCCGCCGCTACATTTTTTGTACATAAAACCGCCCTTTTCCGAGCAAAAACGTCACTTTATAACTGTTTTCGCTACTTTTTACCCAAACAGTCCCGCCTTGTTCAATATTGCCGTTATCAGTAAAGACGACCGGATTGCGCAGCGTGCCAATCTGAAACCGCCATGGCGCCGGGAGCGTGCGGACGACGATCTGCTGACCACTCTCCGCATCAACCACCCGATACTCACCGCGTCCTTCGGTGAAAAACACGGATACTTTCCCTCGCTTGGCGATGGCATGCTGCTGAGCGCCATACAAATCGGCTCGCAGCAGCGCCAGCATATACGCTTCCTCACGCTGCTGCATGATCCCACCAAGCTCTGGGACGGCCAGTGCCGCCAACAGAAGCACGATCGACAAAACGACTAGCATTTCAAGCAGCGTAAACCCACCGTTACGAGCCAATTTCGCTCACATCGCCATTCTCGTTAATTTTGATCGCATGACCGTTCGGGCATTTGTCCGATTTAATATAACGGCCATCAAGCAATTGTTGAACGGTTGGAATTTTGTTATGCTCCATCTCATATGCCTTCACTTGCGCCTGTACCGTGCTCAAAAACGCCTCACATCCTTTGTCGTTAATCATGCCGTTATGCTTTGTGATGTTTGGAATCGCAACTAACAGCAACACAGAAATGACCATTAACACAATGAGCATTTCAATAAGTGTAAACCCTTTTTCGTTCATGGCAACTCCTCCTTCATATCGTCAGTCTCACCTCTCATCTTTAGCCGCCGCATATTCCTATGCAGCTTTACAGCCCGTTCAACATCGAAAACATCGGCAGCAAAATAGCCAAATACATGCCGACGACAAGCACCCCGACTGCTGACAACAAGAGTGGCTGCACAAGCTTCAACGCTGTTTCAAGCTTCTTTTCGATCACTTGCAGCAAAAACTCACCGTAATGTTCGAGCTCTTTGCCAAGTTCGCCGTTCGACTGGCCGTGGCGGATGACAAGCGCCAGCTCCGGTTCATAATAGCGGACAACGCTGACGAGATGATCAAGCGGCATCCCTTTGACCAACCCATCACGAATTCGTTTACCTTCCATTTGTAGAAACGGCCAAGAGAAAGGCTCACTGAAAACCCCGAGGGCTTCGTAGACAGACAACCCCGCTTGCAGAAGACGGCCGAGCTGGCGGGCCATAACATACGTAACCAACAGTTTCACAACCGAAGCGCACCACGGAATGGACAAGGAGAGCTGAAGCTGGCGGGCAATCGGCCAGCGGCGGAAGAAAACAGCGTAAAACAGCCAGGAGAATATGGCGAAGGAAGCGATGACGACCAACGCCATCGGAGCGTGAGCGATGAGCGCAATAAGTAGAGAAGTTTGTTCATTTTCAGGTGAAAGCGCCGCGGCGGTTCGCTCAAATTGCGGAAGCAGCCATCGTTCCATCAATAGTAGCATGACGATGAGCAAAGCGAAAAGAAAAAGAGGGTAGCGCCCAAAGCGGCGCAGCTGTTCACCGAAACGCGCTTTTTGTGCGAGCGCCGCCCCCGCCTCCGCCATGCCGCGCGGCAAATCGCCATGCCTTTCGGCAAAAAAGAGCAGGCTGACAGCAAGACGGTCGACAGGCAGCTCCTCGATGGCGGCAAACAACGGCAAACCGGCCCGCAGCTGCTGCAAGCAACGTTCAAGCTCCAACCGGCGCTTCATTGGGGCTTGGATGGCTAAAAATTCGAGCGCTTGTCCGAGCGGATAGCCGCGCTCAAGCAGCCGGCCAAGTCGAGCAAAAAACAATGCTTGTTCAGCAAGCGGCCACGTTTTCTTCTTCATCGTTCTCCCCCTCCGACAAGTTCAAGCGCGCGAGTCGGCAAATACCCGAGCGCGATTCCTTTGCGGATAAGGCGTGCTAATGTCAGATGCGGGCGGAGCCGTTGCTCGCCTTCCCCCGACAGCGAACGGATGACATCAAGGAGCGCTGAGCCGTAAAGCAGCTCATGAACGGCAGCACGCCGTCTTCGTTGAAGCCGACGACAAGCCGGATGGCAATTGTCACCGCATAGCGGGCAGCGAAGCTCAACAAGACGCTGCGCCGAAACAGCAAGCAACGTCTCAGCCAAGTCGCCGGGAGACACCCCGAACTCATGGAGCCGATACACTGCGCCGACTGCATCAGCAGCATGCATGGTCGATACCACCAAGTGCCCTGTCAACGCTGATCGTACGGCGATCGCTGCCGTATCATGGTCGCGGATCTCGCCGACCATTAACACATCCGGGTCATGGCGCAAAGCGGCTTTCAAGCTGGCTGCATACGTGATACCTGCTTTTTCATTGATCTGCACTTGCAAAAACCGATCATTCCGTTTTTCAATCGGATCTTCCAACGTGATAATGTTACGTTGTCTTTCCGCTTGGCAAACGTCGAGAAGCGTATACAATGTCGTCGTCTTTCCCGACCCGGTTGGGCCGGTCAGCAACACGAGTCCTTGTGGCTGCTGCATAAAGGAAAACAATCGTGCGGTGGAGTGGGAAAATAAGGATAGTTCACGAAGCGGCAGCGAAAAGCGCTGCGGTAGAAGGCGGATGACGAGGCTTTCATCATAAAGCGTCGGCAGCGTGGATAAGCGCAAATACACCGTTTCCCCGGACTCATTCACTTCCATCGCGCCGCTTTGCGGACGACGGCGTTCGCCAATATCCATGCCAGCCAAAAATTTGAAATGGACGATGACGCGTTCAGCGGTTTCTTTCGAGATTGTACCAACATCGATGAGCATACCGTCAAGGCGGAGGCGAATGATCGCATCATGTCGGCGCGGGACGAGATGAAGGTCAGAGGCGCGGCGTTGCACCGCTTCGGCGAGGAGACGGTTCGCTACTTGTTCGATATCATCCAGAACATATTCCCTCCTTTCGACAGATTGCTTTGTATTTCGACAGATATTGCTCGTTTTCCTGCTGCTTGTCGAAAAAATTTTTCGTGAACATTTTTTGAATTTTGTCCGACTCGCCGCCAATAGTGACAAAAATCATTCCTTGCTTTGACCCATTTCATTATAATAACCGTATCAATGATTTATTTAGGAGGGAAACCCGATGGAACAAACGTTAAAAATTACAAACGTGCTATCTGACCCAACAAGGTTTCATATTTACGAATACATGGCTAAAATACACCGCGAAGTTTCGGTTCAAGAGATCGCCGAAAAATTCCACATCCATCCGAACGTTGCCCGTCTTCACTTAACAAAACTTGAAGATGTTCGCATGGTCGTATCGGATACGCAAAAAACGGGAAAAGGCGGACGTCCGAGTCGATTGTACCGATTGTCGGACGAAGTAGTCGGGCTGTACTTTCCGTTCCGTGATTACAAGCTTTTGGCCCGCATCGCCATTCAAACGATGGCCAAACTCGGTCCGATCGGGCTTGAAGCATTGCGTGAAACGGGAAAACAGTTTGGCTATGAACTCGTTGCCAACCGCCTGCCGCATAACAGATCAACAAGTGCGCTTACCTTGGAGGAAAAAATCCGCATCATGGAAGAAGCAGCTGAAGCGGCCGGATTTCTTCCGCAAATTCACTATGAAGAAGACGAACAAATGCTTTACCTCGACATTTTCAACTGTCCATTCAAAGAAATCGCCGTACAGCAACCGGATACCGTTTGCGGAATGCACCATGCTTTTTTAGAAGGAATGGTGGAAGCGCTGTTTGCCGATGCCAAAGTGAATGAAACAGAAAATATGATGAACGGCAGCCGCCGTTGCGCCTACCGCATCGCCATCCGCCCGTAGCAGCGGTCCTTCTCCCCTTTTTTTCTTCATACGAGGGTGGCTGTTTGACGGCAGGCGCCCAATCTTTTTCTTACAGCCTGTCCGAAAGCGTTATTTACATTCCCAACTATTGTACATTATAATAAGTAAGGACAACTGGATTGCATAAAAGGAGGGATACATAATGGATCGCATGTTCCGCGTGCTTGCCTTTTGGACTGGCATTTTCGCCGTCATGTTTTACCTCGGCCATATGCATACAACCTCGCTCATCTTCTTTGGCCAAACGGTGTTTTTCCTGTTCCTTGGCTTTTTAAAGCTGACCGAAAGAATGTACATTTATATTTTCGGGGCATATTTAACGATTTTCTTTGCTGCGTTCACGTATTGGACAACATTTATGATGGTACCCGGCATGGGCGAATAAAAACAGGCAGATCCCTCTGCCTGTTTTTCTTTACGGCAAAAACTCCGGCGCCGCCCAAATATCCACGGCGGAAAGCCTTACTCCTTTTTGATGAATGAGCACATCAAAAAAGCGGCTGATGCCGTCATCGGTAATAAGCGTGCGGATCATTCGGTTTTGTCGACTCGCCGATGAAAACAACTCCGCGCTTTCGGAAACGACCCATTCGTTTAAGAGACCAGCCGCTAACAAAAACCGATCTTGGCGGACGAACGCCACTTCCTCCCACCCGGCCCGCCGGGCGTATAAACGAAGTGCATCCCATTGCACATGGGACGTCAAGTCCATCTCTCCCGGATGACAGAGCGGGTCTGAAATGAGCTGATGGCGGAAATAGCCGCGTAAACTCCCGTGCCGACGCGTTGGTGCCCCCAGCTGTTCATCCGTGTAACCGTAATCGATTGTTACCATCACTGCTTGACGGAACAGCGGGCTGATTTCGAGCCAAAACTGTTTCATCGCCAACGGCACTTCCAACCGCTGACCTTCGGAGAGAGCCAAACCGCGCTCATCCAAATAATGAATAATGTCCGGATTTCGAAGCGGTGCTTTTTCCTCAACGAGCCGACCGTTGCGGGCGGCGACAAAACATTCGTACAAAACACCCTGTTCCTTTGTGATGACATGGACTGGAAATGCATCAAAAAATTCGTTGCTAAACACAATGCCGGAAAACGGCCCGCACTCATCAAGCCAACGAGAAATAGCGTCATATTGTCTCACTCGTTCCGCAACCGGACGCAGCGTTTCCTGTTGGCGCCGGCGGTGAAACGGACTTTGGTCGATGATCGTATACGACAAATTTTTATATGTATGCGGGCTTTTTTTCTTCCATTCTTCCAATACGACCAGTGCTAGACGCCCGTCTCCGCCCCCCCATTCGCAAACAGCCGGCGGCAGCCCTCCCTGTTCTACAAGTCGGATCAAAAACGAAGCAAGCGCTTTTCCAAACGCCGGCGCCAAAGAGCCGTTCGTGAAAAAATCGCCTTCCTTTCCTATTTTCTCCCGTTCACGCGTGTAATAGCCGAAGCGTTCATCATAAAGGGCCATTTGCATATAATCCGCATATGACACTCGTCCGTCCGGCGCTGCGGCAATTTCCTTGTACAGTCGCTCCATCATTCATTCCTTCCTCAAGGTTTCTTGTTTTTTACTATTGACATAGTAAAAACAATCGTATATCGTTATATTAGTAGCTCAACTATATCCCCTCCCATGATGGTGAATAGAACATCCCCCGAAAACCCTTCTTGGCACGACTAAGGAGGGTTTTTTCTGTTTTTACAGGCAGACGGTCGTCTGCCTGTTTTTCATGATGCGAACATCGGTTAACTCCATGCATTGCTTTTCTTATGAAAACCCATGCAAAAACGGATTTGTGTCCATTTCTGCGCCAATCGTCGTCTCCGGCCCATGGCCAGAGAGGACAATCGTCTCCTCAGGCAGCGTGAGCAACTCGTCATGAATGCTGTTTAGCAGCTGTTGATGATTGCCGCCTGGCAAATCGGTACGCCCAATGCTGCCGGCAAACAGCGCATCACCGGAAAATACAATTTGCGCTGCTTCGCAATAATACGAGACACTGCCCGGTGAGTGGCCCGGCGTTTCGCGGACGTCAAACACAAACGGGCCAATCGTCAGCGTCGTCCGCCCTGCGATGCATGTCGGTTCGCAGCGGACAACGACCGGAGCCCCAAAATAAAGCGAGCTATTTAACGCTGGATCTTGTAGCCATTGTTTTTCGTTTTCATGCAAATAGACTGGAACATCCCAGCGGGCGAGCACATCTGGAATGCCGCCGATATGGTCAAAATGGGCGTGCGTCAATAAAATTGCCAACGGCGTCAGCTGTTTTTCCTCCATTCGGCGAACGAGCGCTGCTCCTTCCGCTCCGGGGTCAACGATGACGCATGAGCCGTCTTCGGCTGACAAAAGGTAAGCATTCGCCTGAATTGGGCCGACAGGAATGCGCGTCCATTCCATAACCGTTTCCTCCTTTATTTGGCATGGCCAATGCATGTTTAGCTTTATTTTACTGTTTTTTCCCACACGATGAAAGGAAAAAATAAAAAGGGAATGGACCTCGACAAATGGAAGAAAAAAGATTACAATGAAAAAGAATGGACTCGTTTGTACATACTGTTTCATGAGGAGGGAAAACGATGGGTACAGTGATTATTTTCGCGCTCATCTCGTTGCTTGCCCTTTATGGAATGCTTCGGACGTTGCGCGAGAAAAACGTGCTCGGGTTTTTGTTCGGACTTGGAACGGCGGCTGTATTCGGCTGGTTTACGATCATGACAATTTTGCATAACGGAATTCCGACCGGCACACATTAAAAAGGCAAGAGGCAAATCGAGCCTCTTGCGTTTTTTTACGCCATTTTGAGCGTTGCTAAGAACAGGCCAAGGGCCTCTTGGTAAATTTGCGCAAATTGTGAGAGCGGCAGCGGATTGACGCCCTCTCCGAGCTCGACCGTATAGCCACGCCGCTTCCACATCTGAATGAACCAATCGCGATAGCCAGCATGGCTGTCAATGTAGCGGATAGCCTTGTATCCGCTTGCTTCCGCCATCGCCTTGACGGTCGCTTCCGCTTCGAATGGTTCCAATCCTTCATATCCCCAGTAAATTTCTTTTCCTTGTGTATGAAACGCGACAACCATGGCAAAATCGCTTGTTTCCGCCAACGCTGCCATCGCCTTCGCCTCCGGCTCAGTGAGGGGGGCAAAGCCTGGAAAATCACGCGGTGCCGGTGCTTTTGGTGGTTTGCGAGCCTGTTCAATTTCCCAGCGAGCCGGAAATTGATTGTTTAAATCAACGCCGCGAATATTCGCTTTCCATTGTGAAAAATCGAGCGAACCGCCGTTGATGCGGACGACGTCGTTTCGGTATGTCTCCTCTTCGGGCGGGCCGTTAAGCACGAGGTTGACACCATCCGGGTTGACCATCGGCACGATCGAAAGGGTAACTTTATGGTAATATTCAAGCACCCGATGGCCAGCAAGCACGGCATCATCGACAAGCGCTCGTAAATAATCATCAATGAGCGCCATTAACACCGCCGTTGTAATCCACTCATTAGCATGGAATGATCCGTTCATATGGATGCGCACGGGCCCACGGCCAATTTGCAGCTCGACAAGCGGCAAGCCGAGCACACTATGACCGATCGTCCGTCGGCGCACAAATGGATAGCAGCGAATAATCGCTTCAATATCTTCGGCAAGAGCGGCAAAATCATAAGGCTGGGCGCGACGGACAACAGGGGAAATGATCCGCTTCGGCAACGGTACTGTTCCGTTGATGACCGCCATCGCCCCCGGCAGCCGCTGCAGCGCCTCGACCGGCAGCGACAGGCAGCTAGCGAGCGCTTCCCACGTATCCATCATGTCATATCCTGGAATAGCAACCGTCTGTCCCGGGCATAGCCTTCCCTTTTCAACGTGCAAATTGGCGTCCATGATTAACTCGGTCGGCACACCAAACCATCGCCCATACTTCTCAAACGTATCTCCTGGCCATGCTTGAATGTGCATGCGCCGTCTCTCCTTCCTATTCTTCTATCTCCAACATATGTCAATGGACGCCAAAAAATGAAAACAACGGCTTGCCGCCATATGGCAGCCAGCCGTTGTTGTTTTAGGCACCGGCAAGCGCTTTGGCCAGCCAGGCGCCGCCGATGACACCCGCATCATTGCCGAGCGTCGCCAAGGCGATCTCAGCTCCAGCAGCGACGCGTGGAAAAGCGAAACGACGGAAATGGGTGGTCACATGCTCAACGAGTATATCGCCTGCTTTCGAGACACCGCCGCCGATGACGATTTTCTCCGGATTGGTTACATTGGCGGCGTTCGCCAACGCCAAACCGAGGTAGTGCGTCACTTCGTCAACGATTTGTAGCGCGAGCGGATCACCTGCTTTGGCGGCATCAAACACAGCTTTGGCGGTGACCTCTCCGCCGCGCAGCACGCTTGGCTGCTCGTCAGCGGCCAGTTTTTCGTTAGTGATCCGCACGATTCCGGTCGCCGACGCAATCGTTTCAAGACAACCGGTTTTTCCGCAATTACATGGCGCGCCTCCATCGACGACCATCGTCATATGGCCGAGCTCCCCACCGGCACCGTTCGTCCCGCGCACGATGGTGCCATTGGAGATCACACCGCCGCCCACGCCGGTGCCGAGCGTGACAAACAGCAAATGGCGTGCACCGCCCCCAGCTCCTTTCCACATTTCACCGAGCGCAGCGATATTGGCGTCGTTATCCACAGCCACCGGCAACATTGTTGCCGCTTCCAATTGCTGTTTCAAAGGATAATTCGTCCACCCTAAGTTGATGGCCTCATACAGTGTCCCCGTTTCCTCTTGCACCGGCCCCGGGGCGCCGATGCCGATTGCGAGCAATTGCTCTTTCGTCGCATTAAGCTTGACGAGCGTCTCATCAAGCGACCGGGCAATATCAGCGACAATATGCTCCCCGCGATTCGAAATATTGGTTGGGATCTCCCATTTATGCACGATATCGCCGCTAGTTGTCACAAACGCCATTTTGATCGTTGTACCGCCAAGATCAATACCTACCAACCATTGTTGCATTTCGTCCTCATCCTTTTGTCATTCGTTTTTCTCGCTCGATTTGCGCTTCATGCCGCAAAATGAATAGTGCGGCCTGCAACTGTTTGGCATCGATCAGCTGGGACTCGTACAGTTCTTTCACTTCCTCTTCCATCAACTCTAAATCGGCAAGCCGGTCGCCGACATAAATAATCGTGCCAAACTGTTTAAGTAACTGTTGCACATCATATACTGTCTTCATCGTCTTCTAAGCTCCTTTTCTCTCTTTTTAATGTAGCGGCAAACCACCGTGACAGTCAAGGCAAAAAAATGCAGGCGCTGCTTCTATCAGCGCCTGCGCTAACGATCGGGGTCGCGCGGATGGAGAATAGCCGGCCGCCGGTTTTTCAACGGCATCGGCGAACGGATGAGCACATCACGCATCCCCCGGTAAGAAAACGGGATAAACGGCCATAAGTATGGAATGCCAAATGACGACATTCTGGCCAATGCAATGATCCAAACAGCAATGCCGAGCACATAGCCAAACAGGCCGAACAAGCCCGACAAAATGAGCAAAGCAATACGGACGAGCCGGTTTGCCAAACTCATTTCATAGCTCGGCGTTGCAAATGTGCCGATCGCAGCAACCGAAAAATATAAAATGACCTCATTGGAAAAGAGACCAACTTCTACCGCAATGCCGCCGATCATGAGCGCGGCGACAAGGCCAAGCGCAGTGGCCAGCGATGACGGTGTATGAATGGCGGCCATCCGCAACATATCCATCCCCACTTCAATCATAAGAAGTTGGGCAAAAAGTGGAATATCACCTAAATTCGCCTTTCCTAAAAATTGCAACGCCCCCGGCAACAGCTCCGGCTCTGTCATGAACAAGTACCAAAGCGGCAACAAAAACACCGACGCCCAGACAGCTAAAAAACGGACAAGCCGCAAATACGCTCCGACGATCGGCTTGTTCCGATATTCTTCGGCATGCTGCAAATGATGCCAAAACGTCGCCGGAGTAATCATGACGCTTGGCGATCCGTCAACAATGACAAGCACATGCCCTTCATACAAATGGGCGGCCGCCGTATCGGGACGTTCCGTATAGCGGACAACGGGATATGGATTCCAATGCCGCCCAGAAACAAACTCCTCGACCGTTTTTTCCGCCATTACGAGTCCGTCCGTGTCAATGGCGGCGATCGATTCACGAACACGGCGAACCAGCTCCGGATCGGCAATTTCCTCGATGTAGCAAATACAAATATCGGTTTTTGAACGACGCGCCACCTGCACATATTCCATGCGCAGCGACGGGTCGCGGACGCGGCGGCGGATGAGGGCCGTATTAAAGACGATCGTTTCCACGAAGCCATCGCGCGCCCCGCGCACCACCCGCTCGGTATCCGGTTCTTCCGGTCCGCGCACCGGATAAGTGCGGGCATCAATCAAAATGATATGTTCAACCCCATCAACGACGAGTGCTGTCGGTCCTGCAAGCACCGCGGCGGCTGCTTCTTCGAGATCGTCTGTTTGCCCGATTTCAACGTAAGGAAGATGTGTCTTTAACAACTTCTCGAGCGGATGGTTTTTAAGTTCATGTTCTTCAAGACCAGATAAATATTCCATTAAATAGTGCAACATATCGTCTTTGACAAATCCATCAATCATAAACAACGCCATGGCCCGGCCGCCATACTCAACGTCAAGGCGAATGACATCAAAACTTTTGTCGACCCCAAGCCGCTCCGATAAGTAAGCAGCATTGTCATGAAGGCGGCGGGAGGCTGGTTGTTTTGGCACTCGTTTTTCCATCATCATCCCCTGCAGATCGTTCACTATATACTCCTCATCATAGACAATGAAAAGGAAATTCATACATAAATGTTCCTTGCGATGCATATATTGGTGACAACCTTGTCCAATCCAGGAGGATGTCATGAAAAGATGGGTGATCGTTGCCGCGCTGCTTGTCGTCATTATGGCCGTCGCGGCTCCTCTCTTCTCGTGGTGGGAGCGCCATCGCATCGTGGAAACGATCAAATTTTTCCCGCTCGACCGTGAAGCGGTATTCACCGAAGCGAAAACAACGCTTGTGCTCGGCGCCAAAAAAGAGCGCGAACGCTATACGTTGCGCTGGTCAACCACCTCGACGTTAAATCGCCGCGCTTATTTGCGACAAGATATCTCCTTGCTGTTTGCCGATGGCCGATTAATTGATGTGTTATCCAAATGGGAAACGGATGTGGATACGATCCGGATGGAGAAGACGGTGATGACGCATGACAGCCGTTTCTTCCAAGCGATTACGTTCCATCATGGCGAACTGCATAAAGGGGAAGTCATTACGAGCAGCCAGACGATGTCAAGTACGTACTTATATGTCATCGACTCGCCGTACTATCCGCTCACATCGTTCCGGCGGCCGAAAACAGACGACGAGCGCGAATGGCAGCGCGTCTTAAACAAAGCGGCCAACGAGTTTCTCCGTCATAAAGCAGACGAGTTGCTAGATTATTTTTCCTTATCCAAAGACGACTATTACGCTCTTTATTTGCCAGAGTTGGTTGCCTATACGGAACAGCCGCTGCCCGGCTTATCGACAGCAAAAACGCAAACGATGATCGGCCGTCTATGGGAAGGGTTATACAAGTCGTATGTGCTAGGCATAAAAAAAGAGGATGGTTCCATCCTCTCGCCAATCGGCAGCACGATGCCACTCATTTTGATTCAAAAAGATTATCGTAGAATCCTCATCTTGCTAGAGGCGAAAAACGACGAAAAAGTGATGCTTATCCAAGTCCCTTAGCGAAAACCAAGCCATAAACCGGCGGCGGCCAACAACGCGGCAACAACCAACGCCTTCATCTGTCTTCCCCAAGCGGCACGCTTCGGTAAATGGACAGCGCCCGCGGCCAAAAAGCCACCGACTAGTCCACCGATATGGCCGGCGTTATCAATGCCAGGGACAAGCAGACCAAACAGTAAGTTCACAACAATTAAGCTGATTACGTTCATCCCCATTGTGCGAAAAAACAAGTGCCGATATACCGTACCGAAATAAAGAAGCGCCCCAAACAATCCAAAAATGGCGCCAGACGCCCCGGCAGAGATAGAAGGGGTAAACAAAAAACTCGCTAACGTCCCAAAAAAGCCGGCTGTTGTATAAATGAGCAAAAATCGAAGCGAACCATACAGCCGTTCAACCGTTATTCCTAAATAATATAAAGCGAACGTGTTGGTCAGCAAATGCAAAAACCCGATATGTAAAAACATCGGCGTTAAAAAGCGCCACCATTCCCCCATTTCAATGAGCGGGTTAAACTTAGCGCCATAACGGATTAAGACGCTCGGGTCCGTGCTGCCGCCGCTCCATTCGAGAATGAGAAACATCACCACTTGCACGACGATCAACAGCCTTGTGAACAAGGGCTTGCCGTATTCAAAAATGCGGCGTTCTTCTTCCTGCTCACGGCGCCATTCCGTTAGCACTTCATATTTCAAACGCTCGGCGGTGGCAAACGGGTCGGCTCCCTCCGTGAGCGGCTCCGGTCGGATCGTGGCGCCGGTCATGTCCGCAAGGCGCGGCAACATCTCAGCTGTGTTGCTGCTATGAATGAGAAGCGTATGAAACGCGCCATCCGCTGGCTCGGAAAGTGGAAGCGGTTCATCTACAAGAAATTCCCAATCGTCGACCGGCGGATACGCCATCACATATACATTGACGACATGGCCTCCTTTGCCGATTTTTCGTCCATTCATTTGCCGGACAAATTGCCATGTATACTCGATATCGAGGCGCAGCGACCGGCTCCAATCAAAATCGGCGCGCACAAGACGGACAATCGTCGGACGCCGCCAGTGGCCCGATTCAAGCCATATTTCATCGCCGCGCTCAGACATCTGTGCGATGCGGTAGCCGCTATGGATTAAAAGACGAACAAGCTGCCAAAACAATACATCCATCGTTCCGATCACGTTCTCCTCTCCCTTTCTCCGACGAGGCCAAGCCCATTGAGCAGCAAGGCGGTCAATTCGCCGACCGTCCGGCACACTGGGACGGACGAGCCGGTGGGAGCCGGTTGCCGCGGTCGAAAATACACAGCCTCCCAACCGGCGCCAAGCGCTCCCTCTACATCCAATTTCCACGAGTCGCCGACATATACCGGCTGCTTGGACGGTTGCTTGTTTCTAGCATAGTGAAAAATCGCCGCCTCCGGTTTTTTATACCCAACTTCTTCAGAAATAATCACGGCATCGCCGCGGAAAAAGTTATGAAGACCGCAGGAGGCCAGTTTCCCGCGCTGAATGGCACCGCTGCCGTTCGTAATAACCCCCAGAGGCACGTTGGCTGCGCGCAATTGGCAAAGCAAATCGGTTATGCCCGGCAAGGCGACAGCAAACCGGCTGACTACCCCGTCAAAATACGTGTGAAACCGGTCGGCCATCTCCTCGTCCGCTTCGATTTGGCAGGCGCGCGCCGCATCGAGAAAGCGGAGCCGACGGTAAGCACGACGCGTCAACGCTCCGGCTTCGTAGTCGGCCCAATATCGGTCGCACGCCTCTTTGAAAATGGGAAACCAAACGGAAAACGAAACGGGAGCAGCCGGAAAAAAGCGATGAAAACAATGGCGGATGGCGGCGCAAAACGTCTGCTCATAGTCAATGAGCGTCTCATCCACATCAAACCAAACGGCTTCCCACCGTTTCATCGCTGCCTCACGGGCGCAACATTTGCGAGACAAGAGCACCGCGTACCGCAGGAATGTTGAGCGCAAACCGGATGAGCTGTTTTCGCAGCGACGGAATGCGCAATGCCCAGTCGGCCATCCGGTAACGGTAACGGTAGGCAAGCCATCCGACAGCAACAACCAATAGTGAATACGCCCATTTGTTCATTGGTGCTCCCCCTTCATCATATGATACGTTCGTTATTCTTTTTCCCTTTTTCTCCTTAATTATGAAGCGCATTCATCAGCGCACGAACACGAACGCAGCGGCGAGCACCGCGCCAATGATCGACAACGCGTTGACTGCATCGTTGTCAAGCCAACGCCATCCTTTCACATGGATCGTCCTTTGCCCACAATGCCATTTCCGTTCTGTGGCTGCCCCACATACCAGGCAGCGGTAGGCGGACTGCCAAGCGGCACCAAGCCATGTGTCCAGCCAGCTGCCGAACCAGCCGAACAACGCAATCGTTAAAAATGGCGTAGTATGCAGGAAATGTGCACCGGCAGCAGCGATGAACAGCGCCCCAGCGAGGGAAGCAACCGTGCCAAGGAGCGTCACCGCTCCCGAAGTGCCAGCTTCCACCGGCTGAAAGCTCGGCCATGCCCGCGGCGGCCGTCGGCTCAAGGCGCCGATTTCCGATGCCCACGTGTCAGCGTTCGCTGCTGCGACGGCAACAACGAACAGCTCATTCCATACCGGATCAGGACGTAACAGCGCCAACAGCGCCAAAACAGCTGGCACTCCGCCGTTGGCAAGCACCTGGACAGCATCACGCCGCCCACCTTTGGCCAATTTTCCAGCCATCTTTGCTTTTTTCCTCTTCCCGGCGTTGCTAAAGAAGCTGGAGCTGGCAAAAAAGAGCCCTAACAACCATAATCCGCCCCAAGAAAAGCCGCATCCGACCAGCGTGCCGACGACAACGGTCGCCGCTGCCCCTGAGACAGACAGCGACCGCAATAGCCATCCGCCACCAGCTGCGATGACAGAGGCAGCCGCATACCACCATTCATGGCTCACAATGAATAACCCCTTGATCAGTAATCATAAACTCGACCGGCACATCGTGATCCTCGACAGGAATGTCTTCAACCACTTGAAACGAATAGGCGAGCGCCGCGGTCGTCGCCGTTATCCCCTGCAAATACCGGTCGTAATACCCGCCCCCATAGCCGATTCGGTAGCCGGTTTTCGTGAAACATACGCCCGGAACGATGATGAGATCAAACTCATCGCGGCCGAGCGCCGTTGTTTGTTCTTCGATCGGCTCGAGCAATCCGGCATACGCCTTCTCAAGTTGGGCGAACGATGCAATTTGCCGGAACGTCATCGTTTTTGTCATTGGATTGCATTTTGGCACACCGACCGTTTTTCCTTCTTGCCAAGCTCGTTCGATGATCGGCACAGTGTCCACTTCCGTCTCTTTTGCTATCGTGATGGCAACGACTTTGGCCTCTTGCCATTGCCGCCACCGGTATAAATAAGCAGCAATTTGCCGATCATATGCCTGTTTCTCGGCGGGTGAAAGCTGCCGAAGGCGATCAACCATCCGGCGGCGCAGTTCCCGTTTGCAATCCATCGTCTTCCCCCTTTTCAGCATAAAGATAAAAGCAGCAGGAATGATCTTCCTACTGCTTACTTCGTTTCACGGTGCAACGTGACTTTGCGATCCCGCGGGCAATATTTTTTCAGCTCAAGACGCTCTGGATTGTTGCGTTTATTTTTGGACGAAATGTAATTGCGTTCGCCGCATTCTGTGCATGCTAATGTAATGTTCACGCGCATCTTTTTCCCTCCAAACGTGCTTTATATAATCAGACCTTTCTATGATAGCATTTTTTTGTGGTGATTTCCACCTCTAAATTTTATCTTTTTCAATAAGACTGGCCACAAACAAAGATTGATATGATATAGTGAAAAAAGGAGGGATGGACAATGGTAGAATACGCAGTCATCGCTTTAGCGGTCTTATCGATTCTTTTGCTCATCATCTCGTTTTTTGCCAAAGACGAATTAAAACCGCTCGAAGAACAAATCGAGCAGTTGACCGTTTCGCTCGCCCAAGAAACGTACCAAATGAAAAAGCGACTGCAAGTCATTGAAGAAGAGCTGCTTATCCCCGAGCGCCGGCGTTCAGCTTCACCTCGCCGTGGCGGAGCATTATCGGCGACCGATCGACGCGTCTTGCTTTTACATAAACAAGGGTTTCCTCTCGATGAGATCGCGCAAGAAACCGGCTTGACTGTTCCTGAAGTCGAGCGGACGATAAGGAGATTGCAGCGATGAGAAAGCGGACGATACGTTCTTTCGCCTTTGGCTTGCTTGTTTCGACGTCGATTATCGGCGCCGCATATTACACTTCCCCTCCGCCTGAGTCGACCGATGTGGACGTCAAGGCGTACCTTCAACAACATGAGCTCGTCGCTGTTACGAAGGACGAATACGACAAGCTCTTAAGCACCCAATCGAAGGCGTCGGTCGAGCAGCCGCCGAAACAATCGGTGCAAACCGTTTATGTGTACCGCCTTGTGATTGAAAAAGGGGATACGCCGGAAACGTTCGCCAAAGAGCTTGAGGCTGCCCACATCATCGACAGCGCTCGCTCGTTCAATGACTATTTGCAGAAGCGTGGGCTGGCGCATTTGATCCGCCCCGGCGCCTACAATGTGCGCAGCGATATGGATTATGCGGCGATCAGCCGCCTCATTACCAGCCCATAATTCAGCCAAAAGGAGGCGCCTACCAGGACGCCTCCTTACATTTATACTGTCAGTCATTCAAGTCGTAATGCTTCCCTTTGACAAGGTAAATGAGATGTTCAGCAATATTGGTCGCATGATCCGCCGTCCGCTCCATATATCGAGCGACGAGGGCAAGCACGTTCATTTGCGCCAGCGCCTCTTTGTCCGTTTTCTCCATCTCAAGCAACGACTTCATCAGTTCTCCGTACTGTTCATCGACTTGATGGTCCATATCGGCAATTTGTGCAGCCAACGACACATCTTCCTGATCGTACGCAGCAATCACCGTCGATACCATGTCTGTGGCCAGGCGATGCATCAACACGAACGGGCGAATATCAATCACAAACGGCTGGCCGCCGATGCGGATGCATGCCTTAGCGATATTCACAGCAAAATCGGCGATTCGTTCGATATCGCTCGCGATTTTGATTGCGGCGACGATACGGCGCAAATCAGTCGCGACCGGCTGCTGTTTCGCAATGAGCCATAATGCGAAATCATTCACTTCCTCCTCGAACTTATCAATTGAACCGTCTCCGTCAATAACCGCCATCGCCAACTTTTTGTTTTGCGTTTGAAACGATTCAATCGCCTGTTGCAGTGCCACTTCTGTTAACCGTCCCATTTCGATCAGCTTGTTATGCAACGCCCGTAAATCATCAGCAAACGTTTCACGCATTTCTTTGCTTGCCTCCTTTGTTTTTACCCGAAACGGCCGGTAATGTAATCTTCCGTACGCCGGTCGGCAGGATTCGAAAACAGCTTGCTCGTCTCTGCGTACTCAATCACTTCCCCGTTCAAGAAAAATGCTGTTTTGTCTGAAATGCGCGCCGCCTGCTGCATGTTATGGGTCACAATAATAATGCTGTATTGTTTTTTCAATTCTTGGATAAGTTCTTCGATTTTTAGCGTCGAAATCGGGTCGAGCGCCGAAGTCGGCTCATCCATTAAAATGACGTCCGGTTCGATTGCCAAACAGCGGGCGATGCACAGGCGTTGCTGCTGCCCTCCAGATAAACCGTAAGCATGATCGCGAAGCCGGTCTTTTACCTCATCCCAAAGCGCCGCCCCGCGCAAGCTTTTTTCGACAATTTCATCGAGCACTTTTTTATTGCGGATGCCGTGAATACGAGGACCGTAAGCAATATTGTCGTAAATCGATTTCGGAAACGGGTTTGGCTTTTGAAACACCATGCCGATTTGTGTCCGCAGCTGTTCGACTGGATAGGACGGATCAAAAATATTGCGCCCGCGGTAGGCAAGATGGCCGGCGATGCGGACGTTCGGCACGAGTTCAACCATTCGGTTCAACGTTTTAATATAGGTCGATTTTCCGCATCCCGATGGCCCGATAATCGCTGTCACTTTATTTTCGTAAATCGTTAAATGAATATGTTTTAGCGCATGGTGCTCTCCATACCATAAATTCAAATCTTTCGTCTCGTACACGACTCCTTTCGCTTCGCCACTCTCGGCCGTCGGCATCGCCGCGGTTGATCCGACAGTCAGGGGAGCAACCTTTGTTTCTTTTGTTTTTGTTGCCATCATCTTATCGGTCTCCTTTCGCTCATTTCCCGTTCATGAAATTAAAATCGCTTTTGAAATTTGTTGCGAATCAACACTGCGACCGAATTCATCATAATGAGAAAGCCGAGCAAGACGACAATTCCTGCGGCTGCCACATGTTGAAATTCTTCCTGCGGCCGCCCTGTCCAGTTATAAATTTGCAGCGGCATAACGGTAAACGTGTCTAACACGCCGCTCGGCAGGTAGGCGATAAACGTCGGAATTCCGAGCACCACAAGCGGTGCGGTTTCCCCGACAGCACGGGAAAGCGCCAAAATAGCCCCCGTCAGCATCCCTGGCAGCGCCGCTGGCAGCACAACCCGGCAAATCGTTTGCCATTTCGTCGCTCCCATGGCATATGAAGCTTCCCGCAACTGCTGAGGAACCGCACGGATCGCCTCTTGGGCAGCGACGACGATCACTGGGAAAACGAGTAAACTCATGGTCAATCCGGCAGCGAGAACACTGCGCCCAAGCCCGAGCTCACGGACGAAAATCGTCAATCCGAGCAAACCAAATACAATCGACGGTACACCGGTCAGATTGGAAATATTCGTTTGAATAAAAGCGGTAAATCGGTTTTTGAGCGCGTATTCTTCCAAGTAAATGGCGGTTCCGACTCCTAAAATAAACGAAACCGGTGCAACGATCATCATCAGCCAAAGAGAGCCGATCAGTCCGGACTTCATCCCAGCCTCTTCCGGCCGACGTGAAGGAAAGTTGTTTAAAAAATCACCATCCAGCCAGCCAATCGCCTGCATAACGACATGGGATAATAACAACATAAGAGCAATTAACCCCAAAACGGTTGCGAAAAAGAAAATGGCTTGCAAGATGGCGTTTTGCACCAGCCTTCCTTTCATCCTCTTCGAAACGAGCAGTTTATCCATTTTTTAATACTCCTCCCTAAACCGACGGGAAATGTATTGCGCTAATACATTCATCACCAATGTAAAAAGAAAGAGTGTCATCCCGACCGCGTAAATGCTGTAATAAATCGTTGTCCCGTAGCCGGCGTCGCCCGTTGTCACCTGGACGATATAAGCCGTCAATGTTTGAATCGACTTCGTGACATCAAACGTAAATTCCGGCGACGATCCGCCGGCTACCGCGACGATCATCGTTTCACCAACCGCCCGGGAAATGCCTAAAATCACTGAAGCGATCACTCCCGAAGCAGCGGCAGGAAGCACGACCTTAAGCGCCACTTCGAGCTTTGTCGCGCCAAGCGCAAGAGCGCCTTCGCGAATCGAATTCGGCACGGCACTCATCGCGTCCTCCGACAGCGAGGCAATCATCGGAATGATCATAATCCCCATCACAAGTCCCGGACTGAGCGCATTAAAAATCTCTAGGTCTGGAATGACGTTTTGCAATAACGGCGTTACGATCGTCAGGGCAAAAAAGCCGTAAACGATGGTCGGAATGCCCGCAAGCACTTCGAGTGCCGGTTTGATGATTCGCCGCGTCCGCTCCGATGCGTACTCGCTCAAGTAAATGGCCGAAGCGAGCCCAATCGGAACAGCAAAAAGCATAGCGATACCGGTTGTCAGCAACGTGCCGGTCACAAGCGGAGCCACCCCGAACGATCCGTGTTCCTCGTTCCACGGAAGCCACTCTTTGCTCGTGACAAACTCAACGATCGATACCCAGCGGAAAAATTCGATTGTCTCAAAAAGAAGGGTAAACAAAATACCAAGCGTCACGAGCACGGAGAGTGCCGCCAATGTAAAAAGGAGCTTGGGCGCGATCTTTTCCATCCTTTTCGGCCAATGTTGCCGCCTTTGATTTTCGACAATCATCTCCCGCACCGAGAACGGCTGTTCTTGATTCGTTGGAATCCCCATAAATCGAAAACTCCTTTCCGACATATTCCAACCGCAGTCACAAGTCTAGGCCGACAGACATCCGTTGTCGCCGGCCTAACGAAACTTATTTCAACCCTTGCAACGTTTCAAGTTGTTCCTTATACTTTTCCTCCGGCAGGCGGACATAACCGACTTCTTCGGCTAAATCCCCAGCTGTTTCCAACAAGAACTCCATGTAATCATACACTTGCGGTTTTTCTTTCAAAGATTTGACGTTCACATACGTAAATAGCGGACGCGAAAGCGGAGTATATTTTCCCGTCTCAATCGTCTCGTTCGTTGGCTCGATCGGACCGTTGCCGGCATCGATTGGCACAATCTTCAGCTTATCTTTATTTTCCAAGTAATACGCATAGCCGAAGTAACCAATCGCGTATCGATCCCCTTCGACTCCACGAACGAGGATATTATCGTCCTCAGAAAGTTGAGCGGTTTTGACCATTTCTTTTCCTTCAAGAATCACTTCATCAAAGTAGTCGTACGTTCCGGAATCATGACCAGGCGAGAAAAATTGAATTTCCTCATCCGGCCATCCCGAGCGGATATCCGACCATTTTTTCTCCTTGCCGTCTTCCGTCCACATTTTTTTCAGCTCATCTACCGTCAAGTAGTCAACCCAGTCGTTTTCTTTATTGACAACGACAGAAAGCCCATCATAAGCGAGTTGAAACTCTTGAAATTCGATGTCGTTGGCAGCGGCTGCTTGTTTCTCTTCCTCTTTGATCGGACGGGAAGCGTTTGAAAAATCGCTTTCCCCTTTGCTGAATTTTTCAAATCCACCGCCCGTTCCCGACATGCCGACAGACACTTTCACATTCGGCTGTTCAGCCATATATTCTTCAGCGGCTGCCTCCGCAATCGGATAGACAGTCGAAGAGCCATCCATGATTACTTCGCCTGACAGTTCCGATGCAGACTCACCTTCGGCATCATTTCCCCCTGCTTTGTTCCCTCCGCCACAGGCGGCAACGAACACCATCATCCCGCTGAGCACACCGGACAACATGAGCCGTTTCCATTTGTTCATCGTTTTTCCCCCTACACCATTCGTTTTCTCTTACATGTCCTATCATAAGTGAAGGCTATTAACGAGGTTTAAACGGAATGTTAAGATTATATAAACTCCAATCGTTTTCATCAGATCGGTTCCCCTCCTTAATACCTCCCCATTCGCCCATGTTCTAATGCTCTTTCGCCGAGCAAGAAAATAAAAAAAGCCGATTCGACCGGAAAATCTCCTGATCGAATCAGCTTCAATGGTCATTGTTCGTTTGTCTCTGCATCAGTAGCCGTCGTTTCCCCAGCCGTTCGTTTCGCCTTCAAGTCAAAATAAGCATCTAAAATGCGACGGCCGATCCGGTTGTTAATGCCATCGCTATCCCCCTGCGTCGCCCATGGGACAACGATAGCGAACGATACTTGCGGGTCGTTATACGGTGCATAGCCGACGAGTGTCAAATTGTATGTCGGATCATTGCGTCGGCTTTTAATCGGCCCATCATAAAACGCTTCGGCCGTCCCTGTTTTACCGGCTGGCTTGTACGAAGCATTGGCGAAATACGAATACGCCGTTCCGCCCGGCTCTTGCATGACACGGCGGAATCCTTCCTGCACACGTTGAATGTATTCAGTCTTCATATCAACGCGGTTTAAGACGACCGGCTCAAACTGTTGAATAGTCCGGCCAGGCGTTTTTCCGTCAATGGACGGATCGCGGATTTCTTTGACAAGGAGCGGCTTCATCCGGTAGCCGCCGTTGGCGATCGTTGAGACGTATTGTGCCAACTGCATTGGCGTATACATGTCATACTGACCGATCGACAAGTCAAGCAAAAACCCGCCGAGCGTACTTTGGCCTTGGAAACCGCCCAATTCGTTCGGCAAATCGATGCCGGTTTTCACGCCCAAGCCGAATTGGCTGAAATAATGGCGAATCGTCGTAAATGCATCTGGATTGATCTTAAGCGATTGATTCGGACGGTATGTACCGCCGCCAATAGCGATCGCTGTTTTAAACATATAAACGTTCGATGACTGCTTGAGCGCCGTCAGTTCGTTAATCGTCCCCATCGTCTTCCAAGATTTTTTAACTGGAGTTCCCTTAATATGCAGCGGCTCATCCCGAATATACGTATTCGGATGGAGCACTCCCGTTTGGAAGCCGGTGAGGACAGTCGCCCCTTTCACCGCCGAGCCCATCGCATAGGCGGATGTAATGTTGCCGATAGCAAAATCGACAAACTCGCCGTCTTGAAGCATTTTTCCGGCCATCGCCAGCACTTCGCCCGTTTTCGGGTTCATCATGACGACAAACGCCCGGTCCAATAGCGGCGAACGGCCTTTTCGCTTCGTCGCCAAAATCTCTTCTTGGATAATTTGTTCCACTTTTTGCTGCAGCTCGGCGTCGATCGTCAAGACGAGATCTTTGCCGCGCTCGCCGGGATACACTTGTTCGACCGATATGACATGGCCCGATTTGTCGACGACATTTTTAATTTTGGCCTTTTTGCCGTGCAGCACTTCTTCATACTGCATCTCCAAGTAGCTTTTGCCGACGCGGTCGTTGCGACTGTAATCGCGGGCTAAAAAGTGGTCGAGCCGCTCGCGCGGGACGCCCTCATCTTCTTCTGTCACGCTTCCGAGCACAGAGCGAAACGTGTTGTCATAGATGTACTTCCGCTCCCAGTCAACGGTAGTGTTGACACCAGGCAGCTCGCTCAAATGCTCACTGACGACCGCATATTCGCGGTCAGTCACCCCTTTGCTTTTCACTATTTGCGGCGTCAGCGCATAACCGCTTTCCATCTCATGCTTAATGGCGATCACTTCAAGTTCTGCTTTGGAAATTTGCTCTAGATCTTGCTTCGTAATGCGATCGAGCGTCCACTCATACACTTTTTTGTCGATCTCTTTTTGCGTCAACCCTTGATCAGCGAGCGCTTTTCGTTCTCGTTCGCTCACTTTCTTTTTCGCCTCGTCTGGGTGAGTCAAAATCCAATAGTCTTTCATATCGCGCTCGGTCACTTTTTCTTCTGCATCTGGAATATCGATATATTGGGCGAGCTTTTTCGCCACTTCCAATATTTCTTCCGGTTGGGTCGTTTTTGAGCGCGTGTACGTAATCGCTTTTTGCGGCGTATTATCGACGATCACCTGGCCGAACCGATCGTAAATTTTGCCGCGTGGCACCGGCGTGCTGACAATCTGATCCTGCGTCCGTTCCACTTCGCGGCGGTAATCCTCCCCATACACAATTTGCACGACGCCCAAGCGTAAAATCAGCGCCGAAAACAATAAAAAGACAAAGAAAAACAAAATGTTTAAACGAATCGGTACTTGCGCCCGCTTTTTCCGTTTCATCCCCCAGTCCTCCTTTCCCTCTCCCTATTGTAAAAGAAAAAGGCAGGCATGGCTAGGGAAAAACATGGGCAACCCTTTTACCCCGACGGACCGCCCCGTTCGCCGGCCAGTTTCGTCCGAAGCAGAAGCGGCTCTTGTCGATCCCGCTCCGGGTGGCCATCCGTGAAGCGAATGCGACGGACAAACCAGTAAATCACCAAATGTCCAGCCCCACACACAAACATGAGAACGCGAATGCCGATCTTTTCCCCGAAGAGTGCCATTGCCGCTAAAAAGGCTAAAATCGATGCCACCCTCCCAACGTTCAAAAACAGCTCGCGGACGACAATGTACTCAACACGCGCTTCTGCTGATTTCCAACTTTTACCTATCACATCAAACGTTAACGATGAATACGGAACGAGCAAAAGCGGGTAAGCGATGGCGATCGTGGCAGCATAAATAATCAAGCGGGGGTAAGACGGCTGAAAGACAATAAGAAAAATGGCTGCATATAGCAACAGTCCACCTAATAAAATGGCTTTCATCCGATATTCCCGTTTCATCAGCCGGGAAACCGCATAATAGGCGACAAACGATGTAAATGAATTGACGAGCCCATACTTGCCAAGCGCCCATTCGCTGTTCGAGGTGACATACACCAACACCGAAATGACGAACACAAACGAACCTTCACGCAATCCTTGAAAAAAGTGCGCATTCGTAATGAGCCGCCAGTTCCGGTTTTTATTGCGTTCCTTTAAAATGCGAACAAATAAATATTTTCCCGTCGCTGTGCGACGTTTGAGAAAGAAGCTGAGCAGTACAGCGATAATAAACAAGCCAAGTGACAGCGAGAAAACGAGCGTATACCCTTTCAGACCGGCGAGCGATGAGATCATATAACCGGCGGCAATCGGTCCGATCATGCCGGCTGATGATGTCAGCACTCCGAAGAAACCGTTAAAAAAGTCGCGCGTCTCCGGTTCCGTAATTTCAAATGTCAACACGTTAAACGCCAGCCAATAAAAGCCATAGCCGATCCCCAACAGTGCGCCGAGAAAGAGCAAATATTGATGGGCGCGAGAACCAACAAGCAAAACGGTGACAAAAAAAACGGCTAAACACGACACCCCAAGCCGTAGGATGAGAATGCGGTCGATCTGTTTCGCCAGCCGGCCGGCGAATATAAACGTCAGCGGCTGCATGATGACGACCGCCAAATTATACAGCGCCAAGTCTCGAAAATCACCGGTCTGTTTCCATAGATAAATGTTGACAAACGTATTTGACAGCGATACAGCAAGCGAATAAAACCCACCGATAAAAAGAAGCAGCAGCAAATCACGGTCCACCCGTTCTTGGCCAGTCAATTTTTCAAATAATGACATCGCAAACTCCCCTTTTCATCTATCCGGTAGTGTGACCATTTCCGCTGCTGCTATGCACTTTTAAGTTAATGAAAAAAACGGGGCGACTCATTCGCCCCGCTTTTTTCATCGTGGATCTACTTATTTTGCTTTCGCTTCGCTGTATCGTTTCGCTACTTCGTCCCAGTTGACGACGTTCCAGAACGCCGCGATGTATTCCGGACGACGGTTTTGATATTTCAGGTAGTAAGCATGCTCCCAAACGTCCAAACCGAGGATCGGCGTTTTGCCTTCCATGATCGGCGAGTCTTGGTTCGGCGTGCTCGTAATTTCCAGCTCGCCGTTGTTGACGACAAGCCATGCCCAGCCGGAACCAAAACGGCCAGCAGCTGCTTTCGAAAACTCGTCTTTAAACGCCGCAAAGCTGCCGAATTTTTTGTTGATGGCTTCAGCCAGTTCGCCTGTCGGCTCACCACCGCCGTTTGGAGACAAAATCGTCCAGAACAGCGAATGGTTCGCATGGCCGCCGCCGTTGTTGCGCACTGCAGTGCGAATGCTTTCAGGAAGGGCTTCCAAATTGCTGAGCAATTCTTCAAGCGATTTGTTTTGCAAATCAGCGTGTCCTTCAAGCGCTGCATTTAAGTTCGTCACGTACGTGTTATGATGCTTCGTGTGGTGAATGGTCATCGTTTCTTTGTCGATATGCGGCTCGAGCGCATCGTACGCATACGGCAATGCCGGCAGTTCAAATGGCATGCAAATCTCCTCCTTTTGTTATGTAATGCGGACGTAGTGCCGTCCATGTAAAATTAGCTTACCAAAATTACCACAATGTTTCAATGAATTTGCTTGTCTGCTGATGGCCGAAAGCACTCACAGTTGAATTCCCTTTTCTCAACATATACAATGGAAAATGGAGAAAAGGAAAGGTGTGGCCATGATGAACGTATTTGTCCAATTATGGAAAAGTCTGTATTCCCCAAAAGATATCGCTCGTTTTCGATTTCAAGGGATTGGAAAAACAATTGGCTATTTGTTTTTACTGACGCTTTTATCCGTTCTTCCGACTTTTTACTATGCTTCGACGTCACTAGCCGAGAGCATTCGCACAACGAGCGCTTTGCTGCGTAACGACCTCCCACCCTTTTCGATTGAAAACGGGGAGCTTCAGTCAGCAGCAACCGAACCGATCCATATTGACCAAGGCGGGTTTACAATCATTTTTGACAGCACGGGTGAAGTGACGAGAGAGGAAGTAGAGCGATTTCCAAACGCCATCGCTTTGTTGAAACATGAAGCTGTGCTCGTCGCCAGCCACCAAGCGCAGCATTACAGCTATGCGACTTTTCCCGACGTGACCATCACTGATGAAGATGTGCATACGTTTATCACCAGCTTGCAGTCACTTCTCCCCGTGCTTATTCCACTTTTCGGTCTTGTCTTATACGTGCTCGCCTGTTTGGGGAAATTCATCGGTGTGTGCGTATTCGCCTTGTTCGGTCTCCTTTTTGCCGGCATGTTAGACAAAAAGCTTCGCTACCGCCATACATGGATCATGGCAGCTTACGCCATTACGTTGTCGACCATCTTTTTTACTTTGATGGAAACTGTTCAAACGATCGTGCCTTACAGCACATTTATTCATTGGTTCGTTTCGCTCGCTGTCCTCTTTTTGGCCATTAAGGAAGTGCCAGCCGCGCGGGCGAACAGTTAGCCGCCAAGCCTATCCTTGGCGGCTTTTTTATCCGTCCATTTCAAACTGTGCGATACCTTTCCCCCCACCATTTGACCGAGCCCAACGATCTTAATCCGATCTACGCATCGTCTCACGTTTCGCTTTTACATACAACATCGCGCTAACCGTCCCGACTGAGGAGAGCCAAATACTGACAAATAAACTCATTAGCTCATCTTTCCGAATGATTGCCTCATGACTGTCCTCGTCTCCTCTTCCATTATGTCAATCCATCTCAACGCCGCCTGAACATTTTGTAACGTTTTACGGAATAGCTCTCATATTTTGAACGGACAAGCATACATTTCATAAAAAAAGCGTTGGGGGATACAATGAAAAAGTGGTTTCTGTTGCTTATCGTCTTCCTTGTTGGCTATATTGCGTACAAAGATTTAACGGTCGGAACACTTCCAGTGTCATCGAAACCTCTGGCTGTTCAAGAGAGGACAAGCATCCCCGCCTATAAGATGGTCAAAATCAAAGCCGGCGACACGCTCTTATCGATTGCCGAACGCGAACAGCAAGGGCCGATCCCCGTTTCCATTGAGACATTGATTCGCGACTTTGAAAGGCTAAATCCTGAAGCAAAAGCAAATGCTCTTCAAATCGGGAAAACATACAAAATTCCGATATACGAAAAATAAACGTGGCGAATTTCTTGTCAATGCCCATCACTATTGATAAACTTAGTGCAGAAAAGCACTCGTTTTTAAAGGAGCGAATTTCCGTGAGTGAAATCATCCATCGTTCAAAAACAAGGCCAGTCCGCGTCGGGTCGCTGACGATCGGCGGCAACAATGAAGTCATTATCCAAAGCATGACAACGACAAAAACGCACGATGTCGACGCGACCGTAGCCCAAATTCACCGGCTTGAGGAAGCGGGCTGCCAAATCGTCCGCGTTGCCTGTCCGGACGAACGGGCGGCTGATGCCATACCAGAAATTAAAAAGCGAATTAACATCCCGCTTGTCGCCGACATTCACTTTGACTATAAATTGGCGTTAAAAGCGATCGAAGGCGGCGTCGATAAAATTCGCATCAACCCGGGCAATATTGGGCGCCGAGAGAAAGTCGAGGCGGTCGTCAAAGCCGCAAAAGAACGTGGCGTGCCCATCCGTATCGGTGTCAACGCCGGGTCGCTTGAGAAACGCATTTTGGAAAAATACGGATATCCTACAGCCGAAGGCATGGTGGAAAGCGCCTTATACCATATCCGCATTTTAGAGGAGCTTGATTTTCACGATATTATTGTCTCGTTAAAAGCGTCCGATGTGCGTCTCGCCATTGAAGCATATGAAAAAGCGGCGCGCACGTTTGACTATCCGCTTCACGTCGGCATTACCGAGGCTGGAACACTCTTTTCCGGTACGATTAAAAGCGCGGTCGGGCTCGGTGCCATTTTAAGCAAAGGCATCGGCAATACGATCCGTATTTCCTTAAGTGCCGATCCGGTCGAAGAAGTGAAAGTGGCGCGTGAAATTTTAAAAACGTTCGGGCTTGCCTCCAATGCGGCGACGCTCATTTCCTGCCCGACGTGCGGACGGATTGAGATCGATTTAATCAGCATCGCCAATGAAATCGAGGACTATATCGCCAAAATTAAAGCACCGATCAAAGTCGCCGTGCTTGGTTGCGCCGTCAACGGACCGGGTGAAGCGCGCGAAGCCGATATCGGCATTGCCGGCGCCCGTGGCGAAGGCCTGTTGTTCCGCCACGGCAAAATTGTCCGCAAAGTGCCAGAAGAGCAGATGGTCGAAGAATTGAAGAAAGAAATCGACAAGCTGGCTGAGGAATATTTTGCGAAACAAAAGGAAAAAGAAGCGGCTCTGAAAGGGAATGCCGTGGAGTAATCGAAACACGGTCAAAAGAACAAAAAAGGGCGTCCTCGCTTGAGGACACCCTCGCTTTTTTTACGTATAAAACGGCATAATGAACAAGCGGACGAGAATGGCGATAACGCCGATCCCGATGGCCCACGCTCCAAGCGTCTCTGCGCCGCGCCGACGTGCGATAAAACCGACAATAATGCCGGCCGCTCCTAACAAAATCGGCCACATAAACAAAGCGATAATGGACAACGCTAAAGCGGTCCATCCAATCCCGGCGCCGCCTGCTCGTTCTTCGTTCCGCTCATCGCGTCGACGGATCGGCTCAGCGATCTCCGCCGCTGTTTCTTCCATGAAAGGACGTTCTGGTTCCTCTTTTCCGATCGATTGCACGTAACTTTCATTATACGTGCGCTCGCGGTTGTCTGCCATATGCTTCCCTCGCTTTCCTAAAGTAAGGAGCATTATTAGTATGAGAAACCGCCGTCATTTTATCAGTGTGAATATTTTCTAAAAGGGGGATAAGGCGATGAAGCGACAACGCCTCGGTATTGACATTGACGGTACCATAACATGTCCAAGCACATTCATTCCATACTTAAACGAATCATTTGGCAAACCGCTCACATTAGGCGACATTACACAGTACAATTTGGCACCGCTGTACGACGTAACGGAAGAGGAAATGGATCGCTGGATGGAGGAAAATGAAGCGGAGATTTATGAACGCGCCCCGCTTGCCCGCTATGCGCTTGAGGTGATCGATAGTTGGAAAGACAAATACGAGCTATTTTACATTAGCGCTCGCGGCCGCCATTTGTATGAGCTCACTGAACGTTGGTTTCAGCGGCATGGTGTCCATTACCATCATATTGAGTTGATCGGATCACATGATAAAATCGACGCCGTCCGTCGCTATCAGCTCGCGGCTTTTTTTGAAGACAAATACGACAACGCCTGCGCCATTGGCGAAGAATGCGGCATCCCGGT
The DNA here is from genome assembly GCF_014679705.1 of Geobacillus sp. 47C-IIb. Classification (NCBI taxonomy): domain Bacteria; kingdom Bacillati; phylum Bacillota; class Bacilli; order Caryophanales; family Anoxybacillaceae; genus Geobacillus; species Geobacillus sp. 47C-IIb. The sequence goes on from NZ_CP061473.1 coordinate 837,023, forward strand.
CATTTTGTTCGACACCCCGTACAATCAAGGACCGATTCCAGATAACGTTATCCGCGTCAAAAACTGGCTTGAAGCAAAGCGCGAAATAGAACGGCGGTTACAGCCATAAAAAACCTCTCCCGCCTTATATCGGGAGAGGTTTTTGGCATTGCGGACACGTGCCGTAAATTTCAAATTTATGGTCAGCAATCTCATAGCCATCGAGCTCTGTGCCGATCCCGTCCATCGGGCACGCATCAATTTCCTTTGTTTTTCCACACTGGATGCAAATAAAATGGTGGTGATGATGGCGGGCATCACAGGCAAAGCGGAAATGCTTTTCTCCGGACAGCTCAGTCATTTCCAAAATGCCAAGCGTAGCGAAGAGTGACAAATTGCGATACACCGTGTCAAAGCTTAAGCCTGGATACGCCGGGCGAAGCGCTTCAAGCACTTCTTTTGCTGTCAAATATTTATCGCACTCGGCAAACAGCTCGAGCATTTGCTTTCGTTTTTCAGTATATTTAAATCCGTTTTCTTTCATTAACTGCAACGCTTCGCCGATCTTCATCACTACCGTCCCCTTTTCCATTTTTTCCATCCCAATACGAGAAGCAAAATGGCGACTGCCAGCATGACGATCGTCCCGCCCGGTGCCCAATCGAGCTCATACGCTGCCAAAAGCCCGATGATGACCGACAGCTCCCCGAAGAAAATGGAAAATACGATCGCCTGTTTAAAACTTTTGGCGATGCGAATGCTCGCTGCCACCGGCAGCGTCATCAGTGAAGAAACGAGCAACACACCGACGATGCGCATTGATGACGCGATGACAAGGGCGACAAGCACAATAAACAAAAAATGAATGAACTTGGCGCGAACGCCGGAGACGCGGGCGTATTCTTCATCAAAGGAAAGGAGAAACAGCTCCTTATAAAACACGAAAATAATGGCAGCGGCAATCACAGCCACCACGAACACTGCCCAAACATCATCGCTGCTCACGGCGCTGACGCTGCCAAACAAATAGGAAAACAAATCGGCGTTAAACCCGTTAGCGATTGAAATCAAAATGACACTTAGACCAATGCCTGCCGATAAAATAATTGGAATGGCAAGTTCTTCATAATGGCGATAAACAGAGCGCAACTTCTCAATGAGCAGCGAACCGGCAACGGAAAAGCCCATTCCGATGTAAAGTGGATTCCAGCCGGCGGCAGTTGAAACTGACTTTCCGATCAGCAGTCCGGCGGCAATGCCGGCAAGCGCCACATGGCTCAACGCATCAGCGATGAGCGACAACCGCCGAACAACGATAAACACCCCGAGCAACGGCGCGGCAAATCCGGTCAAAATGCCGGCCAAAAACGCATTGCGTAAAAATTCATATTGCCAAATGGCTTCCCACACATGTCATTCCTCCACAATCAACCGTTTCTGTTTCGCCCGCTTAATGCTCGTGGGAGAGAACGTGAAGCGGATGGCCGTAAAACCGTGAAATCGCCTCATCACCAAGCCGTTCGAACTCTTCCGCGTTTCCATGGAAATAAAGCCGCTTGTTTAAGCAGGCGATATGGGTTACCCGATCCGTGATCGTCCCAATATCGTGCGTCACAAGCACAAGCGTCAAACCGCGGCGGTTCAAATCGCCGAGCAGCTCATAAAACTCATGCACATGGCGAGCATCAACACCGACGGTCGGCTCGTCTAAAATCAACAAATCCGGCTTGCTCGCCAATGCGCGGGCGATAAACACCCGCTGCTGCTGGCCGCCGGACAGTTCCCCGATATTGCGCTTCGCCAAGCCGCGCAAACCGACCGCCTCCAACGCCGCTTCGACCGTGCGGCGGTCGTCTTTCGTCAACCGGCGAAACAAGCCGCGTTTCGCCGTCAATCCGCTCGCTACTACTTCCTCGACGGTCGCTGGAAAACCACGGTTAAAGCTGTTCGCTTTTTGCGACACAAATCCGATCCGATGCCATGCTCGAAACGACTCGATCGGCTCACCGAACAAGAAAATGCGGCCACGATCCGGCTTTAACAAGCCGAGCATGCATTTTAAGAGCGTCGATTTCCCCGAGCCGTTCGGTCCGACCAGCCCTAAAAACGCTCCTTTTGGCACCGCCAAATTGATGCGTTCAAGCACTTCCTCTTTTTCATAGCGAAACGACACATCCTCGATTTGCACGACAAGCCTGTTTTCCATGACCGTTCTCCCCTGCTAATTCAGAATCGTTACGATTTATGCCTGTGTGCAAGTATAACCGATCACGCTCATTTTGTAAACCTTAGTGAATTGCCGATTTAAAACGGGCTCCGCGCACTTCATGGGTCGCCATAATCGTAATAAACGCATTCGGATCAATTTCATTAATGATCGATCTCAACTTGGTCACTTCCAGACGCGTAACGACAGCATAAATGATTTCTTTTTGTTCGTCCGTGTAGCCGCCTTTGCCAATTAACTTCGTCGTCCCACGGCCGAGACGGTGTAAAATAGCACTCGAAATTTCTTCATAATGATCAGTAACAATAAAGGCCGCCCGTGTCTCATCAAGCCCTTCGACCACCGCATCAATCATTTTGGAAGCAATGTAATACGTCATCACCGAATACATCGCTGGCTCGAGCCCGAGCACAAACGCTGCCCAACCGAAAATAAACACGTTGACAAACATGACGAACTCGCCGACGGAAAATGGAATTTTCTTTGTCAATAAAATGCCTAATATTTCTGTCCCATCAAGCGATCCTCCATGGCGGATGACAAGCCCGACGCCAAGCCCGAGCGCCAAGCCGCCAAAGACGGCTGCTAAAATCGGCTGATTCGTCAGCGGGGCAAAATGATGAAAATATCGCTCAGCGCCCCCGAGAATAACGACCCCTAAAATCGTTGATAACATAAACGTTTTACCAATTTGCTTATAGCCAAAATACATAAATGGTGCGTTTAAAATAATGACGAGCGTGGCAAAATTCAACAGTCCCCATTCATCAGGAATTAAATAGTCCAAAATAAGCGATACACCGATAATGCCGCCATCGATCATTTTATTTGGAACAAGCAGCCGCTCGATAGCGAACGCCGCCAAGCAGGCCCCAATGATGATCATTAATACCCGATACAACACACGCTTCAATGGTTCTTTTTTATGTTGTTTCGGCGCCAAACTTCCACCCCTTCTCTTTTACTTTGCATTTTCATTATACTATACACCTCTCTTCCGTTCGCATCATATGATGGAACAGAAACAAGGAGGGAGCTGCCATGAACTTTTACCAACAGCTCGTGAAACAAAAATTAAAAACGATCACTCCGGAAGAACTCGTTGCGTACAGTCGAGATTACGGTTTGCCAATTACGGTCAATCAGGCGAAAAAAATTCTTCATCTTGCCCGAACGAATGACATTAACGTCTTCGACCCCGAGGAGCGGAAAAAATGGGTGCGCGAACTAGCCAAAATCACGTCGCCGGAGATCGCCAAGAAAGCGAACGAACTGTTTTTAAAATTTGTACAGAAAAAGTGAAATAAGGCTGGAATCTCTTTTTTATTGCGTATCAGCAACAATTTTTTCCAGTAACTGATCATCAAATGTCTGTGCCCGCAGCATAGCGATTTCATGTTTGTACGGCGGTTTTTTATTGTTTTTATCCTCTCCAACATACGGCGTTTCTAAAATTTTCGGAATGTCCGCAAGCTGCGGGTGATGGACGATGTAATTCAGTGCACGAAATCCGATATGACCGAAACCGATGTTTTCGTGGCGGTCTTTCCGGCTGCCGCGCGGGTTTTTGCTGTCATTAATATGCAGCACTTTCAGACGTTCAAGACCGATCACCCGGTCGAATTCGGAAAGAACGCCGTCAAAATCGTTAACAATGTCATAGCCGGCATCATGCGTATGACATGTGTCAAAGCAGACGGACAGCTTGTCGTTATAGGCAACGCCATCGATAATATACGCCAGCTCTTCAAACGTGCGCCCGCATTCCGATCCTTTACCGGCCATCGTTTCAAGAGCAATTTCAACTGTCTGCTCGCGCGTCAACACTTCATTCAGTCCACGGATGATCTGCCGGAGCCCGGCTTCCGCTCCAGCGCCGACATGGGCGCCCGGGTGCAACACAAGTTGCTTCGCCCCGATCGCTTCCGTTCGTTCGATTTCAGCGCGCAAAAAATTAACGCCAAGCGCAAACGTATCGGGATTTTTTGTGTTGCCGATATTGATAATATACGGAGCGTGGACGACAATGTCCTCAATACCGTGCGCCTTCATATGCTCGTGCCCGGCTTCAATATTCAGCTCTTCGATGGCTTTGCGCCTTGTGTTTTGCGGCGCTCCGGTGTAAATCATAAACGTGTTCGCTCCGTACGATACCGCCTCCTCACTGGCGGCGAGCAGCATTTTTTTGCCGCTCATCGAAACGTGTGAACCGATTTTTAACATGTCCTTCTCTCCCTTTTATCTCCATACACAACGAAGACTACGATTTTTTGAAGCGGCTCAGCCGCTTTTTCTTCTTCTCAAGCTCGGCGCGCAGCTTTTTCTTATAGCCCGGTTTCACTTGTTTCGCTTTTTTCAGCTTCGCAACAAGCAGCGCGAGGTCATCTTCCTTCTCACCAGCTCGCTTGCTCCGCCGATTCCAAGGTGGAAGATCCTTCCATTCACCACGCACGAGGTCGCGATGAACAAATGAAATCCCCATTTTTTCCAATCGAGCAATCGCATCTTGGTCGGTCGGTTCGTAAATGGTCGCCGCAATGCCGCTATAACCGGCGCGTGCCGTCCTCCCAGCTCGATGAATGTAAAACTGCAAATCATCGGGCAACTCATAGTTGATGACATGGCTCACGCCTTCGATATCAATGCCGCGCGCCGCCAAATCAGTGGCAACGACGTATTGAAACTCCAAATCGCGAATTTGGTTCATCATCTTTTTCCGCTCGCGCGGCGTCAAATCACCGTGCAATACACCGACTTTCAGTCCTTGTTCGGCAAGCTGATCGGCGACTTCATCAGCCCTCTTTCTCGTATTCACGAACACAATGGCTAAATATGGATTGTAGCTGACAAGCACATCATAAAGCAGCTTGACCTTTTCACGGCCGCGTAGTGGAATGAGCACATGCTCAATGTTTTTATTCGCTGTCTGTTTCGGCTCGACCTGGATGAATGTCGGATTTTCCATATATTTTTTCAAAAATGGCTTCAGCTTTTCCGGAATCGTCGCCGAAAAGACAAGCATTTGCAGCTCTTTCGGCATCCGGGCCGCGATTTGGTCGACATCGGTGATAAACCCCATATCGAGCATTAAATCGGCTTCATCGACGACGAGGGTGCGCGCCGTGTGTACATCAAGCGCCTGCTCGCGGATAAAATCGTTAATGCGCCCAGGCGTACCGATCACAATATGCGGCTGCACGTGGAGCTTTTCAAGCGCCTTTTGCTTATCCGTCCCACCGATGAAACAGCGAGCGACAATCATCCGGTCTTTCGGGCAAAATTTCGTGATCTTTAACGTTTCATGGTAAATTTGCGTCGCCAACTCGCGCGTCGGCGCTGTAATGACTGCCTGCACTTCAGCGCGCTCCGGGTCGATCTTTTCGATGATCGGCAATAAATAGGCGTGTGTTTTTCCCGTCCCAGTCTGCGACTGGCCAACCATGCTTTCCCCACGCAATGCTCTCGGAATGATGCGCTCTTGAATTTCCGTCGGCTTATAAAAACGAAGCGCTTGAATCGCCTCGATCACAAATGGCTGAAATGGAAACCGGGTAAATTGCGTCTCTGCCATCAAGTACCACTCCCTTCTATATACGTCCTTTGTACGCTCCATCATTATAGCGAATATTTGCGGCCCACCGCAACTAAAGACGATGGCAGCTGAAAAACCTTTCCCACTCTTCCCGCATATTTTATGAAGGAGGACGATTGTTCATCTGTACGATGGAAAGGAGGCAACTGCCATGAGATACAGTCGGCCGCCGATGGTCCCTTCCCGGTTCGTCGGTATGCCGCCCGCCCCGTTCCCCCACATGCCGGCTGGCGTTCCCCGCCCTGGCGGCGCCGGTGGTCTACTGGCCCGTCTATTTTCTCGCGGACAGCCGCCGGTCGCCGCTTCATCCCCGTGGGGATTACCGTTGCTGCAAAACACCGCCGCCAATACCGCTACAGCAGCGAACACAAGCGGTGGATTCATCGGCATGTTAAATAACGTACAAAAAATGCTCAGCGTCGCGCAAAACGTCATGCCAATGGTGCAACAATATGGCCCGCTCATCCGCAACCTTCCAGCCATGATTCGCATTTTCCGTGAGTTGAAGACAGCCGATGAAGAAGACGGAGAAACGAAATCGACAGAAAGCGCACCGGCAAAAGAAACAAAACAAAAGCCGGCCGCGCGGGAGGCCAAAAAACGCCCTGTTCCGCAGGCCAATCATGAAGATTCACAAGAAAAACAAATACCGACCACACCGAGACCATCAACGCCAAAACTGTATATATAAACCTCTCTCCCGCCCTCTTAGGGCGGTTATTCTTTGTCTTATCCTGTTCTCTCAGATATAATGAAAAAGGAAAACCGCCACGGATCGGCGGCAGGGAGGGAAAACAATGGAAGTGATTAAAATTACCCCTCGCGGGTATTGCTACGGAGTTGTCGATGCGATGGTCATCGCCCGCAATGCGGCATTAGACCCATCATTGCCGCGGCCGATTTACATCCTCGGCATGATCGTCCATAATAAACACGTCACGGACGCGTTTGCCGAAGAGGGTATCATTACGCTGGATGGAGAAAATCGGCTGGAAATTTTAGAAAAAATTGAGCGAGGTACAGTGATTTTCACCGCCCACGGCGTGTCTCCAGAAGTAAAAAAACGCGCGCTCGAAAAAGGGCTAGTGACGATCGATGCAACATGCCCGGACGTCACGAAAACGCATCGGCTCATCGAGCAAAAGCTCGCTGATGGTTACGATATTATCTACATCGGCAAAAAAGGACATCCGGAACCGGAAGGAGCGGTCGGCATCAATCCGGAGCGCATTCATCTCGTCGAAACGCCAGACGATGTTGAGCGGCTTTCTCTTAAAAACGAACGTCTCATGGTTACAAACCAAACGACGATGAGCCAATGGGATGTAGCCGATATTATGGCGAAAGTGAAAGAAAAATACCCGCATGTCGAAATGCATAAAGAAATTTGCCTCGCGACCCAGCTTCGTCAAGAAGCGGTTGCCGAGCAAGCGAAGGAAGCGGATGTGACGATCGTTGTCGGCGATCCGCGCAGCAACAACTCAAACCGCCTTGCTCAAGTATCGGAAGAAATTGCCGGCACGAAAGCATACCGTATCGCTGATGTAACGGAAATTGATATCAACTGGATTAAAAACGCGAAAAAGGTGGCTGTCACAGCTGGCGCTTCCACTCCGACGCCGATTACGAAAGAAGTAATCGACTTTTTAGAGCAATTCGACCCGAACGATCCGGCAACATGGGAGCGGGAACGGAAAGTGCCGCTGCAAAAAATCTTGCCGAAGGTAAAAACAAAGAAAGAAGAATAACAGCCGTTCGTCCATAAACAAAGGCTATCCTGAACAAGCGGTTGAACCGCTTGCAGGACAGCCTTTTTTCATCTCCGCTCACACGAACTGAAACGGATCGGTATGGACGTTTGAAACGATGACCTCCGCCTCCCACTGCCGCTTCGTGAGTTCGGCGGTTAAATAACGGGCGACGCCTTGTTTCATTACTTTTTCGACGTTATGTCCGGGATCGACAAGATGGAGACCGAGCGCTTGGGCGTCATGGGCGGTATGATAATACACATCCCCGGTTACATACACATCAGCCCCAGCCGATGCGGCGGCAGCGACAAACTTATTTCCGTCTCCGCCAAGCACGGCAACAGTTTGCACAAGGTCATCAAGCCGGCCGACAACACGCACAGCCGGAACGGAAAATGCTGTTTTCACTTGTTCGGCAAAGGCGCGTAACGTCACCGGCTGCGGCAACCGACCAATGCGACCGAGTCCGAAGCGACGCCCTTCGTTGTCAAGCGGATAAATGTCGTACGCCACCTCTTCATACGGATGGGCGGCGAGCATCGCCTCGATCACTTGGCGCTCAAGCGAGGCCGGAACGATCGTTTCAATGCGAACTTCCTCCACTTCCTCAAGCCGCCCTTGCTCGCCGATAAACGGCTGGGCCCCTTCTTCCGGCAAAAACGTTCCGATGCCGCGGCTGTTGAACGTACAATGACTGTAACGGCCAATATGACCGGCACCGGCATCGCCTATGGCCGCCCGCACCGCCTCAGCGTGGCTCGTCGGCACATAGACGACAAGCTTTTTCAGCGCTTCCGTGTATGTTGGCACAAGCACGGTCGTTTCATGTAAACCAAGCGCTTCAGCGAGCCAGTCGTTCAATCCGCCAGCGGCGACATCTAAATTCGTATGAGCAGCGTACACGGCAATGTCGTGCTTGACGCATGCCGCGATCATCCGACCATGTCCGTCATCGGTCAACAGCTGTTTCAGTGGTCGATAGAGCGGCGGATGGTGAGCGATAATTAAATCGACTTGTTGATCAACAGCTTCAGCGATAACATCTTCGAGCACATCAAGGGCAACCATCACTTTTTTGACCGGCTTGTTCAACGTTCCGATTTGCAGGCCGATCCGGTCTCCCTCCATGGCTAATGACTTCGGGGCGAGCTGCTCGAAAAGCTGAATGACCTCGTAGCCGTACGGAATGCGGCTCATGCCAACGCCTCCTCTACCAATTGGACTTTTTTCTCCAGTTCACGCTTTTTCTCCCGAGCCGATTCACTTTCTCCCTTCTCCGCTAAATCGGCAATAATCCGCTTCCAATGCTGGAGTTCACGCTGCCATTTTTCGCGGAATACCTCGCTATTTTCTTGGAGCAAAAACGGCCCTAAAATCAGTTCCGCCTCCAAATTGCGATACGGCCGCCGAGCGTCACCGCACTCAGCAACAAGCACTTCATAAATTTGCCCATCTTCTTTCAAAATGCGTTCGGCCACCAGCTCCCATCCGTGGTCAAGAAGCCAGCGGCGGACAAGCTCGGCGCCAATGTTCGGCTGCAAAATGAGCCGTTTGACACCGGCCAGCTTTTCTTCTCCATCCCCCAAAATCCGGGTAATCAAGGCGCCGCCCATGCCAGCGATCGTGATGCAATCAGCTTCCCCCGGAGCAATGACAGCCAGCCCGTCTCCTTTGCGCACGGAAATGAGATGGGAAAGCCCGGACTTTTCCACTTGCTGCTGCGCTGAACGGAGCGGCCCGTCCGCCACTTCGCCGGCGATAGCTTTGGTCGCATAGCCGTGCAAACAGGCATAGCAAGGCAAATAGGCGTGATCTGAACCGATATCAGCGAGCACTGCCCCTTTCGGGATAAAGGAAGCGACCGTTGCGAGCCGTTTGGATAGGTGAAATTCGTTCATAATCCACCAAGGGCGCGACCAACCTTCTCTCAGCTGCCGTGCGAAGGCGGCCCGCATTTCCCTCCTTTTTTCAAATTTGCTTGCCTTTATTGTACTCCCACCTACACTCACGATGTGAAGCGGGAGCTTTGTAGTTGGAGATGATAAAACATCCCTTCGCCAAAGGCAAAGGGACGTCAATCATCATTATTTTAAGTCGGCCAACCATTTCGTCATCGCATCGATGTTGTCAGCCGGCACAAGCCCGCCCGGCATGCCACCGCGCCCGTTTTGAAGGACGTCTTTCAGTTGGTCCGCCGACAGACGTTCGCCGACTCCTTTTAATGCCGGACCCATGCCGCCTTCATAATTTTGTCCGTGACAGCTGGCGCATGTTTGCTTGTAAAAATCCTCCGGATTAAATTCGGCGGTCTGTTCTGTTTTTTCGCCGCCTTTTTTCTCTTCGGCCATCTCTTTCGCATCGCCTAGCCCTTTAAACGACAAGACGAACGTCAGCACAATCCCGAATGCCATAATGATGAAAAACGGGATGAGCGGATTGCGGTTCATCTTTTTTACCTCCCTTATGTATGATGAAGAACGATGCAAACAATTTTATTGTACTGTAAATAGTGGACAAGGAAAAGCCCTAAGTTTCCAAAACGGGAGCAACCGGCTTCATCGCCACCAAACGATCACCGCCATAAGTATCCCCCCGACAACGGCAGCAAGAGAAAAATAATGAAGACGAAACAGGCGGCCAATGGCGAGCCAAACACTGCAATTAGCCAACACTGTCGCCGTGAGCACGCCGTTTTGGCCGGGAAAGTAATGGCTGCTGCCAGCGATAGTCCCTAAAAGCAACAGCCAGGCGCTGCCAATCAACGGAAAATGAAGGAGCTGCCGCTCTTTCCTCCATCGCCAAACAAGCAACAAGCAAACCACCAAAAAAAGTGATGCAAGGAGCGTTTGCAAAACGAATGACAATTCAGTAAAATAAATGGCAAGAGCAGCAGCTACCAACAACACACAAAGACCGGCGACAAGTGAACCGGTCCACTGACGGCCGCACGTGCGGCTATCGCCCTCCGTATAGAGGGCAAGCAAATAGTCGCAATATTGTTCTGGAAGAAGTCGTGAACGCTTCCAATATTCAATTTCTCGGATAATCGTTTCCCGTCGTCGCCGATTCATTCGTCAATCACCTTTCATCAGGTAAAGAAAATAGTTTACTTCCGAAGAAGTAAACTACGAAAAAAGCGATCATTCTAAAAAGTCTTTCAGCCGTTTGCTGCGGCTTGGATGGCGGAGCTTGCGTAACGCCTTGGCCTCGATTTGGCGAATGCGTTCACGTGTCACACCAAACACTTTCCCGACCTCTTCCAACGTCCGCGTCCGACCGTCGTCCAGCCCGAAGCGAAGGCGGAGCACGTTTTCTTCACGGTCTGTCAGCGTATCAAGGACATCTTCAAGCTGCTCTTTCAACAGCTCGTACGCAGCGTGTTCCGACGGCGATGTCGCTTCTTGGTCTTCGATGAAATCACCAAGGTGCGAGTCGTCTTCCTCGCCGATCGGCGTCTCGAGCGACACGGGTTCTTGAGCGATTTTTAAAATTTCCCGTACTTTCTCCGGCGTCAAGTCCATTTCCTCGGCGATTTCTTCCGGCGTTGGTTCGCGCCCGAGGTCTTGGAGCAACTGCCGTTGAACACGGATCAGTTTATTGATCGTCTCAACCATATGAACAGGGATGCGGATCGTCCGCGCCTGATCAGCGATCGCTCTTGTAATGGCTTGGCGAATCCACCATGTCGCATACGTGCTGAATTTATAGCCTTTGCGGTAGTCAAATTTTTCAACCGCTTTGATCAATCCCATGTTTCCTTCTTGGATCAAATCAAGAAAGAGCATACCACGGCCAACATACCGTTTGGCAATGCTGACGACGAGACGGAGGTTCGCTTCTGTCAGCCGGCGTTTCGCTTCTTCGTCGCCTTGCTCGATCCGTTTGGCCAGCTCGATCTCTTCTTCCGCCGACAAAAGCGGAACACGGCCGATTTCTTTTAAGTACATGCGCACCGGATCATTGATTTTCACACCAGGAGGAACGGACAAGTCGTTTAAGTCGAACTCTTCCTCCTTCACCAGTTCATCAATATCCGGATCGGTCTCAATGTCAGATTCGCTGATCACTTCAATGCCCTGATCAGCAAGGTATTCGTAATATTCATCCATCTGGTCGGAGTCCAAATCAAAGCCGGAGAGCCGCTCGGCGATCTCCTCGTACGTGAGGATGCCGCGTTTCTTGCCGAGCTCGGCGAGCTGCTCTTTCGCTTGCTCAAGCGTGTCGGCAGCAGCTTCCGCCTGCTTTGATTGGGCTGGTTTTTCCGCCATTTCATTACCTCCTTTAAAAACTCATACCACCATGTTATGAAGAAGATAACATTTTTTTCATTTCAATCATTTCTTTGGCGATGCGGGCGGCCGTCAAAAAGTCTTTTCTTCGCTCCGCTTCAATTTTTTCTTGCTCTTTTTCCTTTAGCATTAACCATTTCGGGTGATTCAACACATGTTTAATATAATCGGCAAGCTCTTGCTCGGAGACGTCATCCGTCACCAACAGAAGCGACAGCTCACTCGCTAACGACTGCAACTCATCAGGAAGCCGAATCATGAGCGCGCCGACGTCAGCTTCATGCCCTTCTTCATAAAAAGCATAAATATAAGCGGCTAACGCCCGATGCTCCTCGATGTTAAAACGTCCGCCGACCCGCTCTTGAACGAACAATGCCACATCGCGGCTTCGCATCATATGAGCAAGCAGCAGCCGCTCTGCATTGTGGAAAGCCGGTAGCAGCTTTTTTGTTAACGTCGGCCGTGAGGTCTTTTCGTTGGCTGACGTTTCCCGCGGCTTTGACGTTTCCTGCTTGTAGCGGGACAGCTGCTCATTGAGCGCGGAGAGCGACAAAGAAAACTCATCCGCGAGCTGACGTACATAATAATCTTTTTCGACAGGACTCGGCAATTTGCCGATTTCGCGGAGCACTTCCTCAATATAACGAAGCCGGTCGCCTTCGTGCTGCAAATTTTTCCCCCGTCGCAAATGGTTCATTTTAAACGCCATAAGCGGCTGAGCAGCAGCAATTTCGCCAACAAACCGGTCCTTGCCGTAAACGCGTATATATTCATCCGGATCAAGGCCGTTCGGAATGGATGCCACCTTGACGCGGCATCCGAGCGCGCTCAGTTGCTCTGCGGCGCGCCAAGCGGCTTCCATTCCGGCGTTGTCACCATCGTAGCAAATCGTGACCGTTTCCGCATGGCGGCGCAAAATGCGTGCCTGCTCCTCGGTCAGCGACGTGCCCATCGTTGCCACCGCATAATCAATGCCAGCCTGCACGGCGGAAATCACATCCGCAAACCCTTCAAACAACAACGCCTCTTGCCGCTTGCGTATCGGCACCCGCGCCTCATGAAAGTGATATAAAAGCATGCCTTTACGGAAAATCGGTGTTTCCGGGCTGTTAACATATTTCGGCTGCCCCTCACCGAGCAGACGGCCGGAAAACCCAACCGTCTCACCGCGGTGATCAAGGATCGGAAACATAATCCGATTTCGGAAGCGGTCGACGTACCGTCCGTCTTCTTTTTTCGTGACCAAGCTCGCCTTTTCCAGCATCGGAAGTGAAAAGGAATGGCTATCGAGCAACTTGGCCGCCGCATCGGGCGCATCCGGCGCATAACCGATTTCAAACCGGTCGATTGTTTCTTTTGTCCATCCGCGCGCCTGCAAGTAATCAAGCGCTGCTTGTCCTTCTTTTGTATAAACAAGCAAATGGTGGTAAAAACGTTTCAGCAAGGTGTGTGCTTCAATCATCACCTTTGCCTCGCCGGCTTTGCCATCATCATGCCCGCGAACATTCAGCTGATAGGCAGACAAGTCAATGCCTGCTTTAGCCGCAAGACGTTTCGCCGCTTCCACAAACGGAATGCCCTCTATATCCATTAAAAACGTAAAGGCATTCCCTCCCGCCCCACAGCCGAAGCAGTGGAAAATTTGTTTCTCCGGGGAAACGGAAAACGATGGCGTTTTTTCTCCGTGAAACGGGCACAAACCAAAATAGTTGCGACCTTGTTTTTTCAGTTGAACATATTCGCTAATGACGTCAACAATGTCGACGCTGCGGCGAATCGCTTCAATCGTTTCTTCAGGAATACGATATCCCATATGAACAACCCCCTGAACCTCCTTGATGGCTAAAGCCATGGGGGTCTTGTGTACTACAGAGCTTCTTCCATGGCTTCACATGGGTAACCGACTCTTATTCCACAAGACTTTCATAAGCAAATCCCTGCCCGATGCTTAACGGCCTATTCCCCGGTTCAAGAGTGCTTTTGGTTGTTTAACCCCCGTAGTACTTTCATCCCAGCAACTGAAGCCGCAGACTCATATAAATGTTCTCGTCACATATTTATTCTCGGCGGCAAGCCCATTTCCCTTTTGATTTCGACAAATTTTTTCAATATCTCCGTTTCGCCTTCCCCCTTGCCTTCAAAATCAAAGGCTAAGCAACCGGGCTGTCCGCTGTCCCCTTCGTCCTGCTAGCCCAGCAGAAATCAATGACAGCAACACTATCCGAAAACGCACTCGGTATATTATATTTCAGCACCGGAAAGAAAATTTCACTTTTTTCTTGGCACGTCGTTGCAGTGAACTGACCTGCTGTTACGGCAAGGGATGTCTTTACACCCCCTATTATTCTACACCGTTCTAAAAAATCCTTCTTTAATATTGTGGGCGTTCGACATTTTTTGTCGAAAAAACTTTTTTCACGGCACTTGACAAGCAGCTATAAATAGTTTACTCGTCTCATGACCGCTCTAAACCTATACGGGGCATTTTTCTCACAATTTTTTATTATAATATAAGCTGCAGCAATATGCCATAGAAAAACGCACGATTCCGATCAGGAAACCGTGCGGACAAAACGGAAACAATGACGTAGTATTAACGTTTTAACTTTTTCATAATAATGCTCGCTGTTTCTTCAACAGCTTTATTCGTTACGTCAATGACATCGCAACCGATTTTTTTCACCACTCCGTCAAAATAGGCCAGCTCCTCTTTAATGCGATCCATATTCGCATAGATGGCTTGATCGTTCAAGCCTAGGGATTTCAAGCGCTCGCGGCGAATCGATAGCAACTTGTCCGGGCTGATTTTCAAGCCAAAGCATTTGCTTGGACCGACTTGGAATAGCTGTTCGGGCGGTTCGACCTCCGGAACGATCGGTACGTTCGCCACCTTCAGCCGCTTATGAGCTAAATATTGCGACAGCGGCGTTTTTGATGTGCGCGATACGCCGATCAACACAATGTCGGCGCGCAAAATGCCTCGCGGATCGCGGCCATCATCGTATTTTACGGCAAATTCAATCGCTTCGATTTTTTTGAAATAATCTTCGTCAAGCACACGCACCTGACCCGGCTCATACCTTGGCTTCAGCTGGAACAAGTCGCTCATCTTTTCAATGAGCGGGCCGATGATATCGTAAGCGACAACCCCTTCGCGTGCCGCTTCAGTGAGCAAAAACTCCCTCATCTCCGGGACAACGAGTGTAAAGGCGATAATGGCTTGGTTCATTTTCGCCAATGCGACAACTTCAGCTAATGTTGTTTTGTCCTCTACGTACGGGACGCGTTTTACTTGAACCGGCGAGGCGTAAAACTGGCTGGCCGCCGCTTTCACGACAAGCTCGGCCGTTTCCCCACCCGAATCAGATACGACGTAAACGAGGCGCTGATTCATGTGTCTCCTCCTTTTGGACTCATACATCATCTTTCGCTAATGAAACAAATGCTTTCGTCATATTCGTTTTCGTAATGCGACCGACCACTTCATATCCTTTTTCCGTTTTGCGCACGACCGGCATGGCATCAATTTGCTTTTCGATCAGCTGCTCGGCTACGTCAATGAGCGAATCATCTTTATAACAAACGGCGATGTTCGGCATTCTAGTCATGATAATATTGACCGGAATCGCCGTCAACTCTTGTTTGCCGATGCTCGCACGCAACAAATCTTTGCGCGACAAAACACCGACAAGCAGCGACTCATCATCGACGACAAACAGCGTGCCCACATCTTCCAGGAACATCGTAACGATCGCATCATAGACGCTCATGTTTTCGTTGACGACGACCGGAATCGATTGATAATCTGCGACTTTCATTTTTTTAATTTTATCAGCCAACAGTTGCGTGCCTGTCTTTCCAGTATAAAAATAGCCGACGCGCGGCCGTGCTTCCAAATAGCCGGCCATCGTCAAAATGGCTAGATCGGGTCGAAGCGTCGCCCGGGTCAAGTTCAGCTTTTCAGCGATGCTCTCCCCCGTGATCGGCCCGTAGTCTTTTACAATTTGCAAAATTTGCTCCTGGCGTTTATTCAGTTCGATCGTCGCTCACCACCTTGCAAAAAAGGTCCCATACGCTATGACTCTCGTTCATATTATACTACACACCGCGTTTACAAGGAAAATTAGTTGTTGCGTCCATCGCCTGGGTCAAGCGTGCCTTTCAGCTCGCCGATTTGCTGCAAAAAGCGCTTTGCCTTCAGCGACAGGCCAGCATATTCATCATAGTAACTGGACAATACAGCCCTTAATTCTGCTTTGGTGCCTTCTTTTACCGAAATCGCTCCGAGGCGCGTGAGGTCAATATGGTAAAACAGGCGCAACAGCCGAATTGAGGCCGGCGAAAGCGGAAAGCGGTGCGGATCGGCCGACTCGCAACGATGGCAAAGGAAGCCTGCTTCCTTGACCGAAAACGAGAAGCGCCCTTCCGTCGCCCCGCAGCGGGCGCAGCGGTCGAGCACAGGCGGGATGCCGAGCACCGAAAGCATTTTCATTTCATAAATAAAGGTCATAATCTCTAAATCGCGACCTTCGCTCATATATTGTAATGTTTGTAGCAGCAGCTCAAACAAGTACGGATTACGTTTTTGCTCCTCCGTGCTTTTATCAGTGAGCTCAACAATATACGCCGCATAAGCGGCGGCAAACAAATCTTCACGCAGCACTCGCATCGAGTCAATAAGCTCCCCTTGATGAAGAAGGCCGACGCCGCGGCTGCGGCGAATCAAGTAATGGCCGTAGGCGAGCGGCTGCGTAACAGCAGAAAGGCGGCTGCTTGGCTTTTTCGCTCCCCGTGCCATCGCAGCCACCTTTCCCCATTCTCGTGTAAACAATGTGACAATTTTATTTGTCTCGCCATAATCGATCGCCCGTATGACGATCGCTTCACACTTTTGAAACATTCGATCACCACCGCTTTAGCCAACAACAATACTAGGAGATCGGTTGGTCGATTTCTTCCTGTTCGGCGTTTTGCTCCTTGCCGTTAAACCGCTGTTCACGTTCGAGCTCTTTAAACAGAAGGTACGTATCAATATTGCCTGTTTGGCTAAACAACTTCCACGTAAACTCAAGCATGGAATGACACCTCTTTCCGCCTGCAGGCATTGCGTATTGGTGGTCTACCTATAGGTTGGCTCGGGCAAAAATGGTTTATGTCGCGTAAAATTTTCTAGCCTTCAATACTCGTCTTCTCGAAACCCGAAGTCACGCAGCTGCACAAGACGGTTGCGCCAATCTTTTTGCACCTTCACCCACAGCTCCAAAAACACTCTTGACCCGAGCAGCGCCTCAATGTCAGCGCGCGCCCGCTGCCCGATTTCCTTTAGCATTCGGCCTTGTTTGCCGATGATGATCCCTTTTTGTGAATCACGCTCGACAACGATGACAGCGCCGACGTATACTGTGCCCGTCTCCTCGCGCCGCTCGATGCGTTCCACGACGACAGCGATCGAATGCGGAACTTCCTCGCGCGTTAAGTGAAGCGCTTTCTCACGAATGAGCTCGGCAATAATAAACTGTTCCGGATGGTCGGTAATCTGATCCGGTGGGTAATATTGCGGCCCTTCTGGCAATCGTTGTTTAATTTGCTCCAACAGACGCTCGACATTGTTCCCTTCAAGCGCCGAAATTGGCACGATCTCGGCAAAAGTGTACAAATCCTTGTACCGGTCAATGATCGGCAGCAGTTCATCCGGATGGACGCGGTCGATTTTATTGATCACTAAAAACACCGGAGTATTGACTTCGTTCAACCGCTCAATAATAAACGCTTCGCCGCGCCCAAATCCTTCCTCCGCATTGACCATAAACAAAATCAAATCGACTTCGCGAAGCGCATTGAGCGCCACTTTCATCATAAAGTCGCCGAGCTTGTGTTTCGGTTTATGAACCCCTGGGGTGTCGATGAAAATGATTTGGGCTTCATCGTCCGTATAAACACCTTGAATTTTATTACGCGTCGTTTGTGGCTTGTCGCTCATAATGGCGATTTTTTGCCCAATGACGCGGTTTAAAAACGTTGATTTTCCTACGTTTGGTCTTCCGATAATAGCAACAAATCCTGATTTGTATCCCTGTTTATTCATGCATATCCTCCGCTGCAAAAGCTTCTGGCAGTAATTCGTTAACAGTGACTATTTTGATATCTCCGCTTAAGTTGGCCAAAATGACCTTCATATCGCCGGGACAAAGTTCGGCGATCACTTGGCGGCATGCGCCGCACGGCGGCACCGGACGAGGGGTGTCAGCGATGACCGCAAGCGCAGCAAACTCCGTCTCCCCTTCCGAATATGCCTTAAACAGCGCGGTTCGTTCCGCACAATTACACATGCTGTAGGCAGCATTCTCAATGTTGCAACCACGATATACGCTGCCGCCTTTCGTCAATAAAGCGGCGCCAACTTTAAACTTTGAGTACGGCACGTAGGCGAGTTCGCGCGCTTTTTTCGCTTCGACAATGAGCTGCTCGATTTTCACCAATAACTCTTCCCTTCCTGAAAGCAACCACTGCTTTCTTTTATTTTACAAAAAAACAGCGTAAATTTCATCATCTGAAACGAAAATGTAACAGAAAAATTAGAATTTTCTTTCTTGTTCACTTAGCGAAGATGCGGCCAAAACAACAACACTCCGATGATCACAGCGAGCCCGGCGGCCACAAGCACAGCGGCCGCAGCGATATCTTTCGCCGCTTTCGCCAACGGATGAAACTCGCCCGTCACTAAGTCAACAGCACGCTCAATGGCCGTATTGACAAGCTCCAGCGTAATGACCGCACCAACTGTCAGCACCAACACAATCCATTCCCACCGTGACAGTCCAACGATACCAGCGGCCGCAAAGGCAACAACGGCGGCCGCCAAGTGGAAACGCAAATGCGCCTCCTCCTTCACCGCCGCCTTCATTCCTGCCCAAGCCCAAGCGAAACGATCCCGTTCCCGTATGCCTCGCATGGCTATCTCGTCAACCCGAACCGTGTTAAGATTTCCTCTTGCTTGGCAAACATGACTCTCTCCTCCTCTTCCGTCTCGTGGTCATAGCCAAGCAAGTGCAAAAAGCCGTGCACGGCCAAAAATCCGAGCTCGCGCATGAACGAGTGCCCGTATTCTGCGGCCTGCTCCTTCGCCTTCGGGATGGAGATGATAATATCGCCGAGCACCGGTGGCACATCAGCACCGATGATGTCGATTTCTCCTTCCCCCTCCTCTTCAAGGGCAAACGATAGCACGTCCGTGGGAGCATCTTTGCCTCGGTAATCGCGGTTCATCACACGAATGCGTTCGTTATCCACGAACGAAACGCTTACTTCCGCCCCCTCCGGCACGTTCTCGACGGCCGCCGCTTCGCGAATCAGTTGCTCGAGCGTCTCGATTTGCTCGGCCGTCACTTCGTTCGTCTCATCGATAAAATCGATTTGAATCGTCATGCATGCTTCACCTTTTCCTTTCGTACTTCCGGATATTCGATGCGCGAATGGAAGACACCGTTTAACGTCTCACAAAGCGAACGAGCGACGATTTCCAGCTCTTTCAACGTAATGTCGCATTCGTTCAGTTGGTTGTCTTGCAGACGGTCAGCGATAATCGCCCGCACGATCTTTTCAATTTTTTCTTGCGATGGATTGGATAACGAGCGAACGGCCGCCTCGACGCTGTCGGCAATATTGATGACCGCCGCTTCTTTTGTCTGCGGCTTCGGGCCAGGGTAACGAAACTCCGCTTCAGAAACAAATTCGGTTTGCTCGCGCGCCTTATGATAAAAATACTTGAGCAACGTTGTGCCGTGATGCTGTTCGGCAATGTCAACGATCTCCTTCGGCAGCCGGTGCTGGCGAAGCAAGGCGGCGCCATCAGCAACATGGGCGATAATTATATTTTTGCTCAATTGCGGCGATAAATGGTCATGCGGATTGCCACCCATTTGGTTTTCAATGAAATAGCGCGGCCGCTTCGTCTTACCGATGTCATGATAATAACAGGCAACGCGCGCCAGCAAGCCGTCAGCGCCGATCGCCTCGCACGCCGCTTCGGCCAAATTGGCGACCATGACGCTATGATGGTACGTTCCCGGCGCTTCGGTCAGCAACTTCCGCAGCAACGGGTGGTTCGGGTTGGACAATTCTATGAGCCGGAGCGGCGACAAAATGCCAAACGTCGCCTCAAACACCGGCAACAGTCCGATTGTCAAAATGGCAGAAACAATGCCTGAAGCAGCTGCCATCACAACAAAGAGGCTGATCTCCATCAACGAATAACGTCCATTTTTTAACAACAACAATGAAAGGAGCGAAACAATATTGACCGCAGCGACGAGCACGCCGGCCCGCCATATTTTTGCTTTCGCCAACTCCTTAGATAGAAAAAAAGTTCCAGCCATTCCTCCAGCGAGCAGATAGATAGCCAAGGACACAGACACCGCACCGGCTGCTCCAACTTCCTCATTGAACAGTAGGCTGCCGCATATGGCTCCGATGACCGCTGTCATGATCGCGAGCCGCTCGCCGAGCAGCACGCGGACAAGCATCGGCCCGAGCGCTGCTGGAACGAGGTAGCCGACTGAGACGGCACCACCGGACGATAGAAGACGGATAAGCACCATCACCGTCATCATAAACGTAAAAATCGCGGCATAAAGCGACAGCTTTTCATTCGTCGTTTCGGCGCGGAAATAGTAAACGAGCGGTGAGAGCAGAAGCAGCACGAACAAAAACAGCCCGACCGCCGGCCAAGGGGTGCGACCGCCGTTGAGCAGTCCGACAAGTTCAAGCTGATGATAAATATCGCTCGTAATAAACTGCCCCTCTTCCACGATCACTTGTCCTTGCAAAATTTTCACCGGTTTCACTTCGTCCATCGCCTGGCGTCGTTTCTCCTCGGTCGCCGTTCGATCGTAAACGACGTTCGGAATGACCGCCTGCCGGCAAAGCTTGGCAACCGCTTCACGAAGCGGGGGCGACAGCGCGGCATATTCGAGCTCTTTCGCTGCTTTCGCACGCGCCTGTTCAAGATCCGCTTGGGAAATGCGTTCTCTCATAGCCGCGTGCACGACTGTCAACGCAGCTTCTTTCGCCGTTTTGAGCTCATCGGGAGAAGCGCTTAGCAACCGTTGCCATTCGTCGGCAGACAAATAGGCGAGCCACTCCGGCGGCAACCGTTCTTCAAGCTTAGCCGCCAGTTCGCTAGGCGAGCTGTCCGAATCCGCCTCATTCTGTACGCTCTCGATGGCAGCAAACAGCGAGGAAAGAAGATCGACTCGGTTTTCGGCATATTCTTTTTTCAATGTGTACACGTCCGCTACTTTGGCAGCTGCTTCTTCTTTTAGTCTCGCCGTCGCTTCCTTATCCTCCACCGTCACCGGGGAGCGGATCGTTTCCTTCGCGACGTCAAACAAGCGCAACTCATATTGGCGCGGCTTCACTTGCCAATACAGGACAGTAAACAACAGCGCAGCCAAAAACAAAAACAGCCAAAAGCGGGTGAAGCGGACATCTTTTGTCCGCTCAAGAAAAAAACGAAGCCTTCCCACCGGTTTTCCCCTCGCTTTTCAAGAAAAGACCATGGCTTTCAGTCTTTTTTCTATAAACCAGCCTCATCATAAGCATCAATAATTTTTGCAACGAGCGGATGGCGAACAACATCGGACTGCTCCAAAAACACAAAGGCGATGCCGCTAATAGGCGACAAAATGCGCTTGGCAACGGAAAGTCCTGATTCAACCCCTTTCGGCAAATCGACTTGCGAAATGTCGCCAGTAATGACCATTTTCGATCCAAAACCGAGTCGGGTTAAAAACATCTTCATTTGCGCCGGTGTTGTATTTTGCGCTTCATCAAGAATGACGAACGCATCCTCCAGCGTTCGGCCGCGCATGTAAGCGAGCGGGGCAATTTCAATTGTGCCGCGCTCGATCAACCGCTGTGTATATTCCGCTCCTAATACATCGTCAAGAGCGTCATACAGCGGACGCAAATACGGATCTACCTTTTCTTTCAAGTCGCCGGGCAAAAAGCCGAGGCTCTCCCCCGCTTCGACGGCCGGACGGGTGAGGATAATGCGCTTGACGTTGCCGCTTTTCAGCGCTTTGACCGCCATGACAACAGCCAAGTACGTTTTCCCGGTGCCAGCCGGCCCAATGCCGAACGTCAAATCGTGCTGTTCAATCGCCGTAACATAATAGCGCTGGCCTAATGTTTTGACACGAATCGGCTTCCCTTTGGCATTTTTCGCGATCTCCTCGTCATATAGCTGAACGAGGCCATCAATCGCCCCTTTTTTTACCATCTGAATGGCGTACATGATGTCGCGCTCACTGATCGCCACCCCTTTGCGAATGACGATCAACAAATGGCGCAACAGCTCATCCACAAGTTGGACTTGCTGCGGCGTACCTGAGACGTTAACCGTTTCTCCGCGCGTCACAATCGACACGCCAAGCTCCTCTTCAATCCGCTTTAAATGGGCATCATGGACGCCAAAGAGCGCCGATGCTTCCTGCTGATTGCGCACGTGTTGGCTGATCGTAACAAACTGCTCTGACATTCTCAATCTCCTTGAACGATTGGTTGTGGTACGGCAATATTTTCAATGACTGTGTAATGCAATTCTACCCTTACTTTACCACTCTCTTTGCTCTGATGCAAAACTTTTTCGCCACGAATGGTTGCCTCCTCCGGCAGCTTGGCCTGCAATTCACGGCGGGCGATCTTTTTCGCTTCCGCGAACGCTTCTTCCCACGTATAGCTTCGCTTCACCGCTTCCGCCTCGCGAACGATGACGCGCTCATAATAAAACGGCAAGTCCCATTTCCAAAAACGGAACGGCCGTTTTTCTCTCTCGATAACAGTATGAGTAAACGTCGGTTTCTTCCATCCCCAAACCGGAAGGGAAAAGCGGCCGATTCCGATATAATGGCGCTCAATCGATTTTCCAGTCAACACGTGAAATGTCGTCTCGAGCGGCAGGACAACAGTAGACTTGTACCATGTTTCGCCAAACACCTTCCCCGTGGACGGCACAAATTTCGTCCGCCCTTCGACGCCGATAATGCCAGAAACAAGCAGTTGGCCCTTTTGTACATAATCGTTGACAGACACAAGCGGTTGTCCTTCTTCAACAAATAAGTCAGCTACCACCGCCTCTTTTTTGGCGACTAAATGGCGTGGTGGAGCCGGCTGTTTCGGCTTAGGAATCTCTTTTTCGACAACGCGGAAGTGAAGCGATGTTCCCTCCCATTGAACACCGACCCACGTAATGTCATGAATGCGTTCGGTCAACTTTTTTTGCAGCGTTTCCGGGTCGTCAAGCAGAAACTGGAACGCACCGCGCTCGACTCCCATTCGTTTCAGTTCGCGTACAATTTGATGTTCTGTCTCGGGGGCCGCGCCTTCGATGTCAATGTTCCAAACGATGTTGGACAGCAAAAACATAATGGCTATAAAAACGAACAGACCGAGCCAAAACCCGCTGTTTCGCCACGCGCGGCGCCAAAAAAACGGCAGCCCGGTTCTCCCGACAAACGAAAGCTTGCATTCGCTTTGCCGGGCGATATGGCGCAGCCGTTTCACATCGCTGAGCTTAATAAAAAACGTTGCGGTATCCCGGCTATGTTTTTTCACGTTCCACACGGTGATGCCGTTGCGTACACAGGCGTTGATCAGCCGTTCCGTCCCCTTTCCTTCCGCCTTGACTCGCACGCTGCCGGTAAACGTGTCAACCCATTCGTTTTTCATCGTTTTTCCTCCTCTATATAAACGACTTGGCTAATTTTCCCTTCGAGTAAAATTTCTTCCGGCAAAATCGTTTTAATGACAAATTGTTCGCCGCGGACAAGCAGCTGCCCGTTCCGCAGCAAAAGGCGGAGCTCTTTATCGCTGAACGCAAGCAGCCCACGGTGGTTTTCGATGTAAATATGTATTTGTCCAACCATCGTAATGCGGGGCAGGTCCATCATGATGTCGGCGGGAAGCTCAAGTTTTTCCGTCATCCACCGCTTCATCTGCTGGCGCCACTTTTTCATCATTTAAAAAGAACCCCCTTTCATCTCATATGTATGAGACAAAAGGGGGTTCTAGCACCGCTTTTCAAAAACAACGGGCCCGCCTGTCGGCAAGGCCCATTGCATTTTATGAAAGCTGTTGTTGGACAAGTTTATTGACGAGCGAACCATCCGCTTTTCCTTTCACTTTCGGCATGATCGCACCCATCACTTTTCCCATATCCGCTTTCGAAGAAGCGCCGACTTCCTTGATCGTCTGCTCGATCAGTTCGCGCAACTCATCCTCCGTCAGCGGTTTTGGCATATACAACTGAACGATTTCAATTTCGTTTTTCGCTTTTTCGACAAGATCTGAACGGCCAGCGTTTTCAAATTCTTGGAGGGAGTCTTTACGCTGCTTCAGTTCGCGAGAAAGAACCGTCAGCTCTTCGTCTTCTGACAGCGAGCTTTTGCCGAGCTTGATCGCTTCGTTTTGCAACGCCGCCTTCAGCATGCGGAGAACAGACAGCTTTTCTTTCTCCTTGTTTTTCATTGCTTGCTTCATATCGTCATTCAAACGATCGAGAAGACTCACCGATTATACACCCTCTTTAATGCATGCTCTTAGTGCTTGCGCTTTCTAGCCGCTTCAGATTTTTTCTTCCGTCTGACGCTTGGCTTTTCATAAAATTCGCGCTTTCTCACTTCTTGCAAAGTACCGGTTTTCGAAACGGCACGTTTAAAGCGACGAAGAGCGTCATCGATCGACTCATTTTTGCGAACGATCGTTTTGGACATCCTGCTTCCCTCCCTCCGAACAACAACCATTGCATATTGTACTTGTCAATTATAATACATGCCGACGGAAAAGGTCAATAAAAAAAGCATGGTCGCGCTCAGTCCGTTCTGTCCCACTTCCCTAAAAAACGGTCATTCCCCGCGGACAAGGCCCATACATATTAGGATGAAAGGGGAGAACGTCCATGGGGCCGCTTTTGATGCTGTTTGCCATTTACACTGCCGTTTTCCTGATTGGCATGTTCATGATGAAAGCTGGGTTTTACACCTTATCCGGCCATCGGTTGAAACGATGGCTCATGCGGTTTACTGCCACACCGTGGCAAGCGTTTCTCACCGGCTTGGCGACGACCGCGCTTGTGCAAAGCAGTTCGGCAGTGATGGTGATGACTGTCGGCCTCGTTGCCACTCGCTATTTATCATTCCGCCAATCGATCGGTATCATTTTAGGCAGCAATATCGGCTCAACAATCACGACTGAGCTAATAACGCTCGATATCGGCGATGGTGCCATTCCGCTCCTTCTTGGCGGCGCGCTGCTCGTCTTTATCGGACGCCACCGCCTCGTTTACAGCCTTGGGATGATTGCTGTCGGCCTCGCCGCTTTGTTGTTTGCCATGGACGGCTTCAGTAGCCTCGCTAAGCCGCTGGCTTCCTATCCGCTCGTTGATGCTTGGCTGCAACAGACAAACGGTTCAACGGCAATCGGCCTTCTCGTTGGCATCATTCTGACCGCTCTTGTTCATTCAAGCGCGGCGACGATCGGCATCGCTATGGGATTTTTAAACGAGCAATTGTTGACACTGCCAGCCGCCATCGCTATTTTGCTTGGTGCCAACATCGGCACGTGCATCACCGGATTGTTGGCGTCTATCGGCTCAAGCAAGGAAGCGCAATTAACCGCCTACACCCATTTATGGCTGAACGTCGTCGGCGTGGCCGCATTTCTTTTTTGGATCGAAGCGCTCGCCCGCCTCGCTGTGATGCTCAGTCCGGCGCCTGACGTGCAGCTCGCCCATGTAAGCGTCTTGTTTAACATCATTTGTTCTGTCGCCGCCTTGCCGTTTGTCGGCGCCATTGAGACGGCTATTTTATTTTTGCACGCCCGCAGGCGGACTTAATAGTCAGCGCCGCCGGTTTGGCCGCTGACGATCGCCACCCCGGAGCTCGTCCCAATGCGCGTGGCCCCAGCTTCAATCATCGCTTCGGCTGTTTTTCGGTCGCGGACGCCTCCTGAGGCTTTGACACCTGCTTTATCGCCAACTGTCCGGCGCATCAGCGCCACGTCTTCGACCGTCGCTCCGCCGCCTGAGAATCCGGTCGACGTTTTTACGTAATCGGCGCCCGCTTTCACCGCCAATTGGCAGGCGCGCACTTTTTCCTCATCAGTCAACAAGGCCGTTTCGATGATCACTTTCACAAGCGCTTTCCCGGACGCCGCCTCAACAACCGCACGAATGTCGCGCTCAACGAGTTCATCGTTACCACTTTTTAACGCGCCGATGTTGATTACCATATCGACTTCGCGGGCGCCGTTTTCGATAGCGTTGTTCGTTTCAAACGCCTTTGTTTCCGGCGTCGTCGCCCCAAGCGGAAAGCCGATGACCGTGCAGACGCGGACATCAGTGTCGGAAAGCTCGCGTGCCGCTGTTTTCACCCACGCTGGGTTGACGCACACCGAGGCGAAGCCGTGTTGCTTTGCTTCGTCGCATAGTTGAATGATTTGCTCTTCCGTCGCTTCTGGCTTAAGCAACGTATGATCGATCATTTTAGCAATATTCACCGTCATGGAAAGTCGCTCCTTTCTCCCGCTCTTTCATTAAACAAAGGTCTGACGTCTACCATCATACCATGTCCTTGCAACAAAAACTAGCCACCATCTATATTGTCTCCTATTTCGGCTCTCAGCGAACTTTTTAACCCGATACCATTAAATGAAATGGACGGAAAACGAAAAACCCAGCCTTTAGGCTGGGTTTCAGAGGATGTCCCAAAAGTGTTCGCATAGCGTTCGCTTTTGGGACACTTTTTTGGATAAAAAAGAAGAAAACCGTTCCTCTTTTGGTATAATAGAGTCACCACAACCCTACCAAAGAAAGGACGGTTTTCTTATGTACATTTATTATAACCGAGATCAACTCATTTTGCCAATGGATCTTGAAATTTTCATTCCCAAACATCATCTTTGCCGGATCGTGGATCTGGCAGTGGAAAAAATGGATCCGGCTCTGTTCGTTTCCCTCTATCCTGGCGGAGGGCGTCCAGCCTATCATCCGAAAATGATGTTGAAAGTCATCCTGTATGCCTACGCCAATCGGATCTACTCCTCTCGCCAAATCGCCAAGCAGTTGAAAGAAAACATTTACTTTATGTGGCTATCCGGCCATCAAACACCGGATTTTCGCACGATCAACCGATTTCGGTCGGAACGGATGAAGGACATCATTTACGAAACGTTTTTCTCCATTGTCGATCTTCTGCGTCAAGAAGGGTTGGTCAAGTTAGAGGATTATTTTCTGGATGGAACGAAAA
This sequence comes from Geobacillus sp. 47C-IIb, assembly GCF_014679705.1. Classification (NCBI taxonomy): domain Bacteria; kingdom Bacillati; phylum Bacillota; class Bacilli; order Caryophanales; family Anoxybacillaceae; genus Geobacillus; species Geobacillus sp. 47C-IIb. The sequence continues at coordinate 864,163 of NZ_CP061473.1, forward strand.
TCGAGGCCAATGCCAACCGATATACATTCGTTTGGCGCAAATCAACGGAAAAGTACGATCAGAAACTGGAGGAGAAATTCCGGAAAATCGTTGCCTCGATCGAACAGGTGACGAAAGAAGATGAAGAGGCGGAACAAGAGGGGGATTTTCAAGAAAAGCTGGAAGCTTCACCGATCACGTCCGAAAGGATCGAAGCCGTCATCGAACAAGTGGAAGAGCGCCTAAAGAAAGAGCCGAAGAATCGTACGTTAAAGAAAGCCAAACGGCAATTGGAACAAGATCTTCTCCCCCGTAAGAAAAAATATGAAGAATACAAAGAAAGATTAGGCGAACGGAACAGTTTTTCGAAAACGGATCCGGATGCCACGTTTATGCGGATGAAGGACGACCATATGAAAAACGGCCAGCTCAAACCGGGGTACAATGTGCAGATTGGGACAGAGAACCAATTCATCACTGGATTTAGCGTGCATCAACGGGCAGGGGATGCCGGATGTTTCATTCCGCATTTGGAGCAATTGGCCGCCTATGGGCGTCCAATGCCTAAACAAGCCATTGCGGATTCCGCCTATGGGAGTGAGGAGAACTACACGTACTGTGAGAAAAAGGAGATAGTCGCCCTGATCAAGTACAACACGTTGGATCGGGAACAAACGAAAGCGTGGGCGAAGGAGATCGGCCGAATCGAGAACATGACGTATGATGAGGAGCTGGATGAGTGGATTTGCGCCAAAGGGGAACGGTTGGTGTTTGTGTATGAACGGAAGGAAACGACCGACAACGGGTACGTTACCGTCAAACGGACGTATCGTTGTACGGCTTGTGCCGGATGCCCGTTTCAGACGGCATGCGCCAAAGGCAAAGACACGAAAACCATCCGCGTTTCCTTGAAAAATCAACAACAACGGCAGGAGATCCGTAAACGGCTGTCCACGGAAGAAGGGGCGGCGACGTACCGAAAACGACAAATCGAAAACGAGCCGGTGTTTGGGCAAATCAAGCACAACCAGCAATTTCAGCGCTTTTTGTTAAGAGGGCTCCCAAAAATTACCTTGGAATGGGGGCTTATTTGTGCTGCTCACAATTTGAGAAAGTGGGCGGCCACAACCGATCCAACAAAGAAAAAACAGGATAAAATTCAGAAATAAGGAGAAATTCCTGCTTCAAAAAAGGAATAAATAACCAAATAGTAAAGAAAAGAAACAGAGGCTGTCCCCAAAAGGTCGGTTTAACGACCTTTTGAGACAGCCTCTGTTTTATTATGAAGGTAAGACGAGGGAGAAATGGAGGAAAGGAACGATGCTTCGGCCACACCAAGAAGATGGGCGCTATACCGAAACCACGGTGAAACTGGATGATCTGGTTCCAGAGGATCACTTGGTAAGAAAGCTGGATGCGGCCATTGATTTTTCTTTTATCTATGATGTGGTGAAAGATCTCTACTCTCCTGATCATGGACGTCCGAGCATTGATCCAGTGATGTTGTTTAAAATGTATTTGATTCAGTATGTATTTGGGATTCGCTCCATGCGTGAAACCGTCGAACAAATCCGAACCAACGTCGCCTACCGTTGGTTTTTAGGACTTAGTCTTCATGATCCCGTTCCTCATCACTCGACGCCAAGTAAAAACTATGCGCGTCGTTTCGCTGGAACGGATGTATTCCATCAAATTTTTTCACGGATTTTAAAAGAAGCCTTTGAACACGGATTGGTAGATTCGAGTGTCTTGTACGTAGACTCCACTCATGTCAAAGCAAGCGCCAATAAAAAGAAGTTTACAACGGAAATGGCAGAAGTCGAAGCCAAAGCCTACCAACAGGAACTCGAAAAAGAAATCGAACGGGATCGGATCGCTCATGGAAAATCGCCGTTGCCATCTGAGAAAAAAAAAACGGGAAGTAAAAGTAAGCAAAACGGATCCGGAGAGCGGACTGTTGGTGAAAAATGAACGGGAGCGAGTGTTTGCCTATTCGTATCATACAGCTTGTGATCGCAACGGATGGATTCTACAGACCTACGTGACGGCAGCCAACGTCCATGACAGTCAAGCGTTTTTTGTGCTGTTCGAACGAGTGAAGCGGGAAATCCAATCATGTCCGGAAGCCGTGTGTGTAGACGCAGGATATAAAACTCCTGCCATTGCCAAGTATTTACTCGAACAAGGGGTAAAGCCGATTTGGCCGTACACTCGCCCGAAAACAAAAGATGGATTCTTTCGGAAATCAGATTTTGTGTATGACGAATATTTTGATTGTTATCTATGCCCCAATGATCAAGTTCTATCTTACTCTACTACGAATCGGGAAGGGTACCGGGAATACAAATCGGACCCGGCGGTGTGCCGAAGCTGTCCGTATCTTCATCAGTGCACGCAAAGCAAGAGCTACACCAAAGTAGTCACTCGCCACGTATGGCAGGACTACTATGAAGAAGCAGAGCATTTGCGGTATGTTCCGGAATACCGGGAACTCTATGCCCTCCGAAAAGAGACGATTGAACGGGATTTCGCCGATATGAAAGAGAAGCATGGTCTGCGCTGGACGCATTACCGGGGATTGGAAAAAAATGAGGCGCAGGCGATGCTTGTTTGTGCTGCCATGAATTTAAAAAAACTGGCGAATTACCTATGGAAGGCGAAGCACCGCCCTTTCTTTTCCTTTGCATGGCTTCCCATCCTACCCACTTTTTTTGAAAACATAGTCTATTTATGGAACAAAATGGGTTTCAGACATTCGTCTGAAACCCATTTTGTCAACAGTCTGAAACCCAGCCTTTAGGCTGGGTTTTTGAGTCGGTCACACTTCTCCTGAACCGATCATTTTGCTTATGAGCTTAATTTCACCGAACGGACAGCCTCATCCGACACAACGCGGACAAACTCGCCTTCGTTATACGGATAGCCGGCCTTCGTAATTTTCACTTTAACAAGTTCGCCGACCATCTCTTCTGTCGCCGGGAAGCGCACTTTCAAATAGTTATCGGTATAACCAATATACATTCCCGGCTCTTCCTTATCGTGCTCTTCCGGAATAACCTCGAGCACTTGCCCTTCGAACCGGGAGGCGTATTCTTTCGCCAGCTGGTCGGAAAGGGCAATTAAGCGGCGGACGCGGTCATGTTTCGTCTCTTCATCGATTTGGTCCGGCATGCGAGCTGCCGGTGTGCCGGTTCGTTTCGAATATGGAAAGACGTGCAGCTCAGAGAACCGCTGTTCGCGGATAAAGTTGTACGTCTCCATAAATTCTTCTTCCGTTTCACCTGGGAAGCCGACGATGACATCGGACGTCACTGCGAGTTCTGGAAACACTTCACGCAATCGGGCGAGCCGCTCAGCAAAAAATTCGACCGTATATTTGCGGCGCATCCGCTTGAGCACCGTGTTTGATCCCGATTGAAGCGGGATGTGCAAATGGCGGACGATTTTATCCGACCGTCGCAAGACATCGATGACCTCATCGGTCAGCTGGCTTGCTTCGATCGATGAGATGCGGATCCGTTTGAGCCCTGGCACTTGCTCGTCCAAATCACGCAAAAGCGCAGCAAAATTGTAGTCTTTGAGATCAGTGCCATAGCCACCTGTATGAATGCCGGTCAAAACGATTTCTTTATAGCCGGCGGCAACGAGCTGACGCGCTTGACGGATAATTTCTTGCGGATCACGCGAACGCATCAAGCCGCGCGCCCACGGAATGATGCAAAACGTGCAAAAGTTGTTGCACCCTTCTTGGATTTTGAGCGACGCCCGCGTCCGGTCAGTAAATGCCGGCACATCCATTTCTTCGAACACGCGTGTTTTCATAATGTTATGGACAGCGTTGATCGGCTGCCGTTCACGCTGAAACTGCTCGACATAGTCTAAAATTTTATGCCGGTCTTGCGTACCGATGACAATATCAACACCAGGAATCGCCATCACTTCCGCTGGCGATGTTTGCGCATAGCATCCGGTCACGCAGACGACAGCGTCCGGATTGCGGCGCACCGCACGGCGGATAACTTGGCGGCTTTTTTTATCGCCGGTGTTCGTCACCGTACACGTGTTGATCACATATACATCAGCATGGCTTTCAAACTCTTTCCGTTCATAGCCGGCCTTTTTAAACAGCTGCCAAATCGCTTCCGTTTCATAATGATTGACTTTGCAGCCCAATGTATGGAAAGCCACTGTTGGCATATTCTTCACCTCACTCTGCACCACCGCTGATCGCCAGCGAGGGCTAGATGTTTTATGATAAACTCCAAATCGGCTACGTTACTCTCGCTCTCTCTTAGAGCCTGATTCACAAAGCTCCCATTCGTACGAAGCGGCGGCAAGCAAGTAGAGCGGCGCCGTTTCCGTCCGCAAAATACGCGGGCCGAGGCTGCACGGTAAAAAGCCGCTTTGCTTGAGCTGTTCCGCCTCCTCACGGCTGAACCCGCCTTCCGGCCCAAAGACGGCTAAAAGCGAGCTGCCGGGCTGAAGGTCGGCAAGGAGCGCCGGAAGTGAGGCATGCCGCCCTCCGCGCGCTTCTTCTTCATAGGCAAACAGCCGGCTATCAACCGTTTCCCCGAAAGCGATCAGTTCCTTAAGCGAAAGCGGCGCCCGCACGATGGGCAACAACGTTCGTTCGGCCTGCTCGGCCGCCTCTTTCGCAATTTTTTTCCACCGCTCCACTTTTTTCTCTGCTTTTTTGGCATCCCATTTAACGACCGAACGAGCGGCCACAAATGGAAGAAAGCCGGCAGCGCCGAGCTCCGTTCCTTTTTGGATGACGAGCTCCCATTTTTCTCCTTTTGGCAGCCCTTGGGCGATATAAATGCGCACCGGCAATTCGCGCCCTTCTTCCTTCCATTGTACAATACGGGCACATACTTGCTCATTGGCAATTTGTTCAATTTGGCACACGGCCGTGCGTCCATCCGGAAATACGCAGGCAATGGCGTCTCCCGGCTTCATGCGCATAACGCGGGAAATATGATGGGCGTCATCGCCGCTGATAACGACGTTTTCGCCTTGGCGCTCCCGGTCGGAAACGAAATAACGCTGCACCAAACATCCCTTCTTTGCTTACGGTTTGATGGCGACAAACGCCACCCAGTCTTCCATCACATTGACTTCTTCAATGAAAAATCCAGCAGCAAGCAGTCCGTCCTTGACATCTTGCTTCTTCGCCTGAATGATGCCAGACGTGATAAAGCGGCCGCCCGGTTTCAATAGCCGGTAGGCGTCAGCCGTAAAGCGCAAAATGATTTCAGCTAAAATATTGGCGACGATCACATCGGCTTGCTCATCGATATGGTCAAGCAAATTGTTTTGCGCGACCGTGACAACGTGTTGCACTTTATTGAGCTTGACGTTCAGCCGCGCGCTGTCGATTGCCACTGGGTCTAAGTCGAGCGCCCGCACCGAATGGGCGCCAAGCATGGCAGCAGCAATGCTTAAAATGCCGGAGCCGGTGCCAACATCAATGACATTGTCTCCAGGATGCACATATTTTTCGAGCGCCTGCAGGCACATGACCGTTGTCGGGTGGGTGCCGGTGCCAAACGCCATACCCGGATCCATTTCGATGATCAGCTCATCGTTGGAAGCCGGCTCATACGTTTCCCATGTCGGCACGATTGTAAACTTTTCCGATACTTTTACCGGGTGGTAATGCTTTTTCCACGCCGTTGCCCATTCTTCCTCATTCACTTCGCTCAACGTAATTTTATTTTTGCCAAGATCAATATCGTATAACCATAAATTGTTAATTGCCTGCTTGATTTGTTCTACCGTTTCACCCAGAAAACTATTGACCGGCAAATACGCCTTAATGACGACGCCTTCTTCCGGATAATCGTCCGGATTGAGCTCGACGATTTCGCCATACCAGTCGTCGCGGTCTTTGACAAGATCGTACGGATCTTCGATAACAACACCACCGGCGCCCGCCTCATGCAAAATGTTTGAAATCGCCTCGACCGCCTCGTGCGTTGTATGGATGCTGATTTCTGACCATTTCATCGCGCTCACGTTTCTCCTTTAAATGCCTTTTTTACTTTTTCAAAAAAACGGCCGTGCGACCCGTCGTGCATCGTTTCCCCACCGAGTCGGTCGAACTCGCGCAATAGCTGTTTTTGTTTTTCTGTCAGCTTCGTCGGCGTCACAACGCGGACGATGACGTGCTGGTCGCCTTGGCCGTAGCCGCGCACGTTCGGCACTCCTTTTCCTTTTAAGCGGAAGCGCGTGCCCGTTTGTGTGCCAGCCGGAATTTTCAGCTTTACATCACCGTGGAGCGTCGGCACTTCAATTTCATCACCAAGCGCCGCCTGAGCGAACGAAAGCGGCACTTCACAATAAATATCATCACCGTCGCGTTTGAAAAACTCATGCGGTTGGACGCGGAAAATGATGTACAAATCCCCTGGCGGCCCGCCGTTGACGCCCGGTTCCCCTTTGCCGGCGACACGCAGCTGCTGGCCATCGTCAACACCAGCCGGAATTTTGACATGAATTTTTTTCCGCTTTTTGACGTGCCCGGTGCCGCCGCACGTCGGACATTTTTCCGGAATGTGACGGCCCGTGCCGCCGCAAACCGGACATGTCCGGCGGTTGACAATGCGGCCAAACGGCGTCGCCTGTTCGCTTGTCACTTGTCCGCTACCATGGCAATGCGGGCACGATTGCGGGCTTGTACCTGGCTTCGCTCCGCTGCCGTGGCACGTATCGCACGTTTCTTCATGCGGAACTTCAATTTCCGTTTCTTTTCCAAACGCTGCTTCCTCAAATGTGAGCGTCATCATATATTCCAAGTCGGCTCCTTTTCGCGGCCCGCTTGCCCGCCGGCGTGAACCGCCGCCGAAAAACGTCTCAAAGATATCTTCAAAGCCGCCAAAACCGCTGAATCCACCAAAATCAAACCCGCCACCTTGGAATCCACCGCCGAACGCCTCGTTCGGGTCGGCGTGGCCAAACCGGTCGTAGCGAGCCCGTTTTTCATCGTCACTTAATACTTCATACGCTTCTTTAATCTCCTTAAACTTCTCTGCGGCGTCCGGCGCTTTGTTAATGTCTGGATGATACTGCTTCGAAAGCTTTCGATACGCTTTTTTAATCTCGTCTTTCGTCGCGTTTTTACTGACGCCAAGAACTTCATAGTAATCACGCTTCGCCATCGTTGGTCATCCACTCCCGATTCACTCACATAAAGATAATTTTATCATTTCCCTTTATTTTATGGCAATATGTGAATGCTAGAAAAAAAGTCAAAGCCAAGGCAGGCCTGACTTTGACTTTTTTTCATTATTTGTCGTCATTGACTTCTTCAAATTCCGCATCGACCACATTGTCTTTCTTATCGGCCGCGCCGGATTGCGCCTGTTGCGCTTGTTGCGCCGCTTGTTCATACAGCTTGATCGATAGCTGCTGCACCGCTTCTTGCAGTGCATCTTTTTTCTTGCGGATGTCATCAAGATCGTTTTTCTCAAGCGCTGCTTTCAATGCATCTTTCGCTTCTTGCGCTTTTTTGATTTCATCAGCGCTCACTTTTCCTTCGAGCTCTTTGACCGTTTTTTCCGTTGTAAAGATGAGCTGATCGGCTTCATTGCGCAAATCGGCCGCTTCTTTCCGCTTCCGGTCGGCTTCGGCGTTTTCTTCCGCCTCTTTGATCATGCGCTGAATTTCCTCTTCCGACAGGCCGGATGACGATTTGATCGTAATGGATTGCTCTTTGTTCGTTCCTAAATCTTTCGCACGCACATGAACGATACCGTTGGCGTCAATATCGAACGTGACTTCAATTTGCGGCACACCACGCGGCGCCGGCGGGATGTCAGTTAACTGGAAGCGGCCAAGCGTTTTGTTGTCAGCCGCCATCGGACGCTCCCCTTGCAAAACGTGGATGTCGACCGTTGTTTGATTGTCGGCCGCCGTTGTGAACACTTGCGATTTGCTCGTCGGAATCGTCGTATTCCGCTCGATCAATTTCGTAAACACGCCGCCCATCGTTTCAATACCGAGCGACAGCGGGGTAACGTCAAGCAAGACAATATCTTTCACTTCACCGGCGATGACGCCGCCTTGGATCGCCGCTCCGATGGCCACGACTTCATCCGGATTAACGCCTTTGTGCGGCTCTTTGCCAAGCTCACGCTTAATTGCTTCTTGCACGGCCGGAATGCGAGTCGAACCACCGACTAAAATCACCTTGTCAATATCCGCAGACGTCAAACCGGCATCTTGCAACGCTTGACGGACTGGCCCCATCGTGCGCTCAACGAGGTGCGCGGACAGCTCTTCAAATTTTGCCCGAGTGAGCGTCGTCTCAAGGTGGAGCGGACCGTTTTCGTTCGCACTGATGAACGGCAGCGAAATTTGCGTCTGCGTCACACCAGACAGTTCTTTTTTCGCTTTTTCGGCCGCATCTTTTAAGCGTTGGAGCGCCATTTTGTCTTTGGACAAGTCGATGCCGTTCTCTTGCTTAAACTGGCTGACTAAATAGTCGATAATGACTTGGTCAAAATCATCGCCACCTAAATGGTTGTCCCCAGCAGTCGCTTTTACTTCAAACACACCGTCGCCAAGCTCCAAAATCGAGACGTCAAACGTTCCGCCCCCCAAGTCATAGACGAGAATCGTTTGGTCCTCGCCTTTGTCGAGGCCGTAAGCAAGCGCCGCAGCCGTCGGTTCGTTAATGATGCGCTCAACTTCCAAACCGGCGATGCGTCCAGCGTCTTTCGTCGCTTGGCGCTGCGCATCGTTGAAATACGCCGGCACGGTGATGACAGCGCGCGTCACCGGCTCACCCAAATAATCTTCAGCGTACGATTTTAAATATTGCAAAATGATCGCCGAAATTTCTTGCGGCGTATATTGCTTTCCTTCAATCTCGACTTTGTAATCCGTGCCCATGTGGCGTTTGATCGAGATGATCGTATTCGGATTCGTGATCGCTTGCCGTTTGGCAACCTCGCCGACTAAACGTTCACCGTTTTTAAACGCCACAACCGACGGGGTTGTGCGGCTCCCTTCTGGGTTTGGAATGACTTTCGCTTCGCCGCCTTCCAACACAGCGACGCAAGAGTTTGTCGTTCCTAAGTCAATGCCGATAATTTTGCTCATCGCTCATCGCCCTCCGTTTCCATTATTGGCTCACTTTTACCATAGCGGGACGGAGAATGCGGTCTTTTAACTTATAGCCTTTTTGCAGCTCCTCCACGACCGTATTCGGCTCATAGCCGCCTTCATCCGTCTGCATAACTGCTTGGTGTAAATGGGGATCAAACGGTTTGCCAACCGCTTCAATCACCTCGACACCTTCTTTTCTTAACGCGTCAAGGAGCGAACGGTACACCATTTCTACCCCTTGCAAAATCGATTTTGCTTGTTCGTTTTCCGTCTCTATTTTCAACGCACGCTCAAAGTTGTCGAGCACAGGAAGCAAATCGCTCGCCAAACTTTGGGCGCGGTATTTTTCAGCCGCTTCCATCTCTTGACGTGCCCGGCGGCGGAAGTTTTCAAAATCAGCGTACAGGCGAAGATAGCGCTTTTCCATCTCAGCTAACTTCTCTTCCAATTCAGCAACTTGCGCCTTGGCTTTGGCCAGTTCTTCCGCCTCAACCGACGTTTGCTCGGCAGGATCAGCTGTCGTAGAAGCTGCCTCCGGATTCTCGCCGGCTTGTGCATCTGCATGCTCCGAAGCGGCGCCAATGGCTTCGTCTTCCGGTTGCGAATCTGCCCCTTCTTTCGAAACCGGCTGTTCCGTTTCCAGCTCATTGTATGTAGCTTGTTTGTCTCCTTGTTCCATTGCCTTCACCTCCCTATCAGGGTTTGCGATTTATGTATCAATGGCCACAAGGAAAGGATGGACGCGCATCCATCCGTTAACCAATATGGCCATCCTTACTGATTTTGATACCATTTCGTCAATGCAGCCGACAAATCGGTAGCAACGCGGTTTAACACGGTAATGACGCGTGAATATTCCATGCGCGTCGGACCGAGAATAGCGATCGTCCCGAACGGTTCATCGCCAATCGAATACGTAGCCGTAATCAAACTGCAGTTTTCCATACCGCTCAGCTCGTTTTCCCGCCCGATCGACACTCGCACCCCTTTTTGACTTTGCTTGCGGAGCAAACGGTAAATGTCCTTTTCTTGCTCGATAATGTTCAAAAGCGGGCGCACCTTTTGGATGTCGCTAAACTCTGGCTGGTTAAACATATTCGTTTTTCCAGCAAAAAACATTTTTTCCTCTTCAGGAATATCGAGCGTGTCGATTAGTGTATTGAGTATACTGTCGTAGTTGCGAATATGCCGGCGCAGCACGTCGGCTACTTCCGTCTCGATTTTTTCTTTTAAATCGATAAGCGGAACGCCATTCAAACGCTCGTTTAAAATATTGACCATCTTTTCGAGATCGCCGGCATTGACGGTTGTCGGGACTGTGATGACCCGGTTTTCGACGTGACCGGTATCCGTCACCACAATGGCAACAGCCGTCTGTTCAGTGAGCGGAATGATCTGCATCCGTTTCAGCTTGCTTTCCTTAAACGCCGGACCGAGGGCAATCGACGTATAATTCGTCAAATCGGATAAAATTTGCGCCGACTTTTGCACCAATTTCTCGAGCTCGTAGATACGTTCAGCGAACACGGAGCGGATTTTTTGGATATCCGTCCTCGTCAACCGCTGCGGCGGCAATAAGTGGTCAACGTAGTAGCGGTACCCTTTTTCCGATGGCACACGGCCCGAGGAAATGTGCGTTTTTTCAATATAGCCCAGCTCTTCCAAATCCGCCATTTCGTTGCGAATCGTCGCTGAACTGAACGAGATTTGGTGCTTTTTCGATAACGTCCGCGAACCGACAGGCTGCCCGGAACGAATGAAGTCGTCGATAATCACCTGCAAAATCAACAGTTGGCGGTCCGTTAACACGTTTCTCACCTCTGTTAGCACTCAAACAATTCGAGTGCTAAATCTACTATTAGGGTAGCAAATCGCCCGGTAAATGTCAATCTTTACATTTCTCCGAGGAAGGCAGCAAACACTTCATTGCCAAGCAGCTTGCCGCGTTTTGTCAAGCGGACATGAGTCGCCGTCTCCTCGAGGCGCCCGTTTTCGATTTCACGGCGGATTGCCTCGCCAAACATGTCGCTCATCTCACGGCCAAACTTTTGCCGAAAGCGTGCTTTCGATACGCCTTCTGTCTTGCGCAACCCTAAAAACATCTCCTCCTCCATCTGTTCACGGAAGGTCAGACGGTGCACGTCGCGATGCGGCCATTCGCCGCGTTCCACTTTCTCGATGTAGTGGCGGATCGGACCGATATTGGCACGCCGCACTCCATCGATATAGCTGTGCGCCCCGGCACCGATGCCGTAATACTCTTCGTTGTTCCAGTAGACCAAATTATGCTGGCTTTCAAACCCTGGGAACGCGTAGTTGCTAATTTCATATTGCTGATAGCCATGAGCTACGGTTCGTTCCATCGCCGCTTCATACATCACCGCTTCCGCTTCTTCGCCTGGAAGGCGAAGCCGACCGTTCCGCCATTCGTTGTAAAAAATCGTCTTTGGCTCGATAATAAGTGAGTAGGCGGAAAGATGTGGTACATGAAGCGAAAACGCTGTTTCCAAATCGGCGAGAAACTGCTCGAGTGTCTGTCCCGGCAAGCCATACATAAGATCGAGACTGATATTTTCAAAACCGGCTTCCCTTGCCATCGCCACCGCCCGCTCGGCATCACCGCGCCGATGCGTACGGCCGATCGCTTGAAGGAGCTCATCATCAAACGCCTGCACCCCGATGCTCAACCGATTCACTCCAGCATCGCGCAAAATGGCGAGTTTTTCTTTCGTCAGCCCATCCGGATTGGCCTCGACCGTAAATTCGGCCGTTTGCGGGTGAAACTGAAAATGTTTATGAATGCTCTCTAGCAGACGGCCAAGCTGCACCGGCTCCAGCACCGTCGGCGTGCCTCCTCCGATAAACAGCGTCTTAAGCTGACTGTCGAACTCGGCCGCTGTCCATTCCATTTCCTTGTCCATCGCCTGCAAGTAGTCGTCAATCGGCTGGCCTGCCGCAAACACTTTGTTAAAGTCGCAATAGTGACAAATATGAGCGCAAAATGGGATGTGAAAATATGCCGATGTTGCCATGACTCTCCTCCTTTCGGCTGCCGGCGCAACGGTGCATGGCACCTTCATCTTTTTGCCGACATCGCATCGTAAGAAAGAAACAAGGCCATCCCCGAAGGAGACAGCCCTGCTCATTATTTTTTCTGGTCGTCGATTTTCAAGACAGCCATAAACGCTTCCTGCGGCACTTCGACCGAACCGATTTGTTTCATCCGTTTCTTTCCTTCTTTTTGTTTCTCAAGCAGTTTCCGTTTCCGCGACACGTCGCCGCCGTAACATTTGGCGAGCACGTTTTTACGCAGCGCCTTGATCGTCGAACGGGCGATGATCTTATTGCCGATCGCCGCCTGCACAGGCACTTCAAACTGTTGGCGTGGAATTAAATCTTTCAGCTTCTCGACGATCACTTTGCCGCGCTCATAAGCCGAATCGCGGTGAACAATAAACGATAAAGCGTCAATTTTTTCGCCATTCAACAAAATATCCATTTTGACAAGATTGGACGGCCGGTAACCGATCAATTCATAGTCAAACGACGCATACCCTTTCGTGTTCGACTTTAACGCATCGAAAAAGTCATACACGATTTCCGACAGCGGAATATCGTAAATCAACATGACCCGCTTTTCATCTAAATATTGCATGTCAACGAACGTGCCACGCTTTCCTTGGCACAGCTCCATCACCGGTCCGACGTAGTCGTTCGGCACCATAATCGTCGCTTTTACATACGGCTCTTCGATGCGGTCGATTTTTTGCGGATCCGGCATGTTCGTCGGGTTGTCGACATCGACTTCCGTTCCGTCCGTTAAATATACTTTGTAGACAACGCTCGGCGCCGTTGTAATTAAATCGATATGAAATTCACGTTCAATCCGCTCTTGGATAATCTCCATATGAAGCAAGCCGAGAAACCCGCAACGAAAGCCAAACCCGAGCGCCTGCGACGTTTCCGGTTCAAAGTGAAGCGCCGCATCGTTGAGCTGCAGCTTTTCTAACGCTTCGCGCAAGTCGTTGTAGCGCGCCGTGTCGATCGGGTACATGCCGCAAAACACCATCGGATTGAGCTTCCGGTAGCCAGGGAGTGGCTCAGCAGCCGGCCGTTCGGCATCGGTAATCGTATCGCCGACGCGCGTATCTTGTACGTTTTTGATCGACGCAGTTAAATAGCCGACATCACCGACCATCAGTTCGTCGACAACTTTTGGTTTTGGTGTAAACACGCCGACTTCGGTCACTTCAAACTCTTTGCCGGTCGACATCATTTTAATGCGCTGGCCCGGCTTAACCGTTCCATCGACGATACGGACGTAGGCGACAACGCCGCGGTACGGGTCATAAAGTGAATCAAAAATGAGCGCCTTCAACGGCGCGTCCGGATCGCCTGACGGAGCAGGAATTTTTTCCACGATTTGTTCTAAAATGTCCTCGACGCCGATGCCGACTTTCGCGGAGGCGAGCACCGCTTCAGAGGCATCGAGGCCAATGACGTCTTCGATTTCTTGGCGGACACGCTCCGGCTCGGCGCTTGGCAAATCGATTTTATTAATGACTGGTAAAATTTCTAAATTGTTGTCAATGGCCAAATACACGTTTGCGAGCGTCTGCGCTTCAATGCCTTGCGCCGCATCGACGACTAAGATCGCTCCTTCGCAAGCAGCCAAGCTGCGCGACACTTCATACGTAAAATCGACGTGGCCCGGCGTATCGATCAAATGGAAAATATACTCTTCCCCGTTTTTCGCTTTATATGTCAACTGGACCGCATTCAATTTGATCGTGATGCCGCGCTCGCGCTCGAGCTCCATCATATCGAGCGTCTGCTCGCGCAACTCGCGCTCCGACAGCGCACCTGTTTTTTCTAAAATGCGGTCCGCAAGCGTCGATTTTCCGTGGTCAATGTGAGCGATAATCGAAAAGTTGCGAATCCGTTCCTGCCGTTTCAACCGTTCTTCCCGGTTCATTGTCTCTCACTCCTGCTTCTTCGCAAAACTACACTAGCTTTGATTATAGCAACAGTGCGAAGAAGATTCAATGACCAAGACAAAAACAAAAAAACCGCCAGACTTGGCGGGACGGATATCTTTTTCAGCTGTCTGGAAACCGGGAAACCGGCTAATCAAACGCACGGCCGATGAGCGAAAGCAACGTTTCCATGAACGCTGTGGCTGCATCAGCCAACTGCCGGCCGAGTTCAGAGAAGAGGTTAAACGTTTTTAGTTCCTGAATCGTTTCCTTCTTTTCCTGCAAATCGCTCGCTGCCACTGTCTGCCCGAACACCGCCGCCTCAAGCTCTCCGTTTCCGTTTTTCTCGATCTGGATGACGGAAGGAAACGACGGATCGGCATAGCCGCGCATCCGTTCCATGCCGTGATGCGCCTGTTGCATGCCAAACAGCACACCGAAAAAAAGAAGAAACAGCGCTATGCTAAACCGAATGAACCATTTGACCATACAAGACGCCCCTTTACTTTTCCTCTGCCGGAACCGGTGCTTCGACTTTTTCCGCCTGCCAATAATATTCGCTGAACACATCAGCAAAAGCAGCTGCCGAACGGAACAGTTCAGCAAACGTATTGTCGACACCGCCAAATTCAACTAAAATCGCGTTCTCGGACAAATCTTGATTAAACTTTCCGTCCGTTCCCGCCCCTTGCTTCTTAATGACTCCACGGCTTAATCCCGGATATTTTTTTTGCAGCAAATGGTGAAGCTCTGTCGCCAGCTGCAAGTTTTTCTCATATTCCGCGTTCTCACCGCCAACAATAAACGCCACACGCGCATAATCAACGCCATTGATCGTCGTCGTTGTATGTTGTCGTCGGTGTGCATCGCGATGAATATCGATGAAATATTGTAAATCACGGTTTTGCTTCATCGCCGCGACGACCGTTTGCCGCGACATATTGTACGCTTGGCCGTATTTCATCCCTTTTTTCAACAGTTCCGCTTCAATATCGGTTTTGTTAACTTGCGCGCCAATCCCCCGCTTCTCTAATTCTTCCATTAATTTTTCTCCGACTTTTGTAACGTTTACGTTGCGATGAAATGCTAAATCCGGATCGGTCACGCCTTTTAAGGCCGGCAAATACGACTCACGCGTATGTGTATGATAAATATAGACGACTTTTCTCCCTCCGGTCGTCTGCGCCGGCGGCGGAAGCGGCTTTTTATCTTGGTTTTGCTCCGCTTGCTGCAGCTCCTCAACCGAGGCTTGCCGCTCGGCGAGCATCACCTCAAGCGGAGGTGCCGATTCGTATGGAATGTTCGTATAATCTGTTCCTTCGCCGGCGATCAAAATTTTGCTGTCATACAAGGCAAAGCCCGGCAGCTCGCTACCGAGCAGACTGCGAGGATCATCGGGGTTGATGCTTGTCGCTAAGCGGAACAATAGCGACGAGTAATTCGTCTGTTGTCGCTCTTTCGGCAACAGCTGAGTAAAATAACGGTTTTCAAGCCCGAACAAACGAATGAACGTTTCTTCCGGAAAATGGGCCGCCATATCGTTAAGCGATGATGAAGATGGGCGGTATTCCGGACGCAGCGACGTAAGCGCTCCGACGAGCATAAACATCATCATGCATCCAAGTATGACGAGCATAAACAATTTTTTTAAACTGGCTCCTGGAACAGTGATCACGACGTTTGGGGAGCGCCTTCGTTTCATATTCTCACCCTTTCCCGGCTTGTCCTCTCACTTTAACGTATGGCCAAGCCGGAAAAGATAGAACCGTTTTTTGCCTAATGGGTGTAAGAGCCTGTATTGCTTTGATCAACTTGCCGGTGCAGCGCCGCGTTTAAGCCACTGGCCAATAAATTCGCCATATCGCCGATGAACGAATCGACCTCCTTTGGCGTCACCATTAAGTTATGACCAAGCGGAGCGAGCACTTCGTAAATGAGACGCCGCTTTTCTTCATCATCAAGCGTGCCGACCATGCCAAGAAACGCCGACCGCTCTTGCTGCGACGGCATATCTTGTTCCGTCAACTTCTTTTTGCGTCCAAACGTCCAGCCAGCCGGAGCGAGAGCGCTTGACGGCCGCTGACCTTCGCGCATCTCACGACCGAAATGTTTTAAAATGAAGTCAATCGTATCGCTTGTAATCGAGACGGCATCAACAACCGTCGGAACGCCGATCGAAATGACCGGGATGCCAAGCGTCTCATAGCTCAGTTCTTTCCGCTTGTTGCCGACTCCGGAACCAGGGTGAATGCCGGTGTCAGAAATTTGAATCGTCGCGTTGACACGTTCGATCGAGCGAGCCGCCAACGCGTCGATGACAATGACAAAGTCCGGCTTCGTTTTCTGAACGACGCCATGGATAATATCGCTCGTTTCAATACCGGTTGTCCCCATCACTCCCGGCGCAATGGCGCTGACCGGTCGAAATCCTTCTTCAACGCTTTCCGGCTGCAATTGAAACAAATGGCGAGTGACGAGCACGTTTTCAACCGTCAACGGCCCGAGCGCGTCAGGGGTGACGTTTTGGTTGCCGAGCCCAACGATAAGGCAGCTCGCTCCATCTGGAATGCGAAGCTGCTTGAAAAAAGCGCTCAGTTGCTCGGAAAAAATGCGCTGCACTTTTTGTTGCAATTCTGTGTTTTGTTCACGGATGCCTTGCGCTTCGATCGTCAAATAATGGCCTGGCTTTTTCCCAATTGACGCCGATCCTTGCTCCGTCACGTGTACATGCGACAACTTGACGCCATCGATCTCTTGATCGTGAATGATGACTCCCTCAATCGGCGACGCGCTTTCTCTTTTTTGCTGCAAGCGCTCCTCGACCGCGATCTCATGAGCTTCGATCGCCAAGTCGGTGCGCACCGAGTACATGCGTAAATCGAGCGGCTGTTCCATATCGTTCCTCCTCGTTCATGCCGTTTTCTTTTATTGTCGCCGCAATAGGACTCGATCATTCATGTTTCGTAAAGGATTTTCGCTTGAATCCTCTTGCATAATCAAAACACGTTTGATAGAATAACATTTGTTCTTCCTGTTGTTCACAGCGAGAATAGGAACGGTAATGGAGGTGAACGGACGTGGCTAACATTAAATCGGCGATCAAACGCGCGAAAACGAGCGAAAAACGTCGGGCTCACAACGCCTCGATGAAATCGGCTATGCGCACGGCGATCAAAAAATTTGAAGCGCTCGTTGAATTGAAAGACGTGGAAAAAGCGCAAGAAGCGTTCATTATCGCTTCGAAAAAATTAGACAAAGCCGCAAGCAAAGGCCTTATCCATAAAAATGCCGCTAGCCGGCAAAAATCGCGCTTAGCGAAAAAATTAAACAGCATCCAAGCTTCCTAATGAAAAACGACCTGGCGCCAGGTCGTTTTTTTGCTTCCTTAATGAAATGAATGAAGCCTCGCTAGTTAGTCCATGTCATCCAAGAGAAAACAAGCTTTGCTTATTGAGCGCACAGTGAAGGGCGCTGGCTTTTTTTATTGCCGACCGCCCCACCGCATAAGCAACAGCTCCACCGCCAAACGGCGATCCATCGCTCCGCTTTTCACTTCGTAATCCGCAGCGGCAAGTTCGTCAATCGCCTTGGCCAGCTCCTGCTCAGAAAAACGAGCTGCTTGACCAAGGGCGAGCTTGACGCGAAACGGGTGTACTTTCAGCGCTGAGGCGATTTGTGTCTGTCCATAGCCCGCTTGAGCGAGCCACTTCACTTGCGCCAACAGACGAAAATGGCCGGCGAGCAACGCCAAAATTTTGATCGGTTCTTCATTGTTTTCCAGCAAATCATAAAATGTCTGCAACGCCGTGGGAATGTTGCGCTTCGCTACTTGCTCGACAAGAGCGAACACATTTTCTTCCGGTGTGCGGGCGACAAGCTGCTCGACTGCCTCTGCCTCCACCGTTCCACCCGGCCCGGCAAACAAGGCTAGCTTATTGATTTCGTTCGCCAATGCGGCCAGCTGCGTTCCAGCTCGCCGCAAGAGTGCATCAATCGCTTCGTCGCTAATTTGCGCTCCTTGGCTCTCGATCCGTCGCCGCACCCAAGCGCGCAACTCCCCTTCAGCGAGCGAGGCGG
The DNA here is from genome assembly GCF_014679705.1 of Geobacillus sp. 47C-IIb. Taxonomy (NCBI): domain Bacteria; kingdom Bacillati; phylum Bacillota; class Bacilli; order Caryophanales; family Anoxybacillaceae; genus Geobacillus; species Geobacillus sp. 47C-IIb. The sequence continues at coordinate 882,306 of NZ_CP061473.1, forward strand.
CGACAACGACTTCGCTATGTTCTTTGGCGAGTTTTGTGATTTTTTTTCGCTCATCGAGCTTGTCATACGGTGCGAAAAAGACGACGATCGAAAACGGTGCCGGCGCTTTGAAGTACGCCTCAAGCTTCGCCAAATCGTGCTCGATCTCCTTGTCTTTTTCGGCTGTAAAAAAATACGGATGTTTAATAAGAATGACGCGCCGTTCCCCGAAAAACGGCACCGTTTCCGCCTCTTCAAGCGCCGCTTGTACCGGCGTTTCCTCGCAGTCGTACACCGCTAAGTTCCATTCGTGTTCTTCCTCCCCAAGCGCCGCCTTCACTAATCGCTCGTACGTTTCCTGTAATAAAAATGACTCGCTGCCATATAATAAATAAAGGGGAGAAAACCGCTGTTTTTCGATGTTTCCCCATACGCGTTCCAGCATGTTCCCTTCTCCATTCTCTAGCAAGATTCCCTGCTAGAAAGATACACCGTTTTTCGCCATTTTACAAGGGAACCGGCTGTCGAGAAAACCGGTTCCCCTTTATATAAACGCCGACCAATAAGTCCTAGGACCTTACTGGCCAGCGGGTTATTTTTATGTTTTCCCGGCCGTTTGAAAGTATTTGTGTCAACTGTTGTCAAGGAAGGAAAATGGACAAGCGGCGGTAGATTTTTTTATTGTTTTCGTCTATACTAAAAATGATTGCACGAGGAGGGGGAAAACGATGAACGTATTTGAAAAGGAAGTGCAAAGCAAACGGAATGACGCCGTCGATTCCGCCGTCGGTTTTATCGTATCGTTCGGCTTTTTCGCGACGATGTTCATCATCGCGACGCTGATCGAATTTTTCGGCCGGTAAAGGATTGCTTACATAAGCAATCCTTTTTTCTTTTTGTATGATATGCTATGGTTTGATCGACCGAAAGGTTCCACTTTTTTTACGCACTATATACTATGGTTTCATCACTTGAAAGGTTCCGCTTGTTCTATCGTAAAGATAACGAATGGCGCCATTTTCATCTGTCCGCCAAATGACCGCCCCCTGTTGCTTCAGACGTGCCAGCACATCCGGAGACGGATGGCCGTAACGGTTGGAGCGGCCGACAGAAATAATGGCCACCCGCGGTTTCACCGCCTGCAAAAACATCTCTGTTGTCGATGTTTTACTGCCATGGTGGGCAACTTTTAGCACATCGGCGCGCAAATGCGGATATATGCCAATGAGCGCCTGTTCCGCTTCCTTCTCAATGTCCCCGGCAAACAGCCACGTCAAGCCGCCAAGACGGGTGAACAAAACGAGCGAGCCGTTATTGTCGTCCTGATTGCCCACTTCCGGGTGAATCACGGCAAATGTCATGCCGTCTTCCTCCCACCGTTTCCCTTGCGACGCAGCGGCAACCGGTACGGAAAACGGGCGCGCCATCGCCTGAATGGCCGGCAACGCTTTTGGGCTTGTGATGATTTCTTTGACGCGCACCGCTTTTAGCACCTCAGGAGCCGCCCCGATATGGTCAGCGTCATCATGCGTGAGAATGAGCTTGTCGATCGTCCTTACCCCTTGCGCTTTTAAAAACGGGACAACGACATCGCGGCCCACCGAAAACGGCCGTTTTCGCTCGCGCCATCGTTCTCCCTTTATTTTCGGCGTTCCGCCGGTGTCGATAAGGTAAATGGCTTTCCGGTGAGGGAGCTCAATGTAGAGGCAGTCGCCTTGGCCCACATCTAACACCGTCACCTCCCCTTTCGGATCAACGTACGGACTGACAAGCTGAAGCACCATCGCCATGGCCACCGCCGCCAACCCACGAAACAGCTGTCCACGTTCCCAAAGCAACAACGCAACGACGACCGCTGCGACATAAACAGCTAAGCACCATGGCTCGGGACGCCCGAGCACAATCGTCAATGGGTGATCAACGGAGAAAAAACGGACAACGTTGTTTGTGAGTTCAATGAGGCAGCTAAACAACCAAACGAGCGGAGGGAAAGGAAGGGCAGCAACAACAAACGCCAACGGCAAGATGACAAATGAGTACAAAGGGACAAACAAGACATTGAGCCCGACACTCCAAATGGAAATTTCATAAAAATGATAAAGCAAAATCGGCAACGCGGCGAGCTGAGCGGCAAGCGCTGTTTCGAACAGCCGCCCGATCATCGAACGGGCGGCGAGCGCCGGAAAATGAACAAGGAGAACAAACGTCACCGCAAACGACAGCTGAAAGCCAACATCCCACAACATGTATGGATCAAAGGCGAAAAGCGCGAGCGCAGTCCAACTTAATGCGTCAAGCGGATGGATCGTCCCTTTTTTCCATCCGACAGCAAGCACAATCATTCCCGTCATACAAGCGCGCAACACCGGCGGTGAGGCGCCCGCAAGCACCGCGTAAACAGGCAGCGCGGCCATTAAAGTTAGCACAGCCGCCTCGCGCGTCATCAAACGGATGGCTATGGCAAATACTGCGCTGACAAGCAAGGTGACATGGCCGCCAGAAATCGCCAACAGATGGATGAGCCCAAGCTGTTGATAGCCATCAAGCACCGAATCATCGAGCTGACGGCGTTCCCCATAAATCAGGGCAGCGGCAATGCCGGCTGCTTCCGGCGGAAGATGATCTTCTATGCGGCGAACGCCCGCTTCGCGAAGTGAAACAAGCTGCTCGATCATGGTCGGGCGGTCGCGTGCGCAGGCAGAAAGATCGATCTCCTCGGGGAAAAACAGCCAGTGGATGCGATGGAGACGTAAATAACGGCGGTAGTCAAACGCGTACGGATTGCTTGATGGCATCGGACGCTCAAGCGTCCCTGCAACGCGGCAAACGGTTCCGGGCACAAGGTGCGTTTGCAGCGCCTCTTTTTCCGCCGGCGTCCGAATCATATAACGAAGCTGCACCCGTTCCCGTCCCACTTTGACTGGAGCCTGCAGCCGGTCGCCATCAATCGTTGGCTGAGCGGAAAAGCGAATGAAAAACGTGTGGCGGCCGCCAGAAAGAGTCGTTTTGTTATGGTGGTCAACGATGAGAACATAGGCGAAAAAGAAGGTGGCTGCAGCTAAAGCCGGCACCAATAGATGCTTCCGGCGGAAGAAAAGGATAAGGAGATAGCCGACAAGGAGGAAAAATGCAGGTTTGGACAAAGAGGCAGCCGCAGCGGCCAAGAGCGCCGCCACGGCGATGTAAACGGCTTGCCCTTTCATGTTTCCCCTCCGCCGGAAAGTTGGGCAAACACATCCATCTTCAACGGCACTTGCACGAGGCGGACGCCGGCTTGGGCAAACAGTTCAAGGGCATACGGATGGTTTTTGTAATCTTGCGCATAATACACAGCGCGAATGCCGCTTTGAATAATCGCCTTACAGCAATGCAAGCAAGGAAAATGGGTGACATACATCTCGGCGCCTTCCGTCGGGACGCCAAACTTGGCGCATTGCAAAATCGCGTTCATTTCCGCGTGGATCGTTCGCACACAATGGCCATCAATGACGTAGCACCCTTCATCAATGCAATGGGCGCCACCGGCGATCGAGCCGTTATATCCACCGGCGATAATGCGTTTGTCGCGCACGATCGTCGCCCCGACCGCAAGCCTTGTACACGTGCTGCGCAGCGCCAACAAATGGCTTTGCGCCATAAAATATTGGTCCCATGTCATTCGTTCCATATCATGTCCCTCCGCTTGTCTCGATAATTTTAGTCTATCGGTCACCTAAAGCGCCGTCAATGCTGAAAAAAGTTGGTTATCATCGTTCCTCCCTCTGACTTTACGGCACAAGCAAATACGGCTTTAATTTTTCCAGCGTTTTTTCCCCGATGCCGTTGACCCGCAGTAAGTCTTCAACTCGTTGAAACGGCCCATGCTCTTCACGGTAGGCGATGATTGCTTTTGCCTTCGCCGGCCCAATGCCGGGGACTTGCATGAGTTCCTCTGCTGTCGCCGTATTGACCGCCACTTGCAGACCGCTCTCCGTTCCGGCTTCCGGCGCTGCCTCGACTGCTTCTGGTGCTGGCGCCGCTTCACCTTTCGCTGGCACGTAAATCATCATTTCATCGCGCACTTTAGCCGCTAAGTTGACTCTTGCCGCGTCCGCCTCTTCCGTCAATCCGCCCGCTCTGGCGATCACATCACGGACGCGGGCATCAGCCGGCATCTCGTACACCCCTGGTTTGACGACCGCTCCTTTGACATCAATGACAACGATTTTCGACGCCTCCATCCCTGCTTCCTCCGGTCTGGTGGTGTCCGTTTCAACTGCAGCCGGCAAGGCGACGGACTCCCCTTCGGCAGACGGACGGCTGAACACCCATAGTCCTGCCACTCCAACAAACAGCACAAGCAATCCAGTTTTCCATCTTGCCTTAACTGCTTCCCACATCGCACTCGTCCTTTCTAAACGGAGTCATAAAATGAAGAAGATATTCATACATATCGAAAAGAGGGAGGAGGGGACTGCATATGAACATCGGCGTTATCGGCACGGGGAATATGGGAACGATTTTAATCGAAGCGCTTTTAGACTCCGGCGCTGTCCAAGCTGAACAGCTTATCATTACAAACCGTACGCTCGCAAAAGCGTTCAATATACAAAAAACATATCCCGGCATTACGGTCGCCGCCGATCCGTCTGAGACGGTCAAGCAGGCAGGCATCATCTTTTTATGCGTCAAACCGCTTGACATCTATCCGTTATTGCAGCAGCTGGCCCCCTATTGGACAAACGAGCATTGCCTCGTCTCAATTACAAGCCCGATTAACGTTAAGCAACTTGAAGCGGCCGTCCCTTGTCAAGTCGTGCGCGCCATTCCGAGCATCACGAACCGAGCGCTTTCCGGCAGCATCCTCGTTACCTTTGGATCGCGATGTTCAACAACTTGCCGGCAAACGATCAATGATCTACTTGGGCGCATCGCTACGCCAGTGTACATCGACGATACGATCACCCGCGTCGCTTCCGACATCGCAAGCTGCGGTCCAGCGTTTTTCAGCTATTTGCTGCAACGCTTCATCAATGCAGCGGCAGCGAAAACAGCCATCACGAAAGAACAAGCGATGTTGTTAGCGACCAATATGATCATCGGCCTCGGGGAATTGCTGAAACAGGATTTCTACACACTCCAAACGCTGCAGGAAAAAGTATGCGTCAAAGGTGGCATTACCGGTGAGGGCATTGCGGTCCTTGAACAGGAAATGGATGGAATTTTCGAAGAGTTGTTGACAAAAACACATCAGAAGTTTGACGAAGAGGTTGAGAAGATAAAGCAACAGTTTTTATAATTTATTATTCGCCAACTAGCCACAAAAATCCTGCTTCGTTCGACAAAAATAGACCCCAGCTTGTTCGGCTGGGGTTTTTGCGTTGCTTTGATCTTTTTCACTCTTCACTCTCATCGCTTCCGCGCCACAAAAAACAACCGCTCCGCCGTCTCGGTCGGGGGCGCATCCGTAAAATCGGCGGTCACCTCAAGCACTTCAAAGCCGGCCGCAGCAAGCCATTGCTCATAGACGGCGCGCTCGAACGTGCGCTGTTCGTGCCATTCGTCGAAGCGCTCGTAAAGATCGCCGCGACGGACAAAAAACGTCAGTTCATGACTGACGCTATGCGGCCATTCGAGTGGATGGCATGTCCATATGTAGCTGATGTCCTCTCCGTGATCCGCAAACACGGCGTCACGGAACAAAACGTCCATTTTATAGACGGAATGGACATCAAACAAAAGCAGCCCATCGGCACCGAGCGCCCGGTAAACGGCGGAAAACGTCCGCTTCACATCGTCTTCGTCTGTCAAATAGTTCAGAGCATCACAAAAAATGAAGGCGCCGTCAAGATCGGAAAACCCGTCGAGTTCCGCCATGTTTTGTTCAAAAAACGGCACATGGATACCAGCTGCCTCCGCTTTCTCTTGAGCGATGACAAGCATATGCTCGGACACATCGACGCCGGATACTTGCCATCCGGCCTTCGCGAGGCGGATGGCAAGCTCTCCTGTCCCGCAGCCGATGTCGATCACCTGTCTACCGGGCCGTTGGGCATATCGGTCAAAGGCTCGTTCCACAAACGACTGCCACTGATCATACGGTGCCTCAGCCATAAGCGCGTCATACCAATCGGCAAAATGGGTATATGTCATGGCTGCAACACGGCCGCGACGTCTTCCGTCGGGGCGTCCCCCCAAAGCCGCTCGAGGTTGTAATACTCGCGCTCGTCTTTGGCAAACACGTGAGCGACGATGTCGCCCAAATCGACAAGCACCCATTTCGCTTCTTGGAATCCTTCGATCCGTTTGACCGTCAGGCCGTTTTCTTCCGCTTGATCTTGGATTTCGCGGGCGATTGCCTGCACTTGTTTGTCTGAGTTGCCATGACAAATGACAAAATAATCGGCGACAAGTGAAATGCCTTTCATGTTTAAGACGACGATATTTTCCGCTTTTTTATCATCCGCCGCGCGGACGACAAGCTGTAATGCTTCTTGTTCAGTCACCGACTTCATTCCCCCTTCACTTCGCGCACGAGTGAATTGTACGCATGAATCGTATCCGGATAAATGAGTTGCCCCTTCTCTAACAAAAAGGCGATCGTGTTTTTCACCGCCTGCAACAGCGCCCGGTTGAGATCTTCTTCCGCTAGGCGCCGTACGTCATCAACGCCGGGAAACCGCCGCCCTGGCTCAATATAATCGGCCAAATAAATGATTTTCTCAAGCAGCGTCATGCCAGCGCGGCCAGACGTATGATAACGAATGGCATCGAGCACTTCCGGGTCGTCAAGGCCGACTTCCGTTTGCACGAGATAGGCGCCAACGGGCGCATGCCACAATTCGCTATTGTACACGAGCAAATCGTTGGGCATATTTTGCGCTAAAATGAGTTGTTTCATTTCTTCAACTGGACGAAATTTCGCATAGTCATGAAAAATCGCCGCCAATTCTGCTTTTTTTACGTCAGCCCCATACCGTTCAGCGAGCTTAACAGCCGTCTCGACAACGCCAAGCGTATGCTCGTAGCGATGTTCCGTCAGCTGCTCTTTCACAATCCGCAACGCTTGTTCTCGCTCCATATAACCCCTTCTCCTCAATATAAAGTCTGACACCTTCCGGCACTAAATAGCGGATCGTTTGCCCGTTTTGTACCCGCTCGCGGATGAGCGATGACGATATGGCAAACTGCGGCACTTCCACCTCGATGACCGGATATGGCGTTTCCATCGAAAAGCCTGGACGTTTGACACCAACAAACGTCACAAGCTCGATGAGCTCATCGATGCGGTGCCAGTTTGGCAAATATTCGACCATATCGGCACCGATGATAAAGTAAAATTCATCATCCGGATGCATCGCCGTAAGCTGTCGAATCGTATCGTACGTGTATGAAGGCCCTTCCCGTTCGAGTTCGATCGTCTCAATATGAAAACGTGGATGGCCGGCCACCGCCAACTCCAGCATGCGCAGCCGATCCTCGCTTCTTGTCACCTGCTCATTCTGCTTATGGGGAGGAATGCGGTTTGGCAGAAACCAAATTTGTGACAATTGAAGGGCATCAAGCACTTCATTAGCCATAATTAAATGGCCGTAATGCGGCGGATCAAACGTGCCGCCAAAAATCCCGATTTTTCCCATCTTCCTTCCCCCTGCCGTCTGCCTTGGCCGCACGGTTTCTTAGTCAGGCAGAACGATTTGTTTATGTTCTTTCGACTCTTTATACAAGACGATCGTATTACCGATCACTTGTACGAGCTCCGCTCCTGTTCCTTCAGCAAGCTGTTCGGCGACAACATCGCGATCTTCTTCACAGTTTTGCAAGACGCTCACCTTCAGCAGTTCGCGTGCCTCAAGCGCCGCAGCGATTTGCTCAGTCATCGCCTCCGTCACGCCACCTTTGCCAACTTGAAAAATCGGCTTTAAATGGTGGGCTTGCGCCCGTAAAAATCGTTTTTGTTTTCCCGTTAACATATGTTACCTCCTCAACTGATTGATGACAAGCTGTTTCATCCGATTGACATCCGGCCATTGGCCAGTCCATTTTTCAAAAGCGAGCGCCCCTTGGTACACGAGCATACCGACGCCGTTTTGCACGCGGGCGCCGCGCGCTTTCGCTTCCTTCAGCCATTTCGTTTCCAATGGATTGTAAATAATATCCGATACAACCGTTCCCGGCCGCATCTGTTGAAGGGAAAGCGGTTGTTCATCAACATGCGGATGCATGCCGACCGAAGTCGTATTGATAATAATATCATATTCAGCCAGCCGTCTCTCGGCCTCAGCAAGCGGGAAAAAAGTGGAGCGGCGCTCGTCCCCTTCACCGATAAGCCGCGCCGCTTTTTCCGCCGTTCGGTTAGCGATATCAATGCGCTCGGCTGCGGTCGACAGCAGCGAAAAATAAATACCGCGCGCCCCTCCGCCGGCACCGATGAGCAAAATCCGCTTGCCATCAAGATGGATATCCATTTCCTCTTCGAGCGCCTTAACGTATCCAGGTCCGTCCGTATTATAGCCGATAAGCCGGCCGCTGTCATTGACAATCGTGTTGACCGCCCCAATGCGGCGCGCATGCTCGTCCACTTCGTCCAAAAACGGAATGACTGCCATTTTATGCGGAATTGTCACATTCACCCCGGCGATACCGAGCGCCCGCACCCCGGCGATGGCTTCACCGACTTGCTCCGGTTTGACGGAAAACAAGTGATAGCGCGCCGAAATGCCGAAATAGGCAAACGCGTCATTATGCATGAGCGGTGACAGCGAGTGCTCAACCGGAAAACCGAGCAGCCCGTATACGTTTTCCATTTTTCTCCCCTCCCGTACTCGTTAAATCAACGACTGGCGAATAAACACATCGACTCCTTTAGGAGCATGGACGACGAGTTGGGCGCCCGGATCGTTGCACGTCACCCAGCCGAGCCCGGAAAAAACAATATCCATTTTTCGTTCCTTAACCGACAACGGGCGCGACACAAGCGGTGGAAACTCATCCGCATAGCGTTTGCTTGGCGGAGCGAGCAAGCTGCCAAGCTGGTTGGCATAAAGCGAGTCGGCTTTTTCAAGCTTTGTCCGATGAATCGTTAAGTCGTTGGCAACGTAACAGACGAACGAGCGGCGTCCACCTTTGACGTAATCAAGGCGGGCCAAGCCGCCGAAAAAGAGCGTTTGCCCTTCATTGAGCTGGTACACGCGCGGATGGATTTCCCGCTTCGGTGTAATGATTTTCAAATCACGTGCATCAACGAAATGCGCCATTTGGTGATGGTTGATAATGCCCGGTGTATCATACAGCGATGCCCCACCCTCAAGTGGAATTTCGATCATATCAAGCGTCGTTCCCGGGAAATACGAGGTTGTAATGACGTTCCCTTTGCCGGTCGCCTCTTTAATGATTCGATTAATGAACGTCGACTTGCCAACGTTAGTGCAGCCGACAACATAGACGTCCCTGCCCTCGCGGTAGCGATCGATCGTCTCCATGACACCCGTCATGCCTATCCCTTTCGCTGCACTGACAAGGCGAACGTCAATCGGGCGCAGCCCGAGCTCCTCAGCCATGCGGCGCATCCATTGCAACAGCTTCGGATATTTCACCGACCTTGGCAACAAATCGGCCTTATTGCCGACAAGCAAAATCGGATTGTTCACCGCAAACCGCGGCAAACCAGGAATCCAGCTACCGTTGAAGTCAAAAATATCGACGATGTAAACGACAAGCGCCTTGGATTCCCCAATGCGGTGCAGCATATGCAAAAAATCGTTATCATCAAGCGGCACATCTTGGACTTCGTTGTAGTGTTTCAAACGAAAGCAACGCTGGCAAATGATTTCTTCCGTCTCTTTCTCAAGCACGCTTTTCGGCGCATACCCCGCCTTTTTTGGGTCTTCAAACTGGATGGCCGCCCCGCAGCCGATGCAACGCAGTTGTGGCTCCACAATCATTCCTCCCAGTAAATCATCCCTTTTTTCCGCATAGCATTTAAAATTTTCCGCTCTATTTTCCGATTAAGTCGTGTCCATATCCCGTCCGTCTGTGCGACCGGGACCACTAAAATCGTATTTAACCCAAGGCGGTTGCCGCCGAGCACATCGGTCAACAACTGATCGCCGATGACAACGACTTCCTCTTTTTTCAGCCCCATCATCTCCAACGCCTGCAAAAACGCGCGCGTCAGCGGTTTACGCGCTTCGAAAATGAACGGGATGTCGAGCGGTTCAGCAAACGACTGCACGCGTCGTTTATTATTATTCGATACGATGACGACCTTAATGCCCGCTCGCTTCATCGTCTCAAACCAAGCAGCTAGTTCTGGAGTCGCGCTTGGTCGATCCCATTCGACGAGCGTATTATCCAAGTCGGTGATGATCCCTTTTACCCCTTTTTTCTTCAGCTCGTCTGGCGTAATGTCGATCACCCGCTTGGCAAATTGGCTTGGCAAAAAGTAATGAAGCACATCGTCCACCTGCCTTTCGCTCTGCTTTTCCCATCATAGCGGATTTTCCCTCTCGTTTCAAAACAAAGTTTGCCAACCATCCGCGAAGTTGGCAAGGCAAAAAAGTTTTCGACAAATTTTGCGCCTGCTGAATTGTGGATAACTGTTGCCCACATTATACACACAATAGCGATAAGGTCCTACTCACGTTATAAACATCTTTTCCACATGTTATCCACTGCCTTCTGTGGATAATAGAACGGTTGTTCTCGTTTGTAAATCGTGATACAGTGAAAGTAACCTACCATTATATGTATGGACTGCCTAACATATTCCTTCAAAAAGGAGGGAGAGCGCCGATGAAGCATTTGTCCGATGAACTGTTGATCGAATCATACTTCAAGGCGAAAGAACTCAATTTAAGTCCGGAATTCATCGAACTAATCGAAAAGGAAATCCAGCGCCGGTCATTGACTCATAAAATTAAATTGTCATCATAAACGAAGGGCCCTTGGGCTTTTTTTTGTTTGTCCAAACAGCCCGCGCCTAGCACCAATAGCCAAGGCGCTCGCCGACTTTAATCGGCATCGGCGGATGGATGCGTGGGTCGGGCGCAAAACTTCCTTGTTCAAACAACAGCACAACTGTCGAGCCGAACGAAAAATACGCCATTTCCTCCCCTTTCACCAACCGTTCTTCCTTATGGGTCAGCTCGATGCTGTTAACAAACATGGCGCCGATTTTGACAATTGCCATGCGCTTGCCGCCGGCCGTGACCTCTGTGATGAGACGATAATTTTTTTCGAGCGGCCGCCGCCCGTATTTTAAGCCGAGACGGTTGACCGGATATGACTTGCGGCCGAGCGACCACTGTTTTTCGATCACGCCAGATATTGGGCTATGAATGCGATGATAATGGCTTGGGCTCAAATACAGAATAAAAAAGAACCCGTTCACATACGGTTGCGCAGCTTCGGCACTGCCAAGCATCTCCGCAATCGAATACGGTTTCCCTTTGACAATTATTTCGCTGTTTTCTTGAATCGTCCCCATTTCTTCAATGATCGCATCAACCGGACTGACGATGGCATGTTCATCAGCATCAACCGGTCTTGTTCCGGCTTTGAGTCGGCGGACGAACAGTTGCTGCAATGTTTTATAATTTTTTAAGCTTTTTTCCATTTCTTCTTGGTTAATATGATAAATTTTCGCATACGATGGTATCAACAGTGCACTGAGACGCGATCGAGCAAACGAAGCGAGCAGCTTCGAGGAAAGCGAGTGATTAGTGAGCTCAATAAACAAACGATACAGCCATTTTCGCAAGTATGTCCCCTCCAGTTATACAGCATCTCTAGTTGTTACTACCTTTCATATTACCGTCAAAATGAGTATAATGGTAGTAGAATTTTCTTTTTGTGTTTTCTGTTGACAAAGGAGTGAGGAAAGTTGTTCTTATCGGATTATTTAGATTATACGTTAAAAAAGTTAAAAGCAAACATGGCTAATATTTTGACGATGACGAACTTATCACTTGGTGGATTTTCTATCTTAACTTCGCTAAACGGGCAGCTTCACATGAGCGTGCTTCTCATTTTTTTAGCGGCATTTGTCGACCGCTTTGACGGCGCTGTCGCCCGCAAGCTGAACATCGAATCTGAGCTCGGCAAACAGCTCGACTCGATGAGCGACATTGTTTCCTTTGGCGTCGCTCCTGCCTTGCTAATGTACAAAGCCTTGTTCTATGAATTCGGTGCCCCGGGAGCGGTGTTCACCATTTTGTACATCGCTTGCGGCGCTTTCCGCCTCGCCCGCTTTAACATCACAGAGAACAACGGCTATTTCGCCGGGCTTCCGATTACAGCGGCCGGAGTACTGATGACGTTAGGCTATTTGGCCATTCCGTACTTTCCACCGCATTCGTTTATGTTTCTAGCACTAATCTTATCGTTCTTAATGGTCGGGACATTTAAACTAAAAAAAATGTAACCATCGCCGAAGCCGCCCAATCCATTGGCATATGGATTGGGCTTTTTTTACGCCCAAAGTCACACTTTTTTCCCTTTTCAACCTTCTCTATTCAGTATATGATAAATATGGTTTCTTCATAAAACAAAAGAAACATAGATCTTTTGTACTGAAAGAGCGGGGGGATCAATTTGGATAAAACATCAGTCGTCGGTGTCATCCTTGGCGTGATCGCGGTCGGACTCGGGATGTACTTTAAAGGCGTAGCGCTATCTGTGTTAATCAATCCGGCCGCCCTTTTAATTATTTTTGTCGGGACGGTCGCTGCAGTTACGATCGCTTTTCCAACACGAGAAATTAAAAAAGTGCCGAAGCTGTTGAAAATCATTTTTACCGAACCGGCCATTCCAACGGTCGAACAGCTCATTCCGATGTTCGTCGACTGGGCGAACATCGCCCGCCGCGAAGGACTGCTGGCGCTTGAGGCGAAGTTGGACGACATCGATGACCCATTTTTACGCAATGGGCTCAGCATGGCGATCGACGGACAGACGCAAGAGTTCATTCGCGACGTAATGACGGAAGAAATTGCGGCTATGGAAGAGCGACATGAAGCGAATGCCGCCATTTTTACGCACGCCGGCACATATGCGCCGACGCTCGGGGTGCTTGGTGCTGTCATTGGCTTGATTGCTGCGCTTGGAAATATGGAAAATATTGCTGAGCTCGGACAAGCAATCAGCGCGGCATTTGTAGCGACACTGCTCGGGATTTTTAGCGGCTACGTGCTTTGGCATCCGTTCGCCAACAAATTGCGGCGGAAATCAAAAGAAGAAGCGAAAGTGCGCTACATCATGATCGAAGGAGTGCTGTCCATTTTGGAAGGACAAGCTCCGCGCATGATCGAGCAAAAACTCGCTTCGTATTTGTCGGAAAGCGAGCGGCGTCAAGTGCTAACACAAGGGGAAACGGTCAATGGGTAAGAAGAAAAAAAACAGGCGCAGCGAGCATATGAATGACTCATGGCTGATTCCATACGCGGATTTACTGACACTGCTACTTGCTTTGTTCATCGTCTTGTTTTCGAGCAGCCAGATTGACCAAAAAAAATTTCAAAAAATCGCGAGCTCCTTCAGCAGCGCCTTTACCGGCGGAAACGGCGTCCTTGATTTTCCAAACCCGGTGGAACCAATCACTCCACCGGCGGCCCAAGATGAGCAAGGGCAGGAACGGGAAAAGCAGCCCTCTCCGGCTATGAGCCAGAAAGAAAAAGAAGGGCTGGCACAGGTGAAAGAAAAGATCGACGTCTACATTCAAGAAAACAAGCTCGGTGGAAAACTGCAAACGTCGTTGACTGAGGAAGGGCTCGCCATTACGATTTTAGACGATATTTTATTCGACTCCGGCAGTGCGGAAGTGCGTATGAAAGACCGCCGCTTGGCATCGGAAGTAGCCGCCTTGCTTGTTATGAACCCGCCGCGGAACGTGATCATCAGCGGCCATACGGACAACGTGCCGATCCATAACGCCCAGTTTGCTTCGAACTGGGAACTGAGCGTCATGCGCGCCGTCAACTTTATGAAAGTGCTGCTTGAAAACAAACAGCTTGATCCGCGCTACTTCAGCGCGAAAGGGTACGGCGAATACAAGCCGATCGCTTCAAATGAAACAGCTGCCGGACGGATGAAAAACCGGCGCGTGGAAATTTTGATTTTGCCGCGCACTGAGTTCAATCATTCACAAATGCCTTCCGAGTAAAAGACCGCCACCCATCAAGGCGGTCTTTTCGCTTTCCATCAGCTGTAGCTGATCCGCTGCCGCAGGTTCCCATGCGCCTTTCCCAAAATGTATAAGACGGCAACCAAAAACGGTTGCCTTTGCATTCCTCATTGATAGAACAAGCCGGTTTTTCACCGGCTTGTTTATAGTTTAATCGTCCATTTAATAACTCCTGCTTTGACGAGCGTCTCCACTAAAATCACAATGACTGGCCCAATAAACGCCCCTAGCAAGCCAAGTATCTGAAAGCCGAGGTAGACACTGACGAGCGCCGCCAGTGGTGAAATGCCCAAATTCGTGGAAAACACTTTCGGTTCGATGATCCGACGCACAACGGTAATGATGACAAACAGCACAATCAGTCCAATACCGAGCCCAGTGCTGCCGTTGATGATGCTAATAATCCCCCATGGAACGAGCACCGAACCAGTTCCTAAAATCGGCAAAATATCGACAACGACGATGATGAATGCCATTAAAGCAGCATAATCAACGCCCAATATTAACAGGCCGGCCAGCGCAAGGAAAAACGTAATTAAACTGAATAAAAACTGAGCTTTAATAAAGCCAACTCCCGCCTTACTCAACTGACTGACGACCATTGAAAGCCGTTGATGAGTACGCTCTGACAAATAACGTCTGATTCCTTGTTTCAACTGTGGCAAATCGAGACAAATAAGAAAAAGGGCGACTAAATAGACTAAAAAGTGAATAAAAAATGCAGGAATGGCGGCAATATAATGAACAAGCGACTGTGTCAGATTCGTCGCAAACGACAGCAGCATTTGTTGCACCGTATTGACGCTGCGCTCCAACGAATCAATGATTTCTTGAGGAATCGAACTCGAATACGACTGCCATGTTTGGATGAGTTCGTCAAGCACTTTCGTCGCCTCGCTAAATACGTAAGGAAGCTTCTGCGAAAGTGCCATCACCTGTTGAACGAGAATGACGATTAAAAAGTAAAGTGAAAACCCGACGATCACTAAAAATAGCGTAAAAATGGCCGTCACAGCATGTACGCGTTTCAGCCGATAATTCTCTTGCAAGCGGCGAATGGACGGCTCTAACAGAAGGGCAGTGGCAAGCGCCAATAGAAGCGGTACGCTATATGGCAACAGCCATAATACAAAAGCGAGCAAAAGTACGATGATGATCCAACGTCTCACGTTCGTCCCTCATTTAATCAAAAATTTAGTGAAATGCCATTTCATTATAAATATAGCGGACAGTCTTCAAGACGGCAACTATTTTTTCCTTATCACCGTTTTTTGAAAAGAAACAAAAAAAGCGGCTCCCCATTCAGCCGCTTTTTCAGTTAGGCGCTTTGCCGCAACTCTTCCAAATATTGTTTTCCTTGCTCTTCGTCATATTGCCCTTCCCATTTCGACATAATGACAGCTGCTAGCGCGTTGCCGACAACGTTCACAGCTGTGCGCGCCATATCTAAAATGCGGTCAATACCAGCGATAAACGCCAGCCCTTCAACTGGAATGCCGACCGTGCCAAGCGTCGCCAGCAAGACGACGAATGAAACACCCGGAACGCCGGCAATGCCTTTTGAGGTGACCATCAAAACAAGCACGAGCGAAATTTGCTGTGAAATCGGCATGTCGATGCCATACAACTGGGCGATAAAAACAGCTGCCAACGCCTGGTACAGCGTCGAGCCGTCTAAATTAAACGAATAACCAGTTGGTACGACAAATGACGTAATGGCTTTCGAGCATCCGAATCTCTCCATTTTTTCTATGATTTTTGGCAGCACCGTTTCGGAGCTCGACGTGCTATACGCCAATACGAGTTCATTTTTCAAAATTTTAATAATATGAAAAATATTTATGCCCATCAATTTTGCCACGCCACCGAGCACAACAAGCACAAAAAATGCCATAACTCCATAAACGAGCACGACGAGTTTGCTGAGCGGAAGAAGTGAAGCGACCCCAAACTTCGATACCGTCACACCGATGAGCGCAAAAACACCGAACGGCGCGAACTTCATCACTTGGTTTGTCACGTAAAACATCGCTTCCGCGGTGCCCTGGAAAAAGTGAAGCACCGGCTTTCCTTTTTCGCCGATCGCTGCCACGCCCAACCCGAACATGACCGAGAAGAAAATGATCGGCAGTATATTGCCGTTCGACAGTTCCTCAAACAAGTTTTTCGGCACAATGTTAACAAACGTTTCCACCATCGAGTGGTGCTGCACTTCGTTTGCCGTATCAATGTATGATTGAATATCTGTTTTCTCGAGCGACTTCATATTGACACCAGCGCCTGGCTGGAACACATTCGCTGCCAAGAGGCCGACGACAATTGCAATCGTCGTGATGATCTCAAAATAAATAATCGTTTTTCCGCCCAATTTCCCGAGCTTTTTCACATCACCGACATTGGCGACGCCTACAATTAAACTCGAGACGACAATCGGAATGACGATCATCTTAATTAAACGGAGAAAAATATCTCCGATCGGCTGCAAATACGTCGCTACTTTAGGATTTCCGTAAAAAATAGCTCCGACGACAATCCCGAGAATAAGGCCGATAAAAATTTGCCAAGCTAGTCCGATTTTCCGCAACGTTTTTCGCCTCCTTTAGACAAAATTAGACAAAAACAGACAAAATTATTTTACTTTTAAAAACAAAACTTGTCAATGTTTTTGGATGAAACCGCTTTGCTACGCAATATTAGAGATAGATTTTATTTTTTCAGAATAATTTTTTAATTTCTCTATTAAAAACAAACAAAAAAAGGTGTCTTAAAAGAGAGTAAGACACCCTTTTTCACCACTATTATATAATATATGAACACCGAGTACTTCTGCAAGACTATATCTGGTATCAATATGAAAGCTAGGCACCTTTTAGGACGGCCCTCTCTCCTTCTTTATGGCCGCCGTTTTTCTTTTTCTTGCCGGTAAAACTCGTGAAACATTTTCATTAATGCCCGTTTTTCGATGCGCGAGACATAACTTCTTGAAATACCGAGCTCTTTGGCGATTTCACGCTGTGTTTTCTCACGTTGCCGGCCAAGGCCAAACCGGTTGACGATCACTTCTTTTTCCCGCTCGTCAAGCACACTGATGTATTTTTTTACTTGTTCAAGCTCCATGTTCAGCTGGATTTCATCGACGATGTCTTGCCCTTCCGATTTTAAAATATCAAGCAGGCTAATTTCATTCCCTTCTTTGTCTTGACCGATCGGTTCATGGAGGGAAACGTCTTTGCGCGTTTTTTTCAACGAACGCAAGTGCATAAGTATCTCGTTTTCAATACAGCGGGCCGCATATGTCGCCAGTTTCGTCCCTTTATTTGGTGAATAGCTTTCAATCGCTTTGATCAGCCCGATCGTGCCAATGGAAATTAAATCTTCTACTTCCTCTCCAGTATTTTCAAACTTTTTGACAATATGGGCGACAAGGCGTAAATTATGTTCGATGAGCCGGTTGCGAGCCTGTTCATCACCTTTTGCCATCAACTCCAAATATTTTTCCTCTTCTTTGGGGCTTAACGGCTGGGGAAACGCATTGTTTTTAATGTACGAGACGAGAAACGTCAGCTCTTTCAACAAAAACGCAAACGCCGAAAAAATGCCGGACATGCTCTCACCCCCGCCTGCTGTCATCGGCGGAAACCGCCCTACCGTATGTATATGCAGAGGTGCGGTTGTCCGTGTCTAGACAAAAAAATTCAGCCGACCCTGAAAGAAGCCGGCTGTGAACAAATGTATCACCTATGTCAATGAACAAAATGCAACTCGTTCTGTTGGTTTCCCCTCCATTACAGACGAAGCTCACTCTCATTACACTTCTGCTTCAACGCTTACTTCAGCAGCGACAACAAACGCAATGGACGCTGTAATGACAAGTGACATGATGATGGCGAACATCCCTGTTCCCTCCTTGGCTTCCTACTTTATTTTTATTTTACCAAAGAAGACGAGGAACGCTTCCGCCACATTTTGAACAATTGGTGAAACTCTATCGTCAGCAACAACACGCGGAGCACCGGTTACACCCCTTCAGCGTGAGTCAAGTCGAATTGCCCTTCTGTTCCATCCACATGATAAGCCACGCCGGTACCATTAACATGAATCTTCTCCCCTTTCATCCTCATTTTTTAAAACACCCGTTGATGGACAGAACATTTACGGTCAAGCAATTCCTCCTCAGCCGCACGCGCGAACCGCTCCTCTTCAATGCTCCGCTTCCGCGGCTTTCTCCTCTCGATCGTGATCGTGATAAAAAACAAATGAATCGTCATGTCCGCTCACCTCCTTTCTATGCAAAAAACCGCAGAAGGAAGACGCTTCTGCGGCTAAGAATACAAAAAGCCGCAGAAAACGAGACTACTCCCCTTCTGCGGCCCGATTGCTGTTTGTTGTTAACGGTGCACGTTCATTCCCGATCGGCGGAAGGTCGAATAGCCTTTTGATTGAAAGAATACATCGATTTTGTCCCCATCATCATCATCATCATTGTCATTGCCTTCGACCTCCCTTCGGAAATAACGTGGTAGAGGTAATTATACCCAAAATTCGTTCTATTGTAAACAATTCTTTTACAAAATAAGCAAAAAGCCCTCTGTCATCTCTCAATAAAAAACCTGCCTTTCAGTAAAAAAGGCAGGTTTACGGTTCGAACGAGTTCTCTTCTTCAAGTTGACAGACATAACGGGCAGCGCGGCGCGAGCAGTATAATGCCGCGGCCAAGCAGCCGGCAACGGCCACCAAGGCAAACGGTTTTTTCGCTGTCTCAAGTGCTCCTGGGATGATCGTGCCCAAATAGAAAAACGCACCGAGCGCGAACAAAACAAGGCTGTACGTCCTGAAGTCACCCGCCTTCGTGCGCAGCACGTTCCGTTGTTGTTCATTCACTGCCAATTCCTCCTCTCGCCCTCACTTTACCATAAAGGGCGAAAAAGGAGGAGCGGCAATTTCAACCAAGCGCTTGCGCCAAATCGTCAATCAAATCATTGACGTCTTCAAGGCCGACCGATAGACGGATGAGCCCATCAGTAATGCCGAGCTGTTCACGCCGCTCTTTCGGGATCGACGCATGTGTCATTTTCCCTGGCAATGAAATTAAGCTTTCGACTGCCCCTAAACTTTCAGCTAGCGTAAAGTAGCGGACACGCGACAGCACCGTTTCAGCGCGCTCAAGGCTGCCGACATCGAACGAAATCATGCCGCCGAACCCACGCATTTGTGCTTTCGCCAGCTCATGGTTCGGATGCTCCGGAAGCCCAGGATAATACACGCGGGTAACCGCCTGATGCTCCGCCAAAAAGGCGGCAATTGCCCGCGCATTTTGTTCATGCTCTTCCATCCGCACGCCAAGCGTTTTCATCCCGCGCATAAGCAGCCACGAATCTTGCGGTCCAAGGATGCCGCCCGTCGAATTTTGCACGTAATGAAGCCGCTCGGCGAGCTCGGCGGTGCGGACAACAGCCAGTCCGGCGACGACGTCACTATGACCGCCTAAATATTTCGTCGCGCTATGGATGACGATATCAGCGCCAAGCTCAAGCGGCGTTTGAAAGTACGGTGTCGAAAACGTGTTATCGACGATCAATAGCAGCCCGTGCGCACGGGCAATGGCGGCGGCGGCCTTCAAATCCGTGATTTTCAACAACGGATTCGTCGGTGTCTCAATGTAAATGGCTTTCGTATTTGGACGAATGTGCGCCTCTATGTTGGCGATGTCGCTCGTATCGACGAACGTCGATTCCAATCCGAATCGGTTTAACACGTTCGCCATCACTCGATACGTGCCGCCGTAAACGTCATCGGTGAGCACAATATGATCCCCGCTGTCAAACAGCATCATGACGGCCGTAATCGCCGCCATTCCGGAAGCGAACGCGAACCCGGCCTCGCCGCCTTCGAGGTCAGCAATCAGTTTTTCGAGCGCTGCACGCGTCGGGTTGCCGGTACGCGAGTATTCAAATCCTTTATGCTTTCCAACTTCTTCTTGCTTGTACGTACTCACTTGATAAATCGGCACCGACACCGCCCCTGTATGCGGGTCACCCGGAATGCCGCCATGAATGAGCAACGTTTTTCGTCTCATGAGGATCCTCCACCTTCGTAAATGTTTTTGCTTAAATACCGCTCGCTCCCGTCAGGGAAAATGACGACGATGTTTGTCCCCGGCTTCGCCTTCTCAGCCTCAAGCAAGGCGGCATGAAAGGCGGCGCCGGATGAGCTGCCGACCAAAAGCCCTTCTTGCCGCGCCAGTTCGCTCACGCGGCGGAATGCGTCATCATCGCGAATCGTATAGATGGCGTCAAAATAATCCGGATCCATAAACGGCGGCAAAAACTCCATGCCAATTCCCTCCGTCCGATGTGGACCGGGCTCACCGCCGCCTAAAATCGAGCCTTCTGGTTCGACAATGACCGTTTTAATGGCCGGATTTTTTTCTTTTAAAAACGTCGCCGTCCCCATAAACGTACCGCCGGAACCGGCTCCGGCGACAAAAATATCGATTTGCCCGTCCAGATCATCCCACAACTCCGGTCCAAGTGTCTTGTAATACGTGTTGGGATTGGCCGGATTTTGAAACTGCTGCGGGCAATACGCTCCCGGGATCGTGCGGGCAAGCTCTTCAGCTTTGCGGATCGCCCCTTCCATCCCCTCTTCAGTCGGCGTATGGACGATTTGGGCTCCGAGCGCTTTCATCAGTTGCTGCTTTTCGATGCTGAATTTTTCCGGCACGCAAAAAATGACATTCACATTTTTGCCGATCGCCGCTAACGCCAAACCAATACCAGTATTGCCGGCGGTCGGTTCGATAATCGTGCCGCCTTCTTTCAGCTTTCCCGATTCCAACGCTTCACGCAAAAGCTCCTGTCCGAGCCGGTCTTTAATGCTTCCTCCTGGATTAAAGTACTCGAGTTTTGCAAATAGACGAACCCCTTCGGGCAAAGGAAAACGCGTAATTTCGATGACTGGTGTATGACCGATCAGCTCATGGATGCTTTTTGCTACCTGCATATGAGTCACTCCGTTTCTTCACGTCCATTTGGCAGCGAGACAGCGGCGCCTTTACGCTTTTCACTGTTTAGCCTTGCTTTGGACCACCGTCAACATCGACAACACAAGCTCAGCCGAATGTTTCGCCGCCGTCTCCAAAAACTGCTCAAACGACACATTCGACTCTTCACCGGCAATATCAGACAACGCCCGGATGATGACAAACGGCGTTCCGAACTGCACGCACACTTGGGCGATTGCCGCCGCTTCCATTTCGACGGCGCACAACTCCGGAAACTGTCCACGCACAAATTCAACACGTTTCGGGTCGTTCATAAATGAATCGCCGGTTGCGATCAAACCGATGGCCGCTTGGAGGCCATCAAGCTGCGCCGCGGCCTGCTTCGCTGCCTCGACAAGCGCCTCATCGGCCCGATAACGCGCCGGCAAGCCGGGCACTTGCCCGTACGCATAGCCAAACGCCGTCACATCAACATCATGATGAACGACTTCATCAGAAATCACAAGGTCGCCAACACGCAGCGATGGCAAAAAACCGCCGGCTGAGCCAGTGTTGATCACAAAATCAGGACGGAATCGGTCAAGCAAAAGTGTCGTTCCCATCGCAGCGTTCACCTTGCCGATGCCAGACTTCAACAACACCGCTTCGACACCGTCAAGGCGTCCAGTGGAAAATTCGCATCCGGCGATCACTACCTCTTCGCGCTCTTCCATGCGCGACCGCAAAATGGCTACTTCTTCTTCCATTGCTCCAATAATAGCTGCTTTCATCGTTCTCCCTCTTTCTATGTCGTTTGTTTCACCGCCTCCATCACCCAGACAAACGCGTTTTGCTGTGCAAAGGAGACGGAAAAGCCGTGGTTGGCAAATAGCGAAGCCAATACATCAAGCGTCGTATAATATTCGCGTTCCAAATCATCAGCTAAATCATGGAAGCCGCGTGCCCGAGCGGCTTCCACCGTCTGGCGGAACGCCTCTTTGTCGCGAAACGCCGTATCGGCAAACACTATTTTACCACCGGAGTGAAGCAGTTGACTATATTTGGCGATCGCCTCGTCTTTTTCAGCATCGGTCAAATGGTGGAACGCATACGTACTGGCGATCGTGTCGATCGGTTCTGGCGGCAGCGGAAACTGCAAAAAGTCGCCATCCATAATGACTGCGCGTTCTCCGAGCTTTTCCGCCGCCTTTTTCCGCATCGGCGCTGATGGCTCAATTCCATATACCGTTTTTCCGCGCTCGAGCAACTTTTTCGTCAAATTGCCGGTGCCAATACCAAATTCGAGCACGACTTGGCCCGCTTTATCAGCAACCGTGCTTAAAATGCGATCATAGCCGGCAAACACGTCACGGTATTGTTCATCATAGCCTTCGACCGATTGGTCATACGACTCTGCCCATTGCTCAAACAAATCAAGAAATTCCCTACCCATGTAGTCACACCTCGTAAAGTTTATAATTCCTATAAATATAGTATGTTTTTGGTGATTACCTGTTCCCAATGTAGCATATGTTTTTCTTTTGTTCAATGATCATGTTTGCCACTACATGTATTGTTCCCCCTTATGAACTGGTGGATGAGGGCGGGAAAATTTGCTACACTGGCTTTGAAAGGAGGCAAAACGATGTTCAACATTTCTCTTGATTTAATCGAAGACAAAGTGGAATTTTTTGAAGCGGATGATTTACAGACACTTGAGAAAAAAATTAACGAGCAAATCGAACATAATAAAGCATTGTTGCTTTCCGTTCACCATGTATCGCACCAAATGCATGTCATGGAAAACGGGAAACGGTTTTACAGTGCGGTTGTCCACTTCAAAGCAAAAAAATAACAGGTGCCCATGCTGCTTCGGGCACCTGCTTGACACCACATCTAAATGCACCTCTAACGTTTCCATTCCGACACTGGCCGGGTCCATACTTTCCAAAGACGTTACGGCCTTTTCTTCAGTTTTTGCACTTTTGTCGGCTTCCAGCCTTCATTCGTCACCCATTCAATATACACTTTGTAATGAGCGGTTTGATCCTTCTTGGAAATTGTAGCGACCGCTTTGTTCGGTCCGTTGTTGCCGATGAACCAAACAATCATCTCTTCGGGAGCAATGCCGGTCGCATAACTAACTGCATCAAGCATTTCTTTCCAGTCGACTGAGTCTTTCTTAAACACCGTTTCGTGCGGCTCTGATTGTGTCGTACCGACTGGTTGCCATGCCGGGTTGACAATTTCTTTTTCAATGTTCGACCCCGGCGGCCCCGGTGTTTCCGTCACTTCGGCTTCATCTTCATCTTGATCTTTCTCCTCGGTGGAAGCCTCATCGTCCTCTTGCTGAGGTTCCTCCGTTTCGGTCGGCGCTGCTGTTTCCACTTCCACTCGTTTCGCGTTGTTTGCTGATTGAGCTGTTTTTGCCCCAGCTTCAGTCTCCTCACGGCTTGGCGAGCTGCTAAACAGCAAATTCCAAGCAACAACGACAATGAGCAGCACGACAATGGCAATCGCCCCGTTCAGCCAGCGGTTGATTTTCCGCCGCTTAGCGCGGGCGGCAAAGCGCGTCCCTGTTTGTGGCATAGTCTCCTCCCCCTTTTTTATGCGGTTTTCCTGCTGAAAAACGGGTTCTCTATACGAGTTCGTTATCCCTGCTCGTTTTTGTCATAAGCGTAAAGCGTTTCGACGGCAGCAGCAAACACGTCGTTCGTCACGGTGCGCCCATTCGGGCGGTCGAGCTCGACGACGACAAGAGCATATTTCGGACGATCAACTGGGAAATAGCCGGCAAACCATTTATTAATTAATTCACCCTCGTCATCCGTTTTTCCTGTCTCCGCCGTTCCCGATTTGCCGGCGACAGCATACGGCAATGAGCGGAAGCGGCGCCCGGTTCCTTCTTCCTTAGTGACGACACCGCGCAACAGCTGCTGGAGCTGTTGTACCGTTTTTGGCGCGAGCGGCTCCTGATTTGTCGCCGGTTCGGGTGAAAATGAAAACAACGTTGTACCGTTTTTATAGAGTACTTGATCGACGGCTCGCACTTTAAGCGCTTCACCACCGCGGGCGATCGTCGCCATCATATTGGCAACGCCAAGCGGCGAGACGCGTACATCTTTTTGCCCGATCGCCGTTTGCGCTACAGCGAGCGGCACCTGCTTGTCATGCCGATCGTGCCAGATCGTTCCTTTCCGCTCTTCCGGGAACTGGCGAAATTGCTCTTCACGGTAAACCGTCCCCTCCCAGCCAGCCATCGGATACAGCCCAAGCTTTTCGGCATACGTCTCAAATGCGTCTGAATCATGCTGAATTAACTTTTTGCCGAGGGTGGCGAAGGCGTTATTGCAGCTGACAGCAAAACTGTCAGTCAAGTCGAGCATGCCGTAATCGTGCTCCTTATCGCGGGTTATGCCGTCAATTTTTTTGCTGCAGTCAAACATCGTCTTGAACGAAGCAAGCCCTTCGTCGAGTGCCGCCGCGGCGATCACTGTCTTAAAGATGGAGCCGGGAATGTGCGGCAGCACCATTTGATTTTCCGCTCCGCGGTTTTTGTACGGATCGCGCGGATCCATATTCGGGCGGCTGACTAGAGCGAGCACGCTGTTTGTATCGATATCTAGCAAGACGAGACCACCTTTTTTCAGTCCGTATCGATCCACGATCCGCTCCATCTCTTGCTGTATATCACGATCAAGTGTGGTTTGGACGGTCACCGGATAAAACGGGTTACCTGGTTCGCTATATTTCACATCGAGCCCAAACAGCGGCCTTCCTTCAGCATCGACGTGATAAAGCAGCTTCGTCTCATCATCGGCGAGCAAAAATTCGTCAAACGCCTTCTCGAGCCCTTGAATACCGGCCTCGGCCCGCGGTGGGATCGGTCGTTTTGGATACCGTTGACGCAACAGCTCGCGATCCGGACGAGTGAAGCCAAGCACATGCGGAGCGTACACCGTCTCGAGTGCATATTGTTTATTGACGGCCAAGACACCTGGGATGCGCAAATCGTTAATTTGTTTCATCTGCCTTTCGCTTAACGCGAGTGGCTCACCGTCTTGCTCGAAGACGAACGGCCCGTTTGCCCGCTCGAGCTGACGGCGAATCTCTTCCTCAGGGACATCTATGATGCGCGCAACTTGTTCAATTGGCCATGTCACCGTGTTTAAAAACGGAAATAACACAAGCGATGGCACGTACCGTTTTGTAAGCGGCTTTCCATTTCGATCGACGAACGACCCACGGCCATCATCGATCATCAATTCTTGTGTGCGCTGGGCAACGCTCTCGGCAATTAAATTATGATTGGAAAACGATTCCGTGTCAATGAGCTGAAGCTGGGCCAATCGCCCGATAAGCAGCAGCAAACCGAATTGAATGAGCGCCAGCATGGCGAGCGTCCGTTTTTTCCACATAAAGAAAACACCTCATCATCAGTTTTGACGAGGTGTTTTCGTTTGAAACGTACCAAAGGCAGTGATTTTCCCGCTTTGTTTACACCGCTGTCCGTTTGGCTTGAGCCGCCGCTCATTTCATAAGACAGCACGGTGCGCTTATTTCACTGCAACAATTTTCACGAGCATTTCCCCGCCTGGCGTTTGTACAGTCACTTCGTCGCCGACGCGGTGGCCGATCAGCGATTTGGCAATCGGTGAGTCGTTGGAAATTTTCCCTTCAAACGGATCGGCTTCGGCGCTACCGACAATTGTATACGTCTCTTCCTCACCGTCCGGAAGCTCAATGAACGTCACCGATTTGCCGAGTGAGACGACGTCTGGGTTTTCTTTGTCTTCTTCAATGATGACCGCGTTGCGAATCATCGTTTCGAGCATTTGAATGCGTGATTCGACAAACGCCTGCTCATCTTTTGCTGCATCGTATTCCGAGTTTTCCGATAAATCACCAAACCCCCGTGCAATTTTAATGCGTTCGACAACTTCTTTTCGTTTCACGGTTTTTAAATACTCAAGTTCTTGCTCCAGTTTCTCTTTTCCCTCTTTCGTCATCGGATACTGCTTCTCATTAGCCATTGATCTCACTCCTCTATGTTCTTCATTATGTAAAACGTACGAACAGAAAAACAACTGTTCGTACGCTTACTTGTTATATAATATATTGTTTTGTCTCTGTTATGTTATTATAAAACCGATTTTTGTTCAAGGACTGTGCGAATTTTTGCCACCATTAAATCGATAGCGACGACGTTTTGCCCGCCTTCCGGGATGATGACGTCCGCATAGCGCTTCGTCGGTTCGACAAACTGGTTGTGCATCGGCCGGACAACGGATAAATATTGGTCAATGACCGAGTCAAACGTGCGGCCGCGCTCTTTAATGTCACGGATGAGGCGGCGGATGATGCGAAGGTCCGGGTCGGTGTCGACATACACCTTGATGTCCATCAAATTGCGAAGCCGCTCATCCTCTAAAACAAGGATTCCTTCTAAAATAATGACATCTCTCGGCTCAACGTGGATGACTTGATTCGAACGAGTATGCAGCGTATAGTCATACACTGGCTTGTCGATCGGTTCATAGCGAAGCAGTTTATGCACGTGTTCGATCAATAAGTCGTTGTCAAACGCCAGCGGGTGGTCGTAATTTGTCTTCAGCCGCTCCTCAAACGGAAGATGGCTTTGGTCTTTATAATAAAAGTCTTGCTCCAAGACAAGAATCGAGCGGTCGCCGAAATGATCGTAAATCGCGCGGGCGACGCTCGTTTTCCCTGAACCGGAGCCGCCGGCAACGCCGATGACAACGGGTTTCTTCGCCATCTTAATTCTCCTTTCTCATCATGTTGTATGGGAAGAGAGGGCGCTTGACTGGAACCTTGACGATTTGCAGCGGATGGCGCGCTGCATCAAGCTCGTTGCCGTCTTCATCCCAAATTTTTTCAATGACTTGAGTAAAGTTTTCAATTTCCGGACCAAAAAATTCGACTTCGTCGCCCGGTTTAAAATGGTTGCGCTGTTGGATGGTGGCGATACCCGTCTCCCGGTCGTAATCAAGCACCAAGCCGGCAAACTCATGCGTCGTTTTTCGGCTGTGCGTGCCATACATATGGTTTGTATAGTCAGGAAAGCCTTCAAAAAACGACGAAGCCGTTTCACGGTTGGCACATTTGTCGAGCTCACGCACCCACTCTTCACGAATCGTGAAATGGTCGGGGTCAGCACAGTAAGCGTCGATCACTTTCCGATATACGCTGACGACCGTCGCCACGTAATGGATCGATTTCATCCGTCCTTCAATTTTCAAGCTGTCGACGCCAAGTTCAATCATCGCCGGAATGGCGCGGATCAAGTTTAAATCTTTCGCGCTCATGGCAAACGGCGCGTCATTTTCAGAAAACAGAGGGATTTCGCGGCCATCATCAGACAGCTGGTACAAATCGTAATCCCATCGGCATGACTGACAGCACCCGCCACGGTTCGAGTCACGAGCGGTCATATGGTTGCTCAATACACAACGGCCCGAGTAGGCGGAACACATCGCTCCATGGATGAATGCCTCGATTTCAATATCGACTTTCTCCTTAATTTGCCGAATTTCTTCAGCACTTACTTCGCGGGCAAGCACAACTCGCTCGAGCCCTTCCTCTTTCCAAAATTGGACCGCTTTCCAGTTGGCAAGCGACTGCTGTGTGCTCAAATGCACTTCGAGCTTCGGCGCCACTCGGCGCGCTGTTTCGATGATGAGTGGATCGGCGACGATAATGCCGTGAACGCCAGCATCTTCTAGTGCCCGCAAATAGTCGTCAAGGCCGGGAATGTTTTCGTTATGCGCGTAAATGTTGGCCGTTACGTACACTTTTGCCCCGTACTGATTGGCAAATTCCACTCCTTCGCGAATTTCCTCAATCGTAAAGTTGTCAGCGTTGGCCCGCAAACTGTATTCCTGACCGCCGATAAAGACGGCGTCCGCACCGTAATGAACGGCGATTTTCAGCTTTTCCAAGTTGCCGGCCGGCGCGAGCAACTCCGGCTTTTTTACGATGACGCGCTTGCCGTCAACGATCTCGGAAATGCGTTCATTTTTCAGCAACATGTCGTTTCCCTCCTTTTTCAATAAATCGTTTCTTTGAAGAAAAATCCGGTATCAATTCGGCGGTGCGGCGGCTGGAGCGCTTCAACGGCAGCGAGCAAATCGTCTTTCTCCTTCTCGTAGCGCTCACGGTCATCGGCGCATAAATCGATGGCATGGCGATACAGCTTCGTCACTTCGGTAATGTAGCCCGGTTCATGCAAAATACCGTCGATTTTAAAGCTGTCAATGCCAGCATTCACCATGTCGCCCAGTTCGTCAATAATGCAAAGATCGTTCGGGCTCATAATGTGTGTGCCGTTTTCGTCTTCAAAAATCGGGTATTTATGGTCGCGTTCTTTGTCGTACAGGAACATCCCTTTTTCATACTTTTTCCGTTCAATTTCCATCACTTTTCCTTGATATTCAAAATAGTTGCCGATCAGTGAACGCTTCGACTGATACATGCACGTCATGCCATGCACTTGCACTTCGATTTCCACTTCGGCATGGGCCTTGATTTCTAAAATGGCGTCCATGTTCAGCTCGCGCGCCAAGACGGCGCGTTTCGCTCCTTTTCGTCCCCAGTAGTTGCACGTATACCAGTTTGTCGCTGTCGTTTCCGTGCTCCAATGGAGCTTCATATGAGGGGCGGTTTCTCGTACTGTCAGTAAAACCGCTGGGTCGCCGAAGACGATGGCATCAGCGCCTACGTCGGCGACAAAGGCGACGTAATCAGCGAGTTCGTCCACTTTATCATTATGAAAAATGGCGTTCATCGCCACGTAAACATTCATGCCGTGCCGGCGGGCCGCTTCAACAGCCGCGGCGACATCGGTGCGGGAAAACTCGCCAGCGAGCCGCAAGCCATAGCGCTGTTCGCCGACAATGACAGCGTCCGCTCCCGCTTTCGCGAGTTCGTCAATATGGGAAACGCTCGTCGGTGTGACGAGCAATTCCGGTTTTTTCATTCTCGTTCACCTCGTTTTTTCGATATAGCGAGCCCGTCCCCGACCGGAATGATGATCGTGTCATAATCGCTCCGGGCCATCAGCCATTCGTTGTAGCGACGGATTTTTTTCGCAATGTTCCAAAGCCGCTTATTGTCCGCGGGCGTTTCGGCGGCGACGAGCCCTTTAAACAGCACGTTGTCGCTGATGATGAGGCCGCCTTCAGCAAGAAGCGGCTCATAGAGCGTAAAAAAGCGTTCATACTGCCCTTTGGCGGCGTCAATAAACATGGCATCAAACGGGGCGGCAGCGGCCACATCGGCCTCAACCGCGAGCGCATCACCAAAGACGGCTTCGATTTGATGTTCGGTATTCGTCTTCCCGATATAAAAACGGGCGCGGTCGTATCGCTCCCGGTCTTTTTCAATCGTCACAATGTGCGCCTCCGGCAACGCTTTCGCCATTCGGATCGCCGAATAGCCGATCGCTGTGCCAATTTCCAAAATACGGCGTGGTCTGACGGTTTTCAACACAAACAGCAGCACTTCCATGCTCACCGGATCCATAATCGGCACGCGGTGTTCATGCGCGTACTGTTCCATTTCCGCGATATCCGGATCCGGTGCCGGGCGCAGCTGCTGCAAATAGTGAACGACGTCTTTTGCGAGCAAGACGATTCCTCCCCGGCATCAACAAAGTGAAAAGCGCCTGCCTAGAGCCGATCGACAGCCCCAAGGTTTGCGCTTCATCATCATGAAAAATAAGAGCCGCAAGCGGACTCTTATCATTAGCCTGTTCAACTTTATCTATACTACCACAAAACAGCGAAAAAGCGAAGCCATTTAGCCCGATTGGCCAGCAACTTCCGTTTTACTCTATTGTTTCCCAATATGCTTCGCTTTTTCTCGGTTATGCTCATCCAATGTTTTGGTGAAAATGACGTCTCCAGCTGGTGTCGCCAAAAAGTATAAATAGTCGGTCGTCGCCGGCTCGAGCGCCGCTTCGATCGACATCGTGCCAGCATTGGCAATCGGCCCTGGCGTCAGCCCTTTATGAATGTACGTATTGTACGGTGAGTCGACTTTCAAGTCTTTGTAAAAGACACGCTCCTTATGTTTGCCAAGCGCGTATAAGACAGTGGGGTCAGTTTGCAGCGGCATGCCGATGCGCAGCCGGTTGTAAAATACGCTAGCAATTTTCTCGCGGTCGGCTTTTTCCGTTGCCTCTTCTTCAATTAATGACGCCATCGTCAACAGCTGATGCGGCGACATCTGCCTTTCCTTCATCGCATCCTTGTATGTGTCGAGCACGACCGCTGTTTTGGCGACCATTGCCTCAATGATTTCCGGAAGCGGCGGCTTTTTGTCCGCAAACACATAAGTGGCTGGGAACAAGTAACCTTCAAGCGGATAGCGAATGTTTTTATGAAAAATATCGTTCGTTAATAAATCAGGATATGTCTTCATCAGCTGTTCAATGTACGCACGGTCATTCATCTGCTTCATAATCTCTTCTTGCTTGTACCCTGTTTTTGCGGCGATGAGATCGGCGATTTGCACAAGCTGCGATCCTTCGGGGATCGTCAACTTCAATCCGATTTTCAACGACTTCCCGGTTTTTAACAGCTCAATGATGCGCGTCATCGGCAGCGCCCGCGTCAACTCATACTCACCGGCTTGAAAGCCGGACTCGTTTTTCCAGCGAACGTAGTAGCGGAAGACCGTCGCGCTTTTAATCAGTCGCTTTTGTTCAAGTTGTTCGGCAATATCCGCCACCGATGAACCGATTGGAATGGAGACATGCACCGGAGTGCGGTCATCTGGGTCGACTGGCTCGAACGCTGAACGGATATATAGAAAACTGCTGGTGCCAGCGATGACAAGCGCGACCAGCAGGACGGCGCAAACAATCAAAACCATTTTCCTTACCAGCCGTGCCTTAGACATCTGAAAATCGCCCTGTTTCATCTTCAACCTCCTTTCATCGGTCATATTATACTACAAAATTCTCCATTTTTCGCGTTTTAGCGATTAAAAAGCGTGACATGGATGAGTTCTGATCCCCATCGACCGTTGAAACTCATCGCTCACCGTTCAAAAAATTCATCGAACAGAAATGCTCTGTGAGCAAAGTTTGCTCTCCACCTACGTATGAAAATGGTAACCCGAGGTACACTCATTTTCACAGAAAGATCCATGAGCCAAGTTGCCTCTCTCCCTAGGCATGAAAATGTCCGCTCAAGATGTGTGCATGTTCACAGAAAAAGCGGCCGCCCCTAGGCAACCGCTTTGTTCGTCACTCTTCACCTTCTTCTTGTTCAGCGCAAAATGTATTCCACACTTCTTCGATCATATCCCATTCTTCTTCCGTCTCAATCGGAAGCAGCTCGCCTTCCTCATTTTCGTCGCCGGGGATAAACGCTGAAACGTGCACTTCCGTCTCACCGTCTTCGTCTTCAGCCTCGGCGCTGACCGGATAGTAAAACACGTACGATTTACCGAAATCGTCTGATTCAAACGTAAACAAAATTTCGCACAGCTGCTCGTTGCCTTGTTCATCGACAACGGTAATATGACGGTCTCCATGTTCCATTGATATTCTCCTCCTACTCACCGTTTACTGTCCAAATACGATTGCAAAATGACGGCCGCTGCCATTTTGTCGATCACTTTCCGCCGCTTTTTCCGGCTCACATCGGCAGCGATCAGCATGCGCTCGGCAGCCATCGTCGACAGCCGCTCATCCCAAAGCACGACCGGCAAAGAAAACTCCTCACGCAGCTTGGCAGCAAACCGCTCGCTCGCCTCGGCGCGCGGCCCGAGCGTGCCGTTCATGTTTTTCGGCCATCCGACAACGATCGTATCGACACCATATTCGTCGATGATGGCGCGCAGCCGTTCGAAACCATAGTGGCCGCGCTCCTCATCGATGGCGATCGTCTCCAAGCCTTGCGCCGTCCAACCGAATTCGTCGCTGACGGCGACGCCGAGCGTTTTCGTTCCGAGATCTAGTCCTAACGTTCGCATCGGTTAACCCTTTCGTTGTCCCTGTAAATAGAATTTCACCAATTCTTCGATTAATTCGTCGCGCTCAATTTTGCGGATGAGCGTGCGCGCATCTTTATGGCGCGGGATGTAAGCCGGGTCACCGGACAACAAGTAGCCGACAATTTGGTTGATCGGATTGTAGCCTTTTTCTTGCAAGGCGTCGTACACCGTCAGCAACACCTCACGAACGTTCGTTTCGGCCGGCTCCTCCGGGAAATGAAACTGCATCGTTTGGTCAAACGAGCTCACCGTTTCCACCTCGCTCTTCATTTGGGCCATCCCGTTATCTTACATCCATTGTACACGATTCGCGCCCATTTAGGAAATGGATTTGACCCATGTTTCGACATAATCGAGCGCTTCGCCGACTTTGTTCGCGTCCTTCCCACCGGCCTGCGCCATATCAGGACGTCCGCCGCCTCCGCCGCCGCAACGTGAAGCCACTTCTTTGACGAGTTTGCCGGCGTGGTATCCTTTTTTCACTAAGTCATCAGTCACCGCAGCAATCAATTGGACTTTGCCACCTTGCACGGCCGCTAACACGATGACCGCCGTCCCTAGTTTTTGCTTCAAGTCATCAGCCATCGCCCGCAATTGGTTCATGTCGTTCGCCTGCACTTTTGCGGCTAATACCGGCACACCGCCCACCTCTTTCACTTGACGGGTGAGGTGTTCCGCCTCCATATGGGCGAGACGGGCAGCAAGCGACTCATTTTCGCGCTGCAGTTGGCGCAGTTCGGCAAACAGCCCATCAAGGCGGGCATTCAGCTCTCTCGGGCTCGTTTTCAGCTTTTGCGCCGCTTCTTGCAACAGAGCAAGTTGTTCGCTCATAAAGCGGTATGCCGCTTCCCCAGTCACCGCTTCAATCCGGCGCGTGCCGGCACCGATGCCGGACTCGGAGACGATTTTAAACAACCCAATGGCCGCTGTATTCGGCACATGGCAGCCGCCGCACAACTCTAAGCTGTAGTCGCCAACTTTAACAACGCGGACGATATCGCCGTATTTTTCACCAAACAGCGCCATCGCCCCCATCGCTTTTGCTTCCTCGAGCGGTTTGTAAAAAATGTCGACCGGAATACTCTTCCAAATTTGTTCATTGACGATCGCCTCAATGCGCTCGAGCTCATCAGGCTTCACTTGCCCGAAATGAGTAAAGTCAAAGCGAAGCCGATCCGGGGCAACGAGTGATCCGGCCTGGTTGACATGGCGGCCAAGAACGTCTTTTAACGCTTGATGAAGCAAGTGGGTCGCCGTATGGTTTTTCACGATTTGCGACCGCTTCACTTCATCGACGCGCGCCGTATAGCGATCGCCTTTTTTCACCGCACCGCGTTCGACGACAATCGAATGGAGGTGCTGACCGTTCGGTGCTTTTTGCACATCTTTGACGACCGCTGTTCCCGTTTCGCCTTCAAACACACCTTGGTCAGCGATTTGTCCGCCGCTTTCGGCGTAAAACGGCGTCACATCAACGATGATTTGTGCTTCCTCGCCAGTCCCGACTTCCTCCACGGGCTGTCCGTCTTTAATGATGGCAATGACCGTCGAAGAAACGACGAGCTCATCGTAGCCGACAAAACGGCTTTCGTCTTTAA
Source organism: Geobacillus sp. 47C-IIb (assembly GCF_014679705.1). Classification (NCBI taxonomy): domain Bacteria; kingdom Bacillati; phylum Bacillota; class Bacilli; order Caryophanales; family Anoxybacillaceae; genus Geobacillus; species Geobacillus sp. 47C-IIb. The sequence continues at coordinate 916,048 of NZ_CP061473.1, forward strand.
TGTCGCCGAGCACCCCGCCTTGCACTTGCATCGAATCGACATCTTGGCGAGCGGCACGGGCCCGTTCGCGCTGGCGCTCCATCTCGCGCTCAAAACCGGCGTGATCGACCGACATGCCCGCTTCAGCAGCATATTCTTCCGTCAGCTCGAGTGGGAAGCCGTACGTATCGTACAAGCGGAACGCCTCTTCTCCTGGAATGACAGTGCTTCCTTGTTTTTTCGCCTTTTCCATCACTTCTGCCAAAATGGCGAGCCCTTCATGAAGCGTTTCGTGGAACCGCTCTTCTTCCGTCCGAATGACGCGGGCGATGAAATCGGCTTTTTCTTTCACTTCCGGATAATAGTCTTGCATAATTTCACCGACAACCGGAACAAGCTCATACATAAATGGACGGTCAATGCCGATTTGTTTCGCATAGCGCACAGCGCGGCGAAGCAGGCGGCGCAATACATAGCCTCGTCCTTCGTTCGACGGCAGCGCCCCGTCGCCGACCGCAAACGTCACGGCACGAATATGGTCAGCGATGACCTTAAAAGCAACGTCTTTATTCGGATCTTTGCCGTATTGCTCACCCGCGATCTGCTCAGTCGCGCGGATGATCGGCATGAACAAATCAGTTTCAAAGTTCGTCGGTACATCTTGCAAAATCGAGCACATCCGCTCTAAGCCCATGCCGGTATCGATGTTTTTCTTCGGCAGCGGCGTGTACGTGCCGTCCGGGTTATGGTTGAACTGTGAAAAGACGAGATTCCATACTTCTAAGTAGCGGTCATTTTCCCCGCCTGGATACAGTTCTGGATCGTTTGGATCGTTGCCGAACGCTTCACCGCGGTCATAAAAAATTTCCGTGTTCGGACCGCTCGGGCCTTCACCGATATCCCAGAAGTTTCCTTCTAAACGAATAATCCGCTCTTCAGGAAGACCGATCTCGTTGCGCCAAATGTTATACGCCTCTTCGTCTTCCGGATGAACAGTGACTGACAACCGCTCTGGATCAAAACCAATCCACTTTTCACTTGTTAAAAACTCCCATGCCCAATGAATCGCTTCACGCTTGAAATAATCGCCGATCGAAAAGTTGCCGAGCATTTCAAAAAACGTATGGTGGCGAGCCGTTTTCCCGACATTTTCGATGTCGTTTGTGCGGATCGATTTTTGCGCATTGCAAATGCGCGGGTTGTCCGGGATGATACGGCCATCAAAATATTTTTTCAGCGTCGCGACACCGCTGTTGATCCATAATAACGACGGGTCATCGACAGGAATGAGCGAAGCGCTCGGCTCGACCGCATGGCCTTTTTCTTGGAAAAACTGCAAAAACATACGCCGCACTTCGGCAGACGTTAACTTTTTCATAACAATCCTCCCCTTTGGTCTTTTATATAAAAAAACTCTCATCCCCTTCAGGGACGAGAGTTGTGCTCGCGGTACCACCCTGTTTATGGGCAAAAAGCGCCCATCACCTCTTTGGCCGTAACGCAGCCTTGCGTCAGGTTTTGCCTGCGCTCCGGATTAGCCTTCTGTTGCCCTTCATCTGGAATTTCTTTCAGCCACGGAAATTCCTCTCTGTGCGCCAACGCGCGTTAAGATGGACTGCAACATACTCGATCCGTCATCGCGTTATGTATTCGCTTTTTTCATTGAAAAATTATAGACAAGCCGCGCCCATTTGTCAATGCGGAGCATAATGCTCTTTCCAATGCACGAGGGCTACTTTCAGCACCGCCGCAGTCGGAACGGCGAGAATGAGCCCAGGCACACCGGCAAGTTCGCCCCCGGCAAACAACGCGAACATAATGACCAGCGGATGCATATGAACGCTTTTGCCGACGATCAGCGGCGACAAGACGTTGCCTTCTAAAAACTGCAAGGCAAAAATCAAGGCAAGCACGATAATGACCATTTTGAGCGAAATGGTGGCCGCCAAAATCGCTGCCGGAATAGCGCCGATCAGTGGGCCGAAATACGGGATGATGTTCGTCAATCCAATCACAAACCCGAGCAAGAGAGGATAGTCCATGCCGGCGAGCCAAAGGCCGAGCGATGCCGCCAAACCGATGGCCGCACAGACGAAGAGCTGACCGCGAATATAGCCGCCGAGCGACTCATCAACATCTTTTAAAAACGCTATCCCCGGTCCGCGCCACCGCTTCGGGGTCATATACCAAACCGCTTTTTTCAACACATCAATATCTTTTAGCATATAAAATACGATAAACGGGATAAGAAGAAACATCGCCGCAGAACCGATAAATGATTTGACCGCATTAATCGCCATCGTCACTGCTCGGGCAACTACCTGCTCAAGCTGCACAAACATCGCTTCAATGCGCGTATGCACTTCCATCGGCCACGTTGACGTTTCATCGTGGATGTGGCGCGCCCACTGCCGATATGTATTCATCAATGATGGCAACCGTTCATCCAGTTCACGCAGCTGGGCGATCAGCACCGGTATGCCGCGGTAAAGACCGTAGCCGACCGAACCGAAAAACAACAAATAAATGAGCAAAATGGCCAGCGCCCGTGGCACCCCCTTGCTGTGGATATACTCAACAAGCGGGTGCAACAAATATGTAATAAACGCCGCCAACAAAAACGGCGTCAGTACGGTAGTGACAAATTCGACGACCGGCCACCAAATCTCTTTCATCCGGACGATTAAATAGACGATCACAGTCACGAGCAGCCATTTCCCGATGCGAAAGAATGACAGCCATTGTTGCTCCCCCATCGCCACACCTCCTACCGTTTAGTGTAGGAGATGGAGGGAGAAATATGCCTTCACGGTTCCTTCCACTATTTAACAACCAAGAAAAGCCGCCGTCCCCCTTCAACCGGGAGACGACGGAGCCGTCAGCGGATTGCCTGCATCAAGCGGCGACGCATTTTCCGCATCGTGCGGCCGTTCATCAAATTGTTGCGCTGGGCAAGCTGATAAGCAGCGACTCCTACCCCGATTGCCAACAGTGAAGTCATCGTCCGGTTCATGCTCGTCCCTCCTAAAATTGGATCGTGCGTTCATGGTCGTCAAACAAATCATCGAGGGAGCTTAACGTTCCATCCTCTTCCACTTGATGGGCGTGAATCATTCCTTTAGAAACGGACAGCTCAATAAAACAGTCCCAGCAGTAATATTGGTTGACGCCGATCTTCCCTAAATTTTTCCGTTTGCAATTCGGGCAAATGAGCATCGACAGCCACTCTCCTTACCTCATTGTTTCGACGGTGACGACGCCTTCTTTGGCGGTGAACGGAGCTGCCTCCATTCGTTTTTTTCCTTCGGTCAAGTCGGAAAAAAATCCCTCACTAATCTCGTATCCGTCAATTTTGCCCAATTGCCCGTCAAAATATACATCATCCAGCAAGCCGATCGTTGTTCCGTCTGCGGCGACAACCATGCTGCCGGCGATGCCGCGTTCACCGTAAAGAGAGTGGCCACTGTCAAGAGAGGGGAACGGCTGGAAACTGCCAGCATCACGGATGATGACCCGGTCGTTTTGAAACGACTGCACAGCCGAAAGGGGCAAGTAGCGGCGGCGGTTAAATAGACCGCTCCGTTCCGCGATAAACCCTTTGACTGTGCCGTGGCTGGTAAACCAAATGTCAGCGATCGTCCCGACCGCTTTCCCTGTCGTTTGTTCATAAATGGGAAGCCCTTTGACGTCGGAAAACGTCCGCATCATTCTCCCACCTTTCCAGCCACTTTTAGCTTGACCCATCGTCCATAAAGTCATACGGCGTAACGTTTTCCATCCCGATGTTCGCATCCTCAAGCGGCAGTTCCCCTTCGACAAACAGCGCAGTCGAAGCCGCCAACTTTTCTGCAAGCGCCGTCTGGCGCGCTCCGTCGCCCCGCTGGGCAACACCAAACCGGAATGCTTCTTCCTCCCCGCATAAAATCAGAAATTGTTTGCTTCTTGTCACCGCCGTATACAACAAATTCCGCTTCAACATCCGGTAATAACTTTTGACAACAGGCAAAATGACAATCGGAAACTCGCTCCCTTGCGCCTTATGGACGGAGCAGCAATATGCATGGGTAATTTGCGCTAAATCTTGCCTTGTATACGTCACTTCAATGCCGTCAAATGAGACGACGAGCAAATCTTGCTTTTCTGTATTTTCTTTGGCATAAAAAATGGCCACGACTTCACCGATATCGCCGTTAAACACGTTGTCTTCCGGTTGATTGACGAGCTGGAGCACTTTATCGCCGACGCGATACACTACGTCGCCAACGGAAAGTTCTCGCTTCCCATCCGTTGGTGGATTAAACAGCTCCTGCAGCACTTTGTTTAGCTGATCGATACCGGCTGGGCCGCGGTACATCGGAGCGAGCACTTGAATGTCTTTGACGGAAAACCCTTTGTTACGCGCATTTTCGGCGATTTGACGCACGACACTAGCCACTTGTCCGGCGCGGCAGCGGATGAACGAACGATCCGCCTTCGGGGCAGTCAAGTCGGCCGGCACGTTCCCACGCTTCATCTCATGGGCGAGCTCGATAATCGATGACCCTTCCGCCTGGCGGTACACCTCGGTCAGCCGCACGGACGGGATAACACCCGACTCGAGCAAATCTTTCAACACTTGCCCTGGCCCGACGGATGGAAGCTGGTCTTCATCGCCAACGAAGATGACTTGCATCCCATTAGGCACCGCTTTTAACAGGTGATTAGCCAACCACGTATCGACCATCGACACCTCATCGACGACAAGCAGCTTACCGGCAATCGGCTCATTTTCATCGTGGCTGAACCCTTCCGCTCCATTCCAGCCGAGCAGCCGGTGAATCGTCGCCGCCGGCAGCCCGGTCGCCTCACTCATCCGCTTTGCAGCCCGTCCAGTCGGAGCAGCGAGCAGCACAGGAAACGGTTCACCGTTTTTGTAATCGTCGGGGGAAAGTGATATGCCATTTAGAACCGCAAACAGCTCAACAATTCCTTTAATGACCGTTGTTTTTCCTGTTCCTGGACCTCCCGTCAAAATAAAGAGCGGCGAAGACAGCGCCCGTTGAATCGCTTCTTTTTGCTGCGGAGCATATTGCATCCCGAGTCGTTCTTCAAGCGCCCCGAGCGCCAGCAAAAACTCCGACTCCGGAAATGAGGCCGATGGTGGCGTTTGCCCGAGCAACCGCCGAATGTTAGAAGCGATCCCTTTTTCGGCGAAGTAAAGCGAAGGAAGATAATAGCGGCCTTGTTCCGCGATCATCTTTCCTTCTTCGCTTAACATAAGGAGCGTCTGTTCGATGGCTTGTCCATCAACCGCTCCGTTCGACCTTCCGCCAAGCAGCTCCCCAATGCGGCTGACGAGCTCTTCTTTCTTCATGTAGACGTGCCCTTCTTGCAAGCATGCCTGCTCAAGGACAAACAGACAAGCGGCGCGCAGCCGGGCTGGATGACTGCCGGAAATGCCGAGCTGCCGCCCGAGCTCATCGGCGCGACCAAAACCGATCCCTTCAATATCTTCGACGAGCTTGTACGGGTTTTCATGAATGATGTCCATTGTCTCTTCGCCGTATACTTGGTAAATTTTCATTGCCAGCTGTGGACCAAAACCGAGCTGAGCGAGGGCGATCATCGTCTGTTCGAGCCCTTCGTGGGCGCAGAGCGTTTCGTACAATTGCTTCGCTTTTTGTTTCGTCAGCTTGGGCACGCGTTCGAGCGCTCCTGGATCACGCAAAATGGCGGCGATCGCGTTTTCACCAAGCGCATCGACAATCGCTGTCGCTGTTTTTTTGCCGATCCCCTTAAACAAGCCGCTCGACAAATAATCGATGACTCCTTCTTTCGTGTTCGGAAGCTGTTTGCGGAACTGCTCGGCCGCATACTGGCGGCCAAAGCGCGGATGTTGGCGGAATTGCCCGTAAAAGATGTACACGTCCCCTTCATTTAAACGTGGAAAATAGCCGGTGACGACCACTTCTTCCTCCGCAGCCGCTTCATTCGTTTCTTCGACGCGGATACGGACAACGGTATACAACGTCTCCTCGTTATGAAAAATGACGGCCAAACACACCCCTTTAATAAACGTGCGGCCGTCCAGCGCAAGCGATTGCTGCTCTTGCAACAGTCATCCCCTGCCTTTTACGGCGCAAGCCGCTTTTCCATCAGTTTCTTTCCGTACCCGGCGAGCACGTGATCCGGGTTGGCATCTAAAGCGGCGGCAAATAAATCACGGGCAGCGGCCAGATCATCTTTGTACGCATAAATGACGCCTAAATTGTAGTACGCATCCGCATGGCGCGGATTCCGTTCCAACGTTTTTTCGAAATACCGTTTCGCCTCATCGACATAATCGAGAGCAGCGAGACAAAGACCAAGTTGAAAGAGCGCTTCGGCATCTTCTTCATTCAGTTCAGCGGCCCGCTGCAAATACGGCAGCGCCAAGCGCGGCATCTCAAGCCGACATAATGACATTCCAAGCATAAAATGCGTATCCGCATCATTCAGCCCGAGCGCCAGCGCCCGTTCAAACATATCTTTCGCCTGAGCAAACTGCTCGCGCCTGTAGTGGACCGTACCGATGCCATAATAGGCTGCCGCTGCTCGCTCATCAAGCATAAGCGCCTGTCGGAAGCATTCGAGCGCCTTCTCTTCCTCGCCGGCAGCGGCAAGAACGGTACCGATGTTAATATAACCAGCCGGGTCATCCGGATGTTCATTCACTGCTTCAGAAAAGCAGCGAAGCGCTTCTTCGTACTCTCCTGCGCGCATATGCGCTAACCCCTGTTCATTGAGATTGGCCACGCTCATCCCTCCTACTTCTAGTTTAGCACATATGTTCGTTCTTTTCGAGCAATTGCAAAAAACACCTCAACCCGACTCCGGGTTGAGGTTTTTCTTCCGCTCGTGCAATCAGCCGACATACCAAAGCTTTTCACCGTTGCGGAACACTTCGTCAATCGTGCCGCCACCGAGACATTCATCTCCGTTGTAAAAGACAACAGCCTGCCCCGGCGTCACCGCCCGCGCCGGTGCATCAAAGACGACTTCCACCTTGCCGTCCGCAAGCGGATGAACCATGACACCGATATCCGGCTGGCGGTAGCGGAATTTCGCCGTGCAGCGGAACGGTGCTTCCGGTTTGCGATCGGACACCCAATTGACGTCCACCGCTTTTAACGAAGTGGAATACAAATATTCGTTTTCAAACCCTTGGGCCACGTAAAGCACGTTTTCGCGCACATCTTTGCCGACGACAAACCACGGTTCGCCGCTGCCGCCGATGCCAAGTCCGTGACGCTGGCCGATCGTGTAATACATCACTCCATCATGCCGCCCTTTCACCTCGCCATCGAGCGTTTTCATCACCCCTGGCTGAGCCGGCAAGTAGTGGCTTAAAAACTCTTTGAAATCGCGCTCACCGATAAAGCAAATGCCGGTGCTGTCTTTTTTCCCAGCGGTGGCAAGCCCCGCTTCTTTTGCGATCCGACGGACATCGGCTTTCTGCAAATGACCGATCGGGAACATCACTTTCGACAGCTGAGCTTGGCCAAGTTGATTCAAAAAGTACGTTTGGTCTTTGTTCGGATCGGCCCCGCGCAACATTTTGTATTCGCCGTCGCGAAACTCGACGCGGGCATAGTGGCCGGTCGCGACATAATCGGCGCCGATCGACATAGCATGCTCCAAAAACGCCTTGAACTTAATTTCTTTATTGCACATCACGTCCGGATTCGGCGTCCGTCCAGCTTTATATTCATTCAAAAAATACGTAAACACTTTGTCCCAATATTGCTTTTCAAAGTTGACTGCATAGTATGGGATGCCGATTTGGTTGCAGACGCGCACGACATCTTCGTAGTCTTCCGTCGCTGTGCAGACGCCGTTTTCGTCGGTGTCATCCCAGTTTTTCATAAAAATGCCGATCACATCATATCCTTGCTCTTTTAACAATAGCGCAGCGACAGATGAGTCAACTCCGCCGGACATGCCAACAACAACGCGCGTTTCATGCGGTGCTTTGTTCATGCTGCTTCACCCCTCACTGGTTCGTGAGCCGTTTGACGATCTTTACCGTTTCTTCCGCGGCTCGTTCAATTTGCTCATTCGTGTTGCCCAGTCCGAAGCTGAAACGAACGGACGAGCGGATGCGCTCGGACTGTTTTCCACACATGGCAACAAGCACGTGAGATGGGTCGATCGAACCAGCCGTACATGCCGAGCCACTTGAAGCGGCGATGCCGGCTAAATCCAAATTCACAAGCAGCGATTCAACGTTCGTTCCCGGAAAAGCAACGTTTAAAATATGCGGCAGACCGTCTTGACTGCCGTTAACTACATAGTCAATGCCCGATGAGCGAAAAATATCAAGCATTGCCTCGCGCCAAGCCGTGTACTGTTTGTGCTTTTCCTCCCTCGTCCGCTCGGCGATTTCCGCTGCCCGCGCCAAACCGATGATACCGGGGACGTTTTCCGTGCCAGCGCGCCGTTTCCGCTCTTGTTCACCGCCAAAAAGCAGCGGAGTAATGCGGACCGTCTCCCGAACATACAATGCCCCGCTTCCTTTCGGGCCATTAATTTTATGGCTTGAGAGTGACAACAAATCGACCCCATATTCATTCACATCGATGGAGAGCAACCCATACGCTTGGACGGCGTCGGTGTGAAAATAGGCCGGGTGATCACGAAGCAACGCGCCGATTTCACGGATCGGCTGGATCGTACCAACTTCATTGTTGGCAAACATGACCGACACTAAAATCGTCTCATCGCGCAGCGCAGCTTTTACATCATCGACCGACACAAGCCCTTGTTCATCAACCGGCAAATACGTCACGTCAAACCCTTGTTTTTCCAAATATTCACAAGCACGCAACACAGCGTGATGCTCGATAGCAGTCGTAATAATATGATTGCCGCGCCCCCGGTTGGCCATCGCCGTCCCGATGAGCGCAAAGTTATCCGCTTCCGTACCGCCACTTGTAAACACAATTTCTGTCTCTTTCGCCCCGAGGCTGCGAGCGATGGTTGCCCTTGCTTCGTCAATCGCACGGCGGCTTTGTCGACCAAAATAATGGATGCTTGACGGGTTGCCGAACTGTTCGGTCATCCAATGGACCATACCGGCTGCCACATCTGGATGCACGGGAGCCGTGGCGGCATGGTCCAAATAAATCCGTTCCAACGCTCATTCTCCTTTCTATCGCTTAAATATAAAACATATATGCTCCTTCATCTCCGTCGTTATACTTCGCCAAATCTTCCAATGTCGTGCTATCAAGCACTTCCTCGACCGCATCACGGATGCGGATCCACAACTCACGCTTTGCCGGCTCCTCCTCTTCAAGTTCCTCGACCGGAGTAATCGGTCCTTCAAGCACACGAAGAATATCGCCGGCCGTAATTTTGGCCGGATGCTCGGCAAGCACGTAACCGCCATACGCCCCACGAATGCTTTTGACAAGCCCAGCGTTGCGCAGCGGCGTGACAAGTTGTTCCAAATAATGTTCGGATAAATTGTTCGCCCTGGCGATCGAACGAAGCGAAATCGGACGATCCCCATATTTTTTGGCTAATTCGATCATAATCGTCAACCCGTACCGGCCCTTCGTCGAGATTTTCATCATATCCCCCCTAACGACTTAACCCTTCCACGTGAGCGCTTGTCACTCCAAGCAGACGGCTGGTTATTTTTCCAGTATTGCGGCAACACCAAGCCGGCACTCGAGCCGATCATCACGCAAAAAAGAAGCGTGCCAAACAACATCGGCCCACCAAGCAGCCAACCGATAAGCAACACGAGCGCTTCCATTCCCATGTACGCTCCCTTCCACCTAGTCAGCACGGTCAAGGCGAGCATGGAACTGTCGCGTGGATCAGCACCAACGCCAGCAGAAATATATAACCTCATGCCATAGCTAATCACTATGATGCCCGACATTACCATTGCATATTGCTCAAGCGGCCATTCAGGTGTTTTGAGATATGGAATTATCATCCATCCATCGATCAAAATTCCAACCGTCACTATATTCAAAAAAGCGCCAAGACGCGATGGTCGCTTTACGAGCAATGAGGAAGCCGCAAGCACTATCAGCCCGGCAATGATCGACCACGCGCCGATCGTCAAACCAAATTGTCGTTGCCACCCAATATGAAGCATATCCCACGGTACGCAGCCGATATCGGCTGTAATTGTCAACACGATGCCAAATGACATGGCGAGCAAACCGAAAAAGGCAATGTCCCAACGCAGCCATGGGATATCGTTATGAGCCATTATGGATGCGCCTCCCCTGTTGAGCCAATCGCCTGTGTTATTATATCATAAATGCTTCTTCCATTCACGGCTCAACATTGTCCTCTTGTTTCAACTGCTGAAGCCGTCGGTACACTTTGGCATAATATTTCTCCTCGCCATGCTCTTTCGGTTCATAATAGCGAGTTCCTTCAATAGAAACGGGTAAATAGGCTTGAGCTACCCAGCCGTTTGGATAATCGTGCGGATATAAATAGCCTTGGCCATGCCCAAGTATGGACGCTCCTTTATAATGAGCATCTTTTAAATGATCCGGAATCTCGCCGAGCTTGCCGGCCCGCACGTCAGCCAATGCCGCATCAAGCGCCTTGTAGGCGCTGTTTGATTTCGGGCTCAAACAAAGTTCAATCGTCACAACAGCGAGCGGAATGCGCGCCTCCGGCAGCCCGATCCGCTCCGCTGCCTCCACGGCTGCCTGCACTTTCACCCCCATCATCGGGTTGGCGAGCCCGATATCTTCGTAGGCAATGACGAGCAACCGCCGGCAGACGGCGGCCAAATCCCCTCCTTCAAGCAGGCGCGCCAAATAATGAAGCGCAGCATCGGCATCGCTGCCGCGCACACTTTTTTGAAACGCGGAAAGCAGCGAATAGTATGTATCGCCGTATTTGTCATGAGTAAACCCTCGATTGGCGGTACACGACGCTATGATGTTCTCATCAATATACAAACACCCGTCGCGTTCATCAGCAGCGGCGACCGCCGCCTCAAGAAGAGAGAGTGCTGCGCGTGCATCCCCACCGGCCGCCTCGGCAATGCGCCATAACAGTTCCTCAGCGATGATCACCGGCGTCTCTCCGACCCCGCGTTCCGAGTCAGCAAGCGCTCGTTTCAAAATCACGAGTATATCAGCCGGCTTAAGCCGCTTTAATTGCTGAATTTGCCCACAGCGGCTGCGGATCGCTGGATTGACCTCATGAAACGGATTTTCCGTCGTCGCCCCGATCAACGTCACGAGCCCTGATTCAAGATGTGGAAGCAGCACATCTTGCTGCGCCTTATTCAAGCGGTGAATCTCGTCGATAAACAAAAGGACATTGCCTGACCAACGAGCCGCTTCGGCCGCCTCTTCGATCTCCTTCTTTCCGGCTGACGTCGCATTGATGGCGATCAGCTCCCGCTCGGCAGTGCGGGCGATGGCGTAAGCGAGCGACGTCTTCCCTGTCCCCGGCTCCCCGTAAAGCAATAGCGAGGGCACATACCCTTTCTTAATCATTTTATAAAGCGGCGTCTCTGGTCCGATGATATGTTCCTGCCCAACGATGTCATCAATCGTCCGCGGCCGCATCCGTACTGCCAACGGTTCCGTCGTTTTTCGCATGCTGACCCCTCCTTCGTTTCATTGTACAGCGGCCGCTTCGTCAAATACAACCTTACTGCCCATGTCATAAAACGCCCGCTCCTTTTGGTGCTATGTAGTAGACTGGTTGATTGAGACTGTGCAGCTTCGTTATGTTGAAGCACCTCGCGCCTTACATCTTTGTTCAAGCACCGTTGGAGCAACGCTGGATAAGCAGGAGGGAAAATGGCAAAAATGAAGGGAGCGAAGTTTAAATTAGAAAAACAACGGAAAAACTATTATCATATCAACATTATCTTTGCGGGGTGGACAGCATGAAAACAAGACAAGATGCATGGTCACACGAAGAAGACGTACTGCTCGCTGAGACGGTACTGCAATACATACGCGAAGGAAAGACCCAACTCGCCGCTTTTGAAGAGGTCGGAAGACAGTTGCACCGGACAGCGGCAGCATGCGGCTTCCGCTGGAACGCCGAAGTGCGGAAACGGTATCTCGACGCCATTGAACAGGCAAAAAAGCAACGAAAAGAGCGAAAACGAGCGTTAGAGATGGTGAAAAAATGGCAAAAAGAAGCGAACGCTATCACATTGAGCGTTCCTGATAAGAACACGTCTGCCGAAGGGTCATCCCCGTTTCTCCCGGCTGCTCCGCTGACGCTCGACCAATGCATTTCCTTTTTGCAAACGCTACGGCGCGATGCGGAACAGTTGGAGACCGTCCGCCAGGAAAATGAGCGGCTGAAACGCGAACGAGCCGAATGGCAAGCGCGCAACGAGCAGCTGGCACAAAAGCTATCGCGCCTCGAGGCACGACAGATGACCGTTCAAGAAGATTACGAGGCGCTCATCAAAATTATGACTCGCGCCCGCCAGCTTGCTTCTGAAGAAGGTGAACGCTTTTCTCTCGCACATCTACTTCTTGCGGAAACGGGCGAACAAAACGAACCAATGGCTCATTCATAATAAAACAAGAGGTGATGGAGTTCATCACCTCTTGTTTATGACCAATTACGTTTTCATTCGCCAACACGAGCAATCGGGATGTCTTTCAACAGTTCGTTAATTACATACGACGCCATAATGAGCCCGGCAACTGACGGGACGAAAGCGTTCGATGATGGCGGCATTTTCGCTTTGCGAATCGGCGAGGCATCATTACCGACGACTTGGCGGACGTCTTCGCGAATTTTCACCGGTTTCTCGTCGGAAAAGACGACCGGAATGCCGCGGCGGATGCCTTCTTTACGAAGTTTCGCACGAATCACTTTGGCGATCGGATCGGTGTGCGTTTTCGAAATATCAGCAATGCGAAAACGCGTCGGATCCATTTTGTTCGCCGCTCCCATGCTTGAGATGATCGGGATGCCGCGCTCAAGGCATTGCTTCATTAAATGCACTTTATACATAATCGTATCGGACGCATCGATGACAAAATCCAAGTTATAAGCAAAAAACTGCTCGTACGTCTCTTCCGTATAAAACATTTGCAAAGCGATCACTTCGCACGCCGGGTTAATGTCAGCAATGCGCTCTTTCATCAATTCAACTTTCGGACGGCCGATGGTCGACAATAAAGCATGAATTTGCCGATTAATGTTCGTAATATCGACGTTGTCTCGGTCAACAAGTACAAGCCGGCCAACACCGGAACGGGCGAGCGCCTCGACAGCGAACGACCCGACGCCGCCGACGCCAAGCACAGCGACGGTGGCATTTTTTAATTTCTCAAGCCCTTCAGGACCAATCGCCAGTTCATTGCGAGAAAATTGATGCAGCATCGTTCTCCTCTCCATTTATTCAGAAATTAATCGTTATGCCGCTTTCTATCCTACATGAAGTCAGCCGATGTGGCAACGGCATTTTGTTGCCAAAACAAAATCCCCTATGCGCTTCGCATAGGGGGAATGGTTCTTTCATTCTCCTATGTATACCAGTCCCAATCGTGCCGTCGATGCCTTCGTTTTGAACCCGCTCCCACATAGGTGGGTGCCCTGTTCCAAGGTTTGCGCTTCCCCCTGCAACGAAGAGGCATGCACGCCGCTTGGAAACCCCGGGCTCCCGGATCATCGACTGTTCGGTCAAAACGATGGGTGACCCGACGAACACATCAGGACGGTTGATTGGTTGTTCTCATTTTATCATATTTTTCAGCGTTTGTGAACCATCTGCTGCTGATGTTTCTCTTTCAGACGCCGTTATTGCTGGTCAGGAAGCACCACAGCCAAATGCAACTCTTTCAGTTGTTTTTCACTGACCGGTCCCGGCGCTTCAGTAAGCAGGCAGCTGGCGCTCGCAGTTTTCGGGAAGGCGATCGTATCGCGCAAGTTTGTGCGCCCAGCTAAGAGCATCACAAGTCGATCGAGGCCGAGGGCGATACCGCCATGCGGCGGAGTGCCATATTCAAACGCCTCAAGCAGGAAGCCAAACTGGCGGCGCGCCTCTTCCTGGTCAAATCCTAGAGCGCGGAACATTTTTTCTTGTACATCGCGCTCAAAAATACGGAGCGAACCGCCGCCAAGCTCATAGCCGTTTAACACTAAATCATACGCCTGCGCCCGAACAGCGCCTGGGTTTGTCTCAAGCAGCGGGATATCGTCACGCACCGGCATCGTAAACGGATGGTGGGCGGCGTAATAGCGGCCTTCTTCTTCGTCGTACTCTAAAAGCGGCCAATCTGTTACCCATAAAAAAGCGAGCTTTGTTTCATCGATCAAGCCAAGCTCTTTGCCGAGCTTTAACCGCAACGCACCAAGAGCCGCCGCGACAATCGCCTTCTCGTCAGCAACAAACAACAGCAAATCCCCATCTTCGGCAGCAAGCAGCTGGCGCAGCGCTGTTTGCTCATCATCGACGAAAAACTTGGCGATCGGCCCTTTCAGCTCCCCTCCTTCAACTTTTAACCAAGCGAGCCCTTTCGCTCCGTAGCGGCCGGCAAACTCCGCTAACGCGTCAATGTCTTTACGCGAATAACGGCTCGCCGCTCCTTTTACGTTGATTGCCTTCACTTGACCACCTTGCTCAACGGCGCGGGCGAACACTTGAAACGCGGAGCCGCGGACCGCTTCCGACACATCGACAAGCTCAAGGCCAAAACGTACGTCCGGCTTATCGGAACCGTAACGGCTCATCGCTTCGTCATATGTGATGCGTGGAAATGGGCGCGGAATGTCAATCCCTTTAGTTGCTTTGACGACCGCCGCCATCATCCGTTCGGTTAAATCGATGATGTCTTCTTGGTCGACAAACGACATTTCAATGTCAATTTGCGTAAACTCTGGCTGGCGGTCAGCGCGCAAATCTTCATCGCGGAAGCAACGAGTGATTTGGTAATAGCGTTCAAAACCGCCGACCATCAAAAGCTGCTTAAAAATTTGCGGCGACTGCGGCAAGGCGTAAAATTCCCCCGGATGAACGCGGCTTGGCACTAAATAATCGCGCGCCCCTTCCGGTGTGCTTTTCGTCAACATTGGCGTCTCCACTTCTAAAAAGCGTTCGCCGTCTAAAAAGTTGCGCACCGCCTTCGCCACTTTATGACGAAGCTCAAGTGTTTGAAACATGGTCGGGCGGCGCAAATCCAAGTACCGGTATTTCAAACGCACATCTTCCGCCGCATCTGTGTCATCAGCAATCGCAAACGGCGGCGTTTTCGCTTCATTGATAATGTCGATGCGCTCCGCATGAACTTCGATGCGGCCGGTCGCAATGTTCGGATTGACCGTCTCCGGTGCGCGGGCGACGACCGTCCCTTCAACACTTAGCACATATTCGCTCCGTACGCGCTCCGCTGTCGCCAGCGCCTCGACCGAGACATCTGGGCTGGCGACAACTTGGACAATGCCTGTCCGGTCACGTAAATCGATGAAAATCAACCCACCCAAGTCACGGCGCTTCTGCACCCAGCCTTTGAGCACAACACGCTCGCCGACGGCCGTTTCCGGCACTTCACCACAATAATACGTTCGTTCCACTTTTTACTCCTCCCGTTTTGTTCGTTCTATTAAAAAGGACGCCAACTCTCCAAGCGGCACATCAGTTTGCTCGCCGCTCGCCATGTGTTTCACAGCTGCTGTCTGTTTTTCCAGCTCCTCGTCGCCGATGATGGCAACGAATGATGCGCCAAGACGGTCAGCTGCCTTCAGCTGTGCCTTCATTTTTCGACCTAAATAGTCTTGCTCCACACGCAGGCCGGCACGGCGCAATTCGTAAACGAGGCGGACAGTTTCATCTTTTGCCCGCTCACCGACAGCGACAACATAGCAATCGATTCCTCGATGGATCGGCA
Organism: Geobacillus sp. 47C-IIb; assembly: GCF_014679705.1. Taxonomy (NCBI): domain Bacteria; kingdom Bacillati; phylum Bacillota; class Bacilli; order Caryophanales; family Anoxybacillaceae; genus Geobacillus; species Geobacillus sp. 47C-IIb. The sequence continues at coordinate 931,899 of NZ_CP061473.1, forward strand.
GTTCAATCCCTTCCGCTTCAAGCGCCGCCAGCAGCCGTTCAATGCTTAACGCAAAGCCGATGCCAGGCGTTTCCGGGCCGCCAATTTCTTGTACAAGCCCGTTATAGCGTCCGCCGCCGCAAAGAGTCGCCGCTGCGCCGAACCCTTCAGCCTCGCTCATAATTTCAAACGTCGTATGGTTGTAATAATCGAGGCCGCGCACGAGCCGCGAGTCAATGACAAACGGGATGTCAAGCATCGTTAAATATTGCTTCACCTTCTCAAAATACGCGCGCGATTCGTCATTCAAATAGTCTAAAATCGACGGTGCTGACGCCATCAGTTCATGGTCGCGGTCCTTTTTACAATCGAGAATGCGGAGCGGATTCGTCTCAAGCCGCGCCTGACAGTCCGGGCACAGTTCATGAATGCGGTCAGAAAAATGGCGGACAAGCGCTTCGCGATGCGCCCGGCGGCTGTCTACATCGCCTAAACTGTTGATTACGAGCCGGATGCGTTTTAAACCAAGCGCCTTATAAATATGCATCGCTAACGCCATCACTTCGGCGTCAATCGCCGGATCACTGCTGCCAATTGCCTCAACACCAAACTGGACGAATTGGCGGAACCGTCCGGCTTCCGGCCGCTCATAACGGAACATTGGTCCCGCATAATACAACTTGACCGGCTGATTCGGGCTGCCGTACAGCTTATGCTCGACGAACGCCCGCACGACCGGTGCGGTTCCTTCCGGACGGAGCGTCAACGCACGGCCCCCTTTGTCTTCAAACGTGTACATCTCTTTTTGGACGATATCGGTCGTATCACCAACGCCACGTAAAAACAGCTCCGTATGTTCAAAAATCGGCGTCCGTATTTCTTCATAGCCGTACCGTCTACACAGGTCGCGGGCCACTTGTTCGACATATTGCCATTTTTCCGTTTCACCCGGTAATAAATCTTGTGTCCCTCTTGGAATTTGAAAAGCCATACTCTTCCTCCTTTGCCCAAAATAAAAACGCCCTTATCCCCATCATCGATAGGGACGAGAGCGTCATTCCCGCGGTGCCACCCTAATTGAAGCATACAGCTTCCTCTTGTCGCCGCTAACGCGTGGCGCGCGTTCCCCCTTACTGGCGCAAAGCGCGTTCAAAGGGAAACCTATGGAGTGTCTTTCGTTAAGCCATCATGGAGAAACGCTCGCAGCCTCAGGCGTTTCCTCTCTGGCCATGTGGGCCTTAACTACTTTTCTCCGTCATCGGTTATCACGTATAGAAAATGTAATTTTATATTACGGAGAAAGCCGAACGTTGTCAAGTTGTCTTTGCTGTGAAACAGCTCTTTGCCTGCGTCTGATTGATATCATGCATGAATGGGCATTTGTAAAAAGAGAGCCGTTTTCGGCTCTCTTTTTAGTGGCGAATTAAGTAATCAAACGCACTCAATGCGGCAGTAGCGCCTGAACCCATGGAAATAATGATTTGCTTATAAGCGCTGTCCGTGCAATCGCCCGCGGCAAAGACGCCTTCAACATTTGTCGCGCCGCGTTTATCGACGATGATTTCGCCGATGCGATTCCGTTCAACCGTTCCTTCCAGCCACTCTGTATTCGGCACAAGTCCGATTTGAACGAATACACCTTGCAACTCGATATGGTGCTCTTCCCCTGTTTCGCGATCGATATACGTAAGGCCATTCACTTTGTCTGTACCGATAATTTCTTTCGTTTGCGCATTTTTAATGACCGTCACGTTCGGCAAGCTATACAATCGCTCCTGCAAAACAGCATCCGCTTTTAATTCAGGAGCGAACTCGAGCACAGTCACATGTTTAGCGATGCCAGCGAGGTCAATCGCCGCTTCTACGCCGGAGTTACCGCCGCCAATGACCGCCACGTGCTTGCCTTCAAACAGCGGGCCGTCGCAATGCGGGCAGTAGGCAACCCCTTTGTTTTTGAACTCTTCCTCACCCGGCACACCGAGATTGCGCCAACGTGCGCCAGTGGAAATAACCACCGTTTTGCTTTTCAGGACAGCACCGTTTTCCAGCTCGACTTCAATAAGATCTTTCTTCTCGAGCCGTTTGGCACGCTGGATCATGATGTCGACATCGTACTGTTTGACATGCTCCTCAATGCTGGCTGCCAGCTTCGGCCCTTCGGTATATTTGACGCTGATGAAGTTCTCAATACCGAGCGTATCTAAAATTTGTCCGCCGAAGCGCTCAGCGACAATACCGGTGCGGATGCCTTTGCGCGCCGCATAAATGGCAGCTGTCGCACCCGCTGGTCCGCCGCCGATGACAAGCACATCAAACGGGTCTTTATCGGCAAATGAAGCAGCGTCCGGCTCGCTTCCTAATTTTGCGAGAATGTCTTCAAGCGACATGCGGCCGCTAGCGAACATCTCGCCGTTTAAAAAGACGGTCGGCACCGCCATAATGCCTTTTTGTTCAACTTCTTCCTTAAACGCCGCACCATCAATCATCGTATGCGAAATGTCAGGGTTGAGCACGCTCATGATGTTGAGCGCTTGAACGACATCCGGGCAGTTATGGCACGTTAAGCTCACGTACGTTTCAAAATGATGTTTGCCCCGAATTTGTTGAATGCGGCGCACCACATCCTCGCTGACTTTTGGCGGCCGCCCGCTCACTTGAAGCAGGGCAAGCACCAAAGACGTAAACTCATGGCCTAACGGAACGCCAGCAAAGGTGACGCCGGTGTTTTCGCCGACCCGGCTGACGCTGAAGCTTGGCGTTCGTTCAAGCGTTGCTTTTTCCACTTTGATTTTCGGCGACATCGCCGTTAATTCATCGATTAAAGCAAGCATATCGCGGGAAACGTTGTCGTCTCCCGCGCTTACTGTCAAGACAATGTCATTTTCAAGCAATTGCAAGTACTGGGCGAGTTGTGCCTTGATGTCAGCATCAAGCATTGTCAAATGCCTCCTTAAATTTTGCCAACAAGGTCAAGACTCGGTTTCAGCGTTTCAGCACCTTCTTGCCATTTCGCCGGGCACACTTCACCTGGATGGTTGCGCACATATTGAGCAGCTTTGATTTTATCAATCAATGCGCTAGCTTTGCGGCCAATGCCGTCAGCGTTGATTTCCACCGCTTGGATGACGCCGTCCGGATCGATAATGAACGTGCCGCGTTGAGCCAAACCTTGTTCTTCGTCAAGCACATCAAACATGCGCGACAATTGGTGCGAAGGATCGCCGATCATGACATATTCAATTTTGCTGATCGTCGGCGATGTGTCATGCCATGCTTTATGAGTAAAGTGCGTATCGGTCGAAACCGAGTACACTTCCACACCAAGTTCTTTGAACGTAGCATAATGGTCTTGCAAATCTTCGAGCTCCGTCGGGCATACGAACGTAAAGTCAGCCGGATAGAAGCAAACGATGCTCCATTTTCCGAGGAAGTTTTGTTCCGTAACTTCAACGAAATCTCCATTATGATACGCTTGTGCTTTGAAAGGTTCTACTTTTTTCCCTACGAGAGACATTCTTCATCTACCTCCTGCAATGGCTAGTCTTTAAATTAAAATGATTTTAATACGATATTTATTATCATATAGAAGTGTGTATTTTGTCAATAGATATAACTTAAAATTTTTCCATGGCGCCTAACCAGCTTCGGGTGGAGCACGGTGTGTCCATGTGATACACAATGGAGTGGGGCTCTCTTTATTTATCGAAGATCCCATCCTGGAGACGGGTCAGCTGGTTTTGGCTTTCGCATGTCCACCCTTTTCTCACAAGCAGATCCATCTGACGAGCCAATTTGACACCATAGAACCTATGCCTAAACACTCGCACGCGAGACGCCGTTCCTCCACCCGAAGCGTTAGCACTGGCCATGTTCACGGGCGAAACCACTGTTTTTTCATCGTCTGCACATCTTTTAGTGTTACGCCGAACTCAGACGCCAGCTCAAAGGCACTATATTCGGCTTTCAGCCGCAGCCATTCGTGGAAATCGGCGGAAAGCACATCGTTCGATCGGTGCGCCTGCTTGCTTCTGCCCGTTTGCCGCATCGCCTTTCCTCCTTTCTATGCCGCCGGTTCGTTTTCATCTTTCCCATTTTTCGCTGAAAATAAAAAAACCGGGAAACATCATTCGTTTCCCGGTTTGTCACCGCTGTCGATAATCAAGGTGACTGGTCCATCGTTTGTGAGCGAAACGTCCATCATTGCGCCGAACACTCCTGTTTCGACATGGATGCCTTTTCCGCGCAAGAAGGTGTTGAATGCCTCATAAAGCGGCAAGGCGCGATCCGGTTTCGCTGCTGCCATAAAGTTCGGCCGCCGTCCTTTCCGACAGTCGCCGTAAAGGGTAAACTGCGACACCGACAGCACCGCCCCGCCGACTTCAAGCAACGAACGGTTCATTTTTCCATTTTCATCTTCAAAGATGCGCAAATGAGCAATTTTCTCCGCTAAATAGGCGGCGTCGGCCTCCGTATCCTCGTGCGTGACGCCAAGAAGCACGACAAGCCCCGCATCGATCGCTCCAACGACCTCGCCGTTGACGGTGACGCTCGCCTGCTTCGCCCGCTGGATGACCGCTTTCATTGTGTCCCTCCTTTCGACACCCCTAGTTGTTCATCAGCCGCTGAACTGAATAAATGTCAGGAATTTGTTTAATTCGTTCCACTACTTTTTGCAAATGGCTGATGTTATGAATGGCGATGGTCATATGAATCGTCGCGATTTTATGCCGATGATCCGAGCGGCCGGAGACGGCGGAAATGTCGGTGCGCGTCTCGTTTACAGCCTGCAGCACTTCATTCAGCAAGCCGCGGCGATCAAAGCCGATAATTTCGATGTCGACGTTATACTCACGCTCACCATTTGTGCCGCTTTCCCATTCAACAGGAATCAACCGGTCAGCCGCCTCTTCCACCTGCACGTTCGGGCAGTCGGCGCGGTGAACGGAAATGCCGCGGCCGCGGGTGATAAAGCCGATAATTTCATCGCCCGGCACCGGGTTACAGCAGCGCGACAAGCGGATGAGCAAGTTGTCGATTCCTTGGACACGAATGCCACAGTCACGTTTTTTGCCAGCCGGCAGCTTCGCTTCCGAGACCGCTTCAGCCAGTTTGCGCTGCTGTTCTTCAAGATCGCGCTGCTTTCGCCATTTTTCCGTCAACCGATGGGCGATTTGCGCCGCCGTAATTCCATGGTAGCCAACCGCTGCGTACATATCGTCTTCGTTCGAAAAATTGAATTTCTCCGCGACGCGCTTTATGTTGTCAGCCGTCATCACTTCTTTCGGCTCGAAACCGAGGCCGCGCACTTCTTTTTCAACCATCTCTTTGCCTTTATCAATGTTTTCTTCCCGTCGCTGTTTTTTGAAAAACTGACGAATTTTGTTGCGCGCCTGCGATGTTTTGGCGAGCTTCAGCCAATCTTGGCTCGGTCCATACGAATGCTTCGACGTTAAAATTTCGACGATGTCGCCCGTTTGCAGCTTATAATCAAGCGGCACCATTTTTCCGTTGACTTTCGCACCGATCGTTTTATTGCCGATTTCTGAATGGATGCGGTAGGCGAAATCAATCGGCACCGAACCGGCCGGCAGCTCGATGACATCACCTTTTGGCGTGAAGACGAACACCATGTCGGAAAACAAATCCATCTTCAGCGACTCCATAAACTCTTCGGCATTGCTGGCGTCGTTTTGCCACTCTAAAATTTCCCTGAACCAAGACAACTTTTCTTCAAACGAGTTCGGCTTCACCGTTTTTCCTTCCTTGTACGCCCAATGGGCAGCGATCCCGAACTCGGCGATTTGGTGCATTTCGAACGTGCGGATTTGCACCTCGAGCGGCTCACCTTTTGGCCCGATGACCGTTGTATGGAGCGACTGATACATGTTTGGCTTCGGCATGGCGATATAGTCTTTGAACCGCCCCGGCATCGGCTTCCAGCACGTATGGATGATGCCGAGCACGGCATAGCAGTCTTTAATACTGTTGACGATAATGCGGACGGCAAGCAAATCATAAATTTCATTAAACTGTTTATTTTGCATAACCATTTTTCGGTAAATGCTGTAAATATGTTTCGGCCGCCCGGAAATTTCACACGGAATATGCACTTCATTGAGCCGTTCACGCACTTCCTGAATGACTTCTTCCAAATATTGCTCGCGTTCAGCCCGCTTCTTCTTCATTAAGTTGACGATGCGGTAATATTGTTGCGGATTTAAATAACGAAGTGCGGTATCCTCAAGCTCCCATTTAATTTTCGAAATGCCAAGACGGTGGGCGAGCGGGGCGAAAATTTCGAGCGTTTCGTTAGCGATGCGCCGCTGCTTTTCCGCTGGCAAATGTTTTAACGTCCGCATGTTATGCAAACGATCGGCCAGTTTAATTAAAATGACGCGAATATCTTGCGCCATGGCCAAAAACATTTTTCGGTGGTTTTCCGCCTGCTGTTCCTCTTGTGATTTATATTTAATTTTGCCGAGCTTCGTCACGCCATCGACGAGCATCGCCACATCCGCACCGAATTCACGCTCGAGGTCCTCTTTTGTCGCCTCGGTATCTTCCACGACATCATGCAAAAACCCAGCAGCGATCGTCGTCGCATCCATTTTCAAGTCAGCCAAAATACCGGCAACTTGAATGGGATGGATGATATATGGTTCGCCCGACTTCCGGAATTGATCGCGGTGGGCGTGTTTCGCAAATTCATACGCCTTTTTTAAAAAGGCGACATCTTGTTCCGACAAATAACAGCCCGCCTGTTCAAACACTTGCTCCGCTGTCAGCACTTGTTCATTGGCCATATGGTTGGATCACCTTTGATTTTATAAAATGAAATTCACACGCTAAGGTGTTAACATCAATCACGTTAATAAGAAAGAGCACTCGTGCGAGTGCCCCTTTTTTCTCTATTGTAGCGGAAGAAGCGAACAATGTCGACTATTTTAAAACTGCATGAGCGTTAAAATATCGTATCCTTCCAATTTTTTGCGCCCACCAAGCTCTGTGAGCTCAATTAAAAATGCCAAACCGGCCACTACTCCACCTAATTGTTCGACTAAATCGATCGTCGCCCGCATCGTGCCGCCTGTCGCTAACAAATCGTCGGTAATCAAGACGCGCTGCCCCGGCTTGATGGCGTCTTTGTGCATCGTCAGCACATCTGTTCCATACTCTAATCCGTATTCAACACGAACGACTTCACGCGGCAATTTTCCTTCTTTGCGTACCGGTGCAAAACCAACACCGAGTGCATAGGCAACCGGGCATCCGATGATAAACCCGCGCGCCTCCGGACCAACAACGATATCAATTTGCTTTTCGCGTGCGTATTCGACAATTTGGTCGGTGGCGTATTTGTACGCTTCCCCGTTGTCCATCAGCGTCGTAATGTCTTTAAATAAAATTCCCGGTTTCGGAAAATCAGGCACGATTGTAATATACTGTTTTAAATCCATTATACGTTTGCCTCCTCGTACGTTTGCGAACGTGTCATTTCTGCTAAACAGCGTTTCAACTGCTCATAAGTGGAATATAATAACTGCTGTTCCACCTCAAGCTCGTCCCGCCGGCGGCGATATGTCGGTGATTCATGCAAATCACGCTTCTCTGGCGCATGGACAAGTGAGATGACGCCGTCTTGTTCGCGAATAAACTCAAGCTCTAAAAATACTTTCGCCATAAAATGAACCGTCTCTTCCGTCCAGCCACGGGCGCGCGCCAGCTGTCCGCCCCGCTCGGCGAGCGGAAACGAACGGTATTTATGCAAAAAGGCATAAAACCATTTAAAATGGTCGCGCGTCGGAAACGTGCGAAAAAACTGCGCTTCCGGCTGCGCAAACACCGCGTAAATGCGCTCCGGCTGCCCGTTGCCAAGCAAGACAGCGAGTCGGCGGAGCTTTGGCGGCAAGTCAAGCAGCACGACATAGCGGCCGTCAATCGCCAAGGCGCCCGCCTCTTCATCACTTGCTACATAATGAAGTTCGTCGCGAAACGCCGCCAAATCTAATTGATTTTCGGTTTCGCGGCGAAACAGGACAAGCAGCCGTTTCTCTTTCGGCATTCGCTCAATAAGCGGGTGGACATCGCGGCAGCCGCGGACATCAAACACTTGGCAGCTGCTTACCGCTACATCACATAACGACAACTGCGGCTTCGCTAACCCGTTCCATTCATTCACCGAAAGCTCTCCGACGGCCGAGACGCACGCCCCAGGGGCGATCTCCTCGCAAAGCGGCCCGAGACCGAAGCCAATGGCATCAATCGCTGCACCATTTTGGGAAAAGACCGCTTTCATATGGGCGCCGTTCGCTCCGACGCGGCGCATCGTTTCAACCGCCACCTCTTCAATAAGAAGAAGCGGCCGCGGATTGCTGACACCAAACGGGGCAAGCCGCTCAAAGCTGCGCGCGGCCGACAACGTCAGCTCATCAACAGAGCAGGCAGCATCAATAAACGTCGGCGGTGTAAAATCATCATCTGACAACGTCCTAGCGGCGATGGCATTCAACCGCTCCCGCAGTTCTTCGACATCATCAAGCGCTAAGGTCATTCCCGCCGCCATCGGATGGCCACCAAAATGAGGCAAAATGTCACGACATTGCGATAAACTTGCAAAGAGGTCAAAGCCGTGAATGCTGCGAGCCGACCCTTTGGCGATTCCTTTTTCCCGATCCATCGAAAGCACAACCGCTGGACGATAAAACTGCTCAACAAGTTTCGAGGCAACGATGCCAACAACCCCCGGATTCCATCCTTCACCCGCGACAACAAGAACGCGATGCTCTTCAGGCGGAAACTGACGCCGTACCATCTCTGCCGCTTCTTCAGCCATTTGCGCCACAAGCTGCTGGCGTTCACGGTTTAGTTCATCCATTTCTTGGGCCAACCGTGCGGCTTCGCCCTCATCGTCTGTCATTAACAGCGCCACGGCCGGATCGGCGCCGCCGAGGCGGCCGGCCGCATTCAGCCGCGGCGCGATAGCAAAACCGACCGTCTGTTCATTTACTGTCATCGCATCAATACGGCATTGCCGCCAAAGGGCGCGCAACCCAACGCGGTTCGTTTCGCGCAGCGCCTCGAGCCCTTGTGCGGCGAGCAGACGGTTTTCCCCAACGAGCGGCACTAAGTCGGCAATCGTCCCGATCGCTACCAAATCAAGCAAATGGCGCGGCACCCGTCCAAGCAACGCATGAGCAACTTTAAATGCGACGCCGACGCCGGCCAAATCGCGAAACGGGTATGTACTTCCCGGCTTTTTCGGATGAATGATCGCGTACGCCTCCGGTAACACCGGACCCGGTTCATGGTGGTCGGTCACAATGACATCAAGCCCCCACTCATTAGCGGCAGCGATTTCATCGACCGCTGCAATTCCATTGTCGACCGTCACAATAACGGACACGCCCCGCTCTTTCGCGGCACGAAATGCCGCCAGATTCGGACCGTATCCTTCCGTAAAGCGGTTGGGAATGTAGAATTCGACCGACGCTCCCGCCTCTTTAAGGGCGCTCACCATCACCGACGTACTGCAGACGCCATCGGCATCATAGTCGCCATAGACAAGCACAAGTTCGCCGGTGTTGATCGCCCGCTCTAAGCGCCGAACCGCCCGTTCCATCCCATCAAGTAGAAACGGATCATGAAACGGCTGTCCAAGGGGATCAAGAAACGCGGCCGCTTCCGCTGCCGTCCGCACGCCACGGCGGACAAGAAGCTTTGCTAACAACGGCGCGATGTCGGCTTCCTCGGCCAGCCGCCTCACCGTCTGTTCGTCGGGGCAATCTACTTCCCAACGCGTTTTCGCTTTTAACATGTCCCCCACCTCAACTCTCCTTATTATACAAAAAGGAGAAAAGGGCAGGCAACGACATTACGTGTTTTTTTGCGGATCATACGGATTGATATGCACCATCACATTGCGGACGCGCGGAAGTGTCAGCAACTTTTCCTTTACTTTTTTCCCAATCCGGTGTCCTTCTTCGACTGTCAGCCGTGGATCAACGGCGATCTTCAAATCGACAATAACGTAATGACCATGCTCGCGCGCATATAGCTCGTTAATTTGCCGCACGTCAGGAACCGACAGCACCGCCTCCCGCAAATAGCCCGTTTCCTCCTCATGGAGCACGTGGTCGATTGCCGTATGGATCGACTTCCGACCAAGCTCCCACGCTATTTTTAAAACAAGAATGGCGACGAACAGCCCAGCGAGAGGGTCGGCATACACGAGCCAGCCGATTTCCCACTTTCCGCCGAGAATGGCAGCACCAACACCAACGAGCGCAGCAAGCGAAGAGAAGACGTCAGAGCGATGTTCATAGGCGTTGACAACTAAGGCATCGCTATTGAGCTGTTTCCCTAGCCGGTATTTATAGCGAAACATCGCCTCTTTGACAACGATCGATAACAACAGAACATAAATGGCCGCCATCCCCGGTGGCGACAGTGGGGCGAAAAACGACATGAGCGCTGATCGTCCGATCTCGAGCCCAACAAGAAACAAAAGGACCGCCACAATAATGGCAGCGATCGATTCCGCTTTTCCGTGCCCGTACGGATGGTCTTCATCCGGCGGGCGCGCCGCGGCTCGCAGTCCGATCCAAACGGCGAACGATCCAGCAACATCGGATGCCGAATGAGCGGCATCGGCGATCAGTGCCTGACTTTGGCTCCACACCCCAACGATTGCCTTGATGGCGGCAAGCGCTATGTTGCCGACAATGCCAATGATCGCTGCTGTTTTCGCCTGCCTGAATCGCTGTTCGTTTTCCATGGCCATCTTCCCCCACTTCACGTCTAGCAGCATCCCAGCCGTTTATGTTTCATCTGGCCATTAGTGTATCCATTTTCCGTTCCAAGCATCGTCGTTAAAAGAAAAAGCACCGGAAAAAGCGCAAGCACTTTTTCCGGTGCGGACATTACAGGTGCGGCTCGGTTTCCGGCGTGATTTTTTTCGTCCCTTTGCCTTTTTTGAGCGCATTTCCTTTCCAAACGAGCCACAGCTGTGCAGCGATAAACAGCGAGGAATAGACGCCGCACAACAGGCCGGCGAGCAAGGCAAGGTTGAAGTTGCGGATCGCCTCGCTGCCAAACAGAAGTAAGGCAATCACCGTAAACAAAACGGTCAATACGGTGTTGATTGAGCGTGTGAACGTTTGCTGCAACGCTCGGTTGACGATGCGCCTTAAATCGTCGACCGTTTTCACTTTCCGTTTTTTCATGAGATCGCGAATGCGGTCAAACGTGACAATCGTATCATTGATCGAGTAACCAATGATCGTCAACACGGCGGCGATGAACGTCAAATCAACCTCAAGCCGCGTCAAGCTGAACACAGTAATGATGAAAAACGCATCGTGCAATAAGGCGATGATAGCAGCTAACGCCATCCGCCATTCAAAGCGGATCGTCACATAAAGAATGATCCCAATCGACGAAATGAGCACGGCAATGAGCGCGTTTCGCGCTAACTGCTTGCCGACAACGGGCGACACGGTGCTGATGTTGGGTTCATGCCCGTACGTCGTTTTCAGCTCACTTTTGATTTTCGCAATTTCCTGCTTGTCAAGCACTCCGATCAAGCGGACGACGCCTGTTTTCCCGTCCGTGCCAGATAAAACGACATCCTCCGGCTTGTGACCAAGCTGTTCAAAATAGTCGCTTAGCTCCTTGGCTTCAATCGGTTGACTGCTCGTCACCTCAATGCGCGTCCCGCTCGTGAAATCAATGCCGAGATTGAGCCCCATGGCAAAAAGTGAAATGACACCGGCAATCGTCAAGGCGATGGAGAACAGGAAAAACTTTTTGCTATGTTTGATAAAATCCCAACGGTCAAACTTCGTCGGCACTTCTGTCTCATCGGTCGTTTCGGCAATGTTTAAGATTTCCGATTTTTTCACGCCGAAATAACCCGGTTTCTTATCAAGCCAGCGGCTTGAGACGAGCAGCCCGAGCAAAAGGCGCGTGCCGTAGACAGCAGTGACAAAGCTGGCGACAATGCTGATAATGAGCATCGTCGCGAACCCTTTGACCGAGCTTGTTCCGTAAATGAACAGGACGACGCCGGCGATGATCGTCGTAATGTTGGCGTCAAAAATCGTTGCAAACGAACCTCGGTTGCCGGCGCGAAACGCCGACAGCATCGATTTGCCAAGCTTTAACTCTTCCTTGATTCGCTCATACGTAATAATGTTGGCGTCGACCGCCATCCCGACCCCTAAAATAAGGGCGGCAATGCCTGGCAACGTCAAGACGCCGTTCATCCAATCAAACAATAACAGAATCAAATAAATGTACACCGACAGTGTAATGACGGCAATCACGCCTGGCAATCGGTAAAACCAAATCATAAACAAGAAGATGGCAGCAACACCGATGATGCCAGCCAACATCGTTGTTTGCAGGGCGTTTTTCCCGAATTGGGCGCCAACAGACGTCGAGTAAATTTCATGCAATTCGACTGGAAGCGCGCCGGCGTTTAACAGATCAGCCAGCTGCTGTGCTTCTTTCACCGTAAAGTTGCCGACAATCGACACGTCTGTCTGATTGAAAACTTGGTTGACCGAAGCAGCGGAAATAAATTTCGGATCCGCTTTGCCCGCTTCTTTTTGGTACGAGTCAACCCCTTCTTCAAAATCAAGCCAAATGACCAAAATATTGTTCGGCGGCCCCATGTTGTACACTTTTTCCGTCACTTGGCGAAACTTATCGGCATCTTTCAATTTAATAGCGACACTCGGCTGGCCGTTCTCATCAAACGACAGCTTCGCTCCGCCTTGGACAAGATCGCTCCCGTCCATGAGCACGTTGTCATTGACGTCACGGAACGTCAACTTTGCCTGGGTGGCCAAAATTTCGCGTGCCTCGTTTTGATCCTTCACCCCGGCGAGCTGGACGCGAATACGGTTTTCGCCTTCGATGTCGACGCGCGGCTCGCTGACGCCGAGGACGTTAATCCGCTTGTTTAAGGCGCTGACCGTGCTTTGGAGCGTTTCCTGGTCAATTTTATCGCCTTTTTTCGCCGGCTTCACCTCATACAACACTTCAAAACCGCCTTGCAAATCAAGGCCGAGCTTGATATTATGTAAAATTCCTTGAATCGTCGGTCCGATCACTCCAGCCAATAGGAGCACGAGCAAAAAAAACGTGACGATGCGACTTCGTTTTACCATTCGTTGTAAAATCCTCCTTCGATTCATCTTGACGCCCGGCGGCTTCTACAGCACCATCGTTGAACACATCGGTTTCGACTTCCATTATGCGCCAGTCGGCCATTGGTGTCAATTTTTCGCTATAACAACTCTTTGAGAACGTTTTCTAAATCATCGCCGCCAGTTTCCCGCTGCTGTTCATACGAACGCATCGTCAAAAATGCCATGTATTCCCCCGGCGAAAGCGACAAAATGTCGCTGACAAGCTCATATAGTTTTTTTTCCGCCAGCGCGTTTTTCCACTTTCGAGCACACAAACATTCCCATAGCCCGTCGATCGTTACTTGTGTGTACCCGAGCAAACGAAACTCGTCATATTTGCATTCGAGCGCCGGCATGAGCTGTTCGCGCAGCCGTTTTTCCCCTTCCATCTCTCACCCTCCCGCGCCATGCCAGCTATGATCCTTGTCATGCTTGGCCATGTATCTAGCATATATTGTATAAAAGATTAAGGCATTTGAGAAGGCAGGGAAAGAAGATGTCTAAATTTTTGCAAGGGACGATCATTTTAATCGCCGCCGGTTTTATTACGAAAATTCTCGGTTTCATCAACCGTATCGTCGTCGCCCGGATGATCGGGGATGAAGGGGTCGGGCTGTACATGATGGCCGTACCGACGCTATCGTTAGCCATTACGGCGACCCAAATCGGGCTTCCTGTCGCCATTTCCAAACTCGTCGCTGAGGCGGAAGCGGCCGGCGACCGGCAGCGGGTGAAAAAAATTCTTGTCGTGTCGCTTACAACGACGGGAGTGCTGAGCACCGTATTTTTGCCAACGCTCATTGCTATTGCACCATGGCTTTCACAGACGATGTTCACCGACCCGCGCACATACTACCCGCTAATGGCCATCGCCCCGGTCGTGCCGATCGTGGCGATTTCCTCGGTGTTGCGCGGCTATTTTCAAGGGCGCCAACAAATGAAGCCGCACGCCTACTCGCTTTTGATTGAACAAATCGTCCGTATCAGCTTGATCGCTCTATGCACAAGGCCGCTCTTGCCGTATGGCGTTGAGTACGCCGCCGCCGGCGCCATGGCATCATCTGTCCTTGGTGAACTAGCCGCCTTATTGTATTTGTTGTTCTTATTTAAGTTTAAAAAGTCAATCCGTCTGCGGGCGAAATTTTTTCGCTACGTGCAAGCCGGTAAAGAGACGTTCATCCGTCTCATGCGGATCGCCTTGCCAACGACCGGCGGCCGCTTGATCGGCTCACTTTCTTGGTTTTTCGAACCGATCGTCGTCGCCAACAGCTTAGCTCTTGCCGGTGTAGCCTCCTCCGTCGCCACGAAGCAGTATGGCCAGCTCGTCGGTTACGCGCTGCCGTTGCTCACCTTGCCGTCATTCATTACATACGCGCTCTCGACAGCGCTTGTACCGGCCATTAGTGAGGCAATGGCGCAAAACAAGTTGGTTTTAGTTGAATACCGGATCGCCCAGGCAATGCGCCTATCGCTTGTCACTGGCGGTCTTTCCGCCGTCGTGCTATACATTTTTGCCGAACCGCTCATGTGGTGGATGTACGGCACAAGTGAAGCGGCCATCTTTATTCAAGTGATGGCTCCGTTCTTCTTATTTTATTATTTCCAAGGCCCGCTCCAAGCCGTATTGCAAGGACTCGACTTGGCGAACGCAGCCATGACGAACAGCTTGATCGGGGCAGTCGTCAAGCTCGCTTGTATCTTCACCCTCGCCTCACGTCCTAGTTTAGGCATTATGGGGGCGGCGCTTGCAACATCCATCGGCACGGTGCTTGTGACGTTTCTCCATTTCGCCACTGTCGTCAAAGCCGTCTCCTTTTCGATCCATGCGCGCGAGTATGCGAAAGCAACGATTGCCATCACTGTCACCGGTGTGGCCGGCTATGTGCTTTTCCACTATCCACCTATAGCCACACCTTCGTCATTATGGACACTGTTCGCCATGGTGGCGACGATCGTTTTATATATCACTGTCCTTCTGTTCTTTCGGCTCATCAAGCGCGAAGAGCTCGTCTATCTCCCGGGGCTTCATTGGCTAGCTGGGAAAAACGGACGAAAATAGACTTCTAAACATGTCCGGCAACGAATATATATGGTGGTAAAACGGTTGTGATCAGGGAGGGAACACGGTGTCACGACTTGGCAGCGCACTCGTATACGGGGTCTCCACCATTTTCGTTTTGGCAGCGCTCGTTAGCTTCATTTTTTCGTTGTTGCTTAAATGGACGGACATCCAGGAATCGTCGCTTACATGGATAATTTTTGCCGTCTCGGTCATTTCGATGTTCATCGGCGGCATCGTTGCTGGCGGAAAAAGTCAAGAAAAGGGATGGCTTGCCGGCGGACTGACCGGCTTCTTATTTACCGCGATCATCTTTTTGTTTCAATTTCTTGGCATCGAAAAGCCATTTACAGCCCAACAATGGCTGTATCATCTTCTCTTTTTTGTCTCTGCTGCCCTTGGCGGCATCGTCGGTGTCAACCTGTCACCGGCTCGCCGCGAGCGGACATAAGCGAGTGTCTCAATGTGAAAGCGGCTGTTTCCAAACGAAACAGCCGCTTTTTTGTCGTCAGTATTCATCTTTTCGATGACAGCTCCATTTCTAACGCTGTCAGCCGTTGCTTTCCATTTAGGTTATGCGTTGCTTTCCGACAACTTCACGCACCGCAGAACGGTCGTATGTAAGCCGCGTGCCGTCACCGGCGCGGATGATGATTTTATCTTCATCGACCGAGTCGATGATGCCATGCAAACCGCCAATCGTGACGATTTTATCGCCTTTTTTCAAATTCGCCTGCATTTGTTGGACGGCGCGCTGCCGCTTTTGCTGTGGGCGAATAAGCAAAAAGTAGAAAATGACGAAAAACAGCACGATCGGCAATAAATTCGCAATCGTCGCGTTCATTCAATCCCCCTCCTTTCTAATGACTAAAAGTTTTTCGCGTTTGGCTTGTTAAAGCCGTAACGCTCAAAAAATTCCTCACGGAAATCGGCGAGTCGATCTTCACGAATCGCTTGTCTCACCTGCTCCATTAATTTTATCAAAAAATAGACGTTATGGTAAGACGTGAGCCGGATACCAAATGTTTCATCACATTTAATGAGATGGCGAATATAGGCGCGCGTGTAGTTTCGACACGTATAGCAATCGCAGTTCGGATCAAGCGGTGTGAAGTCACGGGCGTACTGGGCGTTTTTAATGACAACCCGCCCCTCACTCGTCATAACCGTTCCGTTGCGGCCGATGCGCGTCGGCAAGACGCAGTCAAACATGTCGATGCCGCGGATCGCACCGTCAATGAGTGAATCGGGTGAACCGACGCCCATTAAATAGCGGGGCTTGTCCGTCGGCAAAAGTGGCGTTGTAAACTCAAGCACCCGATTCATCACATCTTTCGGCTCGCCGACCGACAACCCACCGACGGCATAGCCAGGAAAATCGAGCGACACTAAATCGCGCGCGCTTTGCCGGCGTAAGTCCTCATATTCACCGCCTTGGACGATGCCAAACAGCCCTTGTTCATTCGAGCGTCGATGGGCTTTCAGGCAGCGCTCCGCCCAGCGGCTCGTCCGCTCGACCGACCGTTTCATATAGTCATACGTCGCCGGATACGGCGGACATTCGTCAAACGCCATGATGATGTCAGCACCGAGCGCATTTTGGATTTCAGTCGCTTTTTCCGGCGATAAAAACAGCTTGTCGCCGTTTAAATGGTTGCGGAAATAGACACCTTCTTCCTCAATCCGGCGAAATTCGCTCAAGCTAAACACTTGGAATCCACCGGAATCCGTCAAAATGCCGCGATCCCAGTTCATAAAAGCGTGGAGGCCGCCCGCCTCAGCGACAATGTCATGGCCTGGGCGCAGCCAAAGATGGTACGTATTGCTTAAAATGACGCCTGCCCCCATTTCCTTCAACTCTTCTGGCGATAGCGTTTTGACCGTCGCAAGCGTCCCGACTGGCATAAACATCGGTGTTTCAAACGAGCCGTGCGGCGTGTGGAGAATGCCAAGGCGCGCTCCTGTCTGCCGACACGTTTTGATCAGTTCAAAGCGAATCGGTGTCGTCAACGTGCTGTTCTCCTTTCTTAAATGATGAGCATCGCATCGCCGAAGCTGAAAAAGCGGTACTGCTCTTTGACCGCCACTTCATACGCGTGCAAAATATGCTCGCGTCCGGCGAATGCACTCACTAACATAATGAGTGTCGATTTCGGCAAATGGAAGTTCGTCACGAGCCCATCAATGGCTTTAAACTCATAGCCTGGATAAATGAAAATGTCCGTCCAACCGCTCTCAGCGGCAAACCGGCCATCATGCCGATTGGCGATCGTCTCAAGTGTCCTCGTCGATGTCGTACCGACGGCGATAATGCGGCCGCCGTTCGCACGCACGCGGTTCAATATCGCCGCCGTTTCCTCACTCATTTGATAAAACTCAGCGTGCATATTGTGTTTTTCGACGTCATCCACTTGCACCGGCCGGAATGTACCGAGCCCAACATGAAGCGTAATAAAGGCGATATGTATCCCTTTTTCCCGAATGGCGTCAAGCAGCTCCTCAGTGAAATGAAGGCCGGCTGTTGGCGCTGCCGCTGAGCCGATTTCACGAGCGTACACCGTCTGATACCTCTCCGGATTATCGAGCTTTTCTTTAATATACGGCGGGAGCGGCATTTCGCCAAGTTCAGCCAATACTTGATAAAACAGCCCTTCGTACGAAAATTCAAGCACCCGGCCGCCATGCTCAAGCGTATCAAGACAAACGGCTTGAAGTTTCCCGCCGCCAAAGACGAGCTTCGTTCCCGGTCTGACCCGTTTGCCTGGCTTGACGAGCGTCTCCCAACGGTCGCCGTCTAACTGTTTTAACAAGAGCACCTCGACCATCCCGCCCGTTTCCGCTTTTTCCCCGTACAGACGCGCCGGCATGACACGGGTGTCGTTTAAGACGAGACAATCGCCAGGGTGTAAATACGAAATAATGTTGCGAAATGTTTCATGACGGATGGCCCCTGTTTGTTTATCGAGCACCATCAGCCGCGACGCCGCCCGATCCGGGAGCGGCGTTTGTGCAATGAGTTCCTCAGGCAAATGGAAATCAAACAAGTCAACTTTCATAAAGTTCTCCTTTCTTTAGCGAAATCGCCCGAGCACGTAAAAAATCAATGATAATACGACGCTTAGCAATATCGATGTGACGATCGGAAAATAAAAGGTCATGTTTCCTTTGCGGATGACGATATCCCCCGGCAAGCGGCCGAGTTTGACAAACTGCATAACAAACCCAACGATGATAAGCACAACGCCGATTATCATAATCAACTTAGGCAAGCTGTTCACCGCTTCGGAACCTCCATTCCTAAATGGGCATACGCCGCCGGCGTGGCGACACGCCCGCGCGGCGTTCGCTGCAATAAGCCGATTTGCAGCAAATACGGCTCATATACTTCCTCGATCGTTTGCGCTTCTTCTCCGATCACGGCTGCCATCGTTTCGAGTCCAACCGGACCGCCGGCAAACTTTTCAATGATCGCTAAAAGCAGCTTATGGTCAATGTGATCAAGCCCGAGTCGATCGACTTGCAGCCGCTCAAGTGCCTCGACGGCGAGCGGCAGCGTAATTTCCCCGTCCCCACGCACTTGAGCAAAGTCGCGAACACGGCGGAGCAGACGGTTGGCAATACGCGGCGTGCCACGCGCCCGGCGTGCCAGTTCAAGCGCCGCCTCATTGTTGATGATAATATGCAAAATAGCAGCCGCCCGCTCAATAATTTGCGCTAGTTGGTCCACTTGATAATATTCAAGCCGGCTGATGACACCAAATCGGTCGCGCAGCGGTGCGGACAGCGCTCCGGCCCTTGTTGTCGCTCCAACAAGCGTAAACGGCGGCAAATCTAGACGAAGCGAGCGCGCTTCAGGCCCTTTGCCGACCGTAATGTCCAAACAGTAATCTTCCATCGCGGGATAGAGAACTTCCTCAACCGTCCGCGGCAACCGATGAATTTCGTCAATAAACAACACATCCCCGGGCTCAAGCGATGTCAACAGCGCCGCTAAGTCACCGGGCCTCTCAAGTGCGGGCCCGGATGTCGCCCGCATCTTGACGCCCATTTCGTTCGCAATGATGGCGGCGAGCGTCGTTTTCCCGAGCCCCGGCGGGCCGTACAACAAGACGTGGTCAAGTGTTTCTTCACGCAGCTTGGCCGCTTCAATAAACACTTGCAAGTTTTCTTTTACCTTATCTTGCCCGATATATTCATGCAAATATTGCGGGCGCAAGGTTGGTTCGAACGCCGCCTCGCCGCCTAAAGCTGATCCAGATACAAGCCGTTCGTCCACCGTCGTCCCTCCCTTTTGGCTCGTTGCCAACAGCCATTTATTTCAGTAACATGGCCAACGCCCGCTTCACGTACTGTTCCGTCGACATCGTTTCTTCGCGGAGCGCCGGAATAATTTTTTCAATTTCTCGTTCCGCATAGCCAAGCGCCTTGAGCGCAGCAATCGCCTCAGCAAGCTCCCCAGACAGAGAAGCGGCCGGTCGTGGAGCCGTTGGCATTGAAAACATCGTAAGCTTTCCTTTTAAGTCTAAAATCATTTGCCGTGCCGTTTTTTTTCCAACACCCGGGAACTTACATAAAAATGCTTCATTTTCTTCCTCAATCGCCCGTGCCAGCTCATCCGGACGCCCCGCTGCCAAAATAGCGAGCCCCCCTTTTGGTCCAATGCCGGACACTTGGAGCAGCTTGGCGAACAAGTTCCGCTCTTCACGCGTTAGAAATCCGTATAAAGCGTGCACATCTTCACGCACGTATTCGTATGTATATACCGTTACCGCTGCCTCACGACTCTCCTCAAAGGCAAACGGGTTGGGAGTAAAAATTTCGTAGCCGATGCCGTTATGGTCGATCACAATATATTCGGGACAGATGTAATCGACATATCCGCGGATAAACTCGATCAATGCCTACTCCTCTCCTTTTCTCGTCCTTTCATTGTATCATACGATTTCATTATAGCAAAAAACAAATCCCGTGATGCGCTTCACACCACGGGATTCCGTTTTAATGCACGACCGCAAAATGGCGATACATTTCGATCACTTGTTCATATTGTTCTTTCGAGAGGACGCGGATGCCTTGTTTTAATTTCGCCTGCTGATGGCTTTCTAGTTTTTGTACATCGATTTGAAAAAACGACTGGATAATTTTCCCCGACTGATTCGGTTTACCGTTAAAAATAGATAATGTACCATCATCGGTGAGCCCGAAATAGCCGTTTGTTTTTAACAACGGGGAAATGTCGTTAATCGTTTTGCGAAAGACGATCGTCTGTCCATCGAGATCAATCAGCTGCCAGTCGCGGTACTTTTTCCATATTTCTGTTAACGAAACAACCGTTTCCGTTCTTTTCTCCTCGCTCATCTCTCCGTCTAAGTATTGCTGCTGCAATACAATCGTCATGTTCACCGGCGTTGGTGCGGCGAACGCCGAATGAGTCGGCAACACGACTGCAGCAACCAACAACATGATGGAAAGAATTCGCATTGTCCGTTCCTCTCTTCCAAAATGATAGTTTTCTTACATCATTAGTTTCGCCGCCAGTCGCCATTTTATTACTGTTTCGTTAGCTTTTTTTGTAAAAACAAGCTGCTGCCGAGCCAAAGTCAGCAAACAGGTGACGATGCTGTCATTGATAGATGCGCGCCAACGATTTGACACTTTGACGTTTGTTCGATGGAGCAACATTTCTATCTGTTGTTTCCCCCGTTATGATGTTTCGCCACCTCGATCTATAAAAAATCGCCAGCGTGCCGCCGACGATTGTTATTGTTCCTCAATCACTGATTCATCCAAGTTATGGTATACTTCTTGCACATCGTCATCATCTTCAAGCGTATCAATTAACTTCAACATCTTTTTCAATTCATCGCCTGATAACGTTGTATATGTTTGCGGAATCATCGTAATTTCCGCGCTCGCAAACGTTAATCCTTGCTGTTCAAGCTGTTCTTTTACCGTCTCAAACGACTCGGGCGTTGTATAAATTTCGAACGATTCGTCCGTCGTTTCCATCTCCTCCGCCCCTGCCTCAATCGCCAAAAGCAGCAACTCATCTTCCTCCATGTTGTGCTGCTCACGATCGATGACGAGCAATCCTTTGCGCTCAAACAAGTAAGAGACGCAACCTGTTTCCCCCAAGTTGCCGCCGTTTTTCGAAAATGCTGAACGCACGTTGGCAGCGGTCCGGTTTTTATTATCGGTCAAGCAGACAACCATGACAGCGACGCCGCCCGGTCCGTATCCTTCATAACGGATTTCCTCATAATTGGTATGTTCTTGGTTCCCCGTTGCCTTTTTAATCGCCCGTTCAATGTTTTCACCCGGCATATTAGCCGCCTTTGCCTTCTCAATGACAAGACGCAGGCTCGGGTTGGCCGCCGGGTCACCACCGCCGTTTTTTGCGGCAACATAAATTTCTTTCGCCAGTTTCATAAATAGTTTGCCGCGCTTAGCATCTTGAGCATTTTTCCGCCGTTGGATATTTTTCCACTTCGAATGTCCAGCCATCAAACTTTCTCCTCTCATCACAACGGAATGTTCCGATATTACTATAGCAAAAAACGCAGAAAATGTCAGCTGCGCCTAGCTGAAAGCGGAAAACGAGTAAAGGGGATGCCAATGGCACCCCCTTGCCGAACTACCGATTGTTTTCCGGCCGTTCTTGAATCGTACCGTCGATAAAAATAGTACGCAAATCGCGGCGAATTTCTTCCATGCTGATCGGCGCACCGCGGCGAATTGTGTTGTCAATCGTGCGGATGCGGTTGTACATGCTCGGATTGGACGTGACACGTACCCGTTTGCCGTTGGCGTACGGAGCCACTGCTTTGGCAACACGCTCTTCCAGCCGATCTGGATGGCGGGTATCAGTCGCAATGGCGATGAGCGCTTGATCGCCGTAAACGACCGTACGGGCATCATCTACTCCACTTACCGCTGCAGCGCGGCGGGAAAGCTCTTCAACCAAAGCACCGTCATAGCTACGGTAGTACGATGGATGCGGAGCAACATTCAGCGAATGTAAATGCCCGTGGTAGTTGTAATCGCCGTTGCCAAAATCCACTCCGCGCGGAAGAGCTGGGACGTCCGCATCCAATCGGGGCGCCGCCGACCGACCAAGGCGGTCACCGTCCGTCAAAAAGTCAGTCACCGGTCCGCGGCGTGCCCACATATAGTTGTTATCGTAGTTGAGCGCATTCGTTCCGTAACGACCGTAGCGGAAATCATCGTTCCGTTCTGTTGAGTAATAGCCGATCGGTCTCTCCGCATTGTTATAGCGCTGGGCTCCTTCGTCATTGGTCCCATAATTGGTGCATGAAGCGAGCAAGCCGGCTACCGACAATACACCGATCCATTTGACCGCGTACCTCAATGGAAAACCCCCCCTTGGTTTCCTTCGCCCAAGGCTGGCGCAAAGCCAGCCTTACATTTAGCTTGCGGAAAAAGCAGGGGGGTTATCGCTGTTAGTTCAAACCAACAAGACGACGGTTAAAACTTTGGTGGCGCAATGGCCAGCTGCCGTTTATGGTGCGAACGTTCATGCAGCCGTTCAATAATTTTCCGGTCTTGCTCTGGAATGTCTTCACCTTTTAAATATTTATCAATCATATCATACGTCGTGCCCATTTCGCTTTCATCCGTCTGTCCTTCCCATAATCCGGCGCTCGGCGCTTTCGTGATAATTTCTTCCGGAACACCAAGCAGACGAGCCATTTCACGCACTTCGCCTTTTGTGAAATGAATGAGCGGCACTAAATCAACCCCGCCATCGCCATATTTCGTAAAGTAGCCGGTGTGCCACTCCGCCGCATTGTCCGTACCGACAACGAGGTAGCCATAGTTGTTGGCGACAGCGTACAACGTCGTCATGCGCAGACGCGCCCTCGTGTTCGCATCGCCAAGCCGCGCCTTTTCTTCATTCCACTCACCGATGGCTTTCAACTCGGCTTCCACCGCGCCGAACAACGATTTATGCACCTCGGTCAAATCAATGACAAGATGTTGAATGCCGCAGCTTTCCACCACTTTGAGGGCATCTTCCATATCTTTTGCATGACTTTTGCACGGCATGATGAGGCCAAGCGAGTTATCTGGAAACGCCCGCTTGATCAAATGGGCAACAACGGCAGAGTCGATGCCACCGCTAATGCCGACTACTGCCCCGTTTAAGCCAGCCGACGCCACTTGTTCCCGCAGCCATTGGACAAGCTTGTCAATTTTTTCTTGCATCCGCCTTCGACTCCTTTTTCCAAAGATTTTACTCTTTATTTTAGCATAGCGAAAAGACGACGGACAAACCATTCCCGCTTCTTCCGATCCAATACGAGCGGGCGGCGTCGCGCGGCCGCCTGTCGCCACTCACGAAATACATCAGCAGGGAACAAAAGCGCATGCAAAAACCAACTTTTTTCCAGCCAACGACCAAGCGGAACAAAACGGGCGAGCGCCGAATACGACCAGCCGATATGCGGCAAAATACGGTTTGCGTATTGCCAATAATCAAGACCGGGCGAGGCGAGGGCGGCCGCATCGTAGTCGATCATATATACATCTCCACCGGCAGTGCGCAAAAAATTATGGGGCGCTACATCCCCATGAATGATGACGACAGGCTCCGCCGCTAACTCTTGGGCGTAATCGCCGCACGTTGCCAAGCAGTAATGCGCCCAGCGAAGCGTAAATAAAATATCCTCTTTTTCCATCGCTGTCTCAATGAACGGCAAATGTCGACAAAACTCATCGTAACAGCGCCGCCATTTTTCATACAGCTGCACAGACGGCAGCCGCATGGCTGCCCGTTTGTCACATACGATCCTTGCCGTTGCCACATGGTAGCTATGTAACGCTTGAAGCCCATCTTTGATGTCGCACTCGTTGACAAATACAAATGGGCGCGCACTAGCTACATATTCTGTCAGCAGCCAATGTCGCCCTCCGGCAGTGATGACACCTCCATGGCCGATCGGGACAACGGCTGGAGCGGCGAAAAAGCCGGAGCGGCGGAGAGCGGCAAGAAGCCAAGCTTGCCGTTCAGCCGCCACTAACGAATGGTACGCTTTCGCGACAAATGATCCGTGCGAAGTGGCGATGGCAATGACATTTGGTTTCAGCGCCACAGCCTGCCGAATAACAATCCGGTACTGGCGGCTAAGAAGAAAAAAGAGACGGCCAACGGCGTCTCTTTCTGTCAGGTTACTGTTCTTCCCCATGCTCGCTCTCCTCATCCGGCGGTCCGGCAAACAGGCGCGAACCGGCGGCGGGTGGGCTTACCGGGTAAACGGCACCGGGCCACGGGATCGCCTGCGCAGCTTGTTGCGGCGCGTACCCGTATGGAGCCGGCTGGGCGTACACTCCCGGAGGGGCATATCCCCCGTAGTACGGAGTCGGTGGATACACAGGCACATACCCAAAAGGCGGATATCCGGCTAGCGGCGCGTACACTCCAGATGGTGCATATCCCGGTGCGGCAGGACCGGACGCAGCGAAAGCGGCACCAGCTGGCGGTGCAAGCGGAGCAGCAGCCCCGTGTTTCCCCGGTTCAGAAAACTGCGGAGACTCTAAAGAATCATTGCTCCCTTCGCTAATGCCCGGAAATGGAGCCGGGTTATTTTCCGGGCCGCCCCCTAACGAACCCGGCGGCGGAGAATAAGATGGCATGGCTGGCGGCGGAGACATGTAAAACCCCGCTCCTGGCAAAATAGGCGTCACTGGCACACATCCTTGGTCAACACCGAAAACTGGTGCCGTCATCGGTGCAATTGGAACATGCGGAATGTTCGGCAACGGTGGCGGGGTTTCCTCGCTTTCGTCTGCTATTTCTGTTTGTTCCCCTTTCAGTTCAGTTGGGCTTTCATCCATCTCCTCTTTCATCATGCCAGGCAAAATGTTGCTCGGCTTCGGTGGAATCGGTGGCAGATTCGGCAACGATTTGGCAAACGAAACGTGAGGGGTCGGAACGACCGGCGGAATCGTATGTGTAAGCGGCGGTGTATAGGCTGTCGGTGCTTTCGGCGCCTCGTTCGCCGGTACGTTCGGTGTTTCATTCACCGGCACGTTCGGCGCTTCGTTCACTGGTACGTTCGGTGTCTCGTTCACCGGCACATTCGGGGCTTCGTTCACTGACACATTCGCCTTCTTGTTCTCCATTCCCTTCGATGTCCCGCTTATCGGCGCCTTTGCTGTTCCTTTCCCCTCTGCCTTTGGCGCTTCGACCGCCGGCGCCTTCGGTTTTTCTTTCACTTCCGCTTTCGGCGCTTTGGCCGCTGGTGCTTTCGGTTTTTCTTTCACCTCCGCTTTCGGTGCTTCGACCGCTGGCGCTTTCGGTTTTTCTTTCGCCTCCGCTTTCGGTGCTTCGACCGCTGGCGCTTTCGGTTTTTCTTTCGCCTCCGCTTTCGGTGCTTCGACCGCTGGTGCTTTCGGTTTTTCTTTCACTTCCGCCTTCGGCGCTTTGGCCGCTGGCGCCTTCGGTTTTTCTTTTTCCACTGCTTTCGGCGCCTCGTTCACTGGTATTTCATTTTCCAAGACGGAGCCGCTAGCTGTGTCCATCTCCGCATCAATATTGAATGAAACGAACGGTTTCGTCTCCGCGTACGGATGTTCTCCCACTTTCGGCTTTTTTGACGGTGCATACGTTTTTGTTTCTTTTTTTATTGGCACTCCTGCTGTCGGCACTTTAATTTTCATGCCAGGCATAATCATATTCGGATCGCTCAAATGCCCATTTATCTTTTTCAATTGTTCAAAATCAACCCCATATTTTTGGGCAATTTTCCAAAGGGTATCGCCCTTTTGAACAATATGGATTTTCACGCGGTTCCCCTCCTAAACCGAGACTGTTTGCGCTCTATCCAACCGATGCTTGTTTCTTGTTATCATCTTTCAACACAATGTATGACGATGGTTGTTGATTTATGATAAAAAAATCCCTGGCCGGACGGAAGCGATCCCGTCTTCGCCAGGGAGGAGAACTAGGCAAGGGCAAGCATGCGCTCGAGTGCTAGCTTTGCTTCGAACGCTACTTCCCTTGGAACGGTAATGCGGTTGACGACTGTTCCTTCACTGAGCGATTCCAACGCCCAAACGAAATGCGGCAAATCGATCCGGTTCATCGTCAAACACGGGCACATATACGGATTAAGAGAAATGATTTCTTTGTCCGGATGCTCATGCATAAGGCGATTCACCAAATTCATTTCTGTTCCGATCGCCCATCGGCTACCGGGTGAGGCGTTGCGAATCGTTTCGATAATGTATTTTGTTGAACCGGCGTAATCGGCTTGCTGGACGACGTCCCAGCTGCATTCCGGATGGACGATTACCTTTGTTTCCGGTTTCGTCTGCCGAATATGCTCGATTTGCCGGACATTGAAGTTTTCATGCACCGAGCAATGGCCCTTCCAAAGAATGACTTTCACCTTGTCAAGGTCACCGTTGCCTTGCAATGTTTCCTCATATGGATCCCAGACGGCCATCTCGTCAAGGCCAACGCCGAGTGCATAGGCCGTATTTCGGCCTAAATGCTGGTCCGGTAAAAAGAAGATCCGTTCTTTTTGTGAAAACGCCCACGCTACCATCTTTTGCGCGTTGGACGACGTAACCGTCGCCCCTCCATTTCGGCCGACAAACGCTTTAATCGCCGCTGTGGAATTGACGTATACAAGCGGCAGAATCGTCTCGCCAAATCGATCCGTCAATGCCGCCCATGCCCGCTCAACTTGAAAAATATCGGCCATATCGGCCATCGAACAGCCAGCGCGCAAGTCCGGCAAAATAACTGCCTGCTCCTCACTCGTTAAAATGTCCGCGGTTTCCGCCATGAAATGGACGCCGCAAAACACAATATATTCCGCTTCGTTGTTTTTCGCCGCCAGTTGGGCGAGCTGAAGCGAGTCGCCGGTGGCATCAGCGAACTGAATGACCTCATCTTTTTGGTAATGATGTCCAGGGATAAAAAGACGCCGCCCGAGCTGCTCCTTCACCGCGCGGGCGCGCGCTTCGAGCTCATCTCTGTCCATCGTTTTATACTGTTCCGGCATATTATCGAGCTGTTTGAACTGTTCGAGTACGTTCATCATTCTCTCCTCCGTCATTGTAAATAAAAACTAATGTCCAACGCTGCAGCTGAATGCGTTAAAAACCCAAGTGAAATGTAGTCGACTCCGGTCGCACCGTATGCTGCTACATTGGCGAGCGTAATACCGCCGGACGCCTCCGTGATGATCGGTTTCGGCACGAGCCGGACGAACGACCGCACTTCATCCGGCGTCCGATTGTCAAACATAATAATGTCAGCCCCGGCTTCGACCGCCTCGAGCACCTGAGCTTCCGTTTCCGTTTCGACTTCGATTTTCACCATATGGCCGAGCCGCTCTCTCACCGCTTTGACAGCGGCGGCAATCGACCCACAAAAGGCGATATGATTGTCTTTAATCATCACACCATCGTACAAGCCAAAGCGGTGATTGTAGCCGCCACCGCAAGTAACCGCATATTTTTCCAACATGCGCAAACCCGGTGTCGTTTTTCGCGTATCGCAAAGGCGAGTATGGCTGTCACCAAGCAGGTCAACCGCCTGCCGCGTCATAGTCGCAATGCCGCTCAAACGCTGAAGCAAATTCAAAATGACGCGCTCACCAGACAACAGTGGACGGACAGGCCCAGAAACGGCGGCGATCGTTTCACCAGCTGCAATCCGTTCGCCGTCCCGTTTCATGATCGATACCTCGATATGCGGATCAAGCAGTTGATAGCCAGTGGCAATAAGGTCGACGCCAGCCACAACCCCGTCCTCTTTCGCCGTAAACACCCCCGTCGCACGTTCGTTAGCCGGAAAAATCGTGTCGCTTGTCACATCCCCATCGCCGATATCTTCAAGAAAAAACTGCCTCAACAACTGTTCGAGTTTTAACCGATTCATCGCCTCATCCTCCTTTTGATCTTATTCCCGCTTTACCGTCCAACTGGTGCATGCTCCCACTCTTCTTTCGTCCGCACGAGGCGTCGGCCTTTCCAGTCCGGATGATCATACGGAAAATCACTTCGGTAGTGGCCGCCACGGCTTTCCGTGCGGCGAAGCGCAGACGAGGCGACAAGCCAACCGGTAAGGAGCATATACCCTGTTTCAATCTCCTCTGCCGACAAGCATTCAAGATCGCCATCCAACCAATCTGGCAAGGAAAATTGTTCGAACCAGCGAACCGCCTCACAAAGCCGCCCTTTTTCACGGACGATACCGACAAATGTGGACAATCGCTCACGGATGCACGACCGTTCCGGAAGCGGAGGCACCAAAAGACGACGCGAGTGGCCAAACGATCGGGCAGCGCGGTATACTGACGTCGGCCACTCCTCCCGGCGATTGATAGAGTGGGCCACACGGGCTCCAAAGACGATCGCTTCAAGCAACGAATTGCTTGCCAACCGGTTGGCACCGTGCACACCGGTGCACGCCACTTCCCCAACGGCATACAAGCCCGGCACGGTCGTCTGCCCCCATTCATTGACCATAATGCCGCCCATTAAAAAGTGGGCGCCTGGCACAACCGGGAGGCGGCCGGCCTCAAGATCAACGCCATGCGCCTCGCATAACGCCGCAATCGTCGGAAAACGGCGGTGGAAATGAGGAACGGCGGAAATATTTAAGTAGACGCGGCCGCCTCGCTCCGTTTCCGCGGCGATCGCGCGGGCGACAACATCACGCGGTGCCAAATCACGAAGTGGGTGAACGCCATTCATTAAGCGCCGCCCGTCTTCCGTCTCAAGCACCGCTCCTTCTCCGCGCACCGCTTCCGATACTAATCCGACCGCTTTTCCTCCGACAGCCAGCATCGTCGGATGAAATTGGATAAATTCCATGTCGGCGACTGCCGCGCCGGCGCGATACGCCATGGCAATGCCATCACCAGTCACGGTCGGCGCGTTGGAAGTGAACGTATACAGCCCGGCGCAGCCGCCGGTCGCTAGGACGACTGCCGCCGCCCGCCAAACGGAGACAGCACCGTCTTTTCGCTTCGTTTTCACCCCGACACAGCGGCCGTCTTCCATCAAAAGTTCGATGACTTGTTCACCTTCCACCACTGATACGCGCCCTTTCACCTGCTGAAGCAAAAATGTAACGATCTCCTTGCCCGTTTGGTCGCCGCCAGCGTGTAAAATGCGGCGGTGGCTATGCCCGCCTTCAAGGCCGAAGCAAAGCTGTCCATGTTCATCTGCATCGAACGCCATCCCAGCGTCCATCCATTCTTGCAGCCGCTTCGGCCCTTCACGAACGAGCAACTCAACCATTCGCACATCGTTATGATGGCAGCCGGCCGTAAGCGTGTCGTGGAAATGAACGCGCCAATCATCGTCGGGGGCTAACGCTGCCGCCACCCCACCTTGCGCCCGCCAAGAGTTGCAGTCCGTTTTCCCTTTTTTTGTGAAAACAATCACATTTTCTTGCACCTGTAAATAATAAGCCACTGTTAAAGCGGCCAATCCGCTACCAACAATAATGATGCCGTTTTCCCCCACAACCGCTCACCTCTCTTTTCACCTGTCTTGACATCTATATTTACACATATTTAAACTAATGACAAGAGGTTGATTGAAAAAAGTGAAAGAAAAGGCGGGAGAATATGATTTATTTGGACTACGCAGCGACGACACCAATGTGCAAAGAAGCCATCGAGGCTTATGCTGAGGCAGCGGCCGTTTATTTTGGCAATGAAAGTAGCCTGCACGACGTCGGCACGAAAGCGAAGCAATTGCTGACGCTATGCCGGCGTGAGCTTGCCGCTATGATCAACGGGGAAGCAGAAGGGATTTATTTCACAAGCGGCGGCACGGAGGCAAATGTGCTCGCCATTCGGTCGCTCATTGCCGCCCACCGCCACAAAGGGAATCATTTAATCACTACCGAAGTCGAACACGCCTCACTTTATCATTTGTTTCAACAGCTTGAAACGGAAGGATATGCGGTGACGTATTTGCCCGTCGATCGATTCGGTCGCATCCGTCTCGCTGATTTGGAACGGGCCATCACACCGCAGACGATCCTCGCTTCCATCCAGCATGCCAACTCGGAAATCGGCACCATCCAGCCGCTTGCTGACATCGGTCGCCTGTTGCGAGCGCGCGGCATCCTTTTTCATAGCGACTGCGTGCAAACTTTTGCTAAAATACAGCTAGACGTTAAGGCGATGGCGATTGACAGCGTATCGATTTCCGCTCATAAAGTGTACGGTCCAAAAGGCGTCGGAGCCGTCTACATCGACCCGCACCTTCATTGGAAACCCGTTTTTCCAGGGACGACACACGAATCCGGCTTCCGACCCGGAACAGTCAATGTGCCGGGGATCGTTGCCTTCCTCACTGCCGCTAAGCAGCTTTACGAACGGATGGAAGGTGAACAGACACGATTTGAACAGCTGCGCCGCCGGCTGCTTGACGCCATAGCAGCCAAACAGCTGCCGATTGCCGTTGAAGGCCATCCTAGCTGTCGACTTGCCCATATTGTCGGGTTGTCTGTTACCGGTTTTGAAGGGCAGCTCGTCATGCTGGAATGCAACCGTGCCGGTATTGCCATTTCAACTGGCAGCGCCTGCCAAGTCGGATTGCAGGCGCCGTCGCGCACCATGCTTGCCGTCGGCAAAACCCCAGAGGAGGCAAAGCAGTTCGTCCGTGTATCACTTGGTACGTCCACGCGGGAAATAGAGATCGATCAATTGATCTCCACATTAGAACAGTTTATCCGAACGCGAAAGGAGGTATGGACAAGGTGAAAGAAGAAAAGAAAATTTTAGGAGAAGCGCGGCGCCAGCTCATTTTGCAATGGCTGAAAGAAAGCGAGACACCGCTCACCGGGGCAGAATTGGCAGCAAAAACGAACGTCAGCCGCCAAGTAATCGTCCAAGATATTTCGCTGTTAAAGGCACGCAACGAACCTATTATCGCGACAAGCCAAGGATATTTGTATTTAAAGCCGGCCGAACCGACGCAAACGTATACGCGAACCATCGCCTGCTCCCATACACCGGAACAGACAAAAGAAGAACTGTATTTGCTTGTCGACTGTGGTGTAACGGTAAAAGATGTCAAAATTGAACATCCGGTCTATGGCGATTTAATTGCATCGGTCATGGTCAGCAACCGCTTCGAAGTCGACCAGTTTATCGCCAAAATTGAAGCGACAAAATCAGCATATTTATTGCAGCTGACCGATGGGACGCATTTGCATACGCTCGAAGCTGACTCACCAGAAAAGCTCGACGCCGCCTGCCGTGCCTTAAAACAAGCGGGATTTTTAATCGAGGCCTAACCCCTCTTCATTTGCACGCTCCTGTCCCGCCACCAAAACGGGCGTTCCACAGCAGCTAAACAGAACGTGCAGCATTTTTCACCTAAGCAAAGCGGGCAATAGGAGATAAGAGAGCGATGAAAAAAAGAAGTGTAGCAGCGGTGGAAGGCAAAAGAGGCTGATTCAAAAGGTATCGTTCTTTACGAGGGAGATAACATCTCGTCTCTCATAAAATGACCTAGTACACATATGCCATGATAGGAAAGGGTGTCCTCCTAGTTTTGGGACACCCTGGTGTTTTAGACAAAGTAATATGGATAGCTGCCTAACAGTTGCACCGTACAGCCGAGCGCTTCGATTTCGGCGATCGCTCCCGGGATGAGGACATCATCCATCGGTGCGTCAATATCAATGATAAAAAAGTAGTTGCCAAGCCCTGTTTTCGCTGGGCGCGACTCGATTTTCGTCAAGTTCAGCCGCCGCCAAGCAAACGCCGACAGCACTTGGTGGAGCGCACCAGGCTGATCTTGCGGCAACATGACAACAATGGTCGTTTTGTCGCCGGCATAAAGCGGCGAATCAGGCGAAAGCGGCTGCCTGCTTCGGCTGACGACGATAAAGCGCGTATGGTTGTAATCATAATCATGAATATTTTCCTGCACAATCGTCAAGCCGTATTCGCTCGCTGCGAGCCGATTGGCAATCGCCGCCACTGGCAAGTGCGGATGTTCGCTGACAAATTTGGCAGCGGCGCTCGTTGACGTCGTGGGCACTTGCTTTGCGCCTTTGAGCACCGTATGTAAAAATTTGCGGCACTGAGCAATGGCATGCGAATGTGAATACACTTCTTTAATCTCCCGCCAATGCGGTGCATAGTACGGATGCACCATGAAATGCTGCTCAATCGGAACAACGATTTCACCGATGATCGGCAACGGCTGTTCATGGATTAAATAATCGAGCGTTAAATTGACCGACCCTTCCAACGCATTCTCAAGCGGCACAACCGCTGCCTCAATTTCCCCAGCAGCGACAGCATCGATGCAGTCGGGAATCGTGGCGTACGGCTGTCGCGGCTCTGATGGAAATAGCGCCGCAACGGCCGCTTCAGTAAACGTCGCCTTCGGTCCTAAATAGCCGATTCTCATCTCGTTTGCCTCTCCCTTGCTTTAATACACTCCCGAGCCGACAATTTCAACTTTTTCGACAAATTCAAGCCCCCTAAGTTTTGCCAACAGTTCATCAATGTCTTCATGCATATCGTTTGTGCTGACGGAAAGCGTCACGTTCGCCCGTCCTTGCAGTGGGATCGTCTGGTGGATCGTCAGCACATTGCAGCCTGCCGCTGCTACGACGCTAAGCAGCTGTGACAACGTGCCCGAGCGGTCTTCCAAATGAAAAAACAACGTGACGATATTTTCTTTCGTCACCGCCTGAAACGGAAAAATGGCATCGCGGTATTTATAAAAGACGCCGCGGCTAATGTTGGCGAGCTGAGCCGCCTCGGCAACCGAGGCGGCTTTTTTCCGCTCAAGCAGCTGTTTCGCCAGCACGACTTTTTTCATCGCTTCCGGCAAGATGTCTTCGCGCACTAAATAAAATTTTTTCTCCACCGCACCTTCCTCCGCTTTTATCGTTCATCCCAGTCATCGACAAACTCAAATTCGTAATCGAGCAGCCGGACGGTGTCGCCGTCTTTCGCTCCGCGCTCGCGCAACGCGTCGTCGACTCCCATGGCACGCAGTTGGCGGGCGAAGCGGCGCACCGATTCTTCACGCGAGAAGTCGGTCATTTTAAACAGTTTCTCAATTTTTTCACCCGACAAAATGAACGCCCCATCGCTGCCGCGGGTAATGGTAAACGGCAGCTCCTCTTTTTCGTATTTGTACACGACGCGCTGCACTGCCGGCTCTTCCAGTTCATGGAGCGGAAACTCCGGCGTTGTTTCGAGCAAATCAGCAATGGCAAACAGCAACTCGCGCACCCCTTGCCTTGTCGCTGCTGAAATCGGAAAGACGGGCACTGCCTCGCCGACTTTCTCTTTAAAGCGGCGCAAATTTTCTTCGGCGTTTGGCATGTCCATTTTATTAGCTGCGACAATTTGCGGCCGTTCAGTCAAGCGCAAATTGTATTGCTTCAACTCCTCGTTGATGACGACATAGTCGTCATACGGATCACGCCCTTCCACCGCGGCCATATCGATGACATGGACGATCACGCGAGTCCGTTCAATATGCCGCAAAAACTGATGTCCTAAGCCGACCCCCTCATGGGCGCCTTCGATGAGCCCCGGCAAGTCAGCCATGACAAAGCTGCGGCCGTCTTCCGTTTCGACGACGCCCAAATTCGGCACGAGTGTCGTAAAGTGGTACTCAGCAATTTTCGGTCTTGCTGCTGAAACGACGGACAATAACGTCGATTTGCCGACACTTGGGAACCCGACAAGGCCAACATCAGCGAGCAGTTTTAATTCCAAAATGACGTTCCGCTCCTCGCCTGGCTCGCCGTTTTCCGCGATCTCTGGCGCCGGATTAGCCGCGGTCGCAAACCGGGTGTTTCCTCGCCCGCCTCGCCCTCCTTTGGCGACGACAAACCGCTGTCCTTGTTCGGTCAAATCGGCGAGCACTTCGTTTGTATCGGCATCGATGACAACCGTCCCCGGCGGCACTTTGACAAGCAAGTCTTCAGCATTTTTGCCGTGCTGATTTTTCGACATGCCGTTTTCGCCGCGCGGCGCTTTAAAATGGCGTTGGTAGCGGAAATCCATTAACGTCCGCAGCCCTTCGTCGACGACGAACACAACGTCGCCGCCTTTACCGCCGTCTCCGCCAGCCGGCCCGCCTTTTGGGACATATTTTTCACGGCGAAACGCGACCATACCGTTGCCGCCGTCCCCACCTTTGACGTAAATTTTCACTTGATCGACAAACATAGCTGTTCCTCCGATTCGCTTCCATCATGGCGAAATTAGTGTAACTAATACTTATTATTGTATACAGAGCCAATTCAATGCTGTCAATATGTGCTCAAGAATAAGTCATTTCAGAGCGGATCAGCAGCTCAAGCTCCACGGTCAACTCTTCCGCACCGACAGCAAACGATACAAGCCGAAGCGGCGGCGCCGGCTCGCATCGTTCCAACCAAGCACGAACCGCTTCCTCGTCCTGCCATGCGCCACGATAATCAAAAAACAACAAGGCCCGCCCGTAAGACAGCTCGATCGACAAGCACACATGGTTTTCCGTCCGTCTATCGGCCTGCATCTCAAGCAAGCGAAGAAACTCGCGACACCATTCGGTCAACCGTTTGTCATACAATGACAAATCCGCTTCGCCGCCCGTGATTTCATACTCAAGACTAACCGGGCGCGGCTCCCAATTGTAAGTCATGACAAGTTCGGCGAATCGCTCGGCCTTCAAGTTCGTCAGCCGGGTTTCCTGCTGCATCTCACCGATAATGCCATTAATGACTTCCTGCACCCGTTCGATTTTATTGAGCGCCAAATGACCTTTAATGAGCTGAATTTTATTCAGCCAGTCATGGCGGGCATGGCGCATCACTTCAACGACCGTCCATCGCTTTTCCATTCACTGCTCCCCTATTCATGCGGCGCAGTTTCCCACACCGTCTTTTCTTCAGCCTCTTCTTCATCAAGAGGCCATTCACTTTTACTATAACATTTTCTGACATTAAACGGGAACGATTTTTCAAGGACAAAAAGAAAAACCCTAACCGGAATGGTTAGAGTTTTTCTCCGAAACAAATTACGCTTCTTGGCTAACCGGGTAGACGCTGACACGTTTCCGGTCGCGGCCGAGCCGCTCGAAACGAACGATGCCGTCGATTTTCGCGTACAGCGTGTCATCGCCGCCGCGGCCAACGTTCAAGCCCGGATGAACTTTCGTTCCGCGTTGGCGGTACAAAATCGAGCCGCCAGTGACGAATTGACCGTCAGCGCGTTTCGCACCAAGACGTTTTGCGATCGAATCACGGCCGTTTTTTGTCGAACCGACCCCTTTTTTCGAAGCGAAAAATTGCAAGTCGAGTCTCAGCATAGCAGTCACCTCCTGCTAGATAGATGTCACGCGGATAAACTTCCCGTAATCGCGTTCGATCGTCTTTAACGAGACGACCATCGCTTCCAACAATAATTGCACTTTCTCTGCCGTCGCTGCTTCTTCCAACTTCGGAAGCTCACAGCGAAGATAGCCTCCGTCTTGGCCAAGCGAAACGTGCGGGCGAACGCCGGTGAGCGCCTCGATGGCATTGATGGTGCCAAACGAGACGGCCGAAGCGCCGGCACATACGATATCTTGCCCGCGCTTGGCAAACTCGGCGTGCCCATCCATCGTAAACGCGCGAATGCGGCCGTCCGCTTCCCGTTCAATCGTGACGCGGATCATCGCTTACGCGTTGATTTTTTCGATGACGACTTTCGTATATGGCTGACGGTGGCCTTGTTTGCGGCGATAGTTCTTTTTCGCTTTATATTTGAAGACGATAATTTTCTTTTGTCGGCCGTGCTTTTGCACTTTCGCCGTAACCGTCGCACCTTCGACTGTCGGATTTCCGATTTTCACCGTTTCCCCGCCGACGAACAGCACTTTGTCAAACGTCACCGTATCGCCTTCATTAGCATCCAATTTTTCAATGTAAATTTCTTGGCCTTCTTGTACTTTCAATTGTTTACCGCCAGTTTCGATAATTGCGTACATGCCTCGCACCTCCTTTATGAACTCAGACTCGCCAGCGTCAAGGCGGTTCCAACCGGAACACTTCACAACCCGCGCTGAGCGGTTGTAGTACGGGTGCGTCTTTTTGCGACAGCCGCCCTCTTTTGTCCCTGCTATTAAGGGACAAAAAGTCTACAACGTTAACTATAGTAACATACAAACGACCGGCCGTCAACCGCAATCTTCTCCCCAGAGGGGAATGAAACGGTTCAAACGGCCAGCCGTCATCAATAAATGAGAGCGCCAAGCGGCGCATCAGTCCGCTTTTCAGCAAAAAATGCGTGCAACAGTTCGTTTTCATCAAGCGCCGTCCGTTCGCGTCCATTGCGGACGACGACGATCGCATGTTTTTGGCCGCGATAAAAGCGTTGCAGCACAGCAGAGATGCGCTCGTCCGCTGGGGCGGTGATCGTCTGCAGCCTTGCGTAATCCCCCTTTTTCCCGTAATACCGCTCAAGCAAAAAGCGCATAACAATATATGGATGTTGTTTTTTCTCTTGCCAAAGCGCATACGCCAAAAAGACTGCAATCGTCCATAAATCAAGCTGACGTGGCATGAATACAAGCAAAAGGATGATACTGGCCGCCAGCACAGCCGCTGATATCGCAACCATCTTCCGGTGCGCCTCGCTGAACGGACGGTGATACGACAACAGCAAAAACAGCAGTTTACCGCCGTCAAGCGGCCAGATCGGCAGCAAATTTAAACTAAAAACAGCCACGTTATAACGGAAAAACAATTCCCAACTCCCGTCATCCATCCAGCCCGCCTTCCACAAAAAAAACGCAGCCGTTGTCAACCAAAGATGCTGTGCCGGTCCGGCGAGCGTGACAATCCATTCTTCGCGGAATGGACGGTTTCCATGCTCTTCTACTTCTGCCACTCCGCCGAACGGCAGCAACAAAATCCTCTTTATCCGCCAAGAAAAAAACGCCGCTGCCACCGCATGGCCAAGTTCATGGACAAGAACGATAAAAAACAGCAAACAAAGCTGCTTAAAATGGGCAGTCAATACCGCCATGCCGCCGATCAGCCATAATAACGGATGAACGTGCAACTTTCCAAGCAGCCCTAGATACTTATTCAAAGGAGATCACCTGGATCGGATCGATAAATTGCTCCCCTTGCTTAATGGCAAAATAAAACAACCCTTTCTGTTTTTCTTTA
Organism: Geobacillus sp. 47C-IIb; assembly: GCF_014679705.1. Lineage (NCBI taxonomy): Bacteria > Bacillati > Bacillota > Bacilli > Caryophanales > Anoxybacillaceae > Geobacillus > Geobacillus sp. 47C-IIb. The sequence continues at coordinate 969,304 of NZ_CP061473.1, forward strand.
TCACTCGCCTGGGCGGTACCGACTTCTTTTCCCATCTCGATAAAATCGTACAGCTTCACCGAAATGGTGCCTAAATGGCCATACCACGTCTCACTGCCATCCGCATGCTGAATGATGACCGTTTTTCCGAGCTTCTCCTTCGTGCCGGCAAACGTGACGATCCCTTCTTTCATCGCTTCGACTTTCGCCTCACTCTCTGTTTCGATCATCACCCCTTGACCATTTTCGTCAAAGCTTTCAAGCACTCGACCGGAAACTGGCACCGCGTATGAGGACGCTATTTCCGTTTTTGTCCCTTTTTTTGGCGCAAAAAAGGCGAGCGGCTCGCCGAACATGTTTTCATACCAAGCCGAAACAGCCGCAAACTGAAATTCTGTTTCCATCGTCCGCACGACAAACTGCCGTGCCGGTTCAAGCGAAGCGGATGGATGCCTGAACAAAATGGCGGTCACTAACACGAGACAGGCGGCGATGAGCGTTTTAAAAAGAAACCACTCTTTGCGGAACAGCGGATGGGACTCTGATTCAAACGAATAGCGGTCATACGTGACGACCGGCAGCCCGTACCGTTCCTCGTCCGCTATCCCCCACACCGGCTCCTTTCGCTTTTTTGATTGATATTGGCGCTCTTTTCGCCGCTTTTCAATTCGCTTTTTCATCTCTCGAATGCGTCGGTCCATATGTCCCCCCTCCACCTTTCTAACAACGTTTGTACTAATTTATGAGACAACCTCATTGAATATGAACAAGCGTTTTTCACCGAGCCCATCTCTATGGCCAAGGCTCCTCGCTTCCAAAGACGGACGTGTTTACATCCTAACTATTTTCTAAGAAGCCTTGTTTGCATCAGGTTCCCCATCCACCTTACTAAAATACTTGCAGCATTATAAAAAAGAGGGCGTCTCTAAAGCAACGAGACACCCTTTCTACCACCATATACACATATCAAACGAATCCGTCAGTCTATATCTGATGTTTTGTTGAGGGCAAACGGCCTTTTGGGTTTTCCTTTTACCCCCATATTCTCTCATGCTGAGCCGCTGTATGCCGGAGCCTTCCTCGAACGATGAGCAAAACAAAAAGGGCAATTTCCCCTCGGAATTGCCCCATTCCTCTATTTCAAACTAAAGATTTTCCGAATCTTAGAGAACAGTCCTTTCTCTTCTTCCTCAAGTGGCGGCAACGGCACTGACTCGCCAAGAATACGGCGCGCGATGTTGCGGTAAGCGATTGACGCTTTGCTGTTCGGGTCAAGGACGATCGGCTCGCCGCGGTTAGACGCTTTGATCACGTTTTCATCGTCGACGATAATGCCGAGCAGCTCAATCGATAAGTGCATGACAATTTCATCAACATCCAACATATCTCCGTTTTTCACCATATTGCTGCGAATGCGATTGATGATGAGGCGTGGCGGCTTGACGTGCTCTTCCGCTTCAAGCAGGCCGATGATGCGATCCGCATCGCGAACGGCCGATACTTCCGGTGTCGTGACGACGATCGCCTCATCCGCACCGGCGACGGCATTGCGGTAGCCTTGCTCAATGCCGGCTGGACAGTCGATGAGCACATAATCGTATTCTTGCTTCAGCTGCTCGATCATCTCTTTCATCTGTTCCGGATTGACCGCCGACTTATCGCTCGTTTGCGCCGCCGGCAGCAAATACAAATGGTTATCGAACCGCTTATCTTTGACAAGCGCTTTTTGTACCGTACAGCGTCCTTCAACGACATCCACTAAATCATAAATAATTCGGTTTTCAAGCCCCAACACGACATCAAGGTTGCGCAGCCCGATGTCCGTATCGACGAGGCACACCCGCTTCCCCAAAATGGCGAGGGCCGTCCCAAGGTTCGCGGTCGTCGTCGTTTTGCCGACACCGCCCTTCCCGGAAGTAATGACGATCGCTTCTCCCACGGTTACATTCTCCTTTCTAAGCGCGTCAAATTCGGCCGCAAATGCATGAGCAGCTGCAGGCGGTCAACAACAATTTGATTATGTTCATTAATATAAGCACATTCCATTTCATTTCTTTCGTCCGTTTTGTAATCGGGAGCACGATTCATGACATCGCCGATGCGCAGCTGCATCGGCTTCATCACTGACGCGGCAATGATCGCCTCTTTATTCCCAGCGTATCCAGCATGGGCGATGCCGCGCAAGGCGCCGAGGATGAAAATGTTGCCTCCGGCAATCACCGTTCCACCGGGGTTCACATCACCGAGCAGCAGCAAATCCCCCTCGACGTGAAGCACTTGCCCGGAACGAACAATGCGCGAGACAGTGACGATTTCCGTTTTCTGTACCCATTCGATCGCTTCTGCTTTCGATATCACATTGCTCTCGATCGAATCGACGACCAAGTTTTTCGAACGGCGGATGAGCGCTCGCAACTCCTCCTCTTGGGCGGGCGTTAAGTAGCGATTTCCAACTTTCAGATGAACGGAGACGAGCGGGCTGTTGGCCGCGACGCTGGAGCGTTTGACGAGACGCTCCTCAATTTCTTTCATTAAATCATCGTACGAGCAGCGGTCATCAAGATACAGCGTCAGCCCATCTTTCGTCCCTTTAATCGTCACGTACTGCTGCTTTTGTTTTGCCACAACGTTCACCCCAACGAATAATTCTACAGAACGGGCCGTTTTTCCTCTTTTATTCTTCCTGCTCCAATCGGCGAATTTTGGTCAGCCACCGTCCGAGCGGGTACGAGAAGATGAGCAAAAATGCGATGTTTAACAGCAGCGTCGGCCATAACCGGCGATCCCAAAAAACAGAAAACGACCAATCTGTCCGCCCGATCAACAGCTGAATGCCGTACACATAACTGTCAAGCAGGGCAATAGCCAACACCGATAACAAAAACGCAACCGCCCAGCTCTGGTGAAACCATTTTGTTGCTTTGCCCGCTATATAGGCGATGAGCGTATAGGCAAAGGCGTTAACACCGAGCAGTTCCGTATAGATGCAATCATATAGGAACCCGAAAATGAAGCCGTAGCCCATCGCCCGCGTCCCGCCAAGGTAAACAGCCATTAGCACTAAAAAAACGAGAAAAAAACGGGGCACAAAAAAATAGCGAATATATAAGTCACCCTTCGGCCATACATCAACAAAAATGCTTTCGCTGACAAAACATAACACCGCAAGGAAAGGGAGCTGCCACTTTTTCACTTTGCCTCCTCCTCTTCTTGCAGTGTCTTATCGATTTTTCGTTTCACAATCATTACATCGTCAATATCATACAAGTTGGCAAACGGTTTGACATAGACGATTTGCGTCAGTCCGTACTGATCTGGTTTGACCTCGGTCACTTCGCCGATCGGCAATCCTTTCGGAAACACACCACCGAGGCCGGAAGTCAACACTTTTTGCTTTTTTTTCACTTCGGCATCAATCGGAATTTCGCCGAGCACTAGTTCACGCCGCTTTTCATCGTACCCTTCGATTAACCCAAATACATTTTCATTCCCTTGGACGTAGGCGGAAATGCGGTTGTTTTGATCAAGCGCGCTTAACAGTTGCACCGTGGACGTAAATTGGGAAGCGTGCTGCACCTTGCCGACAAGCCCGGCCGGGGTAATGACCGCCATATCTTTTTTGACCCCATGCTGAATTCCTTTGTTGACAATGATCGTCTCCCGCCAACGCTCCGGGTTTCTCCCGATCACTGTTGCCTGAATCGGAATAAAGTCGCGCAAGCTCTCCTTTTTATCAAGCAGCTCGCGCAGCCGCTCATTTTCCTGGCGCAGCGCCTCGACCTCTGTCTGCAGTGCCGTATATTCCTCAAGCCTTGCTTTCAATACCTCGTTTTCCTCATATGTATGGCGGAGGTCGTTCACATTTTCAAAGAAGCCCGCGACAAACTGTGCGGGCTTCTCAAACAGAAGCTGAATACCCCCAGCAGTGTCTTTAATAAACTGCTCTGGCCATGTCAGTTCCTCACGGTTGCGCAACGAAAAACCGATCAACATGACAAGAATGACAATGCTGACAAGCAAAAAAATGAGGCGCTTATTTCCAAAAAACTGTGACATGCGTCAGCACCTTCTTACTGTCAGCGATGGTCTCTCGCCTTGTTTTTGAACAAGTCAATATGGTCAAGCGCTTTGCCGGTGCCTATCGCCACGCAATCCAATGGATTCTCAGCCACGATGACCGGCATGTCCGTTTCCTTGCTGATGACCTTGTCCAAATTGCGCAACAAAGCCCCACCGCCCGTCAATACAATGCCGCGATCCATAATGTCGGCAGCCAGCTCCGGCGGCGTTTTTTCAAGCGTATTTTTCACCGAATCGACGATCGCATAAACGGTATCATGCAACGCCTCTGCTACTTCTTCCGCGCTAATTTCAATCGTTTTCGGCAACCCAGTCAATAAGTCGCGGCCGCGAATTTCCATTTTGCCGATTCCTTCTACATCTCCAGCTGAACCGATTTCCATTTTGATCGCTTCCGCCGTCCGCTCGCCGATCATCAAATTGTACATTTTGCGGATATATTGGATGATCGCCTCATCCATTTCATCACCGGCAACGCGAATCGACTGGCTTGTCACGATGCCGCCGAGCGAAATAACCGCCACTTCGGTCGTGCCGCCGCCAATATCAACAACCATGCTGCCGGTCGGCTCCCATACCGGCAAGTTGGCACCGATTGCCGCCGCAAACGGTTCTTCAATCGTATACGCATCGCGCGCTCCAGCCTGGCGTGTCGCATCAACGACCGCCCGCTCTTCGACCGCTGTGATGCCATACGGTACACATACCATCACATACGGCTTGCTCGCAAATATCCCTTTCGTTTTGATGGCCTTGCGGATGTAGTACTTCATCATGGTCGCTGTCGTCTCATAATCAGCGATGACGCCGTCCTTCATCGGCCGCAGCGCCACAATGTTGCCCGGCGTGCGCCCGATCATGTTTTTCGCTTCATTGCCAACGGCGACAATTTGCTTTGTATCGCGCTGAATAGCAACGACTGACGGCTCTCTGAGCACGATGCCCTTTCCTTTTACGTAAACAAGTGTATTCGCTGTCCCTAAGTCGATTCCAAGATCTTTTGTTCCAAACCCAAGCATATTGTCGATCTTCCTTTCCGAAACGAAATGCGTATCATCTTTATATTGGCAAAATTGGTCGGATGTCAGTCATTTATAAGTTGTACAGCACCGCCCAAGCAGATTCAGAAAAACTCATAATTGATATTATACCTGATTCGACAAAAAATGAGAACCGTTAGACGTATCCTTTTTCTTTCAAACTGATGAATTTTTGGTCGCCGATAATGAGATGATCCAAGAGTTCGATGCCGATAATGCGTCCGCATTCAGCGAGCCGTTTTGTGACATCGATGTCTTCACGGCTTGGGGTCGGATCGCCAGAGGGGTGATTATGCACGCAAATGACCGAGGCGGCGGATCGTTTGATCGCCTCTTTAAACACTTCGCGTGGATGGACAATTGAGGCGTTTAAACTTCCGATGAATACCGTTTTGCGGTGGATGACTTGGTTTTTCGTATTCAAATAAATGGCAACAAAATGTTCTTGCGATAAAAAGCGCATATCTTCCATCACGTATTTGGCTCCGTCCTCCGGACAACGGATGACATAGCGGTCATTGTAGCCGGACTGGTGAATGCGCCGGCCAAGCTCAAGCGCGGCTAAAATTTGCACCGCTTTCGTCGGGCCAATTCCTTTAATGCTGGTCATTTCTTCAACCGTCGCGTCTTTCAGCAGCCTCAGCCCTTCAAAATGCTGGAGAACACGCTGGGCGAGCTGCACGACTGACTCGTCTTTCGTCCCGGTGCGCAGCAAAATCGCCAATAACTCATGATCGGATAAGCTTTCCGGCCCGGATGCCAGCAACCGTTCACGCGGCCGGCTGTCTTTCGGCACGTCACGAATCATCCACGTCATCGTATCTCCCCTTTTTTTGTGATCATCGTCTCCCCTTCAATTGAGGAGCAAACACCGCTTAGGGACGCTTTTTGGGCCTGCCCAAAGAGCGGCCAGCCGCCCACGTTTTGCACGCCTACGCTCCCGACGACGGCCACCCGAATCGGCGCAGTTCTCTTACCGTCCGCGACAGCGGCAGGCCAACGACATTGAAATAATCGCCTTCAATCCGTTTGACAAACAGGGCGGCCTGTCCTTGAATACCGTACGCCCCTGCCTTGTCCATCGGCTCCCCGGTCGCAATGTAGGCGGCGATCTCTTCTTCGCTTAACTCCCAAAACGTCACCGCCGTTTTTTCAGCGAACGACACCACTTCTCCATTCGGCGTTGCAATGGCGACACCAGTCCACACATCATGCGTCCGCCCAGACAAAAGGCGCAATATATCAAATGCTTCTTCGGCGGTATGCGGCTTCCCTAAAAAGCGATCACCGTACACAACCATCGTGTCAGCCCCGAGAATGTAAGCATCGGGTATCGACGGCATGACCGCCTCGACTTTCCGGCGGGCAAGCATTTGAACAGCTTCTTCAGGAGGTGTTCCAGGAGCGATCGTTTCATCGGCTTGGCTTTCTTGCACATCGAACGGCCAACCGGTCATCTCGAGGAGCTGTTTGCGGCGCGGGGAGCGGGAAGCAAGTACTAACCGTGGGGGCATGAACCATTCTCCTTTCCTTCGCTTCGGTTCGGAAGATTCATTTGTATCGTAGCAAATTTTTCACCGGAAGACAATTTTCCACAGTCAAGAAGCAAAAAAGAAAAAACGGAGCCTGTTTTTAGCTCCGCAACGGCACGAGTTCCATATACGTGCTTAGCGCCTCAAGCAGCTGTTGTTGGGCTTTGCTAAGCAGCGCTTCGTCTTGATTTTCTTTGTAGGCGGCAAGCGCCAAATACGCCTGCTTTAGCGCTTCGACATAGTTTTGAACCGTTTTGTCGTTTGATACTTTGCTTTTTTCCAACGAACCGTACGCCTTGCTCAACGCTTGCCATTCCTCTTTGCTTGCATCCTTGCCGGCAAGCAAAGCGGCAGAGAGCGCTGCCATATTTCCGTACAATTTCTCTCCTTTTTGTACGATATCCGACCGCGCCTTCGTTTCGGCAGCAAACGCCAGCTCCTTCACGTACGTGCTTGGCACAGCCTCACGATATTTGTTGTTGACCGCCCGCAACCCTTCCTTATCCGTGCCGACCGCAATATAGAGCGCCGCCGGCTTCTGGCCGGCAATGACGACCGGCACGCCCGCTTCTTGAATCGATTTGGCTGCTCGTGCGGCTGCCTTAGAGTCGGAATAAACCCCGGCTTGAATCACTGCGATCGAAAATGGCGCAGGTATCGTACTTTCCTCACGTTCTCCATCCGTCGCTGTTCCAGCTTCGGCGAGTTCCGTCATCGCTTCAGCTGCCGGCGACGGCTCTGCTTTTTCCTTCGGAATCAGGCGAAGCATCGTCATACCAAACGCCATGCCAACGAAAGCGGCAATCGCCGCCGCTAGAAACAGTGACTTGGCATGCGGAGGCAATCGCCACGCCCACCGCTTTTGGCCGGCTTTCTTCTTTTTTTGAATCGCTTCTGAAATCGAGATGGTTTGTTCGTCCACCTCTTCCAGGGCGGCCGCTTCTTCCTCTTTGACCGTTTCAAACGCCTGCTTTTCCGCCTTTTGTTCACCGATTTGCCGACCGTTTCTTTGATTTTCATCCGTTTGTCGACCGTCCGCTTGAGACGAACACGCTTGATGACGATCGGCCGGTTTTCCATCATTGGCGGGAGTTGCAGAAGGGCGCTCTTCAGATCGGTGCTCCCTAGGCTCGTCCGGCTGATTCCCTTCCGATGGGCGCCTGATCGTAAACGGCTGCGGATGTCCGTTAATGTTCACCGTAATGCCCGAGCGCTGCTTGTCCATTTTGTCACCACCCTTCTTCGTGCTTCGATTTCTTTCGCCCATCTTACCATAAATGAAAAAAAAAAGAACAAGACATTTGTCGTCTTGTTCCCGCTTCTTTTCTTCATTTTCCGACATTACCGGTCACGAATCGCTTCGCTTGTTAACGCCTCGACAGGAATCGGCTGTTCGCGTCCCCGGTAATCGCAAAGCTGCTTCGTCTCCTCTTTCAAACAAACGGCATAGTCGATCCCGTCGCCTTCCTGTTTCGTCACGAGCACGTACGACGGATTCGTCTCTATGGATAGTACGTTCCCGGTAAACGGATCTTGGATCGGGTGAAGCAAGCCGTGTTTCACCAGTTCACTATAGGACAATACCGCCGATGAACGAGCCGGCAAAAACTCGACGCTTTCTGCGCCGACATACAGCCGCGCCACCTCATACAAGCCATACGCATCGGAAACAAACGCCCGCTCGCGCGCCTTTTCAATCACAGCGACAATACCGACAATCGCCAACACAACAAGGAGCTCGATGAGCGTCATTCCACGCTTTACCCGCCCCAATATGGTCGCCCCTCCGACTAGCTACGGACTCACCGATGGCGCGATTTCTGTCAGCGGGTTATCCTTGTCGCCTGGCGGCGGAACATCCCGTGCCGGCAGGAGCTGTTTCCATTTTTCAAGCTTCGGTGCATAAAAGGCGCGAACTGTTAGCGAATACGTCAACGGATGGATATCCGTTGACGTTGAGGTCAACTCTGGCGGCCCGGTAAACGTGAGCGACTCAATGGCCATAATGCGCTCAGCCCGCTCTAACGTTTCTAAAAATCGTTCAAGCTGGTAATACGATGGCGACTGAACCGTCAGCTGCGCACTCACCGTCTCAATACTAGTTGGTGGAGCACCCGTTTCATCTCTGCTTACCTGCTCCTTTTCGGAAAAGCGAATATTTACCAATAAGCTGTCCGAGACGTACTCCGCCTTTTGAAACTCAAGCAACAGTTGGTCGATGAGCGGGCGGGTCGGCACTTTTTTTTGCAGCGCGGCGAGGCTTTCCAACGCCTCTCCTTCCTTTGGCGAAACGTTTTGCTCCATGGCAGCGAGCACTTTTTTCTCGCTTTGCACCATGGCGGCGAGCCGGTCAATTTCCTGGTAGCGCGGCGCTAACAAGAGAAAATAAAACGCGGTGCCGACAGCGGCAACAAGCAGCAATACAATGGAAACTGCTAGCCATTTGTTTACGCGACCGGTCATGGCGATGTCTCCTTTTTTTCGGCTTGGCCGATTTTTAGCTCATATTGCGCCATATAGCGCGGCACGATCATTTCCGTCTCAACTTCACCGCTTTGGCTGCTGGCAGAAACCTCTGTCAGCTTCACCTCTTTGACTATGTCCACCGCCTCTAACCGGGCTAAATAATAGGCCGCTTCTTCGGCGGTATCAAACTGAACCGTCATCGTCACCGTCTGCCGGTCGGCATAGGAAAATTTCATGATAAAGCCGCGCTCAGGCAACTCTTTTGTCAACGCGCGCAACAGTGGCACTGTTTTAAACGGATAGCGGTTCGCCCACTCCACCGCCTTGGACAGCTCTTGCCTCCCTTGCTGTTGCTCGGCATCCTTCTGTTTGGCGGCCGTCGCGGCCTGCAGGGCGCGCACTTGCTTCAATTCCGCTTCAAGCGCCGCTTGACGGCTGTTGGCACGTTCCATCAGCCAGTATCCCCCGGCGGCGCCGATGAGGAGAAGAAGGATGACCAAGACCGTCAACACGACGCCGAACGTATGGCGCGGCTCTTTCCGCGGCAATAAGTTGATGTCAACGATCATCGTCAGTCATTCCCTCTTTCAACGCCAGCCCCCAGGCGAGATGATACCGGTCCGGCAGCGGATCGAGTGAATAGGAAAGCCGCTCGGGCGGTACGTCAAGCCGCTCCGCCAAGGCAGCGAAGGCATCGGCAAGCTGCGGGTGATCACCGATGAGGAACAGGCGCGTAATTTGCTGTTTTCCTTGTTGGAGAGAAAATGAATAAAAGTTCATCATCCGCTCGATTTCCTTATACACATCCACAAACGGGTCAACGATCGGCACGGTTCGCTCCTCGAGCATCTCAAGCGGCAAATGGCGCATAAACAGCGGCAAATGGCGGTGAAAGGCACTTACATTCACCGCCGAGCGATCAAGCTGCACGAGCAAAATATGATCATCTGCCGCTGCTTGTCCGGCGGCATAAAACGGACGGTAAGCGCAAAGCGGCGACACGTCGGCCGCCACCGGCCGCAAATCAGCATCCTCAAGGAGCGCCGCATATTCCGCCACCGCTTCCTCCGGTGCAGCAAACAATAGCACGTTTAGCGCCTCTTCCGTCCGTTCGACCACCGCGTAGTCGAACACCGGATCGGCAAACGGAAGCGGGATCGATTCACCAAGTTCCATAAACAAATATCCGCGAATGTCATCGTCCGGCAAATGAGGAGGAAGCGACACGGTGCGGATCATGACAAACGGATCGGGGACGACAAAGCGGACGCGCCGCCCGCCAAGCTTCCATTCGTCGACGCATTCCTCTAAAATCATCGCCAATGTTTCCGCATCAACGATTTTTCCGTCGCGAATGAGGCCAGGCGGTAGTTCGCGCTCACCCCACCGCTTCGCCTCCGGCGGATTCCCCGGCTTCGCTTCCACACAACGGACGACATGGTCTTTAATGACAATATTCGCTTGTTTTGCCTTTCGCCGCCATAACGCCATGGTTGTCTGCTTCCTTTCTACCGTCCTACATCATAAGCGAAAGATACGCACGCACCATCGCCTCGCCAAAGAAAAACGCTGTCAGCGTCCCGAGCGCAATAGCCGGCGCAAACGGCATCGGCACGCCGCGTCGCACATGGCCGAGCGCCATGCCGACCAACCCGATCACTGTACCATACAATGCCGCCAAGAAAAACGCGAGCAACACCATTTTCCAGCCAAGCACAAATCCAAGCACGGCAAACAGTTTTACATCGCCGCCGCCCATCCCGCCTTTTGATAGCACGGCAATCAGCAGTAACAACAAAAACCCCACCGCCGCACCAATGAGCATGTCCATCCACGGCAAAAACGGAATGAAGAGCCGTTCTATCAAAAACAAGGCGGCAAATACCACAAGCACCCGGTCCGGGATGAGCATATAGCGAAGGTCAGAAACAACGATAATGGCAAAAAGCGCAATCAACGTCCAAACGATAATAAGCCGTCCACCCCAACCGACCCACGTTGGTGCAGCGGTAAACAAGATAGCCGTCGCGAGCTCCATCGCCGGGTAAAGGGGGGAAATGCGCCCCCCGCACCCTTTGCACCGCCCGCGCTGCACAACATACGACACAACCGGAACCAACTCCCTCGCCGACAACGTCCGCCCGCACGCCGGACAATGCGACCGCGGCCGGACGATCGACTTCCCGACCGGCACCCGCAGCCCGACGACGTTAAAAAAGGAGGCGAGGAGAAGGGAAATAATAAATAAATAGCTTAAGACCATGGTCCTCATAAGGAGTTATTTTCAGGATTTTGAGATGAATTGTTTCTAACTTGTTTACGATCTAATTTATTTTCATTGACAGCTTCTCCATTATCATTCTGAACGCCCCGTTTATCATTAATCAATTTAACGCTGTAAGACAATTTATTATTATCATTGCTAATCATGACATACGAGTCAGTTTTATTATAAGTTCCTCCATCTGGATCTTTTACTTTTTCTAGATATCCATTGCTCTCTAGTTTCTTCAGTTCAATTTTTACGGGCTTACTGCCATCAGGTATAAGACTTTTATCCGCCGTCACTGCAATTTTCGCTGCATTGATCATTTGCTGCGCATTGGCGACATGCGCATCCTTTTTCGAATTGTCAATCAATCCCCCAATCGATGGAACCGCAATCGCCGAGATAATCCCTAAAATGACGACGACGGCGAGCAGTTCGATGAGTGTCAAACCACGCTCGTTTTTGATGATTCGCTTCAACATCATTCCCTCTCCCTTTCTGTTAAATTAGAATGTTGCCCCTACTATTCTATAACGAGGAAATAAAAATAAGAATATATTCTTATTGACTATTGTTGGACACGACCGAAAATATCATACATCGGTATGATGATGGAGGTGACGATAGTCCCGACAACACCAGCAAGCAGCACGATCATGATCGGTTCGATGAGCGATTTGAGGCGATCGGTGCCGGCGTCGACTTCCGCTTCGTAAAAGTCGGCGACTTTGCCGAGCATGGCGTCAAGTGCCCCCGTCCGTTCGCCGATGGCGATCATTTGCGCCACAAGCGGCGGAAACGCCCAATGGCGACGGAGTGGCTCGGCGAGCGACTGGCCGCGCTCAAGGGCGGTGCGTGCTTCATCAAGGACGGAAGCGATCACTTCATTTTCAACGACGCGCCCGACGATGGCCAGCGCCTCTAAAATCGGCACCGAGCTCGAGACGAGCGAGCTAAGCGTTCGCGTCATACGGGCGAGCGCCGCCTTTTGCACAAGTTTGCCAAAAATCGGCAGCCGCATCGCTGCGTAATCGAAATAATACTTCACCTCCTTTCGCTGCCGGAGAGCGATGAACAATACGTATACGCCCATGATCAGCAGCACCATCGCCCACCAGTAATGTTGCATCACGTTGCTTGTTTTGAGCACAAACTTCGTAATCGCCGGCAGCTCGGCGTGAAAATCGGCAAACATCTCCACAAACGCCGGCACGACAGCCACAAGCAAAAAGATGACGACCGCCGTGGCGATGATGGCAATAGCGATCGGATAAGCGAGCGCCGAGACGATTTTTTGCCGCGTCCGGTGCATTTTTTCAAAATGATCAGCAAGACGGTCGAGCGTCTCGTCAAGCGTTCCGCTCGCCTCTCCAGCGCGCACCATGTTGACAAACAGCGACGGAAACAGGCGTGGATGGCGCGCCGCGGCCGTCGAGAGCGGATTCCCGCCGCGCAATGACTGTTCGATGTCCGAAAGCGCCCGAGCAAGCGACTTGCTCTCGGTCTGCTCGGCTAAAATATGAACCGAGTCAACAATCGTCACCCCTGCGCGCACGAGCGTCGCAAACTGGCGCAAAAAAATGACAAAGTGCTGCGGCTTCACAGCGCGGCCGAACGAAATTTCTTTGTTCCATATCGATGGCGGCACTTCAGTAAGCACCATCGGGCGAATCCCTTTTTCCCGCAGTTTGATGGCTGCCTCGCGCCGCGAGACGGCGGTGATCATCCCCGCCTTTTTTCGCCCGCTCCGATCGCGCCCCTCGTACTTAAATTGTGCCATGTTCGCCACGCTCCCCTACCAAATACGCCTCGGCTGCACGTGGATCGATGCGCCCGTCGGCCACAAGCTCTTTGATGCTCATTTCCATCGTCTGCATGCCAACGTTTTTGCTTGTTTGCATCACGTTAACGATTTGATGTTCTTTTTCATTACGAATTAAGTTGGCGACCGCGGAATTATTGATTAAAATTTCGAACGCTGCCACTCGTCCGTTCCCCCGGCTATTCGGAAACAGACGTTGGGCGATGACTGCGACAAGAACGGAAGCGAGCTGCAAGCGAATTTGCGTCTGCTGGGCCGACGGAAAAACGTCAATCATCCGCTCGATCGCCGCCGGCGCGCTTGCCGTATGCAGCGTGCCTAATACGAAATGCCCCGTTTCCGCGGCGGTGATCGCCGTTTGAATCGTCTCCAAATCGCGCATTTCCCCGACTAAAATGACATCCGGATCTTGGCGAAGTGCAGCGCGCAAACCAGCGGCAAAGCTGCCGGTGTCAAACCCGATTTCACGCTGGTCGATGATCGATTTTCCATGTTTATGTAAATATTCGATCGGATCTTCGAGCGTAATGATATGTTTGGACATCGTTTTGTTCATATAGTCGATCATGGCTGCCAATGTCGTCGATTTACCACTGCCGGTCGGCCCGGTGACAAGCACGAGCCCATGCGGCCTTTCGGCGATGCGTTTTAAGACGGCCGGCATGCCAAGCTCCTCAAGTGTCGGGATGCGCATCGGAATGAGGCGCACAGCTAAAGAAACACACGACCGCTGTTTAAACACATTTAAACGGAAGCGGGAAACTCCGGTTATGCCGTACGAAAAGTCGAGCTCCCCTGTTTCTTGAAACTGCTGCCAAAGCGGCGGTGGAATGATGGCTTTTGCCATTTGTTCGGTCTCTTCCGGACGAAGCCGCTCATGGCCGTATGCTTTCAGTTCCCCGTCTACACGAAAAATCGGCGGTGCGCCGACAGTTAAATGCACATCGGACGCACGGCATTCAAAGGCGGCACGTAATAACGCCTCAAGTTTTTCTTTCATGGATCTCACCTATCAATGCAAAATGGCTACTTTCAGCACTTCTTCGAGTGTCGTTATCCCTTGCTTCACTTTCAATAGCCCGTCATCAAGCAAAAAAATCATTTTGCTTTGAATAGCGAGCTCGCGCAATTTCGAAAACGGTTCATTATTTAAAATGACGCGCCGCATCTCATCGGTCACGACGAGCAGCTCATGAATCGCCAGCCGGCCGCGGTAACCAGTCATATTGCACATCGGACAGCCGCGACCGCGGGCGAGTGTTTGCACCTCGATTCCACGGCGGGCGAAAATTTCTTTCTCCCGCTTTGTCGGTTCATACGTTTCTTGACAGTCGCGACAGACGCGGCGCACGAGCCGCTGTGACACGACACCAACGAGTGATGTCGCCACTAAAAACGGTTCAATCCCCATGTCGATCAAGCGGGTGATCGTGCTTAACGCATCGTTCGTATGAAGCGTACTTAACACTAAATGCCCAGTGAGCGAGGCGCGAATCGCCACTTCGGCCGTCTCGCGGTCGCGAATTTCCCCGACCATGATGATGTTCGGGTCTTGACGTAAAATCGAGCGAAGCCCTTGAGCGAACGTCAAGCCGACGTTCGGGTTCACTTGAATTTGGTTAACCCCTTCAATTTGGTATTCGACCGGATCCTCAATCGTAATGATGTTCACTTCTTCTCGGTTTAAATGGTTTAAGGCGGCATATAACGTCGACGATTTTCCTGAACCGGTCGGCCCAGTGATCAGCACGATGCCGTTTGGCCGTTCAATTAAGCGGATGAAACGCTCCAAATTCACCGAATTAAAGCCGAGTTTATGAATGTCATTCAAGGCTGCCCCTAGATCGAGGACACGCATAACGATCTTCTCGCCGTACACCGTTGGCAGTGTGGAAACACGCAAATCGACGGGGTGGAAATCGATATCCATTTTCATCCGGCCGTCTTGCGGAATGCGATGTTCCGTGATATCCATATTGGCTAAAATTTTAATCCTCGCTGTTAACATGCTTTGCATATGTTTCGGCAACGCCCGCTCGGTGCGGAGGAGACCATCGATCCGGTAGCGAATGAGCACTTTCGTCTCCTGCGGATCGATATGAATATCGCTTGCCCGCTGCTCAACGGCAAGCTGCAAAATTTGATTCACCAACCGAACAATCGGGGAATCATCGTCATCGGCCTGTTCGTCTTCGCGCACCTCCAGCGGCGATGCCTGCACAAAATCAGCAAACACCTCATCAATGTCGTAATATTTATTAATGGCTCTTAAAATATCGTCTTTCGAGGCGATCGCCGTCTCGATTTGAAACCCGGTTGAAAGACGCAGATCGTCAATGACGAAAAAGTCCATCGGATCAGCCATAGCGACGAGCAGCCGCTCGCCTTCGACTTTGAGCGGCATCACCATATGGCGGCGGGCGAATTCTTTCGGCACAAGGCTTGTTGCTTTCGGATCGATCGGATAGCGGTATAAGCTGACATGGGGAATGCCAAGCTGGAACTCAAGCACTTCAATCAGCTGCTGCTCGGTAATGTAGCCGCGCTGCAACAAGGCATCGCCAAGCTTTTGTCCGGGCACCCTCTCACGTAGCGCTTCGGCGAGCTGCTCTTTCGTAATTAATCCCGCTTCGACAAGCAAATCGCCAAGCCGTTTCCGTTCTTGCTTTTTGCTCATTTTTCTCCCCCTCCGCTCGCTTCCGTCTCCCCTTTACCGCTGGCAGTAGGCGCATTTTCACGGCTGTCCGCTTCATCGCCTTCTTTTGGCACCGGTTTGTCCCTTGTATTCTCTTCGCTATTTTCTGTTGCTGTCGGGTTCGGTGATTCCATCGATTCACCGTTTTCGCTTTCCGTTGATTCGCCGCTTTCGCCTTCCTCATCACTGCTTGGCTCGACGCTGCTTTTCGGGATCTCGAGACCGCGCACTTCAATCGTGTATGTCGGTGGATAAAAATCTTCACTGACCGTTTCCTTGCGGACGAGACGCGGCCCGTCGCGCACCTCGCGCGTCACCTCGACAAACAGCCCCAAGCGGCCCATTTGTTTCGTTTGCTTATCCCCCGGCGCCAAGCGCGCATCATATTGAACAACTGTGCGCGGTTCGATGTTCACCGCTTCACCGGTGCGAATGATATATTGATAGACAAATGGCAAGCCGGAGATCTCAGCGTGTACGCTTTGCCCGTCATACCGAAGCCAAAGCGTGTAATCAGTTGTGTTTGGATTGAGCCATTCCAAATCGCGGCCATTGCTGATGGCCGCTTCAAAACCGGGCGTTACTCCGTCGGGCAGCGTGCGGCTCGTGTAGCGCTCGGCAATAGCAAAATTCGTTTTTAGCACCGCTTGATAAACCGCCGAAGCGATCAAATCGGCCGCTCCATCACTGAAATCCGCCTTTTCCTTTTTAAGCCAATCATCAAGCGAAAACAGCTGCCCCGCTTTGATCGTCGCACGCCGCTCCGTCGACAGCCAGAGGGCAGCCGCCGCATCAGACAACGGTACAGCTGCTTCACTGACAACCGGCTCGTTCCCGTCCGGAAACGATATGTAGCCTGCTAAGTCAATGGGGGAAGACGGCGACTGCAGCTGAGCCGCCCGTTTCTCTAAGTCCTCCCCAAGCCGCTTGACATCCAGCGCCTCGAGCGGCGCTAGCGGAACGACAGCTTCCACTGCTTTGAGACACTTTTCCAAATCCATGATGACAAAAAGCGGGGTGTGCTTCCCATCAATGAGCCGCTTCATACTTTCTTCGAGACGGAACGTAAAAACATCCGCCGACAGGTCGATCTGTTTTTCTTGATATCGCAACGGAATGGATGCGGTCGCCTTCCATTGGTTCACTCGGCTAGTCACCGCCTCATGGGCTTCGGGCACTGTCATATTCGCCAATGAAACCGGTCCGACTGCCGTTCCCGCACTTAAGCGGCCGTCATCCGGAATTAACGCATTATAGGCAAAGGTGCCGAAATGCGAAAAAGTAATAAAATAGATCGTACAAACGGCCATCACAGCGAACAATTTCCACGGGGTCGCTTTTTCCACTGCCGACCCTCCTCCTGTTATGCTTCCATATTCATTGAGATATTGACGATGACACCCGGACCTGCTTCTTGCAACTTGTGCACACCCTCTTTGTGAAGCGTTGTTCTGACAACGAATAATAGGCGTGCATCTGCATCATAACTTGTCGACCCGTCGTTCTATTACATAATGTTCCATTCACAAACGAGCCAATATGTAATAATCGCAATCGGAAAGCAGCGCGCTCAAGTGTCGATAAAGACAGCGAGCGTAGACGGCAGCATTAAAACAGCGGTAATTAAGACACCATTGCAAGATACCCAGCGGCACGCCTTCTGTGCGCACCGTTTTCCGGTTCAGCCGTCTGTCTTCTTCCTATTGCTCTTCAGGTTATTCGCTCCCTCTCTTCCTGCCGGTTCGCCTATCTTCCTCGAGCTCGCAGTATCCGACCCCAGCTTGTCGGTTCTGCTTTGTTTGTCGCTCTCCTTGTTGCTCAAACAGTGCGTTTTCCTCATCCGTTTCCCCTATTTGCTCAGTAACGCTACCCACTTCCGACAGCGAAACTTGTGTTATGTCCGGCGGCGCATCTTTCACAGACGTCCACTCAAGCAACGCTTCCTGCTCGGAAATGAGCTCGCTTTCATCGCCATAGTCGTTATCTGCTTCAAAAAAAGTCAACAGGGAAGCGGCGTCACTCCGATCGATTGCCTGCAACAAATCGCAGTCATCGTGATCATTCGCTAGGGAGCCAGCGGCTGCTTCCGCCTGCAACGCCGCTGCTTCGATATCTGGCGTCATAGCGACCGGCAGCTCATCGAGCCAGTCATGCGAGGGGCGTGCCGGCTCATCAGCTGCAATGACCGACTCAAAAGCGGAATCGGAAGGTTGCTCCTCATCGTCCACCTGCATCGGAAGCAAGGCAGGCGAAAAGGCGGAGCGCTCTTCTTCACGCTCAACCGCCCTGCGATCTTCCCCCAAGGCAATGGACTCCAAAGAGAAAGGCACACGTTGTTCCGCATGGCTTGCCAATTCCGACAGCAGCGCGGCAGAACGTTCCGTACGCTCTTTTTCCCGTTCGAAGTCCTCAGCATGTTTGACCGCTGCCCCTAGCTCACCTAAAGCTGTCCCTAGGTCATCTAACCTTAACATCGATTCATCTGAAGACAGCCTCGGCTCATCGACAGCGGTCGTCGGTTCGTTCAACGCTGAAGCCGAATCTTTCAGCGCTGGTTCAAGCCCGTCTGAAGCGGGTTCGTCCGCTTCCAAACCGTCATGAAGGCGCACCGCTGCATTTGGCAAAGCAACCTCAGGAGCGACATGTCCGTGTTCCTGCCTGAACGCTGTTTGCTGGCGTCCGTCGTTCAAGTCATTTGCCTCACGCTGATCCGCTTCTTTGTCGTTATGGTCTATCGGCTTCATCAAGCGCACCGTTTTTTCTATCCGAGCATCATTCGTCTCGTCATCTTCTTCCTTTTCCGTTACCGACCGATAGAGGACCGTGCCAAACCGGCGGTCGAATAAATACGAAACCGCAGCCAGCAAGAGCCCGAGCAACAGCACGATTTGCCAAAGCGGCACGACCGATTCGGCCAGTCGAGCTAATACCGCGATGAGAAACGCAACTGCGACAACTACTGCACCCCCGGCTCGACTGAACCCAAGCGGCAACAACCAAATCGCCAAAAGAGCCAGTATGAATGCCGCAAGATAAATAACCGCCTCTTTCCACATGCCCATCCGTTCCTTCCCGGCGCAACGATTACAAATGTATGACTTATCACCCTATTACCCTAAAAATCTACATAGTAATTTTAACTTATTGTATAATAAAATTACATATTTTGAAAGAAGGTTGTGACGAATGTATTGGTACAATTTTCGTACATTTTATCAAAAAGAGGGATTCACCCTCATCGAAACACTGCTCGCCATCACCCTATTATCAGGCGTGGTGATCGGCTTGTTCTACTTTTTTACGAACGCGATGACATATACGTCCTACAACCAAGGGCGCACGGTCGCGATCAATATCGCCCGCGGCGTCGCTGTATATATGGGAAAATTGAACTTCTCTGCGCTCGAACAACATGTCCGCCAATCGACCAACGAACAAACGCCATTTGTAAAACTGACGGGGGTCGATTGTGAACATGCGGCCATTTTCCCTGAGCCGGACGTATGCCGAGCCCAATTCTCCCCGATGATCAATAATGTCATTTACGATAACGGGCGGGTCGCTGTTTTTCTCATTCCGTATGAACGAACACTCTGGGAACAACTCACCTCATCCCCTCCTGAGGAGTTCCCACGTTCACTGCGCGAACGGATCAGCGAAGAAGCGGAAAAAGTGCGGCAGTCTGAACTTGGCTTGGAACAGTATGCGTTGAAAATGTATGTGATCGTCCGCTGGGGCGATCGGTCCGAAGAGGCGGAGTGGGTGGAAGGAGTAATCACTGATGAGACGATCCGCTAAAGCCCAAGCTGGGATGACGCTTGTTGAGCTGCTTGCTGCCGTCTCCATTTCGCTGCTCATCATCGGCGCCATTTATACCGTCTTTCTGACCGGCATTCGCGCCTATCAACGGATCGGCATCGAGAACGAACTGCGCAGTGAGGCGGACTATGCCGTCGCCATGATGATGAACAAGCTGTACGAACTCGCTCCCGATGGCGTTGATCTAAGCGTAAGCAATGAACAGACGTTAACCTTCATTGAGGACCGACAACAATGGATTGACACCTTGTCTGGATTTGTTGCTGAACAAAAAAAGGACGGTGCCGCACTGACGATTTCGATTGAAGACGGGGCGCTTGCGATCAATGGGGAAGCCATTTCCTCATCACGCCTGTCGCTGGCCGCCGATTCCACACTTTCGCTCCGTTGCCTGCGCGAAGAAAAAAAGGGGGAAGCGCATATTTGCCGCAGCGGTGTGGTCACGATGAAGCTCACCGTGCAAGACCGCAAACACGCCGATCCGGATAGCTGGCTGTATGTACAACCGTTTACATTAAAAACGGAGTTCGGCTTTTAAGGGGGGGAAGCTCGATGAACCGCCTGCGTCTAAACGAGGCCGGCTACAGTTTAGTGACAACGATGCTTGTCATCACCATCTTCTTTTTGCTCGGCTTAACGATTTTAGCGGTTGCCGCTCAACAGGCGCGATTTACTGACGTGCGCGTCGAAGATATCGAATCGTTTCACGAAGCCGCCAACGCCATCGACGAAACGGTCGCCTCCTTAAAAGCGACCATCGCCAAGCCGGATTTTGTCCTTTCTACGCCGGTGCGCTTTGACGATGATTTAAGCCGTTGGCTGTCCGCATTTGAACAGCGATATGGAGTCACTATCCACGATGCGACTGAGGAAGAAGGGATCGACCGGCAAAAGCTGTTTACCCGCGTTTTCTATATTTCGAAGCCGCATGGGAGCAAAACGGTCACGCGGCGCGTCATTATCTCCAACACGCCAAGTTTTTTAAAATACGCCCTCGGCTCGGCGGAGGACTTGGCTGTCAACGGCGGCGCATATATCGACGGACATGTGTATGCGGGCAACGATGCCTATGTCACGAACGCCGCCAACTATATCGACCATTCACAACGCCGGACCGAACCGACTTCTTTTCCTTCCCTTTCGGCCGACAATGCCTGGCTTGTTCAAGGAGAGATGTTCTCTTGCAAAAGCGGAGCTGACTGCTATCAAAGGGCGTCAGGAACGTTTCTTCGACAGTCAATTCACTTTTCCTTTGGTTTAGAGGGAGCGACCGTACAAAAAGAAACAGACGATTTTATTGACGTTGATTTTAACTGGACGGTGAAAGATAAGCTGCTTAATGCGGCAGGTATCGAAACGTTTAGCGATGAATACGAACAATGGATTGATAAGGGCATTCCAGACATGCTTTCGATGCTCGAAGACCGCCTAACGTTGGTGGATGACATTGAGCCACTGCTCGACGGTTCGTGGCATCAGTCTGTCCTGCTTTATCATCCAGAAGTTTCCTCGTTTTTTGTTGATCATGGGGAAATTGACCTAAAGAAACATTGGCTCATCGTCAACGGCGATTTGTTTTTAGGCAATACGGCACAGACGCCGACAAAAGTGCGCGGCAATTTGATCGTGCTCGGTGATTTAACGATTCAAGGAAATGTCGCGTTTGACGCCTCTGTATATGTCACCGGGCGCACGCTCATTTATGACGCTGACATTAGCGATTGGGACGGAAAAGAGCTTGTCCTGTTATCCGACGGTCCGCTTGAGCTGGCGCGCATTAATGAGTTTCATAATTCGTTTCCGCGGCAGCCGAACTTAAAAGGCTATTTTTACACGAGCAGCAATGCCACAGTCTATGCGGTTGGCTCGTACATTCATATTCAAGGCGGCTTGTTCGCACGCGGCGATGCATCCAAACACGCACCGGATGCTGACATATCCGGCCTTGTCGTCAACGCTTATCGCGGCCGGGCGGAAAACGGATTGTCGTTCATTCCAGCTCCGGATGACGACATCGGCCAGTCGCGTCTCGTCATCCGTCACGACCCGCAAGTGCTGATCGACCGCGGGGAAGGTCTTCCGTTTGTCAAACGGTTGTCCCTCGTTGTAGACCGGTTGAAAGTAGAATAAAGAAAAAGGCGGCTAGGTCGATCTGGCCGCCCTTTTTTACGGAAAAACCTCCACTAATTTGTCGATATCATTTGATCTCGTCAACAAGCTTAGTTGTGTTGATGTCGATTACCATCGGTTTCGCCCGTCGTTATCACCGTGATCTTCCGGTTCGCGAACAATCACCGTCACGCTCGCCCGAATCGGCTGATGATCGCTCGTTTTCGCATTAGCAGTCGCCGTCACCGTCGCATAACCGACATCGTTGGCAACCAAAACCCACTCGCCGTTTTCACGGACAACCTCGACATACTCCGGTGCGGACGATTCAACGGAGCGAAGCGTTTGATCGGTCGCATTGTCTGGAATGAAGCGAAGCTGCGGCATTACTTCAAGCCGTTCGCCAACTTCCATGTACAGCACCCGGGGAAACTCCATCCGTTCGAGCGGCACGTATGCATCTTTCACTATGACCGTCGCAGTTTTGGTCACTGCCGGCTGCAACTGCCCGTATACATCACGGTACGTTAGTTCGGCCGTAAACGTATATGTCCCTTTTTGCTTAAAGGAGACGGAAACCGGAATCGTAATCGGCGCCGGCGCTGGCTTCCCGACTTCATACGGAATCGAAAACGAAATATACGCGTTTTGTTTGTCTTCATCTAGCCATACTTGGCCGTTTTCTGTAATGGTCACATTGCCTCCAAAGGAAGCAAGCGGAATACGAACCGTTCCCGTTAAAGTCGGATCGGTGGGCATTTGTGAAAACCGTTGAAACAGCTCAGTCAAGTTTTGCGGTGTTCCTTGCCGCACTTCCCCTCCTGCTGTCGTCGACAGTGCTCGCAAATAGTCCATATCGACCTCGTGATTGTTGCCAAAACCGATCGAATACAGCGTGATGTTGTTCATGACAAGCGTTTTTGCCACATTGACGGCATCACCGTAAGCCTTCCCTTCACCCCAGGCATAAGTGAACGAATAGCCGTTATCGTTGGAAAACAGCCACCCATTCACATAATCGATATGATTGTTGTAAAATAGCCGGTCATAACCGTCCTTATCGGTAAAGCTGATGCTCGTCATTTTTCCGTCGCTGTACAATCCATATATGAGCGGTAGGGAAGCGGTGATTTTTTCACCATCATCTTTAAAACCTTTCTTAATTTCCTTATGTGTAATCGAACTCGTTGTGTTTAGCACAGTCGGCATTCCATCAGTCAAAAAGATAATGTACTTTTTCCGCTCTGGATCGTTAAAATACGACTGAGCCAACGACAAGGCAGCCGAGTAGTTCGTCCCGCCGTTGGCCGTCAAACGGTTTCCTTCATCAAGTATGGCGTCTAATTGACTGATAACATTTGATTTCGATCCGAACGGAACAACACTTGTTGCCTTCACGTCATCAGAAAACGGAATCAGAGCAAACCGATCATTTGGATGATAATTGGTTTTGAAATAATTCACCGCTGCCTGCAAAGCGGATTTGGCGCTTTGCAGCTTCATCGTCGTCATGGAGCCTGACACGTCCATCACAAACACGACATCGATCGGCGGGCGAACAGGCGCCGGAACCCCACCTTGCGGGATGAGCGTCACATCGAGTCGTCCTTGGGCATCGCCGTCTGGCGGCTTGGCGTATTCTGGCTGTGAAAATGAGAGGGAAAAATCCAATTTCGCCGTGCTCGTCTCCGTTTGCCTCGTATATTCATAAGGCGGCTGCGGAAATGAAAAATACACCTCTTCTTGTCCGTTTCCTAACACCCGGTAAGCATCGACAACGATTTCATAAGTGGCCGTTGTTCCCGGAGCCGATGGCCATTTGCCGCGCATATCGAGCGAAAATGTATACTTTTTCTCGCCGTTCCGATCCGGCTCTACTTCCACCGCTTCCGTCCGGTAGCTGACAGCAGTGCCGTTTTGTCCTTTCAGCTGAATGCGAACCTCAAAAAAGCGAATGCTGTTGCCTTTTCCATCACCTTCTCCCGGAGCGGTCGCCCATCCTTCAATTTTCTCCTCGGAAACGGAAGTGATCGCTCCCTTTTTTGGGTCGGCATAAACGACATCTGCGGTGTTCGGCCATATACTTGCCATCAGCCAGAACAACATCCCCCATAACAGCCATCTTCGTCGCCGCATGCGCCTCCCCTCCCGTGCCAAAAGAACTATTTTTCTTTCATTATATCAATTCTTTTCATCAATTGGCATCGGTTTTTAAAAGTTTCCGCACTTCCGATAGAAAATAAAGCGATCCGGTGACAAGCAGCAGCTCATCATCCCCTATTTGTTTTTTCTTCTCACGGATCCAGCCGGTCCAATCGTCCGTGACCGCTTTCTGTGGATGAGAAGAAAGGGCGGCAAGTGCATCAGCCGCTGCGGCGCGTGGGAAATCAAACGTCGTAAACGTAATTGTCTCAGCCAGCTCGTCAAGCAGACGGATCATTCGTTCAAGCGGCTTGTCGGCCAACGCAGCAAACAACACATGCACCCGCTTGTCCGAGTAATGGGTGCGCACCGTGTCAACAAGAGCGCGAATACCGGCTTCGTTATGGGCGCCGTCGATAATGACAAGCGGATCATCGCTCACCCGCTCAAACCGGCCCGGCCAAGCAGCCATAGCGAGTCCGTCGTGAATGTGCTCCGGTTCAATCAAAAACGAATAGTTCAGCCGAAGCAATTCAGCCGCCATGACGGCCGTCGCCGCGTTTTCAATTTGGTGGGCTCCCGGCATGTGAATGCGTAAGTCACGATACTCAGCAAACGGCGTTGTGATGGAAAATTGCTCCCCTTCAGCGGTCGTTTGCTGGTGGGAAACGGAAAAATCAACGCCAAGCCAGTATGTTTTCGCTTTCCGCTCCGCCGCCGTCTTAGCGATGACCTCCCGTGCTTCCGGCTCATTCACCGCTGTCACAAGCGGAACCCCCGATTTGATGATTCCTGCTTTTTCGGCCGCAATTTGCGCGAGCGTATCGCCTAAAATGTTCATATGGTCGTAGCTGACGTTCGTAATGACGGAAACGAGCGGATAAATCACATTCGTCGAGTCCAATCGTCCGCCAAGCCCGACTTCAATAAGTACAATATCTTGAATCCGTTTTTTGCCGAAGTAATAGAGCATCATAGCGGTGATCACTTCAAATTCGGTCGGTCCACCAAGTTCTGTTCGTTCGAGTTCGTCCGAGAGCGGTTGAATGACTTGCACAAGCTCAACGATTTCTTCATCGCGAATCGGTTCGCCGTTGATGCTGATCCGTTCGTTAAATTGCTCAACGTACGGTGAGGTGAACGTACCGACCGAATAACCGGCCGCCTGCAAAATCGAACGCAAATACGCCACTGTCGACCCTTTGCCGTTCGTTCCGCCGATATGGACAGCACGGACGCGGCGTTCCGGATGGCCGAGCTTTTCCATCATCCATTCCATCCGGGCCAACCCCGGCTTCATGCCAAGACGTAGCCGCTCATGAATCCAAGTGACGGCTTCTTCATATGTCCGGATCATGCTGATGACTCCTCCCTCGAGAAGATGGATATAAGAAATTAGCGATTGACTAGGTGTTTCGCTAGCGAAAAAGACGAACCCGCATGATAGCGGATTCGTCTTCATCATAATCAACAAAAGAATTGTTTGTCTACCGTTTCAACTCGGCAAGACGCGCTTTCACTGCTTCGCGTTTTTCGATGTAATCTTGCCGCTTGCGCCGCTCTTCCTCGACGACATGAGCCGGCGCTTTTGCCAAAAAGCCTTCGTTCGCCAGTTTCTTTTCGACACGCTCGACTTCTTTGTTCCATTTGTCGAGCTCTTTCTCAAGCCGCTTGATTTCTTCTTCGATATTGATGAGTCCTTCAAGCGGCAAAATGAGCTCTGCCCCTGTGACGACAGCAGTCATCGCTTTTTCTGGCGCCGGAACATCCGTGTCAATGATCAATTCGCTCGGATTGCAGAACCGTTCGAGATAAGCGCGGTTTTTCATAAGCGCTGCGCGCACTTGTTCGTCTTTTGTCTTAATGTAGAGCGCAATCGGTTTGCTCGGCGGCGTATTGACTTCGGCACGAACGTTTCGGACCGCGCGGATAATGTCAACGAGCATCCGCATTTCTTCCGCCGCTTCTTCGTTTGACAGCTCCGGACGCACTTGCGGCCACGAGGCAACGGTAATCGATTCGCCGTCATGCGGCAAGTTTTGCCAAATTTCCTCGGTAATGAACGGCATGAATGGATGCAACAAGCGCATCGTATTGTCAAGCACATACGCTAAAACTGAACGCGTCGTCTTTTTCGCTGTCTCATCATCGCCGTAAAGCGGCAGCTTCGCCATTTCAATGTACCAGTCGCACAAATCGTCCCAAATAAAGTTGTACAACGTGCGACCGACTTCACCAAACTCGTATTTGTCGGCGAGCTTCGTCACCGTGTCGATCGTTTCATTTAAGCGCGTTAAAATCCAATGGTCGGCGACCGTTTTTTCGCCGCTCAAATCGAGCTCCTCATATGTCATGCCGCCCATGTTCATTAAGGCGAAACGTGAAGCGTTCCAAATTTTGTTAGCAAAATTCCACGTCGCCTCAACTTTTTCCGTGCTAAAGCGCAAATCTTGTCCTGGCGAGCTACCGGTCGCTAGGAAGTAGCGGAGCGCATCGGCGCCGTATTGGTCAATGACATCCATCGGGTCGACACCGTTGCCGAGCGACTTGCTCATTTTTCTTCCTTGAGCGTCGCGGACGAGGCCGTGGATCAACACATCTTTAAACGGTCTCTTCCCAGTGAACTCAAGCCCTTGGAAAATCATGCGCGACACCCAGAAGAAAATGATGTCATAGCCGGTGACAAGCACATCGGTCGGGTAATAGCGCTTGTAGTCCGGCGCTTCCGTATCCGGCCACCCCATTGTGGAGAACGGCCAGAGTGCCGAGCTGAACCATGTATCAAGCACATCCGGGTCTTGCTCCCAATTTTCAATGTCTGCCGGCGGCTCGTGGTCGACGTAAATTTCACCCGTTTCTTTATGGTACCACGCCGGAATGCGGTGCCCCCACCAAAGCTGACGCGAAATGCACCAGTCGCGAATGTTCTCAAGCCAGTGCAAGTACGTTTTTTCAAACCGCTCCGGCACAAATTGCACTTTTCCTTCTGTTTGCTGCATCTTGATGGCAGCTTCCGCGAGCGGCTTCATTTTTACGAACCATTGTGTCGACAAATACGGTTCAACAACGGCGCCGCTCCGTTCACTGTGCCCGACCGAGTGGACGTGTTCCTCAATTTTAAAGAGGACGCCTTGCTCTTGTAAATCACGGACGATTTGCTTCCGGCATTCAAACCGGTCAAGCCCTTGATATTGCAATGCGTTTTCGTTCATTGTACCGTCTTCGTTCATGACGAGAATGCGCGGCAAGTTGTGGCGGTTGCCAACTTCAAAGTCGTTCGGATCGTGTGCCGGTGTAATTTTCACCGCGCCGGAACCGAATTCCATATCGACATACTCATCAGCGATGATCGGAATTTCCCGGCCAACGATTGGCAATTTCACCATCTTGCCGATCAAGTGTTTATACCGCTCGTCATCCGGATGAACCGCGACGGCCGTGTCACCGAGCATCGTTTCTGGACGGGTTGTCGCTACTTCAATGTAGCCCGAGCCGTCAGCGAGCGGATAGCGCAAATGATAAAGCGCACCTTTCACTTCCTTGTAAATGACCTCGATGTCGGACAAGGCGGTTTTGGTCGCCGGATCCCAGTTGATAATGTATTCACCGCGGTAAATGAGCCCTTTCCGGTAAAGCGAGACGAACACTTCGCGTACGGCTTTTGACAGCCCTTCATCAAGCGTAAACCGCTCGCGCGTGTAATCGAGGCCGAGCCCTAATTTTGCCCATTGGCTGCGGATATGGCCGGCATATTCTTCTTTCCATTTCCACGTTTCTTCCAAAAATTTTTCCCGTCCTAAATCGTAGCGGGACAGTCCTTGTTGGCGCAATTTTTCTTCCACTTTCGCCTGGGTGGCGATGCCGGCATGGTCCATACCCGGAAGCCATAGGACATCATACCCTTGCATCCGCTTCATGCGCGTAATGATGTCTTGCAGCGTCGTATCCCACGCATGGCCCAAATGCAGTTTGCCTGTGACGTTCGGCGGTGGGATAACGATCGTAAACGGTTGTTTGTCCGGATCGCCGGTCGTTTCAAAAAACTTGCCTTTCAGCCACCAGTCATAGCGCCCCGCTTCAACAGCGCGGTGATCGTATTTTGGCGGCATCGACACTTCATGCTGTGCCACTTTTATTCCCTCCTTCATGTGATAAACAATGGCTGTGTTGCCTACAGGATCAACCGTCCGATAGGCAAGCAAAAAAGCCCCTTTCATCCAAAAAGGACGAAAGGAGCTGCTTTCGCGGTACCACCTTTTTTCTTAAGCCTAGAAGAACGGTGAAAAGGTGCCATTTTCCGAGCATCGGGCAATATTCCATCAGGAGCGGCCGCAAGGTTTCTCGACTTGCGTCTTTCAACGACATTCTCCTTTCAATCACCCGTCTCCTAGAGGCTTAAGCACTTCATTAGCATAACGGCATCAAGCCGGCTTCCCCTACTCAGCGGTTTCGCCTTTCAACGAAGCAGCTCAAGGGCGACCTTCCAACAGTCGACATCCTAGGAAATCTCGCAGCTTATGATTTCCCTCTCTGCAGGAGCGAACTGTTGTACTCCTCCCCGTCTTCGCTTTTTTCATCATTATTCGATTATTATACTACCATTGTCCATCATCTTTGCCAAGTTTTTATTTATTTATTCCAATTGCCTTAGGTGACAAATAATGGACCTTTTCATATTGTATAGTAAACCGGAGAAGGAGGGAAGTGCCGATGCGGCGATTTAACCCATATTCATGGCCGCCGTGGCTGAGGCAAGTGCGCGCCGTCTGCGCCCAAGTGATCATTCCGCTCACTATTTTTCAAGCCATTCGCACCATTTTTTTGCCAACGACGTTCGATGTCATTTTATTAGCCATCTTTGTTTTGATTGCTGTGGCGCTCCATTTGGAATGGATTTAACCGCTGTCGTCCCCTTGTTCTGGCTCTTCATGCTTGATCGCCTCTTCTTGCTGCCGCGCAGCGTCGCGTTGGACAAGATGCATCACAATCGCTTCCATGTTTTTGAAGGCAAAATAGCAGCGTTGCAAGGCGGCAACATATTTCCGCTCGTTCCGTTCCTTTCTCGGCGCAGCTTCATATTGTTCAAGGCAGCGGACAAACCCGCGCGGTTCGGCTAAATGGCTGTATAAAAATGCCCGTTCCCCGGCGGATAATGGGAGTTCCTTTTCGTATTCATCCATCCCCCTCATCCACTCCTGTCCAAGCGGCGGAAGCGTTTGGACATGAACGCGAAGTGCAGCGATCAAATCATATACTGGCGAATTCCAGTGCGCTCGCTCCCAGCTGATCCAATACGGTGCTACGTAATGAGAAAGACGCGCTTTTCCGTGCACCCAAGCAACTCGCCATTGTTTCGTTTCTTGGAGTGCCTCCTCCCAAGCGGTCAGCTGGTCCTCAGCAAACAAATAAGCGCGCATCACCTCATGAAAATACGTACAGCACTGCAGCTGAAACGGTGACATGTACCAGGCAGTTTCATACTGCTCGATCCGCTCTTCCCAAACCGTCCGCTCCCGCTGCCATTCCTCTTTTTTTTGTTTTCGATAAGCGGCGACCTCTTCCTCGCTCACTTCGACGGTGCGAACGGTAGCGCGATGGAGACGAGACAGTCCGTGAAAAAAGGCACGCACTGTTTCCTCCCTTGCTCTCGCTTCTCCATCCTGCCATGCGTGTAAATAATAAAGGCGGCCCCCCTCCGCCGCAAACAGCGACCGATGCCTCGTCCAATAAACCGGAGGGCAATGGCGGCCATAATAGTGAAGCGACTGCCAAATGGCGGCCGCCTCCTGCTCGCCGTCGAGCATTTTTAAGGCAAAAATACCGCGATCAGTGTACACTTTCGCCGCTTTGCCCCGCTGTTCGATGCGCTGTGGTTGAAGCCCATACTGATGAAGTACGGCGCGGTACGTTTCAGACCGTATGGCCATTGTTACGCCCCCTCACCGGCAAAAGAAACGGAAAGCGTTCCTTTCACGAGAAAGGACGGCTTCCCGCCAAGGCCGGAATATATAACAGCTGCCCTTCATGCACGTCCTCCGCGCTTTCCAAATCGTTGGCGCGCAAAAGTTGGGAGATCGTCACATCATACCGTTCAGCAATCTTGTCCAACGAATCTCCTTGTTGGACGATGCAAATTTTGACGGTTGTAAACTCTTCCGCTCCACTTTTGGCAAACAGCTTCGTTAAGTAAAGGGCGTTTTCACTTTTCACTTCCGTTTGTTGTTCTTCCTCGTCCTCTTCATCCATCGCTTTTTTGGCTGCGCCAATCGATACTTTCGCCTCCGTTGGCGGCGACAGATTATCAAGTTCCTCTTCTGCTTCCGCACTGACAGCTTTCGTTTCCGTCTCAATTGGCAAAAATGGCTCTTTTACGTCCTCTTTTTGATCAGACGGCGTTTCTTCATGGCGCACAGCCGCCAGTTCAAGCTCGGAAGACGGCGTTTCACTGACTGCAGCAATAGGCTGTTCGTTCACCTCATTAGCGGGGCGATCTTCCGATGCGAATGCTTCATCGTCGGTTGCCTCTTTGCGGGCGATTGACTCAAATGGGGTAAACAGCGGCTCCTCATCTTCGTCATCATCCGGTAAGTCATCGACGAGCGGCGCCTCACTAATCCCGCTGATCGAAATGTCTGCAGTCACAAGCAGCCTTCCGTTGTCACCTAAATCATAGTCGAATGATTCGACTGTCACGTATACATCGTCAAGTTCGCGAATACGGTTTTTCGGAATCGTAATATCAATTGGAAAACGGTGCAACAGTTCGCTAATGCCGTCTTCACGCACCGAAATGTGTTGAATGAATCGATAGCTTGCCGATTCAAACGTATCATCATCCACGTCCCTCTGCGGCGATTCGTCCGCTTGACGGAATTCTCCGCTTAACTCGAGCGCGCCGCGAATCGTAATATATTGGTCGTACTCGTCGACGGAAATGACCGGATCAAGAGAGATGGACAAAAACTCGGCGACTTCCTGTCCGCTTTTAAACCAGACTGATTCTTCCAATGAAAAACGCAAATACGATTGCTCCAACCGGGCTTCCTCCTTCCGTCCCCTCGACAAATAGTTTCTATGACATTATCCATTGTATGAACGGAAAAGAGGCGGTATGATAAAAAAATCGGGCTGCCCATACAGCAGCCCGATGGATTTAGCCGCGCAGACGAGCAAATACCCGCTCGGCAGCGGCGATCGTATATTCAATGTCTTCATCGCTATGAGCAGTCGACAAAAACAGCCCTTCAAATTGTGACGGCGGCAAGAAAATGCCTTCGTTCGCCATCTCCCGGTAATAGGCGGCAAACAGTTCCAAATCCGACGTTTTTGCCGTCTCGTAATTGATGACCGGCTCGTTCGTAAAGAAAAAGCCAATCATCGATCCAGCGCGGTTGATGGTATGCGGAATCTCATATTTTTCGGCAGCTTGATGCAGCCCTTCTTCAAGGCGCGCTGCCTTCCGACGAAACTCTTTATACGTTTCCGGTGTCAGTTGGCGAAGCGTTTCATAACCGGCTGTCATGGCAAGCGGGTTGCCGGACAACGTACCGGCCTGATACACCGGCCCGCTCGGTGCAACTTGCTCCATAATTTCTGCTTTACCGCCATACGCTCCAACCGGCAGGCCGCCGCCGATCACTTTGCCGAGGCACGTCAAATCCGGTTCAACGCCGTAATACCCTTGTGCACAATGGTAATCGACACGGAATCCGGTCATCACCTCGTCAAAAATCAATAGAGCGCCGTATTGTTTTGTCACGTCGCGCAGCCCTTCCAAAAAGCCAGGGACTGGCGGAACAACGCCCATATTGCCGGCTACCGGCTCGACAATCACCGCCGCAATGTCTTCACCAAACCGCTCAAATGCATAGCGCACGCTGTCCAAATCATTGTACGGAACGGTGATGGTATGCTGAGCGACTGATTGCGGTACGCCTGGACTATCCGGTAAGCCGAGCGTCGCCACACCGGAGCCAGCTTTAATAAGCAACGAATCACCATGACCATGGTAGCTGCCTTCAAACTTGATGATTTTGTTGCGCTTCGTGTAGCCACGCGCCAAACGGAGGGCGCTCATCGTTGCTTCCGTTCCGGAGTTGACCATTCGTACGATCTCGACGGAAGGCACCCGCTCGATCACGAGTTTGGCCAACTCGTTCTCAAGCAACGTCGGAGCGCCGAAGCTCGTCCCTTGTTCGGCTACCCGTTTTAACGCTTCAACAACTTGTGGATCGGCATGCCCTAAAATGAGCGGTCCCCATGACAACACATAATCGATATATTCGTTGCCGTCAATATCGTAAATTTTCGCACCTTGGCCGCGCGCCATAAAAATCGGCGTCATCCCGACCGATTTGAAGGCGCGAACCGGGCTGTTTACCCCACCTGGCATTAATGTCACTGCTTCTTCATAAGCCGCTTTCGACCGTTCATAACTTCGCACGATTCCGCCCCCTCTCTATTCAGCCAGCCAGCGAGCAACATCTTTCGCAAAATATGTGATGATTAAATCAGCGCCGGCTCGCTTCATTCCTGTCAGCATTTCCATCACAACTGATTTTTCGTCAATCCAACCGTTTTGCGCTGCCGCTTTCACCATCGAATACTCACCGCTCACGTTATAGGCAACAAGCGGAAGCGGAAACCGGTTTTTGATGTCGCGAATAATGTCCATATAGGCAAGCGCCGGTTTGACCATTAAGAAATCAGCGCCTTCTTTTATATCGGATTCTGCCTCGCGAAACGCCTCAAGACGATTGGCCGGATCCATTTGGTACGTTTTCCGGTCGCCAAATTGCGGTGCGCTGTCCGCTGCATCGCGGAACGGGCCGTAAAATGCCGAGGCGTACTTAATTGCATAGGACATGATCGGCACGTTCTCAAACCCCGCTTCATCAAGCCCATGGCGAATGGCGGCGACAAACCCGTCCATCATGTTCGACGGTGCGATGATGTCGGCACCAGCTTGCGCTTGGCTCACTGCCGTTTTGACGAGCAACTCGAGCGACGGGTCGTTGAGTACTTGCTCATTTTCGACGACGCCGCAATGACCATGGCTCGTATATTCGCATAAACATGTATCGGCAATGACGACCATCTCCGAACGTTCAGCCTTGATTTGCCGGATTGCTCGCTGGACGATCCCAGTTTCGCAATACGCCTGCGAACCGACTTCATCTTTTTCGTCCGGCACACCAAACACCATGACCGCCCGGATGCCAAGCTTCGCGATTTCATCGATTTCTTCCGTTAGACGATCAAGCGATAAATGGTATACCCCAGGCATCGATGGCACTTCGCGGCGAATGCCGCTTCCTTCGACGACAAACAGCGGATAAATAAGATCATCAACGCGAAGATGCGTCTCGCGTACCATCGCCCGAATGGCGGCTGTTTGCCGCAGGCGACGATGGCGGTCAAATGACAATGACATTTATCGTCCCTCCGTGGAAAAATATTGTTCCATCGCTTTCATTATACCATCAGCCGTGTAATCAGCTGGACAAATATGTACTGCTATGCCTTCCTGCTCGGCTGCCTTTTTTGTCACCGGTCCGATGCAGGCGACGGTGACTCCGGAGAGAAGCTCGTTCGCTTCTCCGCCAAGAAGACGGGCAAGGCTGCGGACTGCTGATGGGCTCATCAAAGTGAGTACATCCAACTTCCGTTCGCGCAGCAGTGTCAACAACTGCTCTTCTCCGCTCGTATCCGGCATGGTGCGATACACAATAAACTCATCAACTGTTGCCCCAGCCTCTCTTAACGCCTCAGGCAGCGTCGGGCTCGCCAAGTCCCCCTTGACAAACAGCACCCGTTCGCCCTGTTTCAAGCGCGGTGCAAGCATGGCAGCGAGCCGTTCAGCGGTGAAATCATCCGGCACGAGCACCGGTGAAACACCGTACTCAGCGAGGGCAGCTGCCGTCTTCCGTCCGACGACAGCGATATTCGGCAACGGCCGCGACAACGAAACGTGCGGAAAAAAGAAGCGAATGGCGTTCGCGCTCGTCAAGACGAGCCATCGGTATTCCTCAAGCCGTTCGGCGAGCGCGGCAATCGCTTCCGGTGTCGCCGCTGGCCGGATAGCTATGAGTGGGATTTCGATCGGCACCGCACCAGCGTCGCGCAGCTTGGCGGAAAACGATGCCGCCTGCTCCTTGTCACGGGTTACAAGCACTGTCTTGCCAGCCAGCGCACGATTGGTCATTAGTTGCCCAGCTCCTTTTTTACGCGCTCGATCAGCTCTTTGGCCCCTTGCTCACTCAGGAGGGCAGCTGCCTGTCGGCCGACCTCTTCCGGATCAGCGCCAATGACGATTTCTTTGTATTTCTCTTTGCCGTCTGGGGAGGCAACAAGCGCAGTAAGATGCACCATTCCCTCCTTCACTTCCGCATAGCCGGCAATCGGCACTTGGCATCCACCTTCCATCTGCTGCAAAAAGGCGCGCTCCGCCCGAACTGCTCGTTCCGTCTGTTCATCATTCAGACGGCTCAGCCACTCGCGCAACTCCACATCATCTTCACGGCATTCGACAGCAAGCGCTCCTTGGCCAACCGCCGGGACGCACACATCCGGCGACAAATATTCGCTGATCACGTCATCGCTCCAGCCCATACGCGCCAAGCCGGCAGCCGCCAGCACGATGGCGTCATAATCTTCGTTTTTCAGCTTCGCCAGCCTTGTGTCAATGTTGCCGCGGATCCATTTGATCGTCACATCCGGCCGATAGGCGAGCAACTGTGCCGAGCGGCGCAGACTGCTCGTACCGATGACCGCCCCGCTTGGCAAATCGGAAAGCGACAGATTCCCCTTGCTGACGAGCACATCACGCACATCCTCACGCCGCGGAACCGAGCCGATCACCAATCCGCTCGGCAGTACTGCCGGCATGTCTTTCATACTGTGGACGGCCATATCGATGCCGCCGGTCAGCATTTCATGCTCAATTTCTTTCACAAACAGCCCTTTGCCTCCTACTTTGGAGAGCGTGACATCGAGCACGCGATCTCCTTTCGTGACGATTTCTTTTACCTCAAACGTAAACGGCGCCCCGAGCCGCTTCAATTCGTTAATGACCCAGTTCGTCTGAGTCAAAGCAAGCTTGCTGCGCCGCGAGCCAACGACGATGTTTCGCATTTCGCTCCTCCTCAATTACGCATACCAAAAATGGAATTCTGACAAACTGCCAAACAAGAAAAAGTTGATAAGCAAAAATAAAAATGAACCGATATTCCATAGCGCGATCGTCTTCCCTTGCACCTGTCGGACGATCCGTTTGTAAAAATAGACGCCATAAACGAGAAGAACGACAAATGATCCAAGCACTTTCGCGTCATACCAATGGAAATAATCGATTTGAATATACGCCCAAATCATACCGAGAATAAGCCCTAATAACAACATAGGCAAACCGAGCAAATTTAAAACATACGACGAAAAATCGAGCTTCGACAAATCAGCCATCCGCCAAAGACGAGCGTTCCACTTTTTCTTTTTCAACAGACTGTATTGCAACATGTAAAGCACCGAGAAAAGAAATGACAGTGTAAACGCTGCATATGCCCCGAAGGAAAGGGTAATATGGATGACCAGCAGTTCGGAGACAAGCCGTTTGGCGACAGCCGGCGATTGCGAGGACGGCACGAACGTATGAATGGCCAAAATAAAAAAAGCGAGTACGTTCGTAAAAAAGACGATAAAATCAACACGCAACAGCCGGTTGATGACAAGCGACAGCGTGATAAGCAGCCAGGCGTAAAAATAAAGCCCTTCCGACATCGTTAAAATCGGAAAGCGCTTTGTTTCCATGATGCGGAAGGCGAATGTCAATGTTTGCAACAGCCAAACGACAGAAAGCAACCAGAAGGCGGTTTCATTCGCCTTCCGGTTTTGCTGCAAAAAATCGATAAAATAGAAAAGAATCGAAGCAATGTAGAGCAAAATAGACAGTTCATACAACGCCACCATCTATCCCACCTTACAGCTGCCATGATGGGCGGGCGGCGCGAACCGCTTCCGCTTGCTGTTCATCCCTCAACTGCACTTCTGCTCGCTGCGCGCTCCGTTGCTCTGCTTTGACTGCATCTTCGATATTAAAAATTTTCATAAACAGCTGAAGCGCTTCGTCAGCGTTCGGACCAGCGGCAAGTTCCTTCACCTGCAAAATCGGGTCGCGGAGCAGCTGGTTAATAATGCTTTTCGTATGTTTGTTCAACACTTTCCGATCGCGCTCCGACAAATGCGGCAACTTTCGCTCCAAGCTTTTCATCGTTTCCGCCTGAATGGCGAGCGCTTTTTCCCGCAGCGCCGCGATGACTGGCACAACGCCGAGCGTCTGCAACCATTGGCCAAACGCCACTAGCTCCCCTTCAATCATCTCCTCAATGAGGGCGGCAGCTTTTTGCCGTTCCGCCAAATTCGCTGCGACGACGTCTTGCAAGTCATCAATGTCGTACAAAAAGACCGTCTCTAGTTCAGCGAGCGCCGGGTCTAAATCGCGCGGCACGGCAATATCGACCATAAACAACGGGCGGCCTTTACGCATTTTCTCAAGCGGAGCCATCTCCTCTTTCGTTAACATGTAGCCTTTCGCTCCCGTCGAGCTGATGACGATATCCGCTTCAAGCAGTGCACATGACAATTCGCCAAGCGACTTCGCCTCACCGTCAAACTGCGCCGCGAGCTGCTTCGCTTTTTCAAGCGTCCGGTTGACGACGGTCACTTTACCGACACCGTTGCCGTACAAGTTTTGCGCCGCCAACGTCCCCATTTTGCCGGCACCGATAATCAAAACATGCTTGCCGTTGAGATGGCCGAAAATTTTCTTCGCCAACTCGACAGCTGCATAACTGACCGACACGGCATGCGCACCGATCCCGGTTTCCGAATGGGCGCGTTTGGCAAACGTCACTGCCTGTTTAAACAGGTGGTTCAAAATCGTGCCGCTCGTTCCAATCTCTTGAGCGAGCAAATAGCTCCCTTTCACTTGTCCTAAAATTTGCGTTTCTCCAAGCACCATGGAGTCAAGGCCGGCTGCTACGCGGAACAAATGCCCCGCGGCCGCTTCCCCTTCGAGCACGCGCAAATACGGGGCGATCGCCTCCGCTTCGATGTCAAACCATTCGGCTAAAAATGCTTTTATATAGTAACGGCCGGTATGCAGTTGATCGACGACCGCGTAAATTTCCGTCCGATTGCATGTGGAAACGATGACGTTTTCGAGGATGCTTTTTTGCTTGGCGAGCTGTTTCATCGCCTCGCCGAGCTCTGCCTCACCAAACGCCAACTTTTCACGAATTTCTACAGGGGCAGTTTTATAATTGACGCCAACTACGATGATCTGCACGGTGCAATCCCCCCTTCTTAGCCCAATCCCTTCCACTATTATACCATAAACGTCTATCATTCCGATTTGAAAAAATTGTGAACATCCCTCACGAGCTATGTTAAACTGTATACAGTGAACATTCTATCATAAACATGTCTAAATGGGAAACGGGGGGCACGATCGTGAAAAACAGAGCTGCTTTCTCCGGCATATTGTTCATCGGCCTCGGATTATATTTTCTTGCCGGACAGTTAGCCATTCCATTGCTCCGCTTCCTTCAAGGATGGCCGGCTTTGCTCGCCATTTGCGGCGCCGCCTTGCTTGGGCAGGCGTATTCGGCGCGCGAGTACCATTATGTTTTCCCGGGCTTTCTTTTGCTCGGCTTCGGTGTTGAGCTTTTGCTTGCCAGTGCCTTTCCGTCTTGGCCCCATGGCACAAACATCTTTTTTTTCATCATTGCACTCTCTTTTTTCGCCAGCAGTCGCAAGCAAAAAAGCGGAGCCGGCTTCGGCGCATTTTTTTTGCTTCTTGCTATTGTGCTGTCGTTTTCCGACCGCGGCCAGCCGCTGTTCCATCTCGTCCAAACCGGCCTTTCTTCCATCTGGAAGTTTTGGCCGCTCGGACTCATCGCCATCGGCATTTACGTATTATGGGCCAAACGGAGGTAGTTGGAGGTGAACAAAAGGTGTCTCGAAGGATCGAGACACCTTTTTCATCACCAAATATGAGAACACTTTTTTATCACTCGGTCAAAAACGGCAAGAGCGCCGCCCACGCTTCCTCTTTTCCTTGCCCGGTCTCGGAGGAAAACAAAATGAGGGAGTCACCGGCTGCCAGACGCAACGTTTCGCGTGCGATTTTCGCATGCTTTTGCTGCTTGCCACGCGGGACTTTATCCGCTTTCGTCGCAATGACGATCACAGGAATCTCGTAATGTTTGAAAAACTCATACATCATGACATCGTCTTTGGTTGGCGGGTGGCGCAAATCGACAAGCAACAGCGCCGCTTTGAGCGTCTCGCGCGTCGTGAAATACGTCTCCATCATTTTTCCCCATTTTTGCCGCTCCTGCTTCGACACGCGGGCAAAACCATAGCCAGGCACGTCTACAAAGTAAAACGAATCGTTAATCAAATAAAAGTTCAACGTCTGCGTTTTCCCTGGCTTTGATGAGGTGCGCGCCAAGTTCTTCCGATTGATCATTTTGTTGATAAATGACGATTTGCCGACGTTTGAGCGACCAGCAAGCGCCACTTCCGGCCGCCCACTATCCGGATATTGCTCGGGTTTGACAGCACTGATGACGAGCTCTGCTTTTGTGATGTTCATCGTTCCCACCCCACCAACGCATGTGGCAGCACCTCATCGAGATGGGAGACGAGCACAAAGCGCAAGTCGCGCTTTACTGTATCCGGAATGTCGGCCAAATCTTTTTCATTATCTTTCGGTAAAATGACCGTTTTCAGTCCGGCGCGGTGGGCGCTTAGCGTTTTCTCTTTTAAGCCGCCGATCGGGAGCACACGGCCACGCAGCGTAATTTCCCCGGTCATACCGACAAACCGGCTGACCGGCTTACCTGTTAAAGCGGAAATGAGCGCAGTCGCGATCGTAATACCAGCAGACGGTCCGTCTTTTGGCACCGCTCCTTCTGGAACGTGAATATGGATATCGTACGTTTCATGAAATTTCGGGTCAATGCCGAGCTCCTCGGCGCGTGAACGCACATAGCTGAACGCTGCTTGTGCCGACTCTTTCATTACATCTCCGAGTTTTCCGGTCAAGACAAGTTTGCCGTTGCCTTTCGCAAGCGACACTTCGATGGCGAGCGTATCACCGCCAAACGCGGTATACGCAAGACCGGTGGCTACCCCAATTTGATCTTCTGCCTCCGCCTGACCATAGCGGTATTTTCGTTTCCCTAAAAATTCTTCGATATTATTTTGTGTAACCACAACCCGCTTTTTCTCCCCAGAGACGATGAGGCGAGCCGCTTTCCGGCAAATGGCGGCAAGTTGCCGTTCAAGCTCCCGAACGCCGGCTTCGCGCGTATAATGACGGATGATATCCAACATCGCATCATCCCGAACCTGGAGCGCTGCCTTTTTCAGTCCATGCTCCGCCAGCTGCTTCGGCAGCAAATGCCGTTTGGCGATATGCAGCTTTTCGACCTCTGTATAGCCTGGAATGTGAATGATTTCCATCCGGTCCAACAACGGCTGCGGAATCGTCGCCAAATTGTTAGCGGTAGCGATAAACATTACTTTCGATAAATCGTACGGCTCTTCGATATAATGATCGCTGAACGTATGGTTTTGTTCCGGATCGAGCACCTCAAGCATAGCCGCGGATGGGTCGCCACGGAAATCGCTTGACATTTTGTCGATCTCATCAAGCAAAAAGACCGGATTGATCGTGCCTGCTTTTTTCATGCCTTGAATGATGCGACCCGGCATCGCTCCAACGTACGTGCGACGATGGCCGCGAATTTCCGATTCGTCGCGCACGCCGCCAAGCGACATGCGAACGAAACGACGGCCGAGTGCTTTGGCAATCGAGCGGGCAAGCGATGTTTTTCCGACCCCCGGCGGTCCGGCAAGGCAAAGAATCGGTCCTTTTAACGATTGGGTCAACTGCTGCACGGACAAAAATTCAAGCACCCGCTCTTTCACCTTATCAAGCCCGTAATGCTCCTCGTTTAAAATCGTTTCCGCGCGTTTAATATCGTGGATGTCTTTCGTTTCTTTTGACCATGGCAAAGCAATGAGCCAGTCTAAGTAGTTGCGGATGACCGCACTTTCCGCTGATGTTGCCGGAATTTTTTCATAGCGGTCGAGCTCCTTGAGGGCCGTCTCTTTCACATGTTCTGGCATGCCGGCTGCCTCGATTTTCTCTTTGAGCGCCTCGACTTCACCCGTTTTTCCTTCCTTTTCACCGAGCTCTTTTTGAATGGCTTTCATTTGCTCGCGCAAATAATACTCTTTTTGCGTCCGCTCCATTGACTGTTTGACGCGAGCGCTAATTTTTTTCTCGAGCTGGAGCACTTCTTTCTCGTTGTGCAAAATTTGAATAATTTTATTCAGCCGTTCTTTCACATCGATCGTTTCTAAAATACGCTGTTTTTCTTCGAGCTTAAGCGGCAAATGCGAAGCGATAATATCGGCCATCCGCCCCGGCTCATCAATGTCGACAATCGAGGCATAAATGTCCGCCGACAGCCGCTTGGATAAATTTATGTATTGCTCAAAATATTCGAGCATCGTCCGCTTGAGCGCCTCATCTTCCAAGTCTTTCGATGCCCGATCAGCGAATTTTTCCACCTTGACGGAAAAATACGGCTCCTCGCTGACGACTTCGGTGATGAGCGCCCGGGCAATGCCTTCGACAAGCACACGGAACGTGCCGTTCGGCAATTTCAACAACTGCTTAACGCGCGCAATCGTCCCCATTTTATATAAGTCGTCCATGTCCGGTTCGTCGATGGCGACATCTTTTTGCGATGTCAGCAAAATGATATGGTCCTCGACCATCGCCTGTTCGAGTGCTTTCACCGATTTCTCGCGCCCGACGTCCAAATGGAGTACCATCGTCGGAAACACAAGCAACCCCCGCAGCGGCAAAAGCGGAACGATCGTCTCCTTTTTCTTTCCGTTCACGCCGAACACCTCCATATCTCGCTTCTATTCGTTTATTGTATAGTACGACAGCCAGATTTGTAAAATTTGATGAATACCAAAGAGAACAGCATCTTATTTGCAGACAAAGAAAAATCGACTCCGGCGATCATCCGCTTGCGCCGAAGCCGTACACTGACAACTGGTAAAACCGTTGATCTGTCTCATAGTCGGCCGCACAATGCAGCGAGCCGTACACGAAACGGTATATTCCACAGCGGCAAAAACGGGCGGCTGCGCTCCTCTTTGCCATCGCTCCCCCTTTGTTACACGAGCTTTTTCCCTGAACGATCGGCGGCAGCAGCCGGCAAAAATGCAGTGCCTCGACGGAGTGTTTCTTCACCGAACACGTGGATGAGCGCTTCTTCAAGGCGGCGGACAGCGATAATTTGAATACCGCTCACTTCCCGCAACAGCGATTGCATGTTTTCAATCGGAATAATGACTTTTTTCGCTCCGGCTTGCTTGGCCGCTTTAATTTTAGCAA
Source organism: Geobacillus sp. 47C-IIb (assembly GCF_014679705.1). Taxonomy (NCBI): domain Bacteria; kingdom Bacillati; phylum Bacillota; class Bacilli; order Caryophanales; family Anoxybacillaceae; genus Geobacillus; species Geobacillus sp. 47C-IIb. Next base: position 1,010,739 of record NZ_CP061473.1, read on the forward strand.
ACACGCCACCGACCGGTTTGACGTAGCCGTGGATGCTAATTTCTCCAGTCATTGCGACGGTATGATCGACCGGCAGCTGATAAATGGCCGAATAAATCCCAACCGCGATCGCCACCCCGGCTGAAGGACCGTCGACTGGCACACCGCCTGGAAAATTGACGTGAATATCGTAACGGTCCGCCGGTACCCCCATCGCACGAAGCACGGTAATCACGTTTTCCGCCGAGCCGCGCGCCATACTTTTGCGGCGCACCGATTTTTCCGGACTACCAATGCTTTCTTCCTCGACAATGCCGGTCACATTGATTGATCCTTTTCCTTTCGCTGGCAAGGCAGTCACTTCAATTTCGAGAAGCGCGCCGGTGTTCGGTCCGTATACCGCCAGCCCATTGACAACACCGACTGCCGGAGCGGATCCAATTTTCTTTTCATAGCGCGGAGCCATTTGGCTTGAGTGAATGACCCATTCAATATCTTTATCCAAAATTTTCTCCCGGTTTTCCGTAATGGCAAGCCCGGCCGCAATTTGCATCATGTTCACCGCTTCCCGACCGTTGCGCGCATAAGCGGCAAGGAGACGAATGCCGCTTTCGGAAACATTCAAGCGGATTTTTTCCGCTGCTTTTTTGGCGATCAAGGCGATTTCGTCTTGATCCAATTCGCGGAAAAACACTTCTAAACAACGGGAACGAATGGCCGGAGGAATCTCGTTTGGCGTTCGTGTCGTTGCACCGACAAGGCGAAAATCGGCCGGCAGCCCGTTTTGGAAAATGTCATGGATATGGCTTGGAATTTGTGGGTTTTCTTTGCTGTAATAGGCGCTTTCAAAAAACACTTTCCGATCCTCAAGCACTTTGAGCAGCTTGTTCATTTGGATGGGATGGAGTTCGCCAATTTCATCAATAAACAAAACGCCGCCATGAGCGTTCGTCACCGCCCCTTGTTTCGGCTGGGGGATACCGGCTTGTCCCATCGCCCCGGCCCCTTGGTAAATCGGGTCATGCACCGAGCCAATGAGCGGATCGGCGATGCCGCGCTCGTCAAAGCGCGCCGTCGTCGCATCGAGCTCAACAAATACAGCATTTTTCTTAAACGGGGAGAGCGGATTTTTCTTCGCTTCTTCAAGTACCAACCGGGCTGCGGCTGTTTTGCCGACGCCAGGTGGTCCATAAATGATGACATGTTGCGGGTTCGGCCCGCACAGTGCTGCTTTCAATGCCTTGATGCCGTCTTCCTGACCTACGATATCGTCAAAACTTTTCGGGCGTACTTTTTCGGCAAGCGGCTCAGTGAGTGAAATAGAGCGCAGCTTGCGGAGCTGCTCCATCTCTTTGCGCGATTCTTTATCAATCGATACTTTTTGCACACGCTGTCCTTTTAACAAATTCCAAAAATAAAGGCCGATGACGACCCCAAAAAACAACTGAATTACAAGCACGATATTCGTCCAATTCATGCCCCGATATCCTCCTGCCTTCAAGTAGTATGTAGTATAATAGTATCTCCGCGAATTGGCGGGAATAAACAAAAAAAGCGCCGACTGGCGCCTAGGGCATGCAACAAAAAAGAAACCGCCGTAAAAGGCGGTTTCCCTCATTAAGCGGACGTTTTCCGTTCGTGCTCGACCACCGTGCCGTCATGGCGAATGAGTTTCGGTGGTTTTTTGCCGCACACGGTATCGACAGTAATGATACATTTTTGCACATCTTCGCGCGACGGAAGCTCAAACATGACATCGAGCATAATGCCTTCGATGATCGAACGGAGACCGCGCGCTCCCGTTTTCCGTTCAATTGCTTTTTTCGCGATTTCACGGAGTGCGGCTTCTTCAAACTCAAGCTCAACGCCGTCAAGCTCGAGCATTTTTTTGTATTGCTTCACAATGGCGTTTTTCGGCTTCGTCAAAATATCAATCAACGCTTGTTCATCGAGCGGTTCAAGCGTAGTAATGACCGGCAGGCGGCCGATGAACTCCGGAATGAGACCAAACTTGAGCAAGTCTTCCGGCAACACTTTCGACAGCAAGTTTTTCTCATCAACGTCAGCTTGGTTCATTTCAGCACCAAACCCGATCACTTTTTTGCCGAGGCGGCGCTTGATGATCGGCTCAATTCCGTCAAACGCCCCGCCGCAAATAAACAAAATGTTCGTCGTATCAATTTGAATAAACTCTTGATGCGGATGTTTGCGGCCACCCTGCGGCGGAACGCTGGCGATCGTGCCTTCCAAAATTTTCAACAGGGCCTGCTGCACCCCTTCACCCGAAACATCGCGGGTAATGGAAGGGTTTTCCGACTTGCGGGCAATTTTATCGATTTCGTCGATGTAAATAATGCCTTTTTCTGCCCGTTCGACGTCGTAGTCAGCCGCTTGAATAAGCTTCAGCAAAATGTTTTCGACGTCCTCGCCAACATAGCCCGCTTCCGTGAGCGATGTCGCATCAGCAATGGCAAACGGTACGTTTAAAATGCGTGCCAATGTTTGCGCCAAGAGCGTTTTCCCGCTTCCAGTCGGCCCGATCATCAAAATGTTGCTTTTCGACAGCTCTACATCGTCAATTTTGCTGCCGGAGTTAATCCGTTTATAATGATTATAAACGGCAACGGCAAGCGATTTTTTCGCCTCGTCCTGGCCGATGACGTATTCATCTAGAATTTCACGGATTTCCACCGGCTTTGGCACATCTTTAAACTCGAACTCTTCCTCATTGCCAAGCTCTTCTTCGACGATCTCCGTGCATAGCTCGATGCACTCATCGCAAATGTACACACCCGGCCCAGCGACCAACTTGCGCACTTGGTCTTGTGTTTTGCCACAAAACGAACATTTCAACTGCCCTTTTTCATCGTTAAATTTAAACATGTTATTCACCCCTTGTTAACGGAATCACGCCTGCGTTATGTATCGTGTGTCGCCATCCTTCGTTGCAAAAACGTATGTATTCGCTATTTTACCATAAGTGTTCCCGAAAAAGCGAATGAAAAAACTAAAATGTGTTAGAAAAGTTTGAAAACTCATCCTCCAATCGCCATTGATGAGATAAAGAACAAGGCACGAACGTTTCGCGCCTTGTTCCTTCCCTACTTCAGTATTATGCCGCAACCGTGCTGTGCTCTACAAGAAAATCGACCGTTTTTCGCCATTTTAAATCTTCTTTGACGCCGTCGAGGTTGCCGATCAGCTCTTTTAACTTGTCAACGCTCAAGTTGTAGGATGCGGCCATTTTTTCAAGCTCTTCATTCACTTCTTCGTCAGTCACGTCGATATTTTCTGCTTTGGCGATCGCTTCAAGCGTCAGTGCTGCGCGCACCCGCTTTTCAGCATCTTCTTTCATTTGTTCACGCAACGCTGCTTCGTCCTGGCCGGAGAATTGATAGTACAACTGCAAGTTCATTCCTTGCATTTGCAGACGTTGGTCAAATTCGCGAAGCATCCGGTCAGTCTCATTTTGCACCATGACAGCCGGAATATCGATTTCCGCGTTGGCCGCTGCTTTCTCAACAACTGCGTTGCGAACGGCCGCTTCTGCCTCGTTCTTCTTCGCTTCTTCTAAACGAGTGCGGATTTTCGACTTCAGTTCGTCAAGCGTTTCGACTTCTTCATCGACATCTTTTGCGAATTCATCGTCAAGCGCCGGCAGTTGTTTCGCTTTCACTTCGTGTACTTTCACTTTGAACGTCGCCGGTTTGCCCGCCAGTTGTTCAGCATGATACTCTTCCGGGAAGGTGACTTGAATTTCTTTTTCTTCTCCCGCTTTCATGCCGACAAGCTGATCTTCAAACCCAGGAATGAACGTTCCGGAGCCGATTTCGAGCGAATAGTTTTCTGCTTTGCCACCTTCAAACGGTTCACCGTCGACAAATCCTTCAAAGTCGATGACGGCCGTATCACCGTTTTCCACTGTCCCCTCTTCTTTGACGACCAGTTCAGCATAGTTTTCTTGCAGGCGCTTCAGCTCATTTTCGACATCTTCATCCGTTACCGTCGTATCGATTTTTTCAACCTCAAGTCCTTTGTATTGACCGAGTTTTACTTCCGGTTTAACAGTGACTTTCGCTTTAAAAATTAAGCTTTTGCCTTTTTCCATTTGCTCAATGTCGATTTCCGGCATCGATACCGGCTCAATGCCTGCTTCTTCGACCGCTTTCGCATACGCTTCCGGCAGCAAAATGTCGAGCGCATCTTGATAGAGCGCTTCAACGCCAAAGCGTTTTTCAAACAAGACGCGCGGTACTTTCCCTTTACGGAAGCCCGGAAGCGAGACGTTTTTCACCACTTTTTTGAATGCGGCGTCCAAGCCTTTGTTCACTTGTTCAGCGTCGACCTCAACGGTCAATACGCCTTCGTTGCCTTCAAGCTTTTCCCATTTGACTGACATACTGTTCCCTCCACCTAAAATCATTGCTAGGATCATGGCGCAATCTGCTTGTCCATTATCCTTTTATTATGTCCATATTATGTAGCCAAGTATGCGAAAACAGATACATAGCACAGCCATTATATTATAACATACAAAAGCTATGTTTCAATACAGAACCATCCATCAGAGGTAGGAAAGTTTCTCTATTTCGTTCAACTTTTTGCAAAGCTTCGCCATCTCCTCCACCGCTACACCGTAGCGGGCAGCCAACATACTCATATCAGCGTCCATACCTTGAAGCCGGCTTGCCATCCAATGAAGGGCAGCAAGCCATACGTCGGCATCGGCCGGCTCTGGCGGGAACGGATACAAGATGTACGCATAGCGAAGCCATATTTCCGCCGCCGTTTCATACAAGCTCGGGCTCTCCACCGTAAGTCGCTGCTCAAGCAGGCGCAACAGCGTTGAAGCGAATTCCGTTTCCGCCTGTTCGTTTAATGCAGATGGGACGACATCGATACGCTGGCCAAACTTCTCAACCGTCACTGTCTCATCAATCTGTTTCACCGTCAGAAGCCGAAGCAACATCGTTTTTGCTATCGGGCTTTTTTTCGGTTCACTTAAATATTGACTCAACAGTGACAGTACTGGAGCGATATCTTCTTTTTCCAGCTGTTTAATGAGCTGCATTTGCTCGGCGATATCCTCCGATTCAAGCAACCGTTTCACCCGCTTCCATTCCGCGGGCGGCAATGGGCGGACGTTCATTTTTTCACTGAATCGGAGCAGCTGGCGAAGCTGTTCACGCAATGAAACTGGCAGTGTCTGGCGACGCAAAGCGGAGCGGATGAACGTTTCCGCCTCCCGATATCGGTTCGTCTGTAACAGCAGGGCAACATACATTTGCAACAGTTCGCCATTGTTCGGTTGTTCATCAAGCAATGCGGCCAGGCGCCATTCCGCCTCATCGTAATCTCCCAGCTCGTAGCAGCAAACCGCAAGCCCGAGCCGGATCGGAAAGCTGCCGTCACCAAGCTGTTCGGCGGCACGCAAAAAACGGAGTGCTTCCTTGTACTGCTTCGCCTCGAGTGCTGTGAACGCCGCTTCGATCAGCCGTTCTTTCGTTTGTGGAAACATAATGATTTTTCCTTTTTTTCCGTTCCCCATCTTTGCCTGCTCCTATTTGCATTTACCACAAGTGTAGCAAGTTTTCCCTGGCGAAACAAGCCGCAGCAACATCATGACAGCCCACTCATCCCTCTACTGTTTGGTCAAAAACGGGGACTGACTGAAAGGGACGACTGTCTTCAAAAGAGGGAAGCTATAGCCTAAAAAACTGACAAAAACCATTACTCCTTCCATCCATCATTTTTCTCTCTCAATGAGCGAAACGCCTTTTTTGCTCCGTCACCAGCTCTAAAAGAACGATTCAGCGCATGTATACAGTGATGAAAAAGGGTGTCCCTTTTCTTTTAGGACACCCTCAGTTCGCCTTACATTGCCGTTCCGAACGCCAAGCGCTTACGGCCGCGGACAATGTTTTTGCTCGTAGGCAGCAATATGCGATTCGTATACAAACGTTAAATCAATTTCGTCCCAGCCTTTTAAGAGCAACTTCTTCCGGTACGGGTCGATGTCAAACGGGCGTGAAAACCCTTCGTCATCAAACACCCGCTGTTCTTCAAGCGAAACGGTCAGCTCGTAGTCAGCACGCTCGCTCTGTTGTAATAAATAGCGGACATCTTCCTGATCAAGCCGAATGGGCAGCAGTCCGTTTTTTAAGCAGTTATTGTAAAAGATATCGGCAAATGAAGGAGCAATGATCGCACGAAATCCATAATCCTGAAGCGCCCACGGGGCATGTTCGCGCGATGAACCACAGCCAAAATTGTCACCGGCGACCAAAATCGTTGCCCCTTCATTTTCCGGACGGTTGAGCTCAAACTCCGGATTCGGCGTACCATCGCTTAAATAGCGCCAGTCGTAAAACAGAAATTGGCCAAATCCGGTACGCTCGATCCGTTTTAAAAACTGTTTCGGAATGATTTGGTCGGTATCGATGTTCACCCGGTCGATGCCAGCAGTTTTTCCGCGGTGAATCGTAAACGGCTTCATCGTCTCTCCCCTTCCATCAGATGTATCAGTCACCGTTCCAAAAGCGGATGGCCCTAAGGTGGGATGCTGCGGATTCAAGAAGCATCCCTTACCGGACCGGTTCAGCTTCGAGCTGACGCACATCGACAAAGCGGCCGTAAATGGCAGCGGCAGCAGCCATCGCCGGGCTGACAAGATGGGTGCGCGCTCCTTTTCCTTGACGCCCTTCAAAGTTGCGGTTCGACGTCGACGCACAATGCTCGCCTTCCGGAATGATGTCCGGGTTCATGCCCAAACAGGCGCTGCAGCCAGCATCGCGCCATTCAAAGCCGGCATCAAGGAAAATTTGCGCGAGTCCTTCTTCTTCAGCCTGTTTTTTTACTTGCTGCGACCCGGGTACAACAAGCGCTCTGACACCAGGAGCTACTTTTTGGCCCTTGACGATTTTCGCCGCTTCGCGCAAATCGCTGATGCGTGAGTTCGTACAGGAACCGATAAATACATGCTGCACCGGAATTTCGGTAATCGACATGCCCGGCTTCAGCCCCATATACTCAAGCGCCCGGCGCACCGCGTTTCGCTCTGTTTCGCTTTCAAACTGTTCCGGGTCGGGCACCGTTCCATCAACCGATGTGCTCATCGATGGGTTCGTGCCCCACGTTACCATCGGGGCAATGGTTGAGGCGTCAATTTCGATCGTTTTGTCATACTCGGCCCCTTCGTCGCTGGCAAGCGCACGCCACCGTTCAACCGCTTGGTCAAACTCCTCTCCTTTTGGTGCATATTTGCGTCCTCGCAAATAGGCAAATGTCGTTTCATCCGGACTGATGAGGCCGGCGCGCGCCCCGGCTTCGATCGACATGTTGCAAATCGTCATCCGCTCTTCCATCGACATCCGACGGATCGCCTCACCGGTAAACTCGATAATATAACCGGTGCCGACGCCGACGCCGTAGCGGCCAATGATAGCCAAAATGACGTCTTTCGCCGTCACTCCTTTGCCGAGCTGGCCGTTGATGCGGATTTGCAACGTTTTCGGTTTATGCTGCCAAAGCGTTTGTGTCGCCAATACGTGCTCGACTTCACTTGTTCCGATGCCAAACGCCAAGGCGCCAAACGCTCCGTGCGTCGATGTATGACTGTCGCCGCAGACGATCGTTTTTCCTGGCTGAGTCAAGCCAAGTTCCGGACCAATCACATGAACGATTCCTTGTTCTTCGCTGTGCAAGTCAGCAAGCGGGATGCCAAACTCGCGGCAGTTGCGCTCAAGCGCAGCGATTTGGTTGCGTGCCACTTCATCAGTAATGACAAACCGGTTGACAGTCGGCACGTTATGGTCCATCGTCGCAAACGTCAAATCCGGACGCCGAACTTTGCGCCCGTTTTGGCGCAGCCCTTCAAATGCCTGCGGCGATGTCACTTCATGCACTAAATGCAAATCGATATACAGCAAATCCGGCTTTCCTTCTTCTCGATAAACGACATGGTTTTCCCATATTTTCTCGATGATCGTTTTTGGTTTCATTGCCTTCACCTCGCTCGTCTCATGCATAAACGGTCATGATTTGCGCGATCGCTGTATAGTCCAGTACAGCTGTTTTGATTTCCTCGATCATTTCATCTGTCGATACGACACGACCGTTGCTTTGCGCTAGATCAGCCGTTCGCAAGCCCGCAGTGAGCGCCTGCTGCACCGCATGCTCGATCGCTTCCGCCTCGGCGGTGAGCCCAAACGACAGGCGAAGCATCATGGCAGCCGACAAAATAGCAGCAATCGGATTCGCCTTTCGCATGCCAGCGATATCGGGCGCCGAACCGTGCACCGGCTCATACAAGCTCGGTCCGGAAGCCGACAAGCTAGCTGATGGCAACATCCCGAGCGAGCCGGACAACATCGATGCTTCATCGCTTAAAATGTCGCCAAACATATTTTCAGTGACGATCACGTCAAACTGCTTAGGCGCGCGGATCAGTTGCATCGCTGCATTGTCGACCAGCATATGTTCAAGCTCTACATCCGGGAATTGTTTAGCCACCTCTTCGGCCACTTCCCGCCATAAACGGCTTGAGGAGAGCACGTTCGCCTTATCGACCGATGTCACTTTTTTCTTCCGCCCACGTGCCAGCGTAAACGCCATGCGCACAATCCGTTCAATCTCTTCCTTTTTATATAAGAGTGTGTCAACGGCTTTTTCTTCCCCATTTTCAACAACGCGGCCGCTCGGTTGGCCGAAGTAAATGCCGCCGGTCAATTCACGAACGATGATAAAATCTACCCCTTGCACGAGATCGGATTTTAACGGCGAAGCGGAATCCAAACTGTCATAGCAGACGACCGGCCGCAAGTTCGCGTACAGCCCAAGCTGTTGACGGATAGCAAGCAACCCTTTTTCCGGGCGCAAGTGCGGAGGATTTTGGTCCCACTTCGGACCGCCGACCGCCCCAAGCAAGACAGCATCGCTTTGTTGGCAAAGGCGAAGCGTTTCTTCTGGAAGCGGCGTCCCTACTTCATCGATCGCCGCTCCGCCAATCAACCCGTATTCGAATGTAAACTCGTGGCCAAACCGGATTCCGACCGCTTTTAATACTTCCACCGCTCCAGACGTCACTTCTTTGCCGATACCATCTCCCGGCAAGACGGCAATCCGATAGTTTCCCATGCTCGATCCCCCCGTTTTATGGTGTTGTCACTTTTTCGTTTTCAGCACGCATCGCTTCGATCATAAACATGCGGTTCATCGCGTTAATGTACGCTTTAGCTGAAGCTTCCAACACATCTTGCGCCGTTCCGCGGCCGCTCGTTTCCACATCGTTGACGCGCACTTTGACAAACACTTGTGCTAGCGCATCACGGCCGCCTCCGACCGATTCAATCCGGTAATCTAACAGCGTCACCGCCGTTTGGAAACAGCGCTCCAATGTGTTGTACAACGCCTCGACGCTGCCAGCTCCAGTCGCTGCTTCTTGAATGGTGTTTCCTTTCCCATCTTTCAGTACAACAACTGCTGTCGGGATTTGATTTGTCCCGTATTGCACTTGAATCGATGACAATTGGTAGAAGTCTTTGAAATGGTCGAACTTCTCTTCGAAAATTAAAGCGATCAAATCGTCGTCCGTAACATCTTTCTTTTTGTCTGCCAACTCTTTAAAGCGGACGAACAGCTGGTTGATCTCTTCCTCTGATAGCGTATAGCCGAGCTCTTCGACCCGGTTGCGGAGCGCATGGCGCCCGGAATGTTTGCCAAGTACCATCGAATTCGACGACACACCGACGAGCTCTGGCGAGATGATTTCATACGTCGTTTTTTCTTTTAAAACGCCGTCTTGATGGATGCCTGATTCGTGAGCAAAAGCATTTTTGCCGACAACTGCTTTGTTCGGCGGAACGACCATGCCGGTCAGCTTGCTGACTAGATTGCTCGTGCGCTTAATTTCTTGCAAATTGAGACGCGTTTCCACTTGGTAATAGTCTTTGCGAATGTGAAGGGCGACGGCAATCTCCTCAAGCGCCGCGTTGCCGGCCCGCTCACCGATGCCGTTGATCGTGCATTCAACTTGCGTCGCCCCATGTTCGATGGCCGACAGTGAGTTGATGACCGCCATGCCTAAGTCGTCATGACAATGGGCGGACAAAGAAATGTTTTCAATATTCGGAACATTATTTCGTAAATAGAGGAAGATCTCCCCATACTCTTTTGGTGTAATATAGCCGACCGTATCCGGGATATTGATCACTGAAGCGCCGGCCTTGATCACTTCGGTCACGATTTTGGCTAAAAACGGAAGCTCGCTCCGACATGCATCTTCTGCCGACCATTGAACGATCGGGAAGAAGCGTTTGGCATATTTCACCGCTTCCACCGCCGCTTCAATCACTTGCTCCGGAGTCATCCGCAACTTGTGCACCATATGGATCGGCGAAGTGGCGATGAACAGATGCAACCGCGGTTCAGCGCCGCCTTTTAATGCCTCCCACGCTGCGTCAATATCACTTCGGACCGAGCGCGACAGCCCGGTGACCGAACATGTTCTCACCGTCTCAGCGATTTGTTTGACTGCTTCAAAATCGCCTTTGGACGAGGCGGGGAAGCCCGCCTCGATAATGTCGACTTGCAGACGCTCGAGCTGGCGGGCGATCTCCAATTTTTCTTGCAAGTTCAAGTTGACACCAGCCGATTGTTCCCCGTCGCGCAAGGTCGTATCAAAAAACTTAATTTTTCGCACCTGGCACCACCACCTCTTTTTGTTTTGCCTTCACAAACGGCATCATGCTCCGCAATTCGCGTCCGACGACCTCGATCAAATGCTCATTTTCGCGCTGGTTGATGGCGTTGAATTCTGGACGATTCGCCTGATTTTCTAAAATCCAGCCTTTTGCAAATTTGCCGGTTTGAATGTCATGCAAGATGTTTTTCATTTCTGCTTTTACTGCTTCGTTAATGACACGCGGTCCGGATGTAAAGTCACCCCATTGTGCCGTATCAGAAATCGAGTAGCGCATCCACGACAGTCCGCCCTCATAAAGGAGATCGACGATGAGCTTCATCTCATGCAAACATTCGAAATACGCGACTTCCGGCTGATATCCAGCTTCAACAAGCGTTTCAAATCCGGCTTTAATGAGTGCCGTCAATCCGCCGCAAAGTACCGCCTGTTCGCCGAATAAGTCAGTTTCTGTTTCTTCTTTGAACGTTGTCTCAAGCACTCCAGCCCGAGCGGCACCGATCGCTTTGGCATAGGCGAGCGCCGTTTCCTTGGCATGGCCGGTCACATCTTGGTAGACGGCGATGAGTGCTGGTACGCCCGCCCCTTCGACGTATGTGCGACGCACGAGGTGGCCTGGGCCTTTTGGTGCGACTAAAAAGACGTCAACGTGCTCCGGCGGGACGATTTGGCTGAAATGAATATTAAAGCCATGGGCGAAGACAAGCGCGTTGCCCGGTTTCAGTTCTGGTTCAATTTCTTCCTTGTAAACAGCAGGCTGCTTTTCATCTGGCAGCAGCACCATCACGATATCAGCTTTTTTCGACGCTTCACGCACCGAATATACATCAAAGCCGTCTTGTTCCGCTTGTTCCCATGATCTGCCTTTCCGCAATCCGATAATGACGTGAACACCGCTGTCACGCAAATTTTGCGCATGGGCATGGCCTTGCGAACCATAGCCGATGATAGCAACTGTTTTTCCTTGCAAGTATTGTTCGTTTGCATCTCCGTTATAGTAAACTTTTGCCATGATTACCCTCTCCTTTTATTAGTGTAATAATTGTTAAATGATGAATGCTGTTTTCTGATTGGATCCCGCTTTTTGCGCCCCGCGGGTAAACGCAGTCGTTCCGGTGCGTGCGACTTCTTTGATGCCGTACGGACGGAGCAGTTCGATTAACGCCTCGACTTTTTCCGGCTCGCCGGTCACTTGAATGACGAGGCTGTCTTTGCTCACATCCACGATCGAGGCACGGAACGGTTCGATGAGCGTATAAATTTCTTGGCGGGTCGCCGGGGCGGCCGCTACTTTTACGAGTGCCAGCTCTCGTGCGACGATGGCTTGGTCAGTAATGTCACTTACTTTTAGCACATCGATTTGCTTGTTTAGCTGCTTAATAATTTGCTCAGCGATCCGTTCATCATCAACATTGACGACGAACGTCATCCGCGATACCCCATCGATTTCCGTATGGCCGACGGTGATGCTTTCAATGTTGTAATGCCGCTTCGTAAACAGCCCGGTGATGCGATTTAATACGCCTGGACGGTTGTTGACGGTCATTGTGATAATTCTTCGCATGCTTTCACCCCCACCATTTCATGAAGCCCTTTTCCGGGCGCGACCATCGGATAGACGTTTTCGTCGGCGCAGACATGGAAGTCAAGCAGCACCGGACCGTCGATGGCAAATGCTTGTTTTAATACTTCGGCGGCTTCCGCTTCCGTCTTCGCCCGTAGCCCCGGCATGCCGTAAGCTTCGGCTAATTTCACGAAATCCGGCTGGTTCGGAATGAGTGAATGGGAGTACCGTTTGTCATAAAACAGTTCCTGCCATTGCCGCACCATGCCGAGCGCCTGGTTGTTGACGATGACGACTTTGATCGGCAGCTGCAGCTCTTGAATGACCGACAGCTCTTGGCATGTCATTTGGAAGCCACCGTCGCCGACGATCGAAACGACCGTGGCACTCCGGTCAGCAAGCTGGGCACCGATGGCCGCTGGAAGCCCGAAGCCCATTGTGCCGAGTCCCCCGGATGTGACCCAGCGGTTCGGCCGATTAAACTTGTAATATTGCGCCGCCCACATTTGATGTTGGCCGACATCGGTCGTGACGATCGCTTCGCCGCCCGTTACCTCATAAATCATCTCAATGAGCTTTTGCGGTTTGATCGCCCCGGCTTCCGGCTCGTAATGAAGCGGGAAGCGCCGCTTCCATTCATTAAGCTGCGCGAGCCATGCCGCGTTGTCAGCCGGTTTGCCTTGCTGTTCAATCAGCTCTTGCAAGGCCGCCTTCGCATCGCTGACGATCGGGATTTTCGTTGGTACGTTTTTGCCGATTTCCGCTGGATCGATGTCAATATGAGCGACCGTCGCCTTTGGTGCAAAATATTTTAAATTGCCGGTGACCCGGTCATCGAAGCGGGCGCCGATGTTAATAAGCAAGTCGCACTCATACAGCGCCATATTCGCCGCATACGTGCCGTGCATGCCGGCCATGCCAAGGAAAAGCGGATGATCAGCTGGGAAACCACCGAGGCCAAGGAGCGTATGGGCGACCGGAATGTTTTGTTGTTCTGCATATTGCTGCAATTCATCGGCTGCGTTGGCGTGCAAGACGCCGGCACCGGCTAAAATGACCGGCCGCTTCGACTGGCTGACCGCCTCGACGAGCCGGCGGATTTGCCAATGGTTTGGCTGCGTCGTCGGTTGATAACCTGGCAGATGGACATCTTGGTTGTAGTCAAATTCCCCTTCGGCGATCGTCACATCTTTTGGAATGTCAATCAACACCGGCCCTGGCCGCCCGGTCGTCGCAATATGAAACGCTTCTTTGATGATTTTCGGAAGTTCGCTGATGTCACGCACTTGGTAGTTATGTTTTGTGATCGGCATCGTAATCCCGACAACGTCTGCTTCCTGAAACGCATCCGAACCGATGACGTTCGTCGCCACTTGCCCGGTAAAGACAACGAGCGGCAGCGAATCCATCATCGCATCCGTCAGCCCTGTGACGATGTTTGTCGCTCCCGGGCCAGAAGTGGCGATGACAACCCCAGGTTTTCCGGAAATGCGCGCGTACCCTTCCGCCGCATGGATGGCGCCTTGCTCATGGCGCGTCAACACGTGAAACACACCGGCTTTGTACAGCTCGTCGTAAAGCGGCAACACCGCACCGCCCGGATAGCCGAAAATGACTTCGACATTTTCCGCCTTGAGCGCTTCAATCAACATCAGCGACCCGCTCATTCTCGCCTTCGTCTTCGCTTGTTCCTCCACCTTCATCTTTGCCATCGTCGATCCTCCCCGTTGTTTGTCATCCATAATAAAAACCTTTTCCCCCTCCATGGCCGGCCTTACCCAGCCAAAGGGGCGAAAAGGTTTCCTTTCCGCGGTACCACCCTTCTTCACGGCCATTACGGCCGCCTCAGGAGCAGCTAGCCAAAGCCAGCCGCTCATTTTCGTAACGAGTGAAGCGCGCGTCTCCACCCGTCCAACCCTACTAGCCGTTTGGCGTTCAGGCTGGCGCTCAGAGGTGAGTTCATCAAGCGGCAACATCACCGGTTCCCAGCTCCCCCGGCTCTCTGTGGATGTTGGCCCCGCTGATTACTTGTCCTCATCAACGCTTTTTCCCTATGCAGTTGTCATTGTCTCTCAACCGACATTGGCTTTGGTCGGATATACTTTGACTCCTTCCGCGATCACGCGGCGCCGGAATTCTTCAAGAAGCCGCTTCGTATGCGAACCAGGTGTTCCATCGCCGATCGTCCGGCCGTCCACTTTAATGACGGAAATGACTTCAGCCGCCGTCCCGGTTAAAAACACCTCATCAGCGACATATACATCATGGCGGGTAAATGGCTCTTCTTTGACCGTATAGCCAAGCTCCTCAGCAATTTCGATAATCGCTTGGCGCGTAATGCCTTCAAGCGCTCCGACATATCCCGGCGGGGTGTAAACGACGCCGTTTTTGACGATGAAGATGTTGTCCCCGGAACCTTCCGCTACATACCCTTGATCGTTTAAAATAAGAGCTTCACTAACATTGGCCAAATGCGCCTCGATCTTCACAAGAACATTGTTCAAATAGTTGAGCGACTTGACTTTTGGGCTCAACACGTCAGAGCGGTTGCGACGTGTTGCCACTGTCACGACTTCGATACCCGTTTCATATAAATGTTTCGGGAAGAGCGCCAGCGGCTCAACGATAATCACGACTTGCGGTGATTTGCATTTATACGGGTCAAGCCCCAAATCGCCAACCCCGCGCGAAACGACAAGGCGGATGTACGCATCTTGATATCCATTGCGACGGACGGTTTCGAGCACGTGGTTGATCATTTCATCTTTCGTGTATGGAATGTTCAGCATAATGGACTTAGCTGAGTTATACAGACGATCTATATGTTCTTCTAGGCGGAATACGTTGCCGCTATAGACGCGAATACCTTCAAACACGCCGTCCCCATACAAAAATCCATGATCATAAACTGATATTTTTGCGTTTTCTTTTGTTACAAATTCTCCGTTTAAAAAAATCCATTGTTCTCCCATTTCGGTTCCCCTCTTCCTTGATCAGTCAATGGTTGCTTTGAACGGCTTGATGATGAATTTAAGTCGTTCCTCTTATTTGAAAATTATAATAATCCTAAACCTTCTTGGCGTCAATAATGTTTTTTGAAAATTTTGATTGGTCAAAATAATTGTATACGCTTACAATGTGATAGAATCAAGGGTTTGCTGATTTTAAAAAAATTTTTTCTTCTCGCAACAAATCGGGGGAGTTGGAGAGGAGGAAGGGGCACGAATGCATAAAAAAAGCGGACATTTGTCCGCCTAGAAGGAAAACGTTTGTGCCAAGCCGGGGATTGGATGACCCGTGACATCATAAAATTGAACAAAGGCCTGGTCTTTGTCAATCGTCAGCACCGCATATGTTTTTTCTTTTCTTCCCCGCGGCAAGGCGATGCTGCCGGGATTGATGAACAACACCCCATTGATTTGCTCAGCACCAGCAAGGTGGGAGTGGCCGAAGCAAACGACGTTGGCTTCTGTTTCTTTCGCCCGGTAGTATAAACGTAAAAGCGACGTTTTCACGCCGTATAAATGGCCGTGGGTGACAAAGAAGCGGACGCCATCCGCCTCCTCGATCCGCTCATCGGGAAACGCGGCTTTCCAATCACAATTGCCGCGCACGACTACAAACGGAGCAAGCTCATCCGCTTCCGCCGGCAGCTCGGAATCACCGCAATGAATGAACAAATCCGCTTCATGGCGATGACGCGACACAATTTGAGCGAGTTCGGCAGTCAGCCCGTGGCTGTCACTGACAATGACGACGTTCATTCCGTCCGCCCCTTTTCGCCCATGATCTCGTCCCATTGCTCATTTAACTTCTCCAGCGCCTTCGCTCGATGGCTGATGGCATTTTTCTCTTCTGGCGTGAGCTCAGCCATCGTTTTCCCACGCTCCGGAAGATAAAAGACAGGGTCGTATCCAAAACCACCCTCCCCGCGCGGCGCTTCGGCGATATAGCCGTCACACGTTCCCTCGACGATGGCAGTCGACTGCCCGGGAATGGCGACAGCCAACGCACAATGAAAGCGGGCGGTCCGTTTCTCCATCGGCACTCCGTCAAGCTCATGAAGCAGTTTGGCGATGTTGCGTGCATCATTTTTGTCTTCACCGGCGTAGCGGGCTGAATGAACACCCGGTCGGCCCCCGAGCGCATCGACGGCAAGTCCGGAATCATCAGCGATGACTGGCCGCTGCAAACGTTGGCATACCGCTTCAGCTTTTAATTTAGCATTTTCGACAAAGGTGCTTCCTGTTTCTTCGACATCGGGGACATCCGGAAAATCGAGCAGCGATTTCACTTCGATGCCTCGCTTGGCAAACATGGCGGCAAACTCGCGCACCTTGCCTGCGTTTTTCGTGGCAATGACAATTTCCTTCACTCTGATTTCCCCTCCTGTTCTACTTTCTCTCCGATGAGGGCTGCCTGCTCCCCCAATACACGGCGCTGAATGGTGATGAGCTGTTCAATACCTAGTTGGGCCGTCTCGAGTAATTCCTCCAGCTCAGCGCGCGAAAAAGACGCTTCTTCCCCGGTGCCTTGAATTTCGACAAACCGGCCGGCTCCGGTCATGACGACGTTCATGTCGACTTTCGCCCGTGCGTCCTCGCTGTAATTTAAATCGAGAATAACCCCGTGTTCAGGATCGATGCCGACTGACGTGGCAGCGAGAAAATCGCGAACCGGGAGCGACTCAAGCTTCCCTTCTGCAACCAGTTTGGAGAGCGCCAACACGAGCGCCACATACGCACCAGTGATCGACGCCGTTCGTGTTCCACCGTCCGCCTGAATGACGTCACAGTCAATCCAGACGGTCCGCTCGCCGAGCTGTTCCAACTCAACGACCGAACGGAGCGCCCGGCCGATCAGACGCTGAATTTCCATCGTGCGTCCCGACACTTTCCCTTTGCTTGCTTCCCTCGCATTCCGTTGTTCTGTCGCTCTTGGCAACATCCCATATTCGGCCGTAATCCATCCTTTCCCGCCACCGCGCATAAACGGCGGTACTTTGTCTTCAACCGTCGCCGTGCAAATCACTCTCGTGTCGCCGATTTCAATCAGCACCGAACCTTCAGCATGCTTGATATAATGCGGTTGTATATGTACAGGGCGCAGCTCGCGGTTATTTCGTCCGTCCGTTCTCATCGACAGTCCTCCTTTTTCCTCCTTGGATGGCTTCCGCTTGACAGCCAAGTGTCAGCCTGCTCCTTCAAGCGAATCCCAAGTGGTCCCAAACATCGTTCCTGCTTTTATCGCACTCCCTAGCAGAAGCTTCCACCGCTTTGATAAAAAATAAAGGGGCGGAATACGTTTCCACCCCTTTGTTATACCACAAACAGTCTCTTCGTTTCCAGCTTGCCCAACGTCAACTGGTTAAAATGCTCCAGTATTGACGTTTTGCGGCCGAGTAACCGGCTTTGTGAGTGGTTTCCCATCCTCGGTGACGAGATCGGCTTTGCCGTTGACGGTGATTGCCACGCTGTCAACTCCGTTTTGCTCGGTGAGCGATAGCACAAGCGAATTTAACACGACATCAGAAATGACATTTTTCTTGTTACTGCCATAAATGCCTTCGTTAAAGTTAAGTGTCACTTTGCCGTCTTCATATTTCGGGGCATCGACAAGTTTTGCATCCGGCTGGAAGGCGCCAACAAGCCCGCTGCCGTGGTCCGGCCCTTGAATGAGCTCATTGACCGCTGCAGCGATATTGTCCTTCTCTTTATTGGGGACGCGTCTTGTCACCGGTACGTAATACGTATGATCTCCCTGCTGTGCGACGAAATAAACCGTAACCGGGTGTGTATTCGTAATGTCCGGTACACCACTCGCCTCGATATTGATGCCGTCCGCACGGCTGACTCCATCTTGGATCGGTGTTTTATTGACCGGCATCACCTCTTGGTCATAGCCGTTAATCCGAATTTTGACACGCTTAATATTGTCAAATTGGGTCAATGTCCACGTAATGGCTTGCAAAATCCGCTTTTCATCTTCTGGTTTGTATTGCTTAAATTCCGGCGAAAAATCGGCGATTAGCGTCCCATCTTTTTCTAATTTTGTTCCAAGCACAGTCGTTCCCGCTGGAATGACGGCGCGGAAGCCTGTTGGCAAAATTTCGGACACAGGGCCGTCCTCAATCAAATATTCGAGCACTTGTTTCGCAACCGCCTGCGTTTTCGGCAACTCTACTGTTTGTGGCACGACAAAGCCATTTTTGTCAATTAAGTATAATTCCCTCTTCACCGTCTCAGTAGCCTTTGCTTTCTCTTTCTCTTCTTTCTTGTCTCCCGTTGCCTCTTGAAGCGCCTGGCCGTCTTTAACGTAGTTCGTTTCTTGCGGCGGATCGATCTCCTTCACCGCTTCATCATTGCCAAACAAACCGCAACCGCCAAGCAGCAAAAGAGAAGCAAGCACTGGTGCTGTCCATCTATGAGCCGTCCGTTTGCCCATTGACGTTCCCTCCTACTCGTAGTTTGTACTACTATGTATACGAGCTGGTTGCCAAAATAGAATAAAAAAATCCTTTAGCGTCCACACGCTAAAGGATTTTTTTGGTCACAAGCGAATCGCCTCGACTGTGCCGATCGATTTGCCAAACCATTTTCGTGAAATCTTTTCAAACAATTCTTTTGATCCGGTTGTGAAAAACAAATGTTCCGGTTCACATCCGCCAGTGTAAAGAAGGTGGCTATGATGCAAAATCGCGCTCACTTCACGGGCTGTTTCATCCCCGGAGCAAATCAGTTTCACCTTTTTGCCCATATACTCACGAATGAGCGGGGCAAGCAACGGGTAATGCGTACAGCCTAAAATGAGCACATCAATGGGTCGCGGACGCAGCGGAGCAAGCGATTCGGCGACAATCGCCAACGCCTTCTCCCCTTCAAAATCGCCGCTTTCGACAAGCGGAACGAACTTCGGACAGGCCAAACTTTCGACATGAACGTGCGGGTTGATCGATTGAAGTGCTTTTTCATACGCTTTGCTTCTGACTGTCCCGACAGTGCCGATCACGCCGATGTGCCCGTTTTTCGTCGCCTTTAGGGCAGCGCGGGCGCCAGGATGAACGACACCAAGAACAGGGATGTCAAGCTTCGCACGCACCTCGTCAAGCACGACAGCTGTCGCCGTGTTGCAAGCGATAACGAGCATTTTCAGCGGGTATTGTTGCAAATAATGAATCATTTGCCACGTAAACTGGCGGATTTCTTCGATCGGACGTGGCCCGTATGGGCAACGGGCGGTGTCGCCGAGGTAAATGATTCGCTCTTTCGGTAACTGACGAATAATTTCCTTGGCAACTGTTAAGCCGCCAACTCCTGAATCAATAACACCAATTGCTCTTTCCAAGTGATCGCCTCATTCTTTGTTCATTTCTTGATGTAACTTGCGTAAACAGCGTTCCAAAAAGACGATTTCCTCGTCCGAAAAGTTCTCCAATACTCTTGCCAAATCACGTTGGCGTTTTTCAATGACTTCCTCGATGATGCGCTCGCCTTTTTCCAACAGATGGATGCGGACGACACGGCGGTCGTGTTCATCCCGGACTCTGCTGACAAGGCCGTTCCGTTCCATACGGTCAATCAAATCGGTCGTCGTGCTGCACGCCAAATACATTTTGTTCGATAATTCGCCGACCGTCAAGTCCCCTTCTTCAAGTAACCATTGCAAAGCGACAAACTGCGGGGGGGTAATCGGATAATTGGTTAAAATTTCACGGCCGCGCTGCTTTAAGTTAGCGGCGATATAGCGAAGCAATTTTTCTAATTCGGCAACCGTTTTTTCGTTCATCGCAGACGGCATACAATCTCCCCTTGATCATTTTCGCGGCCTAGCCATGAATCACCGGCTTGTGCCAATACGATATTCTATTTTTCATTTTACAACACCCCGGGACATAATCAATACAAAAATGCGGCTTCCACTACAGACGAAGGCTGGACGGGCAACAAAGCCTCGTCCGGCCACAAAAGGAGATAACAAACAGCCATTCGAAAAGGGAACATCGGCATCGTTTTATAGTTCAAGTTCGCCCATTCGAAGCAATTCGATGACAGCCTGTGAGCGCCCCTTGACTCCAAGCTTTTGCATCGCATTCGAAATATGGTTGCGAACGGTTTTCTCGCTGATAAACAGCTCTTTAGCGATTTCTTTCGTCGTCTTATCTTGGACGAGCAATTCAAAAACTTCTTTCTCTCTCTTTGTCAACAGCGGCTTCGATTGAAACGATTTATCCTTCAACGGTTGTAACCCTCCTTGCTCTCAATGGGCCCGAACTGCCGGATGGGTATTTACTCACCATATAGTATGTGAGAGCAAGGGCGGCGGTGACGAAAATTTGCTTATCTAATAGAAAAATGGGTCTTTTTTCTTCACTTTTTCCATGCGCTAGGACAAACGATCAGCAGGCTGCATCCGCCCGACAGGCGGTATCCATCCGGCACCTAGGACAAGAAATCCCCTTCATGGCTGACCATGAAGGGGATGGATATCGTCCTCATTATACTTCGTCGCTGCCGAAGAAATCGCGGAACATTTGAATCGTCGTATCACGGTTTAAAGCGGCGATCGATGTTGTCAGCGGAATGCCTTTCGGGCATGATTGCACACAGTTTTGTGAGTTGCCGCAGTTCGCCAAGCCGCCGTCGCCCATAATAGTCCGCAGCCGTTCCGCTTTATGCATCGCTCCGGTCGGATGGGCGTTGAACAGCCGCACTTGCGACAGCGGCGCCGGGCCGATAAAGTTCGACTTGCTGTTGACATTCGGACACGCCTCAAGGCACACGCCGCACGTCATGCATTTTGACAACTCGTATGCCCACTGCCGTTTCCGCTCCGGCATGCGCGGGCCAGGACCTAAGTCATACGTCCCGTCGATCGGGATCCACGCTTTTACTCTCTTTAAGGCGTCAAACATCCGGCTACGGTCGATCGCCAAGTCACGGATGACTGGGAACGTGCGCATCGGCTCGAGGCGGATCGGCTGCTCAAGCTGGTCGATCAAGGCCGCACACGCTTGGCGCGGCTTGCCGTTAATCACCATCGAACATGCTCCGCACACTTCTTCCAAACAGTTCATTTCCCAAACGACTGGTGTTGTTTTTTCCCCTTTGGCGTTAACCGGATTGCGGCGAATTTCCATGAGCGCCGAAATGACGTTCATGTTCGGACGGTACGGGATGACAAACTCTTCTTCATATGGTGCAGAGTCCGGACGATCTTGGCGCGTAATGATGAATCGAACCGTTTTGTTCTCGCTCATCTTACTTCACTTCCTCTTTCTTTTTGCTGTAGTCGCGTTTGCGCGGCTTAATCAACGAAACATCGACGTCTTCGTAATGGAACGACGGACCGTCTGGCGTATAGCGAGCCATCGTCGTTTTCAGCCACTCTTTGTCATTGCGCTCCGGAAACTCCGGTTTGTAGTGCGCTCCGCGGCTTTCATTGCGATTGTACGCGCCAAGTGTAATGACACGGGCGAGTTGCAGCATGTTGTACAGCTGACGGATAAATGTTGCCCCTTGGTTGCTCCATTTTGCCGTGTCAGTGACGCTAATGTTTTTATACCGCTCCATCAGCTCTTGAATTTTTTCGTCCGTCTTCAGCAGCCGGTCGTTGTAGCGGACGATCGTCACGTTCGCTGTCATCCATTCGCCGAGTTCTTTATGCAGCACATAAGCGTTTTCCGTGCCGTCCATCGACAGGATGTTTTCCCATTTTTCTTGTTCTTGTTTGACATAGCTGTCAAAGAGCGTCGACGGCAACGCATCGGCCGATTTTTCAAGGCCGCGGATGTAACGAACAGCATTCGGGCCGGCGACCATTCCGCCATAAATAGCTGAGAGCAGCGAGTTCGCACCAAGGCGGTTCGCGCCGTGAATAGAATAATCGCACTCACCTGCGGCAAACAACCCTTTAATGTTCGTCATTTGATCATAATCGACCCATAAACCGCCCATCGAATAGTGAACGGCCGGGAACACTTTCATCGGCACTTTGCGCGGATCTTCGCCCATGAATTTCTCATAAATTTCAATAATACCGCCAAGCTTAACATCCAGCTCTTTCGGATCTTTATGGGAAAGATCCAAATACACCATGTTTTCGCCGTTAATGCCAAGCTTCAAGTCGACGCACACATGGAAAATTTCCCGAGCGGCGATGTCGCGTGGCACTAAGTTTCCGTAAGCCGGATACTTTTCTTCGAGGAAGTACCACGGTTTTCCGTCTTTGTACGTCCAGACGCGTCCGCCCTCTCCGCGCGCCGATTCGCTCATCAACCGAAGCTTGTCATCGCCCGGAATCGCGGTCGGATGAATTTGGATAAACTCACCGTTTGCGTAATAGACACCTTGTTGGTAAGCGATCGATGCGGCCGAACCAGTATTGATGACCGAGTTCGTCGATTTTCCAAAGATGATCCCCGGACCACCGGTCGCCAAAATGACCGCATCAGCCGGAAACGCTTTAATTTCCATGGACCGCAAGTCTTGTGCGACGATGCCGCGGCAAATTTGTTCATCATCTAAAACAACACCCAAAAATTCCCAATGCTCATATTTCGTGACAAGGCCTGCTACTTCATGGCGACGCACTTGCTCATCAAGCGCATACAAAATTTGCTGACCAGTCGTTGCTCCAGCGTAAGCAGTGCGGTGATGCTGCGTTCCCCCGAAACGACGGAAATCGAGCAATCCTTCCGGCGTGCGGTTGAACATGACACCCATCCGATCGAGCATGTAAATGATGCCCGGCGCCGCCTCACACATCGCTTTGACCGGAGGCTGGTTCGCCAAAAAGTCGCCGCCGTAGACGGTATCGTCAAAATGTTCCCACGGCGAGTCACCCTCACCTTTCGTATTGACCGCTCCGTTAATGCCTCCTTGGGCACAGACGGAGTGAGAACGCTTTACTGGAACGAGTGAAAACAACTCGACAGGCACTCCTGCTTCGGCGATTTTAATCGTGGCCATCAAGCCGGCCAATCCGCCGCCAACAACGATGATTTTTCCTTTTTTCATGGCTACTCACTCCCTAGAAAATTGCTGCTTTTGCTTCAATATCCACGGTTTGCTCCGCCGATTCGCCCCATCGACCAAGCGGTCGTTCGACGAACGGCTGCAACGCGATCCGTTATCAGCCAACGCAGCGGTTCATCATCAAAACGTCTCGAATGAAAGGATTGTCCTACGCAAATGCTAAAATGGCGCGAATACCGATAATCGAAATTGCGAAAAAGATAATCATCGTAATGTACGTAAACACTTGTTGTGAACGAGGAGACACGATTAACCCCCAGCTGACAAAGAACGACCATAAACCGTTAGCGAAGTGAAACACGGTTGATAAAATTCCGACAATATAAAACCAAAGCATGATCGGATTATCGACGATATTCGCCATCATATCATAGTTCACTTCGGCACCAAAGGCAGCTTGCACCCTTGTTTCATACACATGCCAGACGACAAAAATCAACGTAATAATCCCTGTGATCCGCTGAAGCATAAACATCCAGTTACGGAAATAGCCGTACTGACGGGTGTTGAATTTGGCTGTAAACGCAATATAAATACCGTATACAGCGTGGAACACCAATGGAAGAAGAATAACAAAAATTTCTAAGAAAATACGGAACGGCAAATTCTCCATAAATGCAGCCGCTCGGTTAAACGCTTCCGGCCCACGCGTCGCAAAATGGTTGACGATCAAGTGCTGCACTAAAAAAATGCCAACGGGAATAACCCCAAGCAGCGAATGGAGCCGGCGGTAATAAAACTCGCGATTCCCTGCCATATGTAAGCCCCCTTTTGACTAGTAATAAAATGCGTGCCCCCTCGCTAAAGAATGGAAACAGAAACGCCTTCCATTTCCATATTCGCTTTGTCACATTCATTGTACTCCCACATCGTACAAGCGTCAAGAAAACATCGTCACAAAATGTTCAAACATTCTCATATTTATCCTTTCTTTAAGAAAGGGCGTGCACGCCGCCATCAGTTCAGCTATAATGAGGAAATGGATAGAAAGAGGGGAAGATGATGAAACAGCCATCATTAGACGAACAGTATCAAGCATTTGAATCCATCGCGCTTTCCGCATTTGGCACCGAGCTGCTCCGCCATTCACTTCTTCCCGAGCTGTTCGGCAAAGATAGCGCAGGGCTTTTGTATTGGGCCGGCAAGCAGCTGGCGCGCCGCTATCCACTTGCTACCCTAGAAGACATCGCCGCTTTTTTTGAACGGGCCGGCTGGGGAACGATATCGATTGGCGAAGAGCGGAAAGATGAACTGCATATCGAGCTGTCCGGTCCGATTATCTCTGCCCGCCTTTCCTTATACGACGACTGCACATTTCAGCTGGAAGCCGGATTTCTCGCCCAGCAAATTGAGCAGCAAAAACGGTTCGTCACCGAAGCAGTCGAAATGCCATCAAAGCAGGCCGGCAAGGCGCGCATTTTAGTAAAATGGGATCGAAAGCAATCGATTGATTGATTGCCTCACGTTTTCGACAACAAACACAAAAGGCTTCTCCGACAAGGAGAATCAAGTGAACAAAGGGCGTCCCAACCCTCTGGGACGCCCTTTGCGCCATTATTCGTGCAGTTTTTCATAAATTTTCTCCGCCACCGACCGCGGGATGTTTGCCCGCTGCAGCTCTTCCACCGTCGCCTCTTTCATTTTTTTCACGGAGCCAAAATAGTTTAATAACGCCTTTTTTCGCTTTGCCCCGACACCAGGGATGTCATCAAGAATGGAATGGAGCATCGTTTTTTGCCGCGTCTGACGGTGGAACGTCACCGCAAACCGGTGCACTTCATCTTGAATGCGTTGCAGCAAATAAAACTCTTGGCTTTGCCTGTCAAGCGGCACAACGGCTGGCGGGTCACCAGCAATAAGCTCCGATGTGCGATGTTTTTCGTCTTTCGCCAGCCCGGCGAGCGGTACATCGAGGCCGAGTTCGTTTTCAAGTACATCGCGCACTGCGGACAAATGGCCTTTTCCGCCATCGATAATGATCAAATCAGGAAGCGGCAGTCTTTCTTTCAGCACGCGTGTATAGCGTCGGCGCACGACTTCGCGCATCGACTCATAGTCGTTCGGCCCCTCGACCGTTTTCACCTTATATTTCCGGTACTCTTTTTTCGCCGGCTTGCCGTCAAGGAAGACAACGAGCGCTGAGACCGGATCGGCTCCGTATATGTTCGAGTTATCAAACGCCTCAATGCGGCGCGGCGTCGGAATGCCGAGCAGCTCCCCGAGCCGTTCGATCGCTTTAATCGTCCTTTCTTCATCGCGTTCAATAAAATAAAACTTTTCTTTCAAGGCGATGGCAGCATTTTTGTTCGCCAGCTCGATCAGTTCTTTTTTCTTCCCTTTTTTCGGCTGAACGACATGGACGCCAAGCAGCTCGCGGACGAGCTCACCGTCGATGTCGGTCGGCAAGACAACTTCTTTTGGCTTTAAATGGTGTGCCTTCGTATAAAACTGACCTAAAAATGTGAGCATTTCCTCATCCGGGTCTTGGTAAAGAGGGAAAATGGACACATCGCGCTCAATCAGCTTCCCTTGGCGAAGGAAAAACACTTGTACGCACATCCAACCTTTGTCATATGCATAGCCGAACACATCGCGATCGATGAAATCGTTGAACACGATTTTTTGTTTTTCCATCGTCATCTCAATCGCCGCGATTTGGTCACGGTATTCTTTCGCCCGCTCAAACTCGAGCGCTTCGGCCGCCTGATGCATTTTTTCCGTCAGCTCCCGCTTTACCTCTTGATAGCCACCGTTTAAAAAACGAACGACTTGCTCGACCATGGCTTTGTTTTGCTCATCCGACACCGGGTAAACGCACGGAGCAAGACACTGTCCCATATGGTAATATAAGCAAACACGCGAAGGCAGCGTCGAGCATTTGCGGAGCGGATATAAACGGTCGAGCAACTTTTTCGTTTCGCGGGCCGCCTGCACGTTCGGGTACGGACCGAAATATTTGCCGCCGTCTTTTTTCACTTTGCGGGTAATAAGCAATCGCGGATGCTTTTCTGCGGTAATTTTAATAAATGGATAACTTTCATCGCCTTTCAGCATGACGTTGTATTTCGGGTCATGCTTTTTAATCAAGTTCATTTCCAAAATGAGCGCCTCGGCATTTGATGAGGTAACAATATATTCAAAATCGGCAATTTCCTCGACAAGTCGCTGCGTCTTGCCTTCGTGCGTCCCGGTAAAATACGAGCGGACGCGCGCTTTCAGCGACTTCGCCTTGCCGACGTAAATGACCGTTCCGTGTTTGTCTTTCATTAAATAGCAGCCCGGCTGCTCTGGCAGCACGGACAGCTTTTCTTTCAGCCGGTCGTTCATGGTCATCACTCCATCCTATTCCTCGACCCATTCGCCCAGCGTAATCGTCCCATACACCGGATCGTCGAGCGAACTTGAACGATACGTTTTCCCTCTCCGCACATAGCTGGATAGGTCGGCCCTCTGGACGCGAAACCTGCCCACAACATGGTTTGCTATATCAATTGTAGCATGGCGACCGTTCTCTTTGTCTTACAAATAATAGAAGAAAAAATGGAATACATATTTATACGGAAACAGCACGCCAAATCGTCGAATATAATCGTATCTTCCCATATACATACCACAAACGGCTGTGTCATGCACGTCATAAGCGGCACACCGATCGCTCATGTTCGTGCGCCTACGCCATCGCCCGCGTCCGGGCCAACCCTTCGACAAACGGCGCCCTCGAATCGTAGCCAAACGCTCATTTCGCCTTCGTAATATTCGCCCACGTCACTTTCCCTTCGCCTTTTCGTTCCAGCATCCGCACAATTTTCATGTCCGGGAAATGCTGTCGCAGCTCGATGAGCAGTGCATGACGGACTCTCGATTCTCCAGCTGCAGTGACGTTTCTCATAATCAATATGCTTAAGCCAATACAGCACGCCTGGCAGCGCGGCCAAATGAAAGACGATATCGGGGGAAACTTTTCGTCTGTTCCCCATCAAGCAAGTCCAAGCGAACTCGCGGCACCCAGCCACTGGTAAGCACTTGAAACTGCCGCTCTTTCCTTTCAACAGAATAGTATGGATGGAAACTATCAATTTCCATTATTCTTGCAAACATGCGGCCAAATGGCTGCCGATAAATTCCGTTCCTCCGGTCACCGCCGCTTTCGTTGATTTCATCTCGTTATTCATTTCTATCATCCATTAGCATCGTACCATAAGCCACTAGAGAAAGTCGCGAAGAATCCGTAAAAAACAAAAAGATGGAGGAATTCTCGACTTGAGAATCCCTCCATTCTGAAAAATGCTCACACTTTAATAAACGTCGGAAAAAACTCATTCCCTACCACTTCACCTTGGATCGCAGAACTGGTGCGACGAGACGTCAGCGGCAACAGCGGGAAGAGCAGTTCTGCTACCCGATACGCTTCCTCTAAATGTGGGTAGCCAGATAAAATGAAATACCGGATTCCCAACTGCTCGTACTCACGCAGTCGAGCAGCCACTGTTTCCGGATCGCCGACGAGAGCCGTGCCCGCACCCCCGCGCACCAATCCTACCCCAGCCCATAGATTTGGACTGATCTCCAACGAATCCCGCTTTCCGCCGTGCAGCTGCCGCATCCGTTGCTGTCCCACCGAATCGTAGCGAGCAAATACCCGTTGCGCCTCTTCAATCGTCCGGTCATCGACATATCGAATCAATCGCTCTGCCGCTTCCCATGCTTCTTTTTCCGTCTCACGAACGATGATATGGAGACGAACGCCAAATTCGATTTTTCTGCCTTCTTGACGAGCAAGCTCCCTTACCCGTTCGATTTTGTCTTTCACCTGTTCAGGAGGCTCGCCCCAGGTCAAATACACATCCGCATGGCGCGCCGCAACCCGTTGGCCGGCATCCGACGATCCGCCAAAAAAGATGGGCGGATACGGCTTTTGCACCGCTGGAAATAGCAGTTTGGCTCCCTTGACCGACACATGTTTTCCACTCAACGTCACTTCTTCTCCTGCAAGCAATCGGCGCCAAACCGTCAAAAATTCATCGGTTGCCTCATACCGCTCATCATGGGATAAAAATAACCCATCACCTGCGAGCTCAACAGGATCTCCCCCCGCCACAACGTTAATGAGCAGCCGCCCATCCGAAATGCGGTCCAATGTAGACGCCATGCGGGCAGCCAACGTCGGCGTCATCAATCCGGGACGGACAGCGACAAGAAAGCGCAAACGGTTGGTTTCAGCCGCCAATGCCGAAGCGAGCAGCCAAGGATCTTCGCACGATTTGCCGGTTGGAATGAGCACGCCCGTATATCCTAAGCGGTCGGCTGCTTGGGCGACTTGTTTGAAATAACTGTACTCAGGAGAGCGACCGCCTTTAGTCGTTCCTAAATATCGCCCATCACCATGAGAAGGAATGAACCACAGCAACTCCATCATTGGTTTCCCCCTTATTTAAATAACCGTTTTTTCGTTTATCTAAGAAACGGAATGAATGACTTCTTCCATCCGCGATAGTAAGTCATCAGAAAGAACAAGGCGTCCTTCGCTATCGTGCCCCAACGTCCAATCTAAAATAAAGACCCCATGCAGAATTTCCCGCGCACCTAAAATCGAGAAAATCGGCTTGAGTGCGTATTCGATCGCCAACAGATGCGCAATCGTTCCCCCAGTCACAATCGGTACAATGAGCTTCCCGGCAAATGCTTTTTCCGGCAGCAAATCCAAATACGCTTTTAAAATGCCCGTGTAACTTCCTTTATAGACCGGACTAAGCACAATGACCGCTTTGGACTGGTGGATCCATTGATGCGTTTGGGCAATCGGGTCACTCGATGAGCGAGCATAGAGCAAGTCCTCAGCAGGCAAATCGCGCAAGCGAATGAAATGCACCGTGTGACCGAGCTGTTGCAATTGCCCCTTCACCCATTCGGCCACCTGATTCGTTTTCGACGTGTGTGACGGGCTGCCAGAAACAATCGTTACCACTGCCATTCCGTTTTCCTCCCATCGTTTTTTATTGCTCGGCAATGACCGCATCCCGCACCTTGATTGTTTTCGGAATAAGCCCGAGTTCATAAAATCGATCAGCGATACGCTGTTGGGCATCGATCACCTCCTTTGTCAGCGGAAACACCCCGTATCCTCTCCGACTTAATGTTTTTTTCCAAATGTCTTCACCGATTTTTGTTTCTTTGGCCAGTAGACGGGCCGCTTCATCCGGGGAGGATTGAATCTCTTGATGGACTTTTCCTAACTCCTTGATAACCACATCCGCCACTTTCCGATATTGCTTGACATACTCTTTCCGTCCAACAATCAATCCGTATTGCTTCGGCAACCCATTTGCATCAATCAAAACACGCGCTCCGCCATTCACTTCCGCATCAGCCAAAAACGGATCCCAGATGGCCCAAGCATCAACATCACCACGCTCAAACGCCGTACGCGCCTCAGCCGGTTGCAAATATACCTGGGAAATATCATCCAACGTGAGCCCGGCTGTTTCCAATGCAGTCAACAGCGTATAATGGGCGCTAGATCCTTTTCCAAAGGCCACTCTTTTCCCTTTCAAGTCCGCCACTGTACGAATCGGTGATGTTTTCGGCACAATAATCGCCCGCGCCACTTCTGGTTCATATGCAATATAAACCAATTTTGAACCTGGATTTGCCTGCGCCAACACAGCGGGTGCTCCTCCGACATAGCCGATGTCGATTTGCCCAGCATTTAATGCCTCGAGCAACGGAGGGCCAGATTGGAATTCAAACCATTTCACTTGCACCCCATGCTTTTGCAGTTGTTTTTCCAAGTACCCCTTCTCTTTCAAAAAGAGAGAAAATGATGATTTTTGAAAGCCGACGTGCAATTCTTTCGGCCAAGAATCCGTCGATGCCGACTGTTTAGGAGAAGACAAGGAAGCAGAACGTTCTTGGCCGCAAGCTACCAACAACAGGAATGCACTCAACACCGAAAACAAAAGGAGCCTTCTTTTCACTGTCTATAGCGCCCTCCTTTTCTCACTCATCGAAGACGCGGCGATGACTTTCTCATCAGATTCTGTGCTTAAAATGCGGCGCAAAATTGTATCGACCAAATCAGCAAACGCCGCATCGCCGCGCTGACGCGGTCGCGGCAAGCGCACAGGCAAATCAAGCGCGCATTCCCCGTCCTCAATGAGCACGACGCGGTCCGCCAACATCACTGCTTCATCAACATCATGCGTGACCAACAAAGCCGTAAAGCGTTGTTCTCTCCATAATCGTTCGATCAGCCGCTGCATTTCAATTCTCGTCAACGCGTCAAGCGCACCGAGCGGTTCATCAAGCAATAACAACTGTGGACGGCTGATCAATGCGCGGGCGAGCGCCACCCGTTGACGCTGGCCGCCGGATAACACCGATGGCCAATCCTTCGCGCGGTCTGCCAAACCGACTTGTTCGAGCACTGTGATCGCTTGTTCTTTCCAGTCACCTTTCAACCCGAGGCCGACATTGTCGATGACGCGCCGCCATGGCAACAGACGAGCATCTTGAAACATGACGCGAGCTGCTGTATTCAACCCATGAAGCAACTGTCCATCCAGCTGAATCATGCCGGAAGTCGGCGTCTCCAATCCGGCAGCCAAGCGCAATAGTGTGCTTTTTCCGCAGCCGCTGCGACCAATAATGGCGATAAACTCCCCCGGTTTGACCGTTAAATCAATGCGGCGCAACACTTGTTGATCGCCAAACTGTTTGGCCACTTGCACAAATACGAGCTCTGCTCCTCGTCCTGTTTCCATCTCTCGCTCTCCTTTCCCACTCCGTTTGTGTCAGTTACCGATTTTGATAGTTGACATTCCAGCGAAGCCAGCGTTTTTCCAAAAAGCGGGCAATGCTGTCTGCGAGCTTGCCAAACAGCGCGTAAAGCAAAATACTGAACACAACGACATCCGTTTGCATAAATTCACGTGCATTCATGGCCAAATACCCGATGCCGCGGTCAGCAGCGATCGTCTCCGCTACGATTAACGTCAACCACATAATGCCCAGCGCATAGCGCAGACCGACCAAAATCGACGATAACGCGCCCGGCAGCCAAATACGCCAAAACAACTGCCACGGGCGAAGCCCATAGACACGACCCATTTCCAACAATCCCGCATCCACATTGCGAATGCCATGTAATGTATTGACATAAATTGGAAAAAGCACCCCGATGGCAACGAGAAACACTTTCGCTTCTTCCCCAATGCCAAACCATAAAATGACGAGCGGAATCATCGCCAAATGCGGAATATTTCGAATCATCTGGATTGAAGTATCCAACAATCGTTCGGCCGGCCGAACGACCCCGTTGAGCAAGCCAAGAACAAAGCCGAGTGACCCGCCGATAGCAAATCCAATCAATGCACGCCCAAAACTGATCGATAAATGTTGCCATAACTCTCCTTTTTCTAAGAGATCCCAAGCAGCCGCCACCACGTCAGTCGGAGCCGGCAGCACTCTTGAAGATAGCCATCCCGCCTCCACTGCCCCCTGCCATGCAACGAGCAAGACGATCGGCAGTCCCCATGGTACCACCTTTTCATGAATCCATTTCACCTTCTTGGACTCTTTCATTCTTCCATCACTCCCTTTCCTCTTCTCATCCAGCCCCCATCCTACGAAACCTTAAAAGGCTAGTGAAAAACAGCCATTTCCCCCAATAAAGTGCTCTCGTGTAAAGATGAGTCATCATTTTTAATAAGGGCTGATCAGCATTGTCTACTAAAATCACCTACTTTTAGGTGGAAAAACCGTCATAAAGTGATGTTCAAGGAAAGCGAAAGTCACGGTTTCTTTATGTTGATAAGCTGCATTCCCCGCTCATTCATTAACCCTTTTAGGCGCACGAAGATGCTTTCGTTCAACGGCTGTCATGCCAAACTGCGTCCTTTACCATCAGCTTTTTGGGCAACAGGCCGAGTGTATGAAACTCGTCGGCGATGATTTGCTGTTGGGAAATCACTTCATTCGTGATCGGTTCAATCCCATAAACGTGGCGTCTCGAGGCCGTTTCCAGCGCCTGTTCATCAATGCCGAGTTCGGGCGCTAAAAATTCAGCCACACCTTTCGGATCATTGTTTGCCCACTGCTCTACTTTTTTCAATTCTTCGAGCAAGACTTGAATCAACTCTGGCTCGCGTTTGGCGAATGAACGTGAAGCGAAGAAAAATTCACGGTTCGCTACCAATCCTTGGCCGTCAGCGAGCACTCGAGCCTTTCCTCCCTTTTCAGCGGCGGCGTAAAACGGGTCCCAAATGGCCCACGCATCAACGCTCCCCTGCTCAAATGCAGCGCGAGCATCGGCTGGTGGCAAATAGACCGGCTGAATGTCAGAAAGTGTCAATCCCGCTTTTTTGAGCACCTGCACAAGCAAATAATGGACATTCGATCCTTTGTTTAACGCCACCTTTTTCCCTTTCAAATCCGCCACTGTCTGAATGGACGAGTCCTTTTTGACTAAAATGGCCTCGGACACAGGATTGGGAGGTGACGTCGCTACATACAAGAGCGGTGTACCAGCCGCTTGAGCAAATACTGGCGGCGCTTCACCGGTATGGCCAAAATCGAGGCTTCCGGCATTCATCGCTTCCAACAGTTGAGGACCTCCCGGAAATAACGCCCATTGTACGGTGTAGCCTAATTTTTTCAGCCGTTTTTCCAAGTCACCACGCGCTTTTAACATGTTGAGTGTCCCGTATTTTTGATAGCCGATGCGGATGACTTTGCTAGATGGCGGAGAGGATGACGATGATTTGGCGTTCGCAGACTCGTTATGTATTGCATCCAGATGCCATCGCCAGCCATAAAGCGACCGCTAACATTCCACCCAATGTTTTCCAGAACACTTTGTTTTTCATGATCGCTTTTCCCTCCTTTGTTCATTTCTTGCAATGCTTTCACACACGTACGTGATCGTCATTCTTGATCTCCCTCTTAATTAGAACTAAATAGATAGAAAAAGTATGAATAACAGGCGTAAAACAAACTTAACCACTAGGAATTGTTGGTTATAAATATAAAGAATTATCTGCCATCTGTCAACCATTTTTCAGCAAAAAATAAAAATCCAGAGGAAGAGGCCTCTGGATTTTTCCTATGCCATCACTACACATGTTTGCCGACAAGCTGAGCAAGTGCTTCTTTCGGTTGGTAGCCGACGGCTTTATCAACGAGTTCGCCGTTTTTAAACACGAGCAGCGTCGGAATGCTCATCACCCCGAACTTTGCTGCTGTTTCTTGGTTTTCATCAACGTTGACTTTGACAATTTTCACTTTGTCGCCCATTTCTTGATCAAGCTCCTCAAGCACCGGGGCGATCATACGGCATGGACCGCACCATGGCGCCCAAAAGTCGACAAGAGTGACGCCGTCTTTCGTTTCCGCGGCGAACGTTTGGTCTGTCGCATTGATAATGGCCATGCGAATTCCCTCCCATATTCTAGAATGCTGTAAGCACAGTATACCATGGAAATTTAAAACGACGCGAATATTTTGCCTCGTTTCTAATATTCGCTTCGCGGTTCAATTTATCCAAGAAAAAACGGGCAGCGCATACCACGCTACCCGTTTGAATCGATTACGAATGCACTTTCAGCTTTTTAAACTCTTCCGTGAGGAGAGGAACGACTTCAAACAAATCGCCGACAATGCCGTAATCAGCGACTTTAAAGATATTGGCTTCCGGGTCTTTGTTAATGGCGACGATCACTTTTGAGTTCGACATGCCTGCCAAATGCTGAATAGCACCTGAGATACCGCAGGCGATGTAAAGATCTGGTGTTACGACTTTCCCGGTTTGCCCGATTTGCAGCGAGTAGTCACAATAGCCGGCATCGCACGCTCCACGTGACGCACCGACTGCGCCGCCCAACACTTCCGCCAGCTCTTGGAGCGGCTTGAAGCCTTCCGCGCTTTTCACACCGCGGCCGCCAGCGACAATCACTTTCGCTTCCGTCAGGTCGACCCCTTCAGCGGTTTTGCGGACGACTTCTTTGACGATCGCGCGCAAATCTTTAATTTCGACCGCCAATGATTCAACGCTGCCGGAGCGCGATTCGTCACGCTCAAGCGATGCGATGTTGTTCGGACGCACCGTCACAAACATGATGCCGTCGGTGACGATTTTCTTTTCAAACGCTTTACCGGAGTAGATCGGGCGCGTGAACACAATGTTGCCGCCTACTTCTTCGACTGCCACCACGTCGGAAACAAGACCGGCGTCAAGTTTAACGGCCAGCTTCGGCGACAGGTCTTTGCCAAGCGCTGTATGACCAAAGACAATGGCTTCTGGCTGTTCTTTATCGATCACCGCTTTTAACGCTTGCGAATAGCCGTCGGACGTATAAAATTTCAAGTTCGGATGCTCAACGACAACGACGCGATCCGCCCCGCGGAAAATCAGCTCATTTGCATGCGCTTGCACTTGATCGCCGACAAGTGCCGCTACGACTTCCCCGCCTTCAGCGATCGTTTTGGCTGCTGCGATCGCTTCAAACGAAACGTTCCGCAGCGATCCGTCGCGAACTTCTGCTAATGTTAATACTTTGCGTGCCATGTTTCAGTCCCCCTACCCTTTTGTTCATGTTTTCCGTCCGTTAGAGAGCGCTAACAACCATACCGTCTGCCGCTTTAAACGACTTTCGCTTCGGAACGGAGCAGCCCGACAAGCTCTTTGACTTGATCGGCAATCTCACCTTGCAAAATTTTGCCCGCTTCCCGCTTCGGCGGCAAGAACACTTCGATCGTTTTCGTTTTCGCCTCGACATCGTCCTCGTCAAGATCCAAGTCATCGAGCTCGAGCTCGTCAAGCGGTTTCTTTTTCGCTTTCATAATGCCTGGTAACGACGGATAGCGCGGCTCATTCAGCCCTTGTTGAGCGGTAACAAGGAGCGGCAGCGACGTTTCGATCACTTCCTCATCCCCCTCGACGTCACGCACAACGGTCACTTTACCGCCATCGGCAATGTCAAGCTTCGTAATCGTCGTCACGTATGGAATGCCAAGCAATTCAGCCACGCGCGGTCCGACTTGCCCCGAGCCGCCGTCAATCGCCACATTACCAGCTAAAATCAAATCCGGGTTTTTATCTTTCAAATATTCAGCGAGCACTTTCGCCGTTGTATATTGATCTTGCTCTTCGACGTCATCCTCAATATTGATGAGCACCGCTTTGTCGCAGCCCATGGCGAGCGCTGTGCGCAACTCTTTTTCCGCTTCCTCGCTGCCGACGGTGACGACCGTCACTTCACCGCCATGTTTGTCGCGCACTTGGATCGCCTCTTCAATGGCGTATTCATCGTACGGGTTGATGATGAATTCAGCACCTTCCTCATTGATTTTGCCGTTATTGATGGTAATTTTCTCCTCGGTGTCGAACGTGCGTTTCATCAAAACAAAAATGTTCATGTCATTCCCCTCCTCAGTTTGATCCAACATTATTTCAGTTGCCAAGATTCCGACATTTATAGCGATTATTTCCCTTGAAAGACGGGGGGACGTTTTTCTAAAAACGCCTGCACACCTTCTCTCCCATCCTCGGAAACAAACACACGGCCAAACCATTCCGCTTCGTCGCGCACCGCCTCAGCGAACGATTTTTCTTTCGCCGCATTGAGAAGCTCAATCGTGGCGCGAACGGAAAGCGGGCTTTTTGCAGCGATTTTGTGCGCTAACTGTTTCGCTTCATCAAGAAGCCGCTCTTCAGGCACCGCCTTGTTGGCCAGCCCCCACTGCACAGCCTCTAAGCCGGTGATCGGCTCGCCTGTCCACATCATTTCCGCCGCCTTGCCGAACCCAACGTAGCGCACGAGCCGCTGCGTGCCGGCAAACCCTGGAATGATGCCAAGCTGCAGCTCTGGCAGGCCAAGCTTCGCATTTTCTGTCACCAAACGAATATGGCAGCTCATCGCCAACTCAAGTCCTCCACCCAACGCGGCGCCATGAATAGCAGCAATCACCGGCTTGGAAAACCGCTCAATCCGCTCTACAACCAGCTGGCCGTTGCGCGACAAAGCGGACGCTTCCTCGGCAGAAGCGACGGACGTAAACTCTTTAATATCCGCGCCAGCCGAGAAAAACCGGCCTTCACCATGCAACAGCACGACACGCACGTCCGAGTCGGCCTCGAGCTCATCCAAGATATTTGAAAGCTCTTTCAAAACAGCAGATGAAAGAGCATTCGCCGGCGGCCGCGAAAACGTCACGACAGCGACGAATTCCTCTTTTGTCAAGCGAAAATGCTCCATGATGCCTCTCCCCTTTCTGCCTTCCATCAACGCCCAGCAGCGCACCCTTTGGCAAGCAATTCGTACACTGGCTCGGCGAGCGCAGCCAAGTCGTATTTTTGCTCATTCATGACCCATGTCGTCACCGTCTCGTCGATCGTGCCGAAGATCATTTGCCGGGTGAGCCGGACGTCTAGATCATTTCGGAATTCTCCTTTTTCCATTCCCTCGATGATGATGCTGTCGATGAGCCGCAAATATCCTTTCAGCACCTCATTGATGCGTTGGCGCAGCTCTTTGTTCGACTGGCGCAGCTCAAGCTGCGTCACGACCGCCATATGCGGATCATCAGCCAGGGCGGAAAAATGAGTTCTCACCAATACATACAATTTCTCTAGCGGACTCGAAATTCCTTCTATTTCTTGCTCGATTTTCTCGATAAACGACCCCATTTTTTCTTGGAAAAGCGAGATTAAAATATCTTCTTTGTTTTTGAAATAAAGGTAGATCGTGCCGTCGGCGACACCAGCCTGCTTCGCGATTTTCGACACTTGCGCCTGATGATAGCCATGTTCGGCGATGACGACGACGGCTGCATCAATAATTTGCTTAAACTTCGGTTTCTCCCTACGCAATCGTCATTCTCCTTTTCTCAACATCACCTGTCACCAACTGAATGAATAATCATTCACAATCCTATTTTACGGACTGTTCTGTCGATTTGTCAAGCTCTTTTTTTCTTCCTCCACCAGAACGCGCCGTAAAATTTTTCCGACCGCAGTTTTCGGCAGCTCGCTTCGGAACTCATATAGGCGCGGCACTTTATACGCGGCTAGGCGCTCGCGCATAAATGCATCTAGCTCTTGTTCGCTGCACTCCTCTCCTGGTTTCAAAACGATGAACGCTTTTACCGTCTCACCGCGATATGGATCAGGAACGCCAATAACGGCCGCTTCCTGCACTTTCGGGTGTTCATACAGCACTTCCTCGACTTCGCGCGGATAAATGTTGTAGCCACCGGCGATAATAACATCTTTTTTCCGGTCGACAATATAAAAATAACCGCGCTCATCCATGTAGCCGATATCGCCAGTGTACAGCCAACCATCACGCAGCACTTGCTCGGTCTCTTCCGGCCGATTCCAATAGCCTTTCATCACTTGCGGACCGCGCACAACAAGTTCCCCTATCTCCCCCGGCTTTACCTCCTCACCGGTTTCCAATGAAACGATTTTCGCTTCGGTATCCGGCCAAGGCACACCAATGCTTCCTTTGACCCGCTCGCCATCCCAAAGAAAATTACTGTGAGTGACGGGTGATGCTTCTGTCAGACCATATCCTTCAATCAATTTTCCGCCAGTCACCCGCTCAAACTGCTCCTGCACTTCGACAGGCAACGGCGCAGAACCGCTAATACATACATTAATGGAGGATAAATCATATTTCGATAAATCCGGGTCGTTCAGCAGCGCAATATACATCGTCGGTGCACCTGGAAACATCGTTGGCCGCGTGCGCTCAATCGTTTTCAATGTTTGTTTTACGTCGAATCGAGGCAGCAGCACCATTTTGCTTGCTTGCATGATAGCCAAATTCATCACCGTCGTCATCCCATATACGTGGAAAAACGGCAAGATACCAAGCACTGTTTCTTTTCCTTTTTCACATTTATACACCCAATGGGCGCACATCAATGTATTTGCGATCAAATTGTGATGCGTCAGCATGGCCGCTTTCGGATGACCTGTCGTGCCACCTGTATATTGAAGCAAGGCGATATCTTCCATCGGATCAATCGCGACCTGAAGAGGCGCTGTCTCAAGACGACTGACGATGGAACGGAACAAGTGAACCGACTCTCCCTCATCCACCCGCACTGACGGCATCTTTTGCTTCCACCGAACGAGCGGATATAACCATTTTTTGATCGTCGGCAAATAATCTTGCATTCTTGTCACAATCCAATGTTTGACCGCCGTTTTTCCTTTCATAGCTATCGCTTTCGGATAAAGCAAATCCATCGTCACCAACACGGATGCGCCGCTATCATTCAGCTGATACTCCAGTTCATATTCGGTGTAGAGCGGATTTGTCTGCACGACGATGCCGCCGGCCAGGAGCGTCCCGTAATAGCTGATCACTGCCTGAGGGCAGTTCGGCAGCATCACCGCTACCCGATCGCCTTCCTTGACACCTAGCCCCCGCAAATAGTGGGCAAACGTCATTGCCTGCTCATACAGCTCGCGAAACGTCACCGTCTTCCCTAAAAAATCGATCGCTATTCGGTCCCCAAACTGTTCCGCTGTCTCTCGCAAATAATCAGGAAGCGTTTTCATCGGATAATCCAAGGTGTGTGGGATTTCCGGTGGGTAATGAGCGAGCCATCGTTTTTCCATCACAATCCCCCCTTACTCCTATTTTATTTTATTATTTTTAATTTTTCATCAAAAAAAAAGAACGCCAGAACTACGTCTGGCGTCACCAAAACCAATACATCAACCCCATCAAAAGAAAACACGCACAGATGGCAAACAAAATTTTTGCCAGCACATCCATCGATCGGTTGCGAACCGCCATATAAACAATGCCGGCGACCAGCAGCAGACCGACTATGATTAACAGCCCTTTCACTACTGCGTCCATCGCTTTTGTTCCCCTTTACTGAATGCCTTCACCGATCACAAACGACAAGCCAACGGAAATCACCATCGAAATAAAGCCGACTGCTCGGTTGTCATTGGCAATTTCTTCATCAATATCAAACTTTGGCGTCAAAAACTCATAGATAAAGTACGCCGCCAATAAAAGTAAAAATCCATATAAGCCCCAGCCAATCATCGATAACAGCGACTCATGGCGGTCAAGCGCATAGCGGAAAATGTTGGAAATCCCAAAAATCTTTCCGCCTGTCGCCATCGCGACCGCCACATTGCCGTTGCGGATTTCCTCCCAATTTTTATATTTCGTCACTAGCTCAAACAAGGCTAAAAACACGACGATGCACAATACTGCGACGCTAAAATTGGCTGCCGTCCTCACCATGTCGTGCTCCCAAAACGGCATCATCGCTCTCTCCCCTATCATTTCAGTTCGACGACCGTCACCCCGGTACCGCCCTCATTCGCCGCACCGAACCGGAAGCTTTTTACCGCCCGGTGCTGTTTTAAAAACTGCTGGACTCCTTGGCGAAGCGCGCCTGTTCCTTTACCGTGGATGATCGAGACGCGCGG
Organism: Geobacillus sp. 47C-IIb; assembly: GCF_014679705.1. Lineage (NCBI taxonomy): Bacteria > Bacillati > Bacillota > Bacilli > Caryophanales > Anoxybacillaceae > Geobacillus > Geobacillus sp. 47C-IIb. The sequence continues at coordinate 1,050,473 of NZ_CP061473.1, forward strand.
ATAGCCGGCAAGCACGGCGTCATCAATATATTTTTCCAGTCGGACAAGGGCGTCTTCGTAGCGCTCACCGCGCAAATCAAGCTCTAGGCTGACGTGGGCGTCCTTGCCTTTTACAGTCGCAATCGGCGTCACTTCTTTGGCCGGTGCGCTGCCAATATACTCCAAGTCGCGCTCATGAATTTTCATTTTTAAAATGCCAAGCTGCACTTGCCATTCATCCTCTGACACTTTTTCGAGCAAATACCCCTTTTGGTTTAAGCTTGTCACTTTCACTTCATCACCCGATTGGAACGCATGGCGTGCAGTCGCTTTTTTTGTTTTTTTCCGTTTTTCAACTACGGGCACAGCGGCAGCAAGTCGCTGTTTCGCGGCAATGAGCTCATGCTCCTTCACTTCTGCCTGCTTTTCTTTTTGCAGACGACGCAACTCGTTGATAATCCGCTCAGCCTCGCGCTCGGCAGCGCGGATGATGTCGGTTGCCTTTTGCGCCGCTTCCGCGAGCTGCTCTGCTTTTTTGTCTTCCAGCTCTTCAAGTTTTTGTTCCCACTCAGCCCGCAATCGTTCCGCTTCTTCACGTGCCGAGTGCGCCCTTGCCTCATCTTCCTCTGCTTGCTTTTTGCTTCGTTCCAGTGAAGCGATCATGTTTTCCACGCTATGGCTTTCTGCGCTTACTTGCACTTTCGCCCGCTCGATAATCCGCTCATCGAGCCCAAGACGGCGCGAGATGTCAAAGGCGTTGCTGCGGCCGGGAATGCCGATCAACAATTTATACGTCGGACGAAGCGTTTCGGTGTCAAATTCGACGCTGGCATTTACCACTCCGGGACGATTGTAACCGTACGCTTTCAACTCCGGATAATGCGTCGTCGCTACCGTCCGCGCCCCGCGTCCGTGTACTTCATCCAAAATAGCGATAGCCAGCGCGGCTCCCTCTTGTGGATCGGTACCGGCCCCCAGCTCATCAAAGAGCACGAGGCTTTCCTCATCAACATGACGCAAAATATCAACAATATTCACCATATGGGAAGAGAACGTACTCAAACTTTGTTCGATTGACTGCTCGTCACCGATATCGGCGAAAACAGAGCGGAACACTGCTGCCTCCGACCCGTCCGCCGCCGGGATAAACAGCCCGGCTTGCGCCATGATGGTCAACAGGCCGACTGTTTTTAACGTCACCGTTTTCCCACCGGTGTTCGGCCCGGTAATAACGATCGTCGTGTAATCGCCGCCCAACACAATATCATTCGGCACCGCTTTATCTTGGTCAATAAGCGGATGGCGCGCTTGCAAAAAGCGGAGGTAGCCGCGGTTGTTGACCGCTGGCTTTGCCGCTTGCTGCCGGCGCGCGTATTTCGCCTTGGCAAATAAGAAATCAAAATGGGCAAGCGCCTCCACAGCTCGTTTGAGCGGTTCATCGTGTTCAGCCACTTTGGCTGAGAGTTCGCGCAAAATGCGTTCGATTTCTTGCTTTTCTTTCGCCCGCGCCTCGCGCAGTGCATTATTCAGCTCAACGACCACCTGCGGCTCGATAAACAGAGTCGCTCCGGAGGCTGACTGGTCATGGACGATGCCGCCGTAAGCGCTGCGGTATTCTTGCTTGACCGGGATGACATACCGATCGTTGCGGATCGTAATGATCGCGTCCGACAGCCGCTTTTGCGCTGATGGCGAGCGGATAATGCTTTCAAGCTTCTCGCGGATGCGCGCTTCAGCCGCCCGGATTTGCCCGCGCAGCGAACGAAGACGGTCGCTGGCTGTGTCCAACACCTCGCCGTGATCATCGATCGAGCGGCGGATGTCCTCTTCAAGCGCCGGCACCTCGGCAAGCTCATCCGCATAGTCGGCCAGCCGCGCGAGCCCGCCGTGCTCATCGTGAAGCGACATGATCAACTGCTTCATTTGGCGGCTTGCGGCAGCCGTCGCCGCGACTTCCAACAGCTCAATCGGACTGAGCACACCGCCGATGGCCGCCCGTTTCAAATGCGAACGGATGTCGACCACCCCGTCCAGCGGAACGTAGCCGCGCAGCCGCAACACCGCAGCCGCCTCATCTGTTTCCTCAAGCCAAACCGCCACTTCATCCAAATCAGACGATGGAACGAGAGCGGCGATTTTCTCTAAACCGAGCGCGGATGACGCATGCTCGGCCAACTGTTCTTTCACTTTATCGAACTCTAGGATACGAAGCATTTTTTGCTGCACGTATTCAAACCCCCATGCCTCATCATGTTTGCTTTCGTTTGTCGCGCAAAAACTGTTGTAACTTCTCAAGCGGCCATGTATTGATCACCGTCTCTTTTTTGATCCATCCTTTCCTTGCCGTCGTCACACCAATGACCATATCATCAAGCATGTCCAAATGGTGGGCGTCCGTATGAATGGCAATATAAGCACCTGCTTCTTGCGCTTTTTTCACGTAAACAGCCGACAAATCGAGGCGGTTCGGATTCGCGTTGAGCTCGAGCACCGTGTTCGTCTCGACCGCCAACTCGATTAATCGTTCAACGTCGACGTCATAGCCGTCACGCTGGCCGATGAGCCGGCCGGTCGGATGGGCGATGACATCCACATACGGGTGGCGAAGCGCCGCTTCGAGCCGCTTCATAATTACCTCGCGCGGCTGTTTGAACGCAGAATGAATGGCGGCAATGACAAAATCAAGCTCCTTGAGCACGTCATCATCGTAATCGAGCGTCCCGTCAGGCAAAATATCCATCTCGATGCCAGCTAAGATCGTAAAATCAGAATAGCGTGCATTCAACCGCTCAATCTCCTCGCGTTGACGCCGCAATCGATCTGGCGTCAAGCCGTTGGCGACTTTCAAATATTGAGAATGATCCGTAATGGCCATATACTGGTAGCCGCGGCGACGGCACGCCTCAGCGAGCTCCTCGAGCGAACACGCCCCGTCGCTCCATGCCGAGTGCATATGCAAATCGCCTCGGATATCGTCAAGATGGACAAGCGGATAATCCGAAGAATATCGCTCAACTTCCGTGCCGTCTTCGCGCAGTTCAGGCGGAATGTACGGCAACCCGAAGTAAGCATAAAACGCCGGTTCATCCGAGAACGTTTTTACATCCCCTGTTGTTTGGTCTTCAACGCCGTATTCGCTAATTTTCTCCCCACGTTCTTTGGCAAGCTGGCGCATGCGGACATTATGTTCTTTCGATCCAGTGAAATGATGAAGCGCTGTCGCAAACTCAGCCGCACTGACGAGCCGGAAGTCGGCGGCGATTTCATCCTCATACTTGAAAAGAAGCGACACTTTCGTTTCCCCGGCAGCGATGACTTCACGGATGCGCGAAAGACGAAGGAGTGCCTCGCGCACCTCGGCCGGGCGATCGGTAGCGATGACATAATCCAAATCTTTCACCGTTTCTTTCAAACGCCGCAAACTGCCTGCTCGCGCGAAGCGGATGATGCCATCGATCTCTTGCAGTTGACGTTCAATGTCCTCGGCGAGCGGCAATACCCGAGCGAGCGGCAGCCGCTCAGGACGTTTTCCCGCCTCTTCGAGAGCCATAAGCAGCTTCTCTTCCGTTTTCACCCCAAATCCAGGAAGCTCCCGCACCTTTCCGGAAAGACATGCTTCCTTCAATCCATTCATATCCACAATGCCAAGCTCCTGATGCAGCTTCGCGATTTTTTTGCCGCCAAGCCCCGGGAGCTTAAGCAAAGCAAGCAATGTCTCCGGAATGTCGCGCCTTAATTCCTCTAGCACCGACGATGAACCGGTTTGGACAAACTCGGTGATAATCGCCGCCGTGCTTTTGCCGATGCCCGGGATGGCAGTGAACTCTTCGATTTCCGACAAACTCCGTTCATCTGTTTCCAGCGCGGCCGCCGCCTTGCGAAACGCTGTCACTTTAAACGGATTTTCTCCTTTGATCTCCATATATAAGGCGATCGTCTCTAACAGGCGGATGACATCTTTTTTGTTCACGTTCATGCCGTCCCCTCCCTTTTCCGAAACACCGCGGGCCGCGCTCCGTTAGATGCGGCCATGAATCCACCAGTTGCTAAGCATCTCCGACAAGATTGGTGTATGTTTCACGATGACCGTCGCCATGAGCGACTGCTGCAACTGCTCTTGCACGCTATCGATCGGCACGAGCGCGCTCACATACAAAAGCAAAAACACAAACAAATACACTTCAGCGAATCCGAGCGCTGCCCCCGCTACACGGTTGACGCTGCGCAACAGCGGCAGTTGGGCGACAAAGTCGAGCATCGAACCGACGATTTGAAGCACAATTTTCACGGCAAAAAATAAGAGTGCAAACGAAATCGCCCGATAATACGCATCATCTAAATGCGTGCTTTGAAACAACAACTTCACTGTCTCCGGATCGCCAAACGTCGGATACGGAATCCAAAGGCGCAATGTCGGCACAAATCGATCATAATACTTATAAGCGACAAAAAAGGCGATGAGAAACCCTGCCATATGGATAAATTGAAGAATAAAACCGCGCTTTAGTCCGATCATCGCGCCTAACAGCAGGACAAATAAAAGCACGACATCAATCATCGTCTTCCCCACCCTTTTCCCGTCTCAACTTGGCTGCAAGCCGATCGTATTCTTCCTTCAGCTTTAAGTATTCATTGGCGATATTGACTGCCGTCAACACAGCCAACTTCGGCACATCAAGCACCGGGTTCCTTTCGCTGAACTCGTGCATTTTATCATCAACGAACGCCGCCACGAGCCGGATATGAGCCGGGCTTTCCGTGCCGACGATCGTGTAATCTTGACCGTAGATGCGGACGCTTACCCGCGTTTTTGGCTCGTCTGTCAACCTGCTTCCCCCATTTCGCAAAATCCTACTGTTTATCATATCATGAATGCTGGTATAATGGAAAGATGCGGCCCAAAGAGACAATAAAGGAGCGATCAAACGTTGTCAAACTATGTGATTCACGCCGACCAAAAATTGCTTGCTACGTTGCGCGCCTACTATAAAGACGCCTTATCCGACCGGCTTCCGGCCGGGGCGCTGTTTGCTGCAAAGCGCCCGGATGTCACGATCACTGCCTACCGCTCAGGCAAAGTGCTGTTTCAAGGGAAAGCGGCAGAACAAGAGGCGGCAAAATGGATGGAGAATCACACAGCGCCTGAAAACAAACAAAAGGATCAGAACCGAGCAAAAACAACCGCCCTGTCGGAACAAGAACTCGGGAGTCTTTCCGCCATCGGCTCCGATGAAGTCGGAACCGGCGACTATTTCGGCCCAATCGTCGTTGCCGCCGCTTACGTTGACCGGGGTCATCTCGATCGAATCGCGGCGCTTGGCGTCAAAGATTCAAAGCAATTGAATGACGAAACGATCACGCGAATCGCACCGACCATCATGGAAACCGTGCCTTACGCCGTCACCGTGCTCACCAACGCCGAATACAACCGCTGGCAGCAAAGCGGCATGCCGCAGACGAAAATGAAAGCGTTGCTCCATAACCGGACGCTCGCGAAACTCATTGACGACATCGCGCCCATCGAACCAGAAGCGATCATCATCGATCAGTTTTTGGAACGCAATTCATATTTCCGCTACCTCGAAGATGAAACGCGCATCGTCCGCGAGCGGGTGCACTGCCTGCCAAAAGCAGAAGGGGTGCACGTCGCCGTCGCCGCCGCCTCGATCATCGCCCGCTATATGTTTTTAGCGGAGATGGACAAACTATCCCGCACCGTCGGCCTTCCGCTCCCGAAAGGCGCGGGCGCTATTGTCGATGAAGCCGCCGCCCAGCTTATCCGCCAACAAGGGGTTGGGGCGCTTGAGACGTGTGCCAAGCTTCATTTCGCGAATACAAAAAAAGCGCTCGACATCGCCAAACACTCGTAATGGTTCGCCCCTTCCCTTCCTCCGATTGCCAAGGGCAAAAGCGAAACCATCATCTTATGCCCCCACTCGTCTCGCTACATGTCAAGGTGGGGGCTTCTGTGTAAGAGACATTCCTTTCTCTTTCCATGAAATGAATGGTCAAATTAGCGTTTCTGTTCTCATGAAGAAACAAATCGATGAAAATAACGTTTACTGATGACGATGGTTGTTAAGAAAAGAAAACAAGCCCGTAAACAAGAAAATAGCTCCTACTGTTTTATAAGCATTGATATATTCTTTTAACATCTGCCAATACTCTTACGAACCTACAGAACCGCCTGCAGACCGAACCTATGATGAGACGGAATCACTCCCTCATTCAGGGCTGTTTAGAATGAACCACAACCCAATGATAGAAATAGCAAGCGAAACAACCTTCATTCTGTTTGTAGCTTTGAAAAAACTCATTTTTTCTCTCCCTCCCCAAGTCAACACTATCCCTTTCTGTTTATCAGCTATGAGGAAAATGGATAGAACCGCACACGAAACGTCTCAAACATCACCAAGATCATGGAGCATAAAATCAAAAAGATCCGTCTCCACTAATAGGTTATGGCACATTCATGAATGTCCGGAAAAAATAGTATGGAAGATGGGACGGCGCAACCGAAAAGTGAACTTTTCAAGGTGCATTTATGTAGATAGTAGCGAAAGCAACAATCATATTCAATATATTACCAAACATATATCCTCTATCTCTTCCCTTATGTCAATCCAAAAGAGTATGTATATCCGCCAACTAGAGGCAGTCATTCAGCACATTGATGTTGGTTGAATGTGCCGACTTGTTTTTATTTCCTGACTCTAAAAAGGAACGCCGCCCTCAAGCAACATGAGGGCGACGCAAGCTAGCTTAACTCATTCTCTCTTGTTCAAGTCCATCTGCTCCACCCGCAGGCTGCCGGAATGGCCACCAATTCGCGCGTCCGAACGTGCGAACCATGACTGGGACAAACAACGGCAGCACAACGAGCGCATAAAGCAGCAGCCCGGTTAAGACAATGGTTGCGATTTGCAAAAGCGACAAAACGCCGGACGGGTACATAGCGGCAAATGTTCCACCTAAAATGACAGCCGCTGAGATGATGACCGTACCCATATGCCCCATCGCCGAAAGCATCGCTTCTCTCACTGGACGGTCACGATATTCATTGAACCGGTCCATGAGGAAAATGCTGTAGTCGATGCCGAGCGCCATAAGCAGGACGAAAGCGAAAAACGACACCGCCCAGTTCAAGCCGGCATAGCCGAGGCCGTTGACGAAAATAAGTTCCGTGACGGCCATGGACGTGAAATAGGTCAACACGAGCGACAGCATCAAATAAAGCGGCATGATGAGCGAACGGAGCAGCACCGCCAACACAATAGCGATACCAATGATCATCAGCACCGCGGTACGCTGATAGTCGGCGTTCGAAATCGCCTGCAAATCGGCATACGTGCTCGTGACGCCACCAATCGCAATCGTCACGCCTTCCCATTTCGTTCCTTTCACCGCCCGTTCAGCGGCGGCGCGAATATCATCAATGCGGCCAAGCGCGGAGATGGAATACGGATTTTCGTCTAAAATGACGTCAAATGTGACGATGCGTCCATCTTTTGACATGTACGCGTCTTTCGCCTGCGCAAAGTCTTTGCTTTCGAGCGCTTCTTTCGGCATGTGCCAACCGGCCATTTCCTTCACCGGCGCTGATGACAAATCAGCCAAATACGTTTCCGCCGTTCCAAGACCGTCGGCCACTTGGCGCAAACCGGACGCGCTTTGGTCCAAGCCGTTGACAAGCTGGCCGAGCTGGCCGCCAAGTGCGGAGAAATGTTCGAGCAATTGTCGCTGGCCGCCGTTGACTTGCTCAAGACCGGCTGAGAATTGCGGCAGTTTATCAACCGCTTGTTTTTGGCCGTCGGCTGCTTTCTTTAAACCATCCTCAAGTTCACCAAGCCCGGCGATCACGTTGTCTAAACCGCCGTTGACGGCTGCCTGACCGTTGTTGAGTTGGGCAAACGACTCATTCGCTTTCACCAATCCAGCGCGCGCTTGATCAAGTGCCCCATTCAACTGCGTGAGGCCGGCCGCCATTTGCTTCACTTGATCAGATAAAGCAGCGACTGTCATTTTCGCCCGTTGATATGTCTCGTCTTGACGGAGCTCTGCATGCGACTGCTCGACTTGCTCGAGCATCATTTGTACGGCTGCGAGCTGATCGGCGACCGCCTTTAATCCCGTTTCAACTTGCTGGTATTGGCTGCTGATCGTCGACAGACCTTGTTCGGCCTGTTTGTAACCGCTAAGCAGCTGATTTGCGCCGGCTTGCAGCTTTTTCGCATTGTCGCGGAGCGTAGACACCCCTTTTTTCAGCTCGCCGGCCCCCATCGCTCCTTGGCGCACACCTTGTTCGATTTGGGTAAGGCCGTTTTGCAGCTCAACGATGCCGTTTTTTAACTGCTCCGTTCCCTCGACAAGTTCGCCAATGCCGGATGAAGCCTGCTTAAGCTGCGGCGCGGAAGCGGAGAGCTTATTGCTCGCTGTTTCGAGCCCAGCGCCGATTTTTTCGATACCGTCTTTGCCGGCGCCAAGACCGTCTTTCAGCTGTTTGGCCTGTTCGGTGACAAGCAACTGTTCAATCGGCTCTCCAGTCGGGCGTGTTGCCGAGCGGACGCTTGCCACACCGTTGACTTTCTCAACTTCGCGGCTGATCGTTTCGATTAACGCCAACCCTTCTTTAGAATCGAGTGTTTGCTTGCCTTTTAGCACGATTTGCGTCGGCATTGCGTCTCCTGGATTGAAGTGGTCAGCGATGATACGAAACGCTTTTACCGAGCGATAATGATCGCCAATTTCTTCCATTGAATCAAACGACAGCTTGCCTTCGTACGTCGCCAGCACCGGCACGGTCACCGCTGCGACGATAATGAGCGCCAACAGCGGGCGGGCGAACGCAAATCGGCCAGCCGCCAGCCAAAGCCGGCTTTGCCCGTGCTCAAGCTTTCCTCGAACCGGCCAAAACAATTTTTCGCCAAGCACGGCCATAAAAAACGGCACGAGCGTCACGAGCGCCACAAGCAACACCGCTACTCCAACGGCGACAGCTGCTGCCGATTGGTATAACTTAAACGTTGACAAGCCGATTGACGCAAAACCGATCATCACCGCCAATCCGCTCGCCAACACCGTTTTCCCGGCTGTTCGGTACGTCACAACAATCGCTTCCGTCCGATCGCCGAGTTTCGCTAACTCTTCTTTAAACCGGCTCAGCAGCAAAATGCAATAGTCGGTTCCAATCCCAAACAAAACGGCGACTAAAAAGATTTGCGTAAACGTCGATAGCGGAAAATCGACTTTGTCAACCAAAAAGGCGACGACCGACTGTGAAACGGCGTATGTCGCCCCGACCGCCACCAATGGAATCAGCGGCGCTACTGGTGAACGGAACACGGCGAGCAGAACAATTAAAATGAAGACGATCGTAATCCCTTCCGTTTTCTTCACGCCTTCAAGCGAGCTTGTCACCACATCTTCATCGATCATCCACCCGCCGGTGAAATAATGCTCAACCTTGACGCCATCCAACGCTTCATATAACGCATCGGTCAACTGTTTCGCCGTCCGCCCGTCCGGATCGATACTGACCGAAACGAGCATCGTCGTTTTGTCTTTAGAGATCAACTCTTTTTCTAACTCCGGGTTGGCAAACGGGGAAATGATATTCGTGATATGAAGGTCGCTTTTCTTCTTTTCGAGCGCGTTCACTGCTCGCTCAATTTCTTTTTTGTCTTCCGCCGTCAATCCGTCTTTCTGATAAAAGACGAGCACGGTAGAGAGCTCATTTTCTTTGTTTTCTTGCTTATTTGCTTCTTTGATCAATTCTGCTGCCACCGACGACGAATAGCCGTCCGGCACGCTCAGCTGCCCTTTTTCACGGACGAGCTCGCCCATGTTCGGCGCGGTCATCACGAGTACCGCCGCCACGGCAATCCACGTCAAAAGCACCAACCATCTTCCTCTGATGATCGCTCTCATTTCGCCTCTTCCACCTCCTGCAATACGCGGGCCAATTTCTCATACGTACGGATGAACGCTTCAATTTCTTCTTCTGGAAAACGAGCGATCACCTCTTCCACAAGTCGGTAGACGTTGCGATCCGTCTCGGCCACCCATTCCTCTCCTTGTGGCGTCAACGATAAGGCCACAACGCGCCGGTCGTTCTGATCACGGTCGCGGCGCAGCCAGCCTTTGTCGACGAGACGGTTCGTCATCGCTGTCACCGCGCTTTTATTGACACCAAACACCGTCGAGAGCTCCGTCGATGTGCACGTCCCCCGCCGGCGAATGTAGCGAAGCAAATAATATTGGTCATGCGTCATTTCCTCGTCAAGCCCGACTTTCACGAGCGCCGCTCCACGTTTTATCACGAGAAATGACACAGACAAATAGCGGTCGATCCAATCATCCACGTTCCGCTTCTTCACGATTTCACCTCCATTGGTTCACGAATTGAACTATTAGTCCGCTATACTCCTCACACGGCATTCATTGTCCATTTAGTTCAACTATTGAACTATTAATCAATTTATCAAGCGAAAAAGAAAAAGTCAATGAGGAAGACAGGCAAAACCTTACTGGTTGATAGACTGTTTTCATGCCTTGAAATTAAGAACGGTTGCAAATGGAGCCGCGGTCATCTTCATCCGTTTTCGTCCTCTTCCCGAAAACACACTGCTCAATGAGCAGATAGGAAAAAGAAAATACTGGTTTATTTGCAAAACGATTACATAGAATTCACATTCTCTTCATCTCGAGCTTGTACGATAAACATGACAAAATGAATTTGAAAAAAGGAGAGGAGAACGATGTTCAAATCGAAACGCTGCGCTGCTCTACTTATCGCTACGCTAAGTGTCGGACTCACGCTCAACCATGGCGGACAAGCAGTATCGGCTGCACCGTCCAAGCCCGCAAAGCCACCTGTCGTGAAAAATGTCATCATGCTCGTCGGCGACGGTATGGGAATAGCCCAGCGCAATGCCATTCGCCTAGCGACGAAAGGGATAGACGGGGAACTAGAAATGGACAGCATGCCATACAGCGGGCTCATTCATACAAACTCCGCCGACCCCAAATCATTCATCACCGACTCCGCTGCGGCTGCCAGCGCGATAGCGACAGGTGTGAAAACGTATAACGGCGCCATCTCCGTTGACTTACAAGGAAAACCGGTGAAAACGATTTTGGAACAAGCGAAAAAAGCCGGGAAAGCGACCGGGCTTGTCACGACTGCCCAAGTAACCGATGCTACCCCAGCGGCATTCGCTGCTCACACCGCCAATCGCTCCGCACAAAGCGACATCGCCAAGCAATACATCGAAAAAACCAAAGTTGACGTCATTTTGGGCGGCGGGGAAGACTACTGGTATCCAGCTGGACATCCTGGCTATTACCCAGATACGGCTGAAGATGCAGAAGAAGGAAGCAAAGGCACGCAAGGAAACTTAGTTGAACGCGCCAAGAAGCTCGGTTACACCTATGTCCGCACCGCCGATGAGCTGAAACGGGCAAAGGGGCGCAAACTGCTTGGATTATTCGCCAATGAAGAAATGTTCCAAAAACGTTCCGAAGGAGAAGGTAAGTACAACCCCGTCGTATCGCTGCCTGATATGACAAAAAAAGCGATTGATGTGTTGTCGAAAAACAAAAAAGGCTTTTTCCTTGTCGTCGAAGAGGAAGCGATTGATGAAATGAGCCATGACAATAACGGTTCGCTCATGATCAAAGCGGGGCAACAGTTTGATCAAGCAGTCGCCGTGGCGAAACGGTACGCCAAGCACCATCCAGACACACTCGTTCTTGTGCTCGCCGACCACGAATCCGGCGGCCTGACGATTGAAACGCCGGGCGACGCAGATGAATCAGAAGACAGTAACACGCTCTCTGACGAAAACGGCCCGTTTGTCGTCGCCCATTCTAAACAAACATTCACCTTAAACTGGACGACAACAGGCCACACTGCTGCCGGTGTGCCACTGACCGCCATGGGTCCGGGAGCGAAACGGTTTGCTGGCGTGTATGAAAATACGCACATTCATGACATTCTTGAGACGTTATTGTTTGGAAAAAGAGAAAGATAACCGATGCGTTATTTCCATCGTTCCCCTTCATCCGCTCTCTCTTCCCCGCCAATGTGTCGTTGACGGGGAGAGAGTTTTTGTCGATTTCTCCAGTCTTCGATCGGATGTCATGTCATTATGAACGTCCAAATTGATAGCCTAGCCATGCCAACCATATTCCAAATGAGTAGGTGACAGCCAAATAAGCCAGCGATTTTCCCCATTGTTTTTGCTGCATCATTTGCACACTCTCCCACTTTAAGGTGGAAAAAGTCGTGAACGCTCCCATAAACCCCGTGCCGATGAGCAGTTTTTCTGCATTGGCGGCACCGCTTCCTGCAAGCCAACCCAGCAAAAACGAGCCAAGCAAATTGACAAAGAGCGTCCCGAACGGAACATGTGGCATGCAGCGAGCGAACCACCGACTGACGGCATAGCGAGCCACAGCACCGAAAAAGCCGCCAAGCATCACCAACCATGGCGCTATCATGATTCCACTCCTTCCTTTCGTCCCCCATCACTCCGTTGGGCTGCAGCGTACCCAGCCCATGAGGCGAACAGACCGCCAAACAAACTAGCCGCAATATAAACAGCCGCCGCTCCCCATGCCCCTTGCTCCATCAATTCGACACACTCAACGCTAAGCGTAGAAAACGTTGTATACGAGCCGACAAAACCGGTCGTCATCGCCGTTTTCCACCACGTCGGCCACGTGGGGCGACAGGTGAAAACAACCGTCAGCCAGCTAAGCAAAAATGCGCCTGTCCAGTTCATTAACAGTGTCCCGAGCGGAAAACCGCCGACGGCGGCAGCGGGAACAGCCAATCCGAGCGCATAGCGGACAAGTGCGCCGATCATGCCAGCGATGCCGACAGCGACATACACCATAAGACATCCCTCCTCTGCAAAACAAGCAAACTCCTGCCACTCACAAACGCAGCAGGAGTCATCAGCAGGAAGCCGGTGGTTATGGCGAACCCCATCGCCTAGTATGTTGATATGTCTTTTATTTTACAATGATGGCCTGTTCGTGTGAAGACAAGTGCGTTTGGATGCTAGTGGGCACGGCGGAACCCGTACTGTTCAAATTGCTTCAACGCTTGTTCACTCGTCAAATAGGCATAAAACTGGCGCGCTTCTTGCAGATGTTTGCTCGTCTTGACCACACCGAGCGGATAGACGATCGGTTCGTGCATCTCATCAGGCACCGCAGCGGCGATGTGCACGTTGCCCGAGACAAGCGCGTCCGTCCGATATACAAAGCCGGCGTCGACGTTGCCCGTTTCGACATACGTCAATACTTGGCGAACGTCTTTGGCAAGAACAAGGCGCGGCTCGACGTTTTCCCAAAGCCCGGCGCGCTCAAGTGTTTGTTTCGCGTATATGCCGGCCGGCACCGACTCAGGGATGCCAATGGCCACCCGTTTCGCGCGAGTGATGTCATCGAGCGACTGAATCGCTCCTTCTTCCTGTTTTGGCACAATGAGCACGAGTTCGTTGGCAACCACCGTTTTTTCATGCGTGGAATCGATCAGCCCTTCCTTTTTCAGTTCTTCAAACGGCAGGACGGCGGCAGAGAAAAACAAGTCGACCGGCGCTCCTTGAGCGATTTGTTTTTGCAAGGCGCCGGATGACCCAAAATTATAGTGAATGCGGATATTCGGATGTTCATGCTCGAAGGCGGTTTTCACTTCCTTTAGCGCGTCTTGCAAACTGGCAGCCGCTGAGACGGTGAGCTCAACCGGTTGTTTTCCACCTTCTGATCGACCTGCGTCACACCCGTGCAACCCGACAAGTAAAACCATCGCAATGATCACAGCTCGAACGCTTCGCATCGTTCTCCCCCTTTTTTCGCGATGGGCGCGAATAGAAAAACAGGGAGCTGCCTACGCTCCCTGCCTAACACAGCCGCGGCATTACCCGCGCAACACCGCGCCAAACTGCTCCTCGACCGCTGCCAAAACCCGTTCATGGACGGCAGTAACTTCTTCATCAGTGAGCGTCCGTTCCGGATCGTAGTAGCGGAGCGAGAAGGCGAGCGATTTTTTCCCGGCCGGCAGACGGTCGCCTTTATAGACGTCAAAGAGGGCCACGTCTTTTAATAGCGGGTTCCCCGCTTCGGCGATCGCCTGCTTGAGAGCACCTGCTTCGACATTGTCGTCGACGACTAAAGCGATGTCGCGCACGACTGACGGGAAGCGCGGAATCGACTCGTAACGGATCGTTTCGCCTTCTGTATTCAGTAGCTCAGCGAAGGCGAGTTCAAAGACATACGTTTCTTTCAAATCGTACTCTTTTTGTACAGCCGGATGGAGCTGGCCGACAAAGCCGATCTCTTTGCCGTCAAGCACAATCTCCGCCGTCCGCCCCGGATGCAAATCAGCACGCTTCGCCGGACGGTAGCTGATGCGATCAGACAGCCCAAGCAGGGCGAACAAGCCGTCAAGCACGCCTTTTGCAACATAGAAATCAGCTGCTTTTTTCTCTCCTTGCCAAAGGTGGGCATGCCATAAACCGGTGATGACGCCGGCGAGCCGTTCTTTTTCCGCCGGTTGGACGTTTTCCCCCTTGGACAAATAGACAGAGCCGATTTCATATAGCGCGACGTTCTCAACTTGGCGGGCACGGTTGTAGCTCGCCGCTTCGAGCAAATGCGGCACCAAGCTTTGCCGGAGAACGCTCCGCTCCTCACTCATCGGCAACGCCAAGCGGACTGGTTCGGTTGTCTCCAAAGCAAACCGCGTCGCTTTGTCCGGACTAGTAAGCGAATACGTGATCGCCTGGAACAAGCCCACGCCTTCGAAATAGCGGCGGACACGGCGGCGTTTCGCTTGGTACGGTGTCAACTCGCCCGGTTTTGCTTCGGCCACCGGCAAAGTCGCTGGCAAATGGTCGTAGCCATACAAACGGGCGACTTCCTCGATAATATCTTCTTCGATCGTAATATCGCGGCGGCGCGATGGAACATGGATTGTAAACGTTCCATTATCTTCCGTAAACGAGAATTGCAAGTTTGAAAGAATGCCAGCCACTTCCTCTTTCGTCATCGCTGTGCCGAGGACGCCGTTGATGCGTTCCAGCGCCACCGTTACAACAACCGGCTCTTCTTTCCATGTATTAGCTTCCACGATACCGCTGACGACCTCGCCGCCGGCGTATTCTGCCATCAAAGCAGCAGCGCGCTCGAGCGCTTCTTTCGTCCGCGCCGGATCAATCCCTTTTTCAAACCGGGTGCTCGCTTCGCTGCGCAACCCGTGGTCTTTCACCGCCTGGCGGATGACCGGGCTCGTAAAATACGCGGCTTCGATGAACACTGTTTTCGTGTCATCCTGCACTTCCGAGTTCGCTCCGCCCATCACACCGGCTAAGGCGACCGGCTCACGGCCGTTTGTGATGACGAGATGATCTTCAGTCAGCTTCCGCTCGACATCGTCAAGCGTCACGATCATTTCTCCCGCCTTGGCACGACGAACGACGATCTCCTTCGAACCGAGACGGTCGTAGTCAAACGCGTGAAGCGGCTGGCCGTACTCAAGCAAAATGTAGTTGGTGATATCGACAACATTGTTGTGTGGACGAATGCCGGCCGCCATCAAGCGCGCTTGCATCCAAAGCGGCGACGGGCCGATTTGGACGTTTTTCACGATCCGTCCGGCGTACAGCGGATTGTCTTCCGGCGCCTCGACACGGACAGAAATGTAGTCATGGACGCTTTCTTCATTTTCGTTCACCGCCGTTTCCGGCAACTTCACATCGCAGCCGAGAATCGCAGCGACTTCGTAGGCAACGCCAAGCATGCTTAAGCAATCGGCGCGATTCGGCGTCAAGGCGAGTTCGAGCACTTCATCGTGCAAGCCGAGCCATTCAAGCGCATCAGCGCCGACCGGCGCGTCGCTTGGGAAGACGAAAATGCCTTCGGCGTATTCTTTCGGCACGACTTTTGTTTCAACACCGAGTTCTTGGAGCGAGCAAATCATGCCGTTCGACTCTTCGCCGCGCAGCTTCGCCCGTTTGATTTTAAAATTGCCCGGCAGTCTCGCCCCAACTTTCGCTACAGCAACTTTTTGCCCCTTGGCGACGTTCGGGGCGCCGCAAATGATTTGCACCGGCTCTCCTTCGCCAAGATCAACAAGACATTTCCGCAGTTTATCGGCGTTTGGGTGTGGCTCGCATTCGAGCACATGGCCGATGACGACTCCTTTCATTCCCCGCTCAAGCGCTTCAACCCGCTCGACTTCAATGCCGCTTTTTGTAATGCGATCAGCGAGTTGTTCCGCCGTCACGCCCGTCAAATCGACGTATTCGCCTAGCCAACGATAAGAAACGAGCATTCCCAACTCCTCCTTTTTCTTTTAGACACGCAAAAATTGTTGCAAGAAACGAAGATCGTTCTGATAGAAATGGCGGATGTCATCAATGCCGTATTTCAACATCGCGATCCGCTCCGGCCCCATGCCGAACGCAAATCCGGTATACGTTTTCGAATCAAAGCCGGCCATCTCAAGCACGTTCGGGTGCACCATGCCAGCGCCTAAAATTTCAATCCAGCCCGTACCTTTGCAAACGCTGCAGCCGTGCCCTTCGCAGCGGAAGCAGGACACATCGACCTCGACTGAAGGCTCGGTAAACGGGAAAAAGCTCGGACGAAAACGAATGTCGCGCCCTTCACCGAACAGCTTGCGGGCAAATTCGCGCAGCGTCCCTTTTAAATCGCTCATCCGGATGTTGCGGTCAACAACCAATCCTTCAATTTGCGTAAACTGATGTGAATGGGTCGCATCATCGGTATCGCGGCGATACACTTTCCCCGGGCAAATGATTTTTACCGGACCGCGCCCGCGATGTTTTTCCATCGTCCGTGCCTGCATCGGCGACGTGTGGGTGCGAAGCAAAATTTCTTCCGTAATATAAAACGAATCTTGCATATCGCGGGCCGGGTGTCCTTTCGGCAAATTGAGCGCCTCAAAATTGTAATAATCGGTCTCGACTTCCGGACCTTCGGCGACCGTATAGCCCATGCCGATAAACAAATCTTCAATTTCCTCGATGACGCGCGTCAGCGGATGAGGATTCCCCAGTTTCACCGGACGGCTCGGAAGCGTCACATCGATCGCTTCAGCCGCCAACTTCCGCTCGACTTCTTCTTCTTCCAGTTTCGTTTGTTTTGCTTCGAGCGCCTTTTGGATCGCCTCTCTTACCTCATTGGCAAGCGCACCAATTTTCGGACGCTCTTCTGACGGCAATGCTCCCATGCCGCGCAGCACTTCGGTAATCGGCCCTTTTTTGCCTAAATAGGCGACACGCACATCGTTGAGCGCTTTTAAATCGCCAGCTTGTTCAATTTTTTCAAGCGCTTCTCGTTCAAGCTCATGCAACCGTTCTTTCACGCCAATCCCTCCTCTAACAAAATAAAAAACCCGTCCCTCATAAGGGACGAGTTGTTGCTCGCGGTACCACCCTTGTTAACAGCGCAAACGAAGACGCACTGTTCCCTTCATTGCTATAACGGCCCGAAGCCGGATCACCTTTACATCCTGCCTGAGAGGATGGTCCCGGTGTCAACTCGGGAGGTGAACTTCACTTGCGTCGGCCATAAAAACGCTCCCAGTCTATGGCGTTTTCTCCCTGGATGGCGAGCAGCAAGCTACTCTTCTCCGTCATCGTTGTTATCGATATGGGAAATGTCGCTATTCATTATACGCAAACCAAGAGACAAAGGCAAGGTAAGTCAGAAATTTTTTACTGCGCCGTCTGCAAGGAGTAAAGTAAAATTCCAGCTGCAACGGCAACGTTGAGTGACTCGGCTTGGCCGTAAATCGGAATGTAGACATTTTCCGTTGTCATCTTGAGCAGCTCGCGCCGGACGCCGCTTCCTTCATTGCCAACTAAAAGCGCAAATGAGGATGATTGCGGGATGGCACGGTAGTCGACCGCATTCTCCAAGGCGGTGCCGTACACTGGAACACCTTGCTCTTTCAAGCGCGTGATCCATTCTGCCACATCGCCTTTGACAATCGGAAGATGAAACAACGACCCTTGGGTTGCGCGGATCACTTTCGGATTGTACAAGTCAGCGCATCCTTCTCCTAAAATGACAGCATCAATGCCGGCTGCGTCGGCAGTGCGAATCATTGTGCCAAGATTGCCTGGGTCTTGCACGGCATCAATGAGCAACGCCGTTTTCACACCTGTAAGCTCATGCGGCCGCTGACGACAGATGGCAGCGATCCCTTGCGGCGTTTCCGTGCTGCTGATCGCCTTCATCACCGTCTCGGTCACGATCACTACCGGAACATCGCTGACGTCCCAGCCGGGCGGGATCGTCGTCCGTTCATCCACAATCAACTCGACAAGCGGCGCTTGGCTTTTGACTGCCTCTTCAACGAGATGAAATCCTTCTAGCAAAAAGCACCCGGTTTCCTCGCGTCCTTTTTTCGTCAATAACTTTTTCCAATGCTTTACACGTGCATTTTTCGGCGATTCGATCCGCTTCACCGCTTCGCCCCCCAATGTTTGGCGATAAACTCGTCGCGCCCGGAAGCGGCACGATCTTGCTTGTAATGCTCCGGATTTTTCTTATGGTAGTTTTGATGGTGCTCTTCCGCCGGGTAAAACGTTGTAGCTGGCAAAATTTTTGTCACAATCGGCTTTGAGAAACGCCCACTTTCTTCTAACGCCCGCTTTGACTGCTCAGCGAGCCGGCGCTGTGTTTCGTTATGGTAAAAAATCGCCGTCCGGTATTGCGGTCCACGGTCATGAAACTGACCGCCGTCATCGGTCGGGTCAATTTGGCACCAATACAGCTCTAAAAGCCGCTCATATGGGAACACGTCCGGGTCAAACGTGATTTGCACCGCTTCATAATGGCCGGTCGTCCCTGTTTTCACTTGCTCATACGTCGGATTTTCAACATGCCCACCCGTATAGCCAGAGACGATGCCGTAAATGCCGTCCAGCTCTTCAAACGGCGTCACCATGCACCAAAAGCAACCTCCAGCGAATGTCGCTTTTTCCATTGTGTCGTCACCTCATACGTCAAGTTTCTTCATTTTGATATTTGCTCCCCATTATACCATAGACGTGAACCACCGATGTATAAATCCGCTGCCATTGGCAAACGATAACGTTGTACAACAACGGCAAACGAGGTGATGACAATGAATTTAAATCTTCGCCATGCGATTATGCACAATGTCGCAAACAATTCGAAAGATCAGCTCGAAAATACGATTGAAGACGCGATTCAACGTGGTGAGGAAAAGTATTTGCCCGGCCTTGGCGTCCTCTTTGAAGCCATTTGGACGAACGCCAATGAGCAGCAAAAAGACATGATGCTCTCCACGCTCGAGCAAGCAGTCAAACAGTAAGCAGTCGCTGGCGCTGCGGTCACCCTTCCCGCCTAGAAGGCTGATGAAACACAATGACTATGGGAAAAGGGAAACGTATTTCAACTTGAGAACGCCTACTATGAAGCTACATGCTCTGTTTCATCGCCCGCCTTCTAAACAGCGCCACCCCCAACACCTCGCCTCAACGAAAAAAGCCCGCCCGACTAGGGCGGCTTTTCCATTTTGATATAATAGGTAATCATAACAAATTGGAAGGGGAAAAACACTGCTGGTAAACAAAGCATATCCATTTAGAATCTATCCAAACAAAACATTTGGTTGTTCTCGATTCGTCCTTAACTTCTTTTTGAACAAGCAAAAAGAAAAAATAGCTATTAGCCTGAGGGATCCCTCAGTGTTCGCAGGAATCTCCCACTTCAAACAAACTGTAAGGCGGTTAAGCGGTGAGTAGTTCAACTCTCTTTCGGCCAATCATATCCCTCTGCTTACTAAAATAACTGCCCTGAGGCACGGCTCAACTAGTGAGACCGTTTTACTGCCGTCAATGCAAAAGCGGGTTGGAATACATCCGCCGGCAAAGCGAAAAACGGTCACAACATGTTGACCAATCAAGAAATTGGATAACAAGCGCCGCATACAAACCAGCACAATAAGTAGCGCTGTTTCTACCAAAAAGAAGGTGTCCCAAAACGTTCGGGACACCTGTTTCCTGTTCTGTATATACGCAGATCTTTTTCGCTAAAAGAGGCTGCCTTTTCAGGCAACCTCCTTACGCTCGTTATTCAAATGTAATTTGGTTCACTTTATCAGCATCAAGCCGTTTAATGACTTCAACTAATAGCTTGACCGTGTTTTCATAGTCATCGCGATGCAAAATGGAAGCATGCGAATGGATGTAGCGGGTTGGAATGGCAATCGTCAGTGACGGGACACCGCTGCCGGTTAAATGAATCGCCCCCGCGTCCGTGCCGCCGCCTGGCATGGCGTCAAAGTGATACGGAATGTTCAGCTCTTCCGCCACTTCGATGACAAATTCGCGCAAACCGCGATGCGACACCATCGTTGCATCGTATAGGACAATGTGCGGGCCGGCGCCGAGCTTGCCCATCGCTTCTTTTTCCGAGACACCTGGCGTATCGCCTGCCACGCCGACGTCAACGGCAAAAGCGATGTCCGGTTGAATGAATTGGGCAGCCGTGCGCGCCCCGCGCAAACCGACTTCTTCCTGTACCGTGCCGACACCATACACCGTGTTCGGGTGGTCAACGCCTTTCAGCTGCTTGAGCACATCAATGGCGATCGCACAGCCGATCCGGTTGTCCCACGCTTTGGCTAACAGCATTTTTTCATTGTTCAACACGGTAAACTCAAAATACGGTACGATCATATCGCCTGGGCGGACGCCCCACTCCATCGCTTCGTCACGGCTCTTCGCACCGATGTCAATGAACATATCTTTAATATCAACCGGTTTTTTGCGCGCCTCCGGCGGCAAAATGTGCGGCGGCTTCGAACCGATCACACCGGTGATGTCGCCCTTTTTCGTTACGATGGTCACTCGTTGGGCGAGCATCACTTGGCTCCACCAGCCGCCGAGCGTTTGGAAGCGGATGAATCCTTTATCATCGATTTGCGTGACCATAAAGCCGACTTCGTCCAAATGGCCGGCAATCATGACTTTCGGTCCGCCAGCTTTTCCTTCTTTTTTGGCGATCAAGCTGCCGAGACCGTCGGTCGTTACTTCGTCCGCATATGGGGCTATGTATGTTTTCATCACTTCGCGCGCTTCCCGTTCATTGCCCGGGACACCTTTTGCATCCGTCAACGCTTTCAGCATTGTTAACGTTTCGTCCAATTTTGCCATCTTGACACCCCTTTCCGTTTTTGTCCACTTTTTCATTATACCTGAAAAAGCTGGCGGTTGGCAAAATTCAATCATTTGCTCTCCAAAAAAGCTTAATACCGTTCGTTTTGCCGTTGATGGTTCACTTCATTTTTTCGACGGTACGCGGCGGTGATTTCATCTGGCGAAAAACCGAGCGCCGCGCCAAGGCACAAATATTCGGTAAACAGCTCGTGATAATCCGCACTCGCTTTCGTCATCCCGAACCGGTCAGCGGCGCGAAACACGGCGAGAAACTGTTCAACTAGCGGCCGTTGTGCCGAAGGAGACGTTTCACTTTCATAGAACAACCCGCATTCGAGTCCGAGCGACAAAAGGAAGTGCAACCCATCGACGTACTCTTCAAGCACTTTCTCTGCCGGTGAAGACGGCTTAACGCTCCAAAACTTAAAACAGCGTGTCTCGTTCGCCAGCTCACCAAGTTCAACAAGAAAAGCAAGATGCTTGCGCGCAAACAAATCTTCAGCCTCTAGGCCGTGCTGCGTTTCAATGCGTGTGTCTAACTCGCGTTGCATGTCGTAAAGCAAAGGCCAGTTCATTCTCTTCTCCCCTTTCTACCTCATCCACAGCCAATAAACAACGAACTCCGCCGCTGCCAACAGCGGCAAGCCGTATCGAAACACGCGATGGCGCGTTTTATGGCGAAACGTATACATGCCCGCCATAGCTCCGAAAGCTCCACCCAACCACGCCAGCAGCCAAAGCGTCCGCTCGGCGATGCGAAAACGATGGCGTCTCGCCTTATATTTATCAAGCCCCATGGCAAAAAAGCGAGAAGATTGACGGCTATTGCATATTGTATCATAAGGCCCCTCCCTCACTCCATTTCCTATGTAAATAAAAACGGCCATCCCCGTTCAGGATGGCCATTCGTATTACTTATTCAAGTTCGCTTTTGCCAAGTCAGCGAGTTGAGCGAACGCTGCTTGGTCGTTTACCGCCAAGTCAGCAAGCATTTTCCGGTTTACTTCTACACCGGCCAGTTTCAAGCCGTGCATGAGGCGGCTGTAGGACAAGCCGTTTTGGCGAGCTGCCGCGTTGATACGCGCGATCCATAATTTACGGAAATCGCGCTTCCGTTGACGACGGTCGCGATACGCGTACATGAGAGATTTCATAACTTGTTGGTTAGCAACTCTATATAACGCGTGTTTCGCGCCGAAATACCCTTTCGCAAGCTTTAATACTTTTTTGCGACGTCTGCGCGTCACTGGTCCACCTTTTACGCGTGGCATAATTTTTCCCTCCTACTGATCGGTCATTATTTCAAGTTGTCAAGCATTTGACGAATGCGTTTGAAATCGCCAGGCGAAACGAGCGCCGCTTTGCGAAGATGACGTTTTTGCTTTTTCGTTTTGTTAGCAAACAAGTGGCTCGTATACGCATGACCGCGTTTTAATTTGCCGCTCGCCGTTTTTTTGAACCGTTTGGCCGAGCCGCGGTGAGTTTTCATTTTTGGCATCGTAGTTCCTCCTTACTTGTTGTCATTTTTCGGTGCCAGCACTAAAAACATGTTGCGCCCTTCCAATTTCGGCGCCGTTTCGACGACCGCGATATCAGCGCATGCTTCCGAGAAGCGGTCAAGGACGCGCTGCCCGATTTCTTTATGGGTGATCGCCCGCCCTTTAAAGCGGATCGTCGCCTTCACTTTATCGCCTTTTTCTAAAAACTTGCGCGCATTGCGTAGTTTCGTATTAAAGTCGTGTTCCTCAATCGTCGGGCTGAGGCGCACCTCTTTAATGTTGATCACCTTTTGCTTTTTGCGCGCTTCTTTTTCTTTCTTTTGCTGCTCAAAGCGGAATTTGCCGTAGTCCATGATACGGCAAACAGGCGGTTTGGCGTTCGGGGCGACAAGCACAAGGTCCAAGTTGCGTCTTGCCGCGATCTCGAGCGCTTCCTGCTTCGACTTAATGCCGAGCTGATCGCCGTTTTGATCGATTAAGCGCACTTCGCGGGCACGAATTTGTTCGTTGATAATAAAATCTTTGCTAATAATGAGCCACCTCCAAGGTTTTTTCCGACTGTCTTGTTTGTCGGCAGAATCCCGCTCCTAACAAAAAAGCGCGGATGCACAAGGCACCCGCGCACGATGTTCGAATAAACCATTGACGAACCGTAACAACCTGCCAACAGCCACTTAAGCGTCGGTCAGGTGAGAAGCGGGTGCTTCTGCTTTCGTTACAAACAAGCAATCATTTCACTTTATACACTATACCACCTTGGTGATGGCATGTCAAGGATCCATTCTTGATAAACACAACGTCCTTTATTATAGCGGATCATTGTTTCGTTGACAAGAGAAAACTTTTGATTTGTGACAAAAAGTTTTGTTGCCCTTCGTGTTCCCGTTTCTGAGGCAGCGCAGCTGTTCACCTGAAAAAAGCAGCCCGGCAGGCGGGCATGCCGCCTACGGGCCGCTGTTGGCTCATCGTTTTTTCACTCGTTTTTGCCGCACATCTTCTTCTAGCATCGCGATAAACTTGTCAAGCGCCACAGTCTCGCTTTCTTTTTCACCGTAGCGGCGGACGTTGACCGCTCGCTCGGCCGCTTCTTTGTCGCCGACAACGAGCATATAAGGAATTTTTTGCATTTGCGCTTCGCGGATTTTATAGCCGATTTTTTCATCCCGTTCGTCGACTTCGACGCGGAAGCCGTTTACTTGCAGCGCTTGTTTCACTTCATACGCATAATCGAGATGGGCTTCCGACGATACCGGGATGACTTCCACTTGCACCGGGGCGAGCCACGTTGGAAATGCCCCTTTGTATTCTTCGATCAAGAAGGCGACAAACCGTTCCATCGTGGAAACAACGCCGCGGTGGATGACGACCGGGCGGTGCGGTTTTCCATCTTCGCCGATATATGTTAAGTCAAACCGCTCCGGCAAGAGGAAGTCAAGCTGTACAGTCGACAGCGTCTCATCTTTGCCGAGTGCCGTGCGCACTTGCACATCGAGCTTCGGTCCGTAAAACGCTGCTTCCCCTTCCGCTTCGTAGTAATCGAGGCCAAGTTCATCCATCGCCTCGCGCAGCATGCGTTGCGCCTTTTCCCACATCTCGTCGTCGTCGTAATATTTTTCTTTATCTTGTGGGTCGCGGTACGACAGGCGGAACGAATATTCGTCCAGCCCAAAGTCTTTGTATACTTCCAAAATCAAATTAACGACGCGCTTAAACTCGTCTTTAATTTGATCCGGGCGCACGAAAATATGGGCGTCGTTGAGCGTCATGCCGCGGACACGCTGCAGTCCAGTAAGCGCCCCGGACATTTCGTAGCGATGCATCGTGCCGAGCTCGGCGATGCGGATCGGCAGCTCACGGTAGCTATGAAGCTTGCTTTTATAAATCATCATATGGTGCGGGCAGTTCATCGGCCGCAGCACGAGCTCTTCGTTATCCATTTCCATCGGTGGGAACATGTTTTCTTTATAATGGTCCCAGTGTCCTGAGGTTTTATACAGCTCCACACTACCGAGCACCGGCGTATATACATGATCATAACCAAGGGCGATTTCTTTATCGACAATGTACCGTTCAATCAAGCGACGGATCGTCGCCCCTTTCGGCAACCAAAGCGGCAGTCCTTGTCCGACTTTTTGTGATGTCGTAAATAGCTCAAGCTCTTTGCCCAATTTGCGATGATCGCGCTCTTTCGCCTCTTCGAGCAACTGCAAATAATGGTCCAGATCTTCTTTTTTGAAAAACGCCGTACCGTAAATACGCTGCAGCATTTTGTTGTTGCTGTCACCGCGCCAGTAGGCCCCCGAGATGCTGAGCAGCTTGAACTCTTTGATTTTCCCGGTCGACGGCACGTGCACACCCCGACAAAGATCGAAAAACTCGCCTTGCTCGTAAATGGAAATCGTCTCGCCTTCCGGAATATCGTTGATGAGCTCCAGTTTCAAGTGATCACCAATTTTTTCATACAGGCGAATCGCCTCGTCGCGGCTCACTTCTTTGCGAACAACGTCAAGATTTTCCTTTACGATTTTGCGCATTTCCGCCTCAATTTTCGGCAAATCATCCGGCGTCAGCTTATGTTCCATATCAATATCATAGTAGAAGCCGTTTTCAATGACCGGGCCGACGCCAAGCTTGACGTTGTCATACAGCCGCTTGATCGCTTGCGCCATTAAATGGGCGGTGCTATGACGCAAAATATCAAGTGCCTCAGGCATGTCCTGGGTAATAATGACAAGCTCGCCGTCTTCTTGAAGCGGCGTGCGTAAATCAACAAACCGGCCGTTCAGTTTCCCGGCAATCGCTTTTTTCTTCAATCCCGGACTGATCGAGGCAGCGATGTCCTCAGTTGACGTTCCGCTCGGAAACTCCTTTTTCGCCCCGTCCGGGAACGTAATGCGAATAACGTCTGGCATGAAGTTCACTCCTTTACCTTAATGTCAAAATAAAAAAACTCCTCCCTCATAAAGGGACGAGTTTTTGTCGTGGTTCCACCCTTCTTCCCATGGCAAAAACAAAGCCATGGCTCAACACATATAACGGCCGTCGACCGGCGGCAACTACTAGACGTCGCGTTCGCTACCGCAGCTCTGAGGGGGTAAGCACATTTTTCGTGTTAGGAAGGTTCCAGCCAACGCCTTCCCTCTCTGGAAACCGTAAAAATGCGCCCATGTCCTCATCATCGCTTGTTTTCGTTCACTTTTATGACGTCATTATAGCGAAAACAACAGGAAAAATCAAGATTCTTCTCGATTTCCAGCGTTAGCGGTAAACAGATGGGCAAAATCAGCGCGACGCCGAAGGCGAAGCCGCTCTTGGAACACGTTTTGCATCGTCTGCACCATGCCATCATCCGGATGATCCGTGTACAGCTCGATTTCAGCCGGAGCAAGCGAAATAAGCGGCGCCAGAACGGAAGAATCGATATACATCGGCTGGCTGAAGACGAGATGGCGATCAATCATTTGTTTTACTTCAGCCATCGACAATTCCCGTCGGCTGCTGTCATAAAACAAAAAGTGTGGCGGGTCATGTACTAAGTAGAGGCGCGGCCATTGCGGCGTCCGGGTGGCAAGGCAGTCACGCAGCATTTGCACAAAGTTTTGGTATTCCTGTTCTAGTTTGTATTCATCAATCGCCAGCTCGACGTAATGCTGGAGGCGCTCCATATACGACTTTAAGCGGAATGTAACGAATGAAGAAAACGAAAACGATAATCCGTCACGCAAAAAGGAAGCGAATGCGCTGCGCAGAAGCACTGCACGCGAAGCGGCAAACTCCCCGCCTTTCCGGTAGTCGCGCCGCTCACCTTCTAAAAACGAATGGGCGAGCGCTAAAATTTGCTGTTGCTCCTCCACATCACGGAAATAAAAGACGTCGGAGATGATCGATAAGAGCAACCTGTCTTCCACAACCCTCCTCACAAACGCCGTCATGGCTGGTATGATATGCTCCTCAAGCACGTGCTTCTCCTCGCCATGTATGTAAACCGCCACGGTTTTGCGTCCATCGTAAGCGGCGTGAAACAGCGGACAGGCATCCTGTTTCCGTTTGTTCAGCAGCCAAAACAGTTTCTCCGCCTCGCTTGCCTCGTCAAAATGGATTTCGATCACCCGCTGTCCCCCCTTAATTCGAGATCAATGCTTGGTTTATATATATGGGGACAACCAGCTGTTTAGACTAAAAAAAGAGCCAAGCTTAACGGCGTTTCACCTGAAGGGCGGCAAGACAAAAAAAAATCGGCGTCCTACTTTTGGAAGCCGATCGTAAGAGAACGTTGCTGCGGGATCCTAGTACGCCTATTAACCGTTTTGCTCGCGACGGTTTGGCCCGGTCAGCTCAATCGGGTATGCCAAATAGCGAATCCGTTCCATAATGCGCGCCGCCTTCACTTTCTCTTCCTCGCCGCGCTGCGAATACGTTAAATGATGGGCAAGCTGCTGCATATCAAAGTTGGATGTAAAAAAGGTCGGCAAGTTTTCAAACATCCGGTATTGCAAAATCGGACCGAGCACGTCATCGCGCACCCAGCTTGACATCGACTCAGCACCAAGATCATCAAGCATCAAAATCGGCACTTTTTTCACGTAATCCAGCTTTTCGTTCATCGTCTGATCTTGGAGCGAATGTTTCAGTTCACGAAACAGCTCCGGTACATAGACAATGAGCGATGGGATGTTTCGTTTGGCAAGCTCGTTGGCGATCGCGCCAAGCAAATACGTTTTGCCGACGCCAAACGATCCGTGCAAATATAACCCTTTCATTTTTTTTCCTGGCTGGTATTCTGTCACAAACTTCTCGGCGAACTTGATCGCTTTAATCCGCCCATTATCGCTAAGATCAATATCAGACAGCGAGGCGTGCAAAATTTCACGCGGTACGAACATGCTTTGAATCAGCGATTCTTGCTGTCTTCGCTCGTCATCCTGCACCTTTTTCGGGCAGCGGTCATACTCGGTGTCAATCCGTCCACCGGTGACCACCAAATTCGGACGGTATCCCGGCAGCATGTTCGGGCATTGCTCGAGCCCTGGGCATTGGCGGCAGTGCTGGCTTTGCTCAATAAATTCATACAGCTTCATCAAACTGCGGTCAACCATGTCGTTTGACAACTGCCGCTCGTGTGCCCGCAAAAACGGCTGCACGTCCGGATGTGTCAAAATATAGGTCCTCATTTGTTCATAACGCTGCTTAAACCCTTGGTTGCCAAGCAACCGCTGCAACAAGTGGTTTACTCGTTCCATTGCTTTTACACCTACGATCCATCACGATATTTTTTCAGCCGTTCTTCAAGCTCTTTGCGCGCCTGTTCCACATCAAAATCGTCATCGTCCGGTTGACTGTAATCCATCTTCAGCCAGTCAGGAACAATTTCTGTGCGCACGACTTTTCGCACTGGCCGTGCCCCTTTTTCTTTTTCATTCGCCCACTGTTGGTATGTTTTTGCTTCCTCTTTGGCTAACTCCATGGCCTCTTTGACCGTCCGCACTTTTTTGCGCGCCCAATGACTGGCGATTTTTTCGACATATTTTTTTGATAGTTTCATATTCGTCCGCAGCATAACGTAATAAATCAACACGTTGACAACACCAGGAAGAAGCTGCTGCTGAAACATAACGTCTTCAATCAACTGCAAATCCCCTAGCGACGGTTCAGCACCACCTGAAATTTCTTTCAACAGCTGACGTGGAGAAATCGTTTCGAGCTGCTTCATCAGCTGCTCTTCCTTCGTGCGTGGTTCAACATTCTCCATCGTCCGATGGGCGAGCGGCTGCACCCGCTCGACAAGCCGCGGTGCAGCACCGCCATGCTCAAGCTCATACCATTCACGCGCCGCTTGACGCAGCGCATCAATATCGATATGGTAAGCGGGATCGATGACACCAAGAACGATTTTTTGCATTTCAAGCGGCGGAATGCCGTATAAAAATGCCAACTTTTTAATTGCTTCTTTCACTTTTGCCGTCACTGCTCGACGCGGCACCAATTGTTTCGACAGTCCAGCAAAAAACAGTTCAAAATCAAACACGTCGTCATCGAGCGTATACGATGCCCCGTCCCGCCCAATATGCACCTTTCCGTCCGGCGGCTCGAGTTCATGTCCGGCTTCTTCGCTAAAACCGGCGACGATTTGTTCAGCTTGGACGGCTGAAAAGACGTCAGAAAACGAACGTGTCACTCGGGTAAACTTCGTCTCGTCAATCGAGGGACGGGCAAAAAACTCGTTCAGTTGGGCAAACAAATGGCGACCGACTTGCCGATACAAAAAGACACCGAGCATTTCGTCGCGGAAAAACTGATCGGGCGCCAGCGGCGGACGCAATTCATAAAGAAACTGTTTCGGCTCTTCCGTTTCCCAAACACGGACGTATGTATTCAACAGTCCGATTCCTTCAAGTTTGAGCCGTTCACTATAAATGTCCGGCAGCCCGCATTGCATAAGCGCCATCAGCCGATGGTGAGTCGCTTCCCGGCCGCCGAGCAGCTCAAGTTCCCCCCAAAGCGTCATATAAAGCGCGAGCGCGCGATAGCCAATGAGCGGCTGATAGAGCATTGTCAACACTTTTCGATCCACATCATGCAATACTCCACGGCTTTGTACCATGTACCGGTCGACGGCAATCAGTTCTTTCCAATGATGTTCCATCGTCCCAACCTTCCATTTCGTCGTATTCGTTTCAACCCGCCTCTCTCCTTTCCTGCCCGAAAAAACGTTGAAAAAAGGGCTTGCTGCCTAACGCGAAAGCCCTTTTACCGCTGTCCTTTTTTAATCAACTCTTTTAGTTCTTCAATAAATACATTAATATCTTTAAACTGGCGATAGACGGAAGCAAAACGGACATAAGCCACTTCATCGATGCGCGACAGCCGTTCCATGACCATTTCACCGATCGTTTCGCTTTTCACTTCCGATACGCCTTGATTACGCAACTCTCGTTCGATTTCTTGCGTCACTTTTTCCAGTTCTTCCAACGCCACCGGCCGTTTTTCACACGCTTTAATCAAGCCACGCAAAATTTTTTCCCGGCTGAATTCTTCGCGCGTCCCTTCTTTTTTCACGACAATGAGCGGCGGCTCCTCGATCCGCTCAAACGTCGTAAACCGATAATGGCACCGTTCACACTCCCGCCGACGACGGATCGAACGGCCTTCCTCGGCTGGACGCGAATCAAGCACGCGCGTGCCTTGATGATGGCATGACGGACACCGCATAACATTCACTCCGTTTGTCTTCTTATTTTCTATCATACCGGAATGGAGAAAAGCAGACAAGCCATAGTTAGCCGTTTAACCCGGAGCCGATATACGGCAGACGGGCATCAAGCTTCCGGTACAATTCGAGGATCACTGCCCGGCTGGAGCCAAAATCAAACGGCAACACCTTCGTCTCCGTCGTCACTGAAAAGTCGACCGCTGTTTCAAACGGACGAACCGAAACGACGGTAGCAACAATAAACAACTTTTTGCCCCGCCGTGTCTGAGCACAAAGCTCGCCTCGCTCCTCGGAAACGGAAAGCAGCTCGGCGTTAGGTAACGACGAAAGCAGCTCTTTGACTGCTTCGATGACAGCACGGTTGGTCGCCTTGTAATAATGGCTGCGCAGCTCGGAATCTTCATGGGTTTCCCGCGTTTCACAATGGTTCGTCAACGCATACTTCAACTTCTTCCACACGCTCATAGCCACGTCTCCCTAGTCGTTCTTTTTCTTCCATCATACCATGATTTTCACCGCTGTTGTACCGTCGAAGAATAAAAAAAGGAGCGTTCCGCTTACGCTCCTTTCGGTTCCGTCGTTATGGAATTACAGCGCGTGCGCCTTTTTCACTTCGATTGGACGCATGCCGCGCGGAAGTTCAATCGTTTCTCGCGTTTGTGCGCCGAGCTGTTCTGCGATGTAGTCAGCGGCAATCGTCGGGTCTAAATGGCCGCATGTATACACATCAATACTCGCATAGCCATGTTCAGGGAACGTGTGAATTGTTAAATGAGATTCCGAAATAATGACAACTCCGCTTACGCCTTGTGGAGCGAATTTATGGAACGCGACTTCACGAATTTCCGCCCCTGATTTTAGTGCGGCGTCAACAAATGTTTTTTCAATAAAATCGATATCATTCAGTTTGTCAAAGTCGCATCCCCAGAGTTCCGAGATAACGTGACGACCCATCGTATCCATGCAAAGAATCCCCCTTTTAACCAATTTTCTCAAATAAAAAACAGATTGTCGTTTGCAAAATGGCATGTATAACTACCACGGGGGAAAGTTAGTCCTAAGAGGTCCTAACCCTTTAAGTAGTCACATTACCTTTGCCGTTAAGAAGTTCACGAGACATAGTATACTTTGTTTAGGGGTTTTTTGCAACAGCCTTTTTTAATTTTTTTACATGAGAAAAACAAGAAACGCCCAAGCCGCTCAACATCGGCTTGGACGCTTTTTGGAAACGGATTGGATAAGCCTTGCGGCGAATGTTCAAGCAACCAGTCAGCGAACGCCCTCCTACGTACCATCACACTGAGAAGCGGGGATACCTTGACTCAAGGTGATAAAATAACGCCGGCGGATGGCCGGCGAAGTGGTTACGCATTGACGTGAAGATGTTCGTTCATCTTAGCAGCGACAAGATGCGCTAAGTCGACGACGCGGCACGAATAGCCCCATTCGTTGTCATACCAAGCGAGCACTTTCACTTTCCGTCCATCGATCACCATCGTCGACAAACCATCAATGATCGCTGAATGCGGATTCGTGTTGAAGTCGATCGACACAAGCGGTTCCATCGTGAATTCTAAAATTCCTTTCAGCGGTCCGTTAGCCGCGCGAAGCAACGCCTCGTTCACTTCATCAATTGTCACATCCCGTTTGACATCGACGACCAAATCGACAAGCGAGACGTTTGGCGTCGGGACGCGCAGCGCCATGCCGTGAAGTTTTCCTTTCAAATGCGGTAACACTAAGCCAAGCGCTTTCGCCGCCCCAGTCGTCGTCGGAATGATCGATTGTGCGCATGAGCGGGCGCGGCGCAAATCTTTATGCGGATTGTCAATATTTTTTTGGTCGTTCGTATAGGCGTGAACGGTCGTCATCAGCCCATTTTCAATTCCGAACGCCTCATCAAGCACTTTCACGACAGGAGCGAGACAGTTCGTCGTGCACGAAGCGTTCGAAATGATGAAATGACGTTCGATATCAAGCATCTGTTCGTTGACGCCAACGACGATTGTGACATCCTCATTTTTGCCCGGAGCGGTTAAAATGACACGCTTCGCCCCAGCGTCTAAGTGGAGGCTCGCTTTCTCACGAGAATTAAATTTTCCAGTTGCTTCAATGACGATATCGATATCAAGCTCTTTCCACGGCAGTTGCTGCGGATCGCGCGAGTTCAATAGCTTCACTTTTTTTCCGTTGACAAGCAGGCCGTCTTCTAAGGCGGTGACGTCCCCGTCAAATTTGCCGTGGTTCGAGTCGTATTTCACTAAATGGGCTAACGTTTCGGGCGGATAGCTGGCATTGACCGCCACAATATCGAGATCAGGAGAATTGATGGCTCTCCGGAAAACCATCCGTCCAATTCGTCCGAATCCGTTAATCGCCACTTTCGCCTTCATTCACCTTGTTCTCCTCTCATATATGTTATACTATTTATCGCAATCTGTATAAATAGTATATCATATTTTTCAAGAATGTGGAGAGCAAAATGACAAAAAACAAACAAAAAAGACGCCTATTTTTCCAAGGCGTCCCATTGTTGCAAAATCGACAATAACTGTCGACGCGTCTGTTCCACCGTTCCGTTATTGTCGATAACTGCATCAGCACGTTTTACTTTTTCTTCGAGCGGCCACTGAGCGCGGATGCGGGCGATCGCTTCCTCCTCGGTGAAGCCGTTTCGCGCCATGAGGCGACGAAGCTGAACGTCATCATCAACGTAAACGACGAGCACTTTATCAACCCAATCGGTCAGTCCGCTTTCAAATAAGAGAGGAATATCCAAGACGACCGTTTTTGCTCCGGAACGAATGAGCTCCTCTTTTTCCGCAAGCATTTTCCGGCGCACAGCCGGATGGACGATGGCGTTCAGCTTTTTCCGCTCTTGTTCGTTGTTAAAGACGATCGCTCCGAGTTTTGCCCGGTCGATCTCGCCGTTCATCTGCAAAATGTCCGGACCGAAGGTAGCGACGATTTGTCGATACGCCTCTTCTCCTGGTTCAACGACAGCTCGCGCCGCCTCATCCGCGTCAATGACCGGAAGGCCGAGTTCGCGCATCATGGCACTGACCGTACTTTTCCCGCTCGCGATTCCCCCAGTCAACCCGATGGTTACTGCCATTTGATTTCTCTCCTTTTTCGTTTGTCGCCTACCGCTGACAGTGCGGGCAATAGTGCGTGCCGCGGCCGGCGACGACCGTTTTTTCAATCGGGGTTCCGCACCGTTTGCACGGCTCCCCTTTGCGGCCATATACGAACAAGCTATGTTGGAACGTGCCCGTTTCCCCTTGCGTGTTGACGTACGTTCGCACCGTGCTTCCCCCCTTCATGATGGCCTCACCGATGGTGGCGACCATCTGTTCATGCAGCCGCTTGATTTCTTCGTCTGTCAGTGAAGCGGCCTGCCGCTCGGGAAGAATGCCAGCGCGAAACAGTGATTCATCGACGTAAATGTTGCCAAATCCAGCGACGACGGTTTGGTCAAGCAGCAACGCTTTCACAGTCCGTTTCGTTTTCGCGGCCCGCTCCGCCAATACGGCTGGAGAAAACGCCGGGGAAAGCGGCTCCGGCCCCAATTGATCAAGCGGCGGCTGGCGGTCTCCCTCCTCCTTGGCATACACATGCATCGTTCCGAACTTGCGCACATCGCGATAACGGAGCTCACTATCGTCAGTGAAGCGGAACACGACGTGCGTGTGCGGGTCAAGCGGTTCGTGTGCATCAGCAACGGTGTAACGCCCTTCCATGCGCAAATGGGAAACAAGCATATCTTGGTCAAACAAAAACTTCAAAAATTTCCCTCGCCGATCGATGCCGCGCACCGTCTGTCCAACAAGCCTTGCGGCAAATGCCTCCGGATCTTGTGGATGACGAATGATGTTCGGCCAAAAAATTTGCACATCCCCGACCGTTTTGCCAACAATAAGCGGCAGCAACGTGCGGCGGATCGTTTCCACTTCCGGCAATTCTGGCATCACGTTCCCTCCTTTCTTTGCTCGTTTGCCTGTACAATCACAAAATGCAGGCTGGCCGGGCAGAGAGCCTTTTTCTTCCCTGTCGTTCACCGGCGTCCCGACTCAAGCCAAGACGACTTCTCTTTGTTGATGTCGACTTGCCCCGCAACCGGGCAAAAGCTTTTTCCCATTCGCATCAGCCCGGCTGGGAGAAGTTCTTTTTCTATGATTGGCCGGCCCGTTTCCGCCCCCGTACCCCTTATTTGGCATCATACCATGTTGGGCCGTAATGGTAGTCGACTTTCAGCGGCACGCGGAGCGTAACGGCCTGCTCCATCACTTCCGGAACAAGCTCACATAATCGCTCAATTTCCTCTTTTGGCGCTTCCAAAATGAGCTCGTCATGCACTTGCAGCAAAAGACGAGCCTGAAGCTGCTCTTCTTTCAGCCGTGCCGCTAAATCAATCATCGCTTTTTTAATAATGTCAGCGGCGCTTCCTTGAATTGGCGTGTTCATGGCCGTCCGCTCTGCAAAACTGCGGACGTTGAAATTGCGGCTTGTAATATCAGGCAAATAGCGGCGCCGATGCAACAGCGTTGTCACATATCCTTTCTGTTTCGCTTCTTGCACAATGTTTTCCATATACTGCTTTACGCCCGGAAAGCTGGCGAAGTAACGTTCGATAAATTCGGCAGCTTCTTTGCGCGTAATGTTCAAGTTTTGCGCCAATCCGTAATCGCTAATTCCGTAAACGATACCGAAGTTAACGGCCTTTGCCTGGCGGCGCATGTTGGCCGTGACTTCCTCTTCGCTCACATGGAAAATGTCCATCGCCGTTTTTGTGTGAATATCCAAATCGCGTTGGAACGCTTCAATTAGATTGTCGTCATCGGCGATATGGGCGAGGACGCGCAATTCAATTTGTGAGTAATCGGCGGCGAAAATGAGCCAGTCCGGCTCTGACGGGACGAACGCTTGGCGGATTTTCCGCCCCTCTTCGAGCCGAATCGGAATGTTTTGCAAGTTCGGCTCGGCCGAGCTGAGCCGCCCAGTTTGCGTCAGCGCTTGGTTGAACATCGTATGCACTTTGCCGGTATCAGGGCGCACAACTTTCAACAATCCTTCAATATACGTTGATTGCAGTTTGCCAAGCTGGCGGTAATGCAAAATGTTTTCGACGATTTCATGATGCGGCGCAAGCTTCTCAAGCACATCAGCCGAAGTCGAATAGCCTGTTTTCGTCTTCTTCAGCACCGGTAGCTGCAGCTTTTCAAATAAAATGACTCCGAGCTGTTTTGGTGAGTTAATGTTGAACTCTTGGCCGGCTAGCTCGTAAATGCGCTGCTCGATGGCACGCAGTTGTTCGGCGAGCTCCGAACCCATCTGTTCAAGCCGCTTTGTATCCACGTTCACCCCAGTGAATTCCATTTCAGCCAAAATCGCCGCCAGCGGCTGCTCAAGCTTCGTTAATAATTGATCTTGTTCGTTGTTCCGCAAATCGTCCATAAACGGCTGCTCAAGCGCCCAAATGGCTGCCGCTTTGCGAACGAGATGCTCAGCAAGCGTCTGTTCGTCCGGCAGCGACCGCTTGGCGCCTTTGCCATAGACCGCTTCATCCGACCGCACCGCTTCATATTGTTTCATTTTCGCCACCGCAGCGATATCGCCGGCATCTTGAGCCGGATTGAGCAAATAGGCAGCGAGCAATAAATCAAAGGCGACGCCGCGAAGCTCAATTCCTTTCCACTTTAAGGCAACGACTGCCCGCTTGGCGTCAAACATGCTTTTTTTCTTCGTTTCATCGGCAAGCCATGCTAAAAATTGCGAATCAGCCAGCGCGGTCTCCGGGCGCATAAAAAATCGCCCATGCTCGTTCACTAGTGCGATTCCGACAATCGGGGCATCGTGGTAGTTTTCTTCCATCACCTCAACGACAAGCGCTGCCTTGTCGGCAAGCATCTCTTCGGTAATGACGTCAACGATGGCAAACTCCATCTCCTCAAGCGGTTTCTCCCCTTCGGCTGCCGGCGCGGCCATTTTTTCCAAGAACGACTGAAACCCGAGTTCTTTAAATAACGCGATGACTTTTTCGCGGTCTTGTCCTTCGTAGACGATGTCATCTAACGACAGCTCAACCGGGGCGTCGCGGCAAATGGACGCCAGCTGTTTGCTCAAGAGAGCTAAATCCCGGTGTTGGCGCAAGTTTTCTTTCAGTTTTTCCCCTTTCACCTCATCGATCGATGCGAGCACATTTTCCACCGTACCAAATTGCTTCAGCAGCTTGACCGCCGTTTTTTCCCCGATGCCGGGCACGCCCGGGATGTTGTCGGATTTATCGCCCATCAATCCTTTTAAATCCACTATTTGCTCCGGAGTCAGGCCGTATTTTTCGTGAACGGTCTCTGGCGTATACGGCTCAATGTCGGTAATCCCTTTTTTCGTAATATCGACCGTCACATGACGGGAGGCGAGCTGGGTTAAATCGCGGTCGCCGGAAATGATTTTCACTTCAAACCCTTCTTGCTCAGCGCGGGCAGCGAGCGTCCCGATAATATCGTCCGCTTCGTAATGATCAAGTTCATAAGCGGGAATGCGGTACGCTTTTAATAACTCGCGCAACAGCGGAAACTGCTCGGACAGTTCCGGGGGAGTTTGTTGCCGTCCGCCTTTATACTCTTGAAACGTTTCATGCCGGAACGTCGTTTTTCCGGCGTCAAACGCTACAAGTAAATGGGTCGGTTGTTCTTCCGCCAAAATTTTGTTCAACATCATCGTAAACCCGTAAACCGCATTCGTATGAATGCCTTTGTCGTTATGCAAAAGTGGCAAGGCAAAAAAGGCGCGGTATGCCACGCTGTTGCCATCAATTAAGACGAGTTTTTTCTTCAATCTCATCCCTCCTCGAACGCTCCTTGTTCTATTGTACCATGCAAACCGCTTCTCATAAAAAAGAAGCCGGCTACCGCTCCGGCTTTGGAAAATGGATCGTAAACACTGTGCCGCGCCCCACTTCGCTTGCTACTGTAATATAGCCGTGATGAGCCTCCACCAAATGTTTGACGATCGAAAGGCCTAGGCCTGTTCCGCCGGAATCACGACTGCGCGCTTTGTCAATGCGATAAAAGCGCTCAAAAATACGAGGAATTTCCTTCTCCTCGATACCAATACCGGTATCTTTCACATGAATGAGCACTTCCTTCTCTTTTTCTTCCGCTTCGACGGCGACTTGTCCATGTTCTGGCGTATAAGCGAGAGCGTTGGCAAGCAAGTTAATCAAAATCTGCTTCAACCGATTTCGATCGCCGCGGATGACAAGCCCGGGCAACGCCTCAACGCGCAAGTCAATTTGCTTTTCCTCCGCCTTTTGACGAAACACGGCTGCCGCCTCGGCAATCACTTCGGCCACGTCCACGTCTTCGAGCTGCAATTGAAATCCGTGCTGCTCAATTTTTGACAAATCAAGCAATTCTTCAACGAGTGTTTGCAGCCGCTCGCTTTCCTTTAAAATGATCGTCAAAAAATGCTCTAACGCCTCTTCGTCTTTCATCGCTCCGTCAAGCAGCGTCTCGGCAAACCCTTTAATGGAGGTGACCGGCGTTTTCAGCTCGTGTGAAACGTTGGCGACAAAGTCTTTGCGAATTTGCTCCAGACGCTTCAATTCCGTAATGTCATGGAACACTACGACGATCCCTTTCCACTCGGCATTCGTTCCGATAATCGGAGCGCCGTATACATCAAAATGCTTCCGCTCAATGCCAATCGTCAACCGCATGTGCCGGCGCATCGCCGTTTCGGTGATAAAAATATCGTCGATCAATTTGATGATGTCACGGTGCGGCAACACATCGGCATATGGACGGTACAAGCAATCGGACGAATCAAGATGAAAATACGTTTGGAACGCGCGGTTGATCAAATGGATATGCCCGCGATGGTCGATAAACAACAAGCCGCTGCCGACATTTTCGATAAGCGTATGGAGCCGGTCGGTTTGGATTTCCCGCGCCCGGCTCATTTCCTGCAAGTTGCGGGCAAGCCGGTTGATCGAACGGACAAGCATGCCGGCTTCTTTATACTCGCCATCGGGAACCCTGGCAGCATAATTGCCTTTTTCGAGCTCAAACGCCACTTTTGTGGCCGCCTCAATCGGCCTCATATATTGGTTGGCGATTTTCCAGCCCAAAGCGACAATAACGATGAGCGCCATGCCGAGGCTGCTCACGAGCACTCCCCAAATTTGCTGACTCACTTTTTTCAGCGAACTCGTCGGCGTGCTTAAAATGACATACCCGCCTCGCTCGCTGCCGTGCCCGTACGGGGCAATATAGTAGTACACATCGTTCGCTTTTTCGATCACCGAAAAGCGAGGGAACTGCTTTTTACGCAAAATGGTGCGGATAATGCGCTCGTGGTCTTCGTCGCTGATCGCCGCGATGCGCCCGCTGTCAAACTGCAACCGCTGGTGTCGATCAAGCACAGTGATGCGCGACGACAGCTCATCCCCCATTTCCTTCAAATCGAGGCGAATTCGCTCAAGTGGTTCGTTTTCAAGCAAAATGGCGAGCGCTTTTGCCTCCTTTTCCATCCGTTTGTTCATCGTCTCAGCATAAAAGTCTTTCAGCAATTGACCGAGCAAAAGGCCAAGGGCGATCAAGACGGTGACAATAAGTGTTACGAGCCAAAACAGCAACCGGTTGCGGAAGCTATTCATACCCGCCTCGGTTCCTCCAATTTATAGCCGAGACCGCGCACCGTTTTAATGTATACTGGCTTTTTCGTATCTTCCTCAATTTTCTCGCGCAAATGGCTGATATGGACATCGACAATGCGTGTATCGCCGGCAAAATCGTAGTTCCATACCGCGCTGAGGAGTTGATCGCGCGTCAACACCCGCCCTTTATGCCGCGCTAAGTGAAGGAGCAACTCAAATTCTTTCGGCGTCAGCTCAAGCGGCTTGTCGCCGACTGTCGCTTCGTAACGCTCTGGGAAAATCTCCAGCTCGCCGATGACAAGTCGTTCGCTCGGTTCAGCGGCCGGTTGAGCAAGATCCGTGCGGCGCAAAATCGCCTTCACACGCGCAACGACTTCGCGAGGGCTGAACGGTTTCGTCATGTAATCATCTGCGCCAAGCTCAAGGCCGAGCACCTTGTCAAATTCATCGTCCCGTGCCGTCAACATTAAAATCGGCGTCATGATTTGCTGCTGGCGAAGCCGTTTGCATACTTCGACACCGTCAAGCTTTGGCAGCATCAAGTCCAAAATGATCAGCGCCGGCTGCTCAAACGCCACTTTCTCCAGCGCCTCTTCGCCGTCATAGGCGGCTACGACTTGAAAACCGGCTTTCTCCAAATTGTAAGACAAAAGAGTCACAATCGGCTGCTCGTCATCGACAACTAAAATTTTTTTGCCCATGCCACGCCTCCATCTCGTCCAATGTTTCTCATTTTTATCATACCATAACTCACGCTTTTACTCGGCAAAAAATGAAAGAGGCTGTTCTTCCAACGGTCGGTTCACCCGTGAAGAACAGCCCCTGGCATTTGGTTTGCCTCTTTGACAGAAGATAAATATCGTTTGCTACCAAGAATGATACGGCCTAGAAAAACAGTCCTAGCGACGCCTTTTTTATCAAAAATTTTCTAGCACACGGCCATCGAAGCGCGGAAGTGCGTGCGGCGGACAGACGGACAACGTGCCATCAAGCACCGTCTCCGCACCGCGCGTCGCTGTCACGTTCAATGTGACACAATGCCCCGCCTCATCCACCTCTGCCACTTCAAGCAAAAATTCGAGCGTTTCATAATGATACACCGGACGGAGAAAACGAAGATCCTGCCGCGTAATGTAGCTTCCCGGACCCGGCAAATATTTGGAGACTGCTGACGTAATCATCCCCGTCAACATGACGGTCGGAACGATCGGCTTCCCGAGCGGTGTTTGTGAGGCGTAGTCATGCTGAATGTAAAGCGGATTCGCATCATCGGTCAGCCCGAGATAAAGAAGCAAATCTTTATCTTCAATGGCCGCCTGGAAGACAAGCTTTTCTCCAGGTTGGATTTCCCTGATTGTTCTCCCCAACTTCCGTTTTTTTAACACGTTCCCACCCCCTTGATTTGGAAAACGCTTTCAAAATGAAGGTGCAAAAATTCGGGACAACGCCCGAATTTTTGCCTTGCGGTTATTCTAATACGCGCATGACGTTTTTGACCGACTCAACCGATTTGGCGAGTGCCGCTTTTTCATCCTCGGTCAGCTCGAGCTCAATCACTTTCTCGATGCCGTTGCCACCTAGGATCGTTGGCACCCCCAAATAAATGCCTTCATAGCCGTATTCGCCTTCAAGGTAGGCGATCGCCGGCAAAATGCGGCGTTGATCTTTGACAATCGCCTCGACCATTTCGGCAAGCGAGGCAGCCGGCGCATAGTAGGCGCTGCCATTGCCAAGCAGGTTGACGATTTCGCCGCCGCCTTTGCGCGTCCGCTCAACGATGGCGTCAAGACGGTCTTTTGGAATAAGTTTTTCAAGCGGAATGCCGCCGGCGTACGAGTAGCGGACGAGCGGCACCATGTCATCGCCATGGCCGCCCAACACAAACCCGGTGACGTCTTTCACCGAAATGTTCAGCTCCTGGGCGACGAACGTACGGAAGCGTGCCGTATCGAGGACGCCCGATTGACCGATGACGCGGTTTTTCGGGAATCCGGATTCCTTAAAGACCGTATACGTCATCGCATCGACTGGGTTCGTCAAGACGATGATGTAGCAGTTTGGCGAGTATTTGACGACTTCTTTCGTCACTTGTTTCATGATTTTTTGGTTTGTCGTCACTAAGTCGTCGCGGCTCATTCCCGGCTTGCGGGCGATGCCGGCCGTAATGACGACGATGTCAGAATCAGCCGTGTCAGCGTAATCCGACGTACCGACGATGTTCGCGTCAAAGCCGAGTACCGGGCTTGACTCGAGCATATCGAGCGCTTTCCCTTTCGTCGGGTTCTCAAGCTGCGGAATGTCGACAAGCACGATGTCGCCAAGCTCTTTTTGCGCCAAAAGGAACGCCGTCGTCGCTCCCGTAAATCCGGCGCCAATGACCGAAATTTTTTTCCGTTTCATCGCCATCGTTTGCCATCCCCTTCGTTAAAGGTTAGTCCATATTGCGGATGAGCGCATCAGCAAATTCCGAACATTTCACTTCGGTTGCCCCTTCCATCAGACGGGCGAAATCGTACGTGACCACTTTGGACGCGATCGTTTTTTCCATTGCTTGAATGATCAATTGAGCTGCTTCGTTCCAGCCGAGATGCTCAAACATCATGACGCCGGACAAAATAACCGACGACGGATTGACTTTGTCCAAACCAGCATATTTCGGCGCCGTGCCGTGCGTCGCTTCGAAAATGGCGTGACCGGTTTCATAGTTGATGTTCGCTCCTGGTGCGATGCCGATACCGCCGACTTGGGCTGCGAGTGCATCGGAAATGTAATCGCCATTTAAGTTCATCGTCGCGATGACATCAAATTCGCGCGGACGCGTCAAAATTTGCTGCAGGAAGATGTCGGCGATGGCGTCTTTAATGATGATTTTACCGGTCGCTTCCGCGTCAGCAAGCGCTTTGTTCGCCGCTTCTTTTCCTTCTGCTTCAACGATCCGGTCATATTGTGCCCACGTGAACACTTTGTCGCCGAACTCTTGTTCAGCCAGCTCATAACCCCAGTTTTTAAACGCCCCTTCAGTGAACTTCATAATGTTCCCTTTATGGACGAGCGTAACCGACTTGCGGCCGTGTTCGATCGCATAGTTGATTGCCGCGCGCACGAGCCGTTTCGTTCCTTCTTCAGAAATCGGTTTGATGCCGATACCGGACGTTTCCGGGAAGCGGATTTTGCGCACGCCCATTTCGTTTTGCAAAAAGTCAATCACTTTTTTCACTTCTGGGGTCCCTTTTGCATACTCAATACCGGCGTAAATGTCTTCCGTATTTTCGCGGAAAATGACCATGTCGGTATCTTCCGGACGTTTTACCGGCGACGGAACACCTTGGAAGTAACGAACCGGACGCAGGCAGACGAACAAGTCCAGCTCTTGGCGGAGCGCAACGTTCAACGAACGGATGCCACCGCCAACCGGCGTCGTCAACGGCCCTTTAATAGCGATTATGTATTCGCGGATCGTCTCAAGCGTTTCATCTGGAAGCCAGTTGCCCGTCAGCTTGTACGCTTTTTCACCAGCA
Source organism: Geobacillus sp. 47C-IIb (assembly GCF_014679705.1). NCBI lineage: Bacteria > Bacillati > Bacillota > Bacilli > Caryophanales > Anoxybacillaceae > Geobacillus > Geobacillus sp. 47C-IIb. The sequence goes on from NZ_CP061473.1 coordinate 1,092,565, forward strand.
AGCACTTCCTTCCAGACGATTTTCTTCTCGCCTTTGTACGCTTTTTCAACGGCTGCTTCGAGCACGCGCGAAGCGGCTGCCCAAATGTCCGGACCCGTTCCGTCCCCTTCAATGAACGGGATGATCGGGTTGTTTGGAACGTTGAGAACACCATTGGTGACAGTAATTTTTTCCCCTTGCGTCACGAGTAAAACCCCCAATGCCATTTTTTATTGAAAAGGCGTGAAGGTTGGCCTTCAGCGCCTTGTCCACTTGTTTAACCGCGCTGTTCAATCGGCACGTACACTTGCTTGCTCGGGCCGGTGTACTCCGCACGCGGACGGATGAGACGGTTGTTGTCATATTGCTCTAAAATGTGGGCTAACCATCCCGATGTCCGGCTGACGGCAAAAATCGGCGTAAATAAATCATGGTCGATTCCTAAACAATGGTAAACCGAGGCGGAATAAAAGTCAACGTTCGGCGGCAACGCTTTTTCCGATGTGACGATTTCTTCAATCTTCGTCGACATTTCATACCAGTGCGGTTCACCAACAAGCTTCGTCAGTTTTTCCGACATTTTTTTCAAATGCTTGGCGCGCGGGTCGCCTTTCCGGTAGACGCGGTGGCCAAACCCCATAATTTTCTCTTTATTGGCCAGTTTTCCGCGGATGTACGGCTCAACGTTGTCGATCGTGCCGATTTCCGTCAACATTTTCATGACCGCTTCGTTCGCCCCGCCGTGAAGCGGCCCTTTCAAGGCGCCGATCGCTGCAGTAATGCCAGAATAAATGTCCGACAGCGTTGCCACGCAGACACGCGCCGTGAACGTCGATGCGTTCAGCTCATGGTCAGCATGCAGCACGAGTGCCTTGTTGAACGCTTCCTCCGCAATTTCATTCGGCTCCTCACCGGTGAGCATATACAAGAAATTCGCAGCAAAGCTTAAATCTTTGCGCGGCGCAACCGGTTCCAATCCTTTGCGCACGCGGGCAAATGCGGTGACGATCGTCGGGATTTTCGCCTGCAGGCGGATTGCTTTCCGGTAGTTTGCCTCTTTCGTCATAACATCCGCCTCTTCATCATACAGGCCGAGGAGCGAAATCGCCGTGCGCAACGCGGCCATCGGATGCACTTTATCGATCGGGTATAATTTAAAATGCTCAATGATTTCGTTCGGAATCTCCGCATTCTCTGCAAGCTGCTGTTTCAGTTCCGCCAGCTGCTCTTTTGTTGGCAGCACCCGATGCCAAAGCAAATAAATGACCTCTTCGAAGGAAGCGTTTTCGGCTAAATCATCAATGTTATAGCCGACATACGTCAATGTATCATCGATGATCGAGCTGATGCTTGAGGTTGTCGCCACAACCCCTTCTAAACCGCGGGTTACTGTCATACGAATCTCCCCTTTTCTTCATAATTCCTGCCTTGCCACTAGACGGCTGGTGAGCGCTTGCTCGAAATGGATGCAAAAACAGACATACACAAGAAAGTGCTTACATTGACACATCGGCTGCCGCCTTGTTGTGACAACGCTATATGTCGCTTGGGCCGAAAACTAGCTTACGCCTATTATTATAAACAATTATCAGATTTTTGTGAACGGTAATGCATCCATTTGTCAAAAGATTATTACACAGGAATAATGATCCTCGCCCAGCTTCAAAAATATTCTACCATTTTTATAACCACATAGGCAATTCCTGCGCCAATTAATGGTCCGACTGCCACCCCGTGAAACAGCGATACGGCAATGACCGTACCCAACACAAGTGAAGCGGTGATGTGCGGGTCACTGGCCAAAAGCGTCACCCCTCCTTTGGCAATTAACGCCACAAAAATGCCAGATAAGAGGGCAATCCAGGCCGACGCCGACTGCAGCGAGCCGATGAGCTGCTTAAACCCGATCTCTCCGGTGGCAATCGGCGCCAACACTGCAACCGTAATGACCGTAACCCCCCAGTTGATTCCTTTCGCCTGAATGGCCGGCAACAGCCGCGCTTCCAACCCGAACAGTTTGATGGCCAACAGCACCGCAATGGCGATGATGAGCGACTGATTTTTTGCGATCACCCCGATCGCCAAAAGCAAAAGCAAAAATAATACTGGTTCATTCATAAGCGTCCGTCCTTTCCTATGAAACTTGTCTTTTTGCTTCTTCGTAAAGAAACATGTAATATATCAGTATGGAAAACCGTTGGGGGTGAAACATTGTCCCGAGTCTATATCGACCGTTTTTTGCGCTTTCTCATTGTCATCGCCGTCGTTGTGTTGGGCCTCATGGCCGCCTATTATGTCTCGACGGTGACGTACCCGTTTATTATTGCCTTTTTTATCGCTCTTCTCATCAATCCGCTCGTCAATTTTTTGGAACGAAAGACGAAAATGCCGCGCTGGCTCGCCGTCAGCGTGACGCTGATCGTCCTGTTTGCCGCTGTTGCGGGAATCGTGATTCTGTTAATTGCCGAAATCGTTTCGGGAACGCAATACTTGGCCGACGTCGTGCCGGAAAAATTCCAGGCGCTCATCGCGTACATGGAGTCGTTTGCGGCCAATCAGCTCATCCCACTCTATCAAGACTTAGCCGTCCTGTTTAAAAGTTTAAATGATAATCAGCAGGATACAATCATGCAAAACATCCAGGCGGTCGGAACGCAAATTGCGACGACAGTCGGCGAATTCATCCAGCGCGTGTTGCAAAACATTCCGCAGCTCCTCGCCTGGCTGCCGAACGCGGCGACAGTTTTTATTTTTTCGCTGCTCGCCACCTTTTTCATCAGCAAAGACTGGCACCGTCTCATGCGGATGATACAGCAATGGCTGCCCGCGAAAGCCCGCACAAGCGGAAAAACGGTGTTTCTTGACTTGAAGCGGGCGCTGTTTGGCTTTATTAAAGCACAGGCGACGCTCATTTCGATTACGACCGTCATCGTGTTGATCGGCTTGCTCATTTTGCGCGTCGATTACGCTATTACAATCGCCTTAATCATCGGATTCGTCGATATTTTGCCTTACTTAGGGACGGGGATTGTGTTCGTGCCTTGGATTATTTACGCGGCGGTCAGCGGCGACATCCCGTTTGCGATCGGGCTTGGCGTTTTGTATATCGTCGTGCTCGTCCAGCGGCAAATTATGGAGCCGAAAGTCCTTTCCTCATCGATCGGTCTCGACCCGCTCGCGACGCTCATTGCCTTGTTTGTTGGCTTCAAGCTGCTCGGCTTTCTCGGCTTGATCGCCGGCCCGGTCATTCTCGTCATTATCCGCACGCTCCATAGTGCCAACGTCTTTCACGACATTTGGCGTTTTATCATCGGTAAACCATCCTCATAAAAAGAGGCTGTCTCAAAAGGTCGTTAAACCGACCTTTTGGGGACAGCCTCTGTTTCTTTTCTTTACTATTTGGTTATTTATTCCTTTTTTGAAGCAGGAATTTCTCCTTATTTCTGAATTTTATCCTGTTTTTTCTTTGTTGGATCGGTTGTGGCCGCCCACTTTCTCAAATTGTGAGCAGCACAAATAAGCCCCCATTCCAAGGTAATTTTTGGGAGCCCTCTTAACAAAAAGCGCTGAAATTGCTGGTTGTGCTTGATTTGCCCAAACACCGGCTCGTTTTCGATTTGTCGTTTTCGGTACGTCGCCGCCCCTTCTTCCGTGGACAGCCGTTTACGGATCTCCTGCCGTTGTTGTTGATTTTTCAAGGAAACGCGGATGGTTTTCGTGTCTTTGCCTTTGGCGCATGCCGTCTGAAACGGGCATCCGGCACAAGCCGTACAACGATACGTCCGTTTGACGGTAACGTACCCGTTGTCGGTCGTTTCCTTCCGTTCATACACAAACACCAACCGTTCCCCTTTGGCGCAAATCCACTCATCCAGCTCCTCATCATACGTCATGTTCTCGATTCGGCCGATCTCCTTCGCCCACGCTTTCGTTTGTTCCCGATCCAACGTGTTGTACTTGATCAGGGCGACTATCTCCTTTTTCTCACAGTACGTGTAGTTCTCCTCACTCCCATAGGCGGAATCCGCAATGGCTTGTTTAGGCATTGGACGCCCATAGGCGGCCAATTGCTCCAAATGCGGAATGAAACATCCGGCATCCCCTGCCCGTTGATGCACGCTAAATCCAGTGATGAATTGGTTCTCTGTCCCAATCTGCACATTGTACCCCGGTTTGAGCTGGCCGTTTTTCATATGGTCGTCCTTCATCCGCATAAACGTGGCATCCGGATCCGTTTTCGAAAAACTGTTCCGTTCGCCTAATCTTTCTTTGTATTCTTCATATTTTTTCTTACGGGGGAGAAGATCTTGTTCCAATTGCCGTTTGGCTTTCTTTAACGTACGATTCTTCGGCTCTTTCTTTAGGCGCTCTTCCACTTGTTCGATGACGGCTTCGATCCTTTCGGACGTGATCGGTGAAGCTTCCAGCTTTTCTTGAAAATCCCCCTCTTGTTCCGCCTCTTCATCTTCTTTCGTCACCTGTTCGATCGAGGCAACGATTTTCCGGAATTTCTCCTCCAGTTTCTGATCGTACTTTTCCGTTGATTTGCGCCAAACGAATGTATATCGGTTGGCATTGGCCTCGATTTTCGTTCCATCCAGAAAATAATCCTCTAACTTGACCAACCCTTCTTGACGCAGAAGATCGACAATGGAGAAAAACGTTTCGTAAATGATGTCCTTCATCCGTTCCGACCGAAATCGGTTGATCGTGCGAAAATCCGGTGTTTGATGGCCGGATAGCCACATAAAGTAAATGTTTTCTTTCAACTGCTTGGCGATTTGGCGAGAGGAGTAGATCCGATTGGCGTAGGCATACAGGATGACTTTCAACATCATTTTCGGATGATAGGCTGGACGCCCTCCGCCAGGATAGAGGGAAACGAACAGAGCCGGATCCATTTTTTCCACTGCCAGATCCACGATCCGGCAAAGATGATGTTTGGGAATGAAAATTTCAAGATCCATTGGCAAAATGAGTTGATCTCGGTTATAATAAATGTACATAAGAAAACCGTCCTTTCTTTGGTAGGGTTGTGGTGACTCTATTATACCAAAAGAGGAACGGTTTTCTTCTTTTTTATCCAAAAAAGTGTCCCAAAAGCGAACGCTATGCGAACACTTTTGGGACATCCTCTTTTTTCGATCATAAAACGATATTACAAGACGCTTGCGTGGCCGCGGTAGACAGCACCAAACCCTCCGTCGACCGTAATTTCTTGCCCGTCTTTAAACAAGCTTGTTGCATTGTTCACCCCGACAACGACAGGAATGCCAAGGCTTAGGCCAACAACCGCGGCATGGCTTGTCAATCCGCCTTCCTCGGTAATGATCGCCGACGCCTTTTCAATTGCCGGCATCATATCGGCATCGGTGTTGATGGTGACTAAAATGCCACCCTCCACCATTTTTTGACACGCTTCTTCCGCTGTTTTCGCCACAACGGCCTTGCCAAACGCCGACTTGCGACCGATGCCTTGTCCTTTCGCGATCAAGTCGCTGATGACGTGCACTTTCATTAAGTTCGTCGAACCGGTCTCACCGACCGGAACCCCGGCGGTGATGACGACTAAATCACCGTGCTTCACCAAACCGGAACGCACCGCGGCATCGACGGCGACATCGAGCATTTCATCCGTCGTGTTCACATGTCGCGCTTCTTTCGTATAGACGCCCCATACGAGCGCCAACCGGCGCGATACCGCTTCGTTTGAGGTGACAGCAATAATCGGCGCTTTCGGGCGGTATTTCGCCACCATTTGCGGCGTTTTCCCGCTCACCGTCGGCGTAACGATCGCTGCTACATCTAAATTTAAGGCTGTATGAGCGACTGACTGCCCGATGGCATCGGTAATCGTCGTCGCGCTTTCTTTTGTGCGCTGGGACAAAATATCGTGGTGCTCAAGCGCCTGTTCGGTGCGGAGTGCAATTTGGTGCATCGTTCTGACCGCTTCGACTGGATATTGGCCAGCCGCCGTTTCCCCAGAAAGCATGACAGCATCCGTGCCGTCAAAAATAGCGTTGGCGACGTCGCTTGCTTCCGCCCGCGTCGGCCGCGGGTTGCGCTGCATCGAATCAAGCATTTGCGTCGCTGTAATGACCGGCTTGCCGAGCATATTGCACTTTTTGATCAACAGCTTTTGGATGAGCGGCACTTCCTCAGCCGGAATTTCGACGCCTAAATCACCGCGGGCCACCATGAGGCCGTCGGCTGCTTCTAAAATTTCGTCGATGTTGTCGACGCCTTCTTCATTCTCAATTTTGGCGATAATTTGGATATGGAGGGCATCGTTCGCTTCAAGCAGCTCGCGAATTTCGAGCACATCGGACGCTCGGCGAACGAACGAGGCAGCGATAAAGTCGATTCCTTGACGAATGCCAAACAAAATATCGGCCCGGTCTTTCTCGGTAATCCCCGGCAAGTTGACGCGCACCCCCGGGACGTTGACCCCTTTTTTGTTTTTCAACACGCCGCCGTTTAAAACGGTCGTGATAATTTCTCCGGCTTGCTTGTCAACTGCATTGACCTCAAGGGCGATCAACCCATCGTCGAGCAAAATTTTCGAACCGACAGATACGTCATCGATCAATCCCGGATAAGTGACCGAGATCTTTTCTGGCGTGCCGAGCACTTCGCTCATCGAAATGACCAGCTTCGCTCCTTCTCTCAGTTCGATCGCACCGTTTTCCATATTGTGCGTCCGGATTTCCGGGCCTTTCGTATCAAGCAAAATGGCGACCGTTTTGCCCGTTCGCTGCGCTGCCTCACGAATGTTGGCAATGCGCCGTCCATGTTCCTCGTAATCGCCATGCGAAAAATTCAGGCGTGCTACGTTCATTCCCGCTTCAATCAGTTGTTCAAGCTTGTCCACACTTTCACTTGCCGGCCCAATGGTACAGACGATTTTCGTTTTCCGCTTCATCGTTTCCTCTTCCTTTCCCCTCGGGAATTAGATGGACAATTCTTTCGACAGTAAGTACATCCGCTGATCGACGGTATGTTTCTGCGCTAACGCTTCGGCAATGTCATGGTCGACAAGCTGGTTTTGTTGAATGCCGACGCAGCGTCCTCCTTTTCCTTCCAACAGCAACTCTACCGCACGGGCGCCAAGACGGCTAGCTAGCACACGGTCAAACGCTGTCGGCGACCCGCCGCGCTGCACATGGCCTAAAACAGTGACGCGCGTTTCAAATCCGGTCGCCTCTTGAATTTGCCGGCCGAAGTCAACACCGCTGCCAACCCCTTCAGCAACGATGATAATGCTATGTTTCTTGCCACGCTCATGGCCGCGTTTCAACCGGGCGATGACGTCGTTCATATCGTAGTCCGCTTCTGGAATTAAAATCGTTTCCGCCCCGCCAGCAAGACCGGACCATAAGGCGATGTCGCCGGCATGACGACCCATGACTTCGATGACGTACGTCCGTTCATGTGAGGTTGCCGTATCACGAATTTTGTCAATGGCATCAATGACTGTATTCAGCGCCGTATCAAAACCGATCGTAAAATCCGTACCTGGAATGTCGTTATCAATCGTTCCTGGTACCCCAACGCACGGAAAACCATGTTCAGTCAGCTTTTTTGCCCCTTGGTACGAACCGTCGCCACCGATGACGACAAGCCCTTCAATGCCGTGCTTTTTCAACTGTTCAATCCCTTTTTTCTGCCCTTCTTCTGTTTTAAACTCCGGACAGCGAGCCGTATATAACATGGTGCCGCCGCGATGGATAATATCACCGACATCGCCGACTTCCAACTTTTTAATGTTGCCGGCAATCAGCCCCGCATAGCCGTAGTAGACGCCATACACTTCCACGCCGTGATAAATCGCCTTGCGGACGACGGCACGAATGGCGGCGTTCATCCCCGGCGAGTCGCCGCCGCTTGTCAATACACCAATCCGTTTCATGATTTTCCACCTCATTTACATGGAATTCAACACGTCCGACCTCATACGTCTGTCGCTCTTGAACATTCCTAATGTACCATGAACATCTAAGGAACACAATATCGAAGCCCTCACTGAAACGGCTTACATTAATGAATTTTTCTAGACAGAATAAAGCTGTCCCACAGATGGAGACAGCTTTTTCCTTATCTTGCCCGAATCGTTTCTTGTAAAAACGATACTTGGCCCATTTGTTTAAATTTTTCATAGCGCTGTTCAACGAGCGCCTCACCGTCGAGCGTCAACAGCTGCTTCAGCGAAGCGCGCAACACGCGGTCAATTTCTTTCGCCTGCTCGTCGGCATTGCGATGGGCGCCGCCTTTCACTTCTGGAATGATTTCGTCAATGACGCCGAGCGTCTTTAAGTCATGAGCGGTAATTTTCATCGTTTCCGCTGCCCGTTGGGCTAATGACGCATCTTTCCATAAGATAGCGGCCGCTCCTTCCGGTGAAATGACCGAGTACGTTGAGTTTTCAAGCATATGAATGTGGTTACCGACACCAAGCGCCAGCGCTCCGCCGCTTCCGCCCTCACCGATGACGATGCAGACGACCGGTACCGTCAATCCTGCCATTTCAAACAAGTTGCGAGCGATCGCTTCGCTTTGGCCGCGCTCTTCAGCCGCTTTGCCTGGATAGGCGCCTTTTGTATCAATAAAGCAAATGATCGGCCGGGAAAATTTTTCCGCTTGTTTCATGAGCCGAAGCGCCTTCCGGTAGCCTTCCGGATGCGGCATGCCGAAATTGCGGCGCAAGTTTTCTTTCGTATCTTTACCGCGCTGGTGGCCAATCACCGTCACCGGAAGCCCATCATAATCCGCAATGCCGCCGACGATCGCCTCATCATCACCAAAACAGCGGTCGCCATGGCATTCGAAAAAGTTCGTAAACAGCCGCTCAATATAATCAAGCGTCGTTGGCCGCTGCGGATGGCGGGCGATTTGCACGCGATCCCACGGCGTCAAATTCGCGTACACTTCGTTCTCAAGCTTGGTGAGGCGCGCCTCCAGCTTTTCAATTTCCGACGACAAATCGACGTCTGCCGTTTTCATAAACTCTTTCAGCTCTTGAATTTTGCGGCGCAACTCGACGAGCGGCTTTTCAAATTCTAATTCCGCCACCATCCTGATTCCCCTCCTCCTGCGTGAATCGCCAACACGACGGCGAGCTTCTCCTTCAGCTCATGCCGATGAATGACGGCATCCAACTGCCCGTGCTTTAACAAAAACTCCGCTGTCTGGAAGTCTTCCGGCAGCTCTTCGCGCACCGTCTGTTCGATGACGCGGCGGCCGGCAAAACCGATGAGCGCGCCAGGTTCGGCGAAGTTGTAATCGCCAAGCGAGGCGAAGCTTGCCGATACGCCGCCCGTCGTTGGGTGGGTCATGACGGAAATAAACAAGCCCCCGTCGTTGCTGAATCGTTTGAGCGCCGCGCTCGTTTTCGCCATTTGCATCAGGCTTAGCACTCCTTCTTGCATGCGGGCGCCGCCGGAAGCGGTAAAAATGAGAAACGGCATCCGCTGTTCGTGCGCCCGTTCGACGGCGCGGGCGATTTTTTCACCGACAACCGATCCCATGCTGCCCATGCGGAACGATGAGTCCATCACCGCGATGGCAAGCGGATGGCCTTCAAGCGTCCCCTCGCCGGTGACGACCGCCTCGTTCAATCCGGATTTGCGCCGATCTGCTTCCAGTTTTTCTATATAACCCGGGAACCCGAGCGGGTTGACCGATGTCATGCCGGCGTCATACTCGCGAAAGCTGCCTTCATCAAGTACGCTTTCAATCCGTTCGCGCGCCGGCATGGGATGATGGTAGCCACAGCTTAAGCAAACGCGCAAGTTTTTCACTAATTCTTTTGTATACATGATCTTTTTGCATTGCGGGCATTTCGTCATTACGCCTTCCGGCACTTCAGGCCTCAACGGCTCGGAAGGGATTGCCGCATATTTTTTCTTTTTCACAAATAAATCTTTCCACACGAGGGAGCCCCTCCTTTGCGTTTTCGCCTCTCTACTACTTTATCGAAAATACGTACGATTGTTTGTCAAACGGTGTCAGCTCTTTTTCGACAATGGCCAGGGCCGGTGCGCCTCCCATACGGCGATGGCTTCCGCCGAATCACGCTTTTTCAATGCTGCTAGCAGCTGGTCATAAAATGAATCCGCAAGCGACGGCTTCGGCGCAAAGGCGGCCGCAAACGCGGACAACGCCCGCCAAATGCGGACAAGCAAGTAATTGCCAGCTGCTTCGGCGATCGTCTGAAAAAACCGCTCGAAATCGATCGGTTTTTGACGAACGGTTTTTTCAAGCCTTCCTATGGCTTCCTCACCTTGACGCTGACAGAAGAGTTCAAGCAACAGCCGTTCGACAAGCCATTTCGTTTCCGCCAAATCGGCTTTTGCCCGTTCATTTTCAAGCAAAAACATCGCCAGCAAATCGACTAGCTGATGGCTGCCGATCTCACACATATAGGTTCCTTCGCCGCGCCGCGTTTCAATCAGGCCGAGAAATTCGAGCGCCCGCAGCGCCTCGCGCACTGACGAACGACCGACTCCAAGCCGTTCGGCCAACTCCCGCTCCGACGGCAGCTTATCGCCGGGGGCGAGGCCATCCTGAACAATGAGACGGTGAATATGTTTCAACGTCTCAGCATACACTTTCTCGTCGTTCAACGAAGATCCCTCCCGGCGATTTACTAGCAAAAAGATTTCTAAAGTCGAAAACTGAATCTTTACCGACCTTGGGAACGATGGGTGACGAGAATCGGCGGCTTTTCCTCACTTCTCAATTCCATACTGGTCTGACCACCTAATGGTTATACGATATAATAAAATAGCGAAATAGTAAAGGGCGATTTATTTAACAGCTAGGCGACGAGCGCCGAACAAGGCGATCAGTTCATCGATCAGCGGCGCGGTCAAAGCGACGCCATACCGCTCCGGCAGGCGGAGGAGCGACCGCTTCGTCTCATCGTACAAATAAACCGGAGTGCTGCCGCGATGCTGCTCAAGCAACAGCTTCAGCGCGGAAAGCCGAGATCTGTCTGCAAGGCTCGCATGAATGTACAGCGCCGACGCCGGCAGGCGTTCCGCCCGGCGGAGGACGAGCTGGCGCCGTCCGGCGCGCATGTCCACCGTTCCGGCGAGCAGCACAAAATTCCCTTCTTCAAGCTCACCAGCCGCACGGGCATAGACGGATGGGAAAGCGACCGCCTCCAATTCTCCACTTTCATCGCTCACCGTTATAAATGCCATTTCTTCTCCAAATTTCGTTCTCGTTTTCCGTAACTCGGCGATGCAGCCGCCAACAACGACCGGCGAACCGTGCACCTCAGCCGCAGGCACCGCCCGGACCGCTTGAAATAAAGGGCGGCAGACGGCGGCTGGATGCGGAGTGACAGCGAAGCCAAGCAGTTCTTTTTCCCGCTGCCGCCGCTCGGCCGGTGACAACGGCGGCGCATCCGCATATTTCGGCTTGAGCGACAGCCCTCCGGCTTCTAAATATGGCCGCATCAGTTGCACGTGTTCGATGGCGATCTCAATACTAGCCAAAAGTGAACCCCGCTCCTCACCCAACTCGTCAAACGCACCGGCGGAAATGAGCGCCTCGAGCGCCGAACGCGCCAACCCTTTTGGCAACAGACGAACGGCAAAATCAAAAAAGTCCGCAAACGGCCCGTTCTCCTTCCGCTCATCAATGATGAGCTTCGCCGCCGAGCCGACATGCTTCACCGTTGCCAATCCCGCACGGATCGCCTCCCCTTCAACGGCGAACCGGTAGCCGCTTCGATTGACCGACGGCGGCAAAAGTGCGATGCCTTTTCGCGCCGCCTCGTAGCTATAAAGCACCATTTTTTCCCGGTCACCGGAAGCGTTCGAGAGCATGACCGCATAAAAGCAAAGCGGATAATGGGCTTTTATATACGCCAACGCATACGACAGCAGCGTATAACTGACGGCATGGCTCCGGTTGAAACCGTAATCGGCAAAGCGAACGATTTGCCGGTACAACTCTTCGGCCATCGGCGCTGGATAGCCGTTCGCTACGCAGCCGGCCACAAACGCCTCCCGGTGTTCAGCGAGCAGCGCTTTTTCCTTTTTCGCCACCGCCCGCCGGAGCACATCCGCTTTGCCAAGCGAAAATCCAGCAATCCGGGCAGCGATTTGCATAATTTGTTCTTGATAAATGAGAACACCGTATGTCGGCGCTAAAATTGGCTCAAGGTCCGGATGGAGATACGAAATCGCCTCTTCGCCGCGCTTGCGCCGGATATAAGTAGGGATCATGTTCATCGGCCCCGGCCGGTACAGCGCATTGACGGCGACGATCTCTTCCAATGTCGACGGCCGCAATTCGGCAAGTACGCGCTTCATCCCGCTTGATTCAAGCTGAAAAACGCCGCTTGTATCCCCGGCACTAAGCAGGGCGTACGTTTTTTCATCATCAAGCGGCAACGTGCGCACATCAAACGGCTTTCCCGTCTGCCTTTCGATCAGGCGCACCATTTGCCCGAGCAGAGTCAACGTGCGCAAGCCGAGAAAGTCAATCTTCAATAAACCGAGTGCTTCCAATGCCCCCATGGCGTATTGCGTGAGCGGCCACTCGCCATGGCTCGGCTGCAGCGGCACATGACGCATAAGCGGATCTGGACTGATAATGACGCCTGCAGCATGGATGGACGTATGGCGTGGCAATCCTTCCAACTTTTTCGCGATCGTAAGCCATCGCTCTCCGTCAGGGAGGGCACGGAGCGCACGGCGGAAAGCAGCGGATTCACGATGCCATTGGCTGATGGTCACGCCTTGTTTGTTCGGCAACAGCGCCATAACTCGTTCCGCTTCGCGCCCAGAGACGCCAAGCACCTTCGCCGTCTCGCGGAGCGCCGCTTTGGCGCCGAACGTGCCGAACGTAATAATTTGCGCGACGTGATCACGCCCGTATGTTTCCACGACATAGCGAATCACTTCTTCACGGCGATCATCAGGGAAATCTAAGTCGATATCCGGCACCGACACCCGTTCCGGGTTTAAAAACCGTTCAAACAAGAGCCCGTATTCGATCGGATCGACATCGGTAATCGACAAAGCGTAGGCGACGAGCGATCCGGCCGCCGAACCGCGGCCCGGGCCGGTCAAAATGCCGCGTTGACGAGCGTAGGCGAGCACATCAGCGACGATCAAAAAATAGTCGCTAAACCGCATCGTTTGAATGATGTGCAGCTCATGCTCAAGCCGCTCCCGGTAGCGCGCATCCGCCGATGGCACGCGGCGGGCGAGCCCTTGTTCGCACAAGCGGCGCAAATAGCTATCCGCCGTCTCTCCGTCCGGCACCGGAAACTTCGGCAGCCGCCAGCGGCCGAACTCGATATGGAGCTCACACTGATTGGCGATATTCATACTGTTTTCAAGCGCCTCTGGCAAGTCGGCAAACCGGCGAGCCATCTCATCCGGCGCGGCTAAATACCGCTCATCCTCTTCCGGAATATGCGCAAGCGGCACACCGTCACCAATCGCCTCCAAGCAGCGCCATGCGAGCGCATCTTCGCGCTCAACGTAGCGAACCTCGTTCGTCGCAACCACCGGGACACCGGTCTCTTCAGCCAGCCTCAACAGCGCACTTTCATACGGAGCGCGCGTCCGCTCGCCGCGCTGGATGGCTATATATAAACAGCCGGCAAACAGCTGTCGATAGCGAAGCAACGTTTCTTTGGCCTGCGCAACTTCTCCGGCTGCGAGAAACGATTCAACCCGCCCGTTCAGCCCCGGAGTGATGGCAATGATTCCACCGCTCAAGCGGCGGAGGGCGGCTTCATGAACATGCTTTTCTTCCCCCATTTGAACCGCTGTGCTTATCTCAATTAAATGGCGGTATCCTTCCTCATTGGCCGCGAGCAAGACGAGCGGAAACGCCCCGCTGTCCCCGTCAAGGACAACATCAGCCATCATGCCGATGATCGGTCGGAGCCCGTGGCGCTGACACTCCCGATAAAACGGAATGGCACCATACAACACCTGATGGTCGGTGAGCGCTAAAGCCCGGTAGCCTAGCTGTTTTGCTTTTGCCACAAGCGCCTCGACCGTGGCCGTACTTTGAAACAAGCTATATCCGCTTAACACGTGCAAGTGGACGAACGTCATTGCCATCCCTCCTTCATCCGTACACTTTACGGGCGAAAACTTCTCTTTCAGCTACATACTCCGTCCAACTTGTTGATATACATAGTAAAAGAAAAGAAAGGGCGGGGAAACAGATGAACGAAAAAGTGGCCTTTTTGCCAGCGTTTATTCAAAGCTATTTCATCGCGGTCGGCGTGCTGCTCGGCGGCGCCATCATCGGCGCGCTCGGCGCTTTTTTGAGCGGCGGCCAGCCGCTGACAGCCATGTATCGGTTCGCCGGCGATTTGCGCATTTGGGCGGTGGTGGCCGCCATCGGCGGGACGTTTGATACGTTTTATGTCGTCGAGCGGGGGCTGTTTCTTGGGGAAACGAAAGACATCGTACGGCAATTTTTGTTGATTTTGTCTGCCATGGGCGGCGCGCAAACAGGGGTAGCGATCATTACGTGGCTGACGCAGGAGCACATTTCGCCATGAGAATTTCTCCGCATTACCAATCCCCATCATGGCAGCGCTTTTTCGCCGGCGCAGCGATCGGAGCGCTGATTAGTTGGTTTGTCTTTTTATATATTTTCGGCGTCCTGCAGGAAAAACAAGCGCGGCATGTCAACGAGCTCAATGAGCAGATTGCTGATTTACAAAATGAAATTCGCATTTGGCAAGAGGACTATATCCATTACAACAAAGAAATGAAAAAAAAGCTGACCGTACAAGACGTTTCCGTCCATCTCGCCAACGCTAAGCAGTACAAGCTTGACTCGTACACGACGTTTCGCATCGAAGACAGCGTCAAAGAAGACTTGTCCCATTTAATTACAAAGGACATTGAAACAGTGTACAACAGCCGTGATTTGATCAAACGGGCCATCGAAAACAAAACGTATACGATCCACGAAAAACCATACCGTCTTCAAATTCATACACTCACGATTTTCACCATCTTAGCGGTCGAAGTCAAATTAACGCCGCTCCCGTAATCAATCTCCTGGTGGCGCGCCATTGTCCGCCGGCGGCAAAAGAGGGTGTCCCCAAAGGTCGGGACACCTTTTCTCATGACCATATCGGCGCATATGGGCTTTTTCCGGAAGAACAACTCCTTCCTTTACCGCTCGGCCCGACAGACGGCTTTCACATCTTCAACAATACGGTCAGCTTCTTCCCATGAAGCGATGGAAGCACCGGCCGCAAGCGGATGGCCTCCGCCGCCGTACTGTTTGGCGACAACATTGATGATCGGTCCTTTTGACCGGAAGCGGACGCGAATCTCCTTCTCTTCCTCAATGAAAAACACCCAGGCAACAATGCCATCGATATTGCCGAGCAATCCGACAAGCTGCGACGCTTCAAGCGGAGCAACGCCGTACTCCTCAAGAAGCGCCCGCGGCATTTTCACCGCCGCCACTCCTTCGTCGATCGTGAAATTCGACAGCACGTAACCGCTCAAACGCGCGAGCGGCAAGCTTGTTCGATACAGCCCGTCATACAACTCTGAGAGCGAAAAGCCGTACGAAATGAGCTCCCCGGCGTAACGGAACGTTTTTTCACTCGTGCGCGGAAACAAAAAGCGGCCCGTATCCCCGACAATACCGGCGTAGATTAAGCGTGCCGCCTCCACCGTCATCGTCAGCCCGTGATCTTTCCCCGCCAAATAGAACTCGTAAATCATTTCGCTTGTCGAGCTGGCTGTGGTATCGACCCACATCATATCACCGTACGGCGTGTCGTTCGGGTGGTGGTCGATTTTGATGAGTTTCCGTCCAAGCCGGTAGCGGCCGTCACAAATCCGCTCCTCATTGGCCGTATCGCAGACGATCACAAGCGCCTGTTCATACACATCGTCGTCAATGACATCCATTTTCCGCAAAAATGACAATGACGGATCATCTGTCCCGACTGCATACACCCGTTTTTCCGGAAATGACGCTTGAAGCAGCGCCGCCAATCCACCTTGCGACCCGTACGCATCCGGATCTGGACGCACATGGCGGTGAATGATGATCGTGTCAAATTGGCGAATCGCATCTAAAATTTGTCGGCATTGTTCTCTCATCGTTCTTCCCCTTTTGGATTACCTGTCATTTTCAACCGCTGGCCTTTTTTTCCGTTTCTATGTACAATGGGAAAAGAAATGGACAACGGAGGGATCATCTATGCCAGCACTGGTTATTTTCATTATATTTTCCTTTTCGTTTTACGTCTATTATAAAATCCGCTATGTCCGTGCGCAGCGCCCGATGGAGCGCCAGTTTTACTCAGCAAAATCGAGCATGGCACTTGGATTGTTTGTCGCATTGTTCGGCATCAACCAACTGTTTTTGTATTCAACAACATTAACGTACATCATCTCCGCCATTTTTATCGCCTTAGGCTTGGGCAGCGCTTGGGCCGGCTACCGCGCTTACCGTCATTATTTGCCGCAGGCGGCGCAAGAGGCGGAAGAAGCGGCGAAACGGGGATAAAAATCAAGGAGTGCACCGCAGACAGCATGGTCTAGGCGTGCGCTCCTTTTTCTCAAAAAGGTCGATGGTTGTGCAAAATGAGCGAGTTTTTCCGTTTGCCCCTCTCACTGTGCTTTTGCTGCGATTGGTTCCATAGAGTGCGATGTTTTCATCAATCTAAAGCACGTGTTCGTTTCATCGGACGGCTACCACGATTGTATGATCGTTCCTTGATGGAAAAACATTTGCCATCTCCCATCTACCTGCTTCCAAATGGAACTGCGCAACGTATGTTGCCTTCTTGTTTCATCTTTGACACGATATGTTGTTAGCACCACATGTTCTGTTAAAGGGTGTATATGAAAATCATAAAGAGTCATTTCTGTTGCACTAAGTCCACCCTCGCCAACGAAATCTTTTTTATACCAGACATTCCCCGAACTTCCGAATTCAAAAAAATCATCTGCAAGCAGCTTTTCCAACTCTGCTGGTGTTGTGCGAATGTTCGGGTCTAACAATCGTTCCTCTAATTGCTGTAAATGCTCTTTTAAGGCGAAATGATTTTCCAATTTTTTACTCCTCTCCCCCGTCTTCCATCGGTGGCGCTAAATCGTTGAGATGCCTCACTCTAGGAGCAACAGCTCCTCTCCTTCATCCTCTGGCAACATACAAACCGATATCCTCGCCTTGCTTTGTGTCCTTTCTCAGAAGTAAAAAGGGATGGTCGAATCGTTGGCATCGCCTCATCCCCTTCGTTTGCCTTCACCGTCTATCGGTCGATCAGCTGGCACATCATCATCGCCTTGCCGACGATCGCCCCTTCATTATACACCTCGACATCTACTTTCCCGAATTTGCGCCCGAGTTCAAGCAACTTCGCCTTCACATCGACCGTGCTGTCGATTTGCACTGGCTTGATGAAGTAAATGGTTATGTTTTCCATCACTAAATCCCCGCGTTTGTACGCCCTCAGCATCCGTGCCGCCGCTTCGGTGACGATCGTCGTAAACACACCATACGAGAGCGTCCCTAAATAGCTTGTCATTTGCGGGGTGATCGCGCAGCGAAACAACGTCTCTTTGTCGCCTGACTCACGAAACTGGGCGGTGATGAGGTCTTCGATCGTCTCGCCGACTTGCGGCTGACGCTGTGCCATCTGCAGCGCTTTCAACACATCCTGTCGGCTAATAATCCCTTGCAGCCGGTGGTGATCATCCACAACCGGAAGAAGTTCGATCCCTTCCCACACCATAATGTGGGAAGCAAAAGCGACCGACGTTTTTCCATTCACCGTAATCGGCTGCTTCGTCATCACTTTTTCGATCGGCAGCTGGCGATCCATATCAAGTACGTCTTTCGCCGTCACAATCCCTTGTACTTTCCAATCGTCATCGACAACCGGGAAGCGGCTATGGCGCGTTTCCTTGTTTAATACATACCACCGCTCAATCGGGTCGTTGACGCGCAAGTACGCGGTTTTTTCCAGCGGGATAATAATATCCTCGACGAGCACAATTTCTTTTTTAATCAACTGGTCGTAAATGGCACGGTTGATCATCGTCGCCACGGTAAACGTATCGTAGCTCGTCGAGATGATCGGCAGCTGCCGCTCGTCGGCAAGTTTTTTGACGTGATCGGCCGTATCAAACCCTCCGGTGATGAGCACTGCCGCCCCAGCTTGAAGCGCCAGCTCATGCGCTTTTGTCCGGTTGCCGACAATCAACAAATCGCCCGCCCCGGTATAGCGCATCATCGCTTCCAGCTGCATCGCACCGATGACAAAGCGGTTGAGCGTCTTATACAATCCTTCTCTCCCGCCGAGCACTTGTCCGTCGACGATGTTAACAACTTCCGCATACGTCAACTTTTCAATGTTTTCCTTTCGCTTTTTCTCGATCCGAATCGTGCCGACGCGCTCAATCGTGCTCACATATCCTTTGTTTTCCGCATCCTTAATCGCTCGATACGCTGTGCCTTCGCTCACGCCCATTTCTTTGGCGATCTGGCGGACAGAAATTTTCTCGCCAATCGGCAACTGATGGATGTATTGCAAAATTTGCTCATGTTTTGTCGCCAACGGTCCTTCACCCTTTGCATATTGTTACTTTCATTATAACGGGCACAACGGCAGCGATTCAACGGGAAGGGGCTATGCGAAGGATGTGGCTCATCAAAAAACACAACCGGCAATCACCAATCACTCCAACCGCATCACCGCGCATCCACCCGTTTGACCAAAGGGGCATGTCGTCCTGTTGACAAAAAGAGAGGAAAGGTCAATTCCTTTCCCCTCAATGAACAGCGGCTAAAAGCGGTTTGTACTGCAAGGAACAGGCGGTTACAGCTCGATGCTTTCGCCCGGCTGCAAGGCGCGTCCGACGCCCGGCGGGAGAAGCGACACGAACTGTTGTGGATCTTGTGCGATCGGCGGGAACGTGTTGTAATGGATCGGCACGACCAGCTTCGCCCCAAGCCATTCGGCAGCCACCGCCGCATCTTCCGGTCCCATCGTGAAGCTGTCGCCGATCGGCAAAAACGCCACATCGATCGAATGACGCTCGCCGATCAGTTTCATGTCAGAAAACAGTCCGGTGTCACCGGCATGGTAGATCGTTTTGCCTTCGGCGGTGAACAAAATGCCAGTCGGCATGCCTAAATAAATGATTTGTTTGTCTTCTGTCACAAAGCCGGAGCTGTGAAATGCCTGTGTGAACTTCACCGTGCCAAAGTCAAATTCGCGCGCCCCACCGATGTTCATACCGAACGTCTCGACCCCTTGCCAGCTTAAATACGTCGCCAGCTCGAACGTCGCTACGACGAGCGCATTGTTCCGCTTCGCAATCTCGACCGTATCACCCACATGGTCGCCGTGCCCGTGCGTCAACAAAATGACGTCCGCTTTCACATCGGCTGCGTTCAAGTCGGTCGTTGTGTTGCCGGTGATGAACGGGTCGATCAAAATCGTTTTTCCGTTTGTTTCAATGCGAACAACTGAATGGCCATGGTAGCTGATTTTCATAGTCACATCTCTCCTTTCCACTTAAACATGGTTCGCCGCCGCGCGTTCATTTCCTTCTTTTCCCGCTTATCCATTTACAATTTGCCCGTTTCTTGGTACGCTCAAAATGAACGATAGCGAAAAAAGGAAGGAATGGAACGATGAATCAACGGCTGAAATCGTTATCATTATGGCTTCAACATCATGATGATTCATTTGCCTTCATCACGTCAAGCGCCAACGTCTTTTATTTAAGCGGATTTTGGTGCGACCCGCACGAGCGGCTGCTCGCGCTTCTCGTTTTTCCTGACGGCGAGCCCGTGCTCGTCTGCCCGCAAATGGAAACCGCCCGCGCCCGCCGGGCTGGTTGGGGGTATGCGGTGATCGGCTATGATGACAGCACCGACCCGTGGGAAGAAATTCACCGCCATCTGCAAGGACGAGCGATTAAAGCAAACACCATCGCCGTCGAGAAAAGCCATTTGTCATTCGCGCGTTTCGAGCGGCTTTCGGCGCTGTTTCCCAACGTCCAATGGCTCGACGCTGAAGAAACACTGCGTCAGCTTCGCCTTATCAAAGACGAGCAAGAAATGAAACGGTTGCGCCAGGCAGCCGAACTCGCCGACCGAGCGATTGAAATCGGCGTATCGGCCATCCGCCCCGGCGTAACAGAGCTCGAGCTCGTCGCTGTGATCGAATATGAACTGAAAAAGCTCGGCGTGGAAGGAATGTCGTTTCCGACAACCGTGCTGACAGGCGCGCGCACGGCCGATCCGCACGGCGTGCCGGGATCGGCAGCGGTCGCTTCGGGCGATTTCGTCTTATTCGATTTGGGAGTCATCGTTGACGGCTATTGTTCGGACATCACCCGCACTGTCGTCTGTCAAACGGCAAGCGACGAACAACGACTCATTTACGACACCGTCCTGCGCGCCCAACAAGCGGCGATTGATGCTTGCCGCCCGCAAACAGCTTTGGGCGCCATCGATCGCGCCGCCCGCAGCGTCATCGAACAGGCCGGCTATGGTCCGTACTTCACCCATCGCGTCGGCCACGGCTTAGGGATTGAGGTCCACGAACACCCATCCCTCCATGGCGCAAACGAAGAGCTTCTTGTCCCAGGGATGGTGTTTACAATCGAACCAGGCATTTACGTCCCCGCAATCGGCGGCGTGCGCATTGAGGATGACATCGCTGTCACCGACAGCGGGGGTCAGGTGCTGACATCGTTTTCAAAAGAACTGATCATCGTTTAACGTGCGGAGTTTAGAAACTGATTCTCTTGTCTAAACAGCGAAAGCTGCCCGCCGGCCTGCTGCAAGGCCGAGTTGGGCAGCTTTGCGGTTTATTGGCTTTGTTTCTTGCACCTTCTCCTTCGGGAATCACTGGGCGCCCCGCCACCATTTCATTACCCTAATACCTGATGAACATCCATATACGGCATATTGTGAGCCGCCGCTACCGCTTCGTACACGATGTGCCCGTCTAGCGTGTTGATTCCTTTTAACAATGCCGGATTGTCAAGACTCGCAGCGCGGTAGCCTTTGTTGGCGATCTGCAAGGCGTATGGGATCGTGACGTTCGTAAGCGCAAACGTCGAGGTGCGTGGGACAGCGCCCGGCATGTTGGCGACGGCGTAATGGACGATGCCGTGCTTGACGTATGTCGGGTTGTCATGCGTCGTCACTCGGTCGGTTGTTTCAAAAATGCCCCCTTGGTCGATCGCAATATCGACAAGTACCGAGCCTGGAGCCATCGAGCGAACCATCTCTTCGGTAACGAGCTTTGGCGCTTTCGCCCCCGGGATCAAGACCGCGCCGACGACCAAATCTGATTCGCGCACACATTCCGCGATATGGTATGGGTTGGACATTAACGTCGTCACATGGTCGCCAAACAAATCATCCAACTCACGCAGCCGATCGGCGTTGATGTCCAAAATCGTCACGTCCGCCCCGAGGCCGACGGCGATTTTTGCTGCGTTCGTCCCAGCCGTTCCCCCACCGATGATTGTCACTTTGCCGCGTCGCACTCCGGGTACACCGCCAAGCAAAATCCCTTTGCCGCCGTGCGGCTTCTCCAAAAACTGGGCACCGACTTGCACCGACATGCGGCCTGCGACTTCACTCATCGGGGTTAATAGCGGCAGGGAGCCATTCTCCAACTGCACCGTCTCATAGGCGATGCCGACGACTTTTTGTTCAACAAGCGCTTTTGTTAGCTCTTCGGCCGCTGCCAAATGCAAATACGTAAACAAAATCAAC
Organism: Geobacillus sp. 47C-IIb; assembly: GCF_014679705.1. Taxonomy (NCBI): domain Bacteria; kingdom Bacillati; phylum Bacillota; class Bacilli; order Caryophanales; family Anoxybacillaceae; genus Geobacillus; species Geobacillus sp. 47C-IIb. The sequence continues at coordinate 1,114,309 of NZ_CP061473.1, forward strand.
CCAGGCCGAAAATAACGGAATTCCTCAGGCAGCGGTTCTTTCACTTTCAACACCATCTCCGCCGCCCACGCATCTTCGGCGTTCGGTACGATCACCGCTCCGGCTTGTTCATATTCGGCATCTGAAAAGCCCGATCCGGCGCCGGCATTCGTTTCAACATAGACGTCATGCCCGGCTTTCACAAGCGTCATGACGCCAGCCGGTGTAATGGCGACACGGTTTTCATTATTTTTGATTTCTTTTGGAACGCCAATTTTCACCGTTCATTTTCCTCCTTTTTCCTTGCCACTTCCTCTTTTATTGTTCCCTGTTCAACCGGAAAGCAAACAGCAAAAGAAGACGGCATTGCGATCACCGGAAAAAGTGGCGATAGATGACGTTCGCTCCGCCGGTGACATCAATGACAGCGCCGGTGATGAAGTCCGAATCGTCTTCGCACAAAAAGGCGATGACACGAGCGATATCCTCTCCCGTCCCAGGCCGTCCGATGGGCGTTTCCTCATCACGCTTGGTGCGGGCATCTTGAATGTCCGCTTCTTTCATGTCGCCAACGATGTTGCCTGGACAGACCATGTTGGCGGTGATGCCGTATTCCGCCTCTTCGAGAGCGATCGTTTTCGTCAATGACACAAGCCCGACCTTCGCAGCGCCAAAGGCCGAACGATGCACCCATCCCGGGGCATCGGCCGCTCCTTGGAACCCATACGTAATGATGCGACCGAACCGTTGTTTCCGCATAATCGGAATCGTCCGCCTTACCAAATGGAACACCGAGCTCAAGTTGCCTTCCACCATCTCGTACCATTCATCTTCCGTATAATCGGCCAGCTTTTTCCGTTCAAAAATGTATGGTCCCGCGTTGTTAATGAGGAAATCAATGCGGCCGAACCGTTCCATGGCCGCGTCAACCAATGCCGCCAAATCGTCTTTGTTGGTCACATCGCCGCGCACAAATTGGAGACGATCGCTCGCGTCCTTATACCGTTCTTGAAGCAAGTGCACTGCCCGTTCATCGCTCCGGTAGTTAACCGTCACTGAATAACCTTTGTCCAGCAGCAGCTCCGTCACTTTTCGACCCAGCCCTTTCGCTCCAGCCGTGATTAAGGCGTGCCGCACTGTTCTCCCTCCTTGCCGCTATTCGCCTGTCTCATTTTTACTTTACTACAAACAGGAGAGAATTGGAACGCTCTGCCACCGACGTTTACGCTTAGAGAGGAGAGTGTCGGGAACACCCGTCCCACGGCAGGCTGTCAACCACGCCAGCCTCGTGCGCTCCACAGTGGGTGATGACGGATTCATCTCCCACTTATCCTCATGGGGTCGAAGTGAGGTCTTCCCGGGGCACGATGATAAAAAAATAACCATAGCGCGTTGTCGCTATGGTTATTCGCCGACTTCCCGGCGCGGGTCATAATACGATGCATCGTCATCATCAATCATACCGCTCTCATACGACTCAGTAATTTGCTGCGTAATCGTCCGTACTTCCTCCTCATCGTATGACCAGCCGTTGTACCGCTTTTCCATCATTTTTCCTCCTTGTTCACAAAATCGAAATATATGGTCTAGTTTCCCGCTAGAACGAGGAGGGTATACTACATATAGAAGTAACATTTATATCCAAGGGGAGTGGAGAACGTGACGACAACATACAAAACGATTGTCGTTGCTGTTGACGGCTCGAAAGAAGCAGAATGGGCGTTGAAAAAAGCGATCGAAATTGCGAAACGAAACAAAGCGAAGCTCATTTTATCCCATATTATCGATTTGCGCGGCTTTACGACTGTCGAGGCGCATGATTATTCTCTTGCCGAACGGTCGGAGCAGTACGCCAACGACCTGCTCGAACGTTATAAAAATGCGGTCATCGCCGCAGGACTCAACGACGTGGAGACCGACATTGAGTTTGGCTCGCCGAAAGTGAAAATCGCCAAGGACGTCGCTCCCAAATACAAAGCCGACTTAATCATTTGCGGGGCGACGGGTCTGAACGCAGTCGAGCGGTTCTTAATCGGCAGCGTATCGGAAAACATCGTCCGCTATGCAAAATGCGATGTGTTGGTCGTTCGGACACCAAAAGAATAGTGGTACGAACAAAACTCATGCACATAGAGAGAGAAAGAAACCGCACATGTTCCGGCCCTGTCCAAAAAAAGAGCACCCCGTCATGTTACAGGGTGCCTAGTCTCTCTTTCACTTTGGCGAGCGTCGCGCGCACTTCCGCAAAACCGGTTCCGCCGGCGCTGTTGCGGCGATTGACCGCCGTACGCGAATTCAACGCGTCATAAATGTCTTTTTCAAACAGCGGCGACGCTTCCTTATACACCTCAAGCGGCAAATCGGCCAAAAAAACGCCTTGTTCGATGCAATGCAAGACGAGCTTGCCGACGACCTCATGCGCTTCGCGGAACGGCATGCCTTTGGCCGCCAGATAATCGGCGAGCTCCGTAGCGTTCGAAAAGTCTTGTTTTGTCGCCTTCTCCATCGCATCCACGCGCACATTCATCGTCTCGATCATGCCGGTGAAAATTTTCAACGAACCGATGACCGTCTTCACCGTATCGAACATGCCTTCTTTATCTTCTTGCATATCTTTGTTGTAGGCAAGCGGCAGCCCTTTCATCACCGTCAACAAGGCCATTAGGTGCCCGTAGACCCGCCCGGTTTTGCCGCGGATAAGCTCGGCCATGTCCGGGTTTTTCTTTTGCGGCATGATGCTGCTGCCGGTCGCAAACGCGTCATCAAGCTCAACGAACTGAAACTCTTGGCTTGACCAAAGGATGAGCTCCTCCGCCAGCCGCGATAAGTGCATCATGAGCATCGAGCTGTTGCTTAGAAATTCGATGATAAAATCGCGATCGCTTACAGCATCTAAGCTGTTTTCGTAAATGCCTTCAAAACCAAGGAGCTCCGCCGTCCGCTGCCGGTTGATCGGGAACGTCGTGCCGGCGAGCGCCCCGGCGCCAAGCGGCGAGCGGTTGATCCGTTTCAGCGACTCGGAAAAGCGCTCATAGTCACGTTCTAACATCCACACATACGCAAGCAGATGATGGGCGAACGAAATCGGCTGCGCCCGCTGCAAATGCGTATACCCCGGCATGATCGTTTCGACATGCTTCTCGGCTTGAGACACAAGCGCCCGCTGCAGCCCGCGGATCAAGCTGAGAATCTCTTTGACGCGCTTGCGCAAGTATAGATGCATATCGGTCGCCACTTGGTCGTTCCGGCTCCGTCCGGTATGCAACTTGCCGCCGACTGAGCCGATGTCATCGATCAACATTTTTTCGATGTTTAAGTGAATGTCTTCATACGCGACCGAAAACTCCAGCTCTCCCCGCTTCGCTTTTTCGAGCAAGCGCAGAAGCCCGTCTTTTATTTTTTCGACGTCCTCGGCCGGCAAAATACCGCACTCGCCGAGCATCGTCACATGAGCGAGGCTGCCTTCAATATCTTCTTCAACGAGCTCTTGGTCGAACGGGATCGATGCGCCAAACTCATCGACCCATTCTTCCGCTGTTTTTGTAAATCGTCCACCCCAAAGCTTTTTCACACATCACGCCGCAGAGGAATGCGACTTCCTCCTTCCTTTTCCCGATGTTTTATTGACCCGTCGACACCGATGATTTGTTTTGCTTATTCACAATGCTGTTGACTTTCGTCGGCAAGCCGTACAGCGAAATGAAGCCAACGGCTGCTTGATGATCAAATTCGTCTTCTGAAGTATACGTTGCCAATTTTTCATCATAGAGCGAGAATGGCGATTTGCGCCCTTCGACGATCGCATGGCCTTTAAACAGCTTCACACGCACAACGCCGGTCACGTTTTTCTGCGTCTCTTTCAAAAACGCGACCAACGCATCTTTGAGCGGCGAGAACCAGAGGCCGTTGTAAATGACTTCGGCGATTTTTTGCTCGATGAGCGGCTTGAAATGGGCAACTTCCCGCACAAGCGTCAAGTCTTCCAACTCTTTATGCGCTTTGATCAATGTCATGGCGCCTGGGCATTCGTACACTTCACGCGACTTAATGCCAACAAGGCGATTCTCGACATGGTCGATGCGGCCGACACCATGCTTGCCGGCGATGGCGTTCAGCTCCAAAATCATCTGTGCAAGCGGGTACGCTTTCCCGTTTAGCGTCACCGGTACGCCTTGCTCAAAGCCGATCTCGATAACATCCGGCACGTCCGGCGCATTCTCAAGCGAAGCTGTCAGCTCGTACGCCTCTTCCGGTGGTGCAGCCCACGGATCTTCCAAAATGCCGCATTCGTTGCTGCGTCCCCATAAGTTTTGGTCGATCGAAAACGGGCTATCAAGGTCAACCGGGATCGGAATGCCGTGTTTTTTCGCGTATTCGATTTCTTCCTCACGCGACCAGCTCCATTCACGGACGGGCGCGATCACGTCCAAATCCGGATTCAATGCTTTGATTGACACTTCAAAGCGCACTTGGTCGTTCCCTTTCCCCGTGCAGCCGTGAGCCACTGCCACCGCGCCTTCAAGCTCGGCGATTTCCACCAATTTTTTCGCAATGAGCGGGCGGGACAGCGCCGAGACGAGCGGATATTTTCCTTCATACAGCGCGTTTGCTTGCAAGGCGATGAGCGCGTACTCGTTCGCAAACTCGTCTTTGACGTCGATGACGTACGATTTGATTGCTCCGACTTTGAGCGCTTTTTCTTTCACAAAATCGAGGTCTTTCCCTTCTCCAAGGTCCAAGCAGCACGCGATCACATCATACCCGCGCTCCTGCAACCACTTAATCGCCACCGATGTATCTAAACCGCCGGAATACGCCAGCACCAATTTTGGATTTGCCATGGTTGTTCCCCTTTCTTTTTCACATAAATATACTTAAACATAAATAAATATTCAATCTAATACACTATCACTTTATCAGCTTTCCAATGATTTTTCAATACTTATTCAAATAAAAGCATAAAAATTCGACTCCGAGCTGTCGTATGTTTTCGTATAATAGAAACAGGGAGGGGATAAGATGAACCGCCAATTTATCGATGACAAACGGCTCGGCATCCGCGTGCCGCAGTTGGACAAACGTTGGGAAGACTACAGCGCCGAAGAACAGGAAGCGATTTTGCTCGAGTGGGAAGCCATCCGTGGCTCCATCCCTGACCGCATCGCGACGCTGGAGCGGCAAATCAATGAAAAACAAGATGCGCTTAGCCACGAAGCCGATTTTGCGCGCTCGTGCCAGCTCAATGCTGACATCGCCGAACTCGCCTCGATTATCAACGATTTGTGGATTTGGTATCGCACCGTGCCATCCGTTTCATCACTCACAGAAGAAAAACAAGGTGAAAAACGGTGACATGCCCTCACGAATGAGTGCCAAGACCGTTTGGTGTTCTTTTAAAGACAGCAGACAAGCGTAACGGAAAGAGAAGTGAACAGATGTAGCGGATTTCGCTGCGCTGACAGAGAATACGTTGGTACAAATAAAATTTTAGTCATGCCTGAAAGACGAGGAGGAGTGCTCAAATTAGGGAACTCCTCTTCAGCGTTTTTATCCCACTCGCCAAGAGCCTATCAAAGTCCTTTCTACTATTTGAAGTTCTCCAGCATCAATGACGCCAAGAAACAGCGATTTTCATCAGCCTTCCATAGCAATCATATTAGTGGATCAAGAGCTTTTATGTATAAAAAATATAGCAAGCAACAATGGGAACATAGGATAAAACATCAGGCACTTGAACGCATTCTCCGCTCCGCTGAAATAATACGCAATCGGTAAAAATAATAAGGCACTACTTACCAAATGAATCGCCCTTTTTCTCAGCCCTCCCCAAATGAGAAGGAAAATTGAGGCTCCGATGAATAACCAAAATAGAAATCCCACCCAAAAAAAGCTCATTTCCCCATCCCCCGTCTCTCTAATTTTACTATATCATTGCCCGGTTTTGTGTGAAAATTCGGTTATCATTGCTCGTCTACCATTTCATTTGTTTTGATCGCTCCCTTTCACTTCACCATTTTCTAATTCCCTACCTGCAATACTAGCTCCGTTAACGATGACGTATTCTTTCTTATTGTCGGTGATTGCTACAATCGCTTGCTCAAATCCCTCATCATTTCCTTGATGACTTCCCTTCCAACGTCCTGACTGATCCATTCATCACTACCAAATCGGTAAGAACGCCGTTTTCTTTTCGCATCCTCCGATAAAAATCGGAGAATTTTTTTATCCTCGAAATCCAAGAGGAAGCAAAAGGAGGAGCTTCCAGCATCATCGCTCGAAATGTTGCTTATGCAAAAAAGGAACGAGCCACTAGGGACACCAGCCAAGAAATGAATACCACCCTCATTGGTTCTGCCAAGTTCAGCACCCTAACACAAATTGTTCCTAAACAGATTCTCTTATTACTATCGGTGTTATCTAACAATAATATATTGAATTTTATACATTTTTCTATTATTATTAATTTAAGTCTTTTTCAAACAACGGAGGGATCAAGATGGTTAACAACGTATCACCAGTCTCACTCATCCAATCGTTTTCCTGGGATCACGTATTTGCTCATTATGATGGAGATCCCCACAGCCGATTCAACGTCGCCCATGAAGTATGCGACCGCTATGCCAATGATCCGAATCGCATTGCGCTCTTTTATGAAAACGCTTTAGGAGAGCAGAAAACGATCACGTATCGACAATTACGCGATTGGTCCAACCAAATGGCGAATGTGTTCCGCAAACTAGGAGTGAAAAAAGGGGATCGCGTCTGCGCGCTCATGCCGAAAAACCCTGCGCTTGTCGTTTATATTTTGGCAGCTTGGAAAGTCGGCGCCGTGTACGTGCCGCTCTTTACCGCGTTTGGCCCACAGGCGATCGAATATCGCATCAACCATGCCGAGGCGAAAGTGATTTTGACGAACAAGGAACAACGCGCCAAACTACCGGCAAAGGAAAAAATGCCGACTCTCGAACACATTTTTGTCGTCGATGATGAGCGCGAAGATAGCCAAGATTCCCCATTTTGGAAAACGCTTTCGAAAGAATCGACCGAGCACTCGCTCGAAGAAACGACGGCCGATGATCTGCTTGCCATCCAATATACGTCCGGATCGACTGGAATGCCAAAAGGCACCATGTGGCCGCATAACGTGCTGATCAATATTTATCCATACATGCGCTATGCCATCGATTTGCGGGATGATGATGTCTTTTTCGGTGGGGCCGACCCAGGTTGGGCGTACGGGTTGATTTTCTGCACCTTTGCCCCGATGGCGTTTGGGGTGCCGATCGTCTTTTATGAGGGACCGTTTAAACCAGAAACATGCTATTCACTGATGGAAAAATACGGCGTCACGAACTTTGCGTACGCTCCGACCGCCTACCGGGCGATGGCCGCAGCCGGTGCCGATGTCATCGGCCGCTATCACCTGAAAGTGCGCGCGATGAGCTCAGCCGGCGAGCCGCTCAATCCGGAAGTCATTCGCTTTTTCCAAGAGCACTTAGGTGTCACGATCCACGACCATTATGGCTTATCGGAAACGTTGATGCTGATTGGAAATCTCAACGCTGCTGCGATGGACATCCGCCCGGGCTCGATGGGGTGCCCGCTTCCGGGCTTTGACATCGCCTTGCTCGGTGAAGATGGAACCCCGGTCGCTGACGGCGAAGTTGGGCAAATTGCCTTTAACATCGATTCCATTCCGAACGTCTTTAAAGGATATTGGAAAGATCCTGAAAAGACAGCCGAACGGCTTGTCGGCCGGTGGTTTTTGACCGGTGACTTGGCGAACAAAGACGAAGACGGGTATTTTTGGTTCCAAGGGCGGGCTGACGATATCATCTCAAGCGCCGGCTACCGCATCGGACCGTTCGAAATTGAAAGCTGCCTCCTTGAGCATCCAGCCGTCGTCGAAGCAGCCGCCGTCGGCAAACCGGATCCTATTAAAGGGGAAATCGTCAAAGCGTTTGTCGTGCTGAAAGAGGGCTATGCTCCATCGGACGAGCTGGCCGAAGAGCTGTCATTGTTCGTCAAAACACGCTTATCGAAGCACGAATACCCGCGCGAAGTCGAATTTGTCACCGAACTTCCGAAAACGCCGAGCGGAAAAATCCAGCGGTTTATCCTTCGCAATCAAGAAAGGGAAAAACAGAAAAACGTGTGATTAAACTTCGTGTCCGTTCTTACCGAACGGACACGTTTTCCTTTACCGGTCTTTTCGAATCTCCCTCATGACATGTCCAAGTTCCGGCAAGATGAGCTTCGTCATCGCAAGGCGCACCGCTCCGGTTGAGCCAGGAGTGCAAAAGATGGCGGTATCCATCGCCACACCGGCGATGGCGCGCGACAGCATCGCCGCCGAGCCAATGTCTTCCGTATAACTTAAAAAGCGGAACAATTCGCCAAAGCCGACGATCTCCTTCTCGAGCAGCGCACTCACCGTTTCGATCGTCACGTCGCGCTTGGCGATGCCAGTGCCGCCGTTTGTGAGCACTGCGTCGACATCAGTGCGACGGCAGCCGTCGAGCACCGCCTCGCGAATGGCGGCTTCCTCATCTTTCACAATGTCATAGCCAACAACGTCATGCCCCGCCTCGGTCAGCAACTCGATCATCAGCCGGCCGCTCCGGTCGGTTTCTTCCGTTCTCGTATCGCTGATCGTCACGACTTTGCAGCGGACGGTTTTCGGGGCTTCTTGCTTATGTTCGATCGTGCTCATCGTTCGTCTCTCCTTCGCTTATCGTCTTCATCCATAAGTATAGCAAAAAACAGCAGGTATCCTGCCAAACGCTTCGACCAACGAAAAAGCGGCTCCCTCCTAGAAGCTAGGAGAGAGCCGCTTCATTTTATTTTGCGCTATCCGGCTCTATTACAAATGCGCCAACCGCATCACATCACGGGCAATCATAACCTCTTCGTTCGTCGGGATGACGAGCACTTTCACCGGCGAGTGCGGGTAGCTGATGAACGCTTCTTTGCCGCGCACTTTGTTTAATGCCGGATCCCAGTAAACCCCCATGAATTCGAGACCGCGCAACACTTTCGCGCGCACGACATCACTGTTTTCGCCGATGCCGGCGGTGAAAATGATGGCGTCGACACCGCACATGCGCGCAGCATACGAACCGATATATTTATGAATTCGGCTAGCAAACACTTCAAGCGCCAGCTCTGCCCGTTCATTCCCTTCCGATGCCGCTTTTTCGAGGTCGCGCAAGTCGCTTGAAAGGCCAGATAAGCCGAGCATGCCGCTTCGTTTGTTCAGCACTTCAATCACTTCATCCGCCGTCATTCCCGTTTTCTCCATAATATACGGGATAAGCGCCGGGTCGATGTTACCAGAACGCGTTCCCATCGCTACGCCCGCTAATGGAGTGAAGCCCATCGACGTGTCAATCGATTTTCCTGCTTCCACCGCCGCGATGCTCGCGCCGTTTCCTAAATGGCACGAGATGAGGCGCAGCTGTTCGATCGGCCGGCCGAGCAATTCGGCGGCACGATGGGTGACGTATTTATGCGACGTGCCGTGGAATCCATATTTTCGAATACCGAATTTCGTATAATACTCATACGGCAAGCTATACAAAAATGACTGTTCTGGCATCGTTTGGTGGAACGCCGTATCAAACACGGCCACCGCCGGCACATTCGGCAACACTTCCTGGAACGCCCGAATGCCAACGAGGTTGGCTGGATTATGGAGCGGGGCGAGCTCGGAAACTTCCTCGATTTGTTTCATGACTTCATCGGTAATTAACACGGAGTCGCTGAACTTCTCCCCGCCGTGAACGACACGATGGCCAATGCCGTCGATTTCCTCAAACGACCGAATAATGCCGTAGCGAATCAATTTATCCAACAGCATTTTCACCGCCACGGCATGGTTCGGGATGGCGATCACTTCCTGTTGTTTTTCCCCGTTCACAACAATGGTGAAAATCGCGTCGTCAAAACCGATGCGCTCGACGACCCCTTTCGTCAACACCGTTTCCGCCGGCATCTCAAACAATTGGAATTTCAACGATGAACTACCTGCGTTAATGGCTAACACTTTCGCCATATATCCAAACAGCTCCTTTTTACGAAATCCGATCGCACCTATCTTTAGTGTGCGCGCTTGGGCGCTATTTCACTATGCCTTTTTCATTGTATGCCCCCCTTGTTTTTCTTTCAAGCGCTTCCCCCTTCAGTAATCGGTTGCAACAAAAAGTTTTTATGTTGCGAAAAATGAAAACGGCCTCCCTTTTTGGAGGCCGTCAACTTCCCTTCTCGTTGGCGATCCACGCCTCGATTTTTTCCATCATTGCCTGCATCGCCGTCTTGTTCGAAAAGCGCGGCAGCTCGGCAAGCAGCACGTTTTTTGGCGGCTTGGCCATCGGTCCTTTCTTTTGCAAAATAAATACACTTTTCGCTGCTTGTTCATGTTTAAACATCGACAACGGCAACTGCAGCACGCCTTGGACGATGGCCGTCTCTTTTAGAAACTGGTTCAGCTGTTCTGCTTGCGGGCTCGAAAATAACGTATTAGGAATAAGGAAAAACAAATAACCGCCGTCTTTTGTGTACCGCAAGCTTTGTTCAATCAACAAATGGTGCGCGTATGACTGCCCTTCTTCCGCTTTTAGAGCAAAACGAGACGCATTGTCATCATCCGGGTAATAGCCGACCGGCAAATCACAGACGATGACGTCGGCCGGTTCGACAAAAAGAGGGCGTAAGCTGTCTTGGTTAAACAGCTGCAGCGAGTGTTTTTGCAAGTTCGCGTTGACATACGCGAGTTTGACGAGCAAGTCGTCCACATCGACGCCATAACTTTTCACCTGTTTGCCACTAAGACCGTTGAGCACCGCCGTCAATAAATTCGCCGTGCCAACGGCCGGGTCAAGGATGGTAAGCGCCAAATGCGGGCGTGTAAACCGACGGACTAAATACGCCAAAAATAAACTGACCGCATCCGGGGTCATTTGGTGGTGCGGCTGGATATGTTGGCGCATCCCTTTTAAGACGGCGAGCTGGAACGCCTTGCGGATTTCCTCATTTTGAAACCGGTCGAGCATGAGTTCGCGATATTGTTTTTTCAACCGTTTAGCATTTAATTCACTCACTTCGTCTTGCAACACGTCGCCGTGAAACAAATTTTCTCCTGTTTCGGCGACCGCTTCTAAATACGTGCATTGCAATTCTTCCTGCAAAATATGAGCTGTTTCATCCAATACAGTGAACAGCCGCTCAACTGGCGTCATCATTCCGTATATCCCACCTTTCTGGCCATTTCCTTTTGCTATTGTACGCCGGATTCCCCCTGTGCGGCAAGAAAAGCGTCGGCAGGAAAGAAAAGACCCCGAACGGATCGGGGCCTTTTTCCATTATTTCGCTGCTTTTGCTGCTTCAATCGCGGCTTCGTAGTTCGGATGGTTCGTCACTTCCGGCACGTATTCTACGTACGTCACCGTATCATTGCTGTCGATGACAAACACCGCGCGGGCGAGCAAGCGCAGTTCTTTGATCAAGACGCCGTACGCTTGTCCGAACGAAACGTCGCGATGGTCGGACAATACTTGGACGTTGTCAATGCCGGCAGCGCCGCACCACCGTTTTTGTGCAAACGGCAAATCGACGCTGATGGTTAACACTTTCACATTGTCAAGCTTCGCCGCTTCTTCGTTAAATCGGCGCGTCTGCGCATCACAAACCCCAGTGTCAAGCGACGGAACGACGCTGATTAAGCGGACGTGTCCTTTCGTATCGGCGAGCGTTACTTCTTGCAAGTTTTGGTCAAGCACCGTAAAATCCGGCGCCTTGTCACCGACGTTCACTTCGTTTCCGACGAGCGTGACCGGATTTCCTTTAAACGTCACATTAGCCATCATTTCTCTCCCCTTAAGAAAAAATATGTACTATTTCCATATTAGAACACGGAAAAGATTTTTGCAATCGTTTTGCCTTCGCTAGAAAGTTAATTTGAATGAACATTCAAAAAATAGTTTGTAGCATCTGATGAAACAACAGAGACTGTTGTTTTCGGTTTCCACAACTTAGAAAAAGCGCCGGACAAAAACGTGTCCAGCGCCCAGCTAAATGTCAAAGTCATTTGCCGAAGCAGAGGATGCCTCGTCTTTCTTGTTTTTCTTCAACATCGCTTGAATTTTCTCAAACGCCTGCGGGGCGACATCAAGTAGTTTCTCGTATAAGTGCGTGCTTTCATCCAAATGGAGAAGTTTGACCCCTGACGAATTGACGACAAGAAACGCAATCGGGGTAATGGAGACACCACCGCCGCTGCCGCCGCCAAACGGATGCCCGCTCCCTTGGGCTTGTCCGTTTTGCCCGCTTTGCCCGTTTGCGCCAGCTTGAGCTCCTTGGCCGTTTTGCTGGCCGTCGAGCATAAACTCGCTGCCGCCGGCAGCAAACCCAAACCCGACTTTCGACACGGTTAAAATAACGCTGCCATCAGGCGTTTCGACCGGATCGCCGATAATCGTATTGACGTCAATCATTTGTTTTAAGTTTTCCATCGCTGTTGTCATTAACCCTTGGATTGGATGGTTCGTCATGCTCATTCCTCCTAATAGCCTTCATTTGCCTGTTTGGCCGCAAGCGGCTTTCGTTTCGGCAAGCGTCGTCCGTTCCAATGTTTGACCACTCGCAATCCTGCTAACATAGCATGCCCGATTCGAAACTGAAACATACATAAAAACGCTGTTTCCGAAACCGCTCGGTCATACGAAGGAACGATCATAATCACTGGTACCGTTTTCATCTTCGTGTAGCGGCTCACCACACCAATGATGGTGTATTTCAACGACCAACCAAGCCCGGCGATCAATCCGGTTGACGCTGCATCGCCGGTGCCGATCGTTGTTCTCCATTCCCATTTGGTAATCGTTACATGACGGTAAAACTGTTTCATAATTTCATGCAAGTCGACGACTTGCTTGAGAAATTGCTTGACTTGACGAAAGAAATGAGCAATGTCTCTCGGTGTCCATTTGCTTTTCTTCTCCTTTTTCGTTCGCGTCCCCCCAACACCTTCTTTATGGACAAACGTCACACCGGGCGACTCCGATTCGGTTTCGAGCTTGATGAGCGGAATGCGAATCGTGTAACGAATGAGACCAAATAGCGTGCGCACAACAATTTTATACTCATCATCGTCTTTAGCATGGCGGAAGACAACCGTCACCGCGACTTTCATCCATGCGACAAGAAGGAGAAAAAGAGCAACCACCACGACAGCTATGATTATTCCTCTCAATGTCCGCACTTCCTTTCACCATATCATTGTCACCATATGGAAAAAAAATAAACCTGCCGGAGCGGCAGGTCGATATCATTGATGATCAGCCGATACAAACCAAAGACCGTCAATCGCGAATGACGATCGTATCGGCAAACTGATCATGCATCCCTTTTTTCTTTTCCGAAAAAGCGACAAACAAAAAACCGATGAACAACAGTTTTTTCGAAATAAACTTGCCAACCACTTCGCGGAACAGCACCGTCAGCCATGTAAGCGGCACGCCCCGCTCATCGACGACTTTTAAGCCGAACACCATTTTGCCAAGCGTCTGTCCGAACGTTTTCGTCATTAAGACAAAATAAGCGTAAAAAATGATCGCCGCCACCACCGCAGCCGGCGCAAACAAATGATCTCTCTCTAACGGCCAGTCGAACAAGCGAAACAGCGGCCAAACGATCAGCCGGTTGATGCTTGAAACGACGATGATGTCAAGCAAATATGCCCAAAAGCGAAGCCAAAACCCGCCGTAGCGGGGGGCTGTTTCCACCGGCAGGCTTTCGGCTGCAGACGGCGCCATGGCTTGCGTATCAGTCATCTTCCCACTTCCTTTACTCACTAAATAAATACATAAGCCGTGGCGATGACGGACGCGACAACAAGCGAATGAGCTCGGACGCTTCCGTTTCTGGCTTAGCATTGTTCGATATCACGCCAAACAATGAACTCCACGGAGTATCACTGACATATTTCACGACTTGAGCACCGGAAAGCCGATGTTCTTTTTTCAGTGCTGCAATGGTATCATCCAAATAGCCAAACTCATCAATCAACTGGAGCGCTTTCGCTTGGCGGCCGTCGTAAATGCGGCCATCAGCCAGTTTGCGCACCGCTTCTTCCGACAACTTTCTTCCTTCAACAATGACATCGACAAACCCCTCATACGATTGGTTGATCAGCCGTTGCAAAATCTCCTGCTCCGCATCCGTCATTTTGCGCGCTGGATTCATGATGTCTTTGTATGGGCCGCTTTTGATCGTGACGAGTTCGACGCCGTATTTTTTCGCCAACCCTTCGTAATTGATGCTCTGCATAATGACGCCGATCGAACCCGTGATCGTCTCCGGGCTGGCAAAAAGTTTATCACCCGCTGTGGCGATGTAATAGCCACCGGAGGCTGCCATCGCTCCCATCGACACATAAATAGGCTTCTTCGTCTCTTTTTTCAATTTCAACAGCTGGTTATGAACTTCCGCGCTTTCAACGACTCCGCCGCCCGGCGAGTTGATGCGCAATACGATCGCCTTGACGCTGTCATCTTCTTTCACCTGTTTAATCATTTTCAAAAACGCTTGATGATTATAAAACGACGAGGAAAAGAACGTTTCCGCTTCGCCCGTATCTTCAATGACACCGTTCACCTCCAAGACAACGATTTTTTTCAACGGATCGCCGTCTTCGATCACTTCCTCGCTAAATGAATCTTCCATAAGCGACAACCAATTTTTCGACCATGTTTCGGACTTATCAGACAGCAAGATACCAACGGCATTAACAAGCACAGAAATAATAAATAACGCGGCAGCAATCGCCAACGCCGTCCACCGTTTTCGATTCATTTTCTTCCCCCTTTGCATGGACTGTCCATATTTTTATAATCATGGAAAACGTGGTACAATATTCATTGTACATCGGTTTAAGCATGATGCCAATAGGAGGGCGCAAAGATGGACATGGAACGTAATCGCCTTTATTTTTTTTATAAGCGGGATGACGAGTTGGTCGAACGGGTAAAGCCGCTCATTGAACGGGCGGAACGCGGGCCGTTTGTCGTGGTCGACGACGCTCAAGAAGCGAATATTATCGTCAGCATCGGCGATGATGGAGCTTTTTTGCAGGCGGTCCGGCAAACCGGGTTCCACCCCGACCGTTTATACGTCGGTGTGTCAACGTTACCGACACGCGGATTTTATTGTGATTTCCAAATTGATCATATCGATCATATCGTTGAAGCGGCGAGAAACTGGAAATTAGAAGTACGACGTTACCCAATCATCGAAGTGACGATCGATGGCACCGCCTCCTTTTTCTGCCTAAACGAATGTTCCATTCGTTCGCAAATCATTAAAACGATGGCCATCGATGTCTTTATTGACGACTTGCATTTTGAAACCTTCCGCGGCGATGGCATTATTGTCTCAACCCCAACCGGCAGCACCGGCTACAATAAGTCGGTGCACGGAGCAGTGGTTGATCCGCTCTTGCCGTGTTTCCAAGTGAGCGAGCTCGCTTCGCTCAACAGTAACCGCTACCGGACGCTCGGTTCGCCGTTCATTTTAAGCGGCGAGCGGAAACTGACGCTGAAAATGTCGGAAGAAACGAGCCATTTTCCGATCATCGGCCTCGACAACGAGGCGCTTAGCATCCAACATATCGAACAAATCGACATCCGCCTGAGCGATCGGGTCATCAAAACCGTACGGCTGAAAGACAATTCGTTCTGGGATAAAGTGAAGCGCGTCTTTTTATAAACCGCGGGAAAGGTCTCCAAGATCAGATCTGTGGAAGTGTTCGGTGCAAATAGAGAGGGTGTCCCCGTTGCTTTCGGGACACCCTCTCTTTCATTTGGCGGATGGCTTCAAGACGCCCTGCTTCCCCTTCATCCTTTAGGAAGACAGGCAGTTCTGACGTCTTTTCGTTAAGCTCGTGTTTCACACGCCTTCTCACGGTGTTTAAGAAGAGCGGCCTGCAAGGCGCGCTTCCCGCTCGCGAAGCTCGACGCGGCGGATTTTTCCCGACACGGTTTTCGGCAAGTCATCGACGAACTCAATTTTGCGCGGATATTTGTATGGAGCGGTCAATTGTTTGACATGTTCCTGCAGCGCCGGAATGAGCGATGGATCGTTTGGATCGACTCCATCACGGAGCACGACGAACGCTTTGACGACATGACCGCGCACTTCATCCGGGCTGGCGACAACCGCGCATTCTTTTACCGCCGGATGCTTGACGAGCGCATCTTCCACTTCAAACGGGCCGATCGTATAACCGGAGCTGATGATGATATCATCGCCGCGGCCTTCAAACCAGAAATAACCGTCTTCGTCTTTTCTCGCCTTATCGCCGGTAATGTAATAGTCACCGCGGAACTGCATCGCCGTCCGTTCCGGATCTTTATAGTAATATTTAAATAAGGCTGGCGTTTCTACATGAACAGCGATATCTCCCACAACGCCGACTGGGCACGGTTCGCCGTTTTCGTCGATAATTTCGACACGGTTGCCCGGCGTCGGTTTCCCCATCGATCCCGGTTTGATGTCCATCCCCTTCATGACACCGACAAGCAATGTATTTTCCGTCTGTCCATAACCGTCGCGCACTTGGATGCCAAAATGTTTGGCAAACGTGTCGATCACTTCACGGTTGAGCGGCTCACCAGCCGAGACGGCGCTGTGCAAATGCGATAAGTCGTAGCGGCCGATATCCGGCACTTTCGCCATCAGACGGTACTCGGTCGGTGTGCAGCAAAGCACGTTGACTTGATATTTTTCTAACAGCTGCAAATATTTTTCCGGCTCAAAGCGGCCGTAATAGACAAACCCGGTCGCTCCCGAACCGAGCACCGATAAAAATGGGCTCCAAATCCATTTTTGCCACCCCGGTCCAGCGGTCGCCCAAACGAGATCCGTCTCTTCAATGCACAGCCAGTTTTTCGCCGCCGTGCGCAAATGGGCGTACGCCCAGCCGTGGCAATGGACGACCCCTTTCGGATTGCCGGTCGTTCCAGATGTGTAAGATAAAAACGCCATATCGTCGCGCGATGTGTCGGCCGTTGCGAGTGTTTCGCTTTCCGCCGCCATCGCCGCGTCCAACCGAACCCAACCGTCATGCTCGTGTTCACCGATCGAAAATTTCAACAGCTTGTCCACGCCATCGATCGGAGCGAATTCGTCGAGATACGGTTCATAGGCAACGATTGCCTTCACTTCTCCATGGGACAATCGGTATTCCAAGTCTTTGGTCCGCAGCATCTCCGAGCTTGGGATGACGACAAGCCCGGCTTTGAGCGCCCCTAAATATACTTCATACGCTTCAATCAGCCGCGGAACCATGACAAGCACTTTATCCCCTTTTTCCAGCCTGCGCGATAAGAAAGCGTTTCCAATTTGGTTAGCGCGCGCCATGAGGCGACCGTATGTAATCTCTTTCGTTTCGCCGCGCTCATTCTCCCATTTTAAAGCAATTCGCTCCGGATGTGCTGCCGCATGCCGTTCCATTTCGGACGTTAAATTGTAGCGCTCAGGAGCGATCAGTTTTTCCCGCTTCATCGTTCCTCTCCCCCTCTTCTGTTCATTTTGCCGTCTCCGACACCTTTTATTATACAAAATAATTATTATATTTTGAATACTTTTGTCATAACAAACGGCGGGGAGCTCCCCGCCGCGTAAGCCATCATTATAAAATTAGAATTGACGTGCACCGCCCAATTGTTGTTGCGCCATAGCGACAAGACGTTTCGTAATCTCGCCGCCGACCGAACCGTTAGCGCGCGATGTCGTGTCAGCGCCTAAGTTGACGCCGAATTCTTGGGCGATTTCATATTTCATTTGCTCAAGCGCTTGTTGTGCGCCCGGAACAAGCAATTGATTGCTGTTGTTGTTGCGTGCCATCTGTTTTCACCTCCTTTGTACGTATAGAATGTGTGAAAACAGACAGCAATATGCAACAACATGTTTGGTAAATTTTGAGATTTAAAACAGCGCAGTGAACTCGTCAGCCTGTCCAGCTTCTTCATCAATCACGATGGTTTCCGTCTCATTGATCGCTTTTTCAAGAAGCGGAGCGAGATCAAGCTGGCTCTCGTGCTGAAGCACTTTCTCTTTTTTCGGCTTTGTTTTTGGCGCCCGCGGCGTAAAAATGGTGCAACAGTCTTCATATGGAAGAATGGAAATATCATGGGTGTCGATTTGCTTAGCAATCTCGATGATTTCCATTTTATCCATCGAAATGAGCGGGCGCAAAACCGGTGTGTTGGTCACTTCGTTAATCACGTACATGCTTTCAAGCGTTTGGCTCGCAACTTGGCCGAGGCTTTCACCGGTGACGATCGCCAACCCCCGCTGGCGGCGGCGCAAGGCGTCTGTAATTTTTAGCATTGCCCTCCGAGTGGAAATCAGCGAATATTCGTTTGGAACCCCTTGATAAATGGCTTGCTGCACTTCGGTAAACGGTACGATATGCAACTTGATTTTTCCACCGTACGCGGTCAGTTTCCGCACCAAATCGATCACTTTTTGCTTTGCCCGCTCGCTTGTAAACGGCGGACTGAAAAAGTGAACGGCTTCGATTTCGAGACCGCGCTTCATCGCCAAATACCCGGCGACCGGGCTGTCGATGCCGCCTGAGAGCATGAGCATCGCCTTGCCGCTCGTCCCCACCGGCAAGCCGCCAGCGCCGAAAATGTCATGGCACGTAACATAGGTTCCGTCTTGGCGTACTTCGATGCGCACATCAATATCCGGTTGGCGCACATTGACCGTTAAGTCTTCCGTCTGCCGCAAAATATGTGCCCCAACTTCATGATTAAGCTCATCACTTCGGTACGGAAACTGTTTATCGACGCGGCGGGCGCTCACTTTAAACGTTTTTCCTTTGTATGGAAGCTGCCGGACAGCAGCGAGCGCCGTCTCTTTAATAGCCGCTAAATCGTTTTCGCACTTCATCGCCAAGCTGAACGAGTGGATGCCAAACACCGTTTTCAGCTTGTCGATAATCGGTTCATGCGGCTCACCGTTTAATAAAATGTACATTCGGTCACGCATATATTCAATTTTGATCCGAGGAAACGCCTGCAGTTTGCGGGCGATGTTGTTTTTTAGCCGTCGAACAAAAATATTGCGGTTTTTTCCTTTTGTCGTCATTTCCCCATAACGGATTAAAATGCGGTCATACTTCATTTCCATGTTATCCCGTTACCTCGCTTAACGTTTTGATCGCTTGTTTCATGGCAGCCACTGCCGGCGCGATTTCTTCGCTTGTGTTGTCAAACGATAAGCTGACGCGGATGCCGCGCTCAGCACGGTCTTCCCCAAGCCCCATCGCCACCAGCGTTTTGCTCGGCGCCTTTTTCTTCGACGAACAAGCCGATGTTGTCGAGACGTAAATGCCGCTTTTCGCCAGTTCGTGGACGAACACTTCCGGCTTCATGCCGCGCTTTAAGGAAAAGTTAATAATATGAGGCGCAGCACCGTCGCGCGGCGTGTTGATCTCAATCTCCGGAATGGCGGAAAGAGCGGTTCGCCACTCGTCTTTTAACGCCTTGAGCCGGTCGATCTCCCGCTCGTATCTCTCCATAGCGAGGCGCAGCGCTTTCGCCATCGCGACAATGGCGGCCACATTTTCCGTTCCGGACCGGAGCCGCATTTCCTGCCCGCCGCCGGCAATCAACGACGTCAAGCGGACACCTTCGCGGACGTAAAGCACTCCGGCACCGCGCAATCCGTGAAACTTATGAGCCGATATCGTGCTTAAATCGACGCCGGCCTTTTTCAAATCAAGCGGCACTTTGCTGATGCCTTGCACCCGGTCGACATGAAACAGCGTCTTCGGGTAGCGGGCAAGAAGCGCACCGATTTCCTCAATCGGTTGCACCGTGCCGACTTCGTTATTGACGTGCATGATTGAAACAAGAATCGTATCATCGCGCAGCGCGCGCTCGACTTGCTCCGCCGACACTCTCCCGTTGCGGTCGACCGGCAAATACGTCACCTCAAAGCCGAGCTCCTCAAGCTGACGGCACGGCTCAGCAACGGACGGATGCTCGATCTCCGTCGTAATAATATGCCGGCCGCGCCGCCGATATTGCCAAGCCACTCCTTTAATGGCGAAATTGTTGGCTTCCGTTCCACCGGACGTGAACACGACCTCGTTCGCTTTGACCCGCAGCATGGCAGCGATTTGTTCGCGCGCCTGCGCGAGCAGCCGCTCCGCCTTCATGCCCAGTTCATGAAGCGAAGACGGATTGGCAAAATAGTCCGTCGCGACCTTGACAAACGAATCGATCACTTCTGGAAACGGTTTGGTCGTCGCACTGTTATCAAGGTAAATCATTGTTTCCATCCTCCGCTCATGATCGGCAAATGTACATACATAGTATAATAACATAAAACCGAGCTGAAAACACACACGTACTTACAGTATTCACCAAAAACCCGATAAATATCGGTTTTCACCGATAATTATCGGGTTTTGATCATTGTTCGTCCTCGTTGTCCGCCTGCCAAAGCTTCTGCACGCGGTCAAACGCGCCTGGCTCGACACTTTCAATCGTGGCCACCGCCTGCCGGAGCGCCTCTTCGTAATCGTAATGACGGAACAAAAACTCGGCCTCCTCAAGCCCTTTGTGAACCGCCGGATAACGGCGGCGGTAGCGGTTGCCATATTGAATCGCCCGTTCAGCCAAGGACGCCTGTTCAATCATTTCGACTGTTCGCTCATAAAGACGTTCAACCGAAACTTTCGCTTCTTCGAGCGCCCGGTCGACCGCCGGCATGTCGAGCGGCTTTTCTTCGAGGCGGGCGGCCACATTTTGCAAGCTGTTTTTCGCTTCCGTCAGCTCAAGCGCATACGGCTCAGGCAGCCCCGGCAGTCGGCTTTTTTGCACGAGGCGAAGCGATTCGGACAATTTTTTTCTCATGTCGTCGAGCTTTTCACGGGCAATTAATTCGTCTTTGCGCAGCGCCTGCAGCATCAACCGAAACTGTTCATGCTCTTCTTTCATCATGTCAATTTGCCCGACGAGCTGTTCCAGCTCCTCTCTGAGCAAAGAATAGGCAGTTTTCGCCTCAGCGACGCGGTCTTCGATCAGCAAAAACCGCTTCTGCAACTGATGCATCTGTTTTTCAATGCTTCGATATTTTTCAAGGTCGCTTGGCGGCAGATGGTAGCTTTGTTGAACAAACATCGCTTCAGCGCTCGTTTCTTTTGCCTCGGCAGCCAACTCCGTAAGCATGCCGCCAATGCGCGGCATTTCCGTTTGCACGTATTGATTAGCGAGCACTTCTTTTTCCAGCAAGTCGTATAGCGTATCAATTTCTTCTTTCAGCTCAGCGACGGTTTGCTTCGCTTCTTCGATGCGCAGCTCGCCAATCATCGCTAAGCATTGTCCGATTTTCTCCTGTTTTTCTGCCAATGTGCGTTCGATGTGCAAATGGTCGAGTATGTACCCGCTTTGCTCCATTTCCCGATAGCCGTCAGCAAGCTCGGCCAACTGGGCGGGAAGAGAGGTTTGGCACTCGCTAAGCAGCGCCGGAATCTCTTCCATCATCGTCGCCAGGCTGTCAAGCTCCTGCTTCAGCTCCTGGACGACACCGCGCGCTGCCAAATAGTTGCCGGCTTCCGTCAATTTGGCAAACGACTCAAACTGCTTTTCGGCCTCGGTTAGGCGGACGTCAAGCAAATCGGCAGCCGCCCCAAACGTATACCGATAAGCAAGCAGCGTTTTCTTCGCCTCCCGATGGACAGCGCGCAGCTCTTCGATTTCCGTCCGGCTTTGCTCTTCGCTTCCGATCAGCTCGTTAACTTCATCAATGATTTGATGCACCTCTTCCTCAAGGCGACGCAACCCATCCTCAATTTGCCCAATCAACTTGCGTGCCTGCCGGTACCGGTATTTGTCCAGAAACGTCTCGGTATCAAACAGCTGTTCTTCGACATTCGGCAGCTTCACGGCTACGATCTCATCCCATTGTTGGCGCCACCGTTCAAACAGCTGCTCCGTTTCCCCGGTCATGTTCAGCTGTTTCACTTTCGCTAACTCATCCGGCACCGGCCGGTTCATCAGTTCGATTTTCCATGCCTCAAGCCGGTCGATTTCCCGGTACATCTTCTTCCGATACATATGATTGTATATGATTACTCCTGCGCCGAGGAGCAGAACGATCCATACGATTTCCATGCACGAATGCCCCCTTGCACTCAAGCTACTCCGAAATGAATGAATACGGCGGAGAAGGCAAAAATATATGTTTTTCAATGTTTTTATGATACCATGTTAACGACATTTTTTGACCAAAATTTTTATTTTTTTTACAAGAATCTTCAAGATTTTTGCTATGATACAAGGGAAAGGGGGAAAACCGCCTTGCGTGACGGCCATATTCATACACCGTTTTGTCCACACGGAAGTCCTGACCCACTTGAGCAATATGTGGAACGGGCGATTGTGCTCGGCTATACCGACATTTCCTTCACTGAACATGCCCCGCTGCCAGAGCGGTTTGTTGATCCGACGCCGGATCGGGATAGCGCGATGGAGCGCCGTCAGCTTGAACGCTATTTAGCCGCTGTGGCTGATGTAAAAGCGCGCTACCGAAACGACATCACGATCCGCGTCGGACTTGAGGTCGACTTTATCCCCGGCTGGGAGGAAGAAACGGTTCGATTGCTCGATGAAGTTGGACCGCTGCTTGATGACAGCATTTTATCGGTCCATTTTTTAGCGCACAAAGGTCAATATGTATGCATTGACTACAGTGCTGACATGTTCGCCGACATCGTCCACCTGTTCGGTTCCGTCGAACATGTTCACCGCACCTATTACGAAACGGTGCGCCAGTCGATCCGCACCGACATGGGCCGCTATAAGCCGAAACGCATCGGCCATCTAACGCTTGTGCGGAAGTTTTGGCGTCGCTTTCCGTGCCCAGATCCGATGACTGACCTCGTTCTCGCCATTCTCGATGACATAGAGCAGTTCGGCTATGAGATCGACTATAACGGCGCCGGCGCTGCCAAACCGCTCTGCCTCGAGCCATACCCGCCCAATCACCTCATCACTGAAGCGCGGCGGCGTGGCATTCCGATCGTTTACGGCTCGGACGCTCATCGTGCAGCCGACCTGCATCAAGGGCGGGACGTGATGGATCACGAGGCGCTTTCGATTGACAATCGCCAAGCGTCGTCATAAAATGGGTCAAAAAGGAGGGCGAACAAATGTTTCATCAACTAACCTACAACGGGACACGCGAAGAAAACTATGCGCTCGTCATTGAGCAGCTGAAGGCGCTCATCGCCGGCGAACCGAACATGATCGCCAACTTGGCGAACGCTTCCGCCCTGCTCAACCAGTTTCTCACCGACATCAACTGGGTCGGGTTTTATTTGGCAGATGGCGATGAGCTTGTGCTCGGTCCGTTCCAAGGATTGCCAGCATGCGTGCGCATTCCGTTCGGCAAAGGCGTGTGCGGCACAGCGGCTGCCGAGCGGCGGACGGTCGTCGTTCCCGATGTGCACCAATTCCCAGGCCATATCGCCTGTGATGCCGCATCCCAATCGGAAATCGTCGTGCCGCTCATTAAGGAAGGTCGCGTCATCGGTGTCCTTGATATCGACAGCCCGATCAAGAACCGCTTTGATGACATTGACCGCCGCTATTTAGAGCAATTCGCCAGCGTGCTCGTTTCAGAATAAGCGAAAATAGCGGTGAGCGCGAAGAAGGAATCCGCCTGTCCGGATTCCTTTTTCACCCTCTATATAGATGGTCACCATCATGAACGAAGATGGCGTTTTTCCCTGTTTCTTTTGCCATATACAGCGCCGCATCAGCCCGTTTGAACAGCTGTTCTGCATCATCATGATCCTGTCGTCTCCACGATGAAAGACCGCATGAAACGGTCACTGACGGGACCGTATGCTCTCTCACTTTTTCAACGATGCGGCGCGCAATCGCTATCGCATCCAAAAGCGCCACCTTTGGCAAATAGACGGCGAGCTCTTCTCCTCCCCAGCGCGCCGCTATATCGCCATCGCGAATGTTAGTGCGGATCATCTTCGCCACTTGAACGAGCACATCATCGCCGGTTTGGTGGCCATAAGTATCGTTGATCTGCTTAAAATTATCGATATCGATTAAAAGAAACGACCCTAACGCATCCTCTTCCATCGATTTTTGGATCGCCTCATCTAAATAACGGCGCGTATACAGCTTCGTCAAATAATCGGTGACAACCAATTTCTCAAGTTCTTCGCGCAAAATCGCATTCATAAACGCCAGTGTCGAGTGTTGGACGAGCGATTGCAGCAGTTTAAACATCTCAAAGGTGAATCGATACGTCTCATAGGCAAGCACGATACAGACGCCTTTCATTTCTTTATTTTGCATCATTGGCGCCGCCATAATGGAACGAAACGGTCCGAAATCGGACGTGCGTACATCGCCGGCAAATAGAATATCATTTCCGCTTAGAAGCCGTGCTTCGACCCATTCGACATACAGCGCCGACAAGTCATTATAAAAAAATGGTGTGCTTCCTCGAAGAAGCTCACGTTTGCCGTCAGCAAACAAGAAAAAGCCGACCTCGTCCGCGCCAAACGATTCTTTGATTTGCGACACCATATACTCGATCGCTTCACACAGCCGCGGCCGGGCATTCAGCTGACGCATCGTATCGTTAATGAGTTGCAAATCGGCAACGAGCCGGCGCGATTGCTCATACAGTTTGGCGTTTTCCAACGCCCTTCCCGCCGTTCCCGCCAACAACGAAATAAAATTGATTTCCCGCTTTGGAAATGGGGCGGCATACGGAGCAATGATTTGAATCACCCCGTATACGGCCTGCACCCCTTTAATGGGGGCATATAGCACTGAACGCGGCGGTGCGGCTGTCTCCTCACATTGCACCTGTCCGGTCAAAAACGCCCGCAGTGCCGCCGGTTGCCCCTCGCTTTCATCCAAGGCAAGCGTTTTAATCGGCAAATTCCCGCACACATGGTTATCATGCGATAAGAGGAGATGGTATGTAAACGCTGGGTAAACATTTTGCAGCGTGCGGATAATTTCTTCAAGCACATCGTCAATTTGCATGGTGGAATGGATTTTCGCTGCAAAACGGTGCAACTGCTCATACCGATTCTCCTCGCTCGTTCGTTGCGAAAGCGCACTCAACTTACGGAACAATGAAGACAAATCCGTTCTCAGCACTTTCAACCATTCACGGTCGATGTGGCGCTCTTTTCCATACATAAGCTCAAGCATCGCTCGTGTTTCTTCAGAAAGCAGGAAAAAGAGGCGGACAACTATACACGGCCCGCCATCATCTATCACGACGATCTCCTGCTTTTCCTCTGCCACGATCAATTCTGCCGCCGGCATCCTGCCTGCCGCTGCTTCTGGGCAAAAGGCGTCACAGGATGGGTCAAACAAATACAATACGGCTTGTTGCAACGCCAACTCTTCTTTTAACATCACAAGCAGCTCGCCCGCCGCCACAGAAAACGGCTCATCCCCCGAAAACGCTAAAAACCAGTGGAAAAATTCCCGCTTAAACGATTCATATCGTTTCGTTTCTTCCTGTTTCATTGTCTTTCCACCTGAACTGATATCATCACTTTAAAGCGAAAGAATGAGTAGCATTTTTTTCTAAAAATTTCATCTTTTATTATATCATATAAGCAGCAAAGAAGGAAATTAAAATATTGACTTTGCCCTTTAAAAATCATATAATAGCCTTTGTGTAAAATATAGCAGCCTTTGTGCACACCTTTATGGTTCATTTTGTTCCTCGGTGCTCCGAGGTGTATCGTGTAACTCTTAGCTGCTAGAGCGAGGATACATGAAAACAAAATGGCCATAATTGTTGGCGCACGTCTGCTTTTATTTTACGGGAATAAAAGCATAAGGAGGAGCAAAACATGGCTCGTTATACTGGCCCAACATGGAAAATTTCCCGCCGCCTCGGCATCTCGTTAAGCGGCACGGGGAAAGAATTGCAAAAACGTCCGTATCCGCCTGGTCAACATGGCCCAGGCCAACGGAGAAAATTGTCGGAGTACGGTTTGCAGCTCCAAGAAAAACAAAAGCTGCGCCATATGTACGGCGTCAACGAGCGCCAATTCCGCAAAACGTTTGACGAAGCGGGCAAAATGCCGGGTAAACACGGCGAAAACTTCATGATTTTGCTTGAATCGCGCTTGGACAACCTCGTTTATCGTTTAGGGTTGGCTCGTACGCGCCGTCAAGCTCGTCAGCTCGTGACGCACGGTCACATTTTAGTTGACGGCAGCCGCGTCAACATCCCGTCTTACCGCGTAAAACCGGGACAAACGATCGCTGTCCGCGAAAAATCGCGCAACTTGCAAGTCATTAAAGAAGCGATCGAAGTGAACAACTTCGTTCCAGATTATTTGACGTTCGATCCAGAAAAACTGGAAGGCACGTACACTCGCTTGCCGGAGCGTTCTGAACTGCCGGCAGAAATTAACGAAGCGCTCATCGTTGAGTTCTACTCGCGTTAATAAAGCCAGGTTCTATAGTTCAACATGTAAAAACCCCAAAACCCTTGAACTACAAAGGTTTTGGGGTTTTTCGTTTATATTCATTTTTACGAAATAATGTTTTTAGAACCAACGCGATAGATTTAAGCTAAAATTTTATGTGGACAGCTGTTGATTTAAATATAAATTTTTATCCACTGATACCATTGAGGCCTAAATAACCAACTCAGATACGATGTTCTTCGGTTAAAGTTGGAAGAACGTGTTGGAAGAACGTGTTGCAAAACGCATAACGAATGCATAAATGCACATAAAAAATCCACCACCTTGGAAATCATATACAGTGACCAAAAAAACAACTCTCCAAGGGGTGGACACTATTATGATTTCCAATTGGAACAGCGAACATGCATGGACTTATGAAATTGACCCAATTTTAGAAGCATTATTTCGGTATATCGACTCGCTATCATTGCCGGAAACACCGTATGTGACAGGAAGACCGCCGGTGTCGAAAAAATCGTTGTTGAAATGTTTCTTTTTGAAAACCTATTTTTCCATTGATTCCTTGCGAAAATTAGTGCGCATCCTGCAGCGTTTTCGCTGTTTTCAACGGGCCTGTGGGCTTGGTGAAGTCCCTCACCTTTCTACGTTTTCCCGTGCGGCGAAGTGGTTCCGGGAACAAGGATTTCCTGTTTTTCATGCACAGCTGCTCAAAGATCTAGAAGTACGTTATCCGCAAATCGTGCTGATCGACAGCACGGCCCTTCGAAGCAGTCTTTACGATTCACAGGCGAAGTGGGGAGTGTCCACCCGATATCACTGGTTTAAAGGATATAAACTCCATCTCTGCACCACCGCCGAGGGAATCATTTTATCTCATGTGTTGACCACAGCGAATCGAAATGATGCGGCAGTAGCACCAGAATTGCTTGTTTCTTTAAAGCAGTGGGATATCGAATTTGTATTGGGCGATGCCGCGTATGACAGTGAAAAGGTTCGTCAAACAGCAGAGCAGTCAGGAATCCTATTCATTTCCCCTATCAACCGCCGCAATAGCGAGGAACGAAAAGATGCCTATGGCCGGGTTCTTCCTGTCTTTTTGAAAACGAGATTTGGCCAATGGCTGTTTGGACTTCGTCGTGAGATTGAACGAGTATTTAATGAGTTAAAGAGTGACGGGTTGGAACAGCCAAGATGGTATGGATTTCATCGATATGTACTGCATGTGTTATGTTGCATCCTTATGCATAACTTCGAGTTTTTACTCTAGTTTTGCAACACCATCAAGGGAGAATATTTGATGATTCCTCGATCGCGATGGTTCATGACTGATGTCCTCCTATATAGCCGTTGCGGATGCGGGCGACGCTTCCAGGCGTGTAACTGACGGCACGCAATAGCGCGTTGGGACCAAATTTATCGCGGATTGCGTCCATTGCTTTGGCAAGGGCGCGTTCTTTTGTTCTGTCTTCAAAAAGGGACAGCTGCAAACTTTCCTCATCCATCAAGTTTTCAAGGGATACATGAATGACGCGCACGCTTCGTCCGTCATAAAACTTATGGAAAATCCGCTTGCAGACGCGGTAGATGTCCATCGTTAAGTTTGTAGCGGTATCAAGGGTGACGGACTGATGGAATCCTCCTTCATTATGCGAATAGCGCACGCTAAACGAAACGGTGCGTCCTACTTTACCGATTTCACGCGCCTGTTTTGCCACTTCCTCGCAAAGTTCCAACACAACTGTTAAAATTTCGTTTTCCCGCCAGTAGTCGCGCAGTAATGTAATTCCTTTTCCGATGCTTTTTTAACTATACTATAATGATTAGAGGATATTATGTTCAGTATAAGGACATATATCCTCTTTTTTCATACGATGATGTATAAAATTTTGTGTAAAGCATTTTGCTAGAACAAAAGAAAAAAGGTAGGGTATTCTCTGATTTGGACCACAACACATTCCAGAGAAAGGAGTACCCTACCTATGTCTAAAAGAAGTATACCGAATGTCGACTGGGCAAATCAACTGGAAAATGCCATTCGTCAGTTTGTAAAAGAAAAATTAGAGCTGATTATGCGGGAAGAAATTAAACATTTCCTCGAAATCGAACAGGCTGGAACGCCAAATATGAGAAACGGCTACTATCAGCGAAATCTAGATACGCAATATGGCCGGATTGAGGGTCTTTTGGTTCCAAGAGACCGAAACGGGGAATTTCAAACACAGTTGTTTGCCCCTTATCAACGCCACACCGGCTGGCTGGAGGAAGCCATCATTAGGATGTATCAAAGTGGCATGAGTACGCGTGAAATTGGCAAGTTTATCGAACGAATTCTAGGAAGCACCTATTCTCCTGCGACGATCAGCCGGATTACCGATGTCGTGAAGGAAGACATCGAGAAATGGCACGCTCGTCCACTACACCAGCGTTATTCGGTCTTATATTTGGACGGCTTGTACGTGAAACTTCGCCGGGATACGGTAGAGAAAGAAGTTATTTATGTGGTATTGGGGGTGAACGAAGAAGGGTATCGTGAAATTCTTGATTTCTTCGTAGGAGGACAAGAAAGCGCCTATGTATGGCAGGAGATTCTCCAACAGCTCTACAAAAGAGGCGTCAAGGAAGTGCTTCTTGGCGTCTTCGATGGCCTTCCGGGATTGGAGGAAGCCTTTAAGGCGGTGTATCCGAAAGCCGATGTGCAGCGCTGTGTCGTGCACAAAGTCCGCAACACCCTCAGCCGTGTTCGGAAAAAAGATCAATTCGAAATGGCGGAGGACCTGAAACTCATTTATCGTTCTCCGAATAAAGAAATCGCATTGGAGATGTTTCAACAGTTTCAATCCAAATGGTCTCACAAATACCCAAGGGAAGTCCAATCTTGGGCAAATGAGTTGGATGTCCTTCTCACCTTTATGGACTATCCAAGCAGTATTCGAAGTGTGATTTATACGACCAATGCCATCGAACGAACGATCAAGGAGATTCGGAAACGCCTAAAACCGATGAACAGTTTGAGCAGTTTAGAAGCCGCTGAAAAAGTCGTATATTTGACGATACAGGACTTTAACGAGAAATGGGCAGGGCGAAAGTTGCGAGGATTTGCCGAAGCGCATGAAGCTCTTCAACGAATGTTTGAAGAACGTTATTGTTAACCAAATATTGTAAATAAACAAAATAAGGGGATTCTCCCTTTCCACACAAGAGACTGAATATTCAGTCTCTTGTGTGAAGGAAACCGGTTCCCTATCCATTCCAAATCCATTTCAGAGATACCCTATCTATCTTACATTACACAAAATTCTTGACGGTACCAGAAAATGGAATATAGGAGAAATGTATGAGAATAGGCAGGGCTGATGTTCATTAATCCCCTAGTTTACCTTTTCTTTTCCCGTGTGACGACATCATAATACAAGGTGATATTTTGTCCTCTCATGTCGTTAATCATGTGTGTGTACCGCCAAGCAGCGGTGCGCATGGAGTTTTTATACATATCATTGTGCGATTGATTGTTTTTTTGATACTGTTCTATCGCTTCATTGGTTTTGTTGATGATTTGTCCCCTATCATCTTTCATTTCATGATGAATCAAATGAACCAATTCCGCATCCAATTCACTCATTCTATTTAATTGTTGAATAAACGTGTTCGCTTTATACATGAAATCCTGCTCTACATCAAAATGATAGAACATATTCAATTGTCCCATACAAAATATCCCTCTTTATCCATATCGCAAATCAAATATCTTGGACACATTTTGGTCCTGCTCAAAAAACTCCTCAAACGATTTTTTGATGGTTGCAATGAGTTCTTTTCCTTTGGAAATTTCCAGTTCATAGTACGAGAACATCGTTTCAAAGATATGCGGAATCATCGGATCCAACGGCGGAATAAACTCATGGACATCAATGCGGCGTAACACATACACTTGGTCGGCATCGTAGGTAAAATGCCCCAATAAATGCTGATAGGCCCACGGGTTTTGTTCCATGTCCTCGATTTTCTTCATCAGTTTTCGTTTTTGCATTTCAAAATCTTCTACATATTCATCGAAATAACGCTGCTTCATCTCATGTAATACCGCTTCTTTTTCTTCCAAGATTTGTAGTCCTTTCTGATATATTCTTACGGCGGAGGAAAGATTCATCCGGATCTCGTGTTCTCCCACTTTCTTGATGAAGATTAAATTTCCATACTCATCATACGTTCTGCCTTTCGAACGGGCGAGAGCCGTGATGACTTCGTTCAAGGTATGGGCATCCACGCTCATGGTGATGGCTTTTTGAAGATTCGCCGTATTTTCTTGGATGATTTGAAGGCGTTTTAAGATGTCCAATACCTTATCCCGAATCTGGAATAACACCTCAATACTAGCTTTCCATTGAAGAATGTCATCAGTTACCAATGGAGTAAGGAATGGAATGGCCATTCTCCAATTCCATGTTTTGCGAAGCAGTTGTTGAATCGATGCGACATCCTTTTCAATTCCCTTGACTTCGCTCAAAACCGTTTTCTTTTCTTCTGGAGTAACATAGCCCAACTCCACGAAAACGCTGAATATTGGATCCAAATTTTTATACAAAATCGCCACGTTCTTCATGAGTTCCGGAATTTTCACTTTCATATCGTCGAGCATATGATTCGCTTTCGAGACAATGTCTCCTGCATGCCACACGTAGTCCATGCTATCATAGCCCTGAAGCGACTCAATAAAAGCGATATCGACCCCCGTCATCGCCTGAACGATCCCATCAAACCCTTTTTCATTGTAAACATCGGAATATTGCGATAAATACACTTGAATGGCCCTAACATCTTTATCTGATATTTTTGAAACCAAATCTTTGATACTAGTAAAATCCTTGTTCGTATCAATGACCCGGCGGCTTCCGATATCGATGAACCCCCGCACCCCGCTCACCGCATACAATAGATCCTCTTGGGCGGTCAGATGATGAATCGAACGCTCGTCGATTTGCTTTTTGTAGTACTCTTCCGCAAAGGCTTTGAGCTCGGAAGGGGGAAGGGTGTATATAGAGTTGTAGTTCAAAGGATTTAAGTTAAATCTTTCGGCTAAATCATACCAAAAATCAACATCTATTTTTGCTAATTGATAATAACTAGGCGGAGCATCATTAATTACATATACTTGCTCATACTCCTTTGTTGTTAACTGGATAGTAGCAATTAAGTTTCCACCCAAAGAATGTCCTAGTCCTATTTTCTTTAACTTTACTTTTTTATCACATTTATTCTTTTCCAAGTCTTCATCTATTTTTTTAGTTACTATTTCGTCGAAATGCATGGCATCTCTATATTGGCTTTTGTCTTGCCCCACGAAAATACCAAAAGTATTATAAAACCAATCAAGGGGTTTCCATGTATCTTTCTCTGATGCTTCGCTTCCTCTTGTAATGATATACGCTTGATTGATTCCCTTCTCCTCATCATAAAAATGAATCGCTGTTCCATCAAAACCAGAATCAATATGCCTGAAATCTTTAAAATCATCAGAGCGATAAATAGCAATGTGAGCGGGCGGCTCTTTTCCCGTCTCTTCGATATAAATTCTTTTGATTTCTCTTTTGATTTCTCCAATGGTAAGATTTTGATATTCTACATTCATAATCCGCGCACGCAATATATCCGTATTTAGTACTTCTTCATTTGACACAACTCCTTCGCCCCCCAGGTTCACTTAATGCAGGAATTCAATGGATTTCATAAACTTCTTAGCATTTTTTTCTTCCTTTGTTAGGTCAATATTACATTTTTGTTTAAAATTCAAACATGACACTCCGTAAATAAACTCTATTCCTTGATTACTTTTATTAGACTTTATATAACTAAAAAATGTATAAGCTTTACTTTTTCCATTACTTAGAAGTTTTTCATTTTTAGCATAGTAGAATATCTTATCTTCATATTGAAATTCTGTATAATGCCCATTGTAGTTAACAGAATTAGATAATAATTTTAAATTCGTATCAATGTTATTAGTTATTGCTTTATTTTCATATGTTATCCTTACAAAATAAGCAATATTCTCTTTCTTGTTACTTTCTCCGAAATTAATATCTTCGAAATAATCTTTATGTTTTTCATAATACATTTTGTCCATTATTGCATTTTTTCGGATACAGCATCGTAAATCCGCCGGTTTTCGACTTGAATAAGTAATACCCTTCCTTCACTTCTTTTGGCGAGACCATAAATCCTCGAGTAAACTCGTCTTGAAATGCCACCGTGTTCGGCAACTTCTCCGGATGAGCCTTCGAATCCATCTCACACCCCCCTATTAATATCAACGTCAATAGCAACAAGTTCCTCCATCTCTTAAGCAAATGATGTTCCCCTTTCCCAATTATCTCCATTCTCTCTATACGTATCATATGATGACAAAATGTTCAATAAAAAATGTAATTATATCCAAATTTAAGTAAAAAGAACTAGAAAATCAGTGCGTTTTAGGCAGGAATGCAGATATTTTATGACTTTAGACCTCGTTGATGAATTGGAAAAATAATGTGGAGACTGGCTCTATATGTTTTATTGAAGGGCGGTACACGTGGATCTAGAAAGAAAAGGCTCACTGTCTGCCTCTTTGATTTCCTCTGCTGCGAAGATAAAATCACAAAATCACGAGTGTTGATTATCCAAAATTAGACATACGCCTTCCATAAATTTGGGCATACTCAAACAAAGCAGCGGCCATCCCGGATTTCCAATCGAGAGGAAGCTGCCCAGAGAAAAAACGGCGAACGAACGAAATGAAGGAAAGAGAGACGTTCGTCTGTTTTTTGGTTTGATCATACAGCCATCGCAGCAACACATACGCGATGAACGCCGCAAACAGTTGGTTGTATA
Source organism: Geobacillus sp. 47C-IIb (assembly GCF_014679705.1). Taxonomy (NCBI): domain Bacteria; kingdom Bacillati; phylum Bacillota; class Bacilli; order Caryophanales; family Anoxybacillaceae; genus Geobacillus; species Geobacillus sp. 47C-IIb. The sequence continues at coordinate 1,147,664 of NZ_CP061473.1, forward strand.
CCGCATTTTCCGTCGTGCCAAACAAGGTCGGGACATTCAGATATTGCTTCACCCAACGGAAAAAGACCTCAACAGTCCAACGTTGTTGGTACATGTCGGCAATGGTTTCCGCAGACGCATGGAAGAGGTTCGTCACGACCCGAATGTCGCGGCCATTCGCATCTCGAAAGATCACCACCCGGTGACGCTTGGTGGAGCGGCATTGTTTCGTCCCCAACTGGCACGTGAAGTCGGCTTGAACCGATGAGGATGTGCTGGAAAGGCGTTTCAAGCTTTTTTTCTGATGAAGTTCGATGTTGTCCTTCATCCGAATGACAAAGAGCTGATGCTGCTCCACAAATCGATCGAGGCGTTCGATTTTGAAATACGCCCGGTCTTCCACCAGCACTTGTTGAGCGTTCGTCAACTGTTCTCCCACCGGGCCATCATGACGCAGTCCGATGGTTTCCACCACGTCTGCCGGCAACGAGGATTCCGGCGAATACGCGACGTGCAGCTTCACTCCGGCGCGTTCGCCGTGATACGGCGCCCATGGCAGGCGGTTTTTCCCGACCGTGACGGTCGTCGAATCCACCACCCGAAGCGGTTTGGGAAACCGAAGCGAACGGCGGGTTTGGCGGTTGCACTTGGAAATGATCAACGCCAACAAGCGTTTCATGATGTCATAGGGAACTTCTTTCGCTTTCTTGGATACAGTTGAATAATGGAATCGCGGCAATCCATACAGAGGCCCCACATCGGCTCCGTGGCGAAAGCTTTTCCATTGATGCATGGCGGCCAGCAGGAAGAAGTGAATCAACTCGCGCAACGTAAAGGTTCGAGACGAATCACGATACCCAACCGCTTCGGCAATCAGTTGAATCTCTTCATCCGAAACAAGTTTTTGCATCAAATTCGGGAGTGTGGTATGCTTGTTCATAGAGAGCACCTCCTGGGTTTGTTTGTGTCGCTACTCACATTCTACAGGAAAGGTGCTCTTTTTTCTATACCCTTTGGATTTTATTGGATAATCAACACGCCTGTCACAAAATTTACTTTTTATATATCCAAACGAATTCATGAAATTAAGTAAGTATTATATTATACCCGTGGTGCTAGATAAACTCAAACAAGCATAAAAATAGCCCTTGCATGAGGATCTCCTTAAAATGAAAGTGCGATCAAACATTGAAAAGGAGAATCCCTATGCAAGAGCACTTTCATTTTACTACAGATCGAGCCAAGATTCAAAAGCAATATGCCGCCATTTTCTTTTTTGTCTCTGCCCAACTGTCATCGATTCAGATGTACCTGCAGCGCCGCAACCGCCATTTGGTCAAACAGGAAGACGCCGTGGTCATCGCGATTCATATTTAGGAAAGTTGCTCGGTTTTACATCCGAACGGGCATGGCATCGCTTTGTCACTGGAAATTTGTTCACAAACGGCTCGTTTCTCGAACGTTCCCGATACAACCGCCGTTGTCGAGCGCTGCGCTTCGCCATCAAATGGATCCGCCATGAGCTGGCAAAACGCGGCCAACATCATGCCTATGCCGTCGTCGACAGCTTGCCGCTCCCGTTGTGCCATACCGCAAGAATGCATCGCGTCAAACGGTTTCAAGAGATCGCAGACATCGAGTATTGCGCTTCAAAAAAACAATGGTACTATGGGTTGAAGCTGCACCTTCAAGTGACCGATCAAGGGTTGCCCATGGGCTATGTGGTGACGGAAGCATCCTGCCATGATCGTATCGCCGCTGAAAGCGTGATGACTCAAATTCCTCATCCCTATAACTTCGGGGACAAAGGATTCATTAGCCGTGAGTTGCAAAAAAGGCTGTACGAAGAGTACCAAATGGCGCTTTGGACTCCGTCTCGAAAAAACCAGAAACATTACTCGTCCGAGGCATGGGAGAAATGGATCCAACAAAAACGCAAAGTGATCGAGACGGTGTTCTCGGTTCTGGTTAACCAATACCGGATCACAGAGATTCGAGCGAATTCCATGATCGGATTTGAAGTAGCGCTCGACGGCATATTGTTAGCCTATTCGCTGGTCACACTAGGGCTAGTTGAGTTCTAACGCTCAACTAGCACCACGGGTATAATAGTAATTTTTTTAAGATACTGCCCCCCTTACTTATACTTAATTTCTTCCCCTTGCTTAAATTCGCAACAATAGAATATCAATAAAATGTAACAATTATGTTTCATAGAATTAGTAATTATATTACAAAATGAAAACATAATTGTTTCTTGACTTTTAGTTCCTCAAGCATCGAGTTAAGTCCATATAATTGTGTAAAAAGGGAAATAGAAAAAGAGCCATGTTGCTTCCCCTTTGGTAGAATAAACAGTGGACCAAAAACACCAAACATAAGGAGGAATGCAACCATGGCTCAATATCATATTACCCTAAATGATGAACTTTTGCACGGGTTATTCACCAGAGATGAGGGATTAGCTAAGCTATTGGAACAAGTCCTCAATCAAATCCTCGAGGCACAAGTAGAAGAACAGCTGGGAGCTCGCCGTTATGAACGAACGGAAGAACGAAAAGGCTATCGAAACGGTTCGTATCCACGCCAGCTGACGACCCGGGTGGGACGGTTGACCTTGCGCGTTCCACGGACAAGAGATGGGGAGTTCTCTACGGAACTGTTCCAACGGTATCAACGGAGCGAACAAGCACTGGTACTGGCACTAATGGAAATGGTGGTAAACGGGGTGTCTACCCGAAAAATCACTCAAATCACGGAGGAATTATGCGGCACTTCGTTTTCCAAATCCACGGTCTCCTCACTGTGCAAGGGACTGGATCCGATTATCCAAGACTGGAATTATCGTTCCCTTCATGAACACGTGTATCCGTTTGTGCTAGTAGATGCTATTTATACGAAAGTCCGGGAGGATGGACGAGTACGCTCCAGAGCCGTGTTGATCGCTACAGGAGTGAATGAGGAAGGATATCGAGAAATTCTTGGCCTGCAAATCGGAAACAGTGAATCGGAGTCCAGCTGGAGCGAGTTCTTCGGATGGCTGAAAGACCGGGGACTCCGGGGAGTGGACTTGATCATCTCGGATCAGCACGGTGGGCTGGTGCAAGCCATTGAAAAGCATTTCCAAGGCGCTACATGGCAACGATGCCAGACACATTTTATTCGTAATATCCTCGATGCCGCACCAAAGTATATGCAGGATGCCTTGCTCGAGGAGATTCGTGGGATTCTTCATGCTCCAAATAAGCAAACGGCCCGGCTGTTATTGGAACAAGTGCTGGCCAAATGGGAAGAAAAAGCCCCAAAAGCCATGCAAATCCTCGAAGAGGGATTCGAAGACGCCACCGCCGTATTGGACTATCCGGACCGTTACCGGCGGCGCCTGCGCACGACCAACGGAGTGGAACGGCTGAACGAAGAAATTCGCCGCAGAGAACGGGTCATCCGCATCTTTCCGAACCGGGAATCGGTGTATCGCCTCGTTGGTGCCGTGTTGATCGAAATCGATGAAAAATGGATGTCAGGGCGCAAATACTTGGATATGGCTGAATATTGGCAGTGGCGGAAAACGAAAGAGCAAGGAGTCCGATCGGTGAATCAGGAGGCTCCGGCGATCAAGAGAGTGGGATAACCTCTACGCCGTGTCAAGGAGAACGTGGAATACCGGAGCGAAGCGAGGATATGCCGCGAAAGCTCCTTGACACGCCTGTTCCTTGACAACATGATCATTTGTCCGGGAAGGCGACCGGCAGGGAGACTTTCCGGTCTTACCTACCATACGTCAAGTCATCAGGTCCATGTTGTCTATCAAAGGGGAATTTACACAATAATTTGGACTTTACCTTTAATCAGGGCTTTGTTAAATTTCAATGTTGATTTTTAAACCACACAAAAAGACCGAAATAAATTCGGTCTCAGCTTGTCGACAAAGTCGACAAGCTGTTTTATTATGAAGGTAAGACGAGGGAGAAATGGAGGAAAGGAACGATGCTTCGGCCACACCAAGAAGATGGGCGCTATACCGAAACCACGGTGAAACTGGATGATCTGGTTCCAGAGGATCACTTGGTAAGAAAGCTGGATGCGGCCATTGATTTTTCTTTTATCTATGATGTGGTGAAAGATCTCTACTCTCCTGATCATGGACGTCCGAGCATTGATCCAGTGATGTTGTTTAAAATGTATTTGATTCAGTATGTATTTGGGATTCGCTCCATGCGTGAAACCGTCGAACAAATCCGAACCAACGTCGCCTACCGTTGGTTTTTAGGACTTAGTCTTCATGATCCCGTTCCTCATCACTCGACGCCAAGTAAAAACTATGCGCGTCGTTTCGCTGGAACGGATGTATTCCATCAAATTTTTTCACGGATTTTAAAAGAAGCCTTTGAACACGGATTGGTAGATTCGAGTGTCTTGTACGTAGACTCCACTCATGTCAAAGCAAGCGCCAATAAAAAGAAGTTTACAACGGAAATGGCAGAAGTCGAAGCCAAAGCCTACCAACAGGAACTCGAAAAAGAAATCGAACGGGATCGGATCGCTCATGGAAAATCGCCGTTGCCATCTGAGAAAAAAAAAAACGGGAAGTAAAAGTAAGCAAAACGGATCCGGAGAGCGGACTGTTGGTGAAAAATGAACGGGAGCGAGTGTTTGCCTATTCGTATCATACAGCTTGTGATCGCAACGGATGGATTCTACAGACCTACGTGACGGCAGCCAACGTCTATGACAGTCAAGCGTTTTTTGTGCTGTTCGAACGAGTGAAACGGGAAATCCAATCATGTCCGGAAGCCGTGTGTGTAGACGCAGGATATAAAACTCCTGCCATTGCCAAGTATTTACTCGAACAAGGGGTAAAGCCGATTTGGCCGTACACTCGCCCGAAAACAAAAGATGGATTCTTTCGGAAATCAGATTTTGTGTATGACGAATATTTTGATTGTTATCTATGCCCCAATGATCAAGTTCTATCTTACTCTACTACGAATCGGGAAGGGTACCGGGAATACAAATCGGACCCGGCGGTGTGCCGAAGCTGTCCGTATCTTCATCAGTGCACGCAAAGCAAGAGCTACACCAAAGTAGTCACTCGCCACGTATGGCAGGACTACTATGAAGAAGCAGAGCATTTGCGGTATGTTCCGGAATACCGGGAACTCTATGCCCTCCGAAAAGAGACGATTGAACGGGATTTCGCCGATATGAAAGAGAAGCATGGTCTGCGCTGGACGCATTACCGGGGATTGGAAAAAAATGAGGCGCAGGCGATGCTTGTTTGTGCTGCCATGAATTTAAAAAAACTGGCGAATTACCTATGGAAGGCGAAGCACCGCCCTTTCTTTTCCTTTGCATGGCTTCCCATCCTACCCACTTTTTTTGAAAACATAGTCTATTTATGGAACAAAATGGGTTTCAGACATTCGTCTGAAACCCATTTTGTCAACAGTCTGAGACCGAAATAAATTCGGTCTTTTTGTGTGTCTTCTTCAACTATTGCATTATTCTTTCACATTTAGCAATCGCATGCTGTTTAATGTTACGATTAATGTTGCTCCCATATCCGCAAATATCGCTAACCATAACGTTAACCAACCAGGTACAATTAACAATAACGCCAGCACCTTAATGCCCAAAGAGAAGGTAATGTTTTGCTTAATAATTGCTAAAGCCTTGCGGCTCAATTTAATCGTATATGGCAATTTACTTAAATCATCAGACATTAAAGCAATATCGGCTGTTTCAAGGGCTGTATCGGTTCCAGCACCACCCATTGCCACACCAACGGTTGAAGCTGCAAGAGCTGGTGCATCGTTCACACCATCTCCAACCATCGCAACACTTCGATACTTGTCGCGAAGCTCTTTGATGAAATTCAGTTTATCTTCTGGAAGTAAATCGGCTTTAATATCGGAAACACCGACTTGTTTTCCGATGGCTTCGGCTGTTCTTTGGTTATCTCCCGTCAGCATCACCGTTTTTTCAATACCGACTTGATGAAGTTTTCGAATAACCTCTTTGGATGATTCTCTTATTTCGTCTGCCACGGCAATTAACGCCAGAATTTCTTTTTCCGTTCCTAATGCCATGACCGTTTTCCCTTGTATTTGAAGGGTTGTAATTTGTTCTTTTATTTCTGATTGGATGCCATTTGGAAGAAGTTCTTCAAAAAGACCTGGACTTCCGACATAATACATTGCGTTATTTACTTTGGCTTTGACCCCTTTACCTGTAATGGATTGGAATTCTTCAACCGATACATCATTAAAATTCAATCCATCTTCTTCTGCTTTTCTTATAATGGCGGAAGCAAGTGGATGTTGTGAGCCTTTTTCAATGGCTGCTGTAATGGTCATTAGTTCATTTTCATTGCCATTATAAGTGACTACATCGGTGACGGAAGGAATACCTTTTGTTAATGTTCCTGTTTTATCAAAAGCAATCACTTTTAAGTTTCCTGCTTCCTCTAAATAAATACCACCTTTAATTAACACACCGTTTTTCGCTGCATTTCCAATGGCAGTTACAATCGAAACAGGCGTGGAAATAACCAGCGCACACGGACAACCAACCACTAATACAGCTAGACCTCGATAAATCCATTCGCTCCAATCAGCACCCATAAATAATGGAGGAATAACGGCTAGTAAAAGAGCAAAAATGATAATGGCTGGTGTATAGTATTTGGCAAAACGATCTACAAACGCTTGAGAAGGTGCTCGTTCTGCTTGAGCTTCTTCCACTAAATGGATGATTTTCGAAAGAGTTGTATCTTCCACTCGTTTTGTAACTTTTACTTCCAATAACCCTTCTTCATTCAATGTTCCTGCAAAGACTTCATCACCGACTGTTTTGGTTACTGGAACACTTTCTCCCGTAATGGCAGCCTGATTTAGCGTAGATGTACCCTTGATGACGATTCCATCCATCGCTAATTTCTGACCAGGCTTTACGATCATAATATCTCCGACTTGAATATCGTCAACAGGGACCATCATTTCTTCATTTCCGCGACGAATTAATGCTTCTTTTGGAGCAATATCCATCAACGATTCAATGGATTGACGAGCTTTATCCATGGAATAACGCTCTAAGGCTTCGCTAATGGCGAATAGAATAACAACCGTTGCACCTTCTCCCCATTCACCAATCGCTGCAGCTCCTAAAATCGCCACTGTCATCAGCGTATTCATATCAAAATTCAATCGAACTAGGTTTTTGAAACCTTTTATAAATAACGAATATCCACCGATTAAAATTGCTGCAGCATATCCAATTGTCGCAAAGATATGCTCTTCTCCGTATTGCTTCCCTAAAAACCAACTGATCACAAGCAAAACGGCGGAAATATACACTTTAATGTTCTCTTTTTGCTTCCAAAAAGGTTCACGCTTGACTGCTTTTTCTTTATCTTCCCGAACCTTTAAGTTTTCAAAAGCTCCTGCTTTTTCTAATTCTTCGATGGTTGTTGTACCCCAAACGGTAATTTTAGATGCTCCAAAGTTTACTTTAGCATCTTGAACACCTGGCAATGATTTTACATTATTTTCAAACTTTGCCGCACAGTTTGCACAAGTAAATCCTTGAACACGGTAGGTTTTCGCTTCTGATTTAGATAATTTTGCTTGTTGTTCAGACACGGACTTTCACCTCTTTATCATGTGCTAACGCAATCATGATTAACTGCTTAATATGGTCATCATCCAGCGAATAAAATGCTAGCTTTCCTTCTTTTCGATACTTTACAATCCCTTGTTTATAAAGAGTCCGTAAATGATGGGAAGTGGTTGCAACAGAAGCCCCAATGATATTGGCAATATCACATACACATAACTCTTCATCTTGGCAAAGTGAATAGGCAATTTTGCCCTATTTTCATCTGCCAGTGCTTTAAACAACAGGACAACACTGGATATATCTTCTTTTGCAATTCCCCTTGTATTCGATTGACTTTTTCTTCGTCATAACAATAAATTTCACATGTATCTTTCTTACTCATTCATTATCCCCCTTTCATATTCAAATTTCCGTTTGAATATATTATACCTCATTTCTTTTATTATTCAAACATTTATTTGAATGAAAAACAAAAAAGAATTGGATACCCGTGGTGCTAGTTGAGCGTCAACGCTCCACTAGCCCAAGAACAACGAGAGAATGGGCCAATAAAATGCCATCAAGCGCTGTTTCAAATCCAGAAACCGAATTGGCACGAATTTCCGTAATCCGAAATGAATCCACTAAAACCGAGAACGCAGTTTCGACGATTTTGCGTTTTTGCTTCATCCATTGTTTCCATTTTTTTGATTGCGCAACTCGTTGATTTTTCCGAGCAGGCGTCCAAAAAGCGATTTTGTATTCATCGTATAGTTTCTTTTGCAAGGCTTGGCTCACATATCCTTTGTCGCCAAGTGTATACGGATGAGGAAGTTGGGCCATCACGGTTTCCGCAGCTGTCCGGTCGTGGCAGGATGCTTCGGTCAGGACATATCCCATCGGAAGCGCTTGGTCGGTAATCTGAAGATGAAGCTTAAATCCATAGTAAGCCATCTTTTTGGATGCACAATACCCAATATCTGCGATTCCTTGAAATCGTTTGACGCGATACATTCGTGCGTGGTGGCAGAGTTCAATGGGTAAGCTATCCACCACCGCATAAGCGTGATGTTGTCCACGTTTGGCGATGATGTATAAAATTTTGTGTAAAGCATTTTGCTAGAACAAAAGAAAAAAGGTAGGGTATTCTCTGATTTGGACCACAACACATTCCAGAGAAAGGAGTACCCTACCTATGTCTAAAAGAAGTATACCGAATGTCGACTGGGCAAATCAACTGGAAAATGCCATTCGTCAGTTTGTAAAAGAAAAATTAGAACTGATTATGCGGGAAGAAATCAAAAATTTCCTCGAAATCGAACAGGCTGGAACGCCGAATATGAGAAACGGCTACTATCAGCGAAATCTAGATACACAATATGGCCGGATTGAGGGTCTTTTGGTTCCAAGAGACCGAAACGGGGAATTTCAAACACAGTTGTTTGCCCCTTACCAACGGCACACGGGCTGGCTGGAGGAAGCAATCATTAGGATGTACCAAAGTGGCATGAGCACGCGTGAAATTGGCAAGTTTATCGAACGAATTCTAGGAAGCACCTATTCTCCTGCGACGATCAGCCGGATTACCGATGTCGTGAAGGAAGACATCGAGAAATGGCACGCTCGTCCACTACACCAGCGTTATTCGGTCTTATATTTGGACGGCTTGTACGTGAAACTTCGCCGGGATACGGTAGAGAAAGAAGTTATTTATGTGGTATTGGGGGTGAACGAAGAAGGGTATCGTGAAATTCTTGATTTCTTCGTAGGAGGACAAGAAAGCGCCTATGTATGGCAGGAGATTCTCCAACAGCTCTACAAAAGAGGCGTCAAGGATGTAAATGTCAAGATAAACATGTACACTTTTGACTGTTTAAGAATGTACATTTTTACTCGTTTTCTTTTTCTCTTTCTAAGTGATTTTTTATTCGATATGAATCCCCTACAATATTAATCACGGTCGCGTGATGTAAAATACGATCTAGGATGGCATTGGCTAGCTTTGAATCTTGAAATACCTCCCCCCAATCCTTAAAATTGGCATTGGTAGTAAATATCGTGCTTTTCTTTTCATACCGTAAATCAATCAACTGGAAAAACAATTTTGCATCTTCTCTGTCAATCGGCAAATAGCCAATCTCATCAATGATTAATAGCTTGTATTTTCCATAATGTTTTAAACGATTGTCTAAACGATTTTCCATTTTCGCTTTCTTCAATTGTAAAATCAGTTCGTGACATTTAATGAAATACGTACTTGTCCGCTTTTTTGGCAGCTGCGATTCCAATCGCAGTCGCCAAGTGGGTTTTTCCAACGCCACTTGGACCTAAAAAAACAATATTTTCATTCTCTTCAATAAACCGTAATGTCGTAAAATCTAGAATCTGTTGTTTATTGATTGAAGGCTGAAAGTCAAAATCGAAATCTTTTAATTCCTTTAGGTGAGGGAAAGCCCCCACCTTAACCATCGAGTTAATCATATTTCTTTCACGCATATCAATTTCATAATTCGTTAATTTTACTAGTGTATCAACGAACGACAGCTGATTTTTCGTACTAAAATCAATGGTTTCATTCAGGTGACAAATCATTTGTTTTAACTTGAGATACTCTAAGTTTTGAATTAATTGTTGATAACTACTATTCATTTTTATACACCTCATGAATCGCAAGTAAATTCTTCTTGGCTAGCTCATCAATATCCGGGTGATGAGGTAATCCCCTCGACAAGATTTCGATGTAATGTTCTTGTTTATAATTCAGTTTTATTGAACTAATCCTATGTTGAGTAATCAAATGCATGTTATAATAAACGTAAATATGGTCATCATACACTTGTAATCCAACTGTTTTTCCTTTGTATTCAGCAGGGACGGAATATTGATTCCCTTTATAGGTAACCATTCCCGCTGAATTGACTTTTACAAGTGTATGTTTGATTTTGTAAGAATCTCTTATTTCATTCCTTGGCAGGGGTTGTAAGAGATTCTTTTCTTGTTCAAAGGCTAAGATAGGGATTTTTCCCGTTCCTTGATGATAGCTATGATTGATCCGTTCACAAAGGGATTGAACAAAATTCTGAAGTTCCTCATATGAAAATTGACCTTGATAGGCATGAATTTCATCGATTAGCTTCATCGTGGCTTCCACTTTCCCTTTGGTATAAGGCCTACCGGCTTTACACGGATGAATGTCAAATCCGCAATCTTTGGCAAATTGATCAAACCGTTCATTGACCACCCCTTTCGAATACTCCGTTCTCGCTTCATCCATGACGGTCTTCATATTGTCAAAGACAATGGTTTTCGGCACGCCTCCAATCTTTTCAAACGTCTCCATCAAAAAGGACATCAACACACTCTGCGATTTTGAAAGTGTTAATAAAAAAGTTCGAAATCGTGAATGAGACAGAAGAAATACCCCTATATTAACGTTTAATATTTCCCCTTCTTTCGTTACGTATCGAATATTTTCTTTCCAATCAAATTGCGCTTGTTCTCCAGGTTCCGTTTCATAACGAACGACCTGACCAACCGGTTTTGTCCGTTTACCCTCAGAAAAATATGCTTGAAACTCTGGTTTCCGAGAAATATAGGCCCGAAAGGCTGATTGGAACATTCTAAGCCGTGATTGTCTTTCAAGTACTGCCAAAGAACCCGTTTATAATAAAAAATTTGTTTCGATTCTTTTGAAAGCAATTGAGAAATCACATCGTAGTATTTATCAATCTTAGACCCTCTTTTTCGTGTCTTTTTTGGGATAAGACCATTCAAATATTTATCAATCGTCCTCCTATCTACATTGAGATCTCGTGCTAATTGACTCTTATTAATTTTCATTCCCAAACTCTCCATAAGGGTTTTAAATTTTGGCAAATCTGATAAACTATGAATTTCAATCTCTGTTGTGATTTTCAAATTTACATGCACACCATTTCACCTCGAAATCAGTATGCATGTTAAAATCAAAATTGTACATTCTTATCCAATCACTTTTGTACATTCTTAAACTAGCATTTATAGTCAAGGAAGTGCTTCTTGGCGTCTTCGATGGCCTTCCGGGGTTGGAGGAAGCCTTTAAGGCGGTGTATCCGAAAGCCGATGTGCAGCGCTGTGTCGTGCACAAAGTCCGCAACACCCTCAGCCGTGTTCGGAAAAAAGATCAATTCGAAATGGCGGAGGACCTGAAACTCATTTATCGTTCTCCGAATAAAGAAATCGCATTGGAGATGTTTCAACAGTTTCAATCCAAATGGTCTCACAAATACCCAAGGGAAGTCCAATCTTGGGCAAATGAGTTGGATGTCCTTCTCACCTTTATGGACTATCCAAGCAGTATTCGAAGTGTGATTTATACGACCAATGCCATCGAACGAACGATCAAGGAGATTCGGAAACGCCTAAAACCGATGAACAGTTTGAGCAGTTTAGAAGCCGCTGAAAAAGTCGTATATTTGACGATACAGGACTTTAACGAGAAATGGGCAGGGCGAAAGTTGCGAGGATTTGCCGAAGCGCAAGAAGCCCTTCAACGAATGTTTGAAGAACGTTATTGTTAACCAAATATTGTAAATAAACAAAATAAGGGGATTTTCCCTTTCCACACAAGAGACTGAATATTCAGTCTCTTGTGTGGAGGAAAACTCGGTTCCCTATCCATTCCAAATCCATTTCAGAGATACCCTATCTATCTTACATTACACAAAATTCTTGACGGTACCACTACTGCCATTTTGTTTTCTGTTACTATTAATTTTTGCCTCATAATTTCTAAATCAGAAATATCCCTCTGATTAACCACTACATAGATGAGTTCATTGTTTTCATCATATATCGGTTTTCCTGTAATTAACATTTCTACTCCATCTTTTGCCTTTCCAATGGAACTAATAATCTTGTTTTCCCTTCGAACATGAGGTGAAGTAGAATTTTTAAATATACCTTTTGCTTCTAAATCATCCACATAATGGCCGACAACATCTTCATATTTAAGACCTGACATTTTTGTATACGCTTCATTAACGTAAAGAATTTTACATTCGTTGTCTGTAATGAAAACACCATCGTATAAATGATCTAATGCTATTTTGTAAACACATTCATGCTGTAGCATATGTTGATTATTCATTGGAAACCGATTGATATGTTTAAGGTCTGGAACCATTTACATCCCCCACTTTTAATCAATGTATTCTAATGTGCATTCTCTTGAACAATATTATATCATTTATTTTAGTAATAATATTAATTTTCTCAATATTATAACCATTATTTATATCCCCCTGGTGCTAGTGGAGCGTTAACACTCAACTAACCGAAGAACAACAAAGGAGTAAGCCAGTAAAATCCCATCTAGTGCCGTTTCAAATCTCGAAATCGAGTTCGCTCGAATCTCGATGAGCCAATACAAATCGCTGAAAATCGAAAACACGGTTTCAATCACTTTGCATTTTCATTTCATCCGCTGTTTCCATGAGATGGATTGGCGAATTCGCTCATTTTTTCGAACGGGCATTCAAAAAGCAACTCGATGCTCTTTGTACAGCTCCTTTTGTAGTTTTTGGCTGATGTACTCTTTGTCCACCTAGGTTTATGGATGTAGAATTTGCACTATGATGGTTTCAGCGGCACCCGATCATACACAAGATGCTTCATTGATGGCGTATCCCATCGGAACTCCTTAATTGGTGATCTGCGGATAAAGTTTGAAAACGATCTTTTTCGAAGCACAATAGCCAATATCCGCTTCTCTACGAAACCGTTTGGTGCGATCCATTCGGAATGGATGACATAGCTTAAGCGGCAAACTGTCCACGATCGCATACACACGGTGTTGTCCACGCTTGGCCAGCTGGTGCTGCCCCACTTGATGGCAAAGTCAAGTGCTCGACAACGACAGTTGTGTCAAGAACATTCAGGGAACAAGCCCTTGGAAAACTAATTCCTGATCACAAACTGGTGCCAAACCTGTTCGGAAGTGAAGCCTAACAACTTTCCAAGTGCACGAATCGTGATGATAACTTCTTCTTTCTGTTTCAACAAATGGAGAAAATGAATTTGATTGAGGTAATTTTTAAGAAGGTTTTTAAACACTGATATATCAAGTGAGATGAAACAATTGAGTTCTACTCGCGTTAATGCGCAAAAAAAGCTCCGAAATGCCGATGCATTTCGGAGCTTTTTTGTTTAAGCGTAGCGGATTAAATAATACTTCTTCTTGCCTCGGCGGATCACGGTAAACCGCCCTTCCAAACGGTGTTCGGCCGTTAAGACAGCGCCGACATCTTGGATGCGCTCGCCGTTAACATAAATCGCACCGTTTTGAACATCTTCGCGCGCCTGCCGCTTCGATGGCGAGATGCCGGCAGCTACGAGCAGCTCGACGAGCGGGACGTCGCCTCCTTCATGGACAAACGACGGCACGTTTTTAAACCCTTGCTCGATTTCCACAGCCGTCAGCTCGGCAATGTCGCCGCTAAAGAGTGCTTCTGAAATACGAATCGCTTGATTGAGCGCCTCTTCGCCATGCACGAGCTTCGTCACTTCGGAAGCAAGCGTTTTTTGCGCCACCCGCTTCTCCGGCGCTTCGCGCAGCTCTTGTTCAAGCGCGTCGATCTCTTCTTTTGTCAAGAACGTGAAATATTTTAAGTAACGGATCACATCGCGGTCATCGGTGTTGATCCAGAACTGGTAAAACTCATACGGCGACGTTTTTTCCGGATCGAGCCAAACCGCGCCGCTTTCCGTTTTTCCAAACTTCGTCCCATCGGCTTTCGTCACGAGCGGAACCGTCAAACCGAATGCTTTCGCCTCACCTTTCGTTCTGCGGATGAGCTCAAGCCCCGCCGTGATGTTGCCCCATTGGTCGCTGCCACCGATTTGTAGTCGGCAACCTTCCGTTTCGTACAAGTTGAGGAAGTCGTACGCCTGCAGCATCATATAGCTGAACTCGGTAAACGAAATGCCCATTTCAATGCGCGACTGCACCGATTCTTTCGCAAGCATGTAATTGACGCTGAAATGCTTGCCGATGTCACGCAAAAACGAAATGACATCAAGCGGCCCGATCCAGTCGTAGTTGTTTTTGATTTTCGCTGGATTGCTCTCAGCCTCAAAATCAAGAAACCGCTCGAGTTGCGCTTTGATTCGGGCGCTCCACGTCTCGACCGTCTCCTTGGCGTTGAGCGTGCGCTCGCTTTTTCTGCCACTCGGATCGCCGATCAAACCGGTGGCGCCGCCGACTAAGGCGATCGGTTGATGCCCCGCCTGTTGGAAGCGACGCAAGGTCATGATCGTGACCAAATGGCCGATATGCAAGCTGTCTGCTGTCGGGTCAAACCCGCAATAAAGCGTCACCTTCTCCTCATTCAGGAGCTTTCGAAGCCCATCCTCATCCGTCGTTTGATTGACAAGTCCGCGCCATTGCAGTTCTTCAAGCAGGTTCATGTTTTTCTCACCTCTTTAATGAATGTCGTCAAAAAAGAAAACACCCGCCCTGCATGAAGGGGCGAGTGTTCGTCGCGGTACCACCCTACTTAGAAAGCATGTTGCTTTCTCGCTCATTTCGGTAACGGCGCATGCCGGCAGACGGCTACTAGGCGACAAAGCCGTTCACCATCGCTGCTCGGGGAGGTAATTCACGTTTGCCTATGGACTGGCTCGCACCACCCGCCAGCTCTCTGCACCAGGGAGACAACCGCTACTTGTTCCCGTCATCGCTTTGTCGGTATGAATATATACATTCTTTTACCATACCAGCACACTCACTGTCAACTCCGGCTTTTTTCGCCACAAATGGCGAAAAAGCGACAAAATCCCGCAACAGAACATGCGAGTATGCTATACTTTATATATATGATTTGCCATTATAGGGGGCCCGATATGGAACAAAAACGGTTTCGAGCTTCTTTACAAAAAGTGTGGTACTATTTTTCCCTTACATATGACGTCGTCTGGAATGTCATCCTTATTTTGCTCATCGCCACACTCTGTCTTGTTTGTTTTGCCGTGGGCATCGGTGCCGGCTATTTTGCCTTTTTGGTGAAAGATATGGAGGTTCCGTCCCATGACCAACTGAAAAATGAGATTTACAGCTATGAAGAAACGAGCCATATGTATTTTGCTGACGGCATCTATTTAGGCCAATTCCGATCTGATCTCGACCGCGAGTCGGTGCGCCTTGCCGACGTCTCCCCGTACGTTGTGCAGGCGGTGATCGCCACGGAAGATGAGCATTTTTACGAGCATGACGGCGTCGTTCCCAAGGCTGTCATTCGCGCTATATTTCAAGAAGTGACCAATTCACCGATCAAAAGCGGCGGCAGTACACTTACGCAGCAACTCGTCAAAAACCAGCTGCTGACCAGTGAAGTGTCGTTTGAACGCAAGGCGAAGGAAATGTTATTGGCGATGCGCTTGGAACGGTTTTTTTCCAAGGAAGAAATTTTAGAGGCCTACTTAAACGTTGTTCCGTTCGGCCGCAGTTCATCGGGCCGCAACATCGCCGGCATCCAAGCCGCTGCCCAAGGAGTGTTTGGCGTTGACGCCAAAGAACTCAATCTCGCCCAAGCGGCGTTTTTAGCCGGCTTGCCGCAAAACCCGTTCGTCTATACACCGTTTACCGCTGATGGGAGCCGCAAACAAGATATATCGGCCGGATTGGAACGGATGAAAACAGTGCTCTACCGGATGAAGCGCGCTGGTTATATTTCTGATAAGCAGTATAAAGAAGCGCTCGCCTACGATGTGACGAAGCATTTCGCCGCTCCGAAACCGACACCGTTTGAGCGCTATCCGTTTTTAACAATGGAAATCGAAAGACGAGCCAAAGACGTGCTTGCGGAAACGTTCGCTAAACGCGATGGCCACAAGCCGGAAGAGCTGAAACGCGATGCTGCTTTATACAGCCGCTATGTCGGTGAAGCGGAAAAAATGTTGCGGCAAGGAGGCTTGCACATCCATACGACGATCGACAAAGCGATTTATGAGCAAATGCAGCGTGTGGCCGCCAACTACCCGTATTACGGCAACGAGCGGTTGTATTATGTGACAGACACAAAAACAGGGAAACGGATCGCCAAGCGCCAGCCGGTCGAAGTCGGGGCGATGCTCATCGAAAACAAAACCGGCAAAATCATCAGCTTTGTCGGCGGCCGTGATTACAAGCGCGAGCAGTTAAATCACGCCACCCAGGCGTACCGTTCGAACGGTTCAACGATGAAGCCGCTTTTAGTGTACGCACCGGCGATGGAGATGGGCGTCATTCAGCCCGGCTCGATCATTCCTGATCTTCCGCTTTCGATCGGTTCGTATAAGCCAAAAAATGCGGATGGAAAAACGCACGGCCTTGTCACAGCGCGGCGCGCGCTTCAACATTCGTACAACATCCCGGCTGTTCGGGTCTATACGAAAATCCAAAACCGCCATCCGGTCGACTATTTGCACAAAATGGGGATCACCAGCGTCGCTAAGGAAGAAGAAAAACATCCGGCTTTAGCGATCGGCGGGACGAATATCGGTGTCACCGTCGAAGAAAACGTGAATGCGTATGCGACGTTTGCCAATTACGGCTCATTTGTCGATGCGTATATGATCGAAAAGATTACCGACAAAGACGGAAAAGTCATTTATCAACATACAAGCAAACCGGTTCGCGTCTTTTCTCCGCAAACATCGTATTTAATGATCGATATGATGCGTGACGTGCTGCGCGGTGGAACCGCCTCTTCAGTGCGGCGTTACTTGACGTTTTCTGCTGACTGGGCCGGTAAAACGGGAACATCGCAAGACAATCGCGATTCATGGTTTGTTGCCACTAATCCGAACGTCACGTTCGGCGTTTGGATCGGTTACGATCGTCCAGCGTCTCTTGAGTCGCGCTACAAAGGGTTTTCCTACGGCCAACGCACTCAGCTATTATGGGCGCAATTGATGAATGCTGCCCATCGTGTGAAACCGAAACTCATCAATCCGTCGGAACGGTTTTTAATGCCAGGCGGCATCGTTCGCCGCGCGTATTGTGCCACGAGTGGATTCAGCCCGTCATCGGCATGTAAAAAAGCTGGACTCGTTCGCTATGATTTATACAATACAAAGTTTACGCCGCGGCAAGGAAGCGATGACTATTTGACCGAGGGGCGGGTTGTCGTCATTGGCGAGCATCGATATGCAGCGCTCGAGACGACGCCGGAAGAGTTTGTCACCCGCGAGGTCGTTGTCAATCCAAAATTGCTCGATCAGTGGGGAATCAATAGAAAGACATCGGTTGGCGATGCGTTCGTTGTTTCCACCTTAAAAGACAATGGACGCGTGCCCGCCCCACCGGCCGCCCGCCTGAATGACAATCAGCTCGTCTGGGCTCGCCACGGAGAACGCGATGTCATCGGCTACCGCGTCTATCAGGTAAGCGAAACCGGAAAGCGGCAAATCGTCGCCATCATCAAAGCGGAGGAAGCGACTGCCTTTTCCGATCTCAAACCGGGAGCAACATATTACGTCACCGCTGTCGATATTGCTGGCCGGGAATCAGCACCATCAAGCAAAGTCGCACTGCCGGCCGCCCAGTCCTCCCCGCCGGCCAATTCGCCCGCTAGTGCGGACAACGCGGAAAATAGCGAAGCTCCCCCATCTTCTTCTAGATAAATATTATGAGGCTTTCCAACCAAACAGTTGGAAAGCCTTTTTTTATGAGCGGGCACCTATTTTTCGACCGGCAGGAGAACCTCCTTTCGCCGCCTATATACTCGTGGTCGTTCGTTCCACTTCCTCTCGCTCGTCTTTTATGCCTTGTCATCCCACTTTTTCAACCGTTACGTCTCCCGTTATCTTTTTCCGTCACGGAGTTGTATGAATGGCGAACAACTGACGGAGCATTGCATCATCTGACGCTATAAGAAAAAGCGCCCGGAAAGCGCAACATTCCGGGCGCCTATGTTCGTGTTTAGTCTTCCATGGTCGATAAGTCGCCGGTCGGCAAGTTGAGCTCCCACGCTTTTAAGACGCGGCGCATAATTTTTCCGCTTCGCGTTTTCGGCAGTTTGTCGCGGAACTCGATCTCGCGCGGCGCGGCATGGGCAGCAAGCCCTTTTTTCACAAACTGGCGAATGTCTTCTTTCAGCTCTTCTGACGGCGCGTATCCTTCACGGAGCGCGATGAACGCCTTGATGATTTCTCCGCGCACCGGGTCCGGCTTGCCGATGACACCGGCTTCAGCAACAGCCGGGTGCTCGACGAGCTTGCTTTCGACTTCAAACGGGCCGACGCGCTCGCCCGATGTATTGATCACATCGTCCACGCGCCCTTGGAACCAGAAATAGCCGTCTTCGTCCATGTAAGCCGAGTCGCCGGACACATACCAATCGCCGATAAAGTACGATTCGTATTTTTGCGGGTTGTTCCAAATCGTTTTCATCATCGACGGCCAACCTTTTTTGATGGCTAAGTTGCCCATCCGATACGGCGGCAGGACGTTCCCTTGATCATCGATGATTGCTGCCTGCACGCCTGGAATGGGTTTCCCCATCGAACCAGGCTTAATTTCCATGCACGGGTAGTTGCAAATGAGATGACCACCTGTTTCCGTCATCCACCACGTATCATGAATGCGGCGGCCGAACACTTTCAGTCCCCAGCGGATGACTTCCGGGTTGAGCGGCTCACCGACGCTTAACACATGGCGGAGCGAGCTTAAGTCGTATTTTTTCACCACTTCATCGCCCGCGCCCATCAGCATGCGGAACGCCGTCGGTGCGCTGTACCAGACGGTGACACCGAAGTCTTGAATCGTTTGATACCAAGCGTCCGGGCTGAAGCGGCCTCCGACGATCACACTCGATGCTCCGCACAGCCACGGACCGAAAATGCCGTATGACGTCCCGGTCACCCAACCCGGATCGGCTGTGCACCAATAAATGTCATCTTCTTTTAAATCAAGCACCCATTTCGCTGTTTGATAGTGTTGGATCATCGCATTATGGACGTGCAAAACGCCTTTCGGCTTGCCGGTCGAGCCGGACGTATAGTGCAAAATCAGGCCGTCTTGACGATCCACCCATTGGATGTCAAAGTGTTTGCTCGCCTCATTCATCCGCTTTTTCAAATCGATGTACGGCCCTTCTTCAACAATATCGTCACCAACTAAAAAGACGTACTTCAGTTCCGGAAGGTCGCCGACCGGCACACGCGGCAACAGCTCCGGCGTCGTGACGATCGCTTTCGCTCCGCTATCTTCTAGACGGTCGCGTACCGCTCCTTCCATAAACGCTTCAAACAGCGGTCCGACGATGGCGCCGGTTTTAATGATGCCAAGCACCGTAAAATACAGTTCCGGCAAACGCGGCATAAACACAAACACGCGGTCGCCTTTTTCAATGTCGGCCACCTGCTTTAAGACGTTGGCAACTTTGTTGGACAGCTCCTTCATTTCTTTGAACGTATATTTCTCGTTCCGCACAGCGTCACGGTAGTAAAGTGCCACCTTATTTTTTCGGAACGACTCGGCATGGCGGTCGATCGCTTCGTACGCCATGTTGACTCGTCCAGTTTCATACCAAGAAAACGCCTTTTCCGTTTCCGTCCATTCAAATTGTTCGTATGCTTCCTCGTAGTTTTTCAAGTTGTAATCCCCTTGTACGACGGGTAGCAGTTCCGTTTTCATTCTCCGATCCCCCTTATGTAAGTGGTTACATTACTTATTATAGTAGATAATAATTGATTTCTCAATTTTTAAAATATTCCCGTCGCCTATTTTTTTGAAATTTTTTTGAACTGCGATTACTAAGGCCATTTTTATGTATAATGAAAGAAGATTGAGTGATTCAGGTGGTGACCGAATGGAACATAAAAAAACGTATAACGCCAAAGAGCTGAAAACACCGAAAGGGACGCTTCTCATCGAAGGACCGGTAACACCGGAAGCATTGGCCAGCTACGAATTTCACCCTGACTTAACTTCATTCCGCCAGCCCTCCAAACAACACGAAGCATTAATCGAGATCGCCAAGCTGCCGGAAGGGCGGATCATTATCGCCCGTCGCGGTGGAACCATCGTCGGTTATGTCACGTTTTTATATCCAGATCCGCTTGAACGTTGGTCCGAAGGAAAGATGGAAAATTTAATCGAGCTCGGTGCCATTGAAGTAATCCCTGAATTTCGTGGTTTTGGTGTTGGAAAAAATTTATTGATCGTCTCCATGATGGACGATGCGATGGAAGATTATATTATCATTACAACTGAGTATTACTGGCATTGGGATTTAAAAGGAACCGGGCTAAACGTATGGGAATACCGAAAAGTAATGGAGAAAATGATGAACGCCGGCGGGCTCGTCTGGTACGCGACCGACGACCCGGAAATTTGTTCTCATCCGGCGAACTGCCTAATGGTCCGCATCGGCAAACGAGTCGATCCGGAATCGATTCAACGGTTTGACCGGCTTCGCTTTATGAACCGGTATATGTACTAAACACGCGATACACAAAGGTAGCGTCAAAAGTTTTATGAAAACTCCACATCCGCCATCCCATGGAGCATCGTAAGGCATCCTTGGAGCCGGATTCGCCCTTGACCAACACCCCGCCAAAGGTGTGAAAGGGACGTCAAGGGCGACGGGGACAAAAAAGAGGGCATAGGAAAGCCGCCCTTGCCCTTACCGAATTTTACCTTTGACGAGGTTCGGTTGGTCAAGGGTTCGCTTCGCCGAATCCGGCTGTTCTTCTGATCCATGGGCTCCGGCGGACAAAAAAGTTAGGCTGCCTCTTGTTGGAGGAAATCTTGAGCCATGGCGATCAGCTTCGTCCACCGGGCCGGCATATGGGGCAGATCGGCGAGCTCCGGGATGACGACAGGAACCCGGCCTTCGAGTGCACCGTGCGGGCGCAGGAAGTTGAAATACGCCACAAACAGCGTGACAAAGGAGACCGATCCTTCTTCCGCGCCAAATCCGTGAGTCGGCCGATAGTTGCCTTTAAACGTCCGGTTGAATCGCTCGATGATTTGTTTGAGCGCGCGGAACTCTTCGGACACCGGATCCTCATTGGTCAGTCCGATCACTTGGCGGACGTCAAACGGAATCCCGTGCTGGGCAAAAAAGTGCTGCGCCAGCAGGTAAATGGGATTGCCGTCGACGACGAACGACAAATCGTCCGGGATGGACGACAGCTTTCGCAGGACGTCATCGATGGCCCGGATGGCCGACAACGCATCCCGGTGGGGCGAGACGCGATACGACAACACCACTTTTTTCACGGCATCAAACATAAAAAACAGGTAATGCCAGCGTCCTTTCACGCGAATATACGTCTCATCCCCACAGAACGAGCCGGACAGCTCGTACGGGAACTGGTCGACAAATGGCTGAATCATGAGCGCGACGCTATTGGCGTAGTTGAGTACCGTCTGATGGGAGATCGACACGCCATGCACATCCTTCATGATTCCGGCTGTCTGTCTGGAGGACATCCCATAGTTAACGTAGTACGTCAACACGAGTCCGAGGGTGTGCGACGACACCGCCAGACGAGACAAATCGACCTTTGGCTTTTTCGGCGACGATGGGGCCAATGGTTGAAAGTCAAACAAAAACTCACGGAACAGATACCGCACCTTGAAGGCTTGAGGGTTCTGCTGGAACCGTTGGCGTTCTTTTTGGCTCATCCGGCGAAGGTTCTTTTGGTAAAACGGGCAGTCGTTGTTCTTGCATTTGTAGATGTAGTAGTCCTTGCGTTCTTTGATTTTCTCAAGCGTTTGGAAGCAGTGCGGGCAACGAAAGACCGCTTGCTTTTTGAACCGATTTCGATGGTTGAACCGGCATTGGCACACTTTGCATTGGTACTGCCCTTTTCCGCCGTTGTTGGTGTACAGGTAGGATGACGGCGCCTGGCAACGGGGACACGTCAACGAATCCGGAACACGGTGTTTAGCGTTGTCCCGGCGTTGGATCGGCGGCAACGGACGGCCGTGCCGGGCTTCGTAGTCGGCTAAAAGCTGCCGGTAGTCGAGTGTTTCTGGGACATCGATGATGGGAAGGTCATCGACTTGAAGTTTTCGGTACGGTTTTCGAACCGGTTCGTCCATGTCTTTGCGGCTTAAGGATTTTCCTAATAAGGCACCAATTAAATAGACAATGATTTGATGTTGGGACTTGATTATTTCGAGCAAATAGGCTAATAATTGAGGTAACAAGCTTGTCACTCCTTTGTTTTGGGTGTTGGGTGTGGGGTTACCTCAATGATGGCCTAAAACAACGGGGGTGGCAAGCTTTTTTTATTCTCACCGTTGAAACTCAATGAAAAACAGTGAGTGTGGAGGATAAACTTTTGACAATACCTACACAAAGGGGAGGGGAGACATATGATTGTTGAACAAGTCATGAAAACATCGGTGATCACGCTCCGTGCCACGAATACGATCGCCGAAGCGCTGCAGTTGCTTCGCCATCATCGCATCCGCCATCTCCCGGTCATCGACGAGGAAGGACATTTAATCGGCCTTGTGACAGACCGCGATTTGCGCGACGCCAGCCCATCGATTTTTCATCTTCACCAACATCTTGAAGACTTGCAAAAACCGGTCAGCACCATTATGAAAACAGACATCATCGTCGGCCACCCGCTCGATTTCGTCGAAGAAGTCGCCGCACTCTTTTACGAGCACCGGATCGGCTGCCTGCCGATCGTCAACGGGGGTAAGCTCGTTGGCATTATAACCGAAACAGATTTATTGCACACGCTCATTCAGCTGACCGGCGCCCACCAGCCTGGGTCGCAAATCGAAATCAAAGTGCCGAACGAAGCCGGCATGTTGAGCAAGGCGGCAAGCATCATCTCCAACCGCCACGTCAATATCGCCAGCGTCCTTCTTTATCCAGACAGCGACCCTAACTATAAAATCTTAGTGTTTCGCGTGCAAACGATGAACCCGATCAACTTAATCCATGATTTGAAAAAGGCTGGTTATACGGTGTTATGGCCGAACTTGCCGGGGGTTACATCATGAGCGACAAGTGCGTATTTGTTTATAGCGAACAATTTCTCCGTTATAAGTTTCATGATGACCACCCGTTTAACCAGCTGCGGGTCAAGCTGACCTACGATTTATTGCGAACCATCGGCGCGTTGGACGACCGTCACGTCGTCCCTCCGCGCATGGCGACGGATGAGGAGCTGACCCTCATCCACGATCGGGCATACATCGAAGCGGTCAAGGCAGCCGGGCGCGGCGAGCTTTCGGAAACCGCCGCGGCAAACTACGGCCTCGGCACCGAAGACACGCCGATATTTCCGAACATGCATGAGGCGAGCGCCCTCCTTGTTGGCAGCACGCTGACGGCTGTGGATTACGTCTTATCTGGACAGGCCGACCATGCGCTCAACCTTGGCGGCGGCTTACATCATGGATTCCGTGGCAAGGCGTCGGGCTTTTGCGTCTACAATGACAGCGCGGTCGCCATTCAATACATTCGCGAAAAATACGGATTGCGCGTCTTGTATGTCGACACCGACGCCCACCATGGCGATGGGGTGCAATGGGCGTTTTATGACGATCCAAACGTCTGCACGTTCTCCATTCATGAGACAGGCCGCTACTTGTTTCCGGGGACAGGAAATGTCAATGAACGTGGCCATGGAGCGGGTTACGGCTATTCGTTCAACATTCCGGTCGACGCCTTTACAGAAGACGAGTCATGGCTTTATGCCTACACGATGGCACTCCGGGAAATCGCTGACTTTTTCCGCCCCGATGTCATCGTGACGCAAAATGGGGTGGATGCCCATTATTACGATCCGCTTACCCATTTGTCGGTAACGATGAAAACGTATCGCGCCATTCCGAAGCTCGCCCACCAAATCGCCCATGAATATTGCGGCGGGCGCTGGATCGCCGTCGGCGGCGGTGGCTACGACATTTGGCGCGTTGTCCCACGGGCATGGGCGCTTCTTTGGTTAGAAATGACGGAACAATCCGATATTTCTGGCCCTCTGCCGGCCGCTTGGCGCGAGCGATGGCAGCCACTTTCCCCGGTCTCCTTGCCGCTCGAATGGGACGATCCGGACAATTTGTATGCACCGATCCCACGCAAAGCGGAAATTAGCGAAAAAAATGCCCAGACGGTGGAAAAAGCGTTGTATTTCATCCGCAGCCAGCGGCGCGCGGGCACTTGATCCTTACTTCCTGCTACAGACGTGCGGGGATTCGCGGTTTCCATTGGCCAAACAAGAGGCGGTGCAGAGAAAGCACCTCCTCTTATTTTGCTTCAAGAAGTGGACACATAGCCCAATGCCATGTGTTTTCAAACCGAGAAACTTCACAATCGTTCATCTCGTCTTCCCGCCAGCCTCATCTTTGCCTACTGTGCTCGTGGAGCAGCTTCATGATGTGGCAGTTTTTCACCCGTTTTTTCTGCTCACAAGACAATTAAAAAAGCGCCCATCCGGGCGCTTTTTCTTGTTGTTTATTTCGTCGACTCGCGCACTTCCAACCGATGCGGCAAGACGACGATATGGTTGTCGACGTGTTCCTTGTTCATATATTTCGTCAGCAACCGCATCGCCACCGCGCCGATGTCATACATCGGCTGCACGACGGTCGTCAGCCGCGGCCGCACCATCGTCGCCAGCCTTGTGTTGTCAAAGCCGACGACTTCGAGCTCATCCGGCACACGCACCCCTTGATCTTGGGCGCTATGGATGATGCCGAGCGCCATTTCGTCCGTGCCGGCAAATACCGCCGTCGGCCGCTCGGCGAGCTCAGCAATTTTTTCATATGCTTCTAAACCGGAATCATATGAGTTGTCGCCTTCAACAACGAGTTCTTCGTCGTACGGCACTCCGTGCTCCTCAAGCGCACGACGATAGCCGGCCAGTTTCCGCTGGTTGATCGGATCGTCGGTCGGACCGGTGACATACGCCACGCGACGATTTCCTCTTTCGAGCAAATACGTCACGGCTTCAAACGCCGCCTGCTCGTAGTCAATGTTGACTGATGGAATCGTCTCGTTTGGCTCTATCGTTGCGGCAAGCACGATCGGCACAGACGATTTTTGAAACTCGGCGACGTGCTCCTCGGTGATCGTCCCACCCATAAACAAAATGCCGTCTACTTGCTTTGCAAGCATCGTATTAAGCAAATGCAGCTCTTTGTCTTTGTTTTGGTCGGAGTTGCTTAAAATAATGTTGTATTTATACATTGTCGCAATATCTTCAATGCCGCGTGCCAACTCAGCAAAGAAGATGCTCGAAATATCCGGGATGATCACCCCGACCGTCGTTGTTTTTTTGCTAGCGAGGCCGCGCGCGACTGCATTCGGACGATAGCCGAGCCGCTCAATCGCTTCCAATACTTTTTTTCTTGTTGACGGCTTGACGTTCGGGTTGCCGTTCACAACGCGCGAGACCGTCGCCATCGAGACGTTCGCCTCTCGCGCCACATCATAAATCGTTACGGTCATTCCGTTCACTCCTTTTTACTCAATCCGGTAACCTACCAGAGTTCCGATATATATATGTACAACTATCATACGATACATTATCTCCAACTCGCAACGAAATGGCAATGATTTTGCTGTTTTGTTCACAAACCGTTCATGGATAGTTTACCCAAAAAGCGTTTGAACAATCTCGATAAAAAGCAAATTTCATCGCAAAAATGAAAGAAAAGCGAGCACGTCTCAGCCGCCCATGTGTTCACACACAAAACGGGGGCTGCTTTTCGACTGCCCCGCTTCTAATCGACGTTTCTGTTGAGCATGCACGCATCTTGAGTTGTCGCTTTTATGCCCCAAACCGCTGCGATATTCACACCTCTTCTCCACGATGCGCATCAGACGCTAGGCAATAGCCCCTCCCCTAACGCTGCCCCCTTCACCGCCACACAGCAGACGATAAAAATCCCCTTCGGCCGAAACCAAAGGGGAGGCTGATTTACGCTTGAACAAACTGGCGTTGGAAAGCGCGAACTTCTTCCATGAATTCGTTGAATTGGGCAATATCCATTTGTTGAGCGGAGTCGGACAAAGCGACGGCCGGATCCGGATGCACTTCGGCCATGACGCCGTCAGCGCCGATCGCCAACGCCGCTTTGGCGCACGGAATGAGAAGATCACGACGCCCGGTCGAATGGGTGACATCGACAAACACCGGCAAGTGCGTTTCTTTCTTTAAGATCGGCACCGCTGAAATGTCGAGCGTATTGCGCGTCGCCCGTTCATACGTGCGGATGCCGCGCTCACACAAAATGATTTGCCCATTGCCTTGCGACATAATGTATTCAGCAGCGTTAATGAATTCTTCAATCGTCGCTGCTAAACCGCGCTTCAGCAAAACTGGCTTATTCACTTGACCAGCCGCTTTCAGCAGCTCAAAGTTTTGCATGTTGCGCGCACCAATTTGAATCACATCAATATAATCCAAGGCGGTCTCAATATCCGCCGGAGTGACGATTTCGCTAATGACCGCCAAATCAAATTCATCGGCGATCCGTTTCAAAATTTTCAGTCCTTCGACGCCAAGCCCTTGGAAGTCATATGGCGAAGTACGCGGTTTGTACGCGCCGCCACGCAGCAACTTCACGCCTTGTTTTTTCACCGCTTCGGCGACCGCAGCCACCTGTTCGTAGCTTTCTACCGCACAAGGTCCCATGACGAAATATTGATTGCCGTCGCCGATCCGTTCGCCTTTCACTTCGACGATCGTGTTTTCCGGATGTTTTTTCCGTGAGACGAGCAGCGCTTTCCGGTGATCATCTTCTTGCAGCTCAAGCGCCGCTTTAAAAATTTCCTTGAAAATATGCTGCAGCGTCGACGTTTCAAACGGTCCATCGTTATGCTCGGAAATCAAATCAAGCATTTTCCGCTCGCGCACCGGGTCGTAGCGATGCGTTCCTTGCGCTTCTTTAATTTTCCCGATCTCTTGGACGAGCCGTCCCCGTTCATTGATCAGTTTCAACAGTTGCAAGTTGATTTCGTCGACTCTCGCCCGCAGCTCATCTAATCTCTCGTTGCTCATGCTTCCCCCATCCTTTCGCCAAATATCGTGCGATGTTTCGTTCTCCTAGTCTCGCCTACAGGACGATGGCAAGCCGCACGTCAGGCGCTTCCCCTCATCCGGAGACAGAACGGTTAAGTTTTGTAATTAGTCTTTATTATAATGGATGAAACCCCAGTTGTCACGAAAAAAATGCTTTTTTGATTAAACGCTTTTAAGCGATAAAGCGAGAAGGTTGGCAAAAACCGCCCGCTAGGCAGGCGGTTATGCGGTGACCGTGTGCGCTTTTAACGCATCGTACGTAATCTTCCAATGGGATGTATGCCAAACCACTTGGCCGTTTTCAAACAGCAGCACTTGCGGCGACTCATGCTTAACGCCCGTTCGCTCCGCGATATAGTTGGAAAGCGGGCGCGCCTCTTGAACGTATAGGCAATAGACGGCCAGCTCCGGATGGTCGGCGGCAAACTTCTCACACTCACGGAACGCCGCTTGACTAATCGGACATGTTAAGCTATGTTTGACGAATAAAAAGCGATCCATTTCTTGCATAACGCGATCAAACTGTTCGATCGCCTCCAGTTTCTCCATTCCCACCATCTTCACTCCATTTCTCTTCGGTATGACATGTTTTGCTCAGCATCATCCAGCGCTGCTTCCGCTTCTTCAAGCAGCTTTTGGAGCGTTTCGCGGTCTGTCTCATCTGCCGATGGTGGAATCGGGATCGTCGTTTCTTCGATGTTTTCCCCGCCAGCTGGCGCTTCAGCCGTTTTCAGCGGGATGAAGTTGGCGATTTCCTTCGTTTTCTCTTTGGCCGTCTCGAACCATTCGGTAGCTGTCGTTTTCACCGGCTCCCATGTCTCGTTGTTGTTCAAGTCGTTCAGCCACTTCCGCCCTTTTTCACTCGTCAAAAACATCGCAGCAGCCGCGCCGGCGATGCCGCCGACAAGCGCTCCAAGCAAAAATCCGCCATTATTTTTGGCCATTTCGTATACCCTCCTTTTCTCGCAGTTGTTCTCTTTCTCTCCATTTTTCCCATATATCAAGCAAAACATTTGCCCAGCGCAGCGCTTTCGCCCACTTTTCTTGCCCTTGGCTCGCCCTCGCCGACAGCGCAGCTGCCGTCTGCTGAAGTGCGCGGTTTAGCGATCGGACGGTGCCGCCGATTTCATTCACCGCCTCGATCGTATTGTTTAACTTTTCTGCCTTGTTTTGCATATCACCGGCGATGCTATTAGCCGTATGGAGAAGCTGGGTCACTTCTTTCCCAACCGTCTGCACTTGTTCATCGGCATGGTTGACTGCTGCTGTCAGCCGGCGCAGCGTCTCCTGCAAAACAATGAGCGTTCTCGCTATGTAAACCGCAAGAAGCAAAAAAGCGACAGCGATGAGCGCGGCGCTCGCATACAAAAGCCATTCCACCTTGTTTCCCCCTTGCCTGTTGAAGCATTTCGTCCTTCTTTATACCCGTTCTGCTCCGTTTTCAAACTTCGACATCCCATCCTCTGTTTCCTGCCCAGCCCTTCATCTTTCCCGACGAATTCACGGCAGAGAATGAGAAATTTTGCTGACCTTCTCTAGTGAAGACGAACCGCATTTCTCATTCCGTTTGCTTCGTTTACGAGTAAACGTCTTCCCATAAAAAACAGGCCGTCTTGATCACGGCCTGCTTCCTGTCGGCCGTCAGGCGGAGAGAACGGCCTGTTCGTATGCATGTTGAAACTTTTGAATGTCGCCGGCACCCATAAACACAAGCACTGCATCGCGATGCTGCTTCAACACCGACACGTTTTGCTCCTCAAGCAGCTGCGAGCGCGGGATTTTCTCCTGTAAGTCCCGAATAGACAGCTTGCCATGATGTTCGCGCGCCGAGCCGAAAATGTCGCACAAATAAACATAGTCGGCCTGCTGCAAGCTTTCGGCAAACTCACTCAAAAATGTTTGCGTCCGCGTATACGTGTGCGGCTGAAAAATAGCGACGACTTCGCGCCCCGGGTATTTTTGTCTAGCTGCTTCCAATGTCGCCATAATTTCGCGCGGATGATGCGCATAATCGTCAATTAACACTTGGCGCCCGACCGTTTTTTCGCTAAAGCGGCGCTTCACTCCTTGGAACGTTTGCAGCCGCGCAGCGATCGTGCCAGCGTCAATTCCCTCGTAATGACAAAGGGCGATGACCGCGAGCGCATTCAGCACGTTATGAGTGCCGAAGCGCGGAATGGTAAACGAGGCGAAAAACGTGTTGCGCACAAATACGTCAAACGCCGTTCCTTCTGTCGTTTTCACGATGTTGCGCGCCTGAAAATCATTTTCTTCGCCAAGCCCATAAAACAAGATCGGCACTTTGGCTTGAATATTTTGCAAATACGGATCGTCCCCACAAGCGACAATCCCTTTTTTCACTTGTTGCGCCATCTGCTGGAAAGCAGAAAAGACGTCGTCGATATTGGCAAAATAATCTGGGTGGTCGAAGTCAATGTTCGTGATAATTGCATAATCTGGAAAATAGGAGAGAAAGTGTCTTCGGTATTCACACGCTTCAAATACAAAGTATTTGCTCCCCGGCTCCCCTTTTCCCGTTCCATCTCCGATTAAATACGACGTTGGATGCGCCCCTTGCATCACATGAGCGAGCAGCCCCGTCGTCGTCGTCTTTCCGTGCGAGCCGGTCACCGCTATACTCGTAAACTTGCTTGCCAACTCACCTAAAAAGCGATGGTACCGAATGACAGGAACACTGAGCTGACGAGCGGCTTCGATTTCCTCGTGCGTGTCCGGAAATGCATTGCCGGCAATGACCGTATAACCCGGGTGAACATTATCTTTTGAAAAAGGCAAAACCGGGATTCCCCGCTCTTCAAGTGCCTTTTGTGTAAAAAACCATTTTTCTACGTCCGATCCTTGCACTGTATAGCCGAGATCATAAAGCACTTGCGCGAGCGCGCTCATCCCCGTGCCTTTAATGCCAACAAAATGGTAAACTGTCATCGCTAAGCCCTCCAACCATCGTCTCTCTGTAAGACAGTATATGATATTTATCTATTTTTGCCATTTATTTCATCCTACTGTACCAACTGTCTCATTTCCCCATTATAGCACGCCGGTCGGCAAAACACTACTGTTCGGAAGAGGAAAAACCATCCGTCTGCAACGCGCCTCTCTCCCGCCAACGCGTCCATTCTTCTTCACTCATTAGTACGTCACGCGGTTTGCTGCCGCGCGCTTCGGAAATCAGTCCTTGCTCCTCCATCATCTCGATAAGCCGGGCGGCGCGGTTGTAGCCGATGCGGAAATGGCGCTGTAAACTCGATGTGGATGCCCCACCTTGCGCAATGACAAACCGACACGCTTCGTCAAATAATTCATCATCTTCCTCACTAAACGCCGCCGTCTGCCGAAACTCGTCCGGGCTGAACATGTAGGAAGGGCCTTGTTGCGCCTTCACATACGCCGTCACCCGTTCAATTTCCTCATCAGAAATAAAACAGCCTTGCAGCCGCACCGACTTCGCCGAGCCGTTTTCCAAAAAGAGCATATCGCCGCGACCAAGCAGCCGCTCGGCTCCATTCGCATCCAAAATCGTACGCGAATCAATTTGAGAAGAGACGGAAAAAGCAATGCGCGTTGGAATGTTCGCCTTGATCAAACCGGTGATGACATCAACCGACGGCCGCTGGGTAGCGATCAATAAGTGAATGCCACATGCCCGTGCTTTTTGTGCCAACCGGCAAATCGATTCTTCGACATCGGCTGGGGCGGCCATCATTAAATCGGCCAACTCATCAATGACAATCACGATGTATGGAAGGATCGGTTCACCGCTGCCTTGGGCACGGAGATAAGCATTATACTTTTCAATGTCACGCACGCCCGCATGAACAAATAGCTCATACCGCCGCTCCATTTCGCGAACCGCCCATTTGAGCGCCCCGGCGGCCGCCTTCGCCTCCGTAATGACCGGGCTGAGCAAATGCGGCAAGCCGTTGTACGGTGCCAATTCGACCATTTTCGGGTCGATAAGCAGCCATTTTACCTCATGCGGAGCGGCTTTATACAACATGCTGACGAGCATTGCGTTCATGCACACGCTTTTCCCTGACCCGGTCGCTCCAGCGATGAGTCCATGCGGCATTTTTTTGATGTCCGTCACAACCGGCGCTCCGCTAATATCAAGACCGAGTGCGACCGTGAGCGGAGAACAGTGCTCGCGAAACGCGCTGCTGTCTAAAATCTCCCGCAGCTGCACCGGGCGGCTCGACGGGTTGGGCACTTCGATACCGATCGTTCGTTTTCCCGGAATCGGCGCTTCAATCCGAATATCTCTCGCCGCCAAGCTTAGTTTGATATCATCCGTCAAACTTGTAATCTTGCTCACTTTCACCCCTAAATCGGGCTGCACTTCAAACTGCGTGACTGTCGGGCCTTGTGTGGCGTGAACGACTTTAGCGCCAATATGGAAACTTTCAAACGTCTGATCCAAACGGGCGCATTGTTCGTGAATCCATTGTTCATCGCAGGCCGCTGCCTCCCCCGGCGGCTGAAGGAGCGACAACGGCGGCAGCGAATAGCCGCTCGAGCGACGGGCCGCTCTTTCTTCCAGCTTGCGCCGATCTTGCTTTAGCATCATGACGTTGTACGGAATGCGCATTCGTTCCGGACGATGGCGATCAGCCGCCCGTCTGTTTTCACTAGCCGGTGCCGAAGAGGAAAGCGGTCTTCTCTCAGCCTCTTTAGAAGTCCCCCGTGCATTCCTGTTGCCGCTCTCCGTCGGCAGCTCTTGCATTTCCTTTTGTCCATCGTCGCGGTCATCCGGTTGAGTTAATCTGTTTTCATGCACTCGCGTCGCTGACCGTCCGTTTTCATGTTCATCTCCGCCTTCACGGGAGCCGCTCTCGGGTTCAACGACGGATGCGGCCTGACAAAGCGACGCATGCGCCTGTTCCTCTTTCATTTCAGGAGCCGCCGGTTCACCGCTCGTCGGCACGGCCGCAGACATCGCCTCCGGGACTTCCTTTTCTTCCGAGACGGGCGCTTCTGTCCATGTCGTCCCTTTCATTACTGCCTGCCCCGCTTCTGCTTTCCCTTCGCAATCGTCATCCCCTGCCGAAATGCCTTCTATCTGCTCTTCTGCTTCTTTTGCTATTTCAGTGAATGCCGATTCGCCAAGAGCAGGGGCTTCCTCGACAAGTTCAACGGACGGATCCTTCGCTTCCGCTGCCGTCTCCGTGAATGATGGTTCGTCGAGCACGGACTCTTCCGCGATAGGATCAGCCGATGGCTCCTTCGCTTCTACTGCCGTTTGGGTGAATGCCGGTTCACCAAGGACGAGCGATTCTTCGACAAGCTCAACAGGCTGCTCCTCTGCTTCTGCCGCCATCTCGGTGATTGCCGGCTCGCCAAGGGCGAGCTCTCCCTCGTCAGACTCAACGGACGGATCCTTCGCTTCCGCTGCCGTCTCCGTCAATGCCGATTCGTCAAGGACAGGTGATTCCTCGACAGGCTCAACAGGCAGCTCCTCTGCTTCTGCCGCTGTCTCGGTGAACGGCGCTTTGCGAAGCTCATTTTCTCCCTCGCTGATTTCATTCATCCGTTTTTCTGCGCCCGGCGTTGCGATCTGTACGGTTGCGGCATCGACTTGAGTCTCTTTTTCTGTCTGCCGGTCGGCCGCTGCTCCCCCCTTCGCGCTGTGAGTCGTTTGTTCCAACGTCCCCTGCGGCGCCGCGGTATTAATGAAATCAGATGAGCGAGACGACAGAGCTTGTTCACTTGGCAAGCTGCTCGCTTGTCCATCGGCGGACAAGCCCTCAGGACGTTGCTTCGCTTTTTCTGCCGTTCGCCTAGCGGCAATGATTCCTTGTTCTGTCAGTCGTTGCCGCTGTTCCCTATTGTTATGGTACCCAAAAATAGGAGACGGCACGTCGGACGGACGGAACGGCTTTTTTTCTGACGTTTCTCTCACTGTATCGACAGATGGGCGACGTGGGGGCTTCAGCCTGCTTTCCTCGTCGACTATTTGCCTTGTCGTCTTCTTAGTCTCTAAGGAATGGTCATCTGGAATGAGCGGAAACCGGAAACGGCCTTGCGGGTACTGGTACACGACTTTCGCCTCGGCGCGTTCCGGCCTGTGGTCTAGTCGTTCTCTGTTGGTTGGTCGTTCGTGTTCCTCCTCATCTGTAAAAAAACGAAGCCATCGTTTCCAAAATTTCATTGATCGTTCCACTCTTTCTATTCATTCAGTGTCGGAAAAAACGTCACTGGAGTCAGTTCCAGTGACGTTCAAGCTGAATATCGCCCAGCTCTCCCATATTGACTCGTTAAAACGTGAACGGTTGTCCCACTTCATATTCATCGGAGAGCACAAGAATCCCTTTTTCTTGCGGGGCGTTTGGCAATCCGAGTTCGCGTGCCGAGCAAATCATGCCGCGCGAGGTGACGCCGCGCAGCTCACTTTCTTGAATGACGAGCCCGCTTGGCATGACCGCGCCGATTTTCGCGACAACGACTTTTTGCCCTGCAGCAACGTTCGGCGCCCCGCAGACGATTTGCAACACTTCGTTGCCGACATCGACTTGACAGATACTCAGTTTATCGGCGTTCGGGTGTTTTTCCTTTTCCTTTACATATCCAACAACGAATTTTGGCGACAAATCGGCTTCAATCCGCTCTTCATAGCCGTTTTTCGCCAAAATGTCATTCACGACATTGACCAGTTCTTCATTCACTTCAAGCGGACCGCTGCCAGAAAACGGATAATACGAAGAAGCGGAAAAAATATTATAGCCGACCGTCTCGCCTGTCCGTTCAGAAATGATGCGGACAACATCCCCTTGCTTTGTAAACACTCGCTCCTCAGCCGCCACCGGCTTTAGCGATACTAGCAATACATCACCGAGCCCTTCCCGATTGTAAAACACGTTCATCGCTTAACTCCTCCTTGTGCGCTACGTTCTCCGTTTTTTTCCTAAAATGAAGATCGGTTCAAGTTTGCCGTTTTCATATAAAAAGGACAATGCCGTAATCGGCACGCGGCCATTGGCAAAAAAGCTCATCGTCATTTGCGCCAACACATCATAGCCAATGTCATTGCGCAAATCAGCAAGAATGAGCACGTCTTGATGAGGAACGGCTATCGCCATCGTTCCTTCCATGCGTGTATGCATTTCGGCCAAAAACGCATCGTTTAAAATTCGGCTCGCATCATAGCCGTCGTTCGTGTTGACAAAATAAAACACGTTGTCGGCAACGCGGTCTTCTTTCACCGGCGTCGGCAGCGAACGGACGTTAAAGCGGGCGATTTCCTTCACCCGCTCGCGGTTCCATTTTTCCTTTTCCATCATTTGTTCATCAATCAAGCGATAGGTTTTACCTAAATCAAGCGCGTAGTAAATGCGCGTTTCGGCCGTATGATCATCGTGCAAAAGCGGAACGCCTTCTTTCGTTTCAGTCGGAAACGACGTCGACCGGATCACGGGATAAATGTTCCGTTCGTTTCCGGAAAGCGTTGCTGTTTCTTCCATTGTTTTCAGTGTCTCTTCTACGTAATAAATAATTTCGCGCACCGCTTCGTCTTTTTGTTCGTGCCACTTGGCGATCACGCCGGGAAGCGAGATCGTAACCCCTTTTTTCGTGCGGTGATCTTCGATTCGCATCGTATCATGTTTGGCATCAAAGTGAAACGTCCAATGCGGATGGGCGTTGAGACGTTCCTTGATCGTCTCATACATTTGCCGGCTGTTCATCAATCTGCCTCCTTGTTTTTATGGCGTCGCCAGCTGTCCTCCTTTATCATACCGTGAACGGGCCATTTTGACAAAACAATTCGTATTGGCCGACCAACAGCTGAACGATGTGGGAAAACATCGCTGCACGGTCGATGCGCCCGTTCGTAAACACACCGACCGCCCCCTCTTTGGTGCGGATGTTCCGCCGCCCTGTATATTCCTCCATTAGTTCACCGAGCTCGCGACCCGCCTCAAGCCCGGCGCCGATGTCTGGCGGCAAGGCGAGACGCGCACCACCGACAGCGACAGTAATGCCGTTTCGGTCAACGAGCGCTCCCCAGTTACAAAGCCACCATTGCCCGTCCATGTTCATGACGCCGCCCTCAAGCCCGATGCCGATCTCCGCCTCGGCGGCTTCAAGCGCCCGCTTGGCGCGCTGAATCGCCCCACGCCGCGTTTCCTCGTCCGAAAGCGGCTGAGCGGAGACGCCTGATGGCACATCAATCGGAACAATGCGCCATTGCGATCCTCCGAACACCGCACGAACGGCGGCCACTTTCGCTTCGTTTTTTGTTCCGACTGCGATTGTCTTCATTGCTCATCCTCCTTGGCATGGAAAAGGAGAAGCTACCGCTTCTCCCCTTATCTTGTTCAGCTTTCGCCATCGTGTTGCTTCTTTGCCGCCATTCGCTTTTGATCAGCTGTTGGCGCGAATCGCTTCGACCGTCGCCCGGTCGCATCGTTTCACAAGCTCGACGATCAATTGTTTGGCCGCCGCATAATCGTCGACATGAATGATCGACGCATGCGTATGAATATAGCGAGCGCAAAGGCCAATCACTGCCGACGGCACACCGCGGTTCGCGATATGGACTCTGCCGGCGTCCGTTCCTCCGGCTGGAGAAATGAAAAATTGATATGGCACACCAAGCGATTCCGCCGTATCGAGCACGAACTCGCGCATGCCGCGGTGCGTCACCATCGTCCGGTCGTACAAACGGAGGAGCGCCCCTTTGCCGATATGGCCAAACGCCTGTTTATCGCCAGACATATCGTTCGCCGGACTTGCTTCAAGGGCGAAAAAGATATCCGGATTAATCATCGTTGCCGCCGTCTGCGCCCCGCGCAGCCCGACTTCCTCTTGGACCGTCGCTCCGGCATACAACACGTTTGGCACGGTTTCGTCTTTCAGCTCTTTTAACAGCTCAATGGCAAGCCCGCAGCCAAACCGGTTGTCCCACGCTTTGGCCATCACCGTTTTCCCGTTTGCAAGCGGAGTGAACGGGCTGACCGGCACGATCGGCTGGCCTGGACGAATACCGATCCGTTCAGCGTCCTCACGGCTTTCCGCGCCGATGTCAATGAGCATATGTTTGAGTTCCATCGGTTTGTTGCGCTGCTCCTCATTGAGCAAATGCGGCGGAGTCGAGCCGATGACGCCAATGACCGGCCCGTCGTCCGTGATAATTTGCACGCGCTGGGCGAGCAGCACTTGATTCCACCAGCTACCGAGCGTTTGAAAGCGAATCATGCCGTTATCGGTAATCGCCGTTACCATAAATCCGACCTCGTCCATATGGCCAGCGACCATCACCGTTGGACCTGTCTCATCGCCACGCTTGACGCCGAAAATGCTGCCGAGACGGTCTTGCACGATCTCATCGGCGTATTTGGCGAGCTCTTTGCGCATAAACTGCCGCACCGCGTGCTCATGGCCTGGCGCCCCTGGCAGTTCGGTCAACGTTTGAAACAGTTGCAGCGTTTCTACGTTCATCACGGTTCTCCCTTTCTTTTCATTCATTGCCTTCTGTTTTTCCGCTCTGCTTACATCTTCCGTCAAAATCGGCTATACTAATCCGTATCAAGGCAAAAGGAGGAACAAACGCATGGCTTGGAAAAAATGGCTTGTTGGCGTTGCCGTCGGTGCCGCTGCTGTCTGCGCCATCCGCGCCGCGTCACGGCCCGCACTTCTCCCCCCGGAAAAAGCGCTGGCGATGGCGAAGCAATCGCTCAGCGGGACGCGCCCGATCCGTGGTTCATGGATTCAATCCGCTCCGGAGCGCTATGAGAAAAACGGGTTGACATACACCGTCTACCGCGGCGGCATTTGCCGTGATGACAGGGATGACGAGTTTTGGGTGAACGCGTACACCGGCACCATCGTCGACACGAAACCGCTATAGCGTCGGCCGGTTTCGCTTCACTTGCTCTGCGATCGTTCCGTCTTCCCGCCATTTGACAGCGCGGTAATAGGCATCATGATAAAACGTAAACCAAGCGTTCCGCTCGATGCCGTACGGAAGCCACCGCTGTTTGGCGAAAATCGAGTCCATCGGGTAATCATCATACGCCATCACCCAAAGGACGTTTTGATGCGCATGTGTGCCGAGCAAATCGCCGAGGTGGATGGCCATCTCCCCATCCGATTCGATCAACACAATCGCATGGCCGGCGCTATGACCGCCGGTATGTATGAGGCGGATACCGGAGACGACTTCCGTTTCTTTCGTAAACGGAATGACCTGTTCAGCAATCGGCTCCCAGTTTTCTTTCCAATACGTATTGCGCGAGCGGATGTTTGGAGCGCGCATTTCCTCCCACTCCACGTCCGAAGTGATGATCGCTGCGCGCGGAAACGCCGGCACAAGCCGCCCGTCTTCCCAAACCGTCAACCCGCACGCATGGTCAAAATGAAGATGGGTCATGATGACGATGTCAATATCGCCGCGCGTCAGCCCCAGCGCAGCGAGCGACTCGTCAAGCGACGATTCCTCGGTGACGCCGAAATTGCGCTTTTGTTTATCGGTCAGTTTGCCGTTGCCGATGCCGGATTCAATGAGCAGACGTTTGCCGCCAGCCTCCACCAAAATGGGATCCGTGCGCAGCTCAATTTGGTTTTGGTCATTCGGCGGATATTTTTTCGACCAAAGCGGTTTCGGAACGACACCGAACATCGCCCCGCCGTCAAGATGAGTAACGCCTCCGTTCAACCATGTCAATGTCACTTGTCCAACTTGTAATTGTTCCATGTTCCTCTCCCCCCTTATTCATTAGTGTACCATTTTCTTCATCGGCCGGAAAGGATGGAACGCTCTCCCATCGACGTTTACGCTTAGAAGTGGGAGGTTCTTAGGAATACCCGCCTCACAGCCGGCTGTCAGCCAAGCCATCCCCGTGCGTCCGAAAGTTGGTGAGGGCACGGATGCATCCTCCACTTATGCTCACGAGGAAACGTGGTGAGACCGGTTCAGAGCACTAAAAAAACCCGACCAAACCGGTCGGGCCGTTATGACTGCTGTGGCGGACGAAGCGCCTCGCAGCGGTAAATGCGGTTGCCTTTTGCTGAAAATTTTTCTTCGTACTCGGTCATGACGTTACCGACAATATCGCTCCGATGCAAATCCAATTGGACCGCCGCGAGCACAAACCCATATTGTGACAGGCTGACAAGCGAATACTCAAAAAACGACTGATTGTCCGTTTTTAAATGAATGTCCCCGTCCGCGGACAAAATGCGATCATAAAGCGCCAAAAAATCCCGATAGGTCAGCCGCCGTTTCTCATGCCGCTTTTTCGGCCACGGGTCGGAAAAGTTCAAGTAAATACGCGCGATTTCTCCGTCAGCAAAAAATGAGGTGAGATCTTTCGCGTTGGCATTGAGCAACCGCACGTTTGGCAGCTCGCTCTCGATCAGCTTATCCAGCGCCGACACGAGCACGCTCGGATACAACTCAATGCCGATAAAATTGACGTCGGGATGCAGCTTCGCCATTTCGGTAATAAATTTTCCTTTTCCAGTGCCGATTTCAATATGGATCGGCCGGTCATTGCCAAACAGCTCATGCCAACGCCCGCGCCTCGCTTCCGGGTCAGGGATGACATACTGAGGGTAAGCGGCGATTTTGTCTTTCGCCCATGGTTTGTTGCGCAAACGCATATTGACACCTCTGTCTCGTTTCCGTTTGTTGTTTTGATGCTACCTTGTTAGTATAACCGCGCTTGAAGAAGCAAACGCCTAGGCATAAACACCGTTAGGCCCGGGCATATTAAAACCGTACAGCTTCGCTAAAGGATGGTGAACGGCATGCCGCTCGACCATAACCATCAATTGACCGTGCTCCGCGATATTTTGTCTGAACACCAACTTGATTGTTGCGGAACGGTTTCCGAATGTGAACAAATCGAACGGCTTGTCAAATCGCTGCTCGCCAACAATGAGGTGAGCGCGAATGTCAAGCAAATTCTCCCGAACATTTACGCCTATGGCCAAGGCGGAAAATATAGCCCCGATTTAAACGCCCATATTTCCGCGCATCAAAGCCAGCTCGCCGATTGGGTGAACGAGCTGTCATAAACAGCGCGGCTAAGACTGGTCAAACATGAGAGGCCGTGAAACGTTGCCAGCGTTCTGTTTTCTTTTTCGAAGACCGTTTCGGCAACGTTCAACGGCTTACTGTTCCGCTATAATGTACTGCAATAATTGCAACGATTGTTCCCTTTCTTTTTGACTATCCTTCCCTTTCGGCCAAAACAGTGAATGCAATGTATGGGCGATGGCATACCATTTCAGACGGAGGGCAAGTCCCTCCGTCCATGCCAATCCATACTGATGAAGCCACACTTCCCACTCAGCGCGCGGAATGTATAAATGAAGCAACATGCCGATGTCAATGGCCGGATCCGCAATAACAGCTCCATCCCAATCGATCAAGTACAATGTGCCGTCATCAGCAAGCAGCCAATTGTTATGGTTAATGTCACAGTGGCAAACGACGTGCTGATCATCAGGCAAGAACGATACATGTTGCCTAAGCCAGCTAAGCGCTTCACGAACGGCCGCAGCGCCGATCGGATGACGTCGTTGCCGCTCGGTGAGCGCAGCGAGCATCTTCTCGGGATGCAGCGGCGTTTTGCCGAGCCGCTTAAGCATCGTCACCAGCTCTTTGGAGCCATGAATTTTCCGCAACAACGCCGCCACCTGTTCGCTTCCCATCTCATGCGGCTTCAGCTCCCGGCCGTTCAGCCACTGCTGGGCCGTAAACACATCGCCATTTTCCATCCGTTTCGTCCAGACGAGCTTCGGGACGATCCCTTCCGCCGACAATACGGCAAGAAACGGGGAAGAGTTCCGTTTCAAAAACAGTTTCTTCCCTTCATATTCGGCAAAATACGCATCCCCTGTTGCACCGCCGGCCGGAGTGATCTCCCACTCCTTACCTAGTAACTGTTCCAAAGCATGTTCACCTGCGACTTAAAAAATAGAAAACGTGTCCGTTTGCTTCTTCTTGTGCACAAATAAAAAGGACGGCCGTGCCGCGTCCTTCTTCCGTCCGTCTTACTTGTATTATACTGAAATACCGCCCCGGCATGCAAACATTTTTCTTACCAAGACACTTGCATAAAACTGCCAAAGTCTGCACAGCAAAACAAAAGGGAAGGAGTTTTCCCATTGGGATTCCGCTCATCCCGCATTTTCATCGGCATTCATCGCTTCTGTTCTGACAAGCACCCATGTACCGATACCGTCAAGGTCAACAACATGGCGCACCCGTCGGAGCGGAATCGTCCCGCTTTGCTCTCCGTCGCAGACGACGTCCCATTCTTCTTGATCGGGAAGAACAATTGTCTCCGATTTCTCTTCATGATGGTGAATGACAATGATGTCCCCCCACGGCCCGTAGACGGCGACATCGCGCAGCCAATAAGCGATCACTGACGGCGGGGTTGGTTCAAGAAACTCGAAATGGCGCAACACCTCCGCCTCTGTCGCGAGGCGAAACGCACCGTGCGCCCGACGAAGAGCGATCAGCCCTTGAACATAGCGAACGTCGTTTTCATAGCGGCTTTTCTGCTCCCAATCGATCCAATTCACCTCATCAGGTGCCTGATAGCTGTTGCCATCTCCCCCTTTTGTCCGATAAAACTCCTGACCGCTATGCAAAAATGGAATCCCTTGCGCCAATAGAACGATCGCCGTGGCGAGCTTTTGCCGTTTGCGCCTAATCGCTTCTGATTCGTAGCCGTTCGCAACTTCCATCTTATCCCAAAAAGTATGATTATCATGACATTCTACATAGTTCAACGATTGGAGTGGATGACAAAACAGCCCGCCTAACGCCCGCAAGCTGCCGGCGATGACCGTTTTCGCCTGTTCGCGCCCGCTTGCATCGCCGAGTGCAAAGCCGCGGCTTGGCAAATGGAACGTGCTTCCTTTGATCGTATCGCGGAACCGATCATTGAAATAGGCAATGCGCGGCAACTTCCAAGCGTTGGCCATCGTCGCTTTTTGCTCTGGCGCAAGCGGTGTCGGCAAGTCCCAACCTTCCCCATACACGAGAATCGATGGATCGATTGCATCGAGAGCGTCACGCACGACTTTCATCGTCTCTATATCATGCACACCCATCAAATCGAAACGAAATCCATTAATGCCGTACTCTTTCGCCCAAAAGATGACCGAATCGACGATCCACCGACGGGCCATCCGCCGCTCAGAAGCGATGTCGTTGCCGACGCCGGTGCCGTTGGCTGGCTGGCCATACGCATCATAGCGGAAATAATACCCGGGAACAAGCTTCTCCAGTGATGACTGCTCCCGATCGTAGACATGGTTATATACCGCATCCATGACAACACGCAAACCATTTTCGTGCAGCGTTCGAATCATTTGTTTTAATTCAACAATGCGCGCGTAAGGATCGGTCGGATCGGTTGCATAACTTCCTTCCGGTGCATATAGATGAAGTGGATTGTATCCCCAGTTATACGAGGCTGACGGATCGCGTTCATCAACTCCAGCAAAATCGGTAAACGGCATAATCTGCACATGGGTGACACCCAGCTCTTTTAAATAGGAAAGCCCGGTCGATGTTCCGTTCGGCCCACTTGTATTCGCTTCCGACAACCCAAGATACTTCCCTTTATGGGCGGCACCGCTGTCGGGGTGGCTCGTAAAATCACGGATGCTTAATTCGTAAATAATGGCGTCAGTCGGTGATGTGAGCGGCGGCAACGGACGAGCGGATGGTGCGAGCTTCGTCTTTTCCCAGTCGATGATCACGCCATACTCACCATTGATGGAAACAGCGGTCGCATATGGATCCACTGCCTCGCGCCATACGCGGTTAATGCAGGCAACATACGTATAATACGTTCGTTCCCAGTCGCCGGGTACGACCGCCGACCATACACCGCGCTCCCCTCGCTCAAGTGGCACATAGCGGGCATCACCGCTATCTGGGTGGATCAACTTGACGTTGACGGCGGTTGCCGTCGGTGCCCAGACGCGGAACACCGTTTGCTCCTTCGTGTAGTCCACTCCTAGCTTTCCTTCGTAAAAAAATTGATCATCGAACGCCGGCGTCCGCACGACAGCACCGATTTGCACATCGGTTCTCTCCCCCGAACGGGCACGAACCCAATAGGTCGCCCCAAACTCGAACGCAGACGCAAATCGACATACATATTTCACCATATCGCCTAAGTCCTCGAGCTGCTGCACGGAAAGCGGAATTTCCTCTCCGCTCGGTGCCACCATCGTAAATGGCGCCATCTCGTCAGGGCAACACGACTTCGGTACAAGCACGGTCAATTGATCCATCTCGTCCAAATAGGCGACAAACGTTCGGTTAATATGAAGCATATTGGCTCACCCCCTTTGTGGCCTCCCGTTACTACTATCATACGCAAAAGAAAAAGGGCGGTGCCAAAAAATCGGCCGGTTCGCCCCATCGATGCACAGATGCTTTTATTGTTGCCATTCTTCGTTGTAAATATTCCCATCAAGGCGGGGGCTGTAAAAACTGGCGCAGTGGCCAAGCAACGCCTCAGCCGCCTTCAACTGCTGATGCCGAAGCGGAAGGGCTGAGCGGCGCAAGCGGGAAAACCATTGTTCATAATTTCGTTTATCAATATAGTGAACAAAAGGAAAAAGATTGCTATGGTCAATGTAGCCATAGCGGTTTAACAGCACAAGATGAATCGGCCAATCGATTTGATGTTTTTGGAAAATATCAGAAACGACTTGCCCTGTCCGGCGCAGCGACACGACCGGGTTCACCCGCTTAACCTCTTTCATTCCGGCCCGCTCCGTCCAAAACCGGTCTGCGGATACGATCACAATATTGTCCGGACTTCCCTCGACAAAGGCGATGCACCAAGCCGCCGTCGGCGTCAGGATGACCGTCTCGAGCTCGACCTGCGCCTTACCGGCCATAACGACCGGCTGGTAAAAACATAAATACGTATCCGGAAACCGCTGCAAAAAATACTTCAACGTTTCATCGCGATACAGCTCGTCGTCAAGCGGAGAAACGTACATCATCGTCGAACTGGCCCATTTCAGCTGAAGCTGAAACAATTCGTCAAGAAATTGACGCTTCAGCTCCTCAACGGTGGCCGCACGGTTGACCATCGCAATAGCGGCTGGCGCCTCTTCTTCCTCTTCCAATGCCGTGTCGCGCCGCCACCGCTTTACGAGCCGTTCCCACCATGATGGTTCGTTAAGCAAAAAATCCCACGTCTCTTCCGTGCCCGTTTGAACGCTCATGCCAGCATCGTGTGCCGCTTCCCACCGTGCTTTCGCCTGTTCCCACTGCCGTTGTTTCAGCCGGATAAATTCCGGCACATAATAATACACATCCGTTTCATAGCGGGAGATACAATCCCGCATTTTCACAAGCTGTCCCATACCCTCACCTACTATTGGTTGCCCTCCGCCGGTGCACCCAGCAGCGGAAACGAGGCGATCACTTCATATTTTGGCGTCTGGTGCATATTTGTCCGGTATAGCACAATCTCCGGCACCGAAAACACCGCCGAAGCCGCCGGAAGCATACCGAGCATTTCCGGCTTAAACGGCTCGGCGCCTTGCCATTTGCGAGCGATCGTAATATGCGGGGCAAACGGCCGCCGGTCGAGAGAAAAACCGAGCGTTAAGCAAGCCTCATACACATCGCGCCGCAGCGCATTGAGCGTTTCCTCCGCTTT
The DNA here is from genome assembly GCF_014679705.1 of Geobacillus sp. 47C-IIb. Taxonomy (NCBI): domain Bacteria; kingdom Bacillati; phylum Bacillota; class Bacilli; order Caryophanales; family Anoxybacillaceae; genus Geobacillus; species Geobacillus sp. 47C-IIb. Next base: position 1,191,928 of record NZ_CP061473.1, read on the forward strand.
GACTCCTTGCCAAAAAATGCGGGGCGCTGTGCGCTCTCCGAACGTTCCGAGCCCGTCAAGTTGAAGGGAAAACGGAGCGTAGCGGGCTGCGGCTGCCGCTACCTTTTCACATAGCAGGTCCATTTTCTGTGGCGGCACATCCCCTAAAAATGCAAGGGTAATATGGTAGTCTTGTTCATGCACCCATGTACGGAACGGAAGCGATGATGCCATATCGCCCGCAAAACGGGCAATCGCTTGTTTCGCCTCCGCCGTCAGCGGAACGGCAATAAAATAATGGTTGCGTTTCATCCTCTCTCACCTGCCGATTGGTCGTCTCGTTCTAGTTTGGCAAGCCAAAGCAATACGAACACGCCAGCGAGCGTGCAAGCGCCAAAAAACAAATAAACCGTGCCAATGTGCCACCGCTCAAGCAAATACCCGCCCAAAAGCGTGCAAAACCAAGCGCCAAGGCCGTTGCTGACTGCCGAGTAAAGGGACACCGCCGTCACCTGCACCCGCTCTGGCACCAAGCGACGCGCATATTGGAGCGCGGTCGGAATCGACAGTCCAACGGAGCAGCCTTGCACGATCGTTGTCATATAGACAAACCAAAGCGGTGGATCGGCGGCATATGACAGCCAGCGGACCGCCGATATTAGCGCCGCCAAAATAAGTAGGCGCGCCATGCCAAACCGGCGGATGAGCCGATCCGTCGCTTTCATAAACGGCGCCTCACTTCCGGCAGCAAGCAAAAAGGCGAAGCCGACGCCAGTCAGCGTACCGCCGAGTTCATGAATCAACAGCCCGAAATACGAATTGTTGGCCAAAATCGGACCGAACAACAAAAACGCGGCCGTCAACAACAGTCGAAACGGGCGGAGCGAAAGCAGTCCGCCGATGTCACGCCACGTCAACCTCCCTGTCGACACCGCCGTCCGGTAGCGCGGCAGGCGAGCAGTCAACGCGGCTGCAGCTAACATCGCAAGCGAAAACGCATAAAAAATGACCGCAAAGGCGATACGTTCGGATAGCCATCCGACGACAAACACCGCCACAGCAAAGCCGATCGATCCCCATAACCGAATGGAGCCGTAGTTTCCGCCCTGTTCGTGGACATGGCGAAGGGCGAGGCTGTCCGAAATCGGAACGACAGCGCTCTGCGCCGCCGAAAGCAGCACCGTCAACGCAACAAAGGCTTCGTAACTGCCGGCGAATGAATACATGAGTCCGAACAACGCCGTCAAAACGAGCGTGATCATTAATATCCCGACCGGTTTGCGCGTATAGTCAGTCACCATGCCCCAAAGCGGTTGGGCGGCCATCGTCACGATCGGGGTGAGCGACATAATCCAACCGATGGCCGTCCCCGACAGGCGCGCTTCTTCCTGCAAATAGACAGACAAAAGCGGAGACAGCGCCCCAATGGCAAAAAAGATCAGAAAATAAAAGAGCGGAAACACCGTTTTTCGCGCCGCTGCTTCCCGTTTTAAGGCTGCTTCCATCCCGTTCTCCCCTTTCCTTGTCACAACATTGCTGTCTTGTGGGGCAACCATTCTATTTCTTAAGCCGTTCCGAAGCAGCGGTTTATTTGGCCAGCTCATAGATCGCCTGAGCGTAAATGGCAGTCGCTTTCACTAAATCGTCAATCTCGACATATTCATCTTTTTGATGGGCGACATCAGGGCGGCCAGGAAACAAAGCACCGAACGCCACCCCGGCGGTCAACGAGCGGGCATACGTGCCGCCGCCAATCGCCAACAGCCGACCAGGCTCACCGGTTTGTTCTTCATAGATGCGTTGAAGCGTGCGGATCCACTCATGATCCGGATCGACGTAATGCGGTTTCGTATCATGGAAACGCCCGAGCGTCAGGCCGCGTTCAACAGCCACGTTGGACAACGTTTGACGGATCGTTTCCCCGTCGGCCGTCACCGGATAGCGAATGTTCAACCCGATGGTCCCGCCCTGCGCACGGTCGTATGACAACACGCCGACATTCACGGTCAGCTCACCGCTCCGCTCATCCCGATACGCCAGACCGAGCTTCCGTCCGCGCGTGTCGCCGAAAAACGAGGACGCCACAAACTGGACAAACGGCCGGCTACCGCCATCTAGCGGAAGGCTCGCTAAAAATTGCGCCAAGTAGACGCCGGCATTTTTGCCGCGCTCCGGTTCGGCGCCATGAGCAGCCACTCCTTCCAGCGTAAGCACAGCCGCTTCGCCGCTATGGCGGATGTTCCCGTTTAATCCGTGGTCACGGCAAAAGCGCTCATACCGGCTAGACCATTCCTCCAGCCCGGCTCCTTCGACAACGGCTTCGGCCGCATCAGGCACCATATTGTAACGGCGGCCTGCTTGAAACGAGCAAAGCGTCATTTCTCCCGTTTCTTCGCTCCCCGTCAGCCGATATTGCAAATCAGCGTCAATAATCCCTTTTTCCGCATAAATAATCGGAAAATCAGCGTCCGGGACAAACCCAATGTCCGGCATCTCTTCATGCTTGAAATAATGGTCGACACACCGCCAATCGCTTTCCTCATCCCCTCCGATGATGAGACGAACCCGCTTGCTCAGCGGCAGGCCGAGTTCTTTCACGATTTTCATTGCGTAAAACGCAGCGATGGTCGGCCCTTTGTCATCGATGGCCCCACGCCCGTAAATGCGGCCGTCCCTCACATGAGCGGAGAACGGATCAACCGTCCAGCCATCCCCGGGCGGCACGACGTCGATATGGCCGAGCACACCGATAAGCTTCTCCCCTTGTCCCATTTCCACATGTCCGGCAAACCCGTCGACGTTTTTGACGCGAAACCCTTCCGCTTGACCGCGGGTTAACATATAATCGAGCGCTTCTGCCACTTTCAGTCCAAACGGCGCTCCTGGCTGCGCCTCGCTGTCATCACGAACGCTCGGAATGCGGACAAGCGCTTGCACATCGCGAACTAAATCGTCTTTCCGTTTCCGTGCCTCCTCAATCCAGTTGATGTTCAACGTCATTCTCCCTTTCTTTTTATCACTCTTTGTTGCCAACGTATCATATCAAAAAAAGGTTGTCAAAATTTTTCATTTGTCACAACTTCGTTTCATTTTTGCTACAAAATGTTTAAATTTTTCGTGAATATGTGCAAACGGGTAGCATTTCCCCAGCCATTTCGTGTACAATGGTAGTAAACAGATAAAAGACATCTCTCATCTAAAAGCTGTCGGTTGTGCCATGCGAATGATGCTAAGATAGGGAGTGGTCTTTTGAAACCTTCAACACACCGGATGCTTACCCGTATTAAATCCGTGTATATGTACATTAGCGAAAAAGGAACGGTTACGACCCAAGAACTTGTTGATGAGTTCGGCACCACCCCACGAACAATCCAGCGTGACTTAAACGTGCTTATGTACAATGATCTCGTTCGCAGCCCGAGCAAGGGCAAATGGACGACCACGAACAAAAAAGTGCGTATCTCTTCTTGAGCGGTGCCAACAGGGCAAAACAGGATGAGAGATGAATGCAGAATGTCTTTTCATAACGAACGAATATTCTTCACTTTTTCATAAAAAAGGAACCGTCTCAGGTTCCTTTTTTTTCATCCGCGTCCGCCCGATATTGCTTCAGCATCTCCACCTCTTCATCTGTCAATTCCCGATACTCGCCAACCGCTAAATTCGGATCGAGAGAAAGCGGCCCCATTTGCACCCGTTTCAAATAAACGACCCGCTTGCCGACCGCTTGAAACATCCGTTTCACCTGATGAAATTTCCCTTCTGTAATTGTCACTTCGACATCGGAACGCAGGCCGGATTTCAACACGACAAGCTCGGCCGGCTTCGTCTCATAGCCGTCATCGAGCACCACACCGCGCCGAAACGCCTCCACATCGTCTTCCGTCACCTCGCCATCAATGACGGCAAAGTACGTTTTCGGCACATGTTTTTTCGGCGCCAACAGCTGATGGGCGAGCTGTCCATCATTCGTCAACAACAGAAGCCCTTCCGTGTCTTTGTCGAGCCGCCCGACTGGAAACGGGTCAAACAGCCGATCTTCCTCTTCAAGCAAATCAACGACCGTCTCTTCCACAGCGTCTTCCGTCGCTGAGATGACGCCGGGGGGCTTGTTCATCATCAAATAAATGAACTGTTTATACTCGACCGTTTCTCCCCAGACGGTCACCGTCTGCTCGTCCGGCCGCACTTTCGTTTTCGGATCATAGACAGCAGCGCCATCCACTTTCACCAAGCCGGACTTCAGCAGCTTTTTTACTTCCTTCCTCGTCCCATAGCCCATATGGGCGAGCAGCTTGTCAATGCGCAGTTCCACGAAACTCCCTCCTAAAATATTCCTCTATTGGGCGTTTATCTAGTCCGCTTTTGCCTCCTCACCATACACTATGAGGGAAAGATACAGAAAGGAGATGTGTCGATGAACGAGTATTACTATTATGTTCCGACGTTTGACGATTACCGTCAACAGCCAGCAGGCCAGTTCTTGCCCATATGGCAATTTACCAACTGGGCGCGACGCATCGAGCAGCTCGAGCGCAATGTCGAACGGCTCAACCGGCAGCTCGAACGGGTGGACAGACGCCTCGATCGCATCGAGCGCCGACTCGGCCTTGCATAAACCGATGAGAAAGAAGGCGGATCACAAGACCGCCTTCTTCTCGTTTTGGCCATAAATCCGCCACTGCCAACGCAGATAGCGAAACCGGGAACTGATGAGCAAGAATTATGACACGGCCTTTTTCTCTTTCCGACGCCAAAAAGCAAACCGGTCGCCAAATAGCGCCACAAACAGCCCGGAGCGAATGCTGAGAAACAAGTACACCACCGCACCGGCCGCCACGCCAATCGCAGCAACGAACACCGCCTCCGCCGTTCCCTGGCGATAATCGACCCACTGCCCGACCAACGCCGCAACGACCATCACGGTCACCGACATCAACGCCGTCAAAATGGCCATAAACACCGTTCGGCGAAGGACAAAACGATAGCGATAGCGGGTGTACCGTTGAATCACCCATAAGTTGAACGCCACCGAGACGAAATACCCGGCCATCGTCGCAACAATGGCACCAACCGTCGCCCATTTCATAATCAACAGTGTGTTAAGCGACAGTTTCACAAGCAGGCCGGCCGCTAAACTAATGACCGTAAACCGCTGCTGGTTAATGCCTTGCATAATCGCGGACGTCACGGAAAATAACGCGTACAAAATCGCCGCTGGGGCGTACCAACGCAACACTTGCTCACCGAGCGGGTCATAGCTGTAAAACGAGCTGTACATCGGACCAGCGAGCACCGCCATGCCGATCACCGCTGGCATCGTTAAAAACATCAGCACTTGGAACGTCTGGTTCAAATATTGCCGCATGGCCCTCCGGTTTTGTTCAACATGTGCTTTCGTGATCGTCGGAATGAGCGCCAAGCTGAACGAGGTCGCCAACGTCACCGGGATGATGACGAGCTTTTGCGCCCACATATTGAACACCGAATATGCGTGTTCCGATATTTTTCCCAACCCTGCGGCAGCCATCGCGTGGTTGAACGTAAACTGATCGATGAGCTGATAAAGCGACATCGATAAGCCGACAAAGACGAACGGAATCGAAGAAAGGAGCAACTCCTTATACATCGCCGGGAGCGACACGCTCACTTCGCCGCGGTCGCGCTCGAGCAAGGAGCGCAAATACGGACGCCGCTTCCACCAATACACAACGAGCACCAACAACCCGCCGGCGGCGCCGACAAACGCGGCAAACGTCGCTGCACTCACGGCGGTGACGATCGAGCCGTCCCACATACGTAAAATGACATAACAAGCCCCAAGCAAAAAGGCAATGCGCACAACTTGTTCGACGACTTGCGACAACGCTGTCGGCCCCATCGATTCGTGTCCTTGGAAAAAGCCGCGGATCAAGCTCATCATCGGCACGATGATGAGCGCAAAACTGACCGCGCGAATGACAGCGACAACGTCATCGACCGAGTTGACGTTCGTTTCTGCATCGATCACATGTGGAGCCAAAATGGGCGCGAGCCCGTACAAAATGAGCCATGAGGCAATACCGCTCACCAACATAAGCACGAGGCCGGAGCGAAAGAGCGTATAGCCGACGCGGTATTCCTCAAGGGCATTGTATTTTGACACAAATTTCGATACGGCGACCGGCAGCCCGGCCGTCGCCAAACTTAAAAAAATTTGGTAAGGCACATAGCCGTATCCGTACAGCGCCCCACCCCGCTCACCGACAAGGTGATAAAACGGAATGACGTAAAACAAGCCGAGAAGGCGGGAAATCATCACACCAGCAGTTAAAATAAATGTGCCGCGCAGCAATTTCGATGTTGACATATGATCCCTTCCCTAACCGTGGACGTTGAAAATCGCAACATTCCTATTTTATCATAGTTGGCAACGGAACGAAAAACATTGTCTGCTTGTAGACAACGAAAGGATGGAATCCATATGGGATATGACGTCATCATCATCGGCGGCGGCCCGTCCGGGCTCATGGCGGCGATCGCTGCTGGGGAACAAGGAGCGAACGTACTGCTGTTGGAAAAAGGAACAAAGCTCGGGCGCAAGCTTGCCATCTCCGGCGGTGGGCGCTGCAATGTCACGAACCGGCTGCCGATCGATGAAATCGTCCGCCACATTCCCGGCAACGGCCGCTTTTTATACAGCGCCTTTTCCGTATTTAACAATGAAGATATCATCCGCTTTTTCGAACGGCTTGGCGTGCCGCTGAAAGAAGAAGACCATGGCCGCATGTTTCCCAAAAGCGACAGCGCCCAATCCGTCGTAACAGCACTCGTGAACGAACTCGGCCGGCTTAAAGTCGATATCCGGCTTGAGGCGCCGGTTGAGGATGTTCTGTATGAGCACGGAAAAACGGTCGGCGTCAAGCTAAAAAGCGGGGAGACAATCGCAGCAAACGCCGTCGTTGTCGCAGTCGGGGGCAAATCCGTGCCGCAAACCGGCTCAACCGGCGACGGCTATCCTTGGGCGGAAAAAGCCGGTCATACGGTGACTGAGCTGTTTCCGACCGAAGTGCCGATCGTATCGAACGAGCCGTTCATCAAAAACCGGACGCTGCAAGGACTGTCGTTGCGCGATGTGGCGCTGAGCGTCTTAAAGCCGAACGGCAAGCCGCTCATCACCCACCGAATGGACATGCTGTTTACCCATTTCGGTATTTCCGGCCCGGCCGCTCTCCGCTGCAGCCAATTTGTTGTCAAAGCGCTGAAAAAAGCTTCGGACGGCACGGTCGCCATGAGCATCGATGCGCTGCCGGATCTCACGCAAGAAGAGCTGTTTCAACGCTTAGCCAAATTATGCAAACAAGAACCGAAAAAAGCGGTAAAAAACATCGCCAAAACGGTGCTGCCGGAACGATACGCCGCCTTTTTGCTGGAGCGAAGCGGCATCGACCTGCAAGCGGCCGCCGGAACGGTGAGTCATGAAGCGCTGCGGGCGTTCGTCCGCTGTTGCAAACAGTTTACGTTTCACGTCCATGGCACGCTGTCCATCGAAAAAGCGTTCGTGACCGGAGGCGGTGTGTCAGTGAAAGAAATTGAGCCAAAAACGATGGCATCCAAATGTATGGGCGGTCTATATTTTTGCGGCGAAATTTTGGACATCCACGGCTATACGGGCGGCTACAACATCACCGCCGCCTTGGTGACCGGGCGGCTCGCCGGCATGAACGCCGCTCGCTATGCGTTGGAAGTGAAAAGCAGAGGAAGCATCGGCGCGGACAGCCGTTGATTGACGGCATACCAAACTAGGCGCAGCCGCTTTCCCACCGCCGGGGTGGACAACGGCTGACAGAAAGCTGGAAAGCCTCTTACAGACAGCTCGACCTTCCGGCTCCGCCTGCAACCGGGGCGGCCCGGCAAATTACGTCCGGTAAATGACCATGGCAGAAAAGCAATAAATTTGCTCGCCCTCTGATTCCATCGCCGCCACGCTGTATTTGACATCAATCAACTGCCCGTCTTTCAAGCGGGCTAAAAAATCATTGACGGCCGCCTCTAAATCTTTTTCATGTTCTTTGTCAAACACTTTCACTTTATACATGGCGATCGCCCTCCGTTTTTCTTTTTCCATTTCCACAAGGCAAGGGAAAGTTCCTGCCTAAGGAACGAAACGGGCTCGCCTTCTCCTTTTCACTGAGTTGACGGATCGGTAGGGCGGCACGTAACAAGCAGCGTGAAGCGAAAAAAAACGGCAGGCCGTCTTTACCGGCCATGCCGTTTTTTGTCCGTCTGCCAATCGCCCCGCCTGCCGGTTGACCGGCTAAGCGGAACCGTCACATTATTGCTTCGTCACTGTTTCCCCTTCCCACTCGAGCATGCCGCCGATCATGTTGCAGACGCGGTAGCCAAGCTCCTGCAAATAGCGGCAGACGTTTTCGCTCCGCCGCCCGGAGCGGCAGACGAAAATGTATTCTTCCTCCTTGTCGAGTTCGTCCAATCGGTTCGGAATATCGCCCATTTTGATATGTTTGGCACCTGGAATCATGCCGAGAGCGACTTCCTCGTCTTCACGCACATCGACAATGTTCAGCTTTTCGCCGCGTTCAAGCTTTTCTTTCACTTCCGCCGCGGTGATTTCCTTGATTTCTTCCATCCAAGTTCGCTCCTTTCATCCATATAAGAGGGTGGCAGCGGACTGCCCGCCCCACCCGTCTCGTTAGTTGGCGACGATATTGACGAGCTTACCAGGGACAGTGATCACCTTACGCACCGTTTTCCCTGCAAGCTGCTCTTTAATTTTTTCATCGGCGAGCGCCCGTTCTTCTAGCGCCTCTTTCGATAAGTCCGCCGGCACGTTCAGTTTCGCCCGCACTTTGCCATTGATTTGGATGACGATTTCAACGACGTCTTCGACGAGTTTCGCTTCGTCATATGTCGGCCATGGTTCATAGGCGATGGTGTCAGTATGGCCGAGCTTTTGCCAGAGCTCTTCGCCAATATGCGGGCAAACCGGCGATAAGAGCTTGACGAACCCTTCCATATATTCTTTTTTCATCTGCTCCGCTTTATACGCTTCGTTAATGAACACCATCAGCTGCGAAATGGCAGTGTTGAAGCGCAGCGCTTCGTAGTCTTCCGTCACCTTTTTCACCGTTTGATGGTAGACGCGCTCGAGCGTATCGTTCGCTGGCTCGTCAACGATGTTCGGGTTCAGTTGACCATCTTCGGTGACAAACAGGCGCCAGACGCGCTCTAAGAAACGGCGCGCTCCGTCAAGCCCTTTCGTCGACCAGGCGATCGACGCTTCAAGCGGCCCCATAAACATTTCATACAGCCGCAACGTATCCGCGCCATGGCTTTCGACGATATCATCCGGGTTGACGACATTGCCTTTCGATTTGCTCATTTTTTCATTGTTTTCGCCTAAGATCATCCCTTGGTTAAACAGCTTTTGGAACGGCTCTTTCGTCGGCACGATGCCAAGGTCGTACAACACTTTATGCCAGAAGCGAGCGTACAGCAAGTGCAAGACCGCATGCTCCGCCCCGCCGATGTAGACGTCAACCGGCAGCCATTGTTTCAACTTTTCCGGATCGGCGAGCTGTTTGTCGTTATGCGGGTCGATGTAGCGCAAATAATACCAGCAGCTTCCCGCCCATTGCGGCATCGTGTTTGTTTCACGCCGCCCTTTTTTCCCGGTTTTCGGATCAACAACATTGACCCATTCTTCGATGTTGGCGAGCGGCGATTCACCCGTTCCCGACGGTTTAATTTCATCCGTTTTCGGCAAGACAAGCGGCAATTCTTCTTCCGGCACCGTCGTCATCGTCCCGTCTTCCCAATGGATGACCGGAATCGGCTCACCCCAGTAGCGCTGGCGGCTGAACAACCAGTCGCGCAGCCGGTACGACACTTTCTTTTGTCCTTTTCCGTTTTCTTCAAGCCAGGCGATCATTTTTTCAATCGCTTCTTGTTTGTTCAAGCCGTTCAAAAACTCAGAGTTGATGTGCTCCCCGTCGCCAGTGTACGGCTCGTTTTCGACATTCCCGCCGGCAACGACTTCTTTAATCGGCAAGTTGAATGTTTTCGCAAACTCGTAGTCGCGCTCATCGTGCGCCGGTACAGCCATGATCGCCCCAGTGCCGTAGCCCATCAACACGTAGTCGGCGATCCAAATCGGCAGCTTGTCGCCGGTAACTGGATGGATGGCGTACGCACCAGTGAACACGCCTGTTTTTTCTTTCGCCAAGTCGGTGCGCTCGAGGTCGCTTTTGCTTTGCACTTCTTTTAAGTAAGCATCAACGGCTGGTTTTTGCTCCGGCGTTGTAATTTTCTCAACAAGCGGATGTTCCGGAGCCAACACTGCGTACGTGGCGCCAAACAGCGTATCTGGCCGCGTCGTAAATACTGTGAACGACTCGTCATGGCCGTCGACAGCAAACTCAATTTCCGCCCCTTCTGAACGGCCGATCCAGTTGCGTTGCATTTCTTTAATGCTTTCCGGCCAGTCAAGCTCCTCCAAATCTTCGAGCAGCCGGTCGGCATAGGCGGTAATTTTCAGCATCCATTGCCGCATCGGCTTGCGGATGACCGGATGCCCACCGCGCTCGCTCCGGCCGTTGATGACTTCTTCGTTCGCCAGCACGGTGCCAAGCGCCGGACACCAGTTGACCGGTACTTCGTCCATGTAGGCGAGCCCTTTTTCATACAGCTTCAAGAAAATCCATTGCGTCCATTTGTAATAGTTCGGATCAGTCGTGTTAATTTCCCGATCCCAGTCATACGAAAAACCAAGCGACTTAATTTGCCGGCGGAAGTTGTCGATGTTTTTTTGCGTAAATTCGGCCGGGTCGTTGCCGGTATCGAGCGCATATTGTTCTGCCGGCAATCCGAACGCGTCCCACCCCATCGGGTGAAGGACATTGTACCCTTGCATCCGCTTCATGCGCGCCAAAATATCGGTCGCCGTATACCCTTCCGGATGGCCGACGTGCAAGCCAGCGCCAGACGGATACGGAAACATATCCAACACGTAAAACTTCGGTTTATCGCTTTCATCCGGGGTGCGGAACGTTTTATGCTGTTCCCAATAATCCTGCCACTTTTTCTCAATTTCGCGATGGTTGAAACTCATCGTCGCACTCCTCCTCATCGATTTCTACTTTGCATCATTGACGGAAATATATATAAAAAAACCTCCCATCCCAATGAAAAGGGACGAGAGGCACAATTCCCGCGGTACCACCCTTTTTGGCGCGCCAATGGCGCACCCGCTTTGCTCCTTAACGCAGATTCACGGCAAGTGCTACGAGGCCGCGACCGCTCGCACCTGCAACTCCGAGGCGAGTTCACGAGCCGGCTTCGGTTGACTCGCACCGACCGTCAACTCTCTGCCGTCCGCCAGGCCCGTTACTGCTCCTCTTCACCGTTATTCGCTTTATCCTTCCTTTGCGTTCGAAACAACAAATTTAATTATTATTTTAAAAAATTTGTCGATCAATTGCAAGTCGAAATCTATACAGTCGCCGTCGTTTTTTTCTCGGCCTTCCCGACCGGCTTCGGCAGCCAGCGGTCGTACAACAGCGACGCGGCTACCGCTAACAACGCAAACGCAACGAGCAGCCCGATGAGCGGTTTCATTCCTAATTCATCAGCGACCCACCCGCCGATGACCGGTCCGATCATCCGTCCGACCATCGCCGTGCCGTTGACGATTCCTTGATAAAATCCAGCCTTCCCTTGTGGCGCCAGTTCGTTCACGACCGTTGGAATCACCGGCCAGACAACCATCTCAGCGATAGTGATGACCACCATTGAGGCGACAAACTCACCGAGCGAATCGGCGCCAAACAGCATGGCAAACGAAACGGCGAAAATGGCAAACCCGATCACCATTTGTCGTTTCATCCCCGGCATGAAGCGTCGAATCACCCGCGACAGCAACGGCTGCGCCAAGACGATCAACGCGCCGTTGATCGTCCAAAGCAAGCTATATTGCCGGACTGACAAATGAAACTCTCGCATATAAACGGCGATCGTCGTCGACCATTGGACATAGCCGATCCAACACAATCCATAGCCGACGCAAAGGAGAGCGAGCGCCCATCCGACGGCGCGGGATGTCGATGTTTTGACTTCTGCAGCTCGTTTTGTTTTCGGCGGGGGCAAAAGCGGGATACGCCGCAATCCGACCACGACAATCAACAAAAACGCAACATACAACAACAGATTGGCGAAAAAAACGAACGAAAAAGAATACGAAGCAACAAACCCGCCGAGCGCCGAACCGACGGCGACACCGAGGTTTTGCGCGACATACAAGGCGTTGAACGCCCGCCGTCCCCCTTCCGGCCAAATCGCCCCCGCATACGCCGATGACACCGGAAAAACGATGCCGCTGCCGATGCCAAGAAGCGCCAAAAACACCGCATAATGCGGCCAGCCGTGCCAAACGCTCAAAGCAGCCGAAGCGACCACCGTCGAACATGCCCCGACAAGAAGGGCGCGAAACCCGCCGATCCGATCAAACAAAACACCGCCGACTAAGCTGCCGATGACGCTGCCCCCTGAGTTGAGCATCAGCACCGCTCCCGCCACCGCCAGCGGTTGGCCAAGCTGTTCGTGCAAATAAATCGTATTGAGCGGCCATAAAAATGACCCCCCTGTCACATTGAGCACCATACCGATAAGCAGCCACCAAAGCGCGCGGGGCATCGGTCATCATCCTTTGCTTGATTTATTTCGTTTCCCAAAATAATTGTAGAGGGGAAAGGAAAAAAAAGCAATAAAAAAGAGGGCAACGTGATGCCCCCTCGTTTGTTCACCATGCTTCATCCGTTCCGCTGCTTGGAGCGAACCGGCTGGCCGCCTGTTTGTTCGTATTGTTTTTTCGCCAGTTTGACCGGATCGAAATCTTGGCCCAGCTCGAGATCGTTATTGTTTTGACCGTTGCGTGTTTTCTGTTCCGGGTTCGTTTGTTTCAGACGCCGCTTCATGTCGCATCATCCTCCCTTCTTTTTTCGTGTCGCATTTTGCCTTCTCTTCTCCCCTTTGCCAGGGGACGGGGCGCCCAACTTCGGAAACGCTTCCCCCTCCCCATCAAGGGCGTTCATTGACACCGCCTTTTAGCGGTCAAGCAAAATCATTTCGTTTTGCAGTTGCTCAAGCTGAAGCCGCATCCGATGCAGCTGCTCGCGCTGCTGGGCGTTGCAGCTTAACGCCAAGTGCGCCAAATCGTTGACGGTTTGCTCGAGCATTTGCTGGGCGTTTGTATATTCAATGAGATTATAATGTTCTTGTTTTTGCGCTTCTGTATATTGCTCTTTCGCAAAGCGGATCACATCTTCACACCGCTGCAAAAACTCCTCGACCGATTGTCTTGTTGCCATGCGTTCACCTCTTTTCATGATGTTCCCTCATGTTTACTATGCGCCGCCGGCGTCATCCGTATCACGTCAATGATTGGCAGCGATCGCTTTTTGCCGCCATTCATGGTACAATGCAAGGATGGTGGGATTTTTTCAAAGCAAGGAGGGAAGCGGTATTCATGCAGGCAAACCCGTTTCCATATACAAACGACCATAAACGGTATCATACGTGGAACTATCATTTACGCCAGACGTTCGGACATAAAGTGTTTAAAGTCGCGCTTGATGGCGGCTTTGATTGCCCGAACCGCGACGGGACGGTGGCGTACGGAGGGTGTACATTTTGCAGCGCTGCCGGATCAGGCGACTTTGCCGGCAACCGGGCCGATGATTTAGTGACGCAATTTCATACGATTAAGGAAAAAATGCATCAAAAGTGGAAAGACGGCAAATATTTGGCGTACTTTCAAGCGTTCACCAATACACACGCCCCCGTCGAGGTGCTGCGTGAAAAATACGAAACCGTGCTCGGCCTTGACGGAGTCGTCGGCCTGTCCATCGCCACGCGCCCCGACTGCCTGCCGGATGAGGTCGTCGATTATTTAGCGGAATTGAACGAACGGACGTATTTATGGGTCGAACTCGGTTTGCAAACGATCCACGAGCGGACGGCGCAACTGATCAACCGGGCGCATGATTTCCAATGTTTTGTCGATGGCGTACAAAAACTGCGCCGGCACGGCATCCGTGTCTGTGTCCATCTCATTAACGGCTTGCCACTTGAGACGTACGACATGATGATGGAAACAGCCAAAACCGTCGCCGCCATGGACGTGCAAGGCATCAAAATCCATTTGCTTCATTTATTAAAAGGGACACCGATGGTGAAGCAATATGAAAAAGGGCTCGTGAAGTTTTTAACGTTTGACGAATACGTCCATCTCGTGTGCGACCAGCTTGAAGTGCTGCCACCGGAGATGGTCGTGCATCGCATCACCGGCGACGGGCCGATCGACTTGCTCATTGGTCCGATGTGGAGCGCCAACAAATGGGAAGTGTTAAACGCCATTGACGCCGAACTCAAGCGGCGCAACAGCTATCAAGGAAAACGGTACAAACAAGAGGTGACGGCCCGATGACATTGATGAACATTTTGCCGTTTGCCCGCTTTTTGCTTGAACGTGCCGTCACAGAAGGCGATCTTGCCATCGACGCAACGGTCGGCAACGGCCATGACACCGTCTACCTTGCGGAACTCGTCGGTGATAGCGGACATGTGTTCGGATTTGACATTCAACCGGAGGCCATCACAGCGACAACAGCCCGCCTTTCTGAACACGGGCTGCACGACCGGGTCACGTTATTCCAACAAAGCCATAGCGAGCTGCTCACAGCGCTTCCTAGCGATGTGTATGGACGGATTGCCGGCGCCGTTTTCAACCTCGGCTATTTGCCGGGCGGTGATAAACAGATTGTCACCCAACCGGAATCGACGATTCAGGCGGTCGAACAGCTTCTTTCCATCATGAAGCCGGGCGGCGTCATCGTTCTTGTCGTTTACCACGGCCATCCGGAAGGAAAAATCGAACGTGACGCGTTGCTTGATTATGTGCGTTCCCTCGACCAGCAACACACCCACGTACTCAAATACGAATTCTTGAATCGGCGCAACGATCCGCCGTTTATTATCGCGCTCGAAAAGCGATAGGCGGAGACGTCTCCCTTTCGCCGATCCATCATCAAGCAATAAACGGCTGTCTTTATGAAAAAGACAGCCGTTTTTGTTTCTCCTGCCAAAAGCGATACGCTTTTCCGTTCCAATAAAAAAACTGCGATGCCGCCCCGCCGGCGCGGACGAGTTGACGCGCCAGCCGGCGCAAGGCGCGCTGTTTTTTCACTTTCTCATCGGACAAATACAGACCAAGCAAGCCGCGATGAATCAAGCGATGGAACTTGCCATGCGGCAGCGTGCCGACATGGCGGTCCGCTTCTTCAATAAAGTGGCAAAGCCGTTCCAGCAGCACGGTTTCATTCGGATAGTAAAAGCAAAAGTTCAAATCGCCGCCTTCGCGATCTTCTTCCTGATCGATCAAATAGTCAAGCAAAATGTGCAGCCCTTGAATGTACGGAAAATAACCGTCGCGCACTTGTTTTGCCATCTCCGGCGGCATCGACTCGCCAAAGGCGTACGCCACAAGGCAAAAAATGCCGAGCGTCGAGCCGGAACAGGCGGAAAACTCATACCATTCCATCGGCGGCAAGCTGTCTTTGTATTGGGCAAACCATCTCTCCAGCCGCGGCACGCGCTCTTTTGTGTCGACATGTTTATGTACTTGCAAGTCGCAATAATATCCGGCAAGCTCATGCAAAAACGGAACGATCGTTTCGTAATGTCGCACTGTCGCGAGCACCTCTTGGCATGTGCGCACAAGATCCGGTAAATAGCCGCCGTCTTCCTGCTCACGGCGGTAGCGGTAATAGTTGGACGGCTCTGCCCCAATGGTGAGCGCATCCGGCATTGAATCATGCAAGGCGCGAAAATCGAGCGGATCAAGCGATGTGCTCCGGTCGCACAAGTTATCTAAGTAATCGCTAATCGTCTGATACGCGACGATAAAGCGAATGCATGCTTCTAATTTTTCCCGAGCCAAAAGCGCCAAAATCGCGCCGCCTTCACAATGGAACGTTTTCGACGCGATGCTTGCTAACGCTTGCCGGCGCAACTCCGGGTCAGGAATGCGCTCCGCCCGCTGCCGCCAATAGGAAAGCTCGCGATGGACAAGGGGAAACACGTCACGATATACCATTTTCATTAACGCAATGGGATGTGTCGGGATTTTCAATGGGCTCACCTCGGGCGCAAAAACAGTGCTTTTTTCATCTCCTAGTATTTCCATCTCTACAACTGTGGAAAACTGCTTTGGTCATCATCTATTTCATTCCGTTTACGAACGGCAGACAACTTTGTAAAATAAGAATGAGCTGACGATTTCGCAAAAGAAAGGAACGAAAGCGATGATTTATCCATACAAAGGAAAAACACCGCAAATTGCCCCGTCCGCCTTTATCGCCGATTATGTGACGATCACCGGCGATGTCACGATCGGCGAGGAGACGAGCATCTGGTTTAACACCGTCATTCGCGGTGACGTGGCGCCGACCATTATCGGCAACCGGGTCAATATTCAAGATAACTCAATTTTGCATCAAAGTCCAAACAATCCGCTCATCATTGAAGACGGCGTGACCGTGGGCCATCAAGTCATTTTGCACAGCGCCATCGTCCGGAAACACGCCCTCATCGGCATGGGCTCGATCATTCTTGACCGTGCGGAAATCGGCGAAGGAGCGTTTATCGGCGCCGGCAGCTTAGTGCCGCCCGGCAAAAAAATCCCGCCGAACGTGCTCGCCCTCGGCCGGCCGGCGAAAGTCGTCCGCGAGCTGACGGAAGACGATTTCCGCGAAATGGAACGCATCCGCCGCGAATATGTAGAAAAAGGACAATATTACAAGGCGCTCCAACAAAACAGAAGCTGACCTGCCATCTTTTCACAGCGGCTAAAAAGGACAGAACCAACAACAGCACGCTTCATTTCGATGTCTATATAAAAAGAAACGGAGGAAGACTCACCTTAGTGCAGTCCCCCTCCGTTTTTCATTTATTCGTTTTTCGCTAATGCCAGTGCTTGCTCTTTCAGCACCGCTGCTTTATCCGTGCGCTCCCAAGGCAAGTCGACATCCGTGCGCCCGAAATGGCCGTAAGCCGCTGTTTGTTTATAAATCGGACGACGCAGATCCAGCATTTTGATGATGCCAGCCGGGCGAAGATCGAAGTTGTTGCGGACAACTTCAATTAAAACGTCTTCCGACACTTTGCCGGTGCCAAACGTATCAATCGAAATCGATACCGGACGAGCGACACCGATGGCGTAAGCAAGCTGCACTTCGCACTTGTCGGCCAGTCCGGCCGCAACAATGTTTTTCGCAACATAGCGAGCCGCATATGCTGCCGAACGGTCAACTTTCGTCGGGTCTTTCCCCGAGAATGCACCGCCGCCATGGCGAGCGTAACCACCGTACGTGTCAACGATGATTTTCCGCCCTGTCAGTCCAGCGTCCCCTTGCGGACCACCGATGACGAAGCGGCCGGTCGGGTTGATGAAATATTTCGTGTTCTCATCCAACAACTCCGCCGGAACAATCGGCTTGATGACGTGTTCTTTCATATCGCGTTCGATTTGGTCGTGCTCAATTTCCGGATGATGCTGCGTTGAAATGACAATCGTATCCACGCGCACCGGTTTGCCGTTTTCATCATATTCGATCGTCACTTGCGTTTTGCCGTCTGGACGCAAGTATGGCAAAACATCCGTTTTGCGCACTTCGGCCAATCGACGCGAAAGACGATGGGCAAGCGAAATCGGGAGCGGCATAAGCTCTTCCGTTTCATTGCAGGCAAATCCAAACATGAGCCCTTGGTCGCCGGCACCGATCGCTTCAATTTCTTCGTCAGTCATCTGACCTTCGCGTGCCTCAAGTGCCTGGTCAACCCCCATCGCGATATCCGGCGACTGCTCGTCAATGGCCGTCAACACCGCGCACGTATCGGCGTCAAACCCGAACTTCGCGCGCGTATAGCCGATCTCGCGGACCGTATCGCGAACGATGCGCGGAATATCGACGTACGTCGAGGTCGTAATTTCCCCGCTAACAAGCACGAGACCTGTTGTGACGCTCGTTTCACAAGCAACACGGGCGTTCGGATCTTTTTCTAAAATGGCATCCAAAATGGCATCCGAAATTTGGTCACAAATTTTATCCGGATGCCCTTCTGTTACAGATTCTGAAGTGAACAAGCGGCGTTTGGCTGACATTCGGCTCATTTCCTCCTCTTGACATAATGTGGCGATACGGAACTCGTTTCCCTTCATATAAAAAAACCTTTCCTGTCACGGTGAGGAAAGGTCATTGCAATCATATTGCTTCCTTTCACTCTTATCGTTCAAGGACCACGCCTTGCCACAGGTTAGCACCTTTTCACATATTGTAAAATTGTGACGGTTGCTGGGTTTCATCGGGCCTGTCCCTCCACCGGCTCGGGATAAGAGTATCCGTTCAATGACTTATCTTATCGTAATGAAATAAGCAAAGTCAACCGCAGAAACAAATTTTTTATTATCTGAAAAATAGGCCAAACTAAGTTTAAAAAACCTACACAATTAGTATGGACTATTAATAAAAATGTGTTATACTATTTTCAAGAGGAATTCCAATAAAAAAGGCAGGTTGTGAACATGGGGATCGCAAAAATGACCAATAAGCTTTCTTTGCTGCTGCAAAAACCGTACGTACATCACCAGTTGTCCGTTGCTGAGCTCGTCGAAAAAGTGCTGCACCGAAACGAAGGGCGGCTGACGCACACTGGCGCTGTCGCCGTCACGACCGGTAAATATACCGGACGGTCACCGAAAGACAAATACATCGTTGAAGAACCGTCGACGAAACAGAACATCGATTGGGGAACGGTCAACCAACCAATGGCACCGGAGACATTTCAAAAATTATATGATAAAGTGCTCGATTATTTAATGAAAAAAGATGAACTGTTCGTCTTTAAAGGCTTCGCCGGCGCTGACCCGAAAGCGCGGCTGCCGATTCAAGTGGTGAACGAATTCGCTTGGCACAACTTGTTTGTCCATCAGCTGTTCATCCGTCCAAGCGCGGAAGAACTCGCCGACCATGAACCGCAATTCACCGTCATTTGCGCGCCGAACTTTAAAGCAGACCCGGCCGTTGACGGGACGCGTTCGGAAGCGTTTATCATCATCTCGTTCGAACAGCGCACCGTCTTGATCGGTGGAACGGAATATGCGGGCGAAATGAAAAAATCGATCTTCTCGGTCATGAACTATTTGCTGCCGGAACAAGGCATCTTGCCGATGCACTGCTCGGCCAACGTCGGTCAGGAAGGCGACGTCGCCCTCTTCTTCGGCCTGTCGGGAACCGGGAAAACAACGCTCTCGACCGACCCGAAACGCCGCTTGATCGGCGATGACGAACACGGCTGGTCGAGCCGCGGCATTTTCAACATCGAAGGCGGCTGCTATGCGAAATGCATCAACTTATCGCGCGAGAAAGAGCCGCAAATTTTTGATGCCATCGGCTTTGGCGCCGTGCTTGAAAACGTCATTCTCCATGATGCGACACGGGTTCCGGATTACGATGACGGGACATTGACGGAAAACACGCGCGCGGCCTATCCGCTTCAGGCGATCAAAAACATCGTTGACCCAAGCGTTGCCGGCCATCCGTCGACCATCGTGTTCTTGACGGCCGATGCGTTTGGCGTCTTGCCGCCGATCAGCAAGCTGACGCGCGAACAGGCGATGTACCATTTCTTAAGCGGCTACACAAGCAAACTCGCCGGCACCGAACGCGGCGTCACTGAACCGGAAGCGACGTTCTCGACATGCTTTGGCGCGCCGTTTTTGCCGCGCCCGGCCGTCGAATACGCCGAAATGCTCGGGCAAAAAATCGCTGAGCATAACGTCCGTGTCTTTTTGGTCAACACTGGTTGGACAGGAGGACCATACGGCGTCGGTAGCCGAATGAAGCTCGCCTACACCCGCGCGATGGTACAAGCCGCCGTCGAAGGGGAGCTTGACAACGTCGAAACGGTCCAAGACCCGATTTTCGGTCTTGCCATCCCTGCCCACGTCCCGGGCGTGCCAGATGACGTCTTGCGTCCGCAAAACACATGGGCAGACAAACAAGCGTACGAACAAAAAGCGAAAGAACTGGCGGAAAAATTCCGCGCTAACTTCCAAAAATTCGCTCACATCGATCCGTCCATTGAAAAACTCGGTGGACCGCTCGTTTAACAAACACCCGGCCGGACAGGGAACATCCTGTCCGGCCGTTTTTTCTGTTCTTTCCTCTATTTCGGTCTCCGTGATTCTCTTTCTCTTTGACAAGCAGGGCCTTTTTTCCTCTTATCTATGGCAAGGCGCAAACCGTCCTTCGGTTTGCGCCCCTGCCTGATGGACCAATTCCGCGCTCATTTGCCCGACGCTTCGTGTTCAATTGGTGGAATACAAGCTGACGAGCTCATACGTAACCGTTGTCTTGTTATCTTCCCATTCGAGCTTTCTTACGACCGCGATGCCGCTCGCTTCGCTTTGCAGCGTCCGGCGCACTTCAAGCGGCACGTCAAGCGGGTATAAGCGGTAGCCTTCTTTTTCGAGCACAAACAAATTGCCTTGAACGCGCTGTTCTTTTCCTTTTGTGACAATGAGCGTCTGCAGCTCCATCGGCATGCCCATCGTTTCCGACCTCCTTGCACCTGATCGATTCGTTTATAGCCCACGAAGCCGTCCTCCCAACGTCATCGTTTTCTGCCAATGGTGATGTTGGCAAGCTCCCGAGGCTTCTTATGAGCGGTTTCCTCAACATCCTTCCCATCCTATCGTATCATACCGTCGGTTGTTGTTTCATCCATTCCGTGAGCCGTTGCACCGTCTTTCGATTATCTTGCGGCGGGAAATAGTGATTGAACTCAGGGAAGTACCAAGCGGTGACCGGTCGGCCGAGCTGCTTGAGCCGCCGCTCCAGCCGCCACGCATGCTCAATCGATACGTTTGTATCTCGCTCGCCATGGATGATAAGCACAGGCGCTTTGAGGCGCTCTAGGTTATAAAGCGGCGTACGGTGACGGTAGCGTTCCGGGTATTTGTTCGGTGTCCCGCCGATGACACGCTTCATCATCCGCCGCAAGTCCAACCGCTCCCAATACGTCAGCTCCAAATCGGTCACCCCTCCCCAGACCGCGACCGAACAGACCCGTTCGGCCAACAAAGCGGTATGAAGCGCCATCGCCCCGCCGCGTGAGAAGCCGAACACGTGCACACGCCCCGGGTGAACAAGCGGATGGCGGCGCAGGAGCTCAAATCCGGCAAGCGCATCATAACGGTCTTCACCGACAAAATCTTCG
This sequence comes from Geobacillus sp. 47C-IIb, assembly GCF_014679705.1. NCBI lineage: Bacteria > Bacillati > Bacillota > Bacilli > Caryophanales > Anoxybacillaceae > Geobacillus > Geobacillus sp. 47C-IIb. Next base: position 1,213,240 of record NZ_CP061473.1, read on the forward strand.
TTCCCTTCCCCGCCCCCGTTGCCGCGGTAAAGCGGGGCGAAGACGACAAATCCATGGGAAGCGAATTGGATGAGGCGTGGCACCCGCACTTGTCCGACGTTTTTGATCCCGCCGCGCAAATACAAAAACCCGTCATACACGTCGTTTTGTTTCGGCACGGCCAAAAATCCTTTCACTTTCAGTCCTTGCGCCATATAGGTGACAAAAAAGACGTCGATGTCCGGATGCGGCGACGGAAACCGGTATTGGTCGATGATGTCCCCGTCCATGGTGGATCTCTCCTTTCCGCCAGCTGAATGAATGTCTCCCCTCTTTTTTTCGTGAAAACAAGGGCATGTTGCATGCCTGAATGAAGGGAAAACCGTTGCCCATAGACCGTTCCCGTCGTTTCGCCCATTTTTTCTAGGCATTCACACATTTTTCGCCTGTGCATACGATAAGGTGAAGCGAATGTTCACCACGTGTGGACGAAAAGGGGGTAGGTCACATGAAAAAATGGGCTGTATGGTTATGTTCACTTCTTCTCCTCTTGCCGCTCGTTGCCTGCGGCAACGACGCCGATCAAAAAGAAAAAACGCTGACAAAAGTCCGTCTCGCTGAAGTGACGCGTTCGATTTTTTATGCGCCACAGTACGTCGCCTTAGCGAAAGGATTTTTTGAAGAAGAAGGGCTCGATGTCGAGCTGACGACGACGTGGGGCGGTGACAAAACGATGACGACGCTGCTGTCTGGTGGCGCGGACATCGCCCTTGTCGGTTCGGAAACGTCGATTTATGTGTATGCGCAAGGGACGAATGATCCGGTCATCAACTTCGCCCAGCTGACGCAAACAGATGGAACGTTTCTCGTTTCCCGGAAAAAAATCGACAACTTTACTTGGGAGATGTTGAAAGGAAGCACGTTCCTCGGCCAGCGCAAAGGCGGCATGCCGCAGATGGTTGGCGAATTTGTGCTGAAACAACACGGCATTGACCCGCATCAAGACTTGAAGCTGATTCAAAACGTCGATTTTGCTAATATCGCCAACGCCTTTGCGAGCGGCACCGGCGATTTCGTCCAACTGTTTGAACCGACTGCTAGCATTTTTGAGCAAGAAGGAAAAGGCTACATTATCGCTTCCTTTGGCACCGAATCGGGGCGCGTTCCGTACACGACGTACATGGCAAAACAAAGCTATATGAACAAGAACAAAGACATCATCGAAAAATTTACGCGCGCCATCTACAAAGCGCAACAATGGGTCGAATCACACAGCACCAAAGAAATTGCCAAAGTCATTCAACCATACTTTGAGGACACGGAATTGGACATTATCGAAACAGTCGTCGATCGATACAAAAGTCAAGGCTCTTACGCGACCGATCCGATTTTAGATGAGGAAGAATGGAACAACTTGCAAAACATCATGGATGAAGCCGGCGAGCTGCCAAAACGAATCGACCTCGACACACTCGTTGATTCGTCGTTTGCCAAAAAAGTCATGAACGACTAACGAAAGCGGGTGAACCGGATGTTTCTTGTCATCGACCGTCTCTCGCACACGTATTTTACGAAAACAACCGCCGTCACCGCGCTCGCTGAGGTGTCGCTGTCGGTCGAGAAAGGAGAGTTTGTCTCCTTTCTCGGCCCAAGCGGCTGTGGGAAAACGACCCTTCTTTCCATTATCGCCGGGCTGATTCAACCGACGGAAGGGAAGGTGTTCATCGAAGGCGAACCGCTTTGGGCGCAGGAAACAAGCGCCAAAGCAGCGCGCCGGGCGGCCGGATCCGATCTGTCAACCCGCGGCGCTGTCGGGTATATGCTTCAGCAAGACTACTTGTTTCCATGGAAAACGATTGAAGAAAACATCTTACTCGGTCTCAAAATCACAGGAACGTTGACAGCGGAAACGAAAGAGCGGGCGCTCGCATTGCTTGCGGAGATCGGCCTTGACGGCGTGGAATCGTATTACCCGAGCCAGTTGTCCGGCGGCATGCGCCAGCGCGCGGCGCTCGTGCGCACATTGGCAACCGACCCGAAGCTCTTGTTGCTTGACGAACCGTTTTCCGCTCTTGACCAACAGACGAAGCTAAAATTAGAAGAACTCGTCTGGAAAACGTTAAAGCAATACGAAAAAACCGCGGTGCTCGTCACCCATGATATTGAAGAAGCCATCGCCATGAGCGACCGCATTTTCCTGTTTTCGCGACGCCCGGGCCGCCTAGTGCGGACGTTTATCATTCCGGAAGAGCTGCGTCACTGTCCGCCGTTCGCCGCTCGCCAGCATCCCACGTTTTCTCCGCTATTTCAATCCATTTGGAAGGAGATGGAGGCCCTTGAATCCGTCTAATGAACGCATCCGCTCATTGCACCATGAATACCTCGCCGCGCTCCGCAAAGAACGGCGGGTGATTCGCGTTTGGCAAGTTGCGCTCCTTATTGCCTTTTTCGCTGTCTGGGAAGCGGCAAGTCACTTTCGCTGGGTCGATCCGCTGCTGTTTAGCTCTCCGTCGGCCATTGGCAAATTGTTTATTGAAAAAATCGGCGACTACTCTCTCTTAACACATACGTGGGCCACCTTGTTTGAAACGATGCTCGGGTTTATCATCGGCACGGTCGGCGGTGCGCTCATCGGCGCGTTGCTTTGGTGGTTTCCACGCCTCGCCAAAACGCTTGATCCCTATTTGGTCGTCTTTAACGCCATGCCCAAAGTCGCACTCGGGCCGATTTTGATTGTCGCCCTTGGACCGGGATTTACGTCGATCATCGCGATGGGTGTCGTTATTGCGATCATTATTACGACAATTGTGGTGTATGCCTCGTTTCAAGAAGTCGACCCGAACTATTTGAAAGTGTTGCGAACGTTTGGCGCCACCCGCTACCAATGTTTCAAAGAAGCCGTGCTGCCAGCGTCGTTTCCGGCGATCATTTCAACGTTGAAAGTGAACGTCGGCCTCGCCTGGGTCGGCGTCATCACCGGCGAATTTCTCGTTTCCAAACAAGGGCTCGGCTATTTAATCATTTACGGCTTCCAAGTGTTCAATTTTACACTCGTCTTGATGAGCCTGCTCATTGTCGCGGTGCTGTCGACATTGATGTATCAACTTGTCGCTATGATCGAAAAGAAATGGAGCAACCGCCGCTAAGAGACGTTCGCGAACGATCGATGAACGTCTCTTTTCGTTTTGCCGCCGAATATTAGCCGATCCACCCGCGCTGTTTGACTTCCGCCAACGCCAACGGAAGCACATCGTCTTTCATGAGATAACTAAAGCGCGCATCCGTGCGGATATGATCCGGCAGTGCCGAAAGCAGCACGGGGCCGTTCGTCTCCCAATAGGAGTCCCGCTCGGAAAGCGCCGCAATGTCGGCGAAATAAATGTTTTTCACAATATCCGGCTCCACCTCATATTGGCCGACATAGGAAAGACGGCCAACCACCCCGCCGGTTTCTTCCATGACCTCGCGAGCGGCAGCTTCTTCGGCCGTTTCCCCGTCTTCAACTTTGCCGCCGGGAAATTCGAGACCGCGGCGCGGGTGATCCGTCAACAACCACTGACCTTGATAGCGGCAAATGACCCACACATGCCCAGGCGTCAAGGAAAACGGATGATCCGCAAACGCCAGCCGGACGCGATGCCCGTAATAATCGCGAAACTCATACATCGGACTCGCTCCTTTCCTCTCCCCATTATACAAAAAAAGCCGCCCCATTCGCGGCTTTTTACTCGTTTGTTTCTCTGTCATCAGGAAGGATGCCAAGCGATCGGATCTGCGCCTTCGTTTCGTCATTGCCAAGCCGATAAATCATTTCGTAAATTTTCATCATCGTCTCGTCATACGCATCGTTTTCCCGATCGTAATGATATTGGACATAGGGCACATGGGCGCGCCAAAACGCTTGCCAGTCGGTCGAGTAATTTTGATCGAAATACTCGCGCAGCTCCGCGATTTCCCGGTCGGTTGCTTCAATTTGGAAATCCCATGGCGACGCCGTTTTCAGCTGCGAAATTTCCCCGTGCGCTATCGAGATGTAATACGTCTTTTTCCGTTCTTCTGCCACACTCGTCCACTCCTTCTGCTCTTTTTGTTTAGTGTGGGGTCATCCGGGAAAAATATGCGGATTTTGCGAAAATCAGCGAACAAATCCGCTCGGGTGTTCAAGCAACAAGGACTGCGTTCCAATGCGGCATAACCGGAACACTGCCGATGCAACGCTTTTCTTGAAGGTTGGTGATTGAGCCTTCGGATTCATCTAGCAATAAGAACGATTCATTGTAAACAAAAACCCCCGATGAACTCGTCATCAGGGGAAATCATTTCATCTCATCTTTCAACAACTCGATCGCTTTTCGCAGCACGGCGGGAATCGGAACACCGGCCCGCCCGGCGTTTTCCACGATCGAAATAAATTCATTGGCAATATAGAAAAATACGATCGCGTCGCGAATCAAGTGCATGTTCCAGCCGATGGCCAAATCGACTAAATGCGCCGCTGCCGTGAGCACAAAAATCAACAACTTGCGGACGATGCCGCGAAACCCGACCTGGCTTGACAGCTTGCCTTCCATCGCACTAGCGACAATGCCAGTAATGTAATCGACAATCACTAATGCAAGCAAAATGACGACGAATGAGTCCACGCTGCCGACAAATACCGACACAAGCGAACCGAACAGCGGAACACCGATCATCGGAATTGGCTTGTTCACGGCTCTCTCCCCTTGAACATAGGATACGCGTACCCTATTCTATGCCAAGGGGAAAAAGCAAGACGCGGCGGTTTCCCTAAACAACGCCTTTTTTCGACAAAAACCGAAGGCCGCCCATGAGATTGACGGGCAGCCTTTCCCTTTACTGTCCCAAAAACGATTTCAGCATCCAGACGTGTTTCTCCAAGCTCCGGTGAATGCCAAGCAGCATATCCCCTGTCGTTTCATCGCCGACTTCATCCGCCACTTGCATTCCTTCCTTCAGTTCACCGACCATCGTTTCAAAGTCGCCGACAATCGAAGCGACCATTTGCTCGGCGGTTTCCGTCCCGGTCGCTTCCTTGACCGACGCTTGCTCTAGCGCGCCTTTCATCGTCGCCACCGGCTTGCCACCCAGCGCCAACAGCCGCTCGGCGAGCGCGTCAATATGGCCGGCTGCTTCATTGTAAAGCTCTTCAAACTTCTCATGCAGCGTAAAAAACTGCGGACCGGTGACATACCAATGGTAATTGTGCAACTTCACGTACAAAACGGTCCAGTTCGCGATTTGCTTGTTGACAATGTCCGTTAATTGGTTTGCCATATTCATTCCTCCCCATGGTTGATTTACCCAACTTGTCCGCTATTGAAACAGCCGAACCTTGCCGATGAATAGCTTGCCCGATTCCAGGAGAAATATGAATGCACGCGTGCTTACATATGGTATAATGAAAAGAAAAAAGGTAGGCATCATCATGTATTGGACGTTAGTGATTTGTCTCATCATTGTCGTCATCATTCTTACATTAGCCGTCGTCACCACCTCAAAAGCGTACGGATACAAACATACGGTAGATCCGCTTCCTGAGGAACAGGACGACAAACAACAGGCCGGCCCGAAACAGCCGCAGTAGCGGCGTTCGGACCGGCCTTATTGATCAGCCAAACACTTTTTTCAGTTCGCTTTTCTCTTGCGACAGCCAAAAGCGCATCAGCTCTTTCGCCGCCTCTAAGTCATGCAGCTTCGCTTGGCCGCATTGCCGCTCGGTCGCAGCCGGCACTTCCGTCGCATTCAAGGCGTCTTTCATCGTCTCCTCAAGCAAATCGATGATTTCGTCAACGGTCGGCGAACCGCTCACGACAAGGTAAAATCCCGTTTGGCAACCCATTGGCGAAATGTCGATAATGTCAAAGTGATCATACTTGGTCACATGTTTGCGCAGCGTATACGCCAACAAGTGCTCCAACGTATGAATGGCCGCCGGATCCATCGCTTCTTTGTTCGGCTGGCAAAAACGAATATCGAACTTATTGACGACACCGTCGCTTCCGATTTTGTGAACGCCGCAATGCCGCACGTACGGCGCTTTCACGGCGCAGTGATCCAATTCAAAGCTTTCGACTGGTGAAGGCATATGAATTCCCCCTAATCGTATATTCTCTTTTTTATCATAACCAAAACGAGGGGCGTCCCGCATCTTTTTTGTCTTCTAGACCGATGGATGCGCTGCGGGCGAAACACCGGCTGCTCACAACAGACCATTTCCCTTGAATGGAAAGGCGATTTGTCCTATTGTAGAAATAGCGAAAAGGACGGAAAGGAATGGTGATGGTGGCCAAGTTGCTGATTATGCTCATCCGCTTTTACCAACGATTTCTTTCCCCGCTCAAGCCCCCGACATGTCGCTTTTACCCGACTTGCTCTCACTACGGGATAGAAGCGGTGACGCGGTTTGGTGCCATCAAAGGGGGATGGCTGACGGTGAAGCGAATTTTGAAATGCCACCCGTTCCACCCCGGCGGATTTGACCCCGTACCCGAAAAACCACAAAAAAAGACCGAACCATAACGAACAGAGCGACGTGCTTCCCCCTAAACGGGGACAAATAGTTTTCAAATCGGAATCATTACGATATAATAGCGAAGGACATATCGCTTTCAAGGGAAGGAGCTTATCATGAGAACGAGATCATGGATATTATGCTTATTTCTCGCTTTATTCGGCTTGCTATACGGCTGCCAAAACGAACAAGACAAGAACGGGTCAGAAACTAAAAAAGATACGTTAACGATATACACAACGGTCTACCCGCTCGAAGATTTCACGAAAAAAATCGGCGGCGATGTCGTTGAAGTCAACAGCATTTATCCGCCCGGAGCCGAAGCGCATACGTTCGAACCGACAACCAAAACGATCCAACAAGTTGCCGATGCGGACGCCTTCATTTATATCGGCCAAGGAATGGAACCGTTCGCCGAAAAGCTAAAGGAAGCGTTAAAAAATGAACCGGTTCGCTTTCTTGCTGCTGCCGACAGCATCGATTTACTTGAATCGTCTCACGAAGAACATGGAGAAGATGATGAACATGCCGCTCCAAAAGGCAATGGAGACGAACACGAGCACCACGGTGATAAAGATCCGCACGTTTGGCTTGACCCAATCCGTTCCGTCAAGATGGCCGAACAGATTCGCGATTTGCTCATTGAACTCAAACCGGAGCAAAAAGAAACGTTTACGGCAAACTTTAACGCCTTGAAAGAAAAACTGGAAGTGCTTGATCAAACCTTCCAGCAAACCGTCCAATCGGCGCCGAACAAAGACATTCTCGTCGCCCATGCGGCCTACGGTTATTGGGAAGAGCGCTACGGCCTCCGCCAGCGCAGCGTGTCCGGCCTGACGCCGACAAACGAACCGTCGCAAAAACAATTGGTTGCGCTCATCGATTGGGCGAAACGTCATCACATTCGCTACGTTCTTTTTGAACGCAACATCCCAGCGAAAACAGCAGAAATGATCCAGCATGAAATCGACGCCAAAGCGCTCTATTTGCACAACCTAGAAACATTGACCGACGAAGACAGGAAACAAAACCGTGATTACTTCAACTTGATGGAACAAAATATCGAAACGATCGAACAGGCGCTCCGTTAACCTTCCCTGCCCCGCCGTCAAGGCGGGGCTTTTTTCTCACTCTTTCCTTTATTTTTTTCGGTGGTGCTCCAAAAGACGGATGGCGAATATAATATACCATTGTTGTTTTTAAATTTTCTGACAAATGAGCTGAAACATGTGCGCAAACGAGCGATGATCACGCTCCCAATCAGCATCATTTTCGCCGTATGCATCGCCGCTTCCTTCTTTCTAATGAACATCAAACCCGACACGTCCCACGTCTCACAAGCGCAAAAGCTGGCTGAGTATACAAAGCCAGCCGTCGTCCGTATCGTCGATTATGCGATCGTGGAATGGAAATTTGTCAACAATGATCCGGATGTCGACGCGTACCTCCACCAGCTTGATTACCGAACGATGATTGGCGCATCCGGCTCAGGGGCCATCATTAGCTCAAACGGCTATATTGTCACGAACGCCCATGTCGTTGAGTATTCGAAGGCAGAAGAAAAAGACATCGCCCATGCGGCCTTTGAATAATTAGTAGCTGGAGTGGCCGAATATTTTGGCGTCGATTTTGACATCGCTTATGATTATATGATTGAGTATACGTTGTATACAAACGTCACCCGCGGTCTGAAAGTGATTTTACCTGGAGGGGATGTGCTTGACGGGGAAGTAAAAAGCTACGGGGCCCCAGTCAATCAAGGGAAAGACGTTGCGGTTTTAAAAGTCGAAGGGAAACATTTGCCGACGCTGCCGCTTGGCGATTCGGACAACGTCCAAAATCAAGATGACATTTGGGTGATCGGCTACCCCGCCGCTGCTGAATCCGACTACCTTTCTCCCGACTCCTCCTTAGTCTCTTCCATGAACGCCGGCCATGTTTCCGCCACTTCGAAAAAGACAGAACAAGGGAGTCCGGTCATCCAGATTGACGCCGCCGCCACCCATGGCAACAGCGGAGGACCCGTCATTAACAAACGCGGGGAAATGATCGGCTTGCTCACCTTCCGCGGCGGCACTGTCAACCGCCAAGAAGTGCAAAGATTCAATTTTGTCGTTCCGGTCAATACCGTGAAAGAGTTTGTCAAGCAGGCTGGAGCCGACCAAGGGCAAGGAAGCATTGATACCCTCTTCCGCGAAGGATTGACGCTGTATTGGGGCGGTTATTATAAGGATGCCTTGGCCAAATTCGAAGCGGTCGAACGCCTCTATCCCGGCCATTCGGAAATTAAACGGTTCATTACCGACAGCCAGCAAAAAAGCGGGCAAAGCAAAATTCTTTGGTCAACCTACAAAACCGCCTTCCTTATTTTCGATGACGTCGCTCTGCTTCTCATCATCGGACTGCTTGTGTTCACCTTCGCCTGTAAGCCAAAACAGCAAACCAAGGCGGCTTCAGCCGACGGCCCACCGGTAGCCTCCGCCGATCTGAACGGTGACGGCAAAGTCCATCTCCAAGACGTGCTGTTGGCCTTGCAACAACAGCAACAACAAACCGACGACAGCAAGAAAAAGGAGAGCCCATAGCGACACCTTGCCATAAATATTATGATAAAAATGGGACATTTATGACTATACCCTCGCAAGGACAACATAGAGAATGTCCGAACGTCCTTTTCTTTCAACATGAAACGACATGTCGAGCTTTCACACCGTTCGAAGACATGCCGTTTTTTATCCGGCAGACATCCATTCAATGCGGCGCCCGCCTGTCCATAAAAAGCAACATTCAAGCTCGTGCGGACAAAATCCGACCGCTTCTCGACATAAAGACGGCAGTCTTTCCTTGTAGTTCCGGATTTCCCCCTCTTCCTCGCACCATAACAATACGCGCACGCGGTCACGGTAAACGATACACAAGTTTGTACCGTTCCAATCTTCCGCCTCCCCCTCATTCCCGCCGTCAACAAGCAACAGTGGCTTGCATTCTGTCTCGTCCGCCGAACCAAAAAACTGTAACAAATGATCGGTCACTTTAGCGAGCACGAGGCCGTAATGTAATGGCGACGGAAAGAGAGACAAAGAAAGGAGCGGGCGATGCATTTCAATCAGCTTCAATAGCTGAAACGGCGACCGCAAGGAAGGAGTCGTTTCACAATACGCCTCGACCACGCGGTGGAGAAATCGGTGAACGGCATAAACCCAAGCACCTTGTGTCTTTTGATGTGTCAATGCCATCACTGCTGCCTCCCATGTTTAAGCATGTTTCTCCAGCTGCTCCAGCACAGTATAAATCGAACTCCACGAACGCTTGACAAAATAAATGGGCTTGTCTTTGCTTTTCGCTTTCTCTTTCACTTTTTTGGCTAAGTTATGGTTAATGTAATCGATCATGACTAATACAGCATCCACATGCTCCGGAATATCGCGCTTGACCATATTCACTTTTCGGCCATTGACATGAATGATTTCCCGGAAACCAGAATTCACTAATTTATCGGTAATATTGCCTAAATGATCTGCACCCACAACAAGTAAAGAGGCCATCGTGTCACCCTCCCTTATCACCTTCTTGATTTTTATTTTAATTGAGAATGATTTTCTATGTCAATGATAATGATAAATATTTTCATTTATCGTTAGTCAAAAAACTTCCCACTTTTTACACCGGATCCGCAGCAGATGATCCTTCCATTCATAAATTCCGCTTGAACCGGCAAACTATTGTTGTAGCCGATTTCATCATGATAAGGGGGACGACGAATGGCAAAAGACGTTCTTTGCGAAGTACGCAACTGTCATTACTGGGCAGAAGGAAACCGCTGCAGCGCTGAGGCGATTTACGTCGTCAGCCATACAGGGAAAGCAGCGTCCGATGTGACGGAAACAGACTGCAAAACGTTTGTTCCTTCTGACGAAGCATAACTGGCAGATGAGTCAAGCGCTGCCCGGCTGACCGGGCGGCGCTTACATAGTTAGAGGGGGATAACGATGGACAAGCGCGCCAGCCTCATTAAAGCGTTCAAAAGGGAAATGAAGCGGAGCCATCCGGAAGCGTATCCGATTTGCATCGATTCCTTCACAAATTTATGGCAGTACGAGTTCGGTTCGTTGGAACAGTTGCCGCCCGATATTAAGCGGCTTGTCGCCTATCGAGCAGTTGAGCTTGGACTGGAGGACGATGATTTTTAACAGAAGCTGATGAATAAAGCGAGCGCCCCGCTTATAGCTGGGACGCTCGCTTTTCTGCTTCTGGAATGAGTGTTTTCAGCTCGCGGCGCAGCAGTTTTTGTGCCGCATTGCGCGGCAGCGCATGAACGAAATAAATGCGCGCTGGCACTTTATATTTGGCTAATCGGCCGCGGCAAAATTGCTTCAGTTCATCCTCATCGGCCGCCGCTCCTTGCTTCAATTTCACAAACGCATACGGCACTTGTCCCCACGTTTCATCTTCCATGCCGGTCACCCCGGCTTCTTCGACATCCGGATGAGCAAGGAGCACGGCTTCAATTTCGGCCGGATACACATTTTCGCCACCGGAGATGATGAGGTCAGAGCGGCGGTCGAGCACGTACAAAAATCCCTCTTCATCGACGTAACCGATATCTCCCGTATAAAACCAACCGTCGCGGATCGCCTGTTCGGTCGCCTCCGGCCGGTGCAAATACCCTTTCGTTACGTTCGGCCCTTTCACAACGATTTCCCCAGCTTCATACGGCGCCGCCGGCTTTCCATCGCGCACGATGCGCAACTCGGCGGGAAAAAGCGGCTTGCCCGCTGAACCGAGCTTTGTCAAGCTGTATTCGGGGGCCAGCGTAACAATTTGCGACGCCGTTTCGGTCATCCCGTACGTTTGGTACACTGGAATGCCTTTTTCTTTGCACACTTCAAGCAGCGGCTTCGGCGCCGGCCCGCCGCCTAACAGCATACAGCGGAACGTATCCGGGTAGCGCTCTCCCCCTAATTCCACCACCATCCGCTGCAGCATCGCGGCCACAACCGACATGACAGTGACCTTGCCGTCCATGATCAAGGCATTAGCCGCCTTGGCATCAAACGACGTTTGCAACTGCATCGGCATCCCGTAAATGACGCTGCGCATCGCGATCGACAGCCCGCTAATATGAAACAGCGGCACCGCCGCCAGCCAGCAGTCGCGCTCATGCAAACCTAAATTGAGAACGGAACCGACGGCGCTCCACCAGTGGTTGCCGTATGTTTGCAGCACGCCTTTCGGGGTGCCGGTTGTCCCCGATGTGTACATGATCGTCGCTGTCTCGTCCAAATGGTACGTTTCTTTGAGTGGGACGTCCGCTTCTGCAAGCCCGGCGAGCGCGCTGACGGTAATGACCCGCTCGTCACCGCCGAAGCGGTCGGCGAAACCATCATCCGCAATGACAAAACGCGCCCCGCTGTCATCGAGCTGCCAACCAAGTTCATAAGGGGTCAGGCGCACGTTTTGCAGCAAAGCGCGGGCGCCGAGGAAAAACAACGCATGGACGATTTCAATCATCTCGATGCTATTTTTCATAAGCAAGGCGACAATGTCGCCTTCTTTGATTCCCGCTCCGGCGAGGCGGCGCGCCCAGCTTGCGGCGGCTTCATACAGCTCGGTGAACGTTTTCGTCCGCTCCCCATCACTGATGGCCGTCCGCTCCGGAGTCAAAAACGCCCGCTGCTTCAGCCAGTTCGGCATGGTCGTCATTTCGTTTTTCCTCCCTTCGGTCGCAAAAAAGCAGCTTGATGCCGCATCAAGCTGCTTTTTCGTTCTCACGGAAAAGACCGGTGGGCAACCTTTTGCCCTCAATCGAGCCAAGCGTGCGCATGTTCACGGAAATGATTCATGCGCAGATTGGCCCCCATCCAACCGTGACAATGTCGGCTCAAGGCGCGCACATGATCACGGAAAACGAGGGAACTGGCCGAAGTCCGGTTTCCGTTTTTCCTTAAACGCTCTCATTCCTTCTTTTGCTTCTTCCGTCGTATAGAAGAGAAGCGTCGCATCGCCAGCGAGCTGCTGAATGCCGGCTAAGCCATCGGAATCGGCATTAAACGCCGCTTTTAAGAAGCGAATCGCCGTCGGACTTTTCTCCAAAATTTCTTGCGCCCATTTGACCGTTTCTTCCTCGAGCTGTTCAAGCGGCACGACTTTGTTGACGAGCCCCATCTCGAGCGCTTCTTGGGCGTTGTACTGGCGGCACAAATACCAAATTTCGCGCGCTTTTTTATGGCCGACGATGCGCGCCAAATAACCGGCGCCGTAACCGCCATCAAAGCTGCCGACTTTCGGCCCGGTTTGACCGAAGATGGCATTGTCTGCTGCGATCGTTAAGTCGCAGACGATATGAAGCACATGACCGCCGCCGATTGCATACCCGGCAACCATCGCGATGACCGGTTTCGGGATAACGCGAATGAGCCGCTGCAAATCGAGCACATTCAAGCGTGGGATTTCGTCCTCGCCGACATAGCCCCCGTGGCCGCGCACTTTTTGGTCGCCGCCGGAGCAAAACGCTTTGCCGCCCGCGCCGGTCAAAATAATGACGCCGATGTTCGAATCATCACGCGCCCGCGTGAATGCATCAATCAGCTCGTTAACTGTTTTCGGACGAAACGCATTATGTACTTCCGGACGATTGATCGTAATTTTAGCGATGCCGTTGTACGTTTCGTAAATAATATCTTCATAATCGTGTTCTTTTACCCATTCAAACGGCATTCATACTACCCCCTTTTAATCAATTCACTTACTATTTTAGCAAAAATGCCGGGTTGTTCCACATGAATTGCATGTCCGACCTTTTGGACACAGACGAGTTCGCTGTTTGGGAGTCGTTCATGCATGTCGGCAGCGATGCGGCAAAATTTCTCATCGTACTCCCCGCAAAGAAGCAACACAGGCACTTTGACCTCCCCAAGCCGATCCCACCATGACGGCTGCACGCCCGTTCCCATTCCGCGCAAACTGTTGGCGAGTCCTCGCTCCGTATGGCGAAGCCGCTCACGACGAATGGCATCCTGCACGGGCTTCGGGAGTTTCTTTTGGGTCGCAAACAACGGGAGCTGTTCCCAATAATCGACAAATGCACGCACGCCGTTTCGTTCAATCATTTGCGCGAGCGCCTCATCGGCTTCTTGCCGCGCGCGCCGCTCCGCTTCCGTCTTCAACCCGGGCGAGCTGCTTTCGAGCACTAAACGGCGGAGGCGGTGCGGATACCATATAGCAAAGCTTAAAGCAAGCCGCCCGCCCATCGAATAACCAAGCACGTTTGCTTTTTCGATACGAAGTGCATCAAGAAGTGCCGCCAAGTCGGCCGCTGCCTGTTTCATTTGATACCGCTCAACGCTCTTTGGCGCCTCCGTCCGCCCGTGCCCTATTAGATCGACGGCAATGAGACGGAAGTCTCCCCAAGAACGAAGGAGTGGCCGCCACGTATCCGCACTGCCGGTAAACCCGTGCAACAGCAATAACGGCTCCCCTTCCCCATATTGTTCTACATGGTAACGGATTCCATTCAATTCCATGGTTCTTCCGTTCCTTTTTGTTCGAGAAATTTGGCGATTTCCTGGGAAACACGTTCCCACAAAAATCGATGCATTTGGACATTTTCTGTGCGCGACGTGCGCACTTCGATGACACTTAACCCACCTGTGTTGAGCGATTCGGCGACATGGTGGCGAAACTCGCCCCATGTGTGCGGCACTGCATAACGGCCGCCATACATCTCGACCGCATGAGCAAACGTCAAATCGGTCGGCGTGCCAAACAACGTTTCAAACGGCCCTTCATGGCGCGCTTGCGGCAAAAAAGAAAAAATGCCGCCGCCGTTATTGTTCATCAACACAATCGTCGCCTGCAGTCCATGCATTTTGGCCGCCAGCAGACCGTTTAAATCATGGTAAAACGACAAATCGCCAATGACAAGCACAAGGGGCGATGCGGCAAGGCTGGCGCCCAACGCGCTTGAAACGACACCGTCAATGCCGTTAGCACCGCGGTTGGCGAGAACGCGAAGCGGCTTGTCCGTGGCAAAGAGAAACGTATCGGCGTCGCGAATCGGCATGCTGTTGCCGACAAAAAGGGTGGCTCCGGCCGGCAACAACTCAGCGAGCTCAGTGAACACTTTTCCTTCAAACCATTCGTCTGCCGGCAAATGCTGCCGCAACACGGTGCGGGCAATGTCGTTCATCTCCCGCCATGTCGTCGACCACGCGCTCTCCTTTTGCTTCGGTCTAGCGATGTCAAGCAGCTGGCGGCAAAGAACCGTTTCATCGCTGCGGACGAAGCACGCCGCTTCCAACGTCGGATCGCGCCAGCCGCCGTCATCGACGACAATTTGGCGGATGGAACGGTGTTGCTTCAACCATAAAAACAGCGGCTTGGATACCGGCATGGCGCCGAACCGGAGCACGACATCCGGCACAAGCCTCGAAGCGACCGCCTCGTCTTTTAAAATGGCATCATAGCTATCGATGACATACGTTTTGTCATGCGCACCAGCGCGCAGTTGGGAAAGCGGGTCAGCAAGAATCGGAAAGTCAAGCGTCCGTGCCAGCTCTGTGACCGCTTCAGCGAAGCCGGGCTGATCAAGCGCTCCGCAAACAATGAGCCCGCGTTTCGCCGCCGCCAACTGCTCATAGAGCGCCGCCACGTGCTCTGCTGGCAGCGTCGCACGGCCGCTCATGATTTGCGGCGTTTCCGCAACCGTACGCACCTTCTCCCAAACGGCCTCGTCGATGGTCGGGACAAGCGGCTCGCGGAGCGGAACGTTGACATGCACTGGTCCGGCCGGCGCCCCCGCTGCGATGGCGGCGGCCCTTGCCGCCATCGTCCGCGCATAGCTCAGCATAGGATCCGTTTCTTCCGGCAACGCCAGATCGACAAACCATTTCGCATAGCGGCCGTATAAATGCAGTTGGTCGATCGCTTGCGGGGCCCCGACATCGCGCAGTTCATGCGGTCGGTCAGCCGTCAGCACGACAAGCGGCACGCGCGAATAGTACGCCTCAACAATGGCCGGCAAATAGTTGGCCGCCGCGGTCCCTGACGTGCACACTAAAGCGACCGGCCGCTGTTTCGCTTTCACCATGCCGAGGGCAAAAAACGCAGCCGATCGTTCATCAATGTGCATGGAAAAGTGGAGACCGCTATGCGCCGCCATCGCCATCGCGAGCGGCGTCGAGCGCGAACCAGGGCTGATGACGGCTTCTGTCACCCCGGCTTGCACAAGCCCGTCAACAAAAGCGGCCACATACCATGACAACGCATTAGTCATTGCTCATCACTCCTAAAGCCGATAACATCGGAGCCATTTTGACGTTCGTCTCTTCGTACTCGCTCGTTGGATCTGAATGGGCGACGATGCCGCAGCCGGCAAACAGCATGGCTTTATCGACGTCAAGCAAGCCGGAGCGAATGGCAACTGCCCATTCCCCGTTGCCGTCAGCATCCACCCAGCCGATCGGAGCGGCGTACCACCCGCGGTCAAGCGGTTCAAGAGAACGGATCGCTTCCATCGCTCGTTCGCGTGGCGTTCCGCCGAGCGCCGGCGTTGGGTGCATCATTTCTACAAGGCGCAACACGGATGGCTCCTGGCAGCCGCGGCCGACAACTGGCGTGCACAAATGTTGGATATGCGGCAGCTTCAGAAGCTGCGGTGCTGTCGGCATCTCCACCGTCTCGCAAACGGAAGAAAACACGCGGCGGATCATGTGCACAACGAATTGATGTTCCTCACGGTTTTTCGAATCAGCCTGCAGCCAGGCGCCAAGCTGTTCATCTTCTCCAGGGCTGCTTCCGCGGCGCACGGATCCCGCCAAGCACACCGATTGGCACATCTCTCCGTCTTTTTGAACGAGCTGCTCAGGCGAGGCGCCAATAAAACAGCGGCCATCTTGTTCAAACGCAAAAAGGTAAGCAAACGGCTGCTGTTCACGAAGCCGCGCCAGCACAGCGGCGGCGTCAATCGTCCCGGTGAACGCCAACCGCCGCGAACGAGCGAGCACGACTTTATCCAACCTTCCGACACGAATGGAAGCAATCGCTTGACGGACCGCCGCGAGCCACCGCTCTTTTTCCTCCTCTTCATCTGAGACGAGCGCTGGAAGCGTTGCCGAAACCGGCTGCGGCTCCTCGATCCGTCTAAACAGCCGCCCGATTCGCTCCATATCCCGCTCTACGCCGTCAGTTGGTAGCGTGACCGTCAGCAGCGTCCGTCCGTTTTTAACCGAGAGAAGCACCGTCGGCGCGATGAGTTTTCCGGCCGGAAAACCGCGCCATACGGATGTGCGCGGTTGATGCGGGTCAAAAGCAAACCCGCCAAACAATAGCGGCGGCATATCCGCTTCACCGTGCCGCTCGATTTGTTCAACCCATCGTTGGCGCTGCTGTTCGACATAATGAAACCGTCCGTCTGTTTCCTCTGTTTCGATCGTATAAGCCGAGCCAAGGCCGACAAAGATGGTGCTGCCACTTCGGTCAGACCAAAAAAATCGCTCGCGAAACCCGCAGGATGGCCCTTGCATAAAAAAAGAAACCGGATCGATGTCTTCCAACGGTTCCGTCCAGCTCACAAACGGCCGTGCGGCATTTGCCGCCAACTCGTGCAGTTGTTGTTGGATTTTATGTTGAGATACAATTGCCACGACCCTCACGCTTTCTTTCGTTAGATTCCTTCTCCATCCCCTACTTTCATTATATATAATAGGAAATCATTTATCTATCGGAAAGGGTTGACACACCTGAAACGTTTTCCTACACTTATTTTGAACGTAAATGAAACGATATTTTCACGAAACATTAAGGGGAAATCAGTATGCAACCATCAACACATATTGATCACCAACCGCCTGCCCGCCGCGACTGGCGCGTCTTTTGGCGGCTGACGCGGCCGCATACGCTGACAGCGGCGTTCGTACCGGTATGTGTCGGCACGGTGCTGGCGCTTGGCGAGACGGGGGTTCGCTTTTCGCTCTTTGCTGCTATGCTGGTCGCTTCACTGCTCATTCAAGCCGCAACCAACATGTTTAACGAATATTACGATTATAAGCGCGGGCTCGATTCGCCGGAATCTGTTGGCATCGGTGGCGCCATCGTCCGCGATGGCCTCGAACCGAAAACCGTGTTAACACTGGCGTTCGCCTGCTGTGGAGCGGCCATGCTCATTGGCGTTTACATTTGCGCGCAAAGCAGCTGGTGGCTTGCGGTCATCGGAACCATTTGTATGGCGGCGGGCTACTTTTATACCGGTGGACCTGTTCCGATTGCCTATACACCGTTTGGCGAACTGGCGGCCGGGTTTTTTATGGGATTTGTCATCATTTTAATTTCATTTTTTATCCAAACCGGTGATGTCAGTGCGAAGGCTATATTGGTGGCCGTTCCTGTCGCCATTTTAGTCGGGGCCATCTTGCTCGCCAACAACATCCGCGACCTAGACGGCGACCGCGAAAAAGGGAGAAAAACGCTTGCCATTTTAGTCGGGCGCGATTGGGCAATCCGCGTGCTTGCGATGATGTTCGCCGCCGCGTTTCTTTGGGTTGTGGCGCTTGTTCTGTTCAGCGTCGTACCGTTTTGGACATTGCTTGCTTTATTGAGTGTGCCAAAAGCGGTGGCAGCGGCGCGCGGCTTTATCGGTAAAACGAAACCGATCGAGATGATGCCGGCAATGAAAGCGACCGCCCAAACGAATACGCAGTTTGGCTTTTTGCTCGCTATCGGCTTGCTCGTCAACCATTGGCTGTGACACGGTCAGAATGACCGTGTTTTTTTTTGATTTTCGCCCATACTACACCATATAGACGCTATTGTGAAGGAAGGGGTTGCAACCGATGTTGACGAGCGAACAACTTGCCGCCTTCCGCTCAACGCTGCTTGAGATGAAGCGGGACATTGAAGACCGGCTGAAGCAAAACGACCATTTCGGCATCGTGCGCAGCCATGCCCACGATGCCGTCGGCGAGCTGGCGAGCTACGACAATCATCCGGCTGACGAGGCGACCGAACTGTATGAACGGGAAAAAGACCTCGCTTTAGACGAACATACTGAGCGCGAACTTCGTGAGATTGAACAGGCACTCGAGGCTATCGATGACGGCACATACGGGACGTGCCGCGTCTGCGGGCAGCCGATTCCGTACGAACGGCTTGAGGCGCTGCCGACAACTCTTTATTGCCGGCAACATAGCCCCGACCAGACCGTCTCACAAAAACGGCCGCTCGAGGAAGGGGTGCTTATGCCGCCGTTTGGCAAATTTGATTTTGATGACCGCGATGAGTCGGTCGCTTACGATGCTGAGGACGCATGGCAGGAGGTCGCCCGTTACGGTACGTCCGACACCCCGTCCGACCTTGGCAAAAACGTCGATCATTACAGCGAAGTGTACGCCGAGTCGGAAGAGAACGTCGGCTATGTCGAAGACTTGGAAAATTTCGCCGCTGTCGATTTGTACGGGAGAAACGTTAACGTGTACCCGACCCGAGAACATGAACGGCTCGAAAACGTACTGGATGATGAAGGCATCATGTCCAATATCGGCGATTTGCCGGCCTATGAAAAAGACCCGTATACATCCAAAGACACGCATCGCCGCTAGACGAAGAGGGGCGATGGCCGCCGGAACGATGGACGCCACTATGCTAAGAAAAAGACCATCCGTGTGATGGTCTTTTTTGAAACAGAAAAGGCGTGTTTTTCGTAGTACATAATGGAACGTTGATGAAGATGATGGAGGAGAAATGATGAACGCACACGAAATTGATTACCAGTTGTACGGCGATGACATGCAGTTTGTCGAAATCGAGCTTGACCCGCGCGAAAGCGTCATTGCGGAAGCGGGCGGCATGATGATGATGGAGGACGGCATCGTCATGGAAACGGTATTCGGCGACGGTTCCTCGAGCGGAAAAGGGCTGCTCGGTCGCCTCGTTGGCGCCGGCAAACGGCTGCTCACCGGGGAAAGTTTGTTTATGACGGTGTTCACCAATCAAGGAACCGGCAAGCGCCGCGTCGCCTTCGCCGCTCCGTATCCAGGAAAAATCATCCCGGTCAACTTGCAGGAACTCGGTGGGAAGCTGATCTGTCAAAAAGACTCATTTTTATGCGCGGCCAAAGGCGTCTCTGTTGGCATTGAATTTCAGCGCAAGCTCGGCACCGGCTTTTTCGGCGGTGAAGGATTCATTATGCAAAAGCTGGAAGGAGACGGTCTCGCCTTTTTGCACGCCGGCGGAATGATTCACCGCCGCGAGCTGCAACCGGGAGAAAAGCTGCGCATCGATACCGGCTGCCTTGTCGCTATGACAAAGGAAGTCAATTACGACATTGAATATGTCGGCAACATTAAGACGGCCTTTTTTGGTGGCGAAGGACTGTTTTTTGCGACATTGACCGGACCGGGAGTCGTCTGGGTGCAATCGCTCCCATTCAGCCGGCTCGCTGACCGTGTGATCGCCGCCGCTCCCAGCTCGGGTGGGCGGTCGGTCGGCGAAGGCAGCATCTTAGGCGGCATTGGCGATTGGTTTGATGGAGACGACTAACACGAAAAGGGACGTTCTGCTTGGTTCAGAACGTCTCTTTTCTGTTCATGCCGTTGCCGCCCAATCAAGGTCAGCAACCGTGATTCACCAAACCTCTTGACTGGTGCGCAACCGCCCTTGATTTTGCTTTTGCCTCACATCGATGGTGAAATGCCCCAAATATCGACGGCGTACTCGGCGATCGTCCGGTCGCTTGCAAAGTAGCCGGAGTGCGCGATGTTGACCGCGCTCATATACCACCAGCGTGCCGGGTCGCGGTAAGCGGCCTCCACCCGCTCATGCGCTTCGGTATAAGCGGCAAAGTCGCGCAGAACGAAATATTCGTCGTTTTGCGTCAGCAAGGAGTCGTAAATCGGCTCAAAGTAATCAGCAACATCAGGGAAAAAGCCGTTCACAAGTTGATCGACCACTTGTTTAATCCGTTTGTCGTGGTGGTAATATTCATGCGCCCGGTAACCGCCGTGTTCGTAGTAGTTCAGCACTTCTTCGGCGGTCAGCCCGAACAAAAACATATTTTCTTTTCCGACCGCTTCGGCGATTTCGACGTTCGCTCCATCGAGCGTGCCGAGCGTGAGCGCCCCGTTCATCATAAATTTCATGTTGCCCGTCCCGGACGCCTCTTTGCTCGCGGTTGAAATTTGTTCGCTCACATCAGCAGCCGGGAAAATTTCCTCCGCAAGCGACACGCGATAGTTTTCTAAAAAGATGACTTTGAGCTGCTCGTTCGTCTGTTTGTCATTGTTCACCTTATCGGCAACCGAATGAATCAGCTTAATGATTCGCTTGGCGTAATAGTAGCCAGGCGACGCTTTCGCTCCGAAGATGAACGTGCGTGGGTAAATCGAGAAGTGCGGGTCTTCTTTTAGACAATTGTATAGATACATAATGTGCAGTACATTCAACAGCTGTCGTTTGTAGGCGTGCAGCCGCTTCACTTGCACATCAAAGATGGACGACTCATCAACACGGATCCCGGTCTTTTCATAAATGCGGGCAGCGAGCTTGCCTTTGTGCTGCTGCTTAACGGCCGAAAGCGCCTGCTGGAACGCCGGATCGGAGGCATGCGGTTTCAGCTCGATCAGTGTTTCCGGCTCGTGAATCCAGCGCGAACCGATCGTGTCGGTAATCAACGCCGACAGCTCGGGGTTCGCTTTTAACAGCCAACGTCGATGCGTCACCCCGTTCGTTTTATTGTTAAACTTGTGCGGCGCCCATTCGTAAAACAAGCGCATTTCCCGCTGTTTCAAAATTTCTGTATGCAGCTTCGCCACTCCGTTGACGCTATGGCTGCCGGCGATGGCCAAATGCGCCATTTTCACCACGCCATGGGCGATAATAGCCATTTGTTCAATCCGCCCCCAATCGCCGGGGTAGCGTTCCCATAGCTCACGGCAAAATCGTTCGTTAATTTCCTCGACGATCATATAAATGCGCGGCAAGAGCGGCTGAAATAAATGAATCGGCCATTTCTCAAGCGCTTCGGATAACGTCGTATGGTTTGTGTAAGCGATCGTATGGGTCGTAATGTGCCACGCTTCTTCCCAACTCATGCCTTCCTCATCGAGCAAAATGCGCATTAGTTCCGGAATCGCCAACACCGGATGAGTGTCGTTTACATGAATGGCGACATATTCATGAAGCTGGTGTAGGTTCCCGTGCTGAAGGCGATGGGCGCGCACGATGCTGCCAAGGCTGGCGGCCACGAGAAAATATTGCTGCTTCAAGCGTAAAATTTTCCCTTCGTCATGCGCATCATCCGGGTATAAAAATTCGGAAATGGCTTCTGTCTCCCGCTTGTATTGCATGACATCCTTATGAAGCGGGAACGTTTTCGCCGGCTCCGCGTTCCAAAGCCGCAGCGTATTGACCGTGTTCGTCCCGTAGCCGATCACGGGCATGTCGTATGGCACCGCCATCACTTTTTCGCTGTCGATATGGCGGAAGACGAGGCGCCCGTTTTGTTCGGACACCTCAACTTTCCCCCAAAAATTGACCTCGACAGCCAGCTCCTCTTTTCGTATTTCCCAAACGTTTCCGTGGCGCAGCCATTGCTCAGGCAGCTCGACTTGATAGCCATCGACGATCTTTTGGTCAAACAGCCCGTGTTTATAGCGGATGCCATGGCCATGGCCCGGCAAATTCAACGTCGCCAGCGAATCGAGAAAACAGGCGGCGAGCCGCCCGAGTCCGCCGTTGCCAAGCCCGGCATCCGCCTCGCTCTCCTCGACATCTTCAAGACGAATGCCGAGATCGCGAAGCCCCTCTTCAACGACCTGACGGACACCAAGGTTTAATAAGTTGCTGCCGAGCAACCGGCCCAATAAAAACTCGATCGACAAATAATACACTTGCTTCCGCTTTTGCGCCCGATTGCGCTCATTCGTGGCGATCCAATGGCGGCTAATATGTTCACGTACCATATGACCAAGCACATAATAATGGTCGCGCGTCGTCGACTCCTCGAACTGTTTGCCGCACAACGTTTCAAGCCGTATCAAAAACGCCTGTTTAAACGTTTCTTTATCCGTGAACAAGCGTGTGCTCCTCCTTTTTGATCAGCTGTTCATAGGCTTGTTTATATTGGTTTGCCGACCGACGCCAACTGTAATCACCGCGCATCGCCCGTTCCGTCAACTGCTCCCAAACGGATGGTTGGCGGTAAAATGACAGCGCCCGGCGAATCGTATACAGCATGTCATGAGCGTTAAAATTGGTAAAGCTGAACCCATTTCCTTCTTTTGTTATCTCATTGTATGATTGCACCGTATCGTTTAATCCCCCAGTTTCCCGGACGATCGGGATCGTTCCATACCGGAGCGCGATCATTTGGCTCAGCCCGCACGGTTCAAATAACGACGGCATTAAAAACAAATCGGCACCGGCGTAAATTTGGTGGGCGAGCGGTTCATGGAAGCCGATGTACACGCCGACTTTGCCCGGATACGCCGCAGCCATTTGCGAGAAAAATTGTTCAAACCGCCAGTCGCCCGTGCCGAGTACGACAAGCTGCATATCTTCACTCATCATCTCATGAAAGACGCATGTTACTAAATCAAGCCCTTTTTGCGCCGTCATTCTCGTGACCATCGCGATAAGCGGTACATCGTCCCGCTCCGGCAAGCCGAACTGCCGCTGCAAGGCACGCTTGTTGAGTTGTTTTCTTTCCCGCGTATGTACGCTATACGTCGCCGTCAAAAACGGATCCGCTTCTGGATTGTAAAACTCATCGTCAATGCCGTTTAAAATGCCGAGCAGATCATCCCGCCGCGCCCGCAGCAAACCGTCTAACCGCTCGCCGTAATAGGCGGTTTGAATCTCCTCTTTATACGTCGGGCTCACTGTTGTAATCAAATCGGAAGCAACGAGCGCCCCTTTCATAAAGCTGACGCAGCCATAAAACTCAAGATGATCCACAGTGAAATAGCGACCATCCAAATTCAATAAGTCTTCTAAAATGCCGCGCGGAAACAGCCCTTGAAACTGCAAGTTATGAATCGTAAAGACGGTGCGCATGTCGACATAAAACAGCTCATGCCGGTATTGTTCCCGAAGCAAAAACGGCACCATGCCTGTATGCCAGTCATGGCAGTGAATTACATCGGGCTGGAACTGAATTTCCGGCAACACTTCGAGCACCGCCCGACAAAAATAGGCGAACCGCTCGCCATCATCATAATGGCCGTACAGCTGCGGCCGCTTAAAATAATATTCGTTGTCGATAAAGTAATAGATGACTCCGTCATGCCGAAGCTCCTCCACGCCGCAATATTGGCGCCGCCACCCAACCGGCACGATGAGCTCGGCGACTTTTTTCATTTTCTTTTTCCATTCAGGGGCGATCGTTTCATATTTCGGCAACATCACGCGGGCATCAATGCCGAGCCGGCGCAGCTCTTTCGGCAGTGCGCCGGCGACGTCAGCCAATCCCCCTGATTTGGCAAACGGTGCACATTCGGAAACGGCAAATAGGACCTTCATCGGCTGATAACCTCCCCTTGCACCGTTCCTTTGCGGACGATAAACGGTTGTTCTTTCGTTCCTTTGAGGACGACACCTGGTTCAACCTTGGCATCTTTATCAATAATGACGCCATCAAGGACACAACCGTCACCGATTTGGCATTTTTGCATAATAATGCTATTGCGCACAACCGCTCCCTTGCCAATTTTGACGGAGCGGAACAAGACGCTGTTCTCCACCGTTCCCTCAATGACGCAGCCGTTGGCGATCATCGAACGCTTCACGTTCCCCTCCCGTCCATATTTCGTCGGCGGCTCGTCCTTGACTTTCGTATAAATCGGATGCGACGGGAGAAAGAGTTGTTCCCAGACGTCTCGGTCGAGCAGCTCCATGCTTGAGCGAAAATACTGTTCCACCGAGTCAATGACCGCCGCATACCCGCTATATTCATACTCGCAAATCGACAACGAACGATGGTAATCGCGGATGACATCGACAATGCTATAGTAACCGTGGTTTTTGTAGTCGGCGATTAAGTCAAGCAACAGCGACGTTTCAAGCAAATACATTTCCAGCGACCGACCTCGATGGCGGATTTCGGTCACATCGCAGCCATTTTCGATATGACGCTTCAAGACGGCGTCAAAATCGATGTTACATACCGTATAGCCGTTCGCAATGACCGCATATTTTTGCCGGCTCCGCAAAAAATAGTCAATATGCTGCTCAAAATGAGCAAACGCTCCGACCCGGCGCTCGCCAGAAAACAGCAAATCCGGCGACGGGAAGAAAAACAGCCCGTCCCGTTTTCGGTTTAAATCCCAGTTCTTCCCTGACCCTAAATGGTCCATGAGAGAGCGATACTGATATTTCGGAAAAATAGCGACACTTTCAATGCCGGAATTGACCATGCTTGAGAGCACGAAGTCAATGAGCCGGTACCGCCCGGCAAATGGTACTGCGGCGATCGAACGCTGCTCGATGAGCGGCTCCAACGCCTCAATATACGTTGTCGCGTCAATGACGCCTAACATCTTGTTGTTCATTATGCTTCATCCTTCCTAGCTGTTTCCTCATTCGATTGCTTAAGCCATTCGGCGGTCACCAACACGACATCGTCAGCATCTTCCGGGCAAACCGACGAATGCGGCGGGATGATCGAATCAGGAGTAACAATCGCCCGTTCGACATACGCTCCTTCGCTGACTGCCGCTCCGGGCATAATGACCGACTCTTTCACGACCGCCCCTTTACCGATACGAACGCCTTGGAACAGTACTGAACGCTCCACCGTTCCTTCGACGACGCATCCTTCATTGACGAGTGAGTCACTCACTTCCGCTTCCGGAGAAATATATTGCGGCGGCTGATTCGGATTGACGGAATAAATGCGCCATGAACGGTCGAACAAGTCGAGCTCATTGTTCTCATCAAGCAAGTCCATGTTCGCTTCCCATAAACTTTTCACCGTACCGACATCTTTCCAGTATCCTTCAAACGGATACGCAAACAGCCGCTTTTTCTCCCGAAGCAACATCGGGATGACATCCTTGCCAAAATCGTGTGAAGAATGCGGATTCGCGTTGTCGATTTGCAAATATTGCTTCAACAGCGGCCAGTTGAAAATATAAATGCCCATCGATGCCAAATTGCTTTTCGGTTCAGCCGGTTTTTCGGCAAACTCAACAATTTCCATCTCTTCGTTCGTATTCATAATCCCAAACCGGCTCGCTTCTTCCCATGGCACCTCAATGACCGAAATCGTCACATCCGCCTGTTTGGCGATATGATAGTCGAGCATGTGCTGATAATCCATCTTGTAAATATGGTCGCCAGACAATACGAGCACGTAATCCGGATTATATTGTTCGATGTAATTGATATTTTGATAAACCGCGTTTGCGGTGCCTTCATACCATTTCACACCGGAAGAGACGGAATACGGCGGAAGAACGGTGACACCACCATTTCGCCGGTCCAAATCCCACGCGCTTCCAATGCCGATGTACGAGTGAAGGAGGAGTGGCTGATATTGAGTCAGCACTCCGACCGTATCAATGCCGGAATTCGTGCAATTGCTTAATGTAAAATCAATGATCCGGTACTTCCCGCCGAATGGCACGGCCGGTTTAGCGATGTTTGTCGTCAGCGAGCGAAGCCGACTTCCTTGCCCGCCGGCCAATAACATGGCGATGCATTTCTTTTTCATTTCGCTTTCTCTCCCCTCGTTTTTGCACTGGCCGTAAAATGGAAATGCCAAATGGCGGAATCGTCATGCGCACGTGGTATGGTTTACCATGAAACGGCTCATTGAAGGCGGAAAGCCGTTTCCCATTGACATGCCCCGATCCACCAAACGTGACCGCATCGCTATTCAGCACTTCCCGATACGGTACGAGCAACGGCACTCCAACTTTGTAGTCGTCATACGCCTGATTTGTGAAATTGCAAACAATAACAAGCACATCATCTTCTTTTTTCCCGCGGCGGATGAATGAGAAAATGCTTTGTTCAGCGTTGTGAACGTCAATCCATTCAAATCCTTGCGGGTCATGATCCAATTCGTAAAACGGCTTATACCGTTTATAGCAGGCGATTAACTCTTTCATGTAATCGTTCATCTTCCGGTGCAGCTCAAAATCAAACAGCACCCAATCGAGTTCATCCTCAAACTTCCATTCATCAAACTGAGCAAATTCATTGCCCATAAACAACAGCTTTTTCCCCGGATGAGCCATCATGTAGCCGTACAAGAGGCGCAGCTGGGCGAACTTCTCTTCATACGACCCTGGCATTTTATTGAGCAGCGATTTTTTGCCATGCACGACTTCATCGTGGGAAAACGGCAAAATGAAATTTTCCGAATACGCATAAAGGAGGGAGAACGTTACTTGGTTATGCACATGCCTCCGCTCATACGGCGGTGTTTCCATGTACTTCAGCATGTCGTTCATCCAGCCCATGTTCCATTTATAATTAAAGCCGAGTCCGCCTTCATACGTCGGCGCGGTCACCTTCGGCCAGTCAGTCGAATCTTCCGCAATCATCAGCGCATTCGGATCATAGGCAAACACCGCTTCGTTTAACTTGCGCAAAAACTCGACCGCATACGGGTTCTCGTACAGCCTGTCATTGTTCGGCCAATAAAGCATATTGGCAACCGCATCGACCCGGAACCCGTCGATATGGTAATACTCGAGCCAAAACAACGCGTTCGAGATGAGAAAACTGCGCACTTCCGGCTTGCCTAAATCAAAATTGGCCGTCCCCCAAACGTAATTTTCTCGGTCTTTTTCATTCGCGTATTCATACGTCGGGGCGCCATCAAACATATATAACCCATGGGCGTCCTTGCAAAAATGCCCCGGCACCCAGTCCATAATGACCCCGATTCCCGCCTGATGGCAACGGTCGACGAAGTACATGAAGTCGTGTGGCGTACCATAGCGACTCGTTACCGCATAATACCCTGTTCCTTGATAGCCCCACGAGCGGTCGAGCGGATGCTCGACAAGAGGAAGCAGCTCAATGTGCGTAAACCCATGATCGAGCACATACGGGATCAGTTCATCGGCCATCTCACGGTACGTATAAAAACGCCCATCTTTTTTCTTCCACGAACCGAAATGGAGTTCATAAATCACCATGGGCTGATCATAAATCCGTTTTCGTCGCTTCTTCCGCTTCCAAGATTGATCGTTCCACTGGTATCCTTTCAGATCGTAGACAATCGAGGCGGTATGAGGACGCAATTCGGAGTAAAAAGCGTACGGGTCGGCTTTGAACAGCACCTGTCCGTCCGGCGTAACAATCTCATACTTATATAAATGCCCTTCCAAGTTTT
Source organism: Geobacillus sp. 47C-IIb (assembly GCF_014679705.1). Lineage (NCBI taxonomy): Bacteria > Bacillati > Bacillota > Bacilli > Caryophanales > Anoxybacillaceae > Geobacillus > Geobacillus sp. 47C-IIb. Next base: position 1,241,088 of record NZ_CP061473.1, read on the forward strand.
CGGCGACAACAATCGTCCATACCCCTTCATCATTCACTTTCTCAAGGCGAAAATCCGTCCCGTCCCAATCGTTGAAACTGCCGACAAGACGCACCTCGCGCGCGTGCGGCGCCCAAACACAAAAACGGGTGCCGACCTTCCCGCCCTCATTAATCACATGGGCGCCAAACAGCTCGTAACTTTTATACAAGCTGCCTTCATGAAACAAATACACTTCCAAATCCGTCGGATTCGCCGCAATCAAACCGTATCGCATCCTTTCCAAAGCAAGATGATGGCCACACATTATTCCTTATTCGCCACTTCACCGCTGCATTCCTCGAAAAAATTATCTATATTTTTTGACAAAATCCATCAAAAATTGTGGGATTTGTCGATAAATTTTTTGCACACCTAGCACTTTTTATATTATAATAGATATAAATTAATAATTATTATAAAAAAGAGGTGTATTATGTCTCCTGGAGCATACGATTTTCATCATCTTCCACACGTGAAAACACAAACCCAGTCGAAAAAGGCGCTTTGGATTACACTCGTGCTCACCGTCTTTTTCACGGTTGTTGAAATCATCGGTGGGGTGCTCTCGAACTCGCTCGCTTTGTTGTCTGATTCAGCCCATATGGCTTCCGATGTCTTAGCGCTCGGCCTGAGCATGGTCGCCCTTTACATGGCGACACGCCCGCCAAACCGCCGCTTTACGTTCGGGTTTTTGCGGTTTGAAATCATTGCATCGTTTTTAAATGGATTGACGTTGGCAGTCATTGCGGTGTGGATTTTATGGGAAGGCATTGAGCGGTTTCTTCATCCAGAACCGATCCAGTTTCGCCTCATGCTCGGCATTGCCGCGATCGGTCTTATCGTCAACTTAACGTTGACCATCGTCTTAAGCCGGAGCACAAAAGAAGAAGATAATTTAAACGTCCAAAGCGCCCTTTGGCACTTTATCGGCGACTTAATCAGCTCCATCGGCGTCATCATCTCAGCGCTGCTCATTTATTTCACCGGTTGGACGATTTTCGACCCGATCATCAGTCTCGTGATCGCCGCCATCATTTTCACCGGCGGGGCGAAAATTATGCGCGAATCGTATCTCATTCTGATGGAAGCCGTGCCGGATGAATTCGACCTCGAACAAATCCGCGCCGATATACGGAACATCGAAGGGGTCGAAGACGTGCATGACATGCATTTATGGGCCATCTCGACCGACCATTATTCGCTGTCGGCCCATGTGTTTGTCAATGAGCACATCCAGCCGCTTTGTGTCATTTTGGCGGTGAATGAAATGCTGAAGGAAAAATACGGCATCGAGCACGCCACCATTCAAGTGGAACACGCCATACTTCATGACCACGGCAGCTATGGCAAAGCGTTTTTAGAGAAAAGAAAGGCGTCACAACCATAAAGACCGCCCATATCAAACTGGCACGGGCGGTCAAAAACGTAAGGAGGGTGTCTCAAAGGAAATGGGGCATCCTTTTCATCATTTATACACAAGTACAACATTTCCATTAGATAATCTCTTCTTGCTCTTGAAGCTCAGGATCCTCCTTTGGATCAGCCGTTGCTCTTTCGATCTCACACAAGGCAAAGCAGATGAAAAAGCCCTCCTTCGTTTACCTTGTACGGTTTTACCGTTGCAGCTCATATTGTTCTTCCCGCATCGTTCCGTATTGCTCATAACGAATATGCCACGAGAGCGCTTTTTCCAAGACGTGCGGCGTATGGCCGCCGCGCTTAAGCGCTTCGTTGAAGTAATCGCGCAGCGGCTGGCGGTAGTCCGGATGGGCGCAACGTTCAATGATCAACGGAGCGCGTTCCACAGGAGCCAGCCCGCGCAAGTCGGCGTATCCGTACTCGGTGATAATTACGTCGACATCATGCTCGGTATGGTCCACATGCGATACGAATGGAACGATGCTCGAAATCGCCCCTTGCTTAGCACTTGATTTCGTAACAAAAATCGTCAGACGCGCATGGCGCGCAAAGTCACCCGAGCCGCCGATCCCGTTCATCATCTGGGTGCCGCGGACGTGCGTCGAGTTGACATTTCCGTAAATGTCGGCTTCAAGTGCCGTATTGATCGAAATGAGACCGAGACGACGGATGATTTCCGGGTGGTTTGAAATCTCTTGCGGTCGCAAAACGAGTTTTCCTTGATACGCTTCCAAATTTGTATACACTTGTTCCATCTTGCTTTCTGACAACGTCATCGAACAACCGGAAGCGAACCGTACCTTCCCTGCATCAATCAAATCGAACATGGCGTCCTGCAATACTTCCGAATACACTTCCAAGTCATAAAATTCAGAATCTAATAAGCCGTAAAGAACCGCATTCGCGACCGAACCGATTCCCGCTTGAATCGGTGCCAACCGCTCCGACAACCGTCCCGCTGCCACTTCGGCGCGAAGAAAATCGATTAAATGATTGGCGATCGCCGCCGTTTCCTGATCAGGCGGTACAATGGTTGATGGCGAATCCGTTTGGCTCGTAATGACAATGCCGGCGATTTTGGCGATGTCTACCGGAATGCCAATCGTTCCAATCCGTTCATCCACTTTGGTCAGCGGAATCGGGGCGCGCTCTCCTTGCTTGCCAACTTCATAAATGTCATGAAACCCATACAGCGCTTTCGGCTGAGCCATGTTTAATTCAATGATCACTCTTCTTGCTTTGTTAACAAAAACGGACGAATTGCCGACAGAAGTCGTTGGGATGATCATTCCGTCTTCGGTGATCGAAACCGCCTCCACAATCGCGTAATCAATTGGTTTCAATACATCCGAACGGACCAGCTCCGCCGTATGCGACAAATGCTGGTCAACAAACAGCAGCTCCCTTTCATTGATTTTCCGGCGCATCGTCGCGTCAGCTTGAAACGGTAACCGTTTCTGAATAATCCCCGCTTCCGCCATCAGCTTATCAATATCCGAACCGAGCGAAGCCCCTGTATAGACGTCAACTTTCAGCGGCTGCTGCTTCGCTTTCTCTATGAGTGCCATCGGCACCGCTTTGGCATCACCTGCACGGGTAAAACCGCTTAATCCAAGCGTCATGCCGTCATGAATCCACGAGGCCGCTGTTTCCGCTGTCACAATCCTCTCCCTCAACGCTCGATGGCCGATCCGTTCGAAAATGCGTTGCTCCACAGCGACTTCCCCCTTTTTCTTTTTTCTCTCATTATAGCGACCGGCAAGGGGAAAATCATTCGAATGGGAGTAAAAGGGCTTTCTTTTGCATTCAAGCAGCATTTTTCCTACATAACACAGAAAAATTCATTCTATGGTGACGAGCGCCTTGCTCAATTTGCGCCTAAAACGATGGCGGTTTAATGACAAAAAACCTTTCTCTCATCTAGACATGAGGATGTTTGAAGGTTTCGAGAATCAACATGGCCACGACGCAGCGATTTTCGACAACCTGTCTCGTTACCAAAAAAAATAGCCGCCCGTATCGGCGGTTTCATCAAAAGCCGAGCAATCTTCGAAAATGGCTCGCATACGTTTGGCTGACAGGCACTTTGGAGCCATCTTTCATCACAAGCAAAAACGTGGAGTGTGAATCCGGGTGAATTTCCGCGATAGAATCGACATTGACAATATACGACCGATGACAGCGGACAAACCGATGGCCGGGAAGCGAAAACTCCAATTCGGTCAAATTGTATTTATGATACCCTTCGGCATGCATCGCTTTCACAAATGTCTTTCGGTTTTGCGCCTCCAAATACACAACCGCTTCAAACGGAATCGGAATCCACCGATCCATCGTCCGTACAGTCAAATACGATGTCGCCAGAAGCGGCCTTTTCGGCCAAACAGCGGTCACACACCCTTTTGGCACGCCGTCTTCTAAAATCGGAACCGACACGCCGAAATACGGAACGCCAAACACCCGGCTATCCTTTTGTTCCTCAATCTTCCGGCGGATTACCAACGCTTTGTATGTCACCGAATCCGGCTTAATTTCATCCCCTGGACGGATTTTCAAATCAATTTGTCTGCTCGGCTGGTAGTAAATGTACCGCCGGTCATCCGAAATGGCAAGCGATGCTTCAACGGGAAACAATTCGTTCACCACTTGGCTGATGGCTGAAACAAGCCGCGAATCCATACGCCTCACCTCTCGCAAACCATGGCCACACCTTTATTTTCAAGCGAGCCTAGTGTGTTTGTCAAACAGGAAGGGAAATGAATCCATTTTTAGCGAGAAAAAAGGAATTCAACGGGAGCATGGCGAACCTTAGGAATCATCGTCATGATCAACAACCAAAGAGGTGTGTTCGATGGAAATGGATACAGCTTTATCGTTTTTAAGTGTCGCTGTTGTGCTGACGCTCGCCCCAGGCCCAGATATTTTATTCGTCATCGCCCAAAGCCTATCTCAAGGCAAAAACGCGGGTATCGCCACCGCGCTCGGGCTTTGTACAGGGCTTGTCGTCCATATTAGTGCGGCGGTGCTCGGCGTCTCGGCCGTCATTTACCAATCGGCCTTAGCGTTTGCCATCGTCAAATACGCAGGCGCCGCTTATTTGCTTTACTTGGCATGGCAAGCGTTCAACGAAAAAGACGCCGGCTTGGCGCTCGAGCGTCAAGAGCGGCTAACCTTGATGTCACTGTACAAAAAAGGCATTTTTATGAACGTGCTCAATCCGAAAGTGTCCCTCTTCTTTTTGGCGCTATTGCCGCAATTCGTCCATCCGTCAGCGGGCCAAATCCCGCGGCAAATGCTGGTGTTAGGCGTCATCTTTCTCGTTCAAGCGCTCGTTGTCTTCACCTTAGTGAGCATCGGTGCGGAAAAACTGCGCCATTGGCTGTTGTCGAACGAACGAATCGCTCGGCGGATCCATTGGCTAAAAGGCGTCCTCTTTGCCGTCATCGGCATCCAAATCGCCTTCAGCGAGCGGTCGTAGGGGGCAAACAAAGCGAGCGGGCTGTTTTGGCAAGCCCGCTCATCATGCTTTCGTCTGCAACAGCTTCACACCAAGCCCAACAAACACAATCCCCGTCAATCGATTGATGAGAAGCGCCATTTTGGCGTTTTGGCGCACCCGTTTCGTTGCTAGCGCAGCAACATAGACGACGCCAAGCCCCCACATCGTGCTCGTCACAACGAACGACAAACCAAGCAACAAAAACGGAAGCGGGCCGTATGGCTGATCCGTTTGAATGAATTGCGGCAAAAAGGAAAGGAAAAACAACGCCACTTTCGGATTCATCACATTGGTCGTCACGCCTTGCCAATAAATCTTTTTCAGCTTCGTCGGCGCCAATTCCTCAGACTCCAGCGCTGGCGGCGCCGGCTGCCGCATCATTTTGATGCCAAGATACACCAAATACGCCGCACCAGCAATTTTCACAGCCGTAAATAAGACAACCGACTGCTGCAAAATCACGGCTAAGCCAAACGCAGCGAGCAGCGTATGAACGAACACTCCTGTCGAAATGCCCAACACCGAATACACGCCCGCTTTTCTCCCTTGCGCCACACTGCGCCCCATAATATACATCGTATCCACTCCCGGAGTGGCATGCATCAAAATCGACGCCAGCAAATACATCCCATAGCTTGTAATGCCTAACACACGTCTCCCCCCTGACCAAGCTAGCAAACGGTCGTCCACGGACCGCAGCACCGTTTTCGTGCAATGTCACAAAAGGTTGGTAGCTTCACCACCGATACAGTGACAAAAGCGGGTTGTTTTCCAAAACCCATGATTCCAAGATCCCCCGATTTCCACCGGCCTTCGAAAAAGCCGGTGATGGAGAGCGCCCGGTTGGACAGCATTCCTTCCCAAAGCGAAAATCTTTTTTTCCTGCCATGACCGCTCGCTCAACAAAAACAGCTTTCTTTCACTGTCCTTTCAAAATTACAGTAAAAGATCTGCCTTTCATCGTCAATCAAAAAAAGCGATATTTTCGAAATAGAAAAAAATGAAGTGGACACCCATCCACTTCAACACACTCCCCGCCAAACCTATTTGACAAAGCGGGCCATCACGATCAAATCCCAGTACGTGTTGTCATCGATTTTGACGGCGTTTTTCTTCACCCCTTCTTCGACAAACCCAAACGTTTGATACAAGCGAAGCGCATTCGTATTGTCAGCCACAACCTCGAGGCACACTTTCTCAATGAACGGATGTTCCGTTGCCCAATCAAGAAGCGCCGCAAGTAGCGCCTTGCCGACCCCTTGGCCCCGAAAATCGCTTTTCACGCTCATGCCGAAGGACCCTTGGTGTCTGGTTCGCTGCTTATGGCCGTTATGAAAATCTAAAAGCCCGATTATTTCCCCGTCATGCTCGGCGACAATCGCCAACTTTCCCGGATCATCCATGATTTGTTGCAGCCATTGTTTTTGCCGCTCGCTCGTAGTCACCACTTCCGCTTCCGTCGTCAGCAAATACGGCGCTTCCGCCGCCACCGCCTTCACAAACGCAACGACACGCTCGGCATCCTCAGGTGATGCCGTCCGTACGACAATCGGCCGGCCGCTTGCCGTCATCAACCGCCTTGGTTGAATGCTCCCCATGGCTATCCTCCTTGCTTGATGTTCATCTGTATAGATTCGTAAGCACGAGGGCCATATCCTGCACGCAAAAGAAGATCTCTTCTGTCCCATAGTTCGTATTGCCGTCAAACCCTTGTACATTCACCAAAAGCCCCGATATATTCTTAGTGATTCGCCGGATGAAAGTCGAAACATCCATTTTCGGTATGCTCTACGAACCACCACCCTAATCCTTTCATCATCTCCATTGTTTGGATGGCTCGTTTGTCAATAAGGCAACCACTTGACGAACAGAAAAACAAAAAGTATACTCATAGTATACTTTTGATACTAGGGGTATCCACTATGAAAGAACATATTGCTGCTGTGCACAAACAAACGATTGCCCAAGCCGCTGAGCGGCTGTTTCTCGAACGCGGGTTTGACGGCACGTCAATCAGCGACATTTGCGCAGCGTCGGGATACAGCCGCCGCACGGTGTACCGCTACTTTGACACAAAGGAGGAGATTTTGTACTACATCGTCGCGAATGGTCTCGAACAGTTGCGTGATCGTCTAACCGACATCGTGCAAGCCGAGCAGCCGTTTTTGGCTAAGTACGAACACATTTGTAAAGCGATGCGCGCTTACTACGAACATTGTCCCGTTTCGGCACGCGCCGTCCATCAGTTTCAACCGAAAGCGCTTGAGACAGTAACGCCAACCATGGAAACCATTTTCTCTTTAGGAACGGCCATCAATGACGCCCTCGCCCGCTGGATTGAGCAAGGCATCGCAGAAGGCGTTGTCCGCGAAACGGCGGACGTCATGATGACCGTGTACGTGTTTTCTGCACAACTACATGCGCTGTTTGACCTTGTCGAAACAAAAGGAGCGTTTTTGCTGCCGACACTCGGCAAGACGAAAGAGCAGTTTTTCGCCTACGGCCAGAAGATGATTTTCAATAGTCTCGCAAAGGAGCCATTGCGATGAAACCAAATGAACCGAGCATGACCGCATTGATGTCCTGTTTCGTCCGCGCCTATCATACGGAACACGACACGCCTGTCATTTTTCGTGACGATATGGCCAGACAGCTGATCACAGACGAAGAATACAAACAAATCCAAACCTTTCTCGCCAACGGCTTGGGATTTTTTGCCCCCGAGCGGCTTGATGCGTTCTCATCGGACGAAGAGAAAGTGAAATGGATCGTCCAAACGCAGCTCGCTCCGACTCCAATCGCTCGCGCTGCCTATACCGAACGGATCATCCACCACGAAAAGCGACTTGGCGCGACGCAATATGTCATTTTAGGAGCAGGGCTGGATACGTTCGCCTTCCGCCATCCAAACAGCGGCCTGACGATATTCGAAGTCGACCACCCCAACACGCAGCAATTCAAGCGCGAACGCATCCACATGGCCAACTGGAAGATGCCGAACTGCTTGCAACTGGTCGCCGCTGATTTTACCAAAGATGACGTAGCCCCCCGATTGCTCGCAGCCGGCTTTCGCCCAAGTGAAAAAACCGTATTCAGTCTGCTTGGCGTCTCGTATTATCTGGAAAAAGAGCACTTCTATCGCCTTTTGCACCAACTCGCTCCATTGATGACAGAAGGCAGCTCCATCGTGTTTGATTTTGCGGATGAGCAGCTGTTTACCTCCCCCGTCAAGCGGGTGCAAAACACGCTTGCTCTTGCCCAACAAAGCGGTGAGCCGATGAAAGCGGCGTATTCAATCAAGGAATTGGAACAACAGCTGCAGTACGACCATCTCCTGATTTTCGAACACGTATCGCCACAACAAATCCAAACACAATTTTTCTCCAATCGCAATGATGACCTAACGGCGTTTGAACATACTCATTACCTCCACGCCGTGCGCAAATAACCGCTCCTTCATCGGCCGGGAAGCGCTAGACGCCTTCCCGGCCTCATCCATTCAAATAACGGAGGCTTCGGTCGCCATCTCCTGCACCGTCCATTCCATTCACTTTCGCTATTTTTCCATGTGGAACGATATGGGCGAACAACGAATGCATCCCCGCCCTTTCTTTCGCTTCAGAAGACGGTTCGACCGATGAACAACCGTTGTCCCCCCAATTCCCGCCTCAACGGAACACATCTCTTCCTCTCATGCTTCCACGCCCGTTATCTCTTTTTTCATCATCACGACCTTTACCGGCACTCCATTAGCGCTGATAACCGTTTGTTCTTGAACGAGGGCATACCCTACCGATTGATACAGCCGAATATTGCGTGCGACCGACCGCCGGACGTTGCACCATATTTCCTTCTTCCCGTTTTCTTTTGCATACCTTTCAAGAAAGGCTAACATGGCTTTGGCTCTCCCTTTCCCCTGCTCCTTGGGACAGGCGGCAAGACGGAAAAACGAAAGCGAATGTTCATCCATTTGAAACCGCACCGTTCCAATCGGCCGGCCGCTCTGAATACAAAGAAGAGCCTGTTCATCCCCGTCCTCTAATCGCTCTCTAATGAACTCGACGGTTTCGTTCAAAGCTGCAGAGGGAACACGATCATGCTCATATTCGGCGAACGCAGCCATCGTGATCTGATGGATGAGATGAGCCTCATCTGGATCAGCTAGACGAATGACAACCTCTTCTTTTCCATCAGGTGTTCGCACTGGTTCTAGCTCCATGTTGGCCGCCCCTTTTCCGTTTCCATATGGGCACATGATAAATAGCGGCTTTCTTGCAAAAATATAGGGGAGTTTTCCCACTAAACCGCTTTCTACTTCAACAAAAAAAGCATTACTCCCTGCTTCTTGAAGTAATGCTTCCGTTACTTGAATCATTTAAATAACCCTAGAGCATTTTTGCACGATCTACATCCATTTAGTTGTTTCATTTATCTCATCGTTTTCAACGATTTCTTAAAACTCAATCCCTCCCCCTTATCATGAAATGGAGTTTTATTTCTGTTGGAGTTGTTCGTTTATAAATGAGAAGATTTTATTTTTAATGGAGATGGCATCTGTCGTAAATAAAATATAGGTGTTGGAATGTGTTAAAATGACCAGTCTATCCGTTGCTCCATATGGTGTGCCAATTCGAATAGCTGTTTTCTCCTCCCCGCCATAAGTATCGTCAAATGTTACTTTTACAATATCAGAAATGGGTACTTCTATTTTTGATAGCAACCAACTAATCACTAACTTATCATTTAATTTTTCTACTTTTATCCCTGACATCACATTTCTCCCTGTCTTCTGTTACTGTTATCTATTTATTGAGCGAATCCCTCATGGGTGGAATAAGCTTTTGTTTCAGTACAATGATTAATTTATTTCCACCACATGATCCAATGAACCCTCTTTCTTACATAAAGAAGTTGATAATGCCTCTCACTAAGCGTTGAAAACGTCTCCTTCTTTATGTACAAAGTGATCATTCATCTATTTTCGTTCCTCTAAATCTCACAAAACAATTCCCACAGAACTGCCTACGTGCTTGTCAAATAAATCCCGATTTGCAGTTAAAAAACAAGGTAGCGAATAAGATTCATACACGCTGAGATTGTTTTATAAAACGCACCAAAATTGCCGTTCCTGTCATGTTTAAGATAATACTTATACCAAGCAATACACTCCATATAGGGGTAGGCAACGTAAGAGTTAATGATAGCATCAAGAAAATGAAACCAACTGTCACGAAAACCAAACCCGCAGTTTTATGATTCAATGTCAACACTCCTATTTGAATATTTTAGAAACCATTCCTTCATTATTATATACGTTTTATCCATCATATGGTTTCATTTTTTTTCTTACTATTTGTTCGTTTTCAACTTATTTCAACAGGATGTAACATATACTTTTGTAAAAGTTTCCTAATCACCTGTTAGCCGAACGTTTCAACCGCACTGTTTGGCTGCACCAACAGCCTGCATTTGTCTCGATTTTTCCGTTTCTTCTACCCCTCCCGCCAACGTGGATGGCCTTATCACATACTGACAAAGCTCCTGCACCATGGAATCAATTGAGCGGAAAGAAGGACCGGTTTCCCCAAATGCTCCTGACAGGCTATGATCAACGGTGTCTGCATCACCGTTGATGATGAAAAGATCCGAGCCCGAATCATACATCTTAAAATTTTGACGAAGTCTTTTGGCTTCTTGTAACTTTCTTTTCTGTTCCGCTACTTTCGTGCGCAAAAACCTTATCTTTCCCAAAGTGATGATGTTGAATATGGTGTAGCAAACAAGGCTTGCCGAATACTCGTTGTCCTCATTCATATCGTGAAAAAACTTCATGTAACTCCTCCTTGATCTCATCTTTCCCCTAAAGGGTGATGATTGAAAAAGCATTCTTCTAATAGATAAACCTTAATGGTTAAACTTCTCCAAAATCAATCGTACCAAGAAGCAGCGATTGTCACTAGCCTCCTCAAAGGATGATGCAATGTCCCTCCAAGGCAGGGATTCAAAAGGCTGCTGTCGAAAAGAGAAGGAATTGATTGAATGAGAGTCTTTCCATGCAAGCTCGGATCCCAGATTCGTGCCACACCTAGGTTTCTATCATCTTTCCTATTGAACGAAAGAAACAGAAACGCTGGCGTCAACACAAGTCTTTGACCATCTGGCGCAAAACGAAAGGAGTGCTCGACGTGAATGTGCCGTTTGAAATTCGCCAAGCCACCATTCAAGACATCGAAGATCTGACTCGATTGCGCTTGGAATTTCTTAAGGAGTTAGGAAAAATACAGTCGGAACAAGAGGAAACGCTTGTCACAACCGCAACAAAACAATATTTAGAAGAAGCCCTTTCAAACCATGAATTTATTTCCTTTGTCGCTTTATCCAATCATCGCATAGTCAGTGTCAGTGGCATCGTCTTATTCAAACGGCCCCCTTCTTTGCAAAATCTAAAAGGACTCGAAGCGTATATACTGAACGTGTATACGATCCCTCCGTATCGGAGAAAAGGATTGGCCAGAACGCTGTTGGAACGTTGCATTGAGGAATGTAAAACAATCGGAGTCAAACGAATTTGGCTGCATGCCACGGAAGATGGGAAGCCGTTATATACAAAAATGGGATTTACCTTTAAAAACAGTGAAATGGAATTATTCATTTGAATGTAACCAAACATTATAGACGACTGCCGGAAGCGAGCTTGTGCTCGTCACACCAAGGTGTGGAAAGACCGAACACCGCTTCCCCCTACATGAACGCGGAAGCGGCGTTGTTTCGGGCGCCAGCAGTCGCTCCAATGTTTGGTAAAAGCCGCATCCAATTGCCTCTATAGACATGCTCAAGTAGCTCCTAACATAAAAAACATGGCTTCATATGGTCATCAATACTAAGGAGTGAATCAACGTGAAATTTGATCCCAATCAGCATCTTCATTTAGGATATTATGAGAACAATGTTGATGTAGAAGCAGTTGCCTATAAACTTGAGCATACAAATCAATGGGTAGTTTTTCTCGATCATGAACAGGGTACTACAGTCGTGAAAAGAATATTAGATCAGTATGATCTCCATGAAAAATATGGTTACAAAATTTTCACAGTCGAAGCAGATGAGTTATCTTATGACGTCGGAAGTAAGCTGCTGGAAGAATGGTTAAAAGCAAATAATATCATATAAGATCATGTTGCCATTTGGTTGAATGGTGATTGGGCCAAATTCGAACTGTATGACTCAATATCACTGTTGCATGATTCACAACGAAAAGTGAGGTCTGTACATGAAGACGGTTAGCCAAGAAATCCAAGAATTGTCCATTCAATCCTTAGAGTCCACTTTTCATAAGCTTTCCAATGCTTTTCAAAGCATGACAGAAAAAGGTGCAAACACCGCTCTTGTGGAAAAAAGACGAAACGCAGTCAAAATTGGTTTAGAAAGCCTAAAAAATACTTGGTATGGGGAAGAGTTTTGCTATGACGAAGAAATCATATTGACTTCTAAAGATGTTCTACAAGGTCTCATTCCGCCGATCGAAACACAAATAGCCAAAGCAAAGGAAGGAAGTTCGCAAAAAACATTAAATGAGCGTCGCTTAATGGCGTTAAAACTGGCCATCGAATCTTTGGAGAACCGTCTTACATAAGACGGTTTTTCAATTTTTTATTGTTCCCGAATTGGGTGTGTGACATAAACAAGATGGAAGGAAAGCTTATTTATGATAGCATCCCGTTATGTTTACGCCATAATCAACTGAAATCAAGTACGTCGTTCATTCAATCACAGGAATCCCAGTATCGTTCCATTAATGAGACCGACCAAGCAGGCTGCCTTACTTCGCCTTTAGGTAAGAACTCCTTCATAACCGGTTTAATATCAATAATCGGCGTACCATCTATGGCATCTAATCCTCTTACTTTCAATGTCCGCCCTTGATGTTCTAACAATTCAACCGTTGTTAACCCTAATTTATTCGGTCGATGTTTGCCCCTTTGAGCAAAAATTCCGACCTTCGGATATTCTTTACGATTTCTTGGATGCCTTGCTCCATAGTGAATGGTGTCATCTGTCACTCGGTCAAAATAAAAAATAATATCTAAATGCGAAAACTCACTGATCCCTTGTAAAGCGGAATCATCGATTTCATCTACTAATTCAATGATTGAAATCACATTCCCCCAATAATCATCTTCGACATCTTTGCGGTTGTTTCTCACAAATGCGATTGGCGTAATGGTATATTGCATCATTTCCCCTCCTCGTTTCACTATTCACCTGCTTGTAGCCAACCATAAATCGCAGAGTGAGCGTCCGCAGGCTCTCTCTCCCACGTAAAGGTCAAGATATGAAAAAGATTGATTTTCCAGATCGTTGGATAGAAAGTGCGATTTCATTCCCTGTTTCCGGCGCTTCTAACTTCATTATGGCACCAAAAGACTGTTGAGCCGGCGTAAAGATAATAAACACTCATAGCTCACTGATTTCACCTGCGGAAAAGGATTGCCTCAATAGGTCAAAAGCAGAATCCGGGATATCTGTTTTAAAAAGACCTCCACAAATCCTACGGCAACAGCGATTTTTTCATTAAATGAATGAGGTTCAGGTTTTTCCTTTGGCTTTGCAATATTCACAACCATTCCCTTGCGCTAATGTTCTTTTCATTCGGCTGATAGCAGCCCGTCTTTTTCCCATACTTCTCCTAAATGTGCCCACCCCTCCATCACTTCTTTGTTATGTCCTAAACGCTTCTGAAACGGTGTATTCCCGAAAGTGGATGCATGAATTCTTGCCATTTGCTCATCCCTTCTTGTAGTATTAATGAAGAGTAAATTTGTTACAATCCATTATAAAACAAATACCCAATAAGGCTACAAAAGTAAAGTGTTTTGTGACTCGTTCAAGTCAATCGACAACCGCTCCCATACAGATAAAAAACGAGTATTGCTATGAGGAAATACATGATCCATGGTTTGGAGGTATTGTATATGTATGTCACAGTCGCAGATTTCATTAGGGAATGGAATTGGGAAGCAAGCCTAACTCAAAAGGTTTTGGATGGTTTGACCGATGAAGCGTTAAACCAAAAAGTTTACCCAGAAGGTCGTACGTTAGGAAGGATTGTGTGGCATTTTACAACAAACATCCCGGAATATTTAGCCCATTTCGGGTTGAAGATCGATAAAGTAGAAAATGCAGAAAACGTTCCAACTTCAGCCAAAGAAATAGCAGAAACCTTTCAAAAGGTAAGTTCCTATGCGGCCAAAGTCATTGAACAACAATGGACAGACGAATCGTTGAAGGAAGTGCAAAATGCATTCGGAAGGCAAGAAACCAATGCTCAAATCTTAATGGGGCTAATCAAGCACATCATTCATCATCGTGGCCAAGTGACTGTTCTTATGCGTCAAGCGGGACTCAAACCTTTTGGAGTTTATGGTCCATCCAAAGAAGATTGGGTTCATTTCGGTGTGGACAATCCACCGCTTTAATCATCATGGTCTAACGGGTGCATTCGTTGAAAAGAAAAGGGAAACCCTGATTGGGTTTCCCTTCATTTTATCGTTCCCACAGGCAGGAAAATGTTCCATCGTTTAGCGTAATCATAAAAAGTACGAAGAAAAACCATTAAGACGGGAGGTAGGACGATTGCGAATCGGAGGGATTAATCATTTGACGTTCTCTGTATCTGATCTAGATATAAATGCTAGTTTAAGAATGTACAAAAGTGATTGGATAAGAATGTACAATTTTGATTTTAACATGCATACTGATTTCGAGGTGAAATGGTGTGCATGTAAATTTGAAAAATCACAACAGAGATTGAAATTCATAGTTTATCAGATTTGCCAAAATTTAAAACCCTTATGGAGAGTTTGGGAATGAAAATTAATAAGAGTCAATTAGCACGAGATCTCAATGTAGATAGGAGGACGATTGATAAATATTTGAATGGTCTTATCCCAAAAAAGACACGAAAAAGAGGGTCTAAGATTGATAAATACTACGATGTGATTTCTCAATTGCTTTCAAAAGAATCGAAACAAATTTTTTATTATAAACGGGTTCTTTGGCAGTACTTGAAAGACAATCACGGCTTAGAATGTTCCCAATCAGCCTTTGATGATGTATAAAATTTTGTGTAAAGCATTTTGCTAGAACAAAAGAAAAAAGGTAGGGTATTCTCTGATTTGGACCACAACACATTCCAGAGAAAGGAGTACCCTACCTATGTCTAAAAGAAGTATACCGAATGTCGACTGGGCAAATCAACTGGAAAATGCCATTCGTCAGTTTGTAAAAGAAAAATTAGAACTGATTATGCGGGAAGAAATCAAAAATTTCCTCGAAATCGAACAGGCTGGAACGCCGAATATGAGAAACGGCTACTATCAGCGAAATCTAGATACACAATATGGCCGGATTGAGGGTCTTTTGGTTCCAAGAGACCGAAACGGGGAATTTCAAACACAGTTGTTTGCCCCTTACCAACGGCACACGGGCTGGCTGGAGGAAGCAATCATTAGGATGTACCAAAGTGGCATGAGCACGCGTGAAATTGGCAAGTTTATCGAACGAATTCTAGGAAGCACCTATTCTCCTGCGACGATCAGCCGGATTACCGATGTCGTGAAGGAAGACATCGAGAAATGGCACGCTCGTCCACTACACCAGCGTTATTCGGTCTTATATTTGGACGGCTTGTACGTGAAACTTCGCCGGGATACGGTAGAGAAAGAAGTTATTTATGTGGTATTGGGGGTGAACGAAGAAGGGTATCGTGAAATTCTTGATTTCTTCGTAGGAGGACAAGAAAGCGCCTATGTATGGCAGGAGATTCTCCAACAGCTCTACAAAAGAGGCGTCAAGGAAGTGCTTCTTGGCGTCTTCGATGGCCTTCCGGGGTTGGAGGAAGCCTTTAAGGCGGTGTATCCGAAAGCCGATGTGCAGCGCTGTGTCGTGCACAAAGTCCGCAACACCCTCAGCCGTGTTCGGAAAAAAGATCAATTCGAAATGGCGGAGGACCTGAAACTCATTTATCGTTCTCCGAATAAAGAAATCGCATTGGAGATGTTTCAACAGTTTCAATCCAAATGGTCTCACAAATACCCAAGGGAAGTCCAATCTTGGGCAAATGAGTTGGATGTCCTTCTCACCTTTATGGACTATCCAAGCAGTATTCGAAGTGTGATTTATACGACCAATGCCATCGAACGAACGATCAAGGAGATTCGGAAACGCCTAAAACCGATGAACAGTTTGAGCAGTTTAGAAGCCGCTGAAAAAGTCGTATATTTGACGATACAGGACTTTAACGAGAAATGGGCAGGGCGAAAGTTGCGAGGATTTGCCGAAGCGCAAGAAGCCCTTCAACGAATGTTTGAAGAACGTTATTGTTAACCAAATATTGTAAATAAACAAAATAAGGGGATTTTCCCTTTCCACACAAGAGACTGAATATTCAGTCTCTTGTGTGAAGGAAACTCGGTTCCCTATCCATTCCAAATCCATTTCAGAGATACCCTATCTATCTTACATTACACAAAATTCTTGACGGTACCCAGCCTTTCGGGCCTATATTTCTCGGAAACCAGAGTTTCAAGCATATTTTTCTGAGGGTAAACGGACAAAACCGGTTGGTCAGGTCGTTCGTTATGAAACGGAACCTGGAGAACAAGCGCAATTTGATTGGAAAGAAAATATTCGATACGTAACGAAAGAAGGGGAAATATTAAACGTTAATATAGGGGTATTTCTTCTGTCTCATTCACGATTTCGAACTTTTTTATTAACACTTTCAAAATCGCAGAGTGTGTTGATGTCCTTTTTGATGGAGACGTTTGAAAAGATTGGAGGCGTGCCGAAAACCATTGTCTTTGACAATATGAAGACCGTCATGGATGAAGCGAGAACGGAGTATTCGAAAGGGGTGGTCAATGAACGGTTTGATCAATTTGCCAAAGATTGCGGATTTGACATTCATCCGTGTAAAGCCGGTAGGCCTTATACCAAAGGGAAAGTGGAAGCCACGATGAAGCTAATCGATGAAATTCATGCCTATCAAGGTCAATTTTCATATGAGGAACTTCAGAATTTTGTTCAATCCCTTTGTGAACGGATCAATCATAGCTATCATCAAGGAACGGGAAAAATCCCTATCTTAGCCTTTGAACAAGAAAAGAATCTCTTACAACCCCTGCCAAGGAATGAAATAAGAGATTCTTACAAAATCAAACATACACTTGTAAAAGTCAATTCAGCGGGAATGGTTACCTATAAAGGGAATCAATATTCCGTCCCTGCTGAATACAAAGGAAAAACAGTTGGATTACAAGTGTATGATGACCATATTTACGTTTATTATAACATGCATTTGATTACTCAACATAGGATTAGTTCAATAAAACTGAATTATAAACAAGAACATTACATCGAAACCTTGTCGAGGGGATTACCTCATCACCCGGATATTGATGAGCTAGCCAAGAAGAATTTACTTGCGATTCATGAGGTGTATAAAAATGAATAGTAGTTATCAACAATTAATTCAAAACTTAGAGTATCTCAAGTTAAAACAAATGATTTGTCACCTGAATGAAACCATTGATTTTAGTACGAAAAATCAGCTGTCGTTCGTTGATACACTAGTAAAATTAACGAATTATGAAATTGATATGCGTGAAAGAAATATGATTAACTCGATGGTTAAGGTGGGGGCTTTCCCTCACCTAAAGGAATTAAAAGATTTCGATTTTGACTTTCAGCCTTCAATCAATAAACAACAGATTCTAGATTTTACGACATTACGGTTTATTGAAGAGAATGAAAATATTGTTTTTTTAGGTCCAAGTGGCGTTGGAAAAACCCACTTGGCGACTGCGATTGGAATCGCAGCTGCCAAAAAAGCGGACAAGTACGTATTTCATTAAATGTCACGAACTGATTTTACAATTGAAGAAAGCGAAAATGGAAAATCGTTTAGACAATCGTTTAAAACATTATGGAAAATACAAGCTATTAATCATTGATGAGATTGGCTATTTGCCGATTGACAGAGAAGATGCAAAATTGTTTTTCCAGTTGATTGATTTACGGTATGAAAAGAAAAGCACGATATTTACTACCAATGCCAATTTTAAGGATTGGGGGGAGGTATTTCAAGATTCAAAGCTAGCCAATGCCATCCTAGATCGTATTTTACATCACGCGACCGTGATTAATATTGTAGGGGATTCATATCGAATAAAAAATCACTTAGAAAGAGAAAAAGAAAACGAGTAAAAATGTACATTCTTAAACAGTCAAAAGTGTACATGTTTATCTTGACATTTACAATCTAGAGAAATCCATTCATTTTTATCAAAACGTGTTCGGAGCAAAGCTATTAGTCAAAGGGAGAAATTTGGCTTACTTTGACTTAAACGGAATCTGGTTAGCTTTAAATGTTCAACAAGATATTCCACGCAACGACATCCAGCATTCATACACCCATATCGCTTTCTCTGTAAAGGAAGAAGACTTTGATCATGTCGTGGAAAAATTGAAAGAGTTGGGCGTCAATATTCTTCCAGGTAGAGAAAGGGATGAAAGAGACAAACGTTCCGTTTATTTTACAGATCCGGATGGACATAAATTCGAATTTCATACAGGCACGCTAAATGACCGATTATCTTATTACAAAAGTGAAATGCACCATATGCAATTTTTTGATTAAAAGAACATTGAAATTACGTCTTTATTTTTATGAAATGAATTCCTAGAAAAAATCAACAATGCGTTCATCATCAAGGCTTTCCTCTACTTTCGATGTCGATCGTGAGAGTCAAGCCCATATATAGGGATGCCCCTCGATAATGAAACCACGCAGCCGTAGAGAAACAAAATGATTGTATCATTGAAGCTGAGATGCTGTTGATTTTCTCGTTTGATGAACAGACGGGAATGTTCAAAAAAGGATGGTTGAATCACTTGCAGAATAGATAAAAGTAGTTTACTATAAAAGTAGTTTACTAATGCAACGACTCAGTAGGAGGATAGGATGGACATCAAAATACATAGTGATTTTTCTCATGCCAATCTTAATGAAATGAGAGAAGTGTATAGTTCTGTCGGTTGGACAAAGCATACAACCAAGATCATTAAGCAAGTTTTTGAAGCAAGTAATGTGATCGCATTGGCTACTATCAATGGTCGGATTATTGGATTTGGAAGAGCGATTTCAGATGGGGTTTTTAATGCAGCAATCTATGATGTTGTGGTCCATCGAGATTTTCAAAAGCAAGGGATAGCGAAAAAAATCATGGAGTTTTTATTGGATCAGCTCAGTCATGTTTCTTGTGTACATTTAATCTCAACCACTGGAAATGAAGAATTTTATCGAAAACTTGGATTAAAACGGGTGAAAACAGGAATGGCAAGATATTTAAATCCCGAGCTAAGTGACGAGTATTTAGAGTAAGAAATCATTTCTGTGTTATCATAGCAATCACTCGTCATGAATTCGCTCTCCTCTTTTCCCTCTCTTGCTCTTTTTCTGCCATTTCACCTCACCGAACACGATGTTCTTTTCTCAAATCGTATTCGGTAAATAAAAAACAAGGGATTTCACAAAAGTGAAATCCCTTGTCCTTGTTTTTTCGATGCCGATGGTGGGAGTAAAACCATCATCCTCTAAACCTTGATTTTTCAAAGTTTATAGTCTTTCAAATTCCTTGCCGTGCAAAATTTGTGCAAAATTATTTTCGGCTGCTATCCCGTGCAAAAAAGGCGGAGCGATCCGCCTTTTCTCTTTCCAACATTTCGTTCCATCTGGCCTATGCGATCTGTACAGAACTGAAGAGACCGCTTGAGGAGATATGGATAAAAAGGAGCCTACTCAAAGTGAGTAGGCTTCATTACTTCAATTTCAATTCAACTTCGTATTCTTTCGTTTCTCCGTCAAACTCATCTTCACCGCCAACATGTGCAGACCATTTTAGTTTAATCCATTGAATTTTATCCGCATTTCCTCATTTTAAGTACCAAATGACATATCACTCTTTTAACTGTATTTTCTCTGTAATGGCAGATAAACACCAACTATGATAATATTATTAAAAAAAATTATCAAAGGGGATGATAAAACAGTGGAATTTCTTGTCGCACTGGGATTTGTCGGGATAATTGTTGGTGTTGTACTGTTTATCGTAGGTAAAATTAAAAAGAAAAAATATTACGGTGGGGTAATTACAATTGTTTCATTGGTTCTTTTTATTATCGCATTAATAGCTATGCCGCCGACTGAGGAACAGAAAAACACAGAATCCGCAGAAACACCTAAAGAGGAAATCCAAAAAGAATCATCGAAACCAGCCGAAGAAAATACTAAAGCAAAAGAGGAAGCTGAAGAGCAAACCAATAAAGAAGATGTAGATTGGAAATCGAAAATTAAAGAAATTGCCGAAAATGATGATAAACCGGCAGATAAATATTATGCAGTTGAAAAATTAATGATGGAATATAAAACAAAATTCAATAAGGATGAGATTGAAAAATTCAAGAATGACATAATCAATGATTACAAATCCGGAAATTATTTAAGTGAATTGGATAATCATGAACGCATGTTAACTAATATTTTTAAATCTTATATTGTTGAACGAAACAGTGAAGGTGCTGTAAAGATTTTGCTTTTGACTATCATCAAAACTTAAAATATACATATCGCGGTGTGGATACTGTGAATAGTTCTGCCGTAAAATCGAATGAAAGACAGATGGATAAAGCATTGAAGGAAATGGGAAAATGACAGAATACAATAAGAGTCGAGGTTCGTTATATCAGTGCAGTTAAGGAAAATGAGTCACATTTAAATTAAAAAAGCCCCTCTCGAATGAGAAGGGGCTTTTCATATCGAATCATCTTCATCGTCCTCATGAAAAAACGGATACTTCAAAAGCATTTTCTGAAACGTTCCTTCATCTTTTATAGGAAGACGGCGTTGCGGAAACTTGTAGTAGCATTTTTGATGCATTACCGTATTGATAATGTCGAGGAACACTTTCTCGTCTGGCTGAACCGGCTCAGAACAAATCGGGCAACGCAAGCGACCAATGATTTGGAACATATTCGTTTCCCTCCAAGTTAATACTCATTGGATAAATACCTCATTCAATTGTTATTTCCTTCTTCCATAATTTATTTGAGGATTTAATCTTTTCTCATACAAAAAGGGGGTTATTTACATATAATTTGTTTTATTAGACTATGACTCTTTATCACATCAAAAGAAGCGAAGAGGCATTTAGACACACTCCAAGAGCTGAAGAATTTTCCTTAATCGGATAGGACCTTACTTTTAGCTTTTACCTCTCTCTTCCACTTTTCTCATTACCTTAATATCCACTGCTTTCGTAAATACGATGTATTCACTATTAATTGACTGATAGGGATATAATTAATTTAAGTACTAATATTTTAAGAAGAGGAGCGATAGTGACAGTGAAGCAACCTAGACGGTGGGTTGATGAGATCATTGATGTGCTAAATGAACTAGGGGGACAAGCACACCTTAGTGAAATCTATGATCATGTGAAGAAAAGAGGAATAATGAATATTTCCAAAACATATGAAGCTACAATTAGACGTACAATTGAGACTCACTCTAGTGATTCTGACGCCTTTTATGGAAATGAGGATCTATTCTATTCTGTCCATGGGAAAGGGAGCGGTGTTTGGGGATTGAGAAATATACTCAGCAATCAGGAAATACAGCTATTTAAAAGCAATATCTCCCATATTCAAGAACAGGAGCTGGAATCGTTGATTCAAAATGCCTCTGATGAAGATATTAACCGAACACTTTCAAATTTTGATCATTCAGGTAGCATTGAGTTGAAACAAACTTTCCGAAAAATCCGTAAAGTTAGTCGAAAAACGGTTCAATATCTTAAAGAAATTTATAACTACTCTTGCCAAATTTGTGGAGTCAATCATCAACACCCCTACGGTGTGAATGTTGTTGAAGCACATCATATCGAGTATTTCTCCATTAGTCTAAACCATCAACCTTCCAATATCGTAATTTTGTGTCCAACACATCACCGATTAGTTCATGCCGGAAAAGCAATTTTTGATCGTGATAAGAAAGTTTTTAGATATATTAACGGATTTGAAGAACCATTAAAGATCAATAAACATTTATAGAGAAACAGAAAAATGCTCAATCAGAAGTAGAGTTAATACTAAATCTTTGATATCAGAACTGAATCAATTAAATGTCATTTATGACTTGCGAGGTTCAGGTCTTAACCATCCGAACATTCGTAATCAAATTAAGCACAGCCGAGGGACTTTCGAATGAATGGATATGCTCTTTTATCCCATGCAAAATTATTTTCGGCTGCTATCTCGCGCAAAAAAGACGGATCACTCCATCTTCTTTTTCACAGTGATTTCGAGATCTCCGCCTACAAAACCTAATAAAAATTAAATGTGGTCACACAAAAAGCGGGAGCAATCCCGCTTATTTTATTTGGTATATTTACATAGCACCTCATGTGGAATGTTATATTCCTTGCACCAATCCTCTAATTTTTCTTTCCGTTCCGGCGAAACAACGTTGAGTATCTAAACACAAACATGGTTATTTACAGAATTTTTTGTTTTTTATATATTATATTTAAGGACGATGGTCCTTACCACCCACAGGCAGAAGCCCTTTCAGTGACCCTCCGTCCACAAGCATCAAAGTTTCTTCATCCACAGTCTGATCAAAGGAGCTGAACGCCATGAATGTATCCGCCTATCTCAACCGTATCGGTATCAAAGCAGTTGATCGTCCTGATCTATCGTTATTGTCGCTCCTTCAGGAGAATCATTTGCTCCATGTCCCGTTCGAAAATTTGGATATCTTCCTCAACAGACTGATTCGGTTATCGTTACCAGCGTTGTTTGAAAAAATTGTTGAACAGCATCGTGGCGGTTTTTGCTACGAATTGAACGGATTGTTCGATTGGCTTCTTCGGGAGTGTGGTTTTATCACATCACTCATCTCTGCACGTGTGCGGAAAGCGAACGGTTCGTTCGGTCCCGAATTCGATCATTTAGCCTTGTTGGTTCATTTGGACCAACCATATTTGGTGGATGTAGGCTTTGGTGACAGTTGTC
Organism: Geobacillus sp. 47C-IIb; assembly: GCF_014679705.1. Taxonomy (NCBI): domain Bacteria; kingdom Bacillati; phylum Bacillota; class Bacilli; order Caryophanales; family Anoxybacillaceae; genus Geobacillus; species Geobacillus sp. 47C-IIb. Next base: position 1,264,159 of record NZ_CP061473.1, read on the forward strand.
GACGTCCGCTGCCATTGACGGGGGAAGAAGTGGAAGACATCAGCGGTCGTTATAGAGTCATTCCGGACGATGTTCCAGAAGTCTATGCCCTGCAAAAACAGACGGAAGACGATTGGGTTACAGAATATCGTTTTACGACCCGGCCATATGAGCTAGACGCGTTCGCCTCAATGTGCGAATACCACCAAACTTCTCCTGCATCTACTTTTACGCAGAAAAAAATATGCACGATCGCCACTCGGGATGGTAGAATCACGCTCACCCAGGATTTTGTGACGATCACCCGAAACGGAAATAAACAAAAGCTCCCCGTTTCATCCAATCAACAATTTCATGAAGCGCTTCAGCGTTTTTTTGGAATTAAGCTGTGATAGGCTCCTACAGCCCGAGAGTTGGCCAAATACCTTTGTGAAGAACGGCTAGATTGTAATTACTTGAAAAGTATATTCCAGTATCTGCGTAACGAGTTAGAAGTCGAGGTGCCAAGAACAAATATCCTGTAATGATAATAGGGTAATGCAATTCCTAAATGACATATCCCCAGAAGGCTGTAGTCTTACTCCGCCTTCTTTTTACAAAAAGGAGTCTACTCAAAATTAGTAGACTTCATTAATGCCATTTATTTGGGTCAATAATTGATATTATTAGTTGCCTTTAAAAAAGTTTTTATATACATTTTGTTTTAAATAATTGTATTGTCTTTCATTCGTATCCGAGAAAGCTTCTTCCCTATTAGAAGGGATATCCATATATTCAATAGCTTCCGAGAATTGAGATTCTGTCAAATCATAAAGCTGACCATTTATTTTATTGTAAAAATGCCAACCTTCAGGAGTCAGTGTTTTCAGTATTTCTCCACCAAATATATCGTTAACCACTAACGCAGTGACTCCACATTGTCCTTTTGCTGGATTCTGAGGAGTCCATTTAGAGCTTGATTCGATTGACCAGACTTTCATTAAAACATGTTTAAGTTCAAGTATTTTCTCTTCTAAATTATGCACTGGTTACCCCCTTCTTTCTAAACCAAAAATTACTCTAATAAAAAATTAATCAATGCACATATATAAAGCAAATAAAAAATTGTAATCTTTTTAATTATTTATATTATGACTAATCAAGAAGACCGGAGTCTTACTCGGCCTTCTTTTTTCTTCGCTGCTTACACAAAACCTCACATTTTTTCACATCCGAAACGGTTACCAAAGTAGCACCGAATCCCCGATCTGCTGACGCTGTATGAATCGGAAAAGATATGCGTACTTCTCGACCTTTCGCTTGTTCTTGATCATTTTTTGTGTGATGTCCACCTCTAAAAAGTACATTTGTCCGTGATATGTGAACCGCGCATCGGACACGATGCTGTATTCCTTGCCTCCTTCTTTCCATCTCGTTTTTGCTTCCGTTTTCCAGTCAGACGGATAATGATAAAAGATAAAAATGTCATTCCACATGACAATATGTTCAATCGGGCTATTTCGTCGAATGGTTGCCTCTCCGCCCACCATTTCCGCATCTTTTTGTTCAAGTAATACACCTCTTCACCGATGCGTTTTGTATGCGTGTATTCACGGATCCCGCTCAAAATACGATTCGCATTGTGTTTACCGCCCAGATCAAATCATTACTTTGTTTCTTCCTTACCAAGAAAATGGCCGCTAAAATTGGCTTGTAACACGTTTTAAATACCGTGGTAATGGTTTTATATCCCTTTCAAGAAAACGTCTATATGAGGCTGTTAGAGGCTTTAAAATCGATGTTCTCATTTCCGAGGGGTATTGCCACCTCAAATGTGCCGATATCGACGCATTTCCGAATTCAACTTCGTAAAAATCCGATCGCCGACATGTACTTTCAGATAGAAATGTCCAAAAGCCAGCGGCTTCCTCAATGTTGAGGGGGGATGGATGATCTGTCCACCCCTTTAAGCACTCTTTTCTCATCCCCCCTCCTCCTAACAAACGCTGGATTTCTTGGTACATGAGGCGTTTCACTCGTACAAGTGCACTAGGAAAACAGCGTAGAAAAAGTGACTGAAGTGAAAATAAACAGTTTCGAAATCCTGTCGAGAGAGTGATACTGAGACACCTAATGAAGTGAAGGGAAAGTTTTGCTACTGTGTGGCTTTTGTATTATTAACCTATGTGGGGATGATTGTCTGTATAACTTGTCCTACATATTTTTCTTGAAAAAAATCAAGTAAATAACGGTATTTGGGGGATAAGAAAATAAAAAGGGATTTTTGAAAATAAATCGAAATATAAATAGTAATTTACAGAATTAAAAGGGGATCACAACAATGGAATTAGAACCGCGGATTAGAGAAATACGAGAGAATAAGGGGTTAAAGCAAAAATTTGTGGCCCAAAAAACTGGGATATCTCAACAACAATTAAGTGATTATGAAACGGGGAAAGCATATCCTCGTATCGATAAAGCATATAAAATCGCAGCAGTACTGGATTGTAAGGTAGATGATCTGTACATAAAAAAAGAGCCTACCCCAAACGAGTAGGCATCTGCTTATCATTTCAAGTTGTCAATAGCGTATTGTGCTTCCTCTGGGGTGAATTTTTCCCCGTGTTCGGAGGTTAACTGCTCATAAATCGCTTGATTGGACATATTCATCGTTTCGGCGTATTGTTTAGCCTTTTTTAATGCATTTGCTTTCCAGTCCCATTCAAGGTTGTCGATAGCATATTTCGCTGCTTCTTCCGGGAACGCTTCGCCGTATTCAGATGTTAATTGATCGTATATTGCGGCCTTTGACATGTGCATCGTTTTGGCGTATTGCTTAGCCTTTTCTAACGCTGCTTTATATTCCCGAGGCACGTTGTCTTCTTTAGCTTGTTCCTCTTGTTTCTCTTCTTTCTTTTCCTCTTTCTTTGGCTCGCTCTTAGTTTCTTGTGCCTCTTGTTTTGGTTCTGTGCTTGCTGTTTCGCTTCCTTCTTCGCCACCACTTACCGCGGCAGCAACGATGATAATCGCAAGCACCTTTCGCTGATTTTGGGTTCGTAAAAAAATAAAAAATCCCTGCCATTTGGCAGGGGGGATTAAACAATAATTGCTGGATATCCTTTTTTCTTCAGTTCCTCTACAAGCCGTTCCGCATTTTCTTGATTCGCAAACGCTCCGACTTGCACGCGGTACAGTTTGCCAGCAGACAGTTTCGACACAGAATTTGCTTTCGTTTTCCAATCATGAGCTTTAGCCAGTCCATGCGCGTGTGCCAGTGCGATTTTACGCAAGTTGGCGTCCGATTTCAGAAAATCAGCGTTGTTCCTATTGTCGATAAACCCGTTCTCTGTCAACACTGCCGGCATGGTTGTTTCGCGAAGCACCGCAAGGTTAGCTTCTTTTTTGCCGCGGTCTTTGAACCCGGTTTCCGCAATGATCACGTCGTGTAATGCGTTGCGGAGCGCATTTGTTTTCGACTTGTTCGCGTATGAACCGCTATAAATAAACGACTCAAAACCGTCGCCCCCACCTGCGTTAATGTGGATGCTGCAAAAATGAGTTGCGCCTAATCGATTGGCAAAAGCAGCACGTTCGCTCAAGCTGAGAAAGACATCTTGTTCACGAGTGAGATAGACCTTTACGCCTTCGTATAGCTCATGAATGTAGTCGCGCGTATAGAGCGCGATTTTCAGAGTCAAATCCTTTTCGCGGAGTCCATTTGCGACAGCACCAGGATCATGACCGCCATGACCAGGATCGAGGACTTGAACGAATTCAGCCATGTCAATTCCTCCCTTTCGTTTTTGATGCAAACATTTGATGCAAACAAAAAAGACGCCCGTAAATGGCGTCTTTTTTGTTTGGATTAATTATCAGCATTCTCAGTGAGCTTCTCGTCAATAAAGTGGGTTTTATTGAAATGTAAATCTAGATTGTGAATGACTTGGTGAATCTCGTCAAAAATTTCATCACCTTTTTTCGCATCGTTCTGAATCGCTTGATTCACCAATTCCTTGGCTTTTTCGAGTTCATCCTTTTTCTCTTCACCTTTATATTTAATCTTGTCTAAGCTGCTTTTTATTTCATTCAAAGTCATCTTATAATCTTCATCGCTCAAAGGAGTTCCTCCGTTATTAGCGATCGCCTTATCTACAAAAACAGCAGAGTTCAAATGAGCATTGTAGAGTTCGAAATTCGAATCGTATTCCGGATCATTATTCGGGTCGGCACCGACAATCAGCCATTCTTTTTGTTCCTGCTCTGATTGTTGCTGTGCCTTTACAGGTTTGGCGTCATCTTTTTCACTCGTTAGGACAAAAAAACCGATCCCTAATAAAACAACAGCGACTGCTCCAGAGATCCATTTGCCCAACTCAAATCCTCCCCCTTATTGCAACCTCGTCGCTATTGTAACTAAATTTCTACCTCCTTTCAAATCAAAGAGCGCCAAAAATTGGTGCTCTCATCACTCACCGGTACACCTTGAAGGAATATGTTGCTACTTGACCTGAATATTCCGGGTTTTCTATCGCCTGATAATACAAACGAACTCTGTATGTTCCTGCTTTTTTCCCAGCTAAATAAAACTTTCTAGTTGCCGACTGAACTCTAAAAGTTCCTGACTGTAGCTCAACGGCCTTCCAATAGCCGTCATAAATCTCTAAGGACATTGTATACTTCCAGGTCGGCGCAATGAATCCATCGCCCTTTGGGTCTCCGATCCCTCCACCAGAATAATACGCTGTTACATCGATTGAAGTGGCTTTGGCAGTATAGTAGCTTGCGTCTGTGCATACGACCATCGGCTTTGGCACTTCGCTGCAAGGCATAATAACCACCCTTTCCACTTATTTTTCGGCGTTTTTATCGTGAGTCTTATAGACGCCAATCGCTGCCAACAAACCAAAGACGCCGGAAGCGATAATTTCCAATGCACCTTCGATTTGCTCCGGATCATCGACCTTGGCGATATTCGCGATGACAAGAGCAACAATCGGGATGAAATACCCGATGATTTTCTTCCAATCCTTCATCACCACTCACCTCCTTTCTGGACAAGATAAATAAGCGCGAATAAAAAACCTAACAGCCAAGGAATGATGGCCGTTAGGATCGCGCTAAACCACATTTTCTTGAACTCTTTTTTCTCAGCCTCTTTTTCTTGGATCAGGGCAAGCGCTTCGCTTGCCTTTTGAAACGCTTCTTCCGCCTTTTTCAAGGCGTTCCGGCTTCTCTCATCAGCTTCACTGGCTATGGACGTTTTTTCCTCCAAACGAATGATTCGTTGTTCCAGTCTGTCCAATGAAGAAGACACCTCATTTAGCGAATCGTAAATTTCACGCAGGGTAATCGTTACTCCATTCCCATCTGAAACACCCACGGTTTCACCTCCTGTCATGGAATATAGGTAAATATCTGCGGATCTTCTTGCCCCATCGTCCACATCGCCACCCCTCGACAACCATATCGATGAATCAGGTGCGATGTAGTAATAAATCCGCTCAGGTCACTATTCCATGCCACGGAATATCCTTCTGTATCGCCAATGTAGAAATACGACAGCCATATACCGGCATCCAACATCTGAACACGGATTTTTTTCCTTCCTCCCCATGCAGGTACGACAGCGAGAGGTTCGTTTATATAGTCCAATTTCCATTCCGTCTTGTTGACATTCGTTGATTCCACGTCCAGACCAGAGTAGATGAGATAGCCAAACTCGTCATACTCAACCGTTCTCGGCACCTCGCCAAAAACATACTCTTGACCATCCATCTCCACCCTCAGTTTCTCCATCGGCTCGTACCGGTCGAGAGTGGAGATATTCAAAAACGATAGCGTGATACTACCGCTTTTTACGAAAACTCCGTATGCCCCCGAATCTGGCTTATACGGGAGATCAAAACCGTCAATATACAATCTGTCGCCTATCTTCACCCAGACTTTCCCGTTCCAAACGCTCACGGTCATTGTGACTGTCTGCCCTTTTAACCCTACGAGCTGATCGCTCATCCAAGCATAAGTCAGTTCCTCCCATCCGCCGTTCCCGTCCTCGTAAATAATCGAAACCCGATTCATTGAGTAATCCAAAACCGCGATATATCCTTGATTTCCGTTCCCTTCTTCGGTGACAAGAAACCGCACGCCACCATACGGATAAGTGCCAGAAACCGCAATGTCGGCTCGCACCTGAATGTTGCAACTGAACTTCTTATGCAGCACAAGCTGATTAGAGTATCCAACATTCACAGTCGCCCTTACCACTCCATCAGCTCCAAGCCGCCATACTCCATCCGAAAATCCAATCGTCCGCACTCCCTTTTCATCCGTACAGACGTTTCGGTCTCCTAGCTTTCCTACATGAGGACCGCTATTATATGCTTGCTGAATGCCCATATAATACGCTTCGCGCTTCACGTCATAGTAACCTTGCTGATTAATCGCCTCTTGAACATCAGCACGATTCAAGTAATGGCTGAATGTATCCTCGAAAATGATTGCCGGACGGGGCGCTCGCCTTAAAACCTCGCCCGTTAACGTGAATTTTTCCGGCAGATCGGCAGTCACTTTTTCAATGTTGCCTTGTTCATCCATTTCCCCTCGCTTCATAAATGGGGCGATAAACGCATTAAACTCAACCTCTCCGCCCAAAAAGTTCTGCTTAAAATCCTTGCAAATCACAAATCCCCAAATATAGCCGCTGCTCGGCAGGATCTCCAACACATTCTGCGTGGAAAAATTAAACTCTCCTACTTCTAGCCACGCATACTTATCAACATAAAACGGCCACCACTCCACAAGGTTATCTCCACCGATAACCAGAGCTTGGCCGTTCAATTTCACGTTTATTTCGTTATTCACGAACGTATTGAAGTGAACCAACGCTATCAGCTTGTATTTTCCCGCCTGAGCCACGTTAAAGTCGAATCGAATATATCCATCCTTGCCAGTCTCATCATTGGCTCTGACGCACGAATTAGAGCCAGAATCGTAAAGATAAACCGCACGATTTGCTCGCTTTGCAGACGGAAACGTCGTGTCTTTTCCAAGATATTCAGCAGGAATCAGAACGCCGTTCGTCTTGTAGATTTCCGATACATTCCCGCTAGTCTCGCTCGGTTCATTTAAAATAGCTTGAATTCCTGTGAATTCAGGCTGTTGGCTCTTGAAATAGCTTGTTATGATTGGTTTTCCACCATAAGTTATTCGGTTCACCGTGCCTTTGCCGGTGTCCGTGCTCATTGACGCATCAAACCGGTCGTACAAATGAGGATAGGTGATCTCATAGCCTGACTCCTCATCGTGCCACCCAACGAACGGAAGCCAGTCTTGCTTATGCCAGACCCAACGGTTTCCGTCTTGGTGGTTATGAACGTACATCCCGTTCTGCCACATCACCAACTGTTTATACGTCACGGTTCGTCCTGGCTGCTTATTATCGAGTCCCCATCTTCGTCCATATCCGGCGTTCCCTACCCATGTGGCTTCGACGGGCAACGAATTTTTAACATGTTCTAATACCTGTTCTAACCACCAAATAGGCGTAGATGGACCCGGTGCTGAACCAGCATATGAAAAGTCATACGTCATGACCTGGAACTCATCAATCGCCCGATTTCCGTTCTTATCCTTGGCCGAAGCTAGCGTTTTATAATCGTGCCACGAATAGTAGTTAGGGTTAAAATCGCCTGTCATGGCATATAGATTCACTCGCAACCCTAGTCCCAACGGGATACAGACCTCATTTTTCATTTGGACTAAAAAGTCCCGGAATTTTATCTCATCACCTTCCCGGTGATAAGCTCTCTCGAAGTCAACCTCTATATCCTTAATCATTGGAAACCGTGCGATATATTGTTCAGCAATTTTCTTTGTGTCGCTTATGCAAACATCCCACTTGTTCGTATCATCCAAAAACTTATCGACTTTCGTTTCAGCAGGCGAATCTTCGGTTGCCGGGCTTTGCGTATTGACAAGCTGAATCGCATACCGGACATGAGGATAGGTTTCCATCAAATACTGCAACGAATTTTTGACCCATAGCACAACGTTCCCGTTTTCATCTAAAACCCTTGTGCCAGCCTTTTCGTTGTCGATTTTTCTTTCAGTTGTTCTTTCGTAAATCGTACCATCAGGATTAACGCCAAAATCGTGAAGCCCAAAAGCTGTGATTTTCTCATGATACCTCTCAAACATAATGAACATGTCTTTCCGAGCGTCTGCCCACGTATGAATGGCCTCTGGATCTTTTATCACCCATTGACCATTCACCTTCTCCATGTACCGATTAAATTCAGCATTCGTAGGGGCATTTAAACTCCACGATAAAAAATTCAAAATTTCACCCCCGTCACCCACTGCGAAAACTCAACGAATCCGTAATACCCTATCCCCATATCTTTCATAATTTCAAGGACTTGGCCGCTCTCTCCGACAGTGATAGGAGATAATTTGTAAAACTCAATCCGAATTCTCGTAGATCCCCACGGCAACAGCATAAACCGTTGCCGATTCTTAAAGGTGTATTTATCGTCCCCTGTCCAACTAAACCCCACGGGGAACGACTGAACCCCAAGAGGCACTGCCTTCCCATTCACTCTCGCTATATGCTTAGATGAAAGCAGCTCGATTTTATCCCCGGCCTTGCCGGCTCCGAAACAAAACTCCCTCGTATAGCGACGATTTAATGGGTGACTCGCCAGTTCCTCTATGTCATAAGTGGAACCATCACCCTCAATAAAAGCCCCATAGTTCGTCGAAATACGCAAAAAATCATAGTCATCTTTCGGAAAAATCGTTATGTCTACGCCGGTTGGAAGCAAATCCACACGATAATCCTCGTGATACACATTCGGGATCACCATGACTGCGTGACCCCTGTTGGCAAAGTTAAAAAAGCGATTCCTGACATTCTCGAATTTCCTTGGCTCCTGCTTCAAATACACGTTCTGATAACCACTCACGGCATTGTGACTCTCATCAATGCTGAACCTCTTGAGGTTAAAAAACTCCCTCGTATTCGGCACGTAGCCAGTGATCTGGCCGCCTTCTTGCAACTGCAAGTCTGTAACCCGAATCTCTCCTCGAATCAACCCCTCGGCAGCGAACTTCAAATCAATACTTTTCACCTTTTTGTCTTTGTGATAGTGCCGAATCGTCTTCAAATACCGGGTGAATTTGTCTTTATCCATCGTGCGACCACCTGATTTCGGAGGGGTGGTAGCTCCAGTTTGTAGCTACCCGTCCGCCTTGGAGCATTAAGTCCGTGATGTTCACCTCGCCTTGTTTCACATCATTACAAACAAGCGTCACTTTCACGGACTGAACACTCTTTGACGTGTCCTTTATTTCCACGACCTTGTTGTAAGTCTGGAAAGACTTCATCGATCACCCTCCCTCCGATTCAATCAGTGAAATAAATACAGGCTCATCCTCCGTGCCATCCTCGTATTTGATCGTCACATAAACACCTACCCGGCCATTGGGACCTAACGCGATATTTTCCGCAGAAGCCCGGAAACTGATCGTATATTCTTCCCTGTGTGCCGGGAAAACCTCTTGAGACATTTCTTTAGTCACCCCGGCCTCTCCTACGGCCTTGAAAGAGGCATTCCCGCTATAACCATTCACGGGGTCAATTTCCCAACCGTTGTTCGTCCAGTAGGCAAATCCATCGTCTGCCCTCGAGTTCAACAAATAGTTGAACACGCTCAAATTCAATAAATCCTGCCGGTCTACCGTATCTTCCGATTCAAGAATAGGAGCCGATTCCTGAACGCCTGTCAGTAAATCAGATAGTGTCGGCTGTGGACGCTCAAGCTCTACTTCTGACTCCCACGGCCTCTTGATGTTGTATTTCCACCGGACGATGCGCTTTTTCTCGTTGATGCCCAATTCTTTGTCATACACGAATACGTTATCACCAAGCGCGAATTCCTCATGGCTCAACCCTGACAGTCTCGACAAAACGGCAATTTTCATCACGTATGAATCAGTCGGGCGCGACAGGATGTTCAAAGCATATACACCACGCTCGTAAAGGTGGAACGGGTTGGTGAAACGCTCGTCTTTCGCCACAAGCACTCGTTTCTTGGTCGTATATTGATAGTTTTCGATGTACGGCAATCCTTGAGGGTGGGCGTCTTCAATCGTCATGTTGTCCTTCCCATACAGGTACAGCTTCGTCACGAGGTCTTTTGTGCTTTGATATACTTCGATTTCCTTCATGTTTTTCCGATAGACGATAGACGCTCCTGAATCTCTTCCTACCGGTAGCAATAAATCCACCGTATTATCGCCTGTGTTGAACCATAGCTCACCATTAAAGATGCTAGGAAGCTCCCTCAAGGCTTTTAGCCGGTTTGTCAATCTTTCTTCTAATTCAAGATTTCGGCGTCCGGTCACTTCCACACGCCCAACTGACCACTCCGTCCCGTCTAAAATGTCCGCCATGATTTGTGCTGCTGTAGCGTTTTCCCACTTCCACACTTTCATCGGCTCGGTAGATTGCAGGTCATACCATGTCGCTTCGCAATACACAGCGAGTTCAAGCCGTCCTCCGGCTCTCACTTTTGAGACTTCTCGGATGAAATAACGCTGATTTACGACCTCGACGATGTTTTCATTTTGGATGTACTCCCGTTTTGGATCGTTGAAAGGCAAGGAAAACGTCAGTATATCTATGCTGCCGATTTCCTGCTCCAAAATCGGATCATCGGCGTTTTCCAATACGCCGAGTCGGTTGCCATCTTGGTCATACACGACAAGCAAGGCATTTGCCAGGCGGTTATACAACGGTTGCTGTCGTTGTGGCGATTGGCTGTTGTAGCGAATTTTCCCGAGGCTGTTATATCGTCCGACTCCTAAACGGTTGTATTTTAGCATACACGTCACCTCACGCCACGACTAGCCAAGGCGAGCAATAGGAGGCTCGTTGGAACAATGCTCCGCTCTCCGGGAACGTGGAGGGCATATCGCCAAAAGAAATATCTGTTGCCCGATAGCCGCCATAAAAGTTATGAGGGTTCGGTCGTTCAGCCAAATCTTGCAGGAACGTTTGGGCATTGAATTTCACGATAGGAATGGCACTGACTTGGTTCAGTCCGTCATAATACGCCGTTGCCCCATCGTGTCTCGCAATCCAATAGAATCCCGGATCTAACTCCCAATCAATGTCAACCATGCCCCATCCTCCGGCCGCCGGAATAGTGATGACCGGACTTTGAAACAGCAATTCGCTCGGCCGTAGGCCGCTATCTCGGTAAATGCCGATTCTCAACGGCACGTCCGTACTGGCCGAATTCAGCTTCATCGCCGCCTTGCTGAACCGTGTTTTTGTCGTCACCGGAAAAGGAAAAGCGTCGATGGTGTTTCCATAAACCAATATCCGAAATGCTGGCACATGGCTGTTCACATTGGCTGACCCATCCGAATTTATCGGGTTATAGTCACGCCGAAAATGACTGACATACGTTCCCGACACCGGATAAAACGGTTCAACTCCCGATGGATTATTGGCGAATAACTGTGCATGTCGATTCACAGTTTGTTGCAGCGTAGGGATGCTTCCGATGCTCCCGTCTATGCTTTGTCGCCACGCAGAAGTGTTCGTGATGTACGTAAAATCCGCCGAAATCGTATCATTGGAGTTTTGTTGGTCATGAAAAACGACAACGCCATGCGCCGGACTGATTTCATACTCGTTCGGGTTCACTTGAACCCCGTTTCGATAGATAACCGGCGTAGGGTTGTCGAGCCAATTACGAATCGTTCCTTCATAAATCCGATACCGAATAGTCGGGTCGTCTTGATCTGCTACTGGCGTCAACACATGCCCCGTCGCTTGCGCTGTTTTCATTTCCAAAACTGCTTGCATTTTATTGATGTCGTGTTGCAAACCTGAAATGTGCGCAGATAGAATGTCTTGACTCGCTAAATCGTGATAAGGAGTTTGCGCCATGGTTTCACCTCTTTTCTTTTCTAAATCCACCGGCTCCGAGCATAGACAGTCGCTTTCTCAATGGTCGCATTTCCCTCTGTCAAAAACTCAACCTCGTTTTCCTCTATGTCCAGAAATGGAAAATCCATCGAATCTAAATACTGATTCGCCGGCCGCTTGTTTCCGTATCCATCGAGAATATAGGACGTGATGAAATGGCTGTCGAAAACAAGAGTCTCCCCTTGCTTCAATGTTCCTGTAAAATGGACAGACGTGAACGGCGTTCGCACACCAATCGCTCCGCCGCTGCATGTTCCCTGTATTTCAATCAACGGCTCTGAATACTCGTTCCCCTTTTGTCGGTTCACGACATACACGCCCGCGCCGCTGAACTCAAATACTTCGTCCTCAATCGCGTAGTAGCACGGATCAGGACAGAAAAAGTTCAACGTGCCCTCTCCGGCGCGGATTAATTCTCGTATCTCTGTTTGATCTTGAATGATACCGTTAATATACCTGTCCGGTTCGTCATCGAAGACAATCGGCTTTGGTTCACTCTTGTTCAGCTTCCCGGCCAAGAGGCGTTTCAGTTCAGAATACGATAAGTCGAGGTGTTCATAGATGACCACCTCGACAGGAATGACAACTGGTTCATGCCGCTTTTCCAAGAAATACGCACCGTGTCTGCCGGGGATAGACATGTACGTGATTTCTTGTGGCGGCATTAAGGGGCGCCCGATATTCCGAACGAGTAAATACGTTGAAAGGTCAAACCCATCGTACGTAATCACAGGATGCTACCCCCCATGCCATTTGCTCTCCGTTTTCCAATGCGTCGTTGACCAAGATCACGGTCAATATAAGGCGTGGTCGCTCGTGCGATTTCCCTGCCGTCCAAGATGACAGGAACGACAACTTGTATTTGCTCTGCTCCTTGTGCTCCGCTGTTTTTCAGTTCTTCACGGATGATGCTTCTCAGCATTCGTTGTGGCGCTACAATCTCTGGGTTTCCTGCTCCCGCGTCCCCGACAATGGCTAGCGTTGGCTTATCAACCACACCACCTGTTGCCAATTTCGGGATGTTCGGGATGTTGAACCCAATCGAGCCGCCGCCGCGTCCGCCAATTCCAGGCACCCAGTCAGGAATCTTCGGAATCGGAATGCGAACGCTGTTGATCGAGTTAATCATGCGGTTGATAAAGCCAATGACTTTGTTTACTGCGCCACGTACTGAGCTAACCACGCCGTTCCATGCACTCGATGTCGCGCTTTTCACTCCATTCCATACGCTTGAAATGATACTGCGAATGCTGCTGAACGTGCTTGAAATTCCCGAACGAATGCCGTTGATAACAGAACTGATTGCACTTTTGATACCATTCCACACGCTCGACGTGACAGAACGGATGGCGTTCCAGACTGTTGAAATCACGTTCCGAATTGCATTGAAAACAGAAGAAACCGCAGATTTAATCGCGTTCCATGCAGTAGTCAAAGCCGAACGGATGGCATTCCAGACCGTTGTCGTCATGGTACGAATGACGTTCCACACGGTCGAAATCACCGTCTGGATCGCGCTGAATACTGTCGATACGGCGCTTTTAATGCCGTTCCACGTTGCCGTCAACGCCGACTTGATAGCGTTCCAGACGGTCGATGTCACGCTTTTAATCGTGTTCCAAATGTTCGAGATCGCTGTTTTAATTGCGTCAAAAACGGTAGAAGCCACAGATTTAATCGTGCTCCACGCCGTTGACAACGCGGACTTGATAGCATTCCAGACCGTGATGGATACGCTCTTGATGCCTTCCCATACACTCACGAAGAACGCTCCAAGTGCGCTGAACACGGTTTGCGCCACGCTTTTGATCGCGTTCCACGAGTTCGACAGAAACTTACTGACCGAATCCCAGTTCTTCCATAGCAAAATGATGATCGCGATGAGTGCTCCTATAACGCCTATTACAATCAACACCGGCGCCGCAATCGCCCCAAAACTGACGCCAAGAACTCCCATCGCCGTAGCGATGGTAGACACAATCGGGGCGAGCGTCAAAAATAATCCGGTGATAATGCCAATCACCGTGACAATCGCCGCGATGGTTGCCGCCAGTTTCGGGTTATTAGAAATCCACTCGGCCACTTTGCTAACCACATCAGCAATTCCCCGATACACCGGAGCTAGGGCTGTGTTTAAATCGTTAAACGCCTTTTGCATTTGGAACATCGGATCAGCCTGCATCTGTTGCACGGTCTGATTGAACAAGTCTTGGTTCTTGTTTGCGTCATCCAAGTGCTTGTTCATGTTCAGGAGCGTTTCGGTGATGTTCGTTCCTTGATCTTCCCACATTGTCAATTTGTTATCGCAAAGGCTTTTTATCCTCTGCTTCCGGAGGTTTCCCTCATACCCTTTCACGGGATACGGCTGGTCAATTCCAGCCCGGTTCGGCGTACATTTTCAACCAACAAATGTTGGTTGCCGGACACTCTTGGGCGGATTATTGCTCCCTTAACGCTCACCGCCTACGCTCTACGGTGCAGGGTGGTGTTCCCTGTTACCTCGGTGTTGGCATATGAATCGGCATAATAAAAAGCGCTCAAACAGAGCGCCTATTTACCATCGACAGAAATTCATAAAATTGTTGTTTAGTGTTTTTTCCGTATCCATATATATCATGGAAAATTTTGTGACATGTTATGCATAAGGTTATGCCGTTATCCACATCAAGTCGTTTCTCTTTGCACCAATCCCAACTATCCAAGTGATGGGCAATTAAGTTTCCACCTTTATTATCTCCACAACATTGACATGTATAATTGTCTCTTTCATAGACTTGTGTTCTCCACAAACCATAACCTTCAATAAGCCGTTCTTTTTCTCTTTCCTCATCTGTTTTGTTCGGGTTGTAATTAGGATTGGATTTTCCAAAACGTCTAACTCCATACATAGGATTGTTTTCTCCGCTCCAATCCATGTATATCACTTTCGACGGGTTGGTTTCTAAATCCCTTAAGAGTTCCGAGTAGCATTTTTTGCAATAAGTAGATTTCTTTTTGCCCGAATGATAACTTTTTCCACATCTTTGACATGTATGAGAATATTTATTTCGGTTATATTCTCTTTCGCAATCTTTGCAATAACTAAATGGCTTCTTTTCTCCTTTGACAGTTCTAAAATTAAATTCGTCTAACGGCTTTTCTTTTAAACATTTAGAGCAATATTTATAACCGTCTTTTGGTGTTGGTAACAAAGGAGTCTTTCTTCGTCTTAAATTTTCGCACCGTTTGCATCTTTTTCTACGCCCATCAGGATAACGTTTGTCTTTCACAAAATCATCTAATTGTTTTTCTTCACCACAATCACAACAAACCTTATTCATTTTACAACCTCCCGTAGTTGTATCCCGAATAATTAAATGAAGGGCAGGCAGTCGGGAATCTGCTTTTCGGGGCGTCCCCCTAGCCCTTTATAATTATTATAACATACTTTTTATGCCGATTCACTTAGCTTCCACCGATTTTGCCCGGTTTTGTTTCGGCACAACTTTCGTTTACCGAAAATAGCTACACCAAGCGCGTTCCTTTTTGTCTCGTCTTTGACGTTCATCAACGCTTTGGCGACCTGTTGCATGGCCTGCTTTCCTTTGTCACCGCCGGCCGCAACAGCCTGTCCCCACGTTTGTAACTGCTTGGCTGAAATGCCTGTTCCCTGCAACAGCTCCTTCATTGAGTCGTCAACGCCTTGGCCAAACTCAGCCAATAGGATACGCCCCTCCTTGAGGCCATCCAAGAGGTTATCTATGTTCCAAGTTCCGGTCTCAACGCCAGCCGCGAAAATCGCTTGAATTTCTTTGGCGTCAAATCCAGCTCGTTGCAGTTGTTGGCCGTACTCAGAAATGATGTCGAGTTGTTCAGGAGGGAATCCAACACGTAGCAAGGCGTTGACTAGTTCGAGCGCTTGCTGATCCGACATTTCAAGCTCGCTGCCAATCTCGTTCACTTCTTGGATGAGCTCCGTGAAGTCAATTCCTGAGTAGGCAGCCGCAATCGCTCCGGCTCCCTCGACAATCTTTCGGTTTGCGGCGTCACTCGCATCTGCGTTTAGCGCAAATTGACGCCGTACGCCTTCTAGGGCGCTTTCCGCGTCAATCCCGTACGCTTTGACCGTGTTTGTTGCTTCTTTGACTGTTTGGATAGACTCGGGAGGAACGTCGAAGGATACGCGAATTTTCGTTTCCGTGTTTACGCTCTCTAACGCTTTCCCGACAACCGCTGAAATGCCTGCGCCTGTCGCTAAGCCGGACAGAACGGGCTCAAAATCAATGTCTTTCAGCGATTTTTGGGTATTCTCCGCTTCATCTTGTAGTTTCTTGAGTTCGCCCCTTGCTTGCGACGTATCCACTTTCGGGGAGGGCATGGAACGGATGGTTTGAGTGAGTTCTCGGATCGCTCCTTCCAGTCGAACGATTGAAGACAGGTCTGCTTGAATATCCAAATCCGGCATCGACTCAATAGCACTTTCAACCGATTGGAAGGCCTTTTCGGCGTTTCGTGTGACGCGGTTCAAAATGCCGGACACCTCGTCTACGCCGGAAATGGCAATTTGAACGACTTGATCCGCCATGCCTCATCTCCCCTTTCGTAAACGCGCCCGTGAAGGGAGTTTCCTTCTCAATTTCTCCGCTTCTTTTTGGCGCTCTTTTTGAATCTTGTTATGATGGGCGATTAATACCTCTTGTTGCAACGGCGTCATATATGGAACATCGAGTGGTGAAACGCCGCACTCTTTCACAAGAAAATAAAAATTCCTTCCTTCACGATTGAAGAAAGGAATCATCATCGTTTTCTACCGCTTCTTGCACTTGCTGCTTGTTACCGATGCCCGTGATTGCATAAATCCGTTCGGCGATTTCCTCAACCAGTTTTGGTGGGAATTCATTCTCCACAACCTGTTCTGTAATCATCGGGTCAACCGTTCCGTATGCCACAGCTTTGATAGCCGCCCGTTTCCGGCCGCGCAGGTTGGCCTTCGTATCGAATTGGATCGTTTGCGCCATCTTGCCTTTTAGTGTTGGCGTTCCTTTTACGGCCACACCTTCTTGTAAGAGTTCTTCAATTTCCATCGCTTCTTTGTTGTTCAGTGGCCGAATATCCACCTCGAATTCTTCTCCGTTCCATGTCACAATCATCGTTTCTTGGTAGGCTGTTCCGTTCAATACACCGGCAGTCAATTTTCTAGCCATTCGTTTTCCCTCCAATTTTTTCATTTTGTGTACACTTTGCCAGCGAATTCAATTTTGTCCACGTTTTTATATCCCAGTGCTTTATATACTTCCACTGCTTGAACAACGTCTTTTTCGTCGGTAACGATCATCTTCGTTCCGTCTGCTGTATTAAAGAAATACCAAATGTATTTTTCTTTGACCTCGCCCATTTTTTTACACCTCCAAAAAATAGATGAGGATAAGCATTTCGCCTATCCTCACGAGACTGTATAGGATTCCTTGTCGTTAGTCAGCGACACTTGAATAGGTCCTGTGCCTGTCGATTGGTCAAACAATGCTCGCGCTGTCACTGTTTGGACAATACCTTCCCGTCCTTCGACCGGCTGGCTCGATGCCGTATAAATCAACCGAGGGAAAATGATGTCCAAGTTGCTTCCTAGATGCAGCGCGTAGCTGAATTCTTGCAACGTGTCAGTGCTTGGACCGTCTGAGCCGCCCCAAAAGGCGATCAGCTCCTTGTCGCTGTCGAATCCAAGAGCGACTTCTAATGTGACCACCATCGAGCCCATGAACGCTTTTTTCGGGAATCGCGACCCGAATCCTTGAGCACTCTCAATGTCCGCGCCTGTCTCCACGGTCAATGACAGGCTGTTTACAGACGCGCTCATGTCCGTCCCGTTCTTTTCAAGTGACGCCATCGGTGCAGTAAAGACGTTGCCCTCGGTAAATTGAACATCAGACGCCAATGGCGCTCGCTTATCCGATGCTCCTAACGTATTGACAGTTAGCAACGCCCATTCATTCTCGATCTCTAATTCAAGCGACTCAATCACGTTGCCAAGAAAGACATGCTCCATAATGTCCTTCCCAACCTTGGCTGAAAACGAAGGCATGAGCGCACTACGAGCCGGGTAGAACGTGTGCGTATATCCGGTTGATTCGTCCCCTGTCACCTCGTAGCCGCCTAATGCCCACTTCCAAAACCATCCCGTCGCTTTGTCGTCCAGTGGCAATGTAATCGAACCGCCTGTCGAGTACACGCCTAATTGCGCCAAGCGATCCAGGCCGGAAATGCCTTCATAAATCAGCTTGTCGTCTTCGGATGGCTCAATCGAAACACTTTCAGGGTCTAGCGTTTCCACATATTGCGCCGCTTCCACCCCGAACTTTGTTTCCTCGCCAATCATTAAATAGCGAGTAATTGCCATCTATGAATCACCACCTAAAATTATTCTGATTGACTAGGAAAAGGAATTTGTCTTGTGGTTCCATCTGACAAGTGAAAAATGATGTTGGTTCCGTCCGTTGTAATATCTGTGATGCCAACACCATCCTCGCCCTTGTCGCCTTTGTCTCCCTTGTCCCCTTTTGGTCCTTGCTCTCCCTGTGGGCCTTGTGGTCCTTGGGGACCGACTAACGATGCTAGCCATTCTTGCTCTGTGCCCTGGAATCCGTTTTCGACCGCGATCTCATAAGCCGATTTCCCAGGTGGTCCTTGTGTTCCTCCTGATTTCAGACTGTCGATATGCTCGTCAACCTGAGCGAAATATTCGTATAAATGAGGCAGCGTATTTCCACCCTCACCAATCCCTAACGAAACAGGAATCTTCAAATGCTTCAAAGGTTTTCTGTCGTCTTTTAGCGACAAGGCTACTCTCCCCCTTACTGTTGATTTTTTACTCCCTACGTTTCACTCGAAAATCAAATTGCACCGCAGACCAACAAACCTGCGTGTTATTGCCCATCTCGTAGGCCGGATCGATTTGTGTTGCACGAACATCCGATACAGTGCCACCTAGCGTCCGATCTTTTACAAGCACGTCATAGACCGTCAACGCCAAGTCATGGGCTTTTTCAAGCGCTTGTTCGGGGTCATTCGCTTTGACGAGCACGACAAAGTTGAACCGTATGTCATGGTCGGCTGTTTTCCCGCCTACCAAGTTAGGAGCATACGGCTCGGGAACAATCCAAATCGCAGGCGTGTGCAACGTCCCGACTCTCACCTTGTCCCCGTAGACAATCCGTTTGATTTCAGCGAGTTCCGGCGCCTGCTCCAATACCTCCCGAACCTTTGCTCGAATCTCCCTGTGAATGTCCTTGAGAGGCTTGTTTTGAATCATATCAGTTTCACTTCCTTCAACGCCTGTTCAACGAAATCGTCAATTCGCCGTTCGGCTGCGGCGATAGAACGCTCAATAAAGCGTTTCGGCTTAATTCCCGGGTGTTTGACCTTTTTGGCAAAGACCACTTCACCGTTTACCTCAAATCGCAACGCTTTCGCTCGCCGCGGATAGATTTCATATGGTCCAGAACCATAGTTTTGCACAAGCGCATATTCAACGTTCGTGCCAACTGTATAGAACCGCGCATTTCGCTTTTCCAATTTCCACGAGCCGGCCAAGCGTCCGTGTCGTTGTGGAGAAAACTCCATCAAATTCCCCCACACTTCTACCGCTGTCAGCTCGGTCGCGCGATTTAATGCTGTTCGTATTTTCGGAATCAGTTGTTTCAAATCTTCCTTGTTGATTTCAGCATCAAACATTCTTAGTCACGCCCCTACGCCAAGAAGACGTCGATTTTCTGTCTCGTATATGGCCGCAATTCCGCCTCTAAGTCTTTTGTAACGTCCGATGTATTCAAAATGGAGACGGCAAAGTCGTTAATCTGAATGATCGGGCTAGCTCGTTGCTGTTGAGCGACCGCGACAACCTTGGCGACAGTCCGTACTAAAATGTCTTGAATCGCCAAATAGTCGTCGTCCGCTTCAAGAACGGTTCGCTTGAGCCGAGCGTGGATATGTGACGCGATCCGCTCAATCCACGTAGACAACAAACCGTCCAATTTCTTTTCGGGGTCATCGGTGTCGGGTGGAAATCCAAAATGATCCGCAGAAACGCCCGTCAAATCACGGACGTCCTGCGGAGTCACCACCTCGGTCACAGGTTTTTCAAACAAAGGCATGGACTATCACTCTTCTTTCAACGCTTCGAGCTTGTCGATGAGCGTGGAGCGATTCTTTCCTGCTTTCTCTTGGAACAACGCTTCGTCAACGGACAGTTTGCCTTCTTTGACCGCCTCTAGCACGTCGTCAATTGTCAGACCTGAAATATCCAATGAAGGCGCGTCAGTCTCGGCAATGCCGTGACTTTGTTTCGTGTCGTCTTCGCTCACGATTTCCACCTCAAAATCCCGCACCGCTTTCACGGTCAGATATTCACGGTTGGAAACCGTAATTTCGACAGTTTGGTTAGGAGGGAACTCGACACCGAGACGGTATCGAGCTTTCTTCCCTCTGTTCACCACTCGTAATGTTTTCATCCCTGCTCACCTCTTATCAGCCAGTGTATCCTTTACCGACGACAGCCGCGTTTTCGTCCTCGTAGTGGCAGTCAACACGCAAAGTCGTGACAAAGTCCGTCCGGCGTAGTTTCGGCTGACGGTCTGGCTCGATGCGAATGTCGCGATAGATGCCGTAGACAAGGTTAGCCGGGTTGACCAAGAGCGCTGTTCCGGCAGGCATGTTGGCCGCATCGACGACCGCAATCCCTTTGTACGCCAGTTGTGTCGCAGTCGTTTGTGCCGTGTCACCAAGTCCCGTACCACGAGCACGGAGGACGTCACGGTAGGCGTCTTCGATGTCCCAATGGACGTAGAAGCGCCATTGCGAACGGTCACGCAGGTATTTTTTCGGCAGAGCTTGAATCATCGCGTCAAACATGGCCTCGACGTCCTTGGCGTCAAAATCCGTATCGCCTTGAACGAGGTTGGCCGCTTTCTTGAGCCAGCCGTCCGTTTTGGCCAAGAACGAGTCGCTGCTCGACTTGTCGCCGTTGAGGAACAGTTCTTCGAGGTCAACGCCCACACGATCAGCAATCAACTGAATCAGCGTGTCCTCAAACCCTTCACGTTCGATGTTGTCCTCGAGTGTCGAGTCAGTGATGCCAGAAATGCCAATGACCTCAACCGACTCCAGTTTGTTCGTGCTGAAATCCGGCTTCGTTTCGCCGCTTGGAGCTTGATCTTCCGTCGCTCCTTGCAAAATTCGAGAACCAAATGCAATACGGTCAATGTCGTGTGTGTGGCTCGTCATGTCAATCCGGCGCGCTTCATCCAAAATGCGTGTTGCTTCGGAAACTGTACGCACGAACAGCCGTTGTTTTGCCGGAGTTAAGCGAGACGAGCCAAGGTCAGTCGTCGTGATGGCTTTCAGTGCGTTTTCTAATTTTCCAAGAAGGACATCGTTCGTGAACATATACTCAACACTCCTTTTCTCGTTTTTTGTCTTATTTGCGCTTAAAGCCAAACGGGTCGCGGTCGTATTCGTCTTGCGTCTTCGACTTTTCCGCCGCTCCATCTTGACCCGTCAGCCGCTTCGAGAACGGGATTTTCCGCTTGAGTTCGTCAAGCTGTTTCACCACTTGCTCGTATTTTTCTTTGTAGTTTTCATCGTCGCTCTTGGCCGCCGCTTCGCCTTGTGTGTTGTCTTCCTCTTGCTGTCCTTGTGGTTCTTGTTGTTTTGTCGGCTCTTGAGCCGGTGCCGCGCCTTTCAGCGTATTCATGATCTCGGCCAGCTTGTCGTTTACTGGCTTCAATGAGTCATCAATCATCTTTTGAACGTCCTCGACTTTCACTTCTTCGTCACCCTCCTTCGATTTGCTTACGCGCTCTTCTTCGGCGATCCGCAGGAGCTCGTCAATGACCTCCTTTGCGGCTTTCAGCTTCTCGTAGTTCGCATCGGAAATTTTTCGCCCCGCCTTTTCGGCTGGTTTTAGACCGAGCTTTTCTTTTAATCTATCGAAAAGGCTTTTATTCGCCCGCTGTGGGCTTGTTTCTTCTTTCGAAAGGGTTACCCCTTGCTCGTCATTTTCCTCGCCTCTAACGGCCGCCTGCGCAGCCACAGCGAGGTTTTGCGAGGACGGTTCCTCAACAGGGACGATATTTTCCACGATACGAACCTCTTGCAAGTCGCCGACGAATTCAACGTCTCCCTGTTCATTGATCGTGTAGCCGATCTGGAACAATCGCGTGCTGCCCGTTTTCATATCCTGAATACGGACAATCACCGAGTCATCAAAAATCGAATGGACGTGTGAATCGATTACGTTGCTATCGAACGTCTGATAGACTTTACGGCGTAATAAATCGGCTAGGTGTTCATACGAGCCTTGGAGTGCCTTTTTCACCGCCTCTTCCCGGCTGTTCTTGCTTTTAATCGCGATGAACTTCGCTTTTGGCACGGCAGGCTCGTCAACAAGGGAAACGGCATTGACCACCCAATCACCTGCTGAGCGTTCCAAGTCGGCTAGCGTCGTGCGTTTCGCCGCTTCTTTCGATTTCAGCGCCACTTTCGGGACACCCATAATCGAGAAGCCCGTCAGTTTCCCTTCCTTCACCGCCTGCCACACTTCCTCGTCCTGAACACGAACGCCCATCATCCAACTTCCTTTCGGCACGGTTAAATCCTCGTTAATCTCCCAATCAAACGGCAAGATGTACGATTCCACCACCTTGCCGACATTGTTCAGCGTGTGTTGCAAGTCGATGTTGCCGTACTGCTCTAAAAACTTGTGCGCCACTTCTTCGATTTTCTCGGCCGTTACGACATCCCCGTCACTGTCCGGCTCGTCTGGAACAAGAACGGGTCCAAATACAATCCGTTTTTCCTCATTCTTGTGTGTGACTGGCGCTGTCAGTTCGTGTTTCATCCTCTCACTCCTTTCCGTCCGGAATCGTTTCAAAAAACGCGCTACGCCTAGAATGAAATCACCCCCTTTACGGATAGTAAGGCGTGCGAGTAATCGCCTCGCCCTTTTTCGGGATATACGGACGGCATCGGCATCGACAGTTGATCCATTCCTCGATGGGGCCGGAGCGATCCAACGGGTGCATCAGCCCGTTTGAGAATCGTTCATCCATCCGCACCACCTGCCCGTGAAGCGAGTAATGGTCGGCACGGTCTCTTGGGTTTCTTCCCCTCACTCGACTGTCTCTGACCGTCAACCACTGCTTATACCGAACGTTGTAGTCTTGCATGGTCTGGACAATGCCGATGTTTTGCGCTGCCTGCACCTCGGTTCGTGCGATGGTCTGTAGCCGATGGTCCCGCAGGTCTTGGAAATCTGCACGTAAATCCACCGCAATGTCGTCAATCCCTTTGCCTTCCTCGTATCCACGAACCAACGTGGCACGGAAATCGCCTTTAATTCGCCGGAATGTATCGTCCGAAAAAACATAAACGCGCTCTCGTAATTCCTCGAGAACGCGCTCACTGAATTCAACAAAAACCAATTCCAATCCCTGTTCGAGAATGTCCTCGAACGTCAATTGTCGTGCTACGACCGCGCTTTCGACAGCTGCTTCGGCAATCTCTTCCTCCATGTCTGCGAAAATCGGGTCTAAAATCTCGGCAATAAATGATTCCTGTTCGAGAATCGACAGTGGAATATAGCCAAGCTCTCGCAACCGCTGAATGAACAAGCTCTCAAGCCCGACTTGCAATCGGACAAGACGCTGAGCAAGGCGTTCCTCGATTTCGGAAATGCGTTCGTCCTGCTCTTTAAACGCAGGAAGAGCGCCGTGCTCAACAAGGAATGACACAAGCTCGCGATCCATTTCCAACAGCTTGCACACCTTACACATGCTTGCCGCCTTCTTTCGTAGCAATATCAATCAGTTTGGCGTGCAACTGTTTCAGCGAGTCCAATACCGCACTCGTATCCGCTTGCTGTAGTGCGTCAAGTGGTTGCCCGAAAAGGTAATGTCTATCTAGGTTCGGATTGTCAATCGGCTCCTTGCCTAACTCCCGCAAAATCATGTTTTGCGTGTACGCGCCAATGTCGAACAAGAAGCGCAGCTCCTCGATCTTCGCCTGCGTGTCCTTCGTGTCAATGTCGTTGAAACGGAAACGCCAGTCGGTGATTCCTAGCCCGATGGATAGCAATCGGTTCATCACATTTTCAAGCATATCTTGTCTCGGCTCAATGACCGATTGCTTGTAGATTTCCGTTGACTCCCTCGCCGTTGAGCCGCCAAGCGACCCCTCGACGACAATCCCAGCGCGATAAGGCGGAACGCCATGCGCGGACAAGACTTCATCACGGTTATCAGTCCTCAACATTCGGAAACTTGCTTCCTTCGTCTCTACAGACAACGCTTGGAACTTGATTTCGACCGGCGTGGTTGAGTAATCCCCTTGCCCTTTTTGCGCTGTCACCACGAGCGTTGAATGCCGATTTTTCTTGATGTCCTGTTGAAAGTATCGTCGGATCAATTGCTTCGTTTGCTCGTCGAGTTCCGCTCCTGTCACCGTCACGACATACGCTGGAACGGCGTGATTTTCAAAGAAACTGATGTTGTACTCCGCCCGCTCCCGGTCGGAAATAATCGCGCTTAGCGCGGGCAAAATGTCCGGCAAGCCGTAATAGTCACTCCGGCTCGTATAATTGTGGACGTGAATGATTTCTGTTGCCCGTCGTTCGATCGGAATTGAACCGGCAGGCGCGATTTCGCCCGTCACGTAGTCCACGTCATTTTCAAAGCCAAACCGCTTGAACCATACCTTCTTCACGCCGCGAATTTGGCAATATCGGTTCATATCCTGATGAACGCGAACCGTATGCGCCGGAATATGCTCCAGACCGACAAGCGTGCCGTCTTCGGCTCGGATGACCTCATAATATCCGTTCCCAATGGAATCGTAGTCCACCATCACGTTGTTATTGATGTCGGTCAGCGTCTTGTACGGGTTCGGGTTCTCTAAAAACTGCATGGCGATTTCGCGCTGCTGTTCGCTTGGGTTGTTCGTTTTCGCTTCAAGATACCATCCTAGCCCTGCAGTATCCCGCGCCTTCGTTTTAACCGCTCGATAATGGTACGGGTTGATTTCGAGCAATTGTGCCAGTGCTTCAAAATTGTAAAGAGGTTCGACAAGCCCCAATTCCCCATACTGGCCGTCAAAACGGTCGCTTGGAATGACTCTCGACTCGCCCGATTGTTTGATCGCGTAGCGTTCGAGCGTGCTTTCCTCGATGATTTCCCCATCACTAAGAACGAACGCCTTAGCCACTGGCTTTTGCTGCATACTGCTTCCCTCCCTTCGTTAGAAGACGTCCACTTTGATTGTGCCTTTCGTTCCCGATCTGTTGAGGTACTGCAACGCTTGTGATGTCGCGTCCACTTGGTCATCTGTTGGCGCGTTCGGGAACGCGACCAATTCCTCGACATAATCATGCACCCACGGCGCGATGCTTGGGTGTGGAATATAGACGTTCCCGGCTTCGAATTGCGGCGATACGGCATTCAGCCGCTCGACTTTTGTTCCGTTCGGCACAACAGGCAACATGCCGCTGATCTGATGACGCAACGCGTTGATAATCGCCGTCCCGTTCGCGCGGTCTTCGATAAGTTTGGCTTGCGCCTGCGGCCATTTGGATGTCAGTGAGACAATCGCACGGATCGACTCGGTGAAAGACAGCTTCGCACGGACTTGGTCAAGCAAATACTTGTCCGCGCCTTTCCTGCCCCATACTTGACCGACGACAAATGAACCGTCGTTGGTATCCTTGAACGCAAAATCCCACGATTGAATGTATTCGTCCATTTGAGGGGCTTGTTTGTAATACTTGAACCACGAACGATGAATGATCGCGCCGCTTGGCGGCGTTGGACGCTGTTGGTAGAGCGCGTTCCATGTTCGGGATCCAACTGATTTCTTCGTTTCCTCCGCCCACTTCTCGTCAAATCCGTACTCCGGCCACAGCGGCTCGCCGATTTTTCGACCTAGCAAGTCGTTTTCGGAATCGCAAATCGCAGGAAGCGAAAGCACCGTCCACCGCTCCGGCTCGTGTTCGAGCAACCGTCCGGCAAGGTCATCCTCATGCCATCTTGTGAGAATTAAAATAACCCGTCCGCCGGGTTGCAAACGGGTGGATAGCGTGTTTTGCCACTCATTCCAAAGCATGTTTCGATACGTGAGCGAATCCGCCTCTTTGCGGTTCTTGATCGGGTCGTCGATGATGAGCAAGTCCGCACCTTGCCCTGTGATCCCACCGCCAATCCCGACCGAAATCATCCCACCGCGATGCCCTTCGACGTCCCAACTCGTCACCGAATTAACGTCTCTTGAAAGACGGATGCCAAACAATTCCTCGCCAAACAATTCGATCTTTTGACGGTTGGCCTTCCCGAACCGCCTTGCCAATGAATCGCCATAGGAGACTTCGATGACTCGCCTGTTTGGATTGCGCCCGATAAACCATGATGGGAACGTCTCGGTAACGGTCATGGACTTGGAATGACGCGGCGGCATGAATATCATGAGACGGTCGATTTCGCCCCGTTCCACTCTCATGAGATAATCGCAAATTAAATCCGAATGTCGAGACGGGCGATAGCGCCCAAAATGGGTGTATTCCAAATAGACCGAGTAATCTTCTTTGGCTAACTCTTTTTCGAGCGCGTCTAAATTATTCAGAATCTCGCTTATTAGCATTGCGCTTTCGGATAAGTCGCTTGATAAGCTCCCTTGCTTCTTCGTCTTCGAGAAGTTCACTGACGATGTTGTGCTCCACTCTGATTTCGTATTGCCCATAATTCGCCACCTGCCCCGAATGGTTCAAGTCTGCTGTCAGCCGCTCTTTGCGCCCCCACCGTTCAGGGAACTTTCGCTCAAGACGCCATGCGGCCGCCTGCCAATTTTCCTCCGCCGCCTTGCCGATGATCGCTACATCTCGTATCTCCGCTTGCGCCAGTGCCTTTTCTACTGCGTTGGATAACTCGACAAACGGCTGTTCACTTTTCTTCGGCCGCGCATTCGGGTTCTTCGCTAGACGTTCTTTCTCCCGTGCCCCTCGTTTCAACCAATCGTAAAACGTTGTTTTGTTAATCCCTACGTAGGCACAGGCCGTTTCAATGTAATTGCCTGCTCGGATCACTTTGACGAGTTCTTCCTGCAATTCGGGAGTAAGCTTTATTGGCCGTCCCCTTTTGTTCCTTGTCATACTCACTCACCACCTTCAACTTTATTTCTTAATATGTGTCGGCGTGAAATAAACTCCAAATAAAAAAGCACCCGATTATTCGGATGCTTAATAATTTGCCTCTTTCAATGCTTTTAAGACACCAAGAATAGCTAAACACTTTTCATAACCATTCTTAGTTAAATCTTTCGCATTTTCTTTTACTTTTTCACACAAAAACTCATTATCAGAATAATTTCGATCCATAAAAATAACACATTTTGATGCCCATACTTCAAGGTCTTCGCCTTTAAGAATTTTTTTCACTCCCCAGCCATCATCCTCAGCTTTGTCACGGAGAGCTTCACCTTCTTTAATTAATTCATCTAAATTCACTTGTATCCCTCCTTCCGCCTAAACAATGCGACAAAAGGGGGAATTTTCCTACATCGCTTTTTCGTCAAATTCCGACATTCGTACACACCGCGCAAATGGACAGGAAACAAGATATGGCACTTGCCACTTGGCCCATATACAGTTTTTGCACTTATGGCGTTCGTAGGCACGTTGGGCTTTTTCTTTGTCGTTGTATGGATACATAACCATAAACCTCACTTCATGCTCTCATCGTAGCTTCCATTACATGAGCTTATTGTTTCCTGTTTTGCGTTTTTAAATTCATTGCAAATGAAAAACGCCACCCCGATCGGAGTGACGCCCTACTCCAAAATATCTCACGTTATCATCATAACACGTCTAAACAGAAATATTCTGTCATCTTTCTGTCATTTCTCCTTCATTTTTCTTTCAGTTTTCCATTATTTTTATTGCAACACAATAAAATTAATACTCTTCATACACAAGAATATAGAATAAGGTTTTAAGGTTTCTGAGTGATACAAACACAGCAGTGATCAATGAATATATCCATATACTTATAAATATCCAATGGTAACAATACATGTTAAAGTTATTTGGAAAATTTACAATTGAAGAAATAACCAATATAACTATTCCTACAAGAATAATGAAAAATTGCGTTACAATTGCAGCAGAAAAAAATGTTAACATAACCTCATATAATGATTTACCTTCGACTTTTTTACTATATTTTAATTTTAACTCAGCAAATAATTTAGAATTGGAGGTAGCAATAACAGAAATACTTGCTATATTAAAACCAGCCAATATGGATATAAATGTTAGCGACTGATTGTTAATATCTTTTACTCCTTTTAAAACAGTACTTGTCGACGGGTCCTTATAGAAGATAAATAACAGAATTCCTCCGGTCATCAACAACGGTATAAAAAAATCAAATATTTTTTCCGATTTTGTAGAGAATTTGAGGTAATTTAAGATCACTTTAATTGGAAAATTATTTGCTTCCCAGAATAATTTAACTCTTTTCCCCATCCTCCTCTTCCCTCCATAATGGGTCTCTTTTTAAACCTCTATCTTTTAATTGTTTATAAACATCTTCCGGATCTAAATTTTTATTCTCGTCTACCTTTACATTCACAGAATATTTCTCTGATATTTTGCTTAAATATACCCTTTTAATTCTCCGTCTTGATTTCCGATAACTTTTATATTACTAACTCCCTTTACCGGAGCAACAGCTCCTCTAGGTTTAATTTTCTCCAAAAGTTTTTCAAATCCCTTTAAACTTTTCTTTTTATACTTAGACTGCATTACAATTGTAGCATAGTTGGCTTCGAATTCTTCTGCTTGCTTTTTTGCCACTCTCATTAGCTCATTTTCATATGAATTTGCTTTTTCTACAGCAAGTTCTATTTCAATTTTGTTTACACTATCTAATTTTTTTACTTCATCTAAAAAGTCCCCTCTTAAAAGAGTGCTTACAGAAATATCATATATACCTTTTGCTTGTAAATAACCTTTCCCAAGCTCACTAAAATAACTCTCTACTTTAGAGCGAATAACTTTTGTATCACCTTGTAAAAGCAACAATCCATCAGAGGCTCTTATATAAAAGTAAACAAACCTTTCTTCACCTTCTCTTGGGTCTTTGTCATGATCTCTTTGTGCCAGAGTATCAACATGTCTAAGTTTACCTACATAACCATATTCGGCATATAAAAATCTTCCCACCATATACTTATGTTCAGTATTGTTCACTTTTTCATTAAACTCTTTAATTTCATCAAGCAACATAAACCATCCATTATGTACTTTTTTTATATCATTTTTATTTCTGGAAGTTATGTCATCGATCATACCTTTAAAATTGCAGTAATTCCAGAAATCACTGTATGTTTCCTTTCCATCTGGTGATTTTTTCAACTTTTGAAAATCAATTTGATAAGCATAAAAATTTCTTTCAGCCACAATTATCCCCCTCATTACTCCTTCATATATTTATTAAAGAAATTTGGACTATGCAATATTGCCTGATTTACAAATTTAATCAAATTTTATCACTATACATTTGTCGGATTTTATCGAAATTAGTCGAGTAGCGCTAATTTTTATAATAAAAAAGACACCTATACAGGTGCCTCTTCTTTGTACACTTCGATTCGTAGCGCGAAGGCCAGCTTATAAAACGCCTTTTCCCTCACTCGATAGAACGTCGATTCACTAATCCCCATCTCATTGTACACATCGTAGTCATAAGGTTCGTCTAACGTCAAATACCGCTTCACGATCAGTTCGCGCTCCAGCTTGTTCAACCGATTCACCGCGCGGCGTATTCTCTCCATGTACTCGTCGCGCTCGCGTTCAAAATCCACCTTGTCAATCACTGCTGATTCTGTAGATGAATGAAAAGCATTGGTGTGAGCAGGAGGAACAAGTGAATATGTGGCTGTTACCTTTGGCAATCGCTCCTCTGGAATCGTAAGGAGATAGAACCGATATTTCTCCAGGGCAGCTTCAACAGCTTCCTTCGTTTTTTCACGATCGATTTCTGGGAGCTTGAACGACAACTGCTTTACCACTCGGACCCCTCCCGTGTGTTATAATGTAATTGACCCCTCTTTTCTAAGATGGGAGAAGTCCTGGCTTTTTTATTTTTGTATTAAACGCTTCAATAGTGGAAATAAATCTTAGTGGAACAAGGTCAATCTCCCCGCTCGAAGACTCGTATTCCTGTAGAATGACCTTGTTCCTTTTTAAGCCTATAACCTTGGTTCCTCCGCATCCAATCTTCGAATGAGCTTTTTCAAGTCCTCAATTAGCATGTCTTTCGAATAAACATCATCGTTCATGATTTTGCAAAGAATGTTTGTAGCCATTAGTTTTAGTTCAATAAACGCGCATTTATCTTCCCAGCTGTATGCCATTGTTATCACCTCATGGTTAGTATGAGGCGTAATAAACAGAACTATCGTTTTGTTTCCTAAATGTCTTCTTCAGCTTCTTCTGCCCCCTGATTCACACTTGTCACCGCCCATGTCAGCGAAATGCTAAACTGATTCATCATTTTTTTCATTACCTGGGCTGTTTGTCTTATACAGGCTCGCTATGTTTTACATAGGATGTACTATCCTTTTAAATCAGGAGGTTTACAAAATGTCAGATGGCTTTGGCTTTAGATCAAACTTTGCTTTAATTGTTGTGCTGTTTATCCTTTTAATTATTGTTGGATGTAGTTGTTTCTTTGGTGGTTTTGGTGGTTACTAATCTAGAATCCGTTTAAAAGTTTTATAGGGCGGATCATTATAGATCCGTCCTTTTTCATCTGCATCCACTTCTCGAAACTCCGTAAACCAGTGTAACGGGAAGCAGCCACCCAACCTTTTTAACTCCTTATCGTAATAAAAGTACGCATGTGTTTTTTTTGGCTGTAAATCATCCATCCCTAGCGCAACATGTTTGTATCCACGTTTCCTCCAAACGAGCTTTGTATTGTAGCCTTTTGAATTGTCCAATACAGGGATAGAGCTTGGTGGCACGAGAGAGCATGTTTGCGTCACGCGTGGCAAGAATTCGTCTGAAACCGTCAACATATACATGCGATATTTCTCAAGCGCTGCCTCAACAGCCTCTTTGGTCTTCCCCCCGTCCACATCTCGTAAGAATGACATCTGTTTGTACTTTACCACCCGGACCCCTCCCGTGTTATAATTTAGACTGTGTGCGAATTGCCTCTTTTTTCATCCTGGCCGGGGAGAAGCCCGGTCTTTTTTTACGCCTCATTATATATTCCCCATAATAAAGTAGGTCTAATATACCACAAAACCAAGCTCCATCACTTATAATAGTTCCATTTTCCTGTGTTAATTTAACTATTAAATTGCTAATATGAATTTTGTGTATCGACAATATTCGACAATTCGTCAAAATAGATGGAGGTGTACAATGCCAAAAGCAACAGTCCTTATTGCTGATGATTCCATGTTTATGAGGAACTTAATCAAAGATCTTCTGTCTCGTCATGGTTATCAGATTATAGCTGAGGCGTCTGATGGTTACAATGCCGTAGCTCTTTACGGAGAAAAACATCCTGACATTGCGATTTTAGACCTTATTATGCCTAAGATGAATGGCCTGCACGCCCTAAAACAAATCCTACAAATTGATCCCAACGCTAAAGTTGTCATGTGTTCCTCAATGGGGCAAAAATATCTTACTATTGAGGCGCTCCAAATTGGCGCTAAAGATTTTGTTGTTAAACCATATATTAATGAGTTAGTCTCTGCTCTTAATAATTTGTGCAACCAAAAAGAATCAAAATAAGCTGTTATTCCTGGTATACATCCACGCCTCTTTTTCATATTTTTTACAAAGCAATGAGGGGGGAAGACGATAAAATGGCCTTTATTGAAATCTTCGGATAGTAGTTGTCGATAATCTTAAGCATAAGTTTTCTTATCTCCGTAAAATCGCTTCTTAAAGATCCTAATAAAGAAGACGCCCCCTCAGATCAGTAATAAATGTCTTTAATTATTCAATTTATTAGGTTTCTCTGGCCCGATTAACTTCGGGTCTTACAATTTTTTTGCACACTTGAGATTCTATATCATGCCGTTCTGTTCTTTCCTCTTCTGCAGTATGAAAGTCAGATAATGCTCCCGGATCCTCGCTGCTGTTTTGGGCCCGATCCCCGGGATCTCTTCCAACTTGCCGAGCCACTCCATCATCAATTGCGTGTCTAATTCATTTTGCTGTTTGGCTCCTGCTTCAAATCCGCGATTCCATGCTGTCATTACATGCGGATGAGAGGGAGAAGAAATTTTCTCCCTCTCACGCTTGATTTTGCGCAGTGATCTACTCATTACATCACCACTTTCCAGCCTTTCTTTAATCGGCTGTTCAACTCACATTTTTGCAACGGCTCATATCGGTAGACAGCCTGTCCGTCTTCACGTCGAAACAACAGATACCACCTCAACCGGCGCTTACGCTTGCTCATGACATATATTCACCACCTGTTTCGTCTCACAATCTCAAACACTCTTTCCTGATCCTCAAGCGATCTCCATACCCAATGACGTCCTTTTTCCTCATCGCGTTCAAACCAACGCGTCACAAAATCTCGCCTGCGTGTATATCCGGCACTCACACGGCCGTCACGGTACAACTCTACGCGCACGCATTCATATTGATCGCCACGGCGAATAATTGCTGAATAATCCTCGCCCCAGTCCCAAACGAATTCCTTTGCATATCCAAGTGCTTCCCATCCCGGAAAAGCCCCCTGTATCTTGTCCAAAATCGCGCTATTGGCTTGTTGCCCATTCTCAATGAAATCGAAAATGGTCAACTGATTCATTTTTCGTTCAACCCCATCAACTCTAAGAGTCTTTCCAACTTCATCACCACAAGCCAGTCTTTCCGGTCTGCTTTCAAAGCCAGCGCGTCCGGCTTCTCTCGTTCATCCTCAAGCCATTTGTAGAGCGTCTGGAAGCCGTTTTTCCTTGCCTTTACCTCGAATCTCAGTCCTAATCCTTCCACATCATTCCCGAATCGACCACCCGCCGCCCCACTCAAAGGGATTCGTTCCCCTTGAATGATTTTGGCGAATTCACGTTCTCTGCGTTGTCCTTTGTTTCGTGATTTTCGTCCGCTCATTGCTCCCTCCGTACCTTATCCAAAGTCTTTATCTGCCCTTCTAAGGCGTTTTCCTCACCTTCGGGTACTTTCCTATTACCCTCGCAAGAAAAACGTCGTATAAGCCAAAATACACGGTTTACGAGTGTGTTAATTTTTAAGCCTCATCAGTGCAAGGATATATTTCAGTCGATCATAATCCAGTTCCCCGATCTCACGTCCTTCATACTCGTGTATCCCCATCTCGATAAGCTGGTTGATGACATGTTGGCGTTTAAGATCTTTCATGAACTGCACCTTTTCATAGAGAATACCCAACCTGATCACCTACTTCCCAAACTACATTCTCTGTGATTCCCAATCGTTCATACGCCTCCGCCAATCGCTTGCGAAACACCTGCATCTCGTGTTCGTGCTCTCGCCGGGCCTTTTCTGCGTATTCGCAGTCGCAGGATGCCACTAACCATGCTCCGTTCATCACTCTTGTGTATAGCCGCCCCGTTCCGTCGCATTTCACGCACATGTTTTATGCTCCTTTCAGCCGGAAATCTTCGCCTTCTACTTCCAAGAGGTATGAACCGCACTGCCCGAGCAGCCGACTGGCAGCTGCATAGCCGATTTTTTCACTCAATGTCCCTCGATCCTCATTGCTGTTGAACACGATTGGCTTTTGTTTTCTGTAGCGTTCGTTAATGATCTGATAGTACAGAGCTTCTTTCGCCTCCGACCATTTCGCTTTGCCAATGTCGTCCCAAACCAGCACATCCGCGTTGATTGCTCCGTATAGCAGTTGGTTCAACGTCTCGCCTTCGTCGTTCATCATCTTGGCTTGAATCAGCTCGTCCATGAATGCGACATCTGAAACGACGAGTACATTGAATCCGTCTTTGATCAGCCGTTTGGCTAGCGCAATTTGCAAATGCGTCTTCCCTACCCCAAAATTGTTGTGCATTTGTTTCATTTCAGCCCGTTTGCCAGCCGGAAGCTCTCGTAATCGCTGCTCCCCAACAAATGCGATAAAGCCAAGGTTGTGCCTCGCAATCACTTTTTCGCCGTTTTCCTTCTTGAACTCATTCATATATTCAAGTGTCACATCATACATCGATTGCTGATACTTCGTCACTCGCTTGAAATTCTCGAAATTCGCATGAACAAATTCATCGGGAATGAGTGCCTGCTTGAACCGCCGTTTCCACGCCTTCCGTTCCCGGCATTCGCAAGGTCGGGCGAATTCATAACCACGCTCGTCTCGATAGAAGAGGAATTCGGTATCTTTGCATTGGGAGCACTCATAGTTATCCCTTCCACCCCCAAGCTCGTCTGGCCGCTTCGGCTTCTCGGAGGATTTGTTCATATGTCTTTCCGCCTTCTGCTGAAGGTCGGCTAACACCTCGGTAATGCTTGCGAATCGTCGTGCCATCCGTACCCTCTCCCTCTTTTTGCTCGTGATATTTGCTTAGCAACACTTTGCGCACGTATTCGAAAGAATGAATCTCGTCACCGTTGAATTTCGGTTCATACTCGTCAAACACTTGATCCATCAGTTTGAGAATGTCATCCATCGGGATCTGCTCTTGTAGGAGTTTTTCTATAGCTGCTTCATCTTTAGGAGAAAGTGATAACCCTTTTCCTCTACGCTGGATGTATCTATTGGCAATTAATTGGAATGATTGATCGATTGTACGATCGTTGCCTATATAATCATCATCATCTATTTTTCTATCAGTTATATTTTTTATATCTTTTATATCTTTATTAGATAGGCCAGATGTGGCCGATCTCTGTGACAAAAGTGGCCACTCTCTAGATTCAGACCGGCCATTTTTGGCCACTCTCTTGTCTCCAGATAGGTCAGATGCGGCCACTCTCTCATTTAGGGACAGGCCATTTTTGTCCGGTCTGTTATGATAAGCGAATTTTTTTGATTTCCTAACCCTGTAAATTTCTCCGTATGGTGCTCGAATTGATTCAATATAGCCCTGTTCTTTAAGACGGGTGATATTTCTTCTGACGCTTCGTTCGCTTGAGCCCAAGTCATCGGCGATTTCTGCCAATTTCACTGGCCTTCCGCCGAGCACGATGCCCAACGTTTCTCCTTCTTCCTGCACTTCCTTGGTTACTTTGGAGATAAGCCATAAAAACTCCCATATGGCTGGTCCGATCCGTTCTCGGTGTTCTGGGGTGAGAATTCCCGTATAAACAGGGAAATAAAAACTGTCGGGCATCGTATCACCTCGGCTTTTCTATTTCTTGAAGCATATCGCAAGCTCGTCAATTACACGCTTGACGGTAAATCCCGGGTATCTGCGCATATACTCTAGTACCAGCTGTTTGAAATGCTCCTCATCCTTGGCCTCCTCCCAGATCCATCTTGGGAGGAGGACCTTATATGTGGGCTGATTATTCAGCATCGAAGACGATCTCCCCTTGTTGAGGCGTCTCTTCTTGCGGCTGCGGATCGATCACCTCGTATGCCTCGGCTTCGATGTAGTCAACTGGTTCCGGATCAGCTGTGATGTCCTTCTTCACTATCTCGTCTTGCACAACAGCTTGCTGGATCTCAATAGAAATCGGTAGGTACTTCCACATATGTCGGATGACAGTCTTTTTCGCCATTTCCTCGTAGTCTGTGACCCATGGACCATTATTCGCCGCTTTAGAGCGCTTACGGCGTTTCTCAATCTCCTCTTTTGACATAAATTCAAATTGATAGCCACCGTCCTTGAAATGAGCGACCGCGTAGGCTCCGATGAATTCACCACGATCTCCACTCATACAAGGCTTATGTCTTAATTTCGGCTCAAGGCCCAGTTCATAGTCGAATTCATCATTGGAGTACACTGCATGAGCGTAGATATTCACGATCTGCCCCGACCGACGTGCCAAATCAATCATGCCTTTATAGCCAATGATGAATTGAACATCTGTTTGACCTGTCCGTCCATTTTTGAATGGCACTAAGTAGCAATGTCCGATGAGTCCTGGCTCTAAACCAAGCTGCGCTGCTTGCATAACCGCGCCAAGAAGAGAGGGAACTGAACATTCCAACAGTTTCGGATTGGTTCGAATCGTCGTCAACGCAATGCGCGCCATCCGATCGGCATCCATGTGTTTCGGCAGGGCTTTTTCAATCTCCGGGCCCATCTTTTTCAGATATGCCGCAATCGTTTGAGCTGGAGAAGGAGGAGCCGTCTCTGTTTTCTTCGCTTTGTTTGCAAGCTGATTTTTTAAAGATTGATTTGTTGCCATACATATGACCTCCCTTATTTAATTGCAAAACGACGAGATATAGATGCTTTAGTCACTTCTTGATAAATGTCCGGATACTTCGCTTTGAGTAATTTCGTATCAACGCGATGACTCACAATGTTTTTCCACGTCACCACGCGATCTCCGGCAAATGCTCGCTCGTACTCTCCTAACATCGCCTTAAGCTGATTCTCTGCTTCCTTACGCCGCTCAGCTGCTTCTGCCTCCTCTTGTTTGGCCTGTTCATATTTAGCGATCAGCTCAACAGCGCCCGGGGGAAGCTGGATCTCTTCGTCAAACTTGGCTGTCGGGTACAGTGCTTTCAGCAAATCACTAGACGCCTCTGATCCATCGAACATCGGCGGATTTTTCTTCAGTACGTGATTGTTCCAAAAGTCTGATTCGATCTGAATGAGATATTGAATGATCTCTTCATCACGCTCGATTTTCTTGTAGATGAACTTATTTCCACCAATGAGAACTGCAATCCACCAAGAATCAAAACCTGTGACGGCCATGTAATGCTGACATTGGATGAGATACTGTGCCGGAACCTCATTGTCTTTCCATTCCTCTTTAAGGTGTTCGCTGGCCGTTTTACACTCAAGTCCCTCTTTTCGACCAACAATAAGACGGTCAACGTTTGCTAACATATGAGAGTGTTCTGGATGCTGCAGAATCGCATTTCTGCGTCGCACTTTGAGACCTGTTCGTTTGCTAAATTCTTGAGCAACGACATCTTCAAGCACTGTTCCCCAATACGCGGCTTCACTGTTCAAGCTTTCTTCCGAGGATTGTCCGATTTTTTCGAAATACACAGCCACAGGAGATTTCCATTTGTTCAGCCCAGCAATGGCGGCCGCATCCGAGCCGCCAATGCCTTTCTGTCGCAACCGCAACCATTCAAGATGATCCATGTTTGCCGTTTCTGCTAAGACGATCGGCTTCATCACAGGATCACCTCGTCGTAATCGGTAATTTCAAGGAGGTGCTCTCCTAAACAAACGGCATCGCAGAACAACTCGCCCTCAAATTGAATCGCTTCGCACCCCTTATATAATTCAGCACCGCAGTGCCGGCACTCACCGGCTATTTTGTATGATTGACGCAAACCGTAAGCAAAACGATCAAGATTCATAACTGATTACCTCCCTTGTATTTGGAAGGTCGGTGAAATATAATGGAATTGGCGAGGTAATATTCACCGACCTCTTCTTTTGGTCAAACGGTTCTGTTCCCCAAGCAGAACCGTTTTCTGTTTTTCCATTGCCGATAGGCTTCATTTTCAAGCAACCAAAAACGTTCTTCCCAGGACATCTGCAACCATTCACGAACTTTGATCATCATGACGACATCTGGCCGCACAAACTCTTTCTCACTTCGCGAGTTTTCCACACACGCGACCAAACCTGTTGTGCCCCTGCTGCATCCCCACTGGCTTCAATTACTTCCGATAGGCCAATCAGAAAGATCTCCTCTCGTAGCAACTGCTTATATCGCTTTTTGCGAAATGTTTCTCTGTTTTGTGAAAACACCATTTCACCTCCTTTTGAGACTGAATCGATCCGGATATTTCTTCATCGCCCGGAGCACCGTACGGAGCGTCACGATGCTCTCATGGTTGATTTTTCCGTCTATAAATGTCATCTCTACGATGATGTTTCTATCGAGGTCCAACAGGCTGATCATGTACATCGGTTCTGTTACCGTTTCAAACTCCATCATGGTTACCTCGATCAGCTGAACATCTTTGTAACGACTTGTGATTTCACCAGCAACACACGCCGGCAACTCATCAAACGATAGTTTTTTGATTTGCATGAGTGTCCCCCTTTTTCGCGAATATTTCTCGAAAATGCTTTTGCAAAAACTCCTCCATCTTCGAAGCAATGAAGCACCATCGCTCACCTTTTCGCTCCGGGTAGTACACGAAACCGCCGTTTTCAATGTCGAGCATCGATTTATAGCGAGGATGCAAGAGGATGTTCTCTTTAAGCCAATCCTCGCTGTATCCAGTTCGTTCCTTGAGGTCTTGCATGGACCACCAGACTTTGTTTTTCACTTCCATCCCCCTCACCTCCTTTCAAGCCGTTTCTTTCTTCAGCAACAACCGGAACGTCTCTCGTCCTTTTGGCGTGATTAGCGTCTGAACGTCTGCCTTTCCGTTTCGCTCCCACTCTTTCAACTCGAACAGTTCTGGGATATATGCCGCGTAAGGTTTGAGTTTCCCTTTCTGATCCCGATATACAAATTTATTTTGAAGAAGCCAGTTGATGAAGAACCGTTCTTTGACTTTCAACTCTTTCGCTGTGTCGCGAAAATTCGTCAAAAGGTTTCGAGCGACTAGGGCATCAAAGTAATCCGCTTTCGCCTTCATCGCGGCGATTTGTTCGTTTTGTCGCCGCACTGTTTCTAGTACACCACGAAACACCATCTTTGTTTGTTCGTCCACGAACGGAAGATACGTATTGATGAACATTTCATCATTCGAAACATATCCCCCAGTTTTACGGATGGTTGGGAGGACTTCATGTGTCACCCAACGCTTGAACTGCTTTGCTTCGGGTTTACGACTTCTCAAAACCAAGTTGTAAAGTCCAGCTTCATTGACACACAACATTTGTTGTTTTCCTCCAAGGGTGTCGGTTAAAACTACACCCTTTTCGTCTTCATCTAATCTCCCTAAGGCATCGCGACTGTTTTTGATATCGAGAACACTGCACACATCTTTTGCGATAAACCAAACTTCACCGTTTTTGATGATTGTTCTAACCTGTGTTTCACCATAAGTGAAAACTTGCGGGTTCATTTCCCTTCTCCCTTCCAATTATCATTGACTGCATGTAACGGATCATCTAAAAAAATATATTCTTCAAAGTCTAAACCATTTTCATCGCAATACTTTTTAAGTCTTCCTAAAAACTTTGGTCCTGCCATACTCTTGGAATTTAGAACCCTGTACAAATGGGCAACATCAAGATTCAGCATTCTAGCGAATTTGCGATATCTCCCATTTGCTCTTTCTTCCATTAATACTTTCACCTTGTCTTTGTTAACGTACACTTTATCACTCCCTTCCGAGTGTTGTATGTAGTCAATATTGTTTTCATGTAAAATATAACATCTATTATTACATACAGTCAATACTTTTTATGATTTTTTACTTTTCGTTGTTTACAAACAACAGAATATAGATATAACATTGATTTTAGACAACAAAAAAATGGAGGTTAGATACATGTCTTTTGATAAGCAAAGATTCGCAGAGCTACTGGAAAAGGCAAAAGGGAATAGGTCAATAAACCACTATGCTCAAAAATCAGGTGTTACATCCGCTCATATATCAAGGTTACTCAGATGCTTATTAGACAGCCCTCCCACACCTCAGACAATAAAAAAGTTAGCGGATCACGCTCACAACGGAATTACTTATGAGGATCTAATGCAAGCCGCCGGATATATCGCTGACGATACTAAAGAACATCTACCTACCCTAACGGATAAAGACGAGCGCGACATCCAAAAGGAGCTGGAAAAGATCATCAAGGGGCTCAAGACAGGAAGCGGTTTCGCTGCATTCGGCGGAGTGGACATCGACGAACTCGATGAAGAAGATCGGGAACTACTGATCGCATCTCTGGAAAACTCGCTCCGCCTCGCTAAGCGCATCGCAAAACAAAAGTTCACGCCAAAGAAATACCGTCAATAACTATCTCTAGGGGGGTTCGCTATGGCTGAGAAGATCAAACAGATCGTAGAGAAATTAGTCAACAGGCACGGCACGAACAACCCCTTTGAGATCGCATCACAGAAAGGCATTGTGCTGTTGTTTGAGCCGCTTGGCGGGACATACGGGTATCATCATACATTTCGCCGGATTCAGATCATTCACATCAATTCAGAGTTGGACGAGCCGATGAAACGCTTTGTATGCGCGCACGAGCTGGGGCATGCAGTTCTGCATCCCGAACTTAGCACATCTTTTCTAAGGAGAAACACACTTTTCTGCATGGATAAAGTGGAAAGGGAGGCGAATGAGTTTGCCGTGGAATTGCTTCTGTCGGATGATGTGCTTTATACATATCGCGGTACTGATGCAACCATTTATGAAGCCGCGGCGGCGTATGGAGTCCCTGAGGAGGTGGTGCATCTAAAAAAATTTTGACCTCAAACCAAACATACATTCTGCATAGGGAGGGAGAAGACATGGCCAGCATCCAAAAAACCAAAAGCGGCTGGCGCTATCGTGTTTCCTACAAAGAAAACGGAAAATATAAAACGAAAACGAAAGGAGGTTTTCGGACGAAGAAAGAAGCGGAGCTTGCGGCCGCTGAATTGGAGAAACAACTTCACAAAGGCTATGATATTAATGCCGCAGATCAGCTTTTCCCTGAATATATGCGGAATTGGTTCGAGCTGTACAAAAAGGGGAAACACAGTCCAGAGCATGATAAAAATGTGGAATACTCCGTTCAGCTAGTCGAGGAATACTTTCCAGGGGTAAAGATGAAAGAACTCACAAGGGATATGTACCAGAAGTTTATTAATGAAATAGCGGAAACGAGAACGACTGAAACCGTCAAAAAACGTCATACTTACATCAAAGAATGCATTAAAGCTGCCATCGAAGAAGGAGTGATCATTCGCGATCCTACCTATAAAGTGGTGGTGAAAGGGAAGAAAAAAGGGAAAGACGAGGAACTAAAATATCTAAACTATCAAGAAGCGAAACAATTGATTGCCGAAA
This sequence comes from Geobacillus sp. 47C-IIb, assembly GCF_014679705.1. Classification (NCBI taxonomy): domain Bacteria; kingdom Bacillati; phylum Bacillota; class Bacilli; order Caryophanales; family Anoxybacillaceae; genus Geobacillus; species Geobacillus sp. 47C-IIb. The sequence goes on from NZ_CP061473.1 coordinate 1,305,250, forward strand.
TCAAAAAAGATATGCGCCCGAAATATATTTCACGGTATATTATCCTCTTCGCCCTGGCAACTGGCGCACGTTTTTCGGAAATATTAGGGCTCACATGGGACTGCATTGATTTCAAAAACAGAATGGTGACGATCAATAAGACTTGGGACTATAAATTTACGAATGATTTCGCCGATACGAAAACCTATTCATCGAAGCGAACCATAAAGATCGATGAAGACACCTGCAAAATATTGAAAGAACTGCGGAAAGCACAGAATGAGGTGGCCATGAAAACCGGATTGAGGAACGAGAAAAATCTTGTTTTTGTGAACACGAAGATGGAGTTAGTGTCCAATAACGCTGTTAACAAAACACTAAAAACGCTGTGTAGAAAACTTGGTTTAAAAGAGGTGACGATGCATTCCTTGAGACATACGCACGCTTCGATGCTGTTATACCGGAAAGCAAACATCAAATATATCTCAAAGCGTCTTGGCCATAAGGATATAGGGATCACATTGCAGACCTACTCGCACATTTTGGACGAGCTGGAACAAGCGGAAAATATGCTCCTCGATCAAATCATGGATGATCTATATCATGCAAAATAGCCGTGCAAAATTCGTGCAAAATTTTTTCGGATTCTATCGTTTTTTTCGGGATTTCCTGAAAATGAAAAACGACCGCAAACGCGGTCGTATCAAGGCTTCCACGACTTTTGACCGTGGGCTATCGAATTCCAAGGATGCCGATGGTGGGAGTCGAACCCACACGGGGGGCTACCCCACACGATTTTGAGTCGTGCGCGTCTGCCAGTTCCGCCACATCGGCGCGACATTTAACATTATATCATATCATTATTAGCTTGTCAACACTTTTTTATTAAGTGGAGGCGGCACCCGGATTCGAACCGGGGGTAAAGGTTTTGCAGACCTCTGCCTTACCACTTGGCTATGCCGCCTCGATCGAGAGCGGAAGACGGGACTCGAACCCGCGACCCCCACCTTGGCAAGGTGGTGTTCTACCACTGAACTACTTCCGCATGATTGGCTGGGGTAGCTGGATTCGAACCAACGCATCACGGAGTCAAAGTCCGTTGCCTTACCGCTTGGCTATACCCCAACACTGAAGGCAAAAGGGCGACTAGTGGGAATCGAACCCACGCATGCCAGAGCCACAATCTGGTGCGTTAACCACTTCGCCATAGCCGCCATAATGATCGTCAGAATGGCAGGGGCAGTAGGAATCGAACCCACACCGGAGGTTTTGGAGACCTCTGTTCTACCATTAAACTATGCCCCTTCATTATGGTGGAGGGGGACGGATTCGAACCGCCGAACCCAAAGGGAGCGGATTTACAGTCCGCCGCGTTTAGCCACTTCGCTACCCCTCCACGGAATGGTGCCGACTGCAGGACTTGAACCCGCAACCTACTGATTACGATTCAGTTGCTCTACCAATTGAGCTAAGTCGGCATATAAATCATAAGATGATTATATTCTATTTATTTAGTGGTGGCTCGGGACGGAATCGAACCGCCGACACAAGGATTTTCAGTCCTTTGCTCTACCGACTGAGCTACCGAGCCCTATGTAATTTTTTTATTTCATAGCTTTGAAATGATGGCGGTCCCGACGGGACTCGAACCCGCGATCTCCTGCGTGACAGGCAGGCATGTTAACCACTACACTACGGGACCATTTTGGTTGCGGGGGCAGGATTTGAACCTGCGACCTTCGGGTTATGAGCCCGACGAGCTACCGGACTGCTCCACCCCGCGACGATTGAAAGTGGTGGAGGATGACGGGATCGAACCGCCGACCCCTTGCTTGTAAGGCAAGTGCTCTCCCAGCTGAGCTAATCCTCCACAAAGAAGTGACCCGTACGGGATTCGAACCCGTGTTACCGCCGTGAAAGGGCGGTGTCTTAACCACTTGACCAACGGGCCATGTTTTGATAAGTGGCGGAGAGCAAGGGATTCGAACCCTTGAGGCGCTATTCACGCCTACACGATTTCCAATCGTGCTCCTTCGACCACTCGGACAGCTCTCCAAGGTGGCTCCGCAGGCAGGATTCGAACCTGCGACCAATCGGTTAACAGCCGATTGCTCTACCACTGAGCTACTGCGGAATGGTTATCTTAGTTAGCTTTCCTTTAGACATTTATTATTATACTGATTAATGTTTATCTGTCAAGCATTTTTTTCATTCCTTCAAAACTAGATAACCGTTTGGTGGGAAGAAGCCTCCGCTTTTCGTACTGTCTAGCTCCGGCCGCCATCGGCTCGCGACGCTTCGGTCCTGCTGTGGCGGCGACAGCCTCCTCGCAGGCCCTCCAGCGCGTCTCGCCGATAGGTGAGCGGCCTCCGCTTTTCTAGGTTAAGCCCTCGATCGATTAGTATCCGTCAGCTCCACGTGTCGCCACGCTTCCACCTCGGACCTATCGACCTCGTCATCTTCGAGGGATCTTACTCGCCTAACGCGATGGGAAATCTCATCTTGAGGGGGGCTTCACGCTTAGATGCTTTCAGCGCTTATCCCTTCCGCACATAGCTACCCAGCGGTGCCCCTGGCGGGACAACTGGTACACCAGCGGTGCGTCCATCCCGGTCCTCTCGTACTAAGGACAGCTCCTCTCAAATTTCCTGCGCCCACGACGGATAGGGACCGAACTGTCTCACGACGTTCTGAACCCAGCTCGCGTACCGCTTTAATGGGCGAACAGCCCAACCCTTGGGACCGACTACAGCCCCAGGATGCGATGAGCCGACATCGAGGTGCCAAACCTCCCCGTCGATGTGGACTCTTGGGGGAGATCAGCCTGTTATCCCCGGGGTAGCTTTTATCCGTTGAGCGATGGCCCTTCCATGCGGAACCACCGGATCACTAAGCCCGACTTTCGTCCCTGCTCGACCTGTCCGTCTCGCAGTCAAGCTCCCTTGTGCCTTTGCACTCTCCGAATGATTTCCAACCATTCTGAGGGAACCTTTGGGCGCCTCCGTTACCTTTTGGGAGGCGACCGCCCCAGTCAAACTGCCCACCTGACACTGTCTCCCACCCCGATAAGGGGTGCGGGTTAGAATTTCAATACCGCCAGGGTGGTATCCCACCGACGCCTCCACCGAAGCTGGCGCTCCGGCTTCCCTGGCTCCCACCTATCCTGTACAAGCGATACCAAAATTCCATATCAGGCTGCAGTAAAGCTCCACGGGGTCTTTCCGTCCTGTCGCGGGTAACCTGCATCTTCACAGGTAGTATAATTTCACCGGGTCTCTCGTTGAGACAGTGCCCAAGTCGTTACACCTTTCGTGCGGGTCGGAACTTACCCGACAAGGAATTTCGCTACCTTAGGACCGTTATAGTTACGGCCGCCGTTTACTGGGGCTTCGGTTCGCACCTTCGCTTGCGCTAAGCGCTCCCCTTAACCTTCCAGCACCGGGCAGGTGTCAGCCCCTATACTTCGCCTTTCGGCTTCGCAGAGACCTGTGTTTTTGATAAACAGTCGCTTGGGCCTTTTCACTGCGGCTCTTCGGGGCTCATCACCCCAAAGAGCACCCCTTCTCCCGAAGTTACGGGGTCATTTTGCCGAGTTCCTTAACGAGAGTTCTCCCGCGCGCCTTAGGATTCTCTCCTCGCCTACCTGTGTCGGTTTGCGGTACGGGCACCTCTTCCCTCGCTAGAGGCTTTTCTTGGCAGTGTGGAATCAGGGACTTCCGGATCAAATCCGTCGCCATCACAGCTCAGCCTTTACGGCCAGCGGATTTGCCTACTGGCCAGCCTTACTGCTTGGACAGGCTCTTCCAGCCGCCTGCTCACCCTATCCTCCTGCGTCCCCCCATCGCTCAAACGGGAAGGAGGTGGTACAGGAATCTCAACCTGTTGTCCATCACCTACGCCTTTCGGCCTCGGCTTAGGTCCCGACTAACCCTGAGCGGACGAACCTTCCTCAGGAACCCTTAGGCTTTCGGCGCAGAGGATTCTCACCTCTGTTTTCGCTACTCATACCGGCATTCTCACTTCTAAGCGCTCCACCAGTCCTTCCGGTCTGGCTTCGATGCCCTTAGAACGCTCCCCTACCGATGACCAACGGTCATCCCGCAGCTTCGGCGGCACGTTTAGCCCCGGTACATTTTCGGCGCAGAGTCACTCGACCAGTGAGCTATTACGCACTCTTTAAATGGTGGCTGCTTCTAAGCCAACATCCTGGTTGTCTTCGCAACTCCACATCCTTTTCCACTGAACGTGCACTTGGGGGCCTTAGCTGGCGATCTGGGCTGTTTCCCTCTTGACCACGGATCTTATCACTCGTAGTCTGACTCCCAAGGATAAGTCATTGGCATTCGGAGTTTGACTGGGTTCGGTAACCCGATGAGGGCCCCTAGCCCAATCAGTGCTCTACCTCCAAGACTCTCACCTTGAGGCTAGCCCTAAAGCTATTTCGGGGAGAACCAGCTATCTCCAAGTTCGATTGGCATTTCACCCCTACCCACACCTCATCCCCGCACTTTTCAACGTACGTGGGTTCGGGCCTCCAGCCGGTGTTACCCGGCCTTCACCCTGGACATGGGTAGATCACCTGGTTTCGGGTCGACGACGACGTACTCAAACGCCCTATTCAGACTCGCTTTCGCTGCGGCTCCGCCTCTTCGGCTTAACCTCGCACGCCATCGTCACTCGCCGGTTCATTCTACAAAAGGCACGCCATCACCCATAAACGGGCTCTGACTACTTGTAGGCACACGGTTTCAGGTTCTCTTTCACTCCCCTTCCGGGGTGCTTTTCACCTTTCCCTCACGGTACTGGTTCACTATCGGTCACTAGGGAGTATTTAGCCTTGGGAGATGGTCCTCCCTGCTTCCGACGGGATTTCCCGTGTCCCGCCGTACTCAGGAGCCGCTCGGGAGGGAACGAAGTTTCGACTACAGGGCTGTCACCTTCTCTGGCCGGCCGTTCCAGACCGGTTCGTCTACCCCGTTCCTTTCTCACTCCCATCTGAGCGGTCCTACAACCCCAAGAGGCACGCCTCTTGGTTTGGGCTGTTCCCGTTTCGCTCGCCGCTACTCAGGGAATCGCATTTGCTTTCTTCTCCTCCGGGTACTAAGATGTTTCAGTTCCCCGGGTGTGCCCTCCATGCCCTATGGATTCAGGCATGGATCCTGCCCCATTACGGGCAGGGGGTTTCCCCATTCGGACATCTCCGGATCAACGCTTGCTTACAGCTCCCCGAAGCGTTTCGGCGTTTGCCCCGTCCTTCATCGGCTCCTAGTGCCAAGGCATCCACCGTGCGCCCTTTCTAGCTTAACCTACAGCGCGTTTCGGCTTCTTCCTTATTGTCTAGCTTCGGCGCCTAGCTCTCTTCCGCCAAATAACCTTCCCCCCCTTGGGGTGCAAGCACCCCTGCGGGTGAAGAACATTTGGCTTCGAGAACTGACCGCGGCACCTCAGCTTTTCCGGTTATCTAGTTTTCAAGGAACGATTTGAAGGAATTCTCATTCCTTCAAAACTGAACGAAACAAAAGCGCGATTTGTTAATGGTCGGCCATTAACGGCCTCCGCTTTTCGCGATGTCTAGCTCCAGCGCCTGGCTCTCTTCTGCCAAATAACCTTCCCCCTCGGGGTGCAAGCACCCCTACGGGTGAAGAACATTTGGCTTCGAGAGCCGACCGCGGCGCTTCCGCTTTTCGTCCTTAGAAAGGAGGTGATCCAGCCGCACCTTCCGGTACGGCTACCTTGTTACGACTTCACCCCAATCACTTGCCCCACCTTCGGCGGCTGGCTCCCGTAAGGGTTACCTCACCGACTTCGGGTGTTGCAAGCTCTCGTGGTGTGACGGGCGGTGTGTACAAGGCCCGGGAACGTATTCACCGCGGCATGCTGATCCGCGATTACTAGCGATTCCGGCTTCATGCAGGCGAGTTGCAGCCTGCAATCCGAACTGAGAGCGGCTTTTTGGGATTCGCTCCCCCTCGCGGGTTCGCAGCCCTTTGTACCGCCCATTGTAGCACGTGTGTAGCCCAGGTCATAAGGGGCATGATGATTTGACGTCATCCCCACCTTCCTCCGACTTTTAGCCGGCAGTCCCTCTAGAGTGCCCAACTGAATGCTGGCAACTAGAGGCAAGGGTTGCGCTCGTTGCGGGACTTAACCCAACATCTCACGACACGAGCTGACGACAACCATGCACCACCTGTCACCCTGTCCCCCCGAAGGGGGAACGCCCAATCTCTTGGGTTGTCAGGGGATGTCAAGACCTGGTAAGGTTCTTCGCGTTGCTTCGAATTAAACCACATGCTCCACCGCTTGTGCGGGCCCCCGTCAATTCCTTTGAGTTTCAGCCTTGCGGCCGTACTCCCCAGGCGGAGTGCTTATCGCGTTAGCTGCAGCACTAAAGGGTGTGACCCCTCTAACACTTAGCACTCATCGTTTACGGCGTGGACTACCAGGGTATCTAATCCTGTTTGCTCCCCACGCTTTCGCGCCTCAGCGTCAGTTACAGGCCAGAGAGCCGCCTTCGCCACTGGTGTTCCTCCACATCTCTACGCATTTCACCGCTACACGTGGAATTCCGCTCTCCTCTCCTGCACTCAAGTCCCCCAGTTTCCAATGACCCTCCACGGTTGAGCCGTGGGCTTTCACATCAGACTTAAAGGACCGCCTGCGCGCGCTTTACGCCCAATAATTCCGGACAACGCTCGCCCCCTACGTATTACCGCGGCTGCTGGCACGTAGTTAGCCGGGGCTTTCTCGTGAGGTACCGTCACCGCACCGCCTTATTCAAACGGCGCTCCTTCGTCCCTCACAACAGAGCTTTACGACCCGAAGGCCTTCTTCGCTCACGCGGCGTCGCTCCGTCAGACTTTCGTCCATTGCGGAAGATTCCCTACTGCTGCCTCCCGTAGGAGTCTGGGCCGTGTCTCAGTCCCAGTGTGGCCGGTCACCCTCTCAGGCCGGCTACGCATCGTCGCCTTGGTGAGCCGTTACCTCACCAACTAGCTAATGCGCCGCGGGCCCATCCGCAAGTGACAGCCGAAGCCGCCTTTCAACCAAAGACCATGCGGTCTTTGGTGTTATCCGGTATTAGCTCCGGTTTCCCGGAGTTATCCCGGTCTTGCGGGCAGGTTGCCCACGTGTTACTCACCCGTCCGCCGCTGGCCGAACAAGAGCAAGCTCTCGTTCGGTCCGCTCGACTTGCATGTATTAGGCACGCCGCCAGCGTTCGTCCTGAGCCAGGATCAAACTCTCCAAAAGAAAGTTGATTGGCTTGCGCTTCGTTTCGTTCAGTTTTCAAGGAACGAGATTAGTCGATATAAATTGCTTTCTCTTGCAAGAACCAGTTCATCGAACTTATCTCTCGCAAGCAGCTTCTTTATATTAGCATAACATCTTTCCGATGTCAACCACTTTTTTCTTTCTCATCACCGCCGAACATCTTGTTCAGCAGCGACGCTATTTAATATACCACCCTAATCTTCAAAATGCAATACCTTTTTTAAATTTTTTTTGGTTTTTTTAACCTGTACTCTTCTCAAAAGTCCCCACTTCCCATTATCTTAATACGTAATCCTTCTCCTTGGCAACCTCTCTAATCCTCCACACAACGATATTCGTTGCGAACCCTTTTCTTGATCCCACCATCAATAGTCATTACACAAGAAAGCAAAATCGACAGCCCTACTTCTTCCCCGTATTATAAAAAACGTTCAGAGATAGGCCCCTTCCTACCTTCTATAACTGAAACATCAAGCGGGGTTGTGTATGCCTCATTGTTGTTACCAAAAACCATAAAGGACAGTACCTGATCTTTCTTACACCATAACTGATCAGTTTTGTTCAAAATGAATGAATACGCCCACCGGCGGACGCATACATTTCAATATAATATGTTGTTTTCAAGGAGGCATCTAGACTTTGATCCGCATTTTAGCTTTACCGTCCGGTTTGAGCCCGTCTTACTCGTCTTCCCTTTCGAAAAACGAGCAGGCGATCCTAAACGCTCTTATTTCTTCGCCCGTGTTGTACACATATCCAAATGAACAACAGCTGCGATTTGAAATTGCGCTGCGTGCCAACATCGTCCAAGCTGCAGTCGACTTAGCAAAGAGCCGGGCGCGGTTTGCCATTTTTCGTTTTTCACGCTGCAACAGCGAGTTTTGGGAGCGGGACGAGCGAGGTGGTTTTCAGCTGCGACCGGGCATCCCTCCTTCAGAGGCCATCAAAGACATTTTCGTTAACAGTGAACGATACGCCTTTGAATGTGCAACTGCCATCGTCATCGTCTTTTACAAAGCCGTGCTCGATACGATTGACGTATCAGCGTTTAATCGCCTGTTCGCCGATCTACTCCTGTATGACTGGCATACTGACCGCGATCTTGGCATCCATACAAAAAAGGGAGAACACTTTCTCCCTGGGGACTGTCTTTATTTTAAAAACCCGGAGTTCGATCCGACGACGCCGCAATGGCAGGGGGAAAATACGATTTACTTGGGCAACGGCTTGTTTTACGGGCATGGCATCGGCATTCACCCAAAAGAGGTCATTATCGATGCACTCAATCGGAAGCGAAAACCGGGAGCGACGAAATCCGCCTATCTTCTCCCCCAAATTACGCAAGTCAACTTCACGTATTTGTCCCAATTCGCCCGCCCGTTGAACGAATTCCGCTTGCCGCTCCGCCCATCGTTTATCATCGGAACGTTAGGGTCCGCTACTTTCTTGTATCGTTAGCGGCCCTTTTTCGTTTTTCTCCCACAAATACAAGCCAATTCCTGTTAAAATAAAAATACCGCCGATCCATTGAAACAGGCGGATCTGTTCGTCAAACAGCCAATACGCCAAGGCTGAAGCGCCAATAGGTTCCAATAAAATGGCCATCGACACGGTCGATGCGCTCACCCATTTGACTGCCCAGTTCATTACGGAATGGCCGAACAGTGTCGGGATGATGGCTAAAGCAAGAAAACAAAGCCAGTCGGTCGGTTGGTACGCTGTTAGGGAAAAGCGGGATAGTACGGTATACAAATACAATGTCGCAGCGCTGATGCCATAGACGATATATGTATACGTCATAAGCGACAATCGCTGGCGCAATTCTTGACCGAATAGCCAGTACGCTGTCACCATCGCGCACGCCAATAATGCCAACACGTCCCCATACAGCGCTTCTCCACTGGCGCGAAAGTCGCCCCAGCTGATGAGGATGCTTCCGACAATGGCCAAAAGAGCGCTCCCGATCGCACCGATCGTTAGCCGTTCACGGAAAAAGATCGCTCCTCCAGCAAAAGCAAACAGCGGCTGCAGCGTCACAAGCACGACTGAGCTCGCAACAGAGGTATAGTCGAGCGATTCAAACCAAAGAATAAAATGAAACGCAAGCAGCACGCCGGAACAAACGGAAAACAACCAGTCGCGCCGGGAGATGCGCTTTAGTTCATCGATATGACGGAGACAAAACGGCGTCATGATCACGACGGCGAAAAAGAGCCGATAAAAGGCAATAACCGCCGATGGCGCTTGTGACCATTTGACGAAAATGGCCGATGTCGACACAGCGAGCGCACCGATCAATAAGGCGACATACGCCTTTGCCGAACTTGGCGGTTTCATCTCTCCATCTCCTTGCCAACTGTTTTCTTACATTATATCACGAACGAGGTGAGAAAAATGGTGTTCGATCCGTTCCTCAAATTAGGGATTTCAGCCATCCTCGGGTTGATTATCGGGCTGGAACGGGAATTGAAACGAAAACCAGTCGGTTTAAAAACGTGCCTTGTCATTTCGATTTCCAGCTGCTTGTTGACGATCGTTTCGATTGAATCAGCGTACATCTTCCCATCGAAAGACCATATTACGATGGATCCGCTCCGTCTGGCCGCCCAAATCGTATCCGGGGTCGGTTTTTTAGGAGCTGGCGTGATTTTACGCCGCGGTAACGACAGCATCACCGGATTGACGACGGCTGCGATCATTTGGGGGGCCGCGGGCATCGGGGTGGCCGTCGGCGCAGGCTTTTATTGGGAATCAGCGTTCGGTGTGGCGCTGCTCATTGTCAGTGTCGAACTCATTCCATTTTTAATTAATTTTTTCGGACCGAAGCAGCTGCGTGAAAAAGAAGTGATGCTGCAAATTACGGTCGCCGATGAAAACAATATTACGAAAGTGATTGATCATTTAAAACAGCAGCACATCAATATTAAAACGATGCGCATTAAAGATGTGGAAGAAAACCAGCATTTATTGAAACTAAGGGCTGTCGTCGACCAACGACGCTCGACCGCTGACATTTATTACACCATCCGCTCCATTGACGCGATCGTTCATGTCGATATTGAAAGCGGCTGATAAAAAAAGATTGCCAACAGCCATTCATCTAGATATAATAGGAACTGGACAAATCATCCATATTCTTTTGGGGCATTAGCTCAGTTGGGAGAGCGTCGTGCTGGCAGCGCGAAGGTCACCGGTTCGAGCCCGGTATGCTCCATTCACCACCCCCTTGCGTGGCAAGGGGTTTTTGTTTGACCGGGAAAGGTCTCACACCGAAACGCTTCGTCGACGAATCCGCGGCCGTAATCTCCCAACGAACGGCGGGCGGCAAAGTCACATGCGAGAGACGCCCGCCGTTCCCTTCATCCCATGGAGATCGTCTTTCAGGATGGTTCTTTATATTTTTTTAAGCGCTCCTCGAGCTCCCGGCGCGCTTGTTCGATGTCAAAGTCGTCATCTTCCGGCTGGCTGTAGTCCATGTTCAGCCAATCCGGCACGATCTCTGTGCGAATCGGCTTCCGCATCGTTCGACTGCTCTCCGTTGAAGAAGAGGTAGACCGTTGGTTCAGCCGCTGCTTTCGAAACGCAAGCCGTGCCGCACGCACTTCGTCGACCGTTCGATACCCTTTTTCCATCCAGTCGCGCAAGATCGTCTCGACGTACACCCACCGTTTCGCCCCGTTTTCCACCGCAATTTTTAACGCTTCTAAGACTAATTCCTCGGACGTGTCATCCACCCACATATTGATTTTTTCCCGCAAATATCCTCCGATCACCCCAAATCCGTTTTGCTCATAGAAACGAACAATCTCCTTGTAGGCGCGCACGCGCTCATCATCTTCTTTCTCTTCTCTGTTCCTCTCTGATGTGATCTCTGTCGTATTCTCTGGTATCGGGCTGTTCACATTGAGCACCCCGATTGACCAATTTGACCAGCTGGACGGCTCAGTTTGAACAGATGGTCGGGCGATTTCGCCCGTCGGCCGCCCGTTTTGGGCAGATGGACGGTGGATTTCATCCATCGACCGCTCATTTTGGACAGACGGCCGAACCCATTCATCGACGGATCGTCCAATGAAAACCGGCAAATCGGCCACTTCATCTGCTGGCCGCTCACGTTGAACCGATGAATGGGCAATTTCATCCGCCAGCTGCCCGATGGGAACGGGTGGGCAGGCCATTTGCTCTGTCGCCCATCTATTTTGAATCGACGGATCCTCCGATTTCCCTTTCGTCCATCCATGTTGAACCGATCGATCAGCCAATTCATCGCTCAGTTGTCCATGTTGAGGCGATGGACCGGCCGCTTCACCTGCCATTTGTTCGTTTTGGAAAGATGAACAAGCGATGTCTCCCTCTGTCCGTTGATTTGGTATCGTCAGAACGATCGGCATGCCATCAAAAGACGCCCCACGGTCGTCTCGAGCGATGGAAGCGGCATCGGAACCTAGCCCCTTGCCGTCTTGAACGGTTGACGTGCCTCCTTGAGACATCGGCATGCAATCTGGAACAGTTGAATCGCCATCGTGGGACATCGACGCACCATAAGAAACAGTTGCAAGGCGATCGAGAACGGTTGAACCGCTGTCCCCCGCTGGGCCGCCATTCGCCCCCGGTGGCTGTTCCTTTTGCCTGACTAGTATTTTTTGCGTCCATTCGGCCAGTTGGTTGTAATCGATCCGATACCATTTCGTTTTATCGATTTTGGAGCGGTTAAAATTCGCCGAAACGATGATCCCGAGCTTTTCGAGCTTTGTGATGATCCGGCGAATCGTGCTTTCCGACCAAAACGGGAATTGCTTCTGCCAATCTCCATACGTGTTGTACACCCATTTGTAGCCGTCACGAACGTTTTCACTTTTCTCAAGCCAATAGTGCAATTGCTGCACGATAATGCTTTCGTTCAATCCGATCGCCACAGCGAGCTGTGGTAAAATGATTAACGGCTCGTCGTCTAAAAGCAATTTGGTCATCGTCCCTCTCCCCCTTCATAAACGATGAATGAAGAACTCGTTCGCAGCGAAATGGCTTTATGATTGCTCCCTTTCTTTGATAAACTTTATTTCGAATGTCATCAAATCACCTAATGGCGCGACAGCAGCGATTTTAGCCCGATTTCACGCTGAAAAACGCCAAAAATACGCCAAAAACGGTTGAATATGCGTTCAAAGAGCAAATCGACATGTTCCGTTGCTTTCATCGCGTCTTTGCTGAAACAGCAACACCTTTTCGATCGGAGGGAGAGCTTTGAAACAAACTGCGATTTTGTTTTTTTGCCTGATGATTCTATTTCCCGCTTCCGTTTTCGCCCATCCAGGTACATTGGATGAATTGGGCGGGCATTTCCGCAACAGTGACTGCACCTACTTGTTGCACGAACCGACCGCATTGGCGAAGCAGGCGAAAACGAAAGAAGAGCTGGTCAAGCTCATTCAAAAATATAACGGCAATGAACGGTGCAAACGGAACCTCACTCCGGAACGGATTGACTTAGACGGCCATACGCTCGGGGGAAAAGAGGACAATGCTTCGCTGCGGCTTGGCCGGACATACAAAGCGGCATTGGTGAAGTGCATTGACGGAGACACGGCCAAATTCCGTGTGAACGGCCACGTGTATACGACGCGCTTTTTGTTCATCGACACCCCAGAAAGCACCATCGAAGTCGAACCATACGGAAAAGAGGCGAGCCAGTTTACGTGTTCCCGACTGAAAAAAGGGGACATTGTGCTTGAAACAGATGGAAATACGTTGTTTGACAAATACCAACGGCTGCTCGCCTGGGTATGGGTCGACGACCGCCTGTTGCAAGAAGAGCTCGCTAAAGCCGGGCTAGTCGAGGACTTTTATGACTATGGCGATTACAAATACGAACAACGCATCCGCAAAGCATACGAGGAAGCCAGACAAAATGGCGTCGGCATATACAGTGGGCACTCTGCCGAGGAGAAGCCGAAAGTCGATTCGAAAACGAAAGCAGAGCCGGCGCAAACCAATCCGCAGACCGAAGAGGAGACGAACAAAGCCGATCGTGAACGTAACCGTGAGCAAGAAGAACGAACTTCGGAACCATCAAGCGGCCTCGTCCTTTATACATTGCTCGGCGCAGCGGCGGCTGCAGGGGTGTATTGGCTCATCCGCCAGCTGAAATGACGACCGCCAACACCAAAAAGACCTGTCCGACACGGACAGGTCTTTTTTCATCGAAAGCAAGTTGCCGGTTTTGCTTCAAAAGTTGCTCGTTCCCGCCTTGGCTTTGAAAACAGCTTCCTTAATGATTTCCGTAAACAAATGTTTCCCTGTTGTTTCTTGTCATTGCTTCGGAAGCAATTCTTCAACACCGGTCTCATTGGCCATTCGCTCCGGCTCCATCCCGAGCCGACGGAAGCCGTATTTTTCGAGGCGCATGATTTGCTCATCGGTCAATTCTGTGTACGCAATGACCGACGGGGTGCCAGACGATTTGTAAATCAAGTTGCCGGTCACCGGGCATTGAAACGCGTCGGCGACAAACCCCTCCCCGTCTTGAATCGTAAACAGCCGGATGGGCATCACATTCATGTTATTCCCTCTTTCCATACATCGTCATGATTATAAGTGCCCGATCCATCACCATTTTATACGAGCCGTTTGCCGACGATGACTAAATCGCGCTCAATGCCGTCAAGCTCAGCAACGCGCGGAAAATAGCCCCACCGTTCAAACCCGAAGCGAGAGAACAGCCGCAAACTCGGTTCGTTATGGGCAAAAATAAAACCGAGCAGCGTCTTCATTCCAAGCGCCGGCGCCTTGTCGATCGCCCGCTTGAGCAGCTTCGTCCCAAGCCCTTGACCGCGGTGCGATTCGGCAATATAAATGCTCACTTCGGCCGTATGGCGGTACGCCGGGCGGCCGTAAAACGATTGGAAACTAAGCCAGGCGCAAATGACACCGTCATCTTCGACTACCCAGAGCGGCCGATGGTGCGGATCGTGCGCTTCAAACCACGCTCTCCGGCTTTCCACTGACACCGGCTCCAAGTCCGCCGTCACCATCCGGCTTGGAATCGTTTCATTATAAATGCGGACGATTTGCGGCAAATCCGCCGCCGTTGCATCACGAATCAACCATCGCTCCATTTGGCATCCCCCTTTTTCCATCAGCCTTTCATTTCAAAAATCAGAAACATCTCTATGTACAGCGAAAGAACACGAAACGCCAGCTCGTTTTGTATCGTGTCGCTTGCGGCGTTTCTCAGCCCGCGTTCCCAAATGACGCGCACTCCTATTTTATCAGAAATGGGGGACGTTCGCGCCTTCTTCATATGTTCACCTGTGCCTCGCTTGTTATTGCCGGCGCGCCCGCACCGCAAAGCGACTGTCCCCCGCCCAATCACCCGTGTCCCCCATTTAGGACGGCGGCCCGTTTCTTTCTCCAAGACGCAGCCCGCTCTCCCACGAAGGCCCCGCCTTCCTCCGACAAAGGCAAAAAAACGGCGTGAGTTCGGTCATCCCAGACTCACGCCGTTTTGTGTTTACCAGAATGGCAACGCCCATCTGCAAAACAACGCAACCGTCTTATCTTTACGTCACCCCAATGAAGCGACAACGTCGAATGACGAAGGCATGAACATTTCTTCCTCTAACGCAGCGACAAAGCGGCGTCCAACGATCGGCGAGCATCCCCGCCTATCGAAGTCAAGACGCGAGTGCTCGTCACTCGCTTGCGGAAGCGCCTTTTTTCTTCCACTTCATCAAGGTCTCATAAACGATCGGGACAATGATCAGGGTCAAAAGTGTAGAGCTCGTCAATCCACCGATGACGGTCACGCCGAGTCCTTTCGAAATCAACGCCCCGCCTTCCATTCCAAACGCAAGCGGAAGCAACGCGCCGACGGTCGCAATGGCCGTCATTAAAATCGGGCGCAAGCGCGTTCCGGCCGCTTCTAAAAGCGCCTCGCGCGTCGACAATCCGTCGCGTTCTTTATGAATGACACGGTCGATTAAGACGATCGCATTCGTCACCACAATCCCAATCAACATCAACATGCCGATCAGCGCCGATATGCTGATGGTTTCGTCAGCAATAAACAGAGCCAGCAGCGCACCGATGACGGTAAACGGCAGCGAGAACAAAATCGTAAACGGCGCCAGCCCGCCACCAAACGTGACGACAAGCACAAAATATACGATCGCTACGGCAGCGAGCATCGCCAATCCGAGCTGGGTGAACGCCTCTTCGATATCTTCGGTGACTCCTCCCATGTGGACATCGACATTGGATGGAACGCGCAGCTTGTCGATGGCCTTTTGCACGTCTGCCGACACAGCGGCGACGTCTTTCGTTTTCACTTCCGCCGACACGCTCGCGTATACTCGGCCGTCATAGCGCTGAACCTCACTGTACGTATGTCCTTTTTTCAACTCGGCCACATCTTCAATCGGCACTTGAACACCGAGCGGCGACACGATCGTTTTCTTCATCAAATCTCGAATATCGTCGTATTGCTCTTTTTCCGTTGCAATGTAGACGTTGAGATCTTCACCATCTTGCTTAACCGTCGCAATCGCTTGGCGCTCGCCATTCTCGGACAACGCTGCGGCGATTTGTGCAGCAGTCAGCCCGAATTCACTTAATTTTTTCTGGTCGGCGACAAGCGTATATTCTTCAAACCGGGCGGACATGCTTGTTTTCACATTGGTCAACTCATCATGATCGCGCAAAATGTCCGCTACTTTCTCAACAATCGGCTCGATTTCTTCCATTTGATCCCCGTACACGTTAAGCTCAATCACATTGGATGTCCCGGTGCCCGAAACGTCCTGGCTTTGCCATTCCCCTTTGTCTCCGCGCTCATCAAGCGCCTTCATCACTTTTTCCTTCTCTTCGGCAAAGTTTTTCACATCGGGGTCATACTCGACATAAAACAGCGCTGCATTGTCCTGACCCGGGTTCATCGGGTTGCCCCCGCCGACAGACAGTTGAATGTTCTTTACTCCGTCGCGCTTCTCGAAAAACGCCTCCACTTCTTTGGCAATGCGTTCCACTTGATCCACCGTTTGCCCCGGAGCAGGACTGTACGTAGCAACGATCATTTTTTGCTCATCAGATGGCAAGAAGCTGACCCCAACATACGGGACGAGGAACAAACTTGCGACAAGCAGCAGCACGGCTGCGCCGCTCACGATGAGTTTATGATCCAACGACCAACGGAGCACCGTTTTATACCAAGACGCCAAGAGGCTTTTTCTTTCCTTTGCCCGGACGCGTTTCGCTGCCACGCCATTGCGGAACAGCCAGTGAGCCAACGCCGGAACAACGGTAACCGCAACAATTAGCGAGGCGAGTAACGCAAACACGATCGTTAGCGCAAACGGCAAAAACAGCTCGCCAACCATCCCTTTGACCAATCCGAGCGGCAAAAAGACGGCCACCGTTACAATCGTCGACGACGCGATCGGGATAAACATTTCTTTCGTTGCCGAGACGATCAGTTCTTTTCCAGTGAGCGGTTCATCCGGCAATGTCATGCGCCGGTAAATGTTTTCCACAACAACGATCGAATCGTCAATGACGCGGCCGATCGCCACCGTCATGGCACCAAGCGTCATGAGATTGAGCGTAATATCCATCTCATACAGCAGCAAAATCGCAATCAACAGCGACAGCGGAATCGACACGACGGAAATCAACGTCGTGCGGATGTTGCGCAAAAACAGGAAAATGACAATGACCGCAAACAGTGCGCCAAACACTGCTTTGTCCACCATCGTGTTCACCGAATCTTCAATCGGCTGCCCTTGGTCAAACACGGTGATAATGCGCAACCCGTCATAGCGCTTCTCGAGATCTTTGATTTTTTCCTTGACGGCGTTGACGACAGTGACCGTATTAGCGTCTTGCGCTTTCACGATTTGCACGCCGATTGACGGTTCACCGTTCGTCCGCGAAATCGATTCTGCTTTAGCGACGACTTCCACTTCAGCCAGATCGCTCAACGAAACAGAAGGAATCGAAGGAGATGTACCTGCTTGGCCGGAAGCGGCGCCTTGCATTTGGGCCGCTGCTCCTTGACCTGCCGCGATTCCTTGCATCTGACCGGCCGCTCCCATTCCTTCGCCGCCTGCCATCGGTGACTGCGCTGCTCCATTAGCAGGGGCGATCGGAATGCGGAGCGCTTTTAAGTCATCGACCGTGACGATGCGTCCGTCGATGACGACCGATTTTTCCGTATCTCCAAACGTGTACAGACCGAGCGGAAGTGAAACAGCGGAAGCCTGAATGACGTTGATGACCGATTGTTCAGTCAGCCCGTACTGCTTCAACTTCTGTTCATCGAATCGAATGTTCACTTCTTGCATTTGCTGGCCAGCGACTTCAACCGAATCAACGCCGTCGATGCCCTCCAATTCCGGGACGACATGACGCTCAACCGTTTCCGTCAGCTCAGCCAACGATTCGTCCGGATTGGTCACGCTTAATGAGATGACCGGAAAAGCGGAAAAGCTAATCCGGGAAACGTCCGGCTCCTGCGCCCCATCAGGCAGCTTCAAATGACTAAGCGCCTCTTTCACTTCATTTTGCGCTTTTTCCATATCTTTGTCGAACTCATATTCAATTTGTACAAACGATGCATGTTGAAAGGAAGAGGAACGGACAACCGTGACACCGTCCAAATGTTCGACCCGCTGTTCAATCGGCTCCGTCACCTTCTTGGCCACTTCTTCCGGCGTAGCCCCCGGATAGACCGTCGAGACGGAAATGAACGGAACGTTAATGTTCGGGATCGTTTCGAGTTTCATGTTCATTCCCGAATACAACCCCGCCACAGCAACAATAATCGTCAAAATCCAAATGGCGAGCTTATTATTGAGCGAAAACTGAATGACTTTCCTCACGCGCTTCTCCCCTTTAAATCCATGATCATATTGGTTCCACTTTCCTATGACTATACGGTCACAAGTTATATACTAATCGACCAAATGGTCATTTGTCAAAATGGGAAACCCACCTCATCTGATTGCTGAACATCGATCCGACATGCTGCTATGTATTCGAGCCCATTTCTAGGTCAACCATCCCGTCTTTTCTTCATTCAGGTTCCACCTTATCACACACCTCCCATCTTTTGTTATGCTCTAGCGACATATTTTTAGTTACGACTCAAGACGTATTTTGGATTCAACTGTGTAAAAAAGACATGGATGATCTTGTTTCTGCGGTTGGCTTTTGTTTTTTGACCGTTAAAATTGCGTGAACAGCCGCGCGGCGAATACATCCGGTTGGGACAATCCGGCAATCGCCACGTAGATAAGCAAAACAAAGGATATAAGAAAAGCAAGATGGAGGATATGTGCAGTTACCGTATGGAGCTTGAAAAAGTGTCAGGCTCATGCTCCTTTTTCACTTGATTAGATGACTCATCGGCAGGAAATAAAAAGTCCTTGAAAGAGCGCCCGCTCCATCAAGTCCCCAAACCATTTCCTAACTATGTTGGTTTAATAGCTTCTTTTCATTGTTTGACTACATGTTCTATCCATTCTAAAGATGTGAATCCAATAGAAAATCAAATTCCGTATGTAATTGAACAAAGTCTTCTTTCTCTTTTTCGGATGTATTCGTACTCCTAAAAACAAGCAAAGCGTTCTAAGACATCCTTTCATTGCTTCATGGATAAAACTAACTAACGATTGTTCCGACGACCCCATGTCTTGATGAAACGTTCCAACTAAAAAGTCAGCTATTCCTCAAAAGCTAATGATGATTCATTGATTCTCCCCTTATATTGATGTTTCTCCTTTATTTAGTTGAATGGCCTGTTGGAATAACCCTACCTTTTTCGTCTTTTTTTAACACAATATTTGCTCAATATTAACTCTGGTTTCGACGGGACATTTATTATGAGAAAAAAGAGTTAACGAAGCGTATGCAATTACAACAGGAAGTGCAACAAAAAGATACATGGGAGCCCCTTGATTAGTTATACAATGCCTTTGGATTTTAGTTATTCGGGCCATCGAATAAAAAATGGAAGGATCTACGAGGTCCTTCCCGAGAATTTTACACTGATGAGAAAAACATAGTCAGATTTGTGATTTTGAACTGAAATAATTGGAAAAAGACAGTTCAAAATAATGTGCTAGTTACATTCTCATTTAGTTAAGTCCATATAATTGTGTAAAAAGGGAAATAGAAAAAGAGCCATGTTGCTTCCCCTTTGGTAGAATAAACAGTGGACCAAAAACACCAAACATAAGGAGGTATGCAACCATGGCTCAATATCATATTACCCTAAATGATGAACTTTTGCACGGGTTATTCACCAGAGATGAGGGATTAGCTAAGCTATTGGAACAAGTCCTCAATCAAATCCTCGAGGCACAAGTAGAAGAACAGCTGGGAGCTCGCCGTTATGAACGAACGGAAGAACGAAAAGGCTATCGAAACGGTTCGTATCCACGCCAGCTGACGACCCGGGTGGGACGGTTGACCTTGCGCGTTCCACGGACAAGAGATGGGGAGTTCTCTACGGAACTGTTCCAACGGTATCAACGGAGCGAACAAGCACTGGTACTGGCACTAATGGAAATGGTGGTAAACGGGGTGTCTACCCGAAAAATCACTCAAATCACGGAGGAATTATGCGGCACTTCGTTTTCCAAGTCCACGGTCTCCTCACTGTGCAAGGGACTGGATCCGATTATCCAAGACTGGAATTATCGTTCCCTTCATGAACACGTGTATCCGTTTGTGCTAGTAGATGCTATTTATACGAAAGTCCGGGAGGATGGACGAGTACGCTCCAGAGCCGTGTTGATCGCTACAGGAGTGAATGAGGAAGGATATCGAGAAATTCTTGGCCTGCAAATCGGAAACAGTGAATCGGAGTCCAGCTGGAGCGAGTTCTTCGGATGGCTGAAAGACCGGGGACTCCGGGGAGTGGACTTGATCATCTCGGATCAGCACGGTGGGCTGGTGCAAGCCATTGAAAAGCATTTCCAAGGCGCTACATGGCAACGATGCCAGACACATTTTATTCGCAATATCCTCGATGCCGCACCAAAGTATATGCAGGATGCCTTGCTCGAGGAGATTCGTGGGATTCTTCATGCTCCAAATAAGCAAACGGCCCGGCTGTTATTGGAACAAGTGCTGGCCAAATGGGAAGAAAAAGCTCCAAAAGCCATGCAAATCCTCGAAGAGGGATTCGAAGACGCCACCGCCGTATTGGACTATCCGGACCGTTATCGTCGGCGTCTGCGCACGACCAACGGAGTGGAACGGCTGAACGAAGAAATTCGCCGCAGAGAACGGGTCATCCGCATCTTTCCGAACCGGGAATCGGTGTATCGCCTCGTTGGTGCCGTGTTGATCGAAATCGATGAAAAATGGATGTCAGGGCGCAAATACTTGGATATGGCTGAATATTGGCAGTGGCGGAAAACGAAAGAGCAAGGAGTCCGATCGGTGAATCAGGAGGCTCCGGCGATCAAGAGAGTGGGATAACCTCTACGCCGTGTCAAGGAGAACGTGGAATACCGGAGCGAAGCGAGGATATGCCGCGAAAGCTCCTTGACACGCCTGTTCCTTGACAACATGATCATTTGTCCGGGAAGGCGACCGGCAGGGAGACTTTCCGGTCTTACCTACCATACGTCAAGTCATCAGGTCCATGTTGTCTATCAAAGGGGAATTTACACAATAATTTGGACTTTACCTTCTCATTTTTAATCTTAGCTTTTGTAAGATGTCTTTTTCAACATAATATACACCTTGACCGTCGGTATGACTTCCATACATCATTTGCCCATTAAAACACCAACAAAAATCCGCCCTCATTCAATGAGAGGGCGGTTCATTCGGGTGGAAATCGACACAAAGGCCCCGACGTCTTTTATGACAAGAAGGCGGTAAACGGTGGGGGAACGATTGCTGTCTTGCATCTACACAGGACCGAAACAAAGGCTGTCTTGGCTCATTCGGTTAGTGGGCGGCTTCTCCCTTTTCCTCCAGTTCGGCCACCGGCACGTCCCGACGCTCATTGAGCCGGCCGTCGCGCAAATGGACAGTTGCCATTTGGTTTTCTTCGTCATACCCGTCAATCCAAACCGATACCCCGTTGTAATACACAGGAATATCGGCAGGTGATGAAACGATTTGTTTTACACGGTTCATGTCCATAACCCACTATCCCCTTTCACTGACGTTTCGTTTCCTAGTATGGAAAAGAACAGGAATGTTTATGCAAAAACCGTCCACACTAAAGAAGGAATCAACCAAAAGAGGGATAGATGATGAAAATGAGGAACTTGCTTGTTTCCTATTGGCGGATGTCAACCGTTCTCCGTCTGTTCGCTATCGCGAGCGCCATTATCGTCTTGTTTGGTGCACTGATGCATGTGATTGAGCCGGAGACATTCCGCACCATCTTTGATGGCATTTGGTGGGCGAGCGTGACGACAACGACGATCGGCTATGGGGATATCGTTCCGAAAACGCTCGCGGGAAAGCTTGCTGCGATAGTGCTTATCGCCCTCGGCACTGGAATCATCGCTGCTTATTTCGCTTCGATATCGGCAGCAGCAGCTTCTCGGGAAACGGCGCATACGAACGGGCAGCTTCCATATACAGAGCGGGGACACGTCATTATTGTCGGTTGGAATGAGCGGGCACGCGAAATGCTGCTTCGCTTCGCTAGACAAGATTCGCTGCCCCGCTTTGTCCTGATCGACGCTACTGTACCGTCCCATCCGCTTCCACACGTTCCTTTTCATTTTATTAAAGGGTCGGCACACGATGATGCGGTGCTCGAAAAGGCCAATATTGGCCATGCTCAGTTTGTGATCATTACCGCCGACCCGCATAAAGCAGAAGAGGACGCCGATACAGATACGATCGTCGCGCTGCTCGCTGCCAAGAGCCTCAACCCGTCGGTGTATGCCATCGTGGAAATATTGACCGCCCGCAATGTCCAAAACGCTTTTCGCGCTGGAGCGGATGAAGTGGTTCAAACGAACTTGCTGGCGAGCACTGCGATGGCGGCCAGCCTTCGCTCACCGGGAGTCGCCGGCGCCATCGAGAGAATGCTCGGTCGATTTGGCGAACAAACCTTGCGCCTTCTCCCCCCCACCGAGCAACAAATCGGCCAGCCGTTCGCCACCGTCCAGCAGCTGCTGCTTGAGCAAAATATCACGCTGCTTGGTGTCATCCGCGGGGACAATGGGAACCTTTCCATTTTGCCGCAGCGCCCGATCGAAGAACATGATCGCCTGTTCGTGTTTGTTCCTTAATCGAGCAGGAGGCGCTCCAGGTCTTGAACGAGCGCTTTGCCGACGGAAATATATTGCTCCGGAACGGTCGCATCCGGGTCTTGCGGTTCGGAAAACTGGTTGAATGCCGCTCCCACATTGCCGACATCAGCAAAATCGTCAATGCCGCGCTGATATTTATGCGCAAGCAAAAACGGACGCCCGAGCTCGACCGTTGTGCCATGTGAATCGAGCTGTCCATCAACTGCTTGAAACGGCACGCGCAAAAATTGGTAACCTACATGGTCAGCGATTTTATAGTCAAAATAGCCATGATCGTAATCCCAGCCGCCGCCAATCACATAACCGAGCGGCTTTAATTTTTGCTCTAAATCATAAAGTTGAAACTGCTTTCCTTCTAACCGTGATGGAATTTCAATCATGCACAACCCCTCCTTTCCTTTTATCGTTTCCCGTTTAGCGGCAATTATTTGCCCATCCCAGACTCTGGCACTTGGCGAAAAATGGACTGATGAGATGCAAACAAAGCCATGCAGAAACGATGGACTGTCTTTCAATGGCAACATGCCGCCGCGGAAGGAATTCATCGTTCACCATTTCTGCCATTCGCCTTCAACGAGCGTCAAAGTCATAAACAAAAAACGCCTCTTCCCCCGACTAAAGGAGAAGAGGCGTTGTTCGTTTCGATTCACTCTGGAAAATGCGGCCGAAACCGGCCGTACATGCCGAGAAAAAGCGGCTTGACCATCCTTTTGTTATTTCAACCGTTTCTCCAGTTCGTCTTTCAGCTCTTCGTAACCCGGTTTGCCTAAGAGGGCGAACATGTTTTTCTTGTACGCCTCAACACCTGGCTGGTCAAACGGGTTCACCCCGAGCAAATAGCCGCTCATAGCGCATGCCTTTTCAAAGAAGTAAACGAGATAGCCAAACGTGTATTCATCAAGCTTCGGCAAAGTGACAACCAAATTCGGCACGCCGCCGTCCGTATGGGCGAGAAGCGTCCCTTCGAACGCTTTCGTGTTGACGAAATCGACCGTTTGGCCGGCTAAATAGTTCAGCCCGTCTAAGTCGCTTTCTTCCGCTTCGATGACCAATTCATGGCGCGGCTCTTCAAGTTTCAGCACCGTTTCAAACAAATCACGGCGACCTTCTTGAATGTATTGGCCGAGCGAATGCAAGTCGGTCGAGAAGTCAGCCGAAGCCGGATAAATGCCTTTTTGGTCTTTCCCTTCGCTTTCGCCGAACAGCTGCTTCCACCATTCAGCGAAATAGTGCAAGGCTGGTTCGTAGTTAACGAGCAACTCGATCGTTTTTCCTTTGTTGTACAAAATGTTGCGAATGGCCGCATATTGGTAAGCTGCGTTTTCTTCGAGCTCCGAGCGGCTGAAGTCTTCGCGCGCCTTCGCTGCCCCTTCCATCATGGCGTCGATGTCAGCGCCGCTGGCAGCGATCGGCAGCAATCCAACCGCCGTCAACACTGAATAGCGACCGCCGATGTCATCCGGAATCACAAACGTTTCGTATCCTTCCTCGTCAGCGAGCGTCCGCAGTGCGCCGCGTGCACGGTCGGTCGTTGCGTAAATGCGGCGGCGTGCTTCTTCTTTGCCGTATTTGTCTTCAAGCAGCTTGCGGAAAATACGGAAAGCGATCGCCGGCTCAGTCGTCGTTCCCGATTTGGAAATGACGTTAATCGAGAAGTCTTTTCCTTCAAGGAAATCAATGACATCTTTCATATACGTCGAGCTGATGTTGTTGCCGACAAAGATGATTTGCGGTGTGGACCGCTTCTCTTTCGGCAAGGCGTTGTAAAACGAATGATGCAGCATCTCAATCGCCGCACGCGCCCCGAGATACGAGCCACCGATACCGATGACAAGAAGGACATCAGAGTCTGATTGAATTTTTTTCGCCGCTTGCTTGATGCGCGCAAATTCTTCTTTGTCATAGTTGACCGGCCAGTCTAACCATCCTAAAAAGTCATTGCCGACTCCAGTTTTTTCATGGAGCGAATGGTGTGCGACTTTCACCGCATCGCGCAAGTATGTAAGTTCGTGTTCACCAAAAAAAGCGAGCGCTTTGGAATAGTCGAAACGAATATGGGTCATTCAATTCTTCCTCCCATTCAATAATCATTGCCTTCTTTCACTTTAGCGGAACGGGCAAGGGAAATCAAGCGATGCTCTCAATTGAAAACGGATTCAATTCCGACAATTTTTTGCCGATCTATACGGCTTTCTTCGGCAGCCAACGTGCGATGGTCGGGGCCGCTACATTTGACATGTGGCTGCCATCAAAAAAAGCCGACCTAGCATTCAAGTCGCCGGCCGGCTTTGAAGGTTTCTTATAAAGACGCACGCAAAATGGCGAGCACATCATCACGATTTAACGTTTTGAAACGGCCAAACTCACCAAACGCCATCGCTTTATCCGCCATCAGCTCGAGATTTTCCTCGCCGATGCCATAATCAGCCAAGCGAGACGGCGCCCCGAGGCTCGACCAAAACGCGCGCAACCGCTCGATGCCCTCAAGCGCCACGTCGCGCTCCGTTTTGCCCGTCGGATCGACGTCAAAGACGCGCACCGCCAGTTGGGCGAAACGGCTGACATTTTCATCAAGCACATGTTTCATCCAATTCGGGAACAAAATGGCCAATCCCCCGGCGTGCGGGATATCGTATACAGCAGAGACCGCATGCTCGATATCATGCGTCGCCCAATCACCGCGCACGCCCATTTGCAAAAAGCCGTTTAAGGCGATCGTGCCCGAGTACATGATCGTCTCGCGCAGCTCGTAGTTCTCTAAGTCGTCAACCAATTTTGGCGCCGCCTCAATGACCGTTTTTAACACTGCCTCGCACATCCGGTCTTGCAGCGGCGTGTTCGGCGTATGATGGAAATATTGCTCAAACACATGGGACATCATATCGACGATGCCGTAAACGGTATGGTCTTTCGGCACCGTCATCGTGTACGTCGGATCCAAAATCGAAAATTGCGGGAATGTCACCGGGCTGCCCCAGCCGTATTTTTCTTTCGTCTCCCAATTGGTGATCACCGATCCGGCGTTCATTTCCGATCCGGTCGCCGCCAGCGTCAGGACCGTCCCAAACGGCAACGCCTCAGTGACAGTCGCTTTTTTCGTAATGAACTCCCACGGATCGCCATCAAATTTCGCGCCGGCTGCAATCGCTTTCGTACAGTCGATCACACTGCCGCCGCCAACGGCAAGCAAAAATTCAATTCCTTCCCGTCTGCAAATGTCTACCCCTTTTTTGACGGTCGAAAGGCGCGGGTTCGGTTCGACGCCTGGCAGTTCAACGACTTCGGCGCCAATGTCCGTCAATAGGCTCATGACTTCATCATATAGTCCGTTTCGTTTAATGCTGCCGCCCCCATAGACAAGCAGCACTTTTTTGCCATATTTCGGCACTTCTTCTTTGAGCTGCTCAATTTGTCCTCTCCCAAAAATGAGTTTGGTCGGATTGCGAAACGTAAAATTTTGCATTATGTATCTTCCTCCTTTTGCTTCTTATTATGGGGACAGACGTCGTTGTTGTAAAGCCGGACGCTTCGACGGCAAATCATGCATATTTTCTGCGGCTATGATTCATCCTATAAGTGACTGAAGGAAATTTTTCAAAGGAGGTATACAGGATGGGAACATGGCAACGCATTGCCTTGTTGTTGACAATCATTGGTGCGATCAATTGGGGACTGATTGGATTTTTTCAATTTGATTTAGTTGCCGCCATTTTCGGTGGACAAGATTCGGCTTGGTCACGCATTATTTACAGCCTTGTCGGTCTCGCCGGCTTGGTCAACTTAGCGTTGTTGTTCAAGCCGGCTGAAGAGCTTGAGCGCACCGAACCAAACCCGACACGCACATGACGGGAGACACTCACCGCCTGGCGGTGGGTGTCTTATTTTTTCGGTAAATCTTCCTTCTTGGATTGCTCAATCCATTCACGCAACTTTTCTTTTAACGGACGAAAGCCAGGTTCAAACGACATTTTCATGCGCGTCTGGCGCTTTTGCTTCTCTCTACCTGGCTCAAGCGCCTTTAAGGACAGGCTCGCTCGCCCTGCCTTATAGTCGACATCGAGCACTTTGACGGTCACTTCGTCACCGACATGGACATAATCGCGCACATTTTTTACAAAGCGGTGCGAAATTTCTGAAATATGAATGAGCCCTTGCATGCCGCCCTCAAGCTGGACGAACGCGCCATATGGCTGGATGCCTGTCACCTTCCCTTTCACAATCGCTCCTCGTTTCATCGTTGGCAAGCAAAACACTCCTATTGGCTAGTTTCATCTACGTTTCTGTATTATAACATAACCGAAAGGGAAAACCCAAAAAAAGATGTCCTGCCCATGGCAGAACATCGTCGATTACAAGCGTTCCAAAAACCGTTTCATCCGCTTAATCGCTTCCTGCAGCTGCTCAAGCGACGAAGCGTACGAACAGCGAATATAGCCTTCTCCGCTTGTACCAAAGACATTGCCAGGGACAACGGCCACTTTTTCTTCCAAAAGCAACCGCTCGGCAAACTGTTCGGACGTCAAGCCGGTATGGCGAATGGATGGAAACGCGTAAAACGCGCCTCCCGGCAAGTGGCACGGCAACCCGATTTCATTGAGCGAGGCGACGAAATAATTGCGTCGCCGCCGGTAGCTGTTGCGCATTTGTTCGACCTCGTGCTCCCCGTTGCGGAGCGCTTCAAGGGCGCCGTATTGCGCCATCGTCGGCGCACACATCATCGCATATTGGTGGATTTTCAACATCGCCTGCAAAAGCTCTTCCGGCGCTGCCGCAAAACCGAGCCGCCAACCGGTCATCGCAAATCCTTTGGAGAAGCCCGAAATCAAAATCGTCCGTTCGCGCATGCCGGGAACAGCAGCCATGCTTGTATGCTCACCTTCATACGTGAGCTCGGCGTAAATTTCGTCGGCAATGACCAGCAAATCATGCTTCTCCGCCAAGCGGGCGAGCGCTTTGAGTTCCGCTGGGCTAAGCACCGTTCCGGTCGGATTGTTCGGCGAACAAATGATCACGGCCTTCGTCCGCTCAGTGATCGCTCGTTCGATGTGCGCCGGCATGAGCTGAAACCCGTCGGCGCCAGACGCATGGACGATCACTGGCGTCCCGCCGGCGAGCACAACAAGCGGTTCATAAGCGACAAAACTCGGTTCCACCACGATCACTTCATCACCTGGATTGACAATCGCCCTTAGCGCCAAATCAATCGCTTGGCTCGCCCCAACCGTCACTAAAATTTCTGTCTCCGGACGGTATTCCACATGAAACTTGCGGCGCAAATAGGCGGCGATTTCTTGGCGCAGCTCGAGCAAACCGGCGTTGGCTGTATAGGACGTATAGCCTTGCTCGAGCGACAAAATGCTTGCCTCGCGGATGCTCCACGATGTGACAAAGTCCGGCTCGCCGACACCGAGGGAAATGACACCGTCAAGGCTCGAAGCGAGATCGAAAAACCGGCGGATGCCGGATGGCTTTAAGCTGGCAACCGTTTCTGACACATACATTTTTTTCGTTTGCGGATTCATGGTGCCACCACGATGCGGCGATCTTGATCTCCTTTGTCGAATATCGTGCCGTCATGTTTATATTTTTTCAAAATGAAATGGGTGGTCGTCGAAATGACGGAATCAAGCGTTGACAGTTTTTCCGAAACAAACTGGGCGACTTCCGCCATCGACCGCCCTTCAATGACGACCGACAAATCATAGGCGCCGGACATTAAATACACCGATTTGACTTCCGGGAAACGGTAAATGCGCTCTGCCACCTCATCAAAGCCGACGCCGCGCTTCGGGGTGACTTTCACATCGATCATCGCCGTCACCCCTTCGTGGCCATCGACCTTCCGCCAATCGACAAGCGTCGTATACTGGACAATCACGTTCGCCTCTTCTAATTTGTGGACGAGCGCCTCTGTTTCTTCCACCGGCAAATCAATCATTTTCGCCAGCACATCGATCGGAGTCCGCGCATCTTTTTCCAATATTTCGATAATTTCCAGTTCTTTATCGCTCAGTTTCACGGAACATCCCTCCCTCTAGAAATGTTGATTTATCAAGGCTTTTCGGCCTCTCAGGGGTGTCCAAAAAATATTTTTCGACAAAATCCCTTACATCCTTTTTCAGTTTTGTGGATATCTTACAGACCTAGGGTGCGCTTCGCGGCCATGGCTGGTTATATTTTCCTGACGTGGGGAGAAGCATATTCGATGCACCCTTTGGATCTCCGCGTCGCTGATGAGGACGAACCCTCCCATGTCTCCGGGCGTCTTCGCGCCAACATTCCCTCGTTCGGTCTCGTCATCAGGCGGAGGCCGGCCAAGCTCCTTTAGGGACTCAAGGTCGAATGGATGAAATCACGCCAGCTTCTCCGGTGTCATCTCGTTGTCCAACGATTCTTCCGTTCGCAGGGGGAGGCCTTAGGCCGCCCGTTGCACTTGGGACAAGACGTCCTGCTTCATTCGCTCCGCGTCAAACGCTTGTTTCTTCGTACAAATCGCAAACAGCACATTCAACAGCTTCCGGCACAAGGCGACGATGGACTGCTTTCCGGTCAGCGGGTTGACGGGGCGGGTTGTGTAATATTCATGCAGCTCGCGAAACGCCTCGTTGTGCCGGATCAGCGGAATCACCGCCCGAAACAGCACCGAGCGCAACCGTTTCCGTCCCCGTTTGGAGATGTGCTTTTGCCCTTTGCGCTGGCCGGAGGAGTTCTCCTTGAGCGTCAGGCCCGCCAACTTCACCAATTGGCGCGGGTCCCGATAATGGGCGAAGCTGCCGATCTCCGCCAGCAGATCGATGATCGTGGCGTCTCCCAACCCGTCGACCGTTTTCAACCATTGGTACTCCATCGTCGTTTGAACCAATGCCTTCAACTCGGCGTCCAGTGCGGCGATCTCCGCCTCCAATTGGCGGTATCGGCGGACGAGCGCGGCGATCTCAAACCGGGCCATCGTCGTCCCTTCCGTCACCCCAATGGAGTCCTTCGCGGCGTTGATCAACGCCTGAATTTTGGCCTTCTGCGGGCATTTCAGCCCTTCGCTTTGCCGGTACACCTCGATGAGCTCCTCGGCGGTCCGACCCGCCATATCAGCCGGAAGCGGCGTCCACTCCAACACCGAAAGCGCCGTTTTCCCCAAGTCACGAAACACGGTCCAAAACTCTGGAAAATACCGATCCGTCCAGCGGACGATCGCGTTTTTCACCGCCGTCTGTTCCTTGCGGAGCTTCTCTTTGAGCGTGCTCCCCACGCGCAAATCGGCTTCAATCTCGTGCAGCAGCCGGGGAACGAGGAATCGTCCGTCTTTTGCCAGTCTGGCAATGACCAGGGCGTCTTTGGCGTCGTGTTTCGTCGGCAGGTTGTCATCAAGTTCTTTCGACCGGCACACATGCGCCGGGTTGACCATGACCAACGGGATCCCGTGCTCCTCGAGGAAGTAGGCCAGGTTCAACCAGTAGTGCCCGGTCGGCTCCACGGCGACGATCGCCTCTGACTTCCCGAACGCTTGCATCGCCCCCTGAATCGCTTTATACAGCTGTTGAAACCCCTCTTTCGACTGGAAGATCGGGAACGACTTGCGAAGCACGCGCCCCCGGTCATCCACGAAGCAGGCGTAGTGGGTTCGTTTCGCGATATCAATACCCACGACAAGCGTTTGTTCGGTGACTTGATCAATTTTATAGTTTTGTGTACAATTCATCTGAAGTCCTCCTTGGTATGGTGAGTGATGTGGTTGACACCCCTGCATCATACCAAGAGGGCTTTTTTTGATCAAGTCCCCGGAAAAGCTCCTAACGGGAATGCTCCCTTTAAACCGTTTCGCTAAACCGACAGCCCGGCTGACCGTCGTCATGCCGGGAATGAACAAGATGCCATCCGTTTCAGCTCGAGCAGCCGATTAGCAAGTTTTAGGCAGTCGCGAAAAGGAATTGTTTTGTCAAACGCGAATTCATATATAGACTGAATGCAAGCAGCGAGCGTGTGGGCATCATCCGTATGATATACGGCCTGAAGCACGTCAATCGCTTCTATCTCGTACGCGTCATTTCCGTAGCCGAACGGATCCCAGGCGCCAATGGTCTCAAGAAGCAGCCGGTTCAATTGTTGTCCGTCCATGCGCCGCCATCCACCTTCTTTCTTGATTGGGATATACCAATTATAAGCCATCGACCTGAAAAAAAGAAGGGAGAAGATACGATGTTTTCATTTGACCAAGTCATCGACCGCCGGGGCACGCAGTCGGTGAAATGGGATGATGTTGAGCGTTTGTTCGGCCATAAAGATGTGTGGCCGATGTGGGTCGCCGACATGGATTTTCCGGCTCCCAAAGCCGTACAAGAAGCGCTGCAAGCGCGAATAGAACACGGAATTTTTGGCTACACCGTCATTCCTGATTCGTTGAAAGAAGCGGTGGGCGAATGGCTCAAACGTCGCCACGAGTGGGAAATCGATCCGGCCTGGCTTGTGTTTGCCCACGGTGTCGTGCCGGCGGTCGCCGCTGCCATTGAGGCGTTTTCAGAGCCTGGAGACCGCGTCGTTGTCTTTTCCCCCGTTTACCGGCCGCTGTTTGATCTCGTCCGCCGCCATGATCGCACGCTCGTGCTTAGCCCCCTTCGCTTGACTGAAGACAATTATGTCATCGACTGGGACGACTTGGAGCGGAAACTGCCCGGAGCAAAATTGCTCATCCTCTGCCACCCGCATAACCCCAGTGGCAAGGTGTGGACAAAAGAAGAACTCGAACGGCTTGGGGAGCTATGTTTCAACCATGGCGTCTTCGTCCTTTCCGACGAAATTCACGCCGATTTGACGTTCCCACCCTATCGGCATATTCCGTTCGCCTCCCTCCATCCGGAGTTGGCGGCGCAAAGCGCCACGTTCCGTGCGCCGACGAAAACGTTCAACCTCGCCGGCTTGCAGGCGGCCGAAGCGATCATTCCCGATGAGTCACGGCGTCGGGCGTTCCGCCGCGTCCAACAGCGGCAAGGGTTTTTCACGCTCAATGCATTTGCCATTGCCGGAGCGGAAGCGGCTTACCGCCATGGCGAGGCATGGCTTGACGCCTTGCTTGCGTATTTGCAGCAAAACATCGACACAACCATCGCCCATCTCGCAGCGGAACTGCCCATTCTTCGCCCCATCCGCCCGCAGGCGACCTATCTCGTCTGGATCGACGGCCGTGGTCTCGGCCTGTCCGAAGCCGAACTCAAAAAACAGCTTCTCGAAAAAGGAAAAATCGCCGTTGAGTTCGGCAGCAAATTCGGGGCGGAAGGGAGCGGCTTCCTCCGTCTGAACGTCGCCTGCCCGCGCTCGACGCTAGAAGAAGGACTGCGTCGGTTGGTTCTCGCGCTGCGCTAGATCATGCCCATCCATCGGCATGAGGTGGGAGTCTTAAACGCCACGTGTCGTTTGTCGCTCCTCAATAAAAAAGGTGTCCCGTTGCTTATGTTGGGACACCTTTTTATGATCTCAAACCGCGATGCCTCCCCCGGAAGTGCAGGAGAGAGCGTTCAAGATGACTTGATTTTCCCGCAGGCGATGCGCTCGTCGGCATCTCCCGCCGGTTGGGTCATGCCGTCGTCTTTCTTGGCATGAATAACGATTGACGTTCCGTCCTTCGTCAACAACGACCCTTTTTCTCCTTCTTTTAACGTCACGTTCGGCGCCGTCAGTTCGACGTTGACCGTGCCGTCCTCTTTGACAATAATGTTTGGCAAATCACCGGCATGCGCGCCTTCTGGGTGGAGAAGTCCGTGCTTTTTCCCGTCAGGGTTGTAATGTCCGCCAGCCGATTGAAAATCGGGCGGCTCGCAACTTCCTTTTTCATGAATATGAATGGCATGCTCTCCTGGCGGAAGCCCTTCTAAGTCAAGCTTCAGCCGGACTCCCTCCGCTTGTTCCGTCAGTTCAATCGTGCCAATCGGATCACTGTCGGCATTGATCATCTCCACCGTCCGACTCATACCGCTCTGTTGGCCGCAGCCAGCTAAAACGAGCGCCACAGCCAAAAGAATCCCATATTTTCCCTGCAACACAAAACTCCCCCCAGCATGGCAGATGTTACCCGCCAGTATTGCCGAAGGGAGCCCATTTTATACATCCGACCTCGGCCCGGACTCGTCCTTGTTGCCATACAGCTCTTGCTCGAGCCGTTCCGCTTCTTTCTCTTGACGACGCGAAATGACAATGATGAGCCGCATCGTGAACACCGCAATGAGCAAAAACACGGTCATTGAAATGACCGCGGGAATATACTCCCTCTTATCTTCCGGAAAGTATAAAAATAGATTCAGCACCCATGGCCACATCGTTAGACAACCTTTCTGACTCAAAATCGTCCATCCTCATTATAGCACAAAAAAGCTGCCACCAATACAGCAGCTATAAAGCGAATTTTTTCCGCAGCTGGGTGAAATCGATCCGCTCCCCAATCGTCGGCGGCTTTGTCTTCGCCAAATATTTTTTATCGTTTTCAATGAGCCGGAAAATCGTATACGCGGTAAATGCGTCATCGAGCGCACAATGGGCTTTTCCAATCCCTTCGTTTCCGTACTCTTGCACAGCCTTGCGCAACGCCGTTTGATTTTTGTTGCCGAAAAAGCGTTTATACTCCATGGCCAAATCGCGGTGCTCTCCGGTAAATGGAAATTCCACTCGCGCCGACTGGCAGTTTTCCCGGAGCACTTTCATATCCATGTTTCCCCACGTTACAACCGTCGTCGGGCGCTCGCGGTCATATTGCCGAAGCAAGGAAACGAGCTCATAAAAACTCATTCCGCTGTCAATTTGCTCTTGGGTGATATTGAGAAACGACTTGCACCGGTCGGTGAGTTGCGGAAAACGGAGCGGTTTCACATAAGAGGAAAATTGGCTCACGATTTGCTCGTCAACGACCGCTACAAGGCCAACTTCAATAATTTCCGGAGAAAACCCGTTCGGGGTCGTTTTTGTTTCCGGCATCGTAAATTCAAAATCGAGAAACAAATATTGCGGGACGTCCATCATCGCTTCCCTCCTTTCCGCACAGCCACAGTCCGTCTTACTATTATTATATCACGGGAAAGCGATTGTTTATTTCTTTTTTCAGAAAATGGCGAAAAAGAGGCGGATGTCGGAAAAAACTTGACTGCTTTAAGAGAAAGAAGGACATCCCGCTATTTTGATTTTGTCTCCTCACTTTGCACGTTTTGCTAGTTTTTCTCTCTGTTTTGCCAAATCATCACGAACCGTCCCTTCCCATGGCCGAACCCCGGAGTAGTATGCGGCACGGCTAATCAAATGAGCCGACACCGGGGATGTTAAAAAAATAAAGACAATGGCCAGCAACAAACGGGAATTGAAATGGTGGTGCTTCAACCAAAAGTAAAATAACGTCCCCGTTAAGATGAAGATCATTCCAAGGGTAGTGCTTTTGCCAATGGCATGGCTTCTCATATAAACGTCGGGAAGGCGGAGGGCGCCGATGGCGGAGATCAACGTTAATAGCGCACCAGCCATGACGAGCAATACGATCAACCCATCAATGATTTCCGTCACGTTCAATCACCACCCCTTTTTGCAAAAACTTGGCAAACGCCGCCGTGCCAAGAAACGCCAAAATTCCGATCAACAAAATAATTTCTAAAAACACACTCGTCTCTAACACGATTGAAAGCACCGCCACAATGCCTGCAAGACAAATCCCGATCGCATCAAGCGCAATAACCCGATCCGCCACGGTCGGTCCCTTGACGACCCGATAGAGGAAACAAACAATGGCGAGCGACAAAAGAGCGAGCGCGATATAGAACATCACGGTCATCGACTCACCTCCAAAATCGTTTTTTCAAACGATGTCTTGATTTGCCGGATGACTTCGTCCACATCCGGCGCATCAATCGCATGAATATAAATCTCTTTCTTGTCATCAGAGACGTCGACTACAAACGTCCCGGGCGTCAATGTAATCAAGCTGGATAACAATGTAATTTCCCAGTCTTTTTTCACTTCAAGCGGAAAGGCGAAAATGCAAGGCTTTATGTTCAACGACGGAGAAAGGACAATTTTTAAAACCGCCCAGTTGGCCAACAACAATTCTTTGATGAAAATGAGCGCCAACTTCCCGATCACAAACAACGGTACGACATAAAACCGCGTCGAGAAATATCTTCGCAGCGCAAAAATGATGCCTAAACCAAGGAGATATCCAATGACAAACGATGACCCGCTAAATGAATCAGCAAGAAACATCCAAACGAACGCCAATAGAACGTTGAGCAGCAATTGCTGTGCCATTTGCCTCTACTCCTTCAGAACGGACTCAATATACAGCGACGGATCTGCCAACGTCGCCGCCGCTTGGGCGATGTATGGACGAACAAATTCGGCCCCGATCCCGTATAAAACGGCCAAGGCAAGAAGCGCGACAATCGGCACATACAGCGGGGCGACTCGTTTTTGCTCATATCCGCGCGCTTCTCCCCAACAAGATTGAATAAAAATTTTCATGACCGAATAAAGCACGAGTAAACTGGACAATAACACAATCAGTGCGAACAGAAGCTGTCCTTTTTCAAACGCCGCCCGAATAATCAGCGCTTTTCCGATAAACCCGCTAAACGGAGGAATGCCGCTAAGCGCAAGAGCGGTAAGGAATACGGCCCAGCCAAGCAACGGATACGAACCAAGCAGCCCGCTAAACCGTCCGAGTTGATTCGTTCCTGCGACATACGCGATCGCACCGACAATAAAAAAGAGCGCAGTTTTCATCACCATGTCTTGCAGCAAGTAAAAGATCGTGCCTTCCATACTTTCTTTTGTCATTAAAGAAATGCCAAACGCCATCACACCGATAGCCGCGACAATGTTATAAATGGCAATTTGCCGCATATCGCGGTAAGCCACCGCACCAATGACGCCAAGCACAATGGTCGCCATCGCCAACCACGCTAAGATGGTATGAGTATAACCGATATCTTGGCGGAAAATCAGCGAAAAAGTACGCAAAATCGAATACACACCGACTTTCGTCAACAAGCCGCCGAACAACGCAAGCACGGCCGATGGCGGAGCAGAATAGGCTCCTGGCATCCAAACATAAAACGGAAACAACGCCCCTTTTAACCCAAATACAATGAGAAAAAGCAAACAAATGACCGTCAACACGGCTGTGTTTTCCGCTCCAGAAATCCGTACGGCTAAGTGCGCCATATTCAATGTGCCGGTCACAGCGTACAAATAGCCGACGGCGATGACAAACAACGCGGAAGAAAACACATTGATGATCATGTATTTCATCGTTTCCTGGAGCTGGATTTTGGTGCCGCCGTGAACGAGCAGTGCATACGATGACATGAGCATCACTTCATAAAACACGAATAAGTTAAAAATATCCCCTGTACTAAACGCCCCGTTCACTCCGACAATGAGGAACTGAAAAAAAACATAGTAGTACATGGACGCCTGCTTCGAGTCAATCGTGTAAAAGGAATACAATAGACCAGCAAGCGCGATCACGCTCGTCGTCAACACTAACAGCGCCGAAAGCATGTCGGAGACGAGCGTAATCCCAAACGGCGCCGGCCAGTTTCCGACGTCGAGCTTTTGCACCCCTTCATGATCGACAAGGCGCACAAGCCAAGCGCCCGCAGCGATGAGCGCCCCCGCTGAAACGAGGGAAATCACCTTTTGCGCCTTCAACGATTTCACACAAAAAATCAAGATAACCGCCGTCGTCAATGGAATGGCAATCGGAAAAATTACTGCATTAGTCATGGTCTTCCTTTCCCCTCATTTGTTCAATGTTGTCCGTTCCAATCTCCTGATAAGAACGATACGCCAAAACGAGCAAAAAAGCCGTGACACCAAAGCTAATGACAATCGCCGTCAAAATAAGCGCCTGCGGAACGGGGTCGACATATTGTTCCGCCTGCACACCAAGCAACGGCGGTGCTCCTTTTTTCAATCCTCCCATCGTCAATAAAAGCAAATGCGCTCCGTGGCTTAACAATCCTGTGCCGATAATGATCCGAAGCAAACTTTTGCTCAACATTAAGTACGTGGCACCGGCAAACAAACAGCCGATGACGATAATCATGACGACTTCCATTTATTCTTCCTCTCCTATCGTTTCGATAATCGTCATGGTGACCCCGACAACGACGAAATAGACTCCTAAGTCAAACAAGACGGCCGTATGGAGCGAAACATCTCCAAGCAACGGCAGCATGACATGGCCGTGAGCATGCGTTAAAAATGGGACATCGAATACAAGGCCGCCAAGCCCCGTTCCTAAGGCAAACAGCAGTCCGATGCCAATGAGCGTCCGATAAGAAATAGGGATCATCGATCGGACCGTTTTGATGTCAAACGCCAACAGCAACAAAATGATGGCACCGGCGGTAACGAGGCCGGCGATGAATCCGCCGCCCGGATAATAGTGGCCGGCGAAAAAAAGCTGAATCCCGAACAAAATGATGATAAACGTGACAACGGCCGTCACCGTCCGCAAAATGAGTTCATTCATACTTGCCGTTCTCCCCTTTCGGAGCTTTCAGCTTCACTAAGGCGTAAATGCCGAGCGCCGCGATCGCCAGCACACAAATTTCAAATAGCGTATCAAATCCGCGGAAGTCGACTAAGATCACGTTAACAATATTTTTTCCAGCCGCTTTTTCATACGCGTTTTCGATATGGTATTGGGCAATCGACGCAAAGTTTTTCTCGCTGTACGCCAACAGGGCGATCACGCTGACCAATGCGCCGACGCCAAGCGAAATGAGGGCGTTCCCAAGACGGAAACGGACGCCTTTCTCATGGCGGCTAAGCTTCGGCAAGTGATAGAAACAAAGCAAAAACAGAGCGACGGAAATCGTTTCAATGACAAGTTGGGTTAATGCCAAGTCAGGCGCCCGGAAGAGCACAAAGAAAAGCGAGACCGTATAGCCGACCGAACCTAAAGCGATAATGGCGACAAGGCGTGATTTGGCCACTAAAGTCGTCACCGTTCCGACCAAAGCTGCCAACACCAACATCAGTTCATGGACGCCCACGTCCGCTAAATGGCTTAACGAAAACTCCCCATCCACTTTCAGAACGATCGTCACAATAAGCAACGCGAGCATCGCGGACAAAATATACAAGAAATACGTCCGAACATACCCGGTCATGTAACGGCTTGTCAAGGAATGAGACCGCTCTTCCATCTGCCGCACAACCGTGTCATATAAGTGATTCAATGAAAGGCGCTGCGAAAACGCACCGTACACGCGCTTCCATGAATCAAACGTCCGATACAGCAACACGCCAAGGACAATCACTCCGATGGTCATCCATACTTCGATCGTCCATCCGTGCCAATGGCTAATGTGCACAGAAAGCCCTTCCTGGCGGAACACACCGTTGACAATGGCATCGGCCGCCGGAGCAATCACCGCATTGGACAACACATTCGGAAACAGTCCGAAGCCAATGACAAGGACAGCCAAAACGACCGGCGCCACAAGCATCCCCACCGGAGCTTCATGCGGCTGTTTCGGCCATTCGGAAGGCTTCGGGGCGCCAAGAAACGTTTTCCCAACAAAAAGAAGACTATATAAAAAGGTAAACACGCTTCCTACCCAAGCGAGCACCGGAAATAAGATCCCCCAGACATCAAGCGAAAACCAATGGGCGTTCGCCACTTGCACCATCGCAGCAAAAAACATTTCTTTGCTTAAAAATCCGTTAAACGGAGGAACACCCGCCATCGACAACGAACCAATGACCGCAATTGTAAATGTGATGGGCATGAAGCTAAGCAAGCCGCCAAGACGCCGGATATCTCGCGTCCCGGTCTCATGATCGACAATGCCGGCAGTCATAAACAAACTTCCTTTGAACGTCGCATGGTTGATCAAGTGAAACACCGCTGCAACCACGGCTGCCATATACAAGCGGCGATCACTCGGATCACCATGAAAGGCCAGCGCCCCAGCGCCGAGCAACGACATAATCAACCCGAGCTGGCTCACCGTCGAATAGGCGAGCAACCCTTTCAAGTCTGTCTGGCGGGCGGCATGAAATGACGCCCAACAAAGCGTCGCCATTCCAATGCCCATCACAAGCCAAACCCATAGCGAAGAAACAGCAAAAATCGGGGTGAAACGAGCCACTAAATAAATGCCGGCTTTCACCATCGTCGCCGAATGTAAATACGCACTGACTGGGGTGGGCGCTTCCATCGCGTCCGGAAGCCAAATGTAAAATGGAAACTGCGCGGATTTGGTGAACGCGCCAAGCAAAATCAAGAGCATCGCTGGCAAGAATAACGGATGTTGCGGCCACGCATCCGCCATATCGATCCAGTCACGAATGCTGTACGACCCTCCGCTCATGACCGAAAGCAATAAAAATCCACCAAGCAGAGACAGCCCGCCAAGCACGGTGATGAGCATGGATTTTTGGGCCCCGTATCGGGAACGTTCACGCTCATTCCAGTAGCCAATCAGCAAAAAGGATGAAAACGATGTCAATTCCCAAAACAGATAGAGCGCCATGGCGTTGTCTGAAAGAACGACGCCAAGCATCGCTCCCATAAACAAAAGCAAATACACGTAAAAGTGACCAAGTTTTTCCTTTTCCTTTGGCAAATAATAAATCGAATACAACACGACAAGAGAGCCGATCCCTGTGATTAACAGCGAAAAGAGCAAGCCTAACCCATCCATATAGACTTGAAAATCCATTCCGAGAGACGGAATCCAAGGGATCGTTTGTCCGTAGGGTTCAAGAGGGAGATGTTGAATAAAATACACAAACAATAAGACCGGAAGAGGGAGCACAAACCATCCAGTGTGAATCGAACGCACATATTTATACAAAAACGGAATGAATAAAGCGAAAATCAGTGGTGAAACAATTGCCAAGTTTAACATAAACCATCCTCCTTCCCTAACTAACCAACTGTCATGTTTCCTTTTCCCCCTCGCATCGCCCCGCTTATCCTACTTCGTATTGTATCATAAACTCCCGCCTCTGTCGGCACAACGGTCTGCTGGAAATCAAGTCAGACTCTCGCCGCCTACGTATGTACGAAAAATTCCCCAAAAAGTTTCACCTTTCGCTGCCAATCCCATTGTTTCTATGGCACCGGCTTGCAGCGCAGCGAGTATATAAGTATTGACACTCTACACGCCTAAAGACGCGGGATTCTTGGATCGTTTGCTTATTGCTTTATTCAGCTCGGGATGATCCAACAGCCAATTGGTAAATTGGGTGTTGATCTCAGTCATCTGCTCGTATATCTCCTGTTTCGATTTGGTTGGCTTGTGAAGCTCCATCCAATTTTAAGGTGATCGCAGGCATCTTTTTACCTCCTGATGTTTATGATAGCATTAGGCTCGCTTTCATTCCGCCCCTAAAGGAGTGGGCTTTCTCGCTCGCGGGTCTGTAATCACGTAGGAAAGGAGGAGCCATCGAATGTTTTATTTCCCGCACCCGTCGGCATGGGCAAGGCAGTATCCGCCAATCGACCCTTCTATCTTCTCCCAATCGGCCGTCACCGCCCAGACACTCATGAACGATGTTGGAGTCATTTTAAAAAGGCTGGCCGAATCGCGTCCATTTGCC
The DNA here is from genome assembly GCF_014679705.1 of Geobacillus sp. 47C-IIb. Lineage (NCBI taxonomy): Bacteria > Bacillati > Bacillota > Bacilli > Caryophanales > Anoxybacillaceae > Geobacillus > Geobacillus sp. 47C-IIb. The sequence continues at coordinate 1,345,371 of NZ_CP061473.1, forward strand.
GCCTCGGTCATGTCCGCCGCCCAAGAAGGGAAAACCGAAGAAGTGAACCGCCTCATTCGTTCACTCGGCATCCGCTCGCAAACCGAAGTGTATTTCAATCCCGACGGCATCCGTCTGACGCTATCGCCCCCTCCTGGAGCTCCTCGATGTTGCCAGCTCGTCATCGGCTTGCGTTGGAATGTGTTTCCGCCTTTGCGCCGATAGCCTTCGCCATCGCGGCGGCAAGCGAAATAGGAGGAAATGGTTGGCGAGCCGTCGCTTTTCGCCTTCATCACTTTGGCCGCCGTTGGACGATGAGCGGCCACACTCGATGCGACAACACCGCTTCCACCCGGGCGCTGGAAGCGGGCTGTCGTTGGCGTCTTGCCGCTCCAAAAGCCTTTTTCACACAAAAACAGTTCTTGCTGATGACGTCGTGAACAAAAAAAGACGGCGATCGTCCCATCCCCGTCCAATGTCTTGGCGAACTCGCCGGCCTCTTCCGTTTCCATTGCACATCCAATTGCGTGCGTCGATAGAAGATATCACCGAAAATGATCGTGACAACGAAATCAACATCATCAGCTTAACCGCCTTGTAGTCTAAAAAGCGCAGCATTTGTTCTTCAAACATGTAAACGAAAGAGGTCCGATCCATCCGTGCTCCTTCACGCATTGTCGTTTTCATCAAACGGCTGCCGCTTGCCGATTTCCGCCGGGGTGCGCAAATCGTAGCCATCGTCATTTTTGCTTGTATGAATGATGTCTTCGTTTGCCCCCATTTTGCTCGCCCATCTTATCTCCTCATCAGGCATAAACCGCTCCATCGCAATCCCTCCTTTCGTTTTCCTTGCTCTCATCGCCCTTGATCCGTTTATGTCTCTCCTTCTCGCAACATGGCAGCTTGAGGACAGCGCTTTTGTTTAGCATGCCCCGCGGCGAATCACATCATCCGTCGAAAAAAGAGGATTGACAGTCAACCGTTTGTTCGATATGATTTTGTTAACTTAAAAACAAAAGGAGGTTTACATATGGACGGACAACAGACTTCCCTTCGCCCGCTCGATATGACGCTCGCCGCCATGTTCGTCGCCTTGATGGCAATCGGTGCAAACATCACGTCATGGGTGCCGTTTCTTGTTGTCGGCGGCGTGCCGATCACGTTGCAAACGTTCTTTTGCGTGCTTGCCGGTGCCGTATTAGGGCGGCGGCTCGGTGCGGTCGCAATGACTGTGTATATGCTCGTCGGCCTTGCGGGCGTACCGGTGTTCGCCGGCCTCAACGGCGGATTATCGATGATGTTCAAACCGACATTTGGCTTTATTCTTTCATTTATCGCCTCCGCTTATGCGACCGGTTGGATCATCAATCGCGGCCCGCAGCCGGCGTCAACCGCCCGCTTTATCACCGCAGCGCTCATCGGCATGGTGATCAACTATGTCATCGGCACGAACTGGATGTATATGGCGTATCAATTATGGGCCGAAGCACCGGAAGGGTTGTCGTATCAAATGGTGTGGGGGTGGATGCTCGCTCCGCTGCCGAAAGATATTGTGTTATCAGTCGTCGCCGGTTTGATCGCCCCACGTCTTTGTCGGGCGATTGGCCGATCCGTTTCCGCAAGCCGGCCCGCCGCATAAAAAAACGCGCCTGTTTATAGCAGGCGCATCTCTCGTTAGAAAAACAAATTGAACACTTGGTATAGAAAAGCAGCAATTAACGCCGAAATCGGCAATGTGATGATCCATGTGAGCACAATCCGGCGGGCGACGCCCCATTTGACTCCTTTCACCCGCTGAGCGGCACCAACCCCCATAATCGCCGAGGAAATGACGTGCGTCGTACTAACCGGCAGATGGAACGTGGTTGCTGAAAAAATGATGAGTGCGGATGATAAGTCGGCTGCTGCCCCGTTAATCGGGCGGATTTTCATGATCTTTCCGCCGACCGTTTTAATGATTTTCCATCCACCGACGGCTGTCCCAAGCCCCATCGCTGTAGCAGCGGAAATGCGCACCCACTCAGGGATGTCGGTCGTCGCGTGATATCCGCCGGCGATCAATGCCATCGTAATGATCCCCATCGCTTTTTGGGCGTCGTTCGTCCCATGCGTATACGCCTGCAATGAGGCGGTTACGATTTGAAACAGCCGAAAACCTCTCGTCGTGCTGTATAAGTTCGCGTTTTTAAAGATAATGCGAAAAATCGTCATAACGACAAAGCCGACTGCTAACGCCAAGAACGGCGAAAAGATGAGCGATTGTAAAATTTTCAAAAATCCGCTGTAGTTTAAAATCCCAAACCCAGCCGCGGAAATCGCCGCTCCGGCAATCGAACCGATCAGCGCGTGCGAGGAGCTGCTCGGAATGCCGTAATACCAAGTAATCAAGTTCCAAGCGATCGCTGACGTGAGGGCGGCTAAAATAATGACCGGTCCGTTTTCTAAGGCAAATGGATCGACGATGTCTTTCGTAATCGTTTTGGCCACGCCCGTAAATGTCAAGGCACCAATGAAGTTCATCGTAGCAGCTAAAAAGATCGCGCGGCGCGGCGTGAGCGCTCTTGTCGATACAGAAGTGGCGATGGCGTTGGCTGTGTCATGGAAGCCGTTAATAAAGTCAAACGCCAGCGCAAAAACGACAATTAATACCGTCAAGACAAGGATCATATCCATGAAAACAACGTCCCCTTTTATGCGTTGCGCATGATGATCGTTTCAAGCGTATTGGCGACATCTTCACAGCTATCGGCAATCTCTTCAAGCATTTCATAAAGCTCTTTATATTGGATGAGCTTAATCGGATCTTTTTGCGTCACAAACAAGTTTTTGATCGAAGCGCGCAAAATTTCGTCACATTTTGTTTCATAGTCTTTAATCTTAATGGCGTGTTGACGCATATCGAGCAATTTTTTATGCGAAAGCAGCTCTAAGGCATGCACAATTTCGATCGTGCTTTGATAAATGTAGTCGAAAAACTTCACCATATGTTCGTCAATATCCGTAAACGAGAACATTTCGAACCGAGCCGAACATTGCTCAAAGCCATCAAGTACATCGTCCATTTTCATTGCTAATTGGTGGATGTCTTCCCGCTCAATCGGCGTAATAAACGTTTTGTTTAAATGAACGACGAGTTCATGGATGTATGAATCGCCTTTCCGTTCATACTCCTTCATGACGCGGGCGAATTCTTTCAAGTCGCTCACACTTTGAATTTTATACTCAACAAAATATTGAGCCGCTTCCTTTACATTTTCGGAGATCGTGAACAACATGTCGAAGAAAACGTCCTTTTTTGGCGAAAAAATCATACCGGACACCCTCCATTGTTGGAATCAAAAAAAAATCACCGCTACCTATTTTAACAATTTCAACTTCATTTACAATAAGCAAATAAGAAACTTTACACGAAATTTACATTCCCTTTACGTTTTGTTCGCCTCTTTGTACTATGTAGCGTGCCAAAAGAAAGCTGGAGCTATGCAACTTCGCTCCAGCTCTTCAACCGCTTATTCAAATCGTTCGACAAACGCCGTCAGCGTTCGCACCATTACACCCGTCGCCCCGGCTGGGCCGAGATCACCGTCTTTCTTCGTGGTCGCCGTGCCGGCAATATCTAAATGCACCCACGGTGTGTCTTCAGCAAATTCGCCGATGAACGCCCCGCCCATAATCGCGTGCCCTTCACGTCCTGGAGAATTGTTTAAATCAGCAATTTTGCTGCTTCGCACCCGCTCGCGGTCTTTTTCCGTAATCGGCAGCCGCCAAATGAATTCCCCGGTCTCCATGGATGCTTCCAGCAGCTGTTCAAACAGCGCTTCGTTGTTCGTCATCGCACCGGTTTTATCCGTGCCAAGCGCAACGATCACTCCGCCGGTCAACGTAGCAACATCAATCAAATAACGAGCGCCATGCTGTTTCGCGTAGGTGATCGCATCGGCCAAAATGAGCCGTCCTTCAGCATCCGTGTTTCTCACTTCAATCGTTTTTCCGGAAAGCGATGTAATGACGTCATCCGGCTTAAACGCCTCAGCACTAATCATGTTGTCGGTTGCCGGAATGACGGCGAGCACGTTTTGCTCCGGACGGAGTTCGCCGATCGCTTCCATGGCACCGAGCACCGCGGCGGCGCCGCCCATATCTGTTTTCATGTCGATCATGCTGTCGCGCGGCTTCAGGCAATATCCTCCCGTATCAAATGTCACCCCTTTGCCGACGAGGCCGATCACGTTCTCCCATTGCTCTTTTCCTTGGTATTTTAGAACGATCAGCTTGGGCGGCTGCTTTGACCCTTGATTGACCGCCAATAGCGCGCCCATACCGAGCCGCTCCATCTCTTCTTTTTCCAAAATTTCATAGTCAAAATCGTACCGTTTCGCCAACTCCACGGCATAATCAGCCAAATCGGATGCCGTCAGCAAATTGCCCGGCGTATTGACGAGCGTGCGCGCTGAGTTGGTCGCCTTCCCGTACACGGAGCCGACAAATAAGCTTGCCTCGATTTCTGCCGCATCGGCCGCCGTATATACGGTGAGCGATTCAAGCGCATAGTCTGGTTCCGACTTTTTCTGCTTATAGCCTGGGAACTCATATGTCGCCAAATAGTACGCCTCAGCTAACGCATGCGCCGCCTCGTTCGGATCGACCGTTTCTGTCGTAAATGTGTCAAGAGCGATCGCGGCCTCGGTCCGTTTCGCCTGCTTCCATGTGCGAAACAGCTTGCCGAACACTTCACGAAGCCGTTCAAACGTCAGTTCTTCTTTTTTGCCAAAACCAACAAAATACAGCCGCTTGACTCCGGTCGGCAACATCGTATGAATGGTGGCAATGCGCCCCCGTTTGGCGGAAATGTCGCCTTCTTTCCGCAGGTTGGACAACTGTCCACCGAGACGGGAATCGTACTCGCCGGCAAGCCCAGACCACGAATCTTTCCCCTCAAACAATCCAATAGCCAACGCCTCGTGCACCACTTCTGCCGATGACCATGGTTTTACCGTAAACATTCTTTCATCCCTTTCATGGTGATTCATTCCATTTCTCATTATAGCGAAACATGGCGATTATTTCGATTGTCTAATGGATTTTCCCTCTTTTCTTTTACTAGAAAAACGGAAGGGAAAATGATGAGACAAGGCGAATGAGTAAAAAAACGATGGATGAAGAAAGGACTAGCGCCCATGAGAATCGTTTCTCTTTGCCCGAGCAATACGGAAATGCTCGCCTACCTTGGCCGGCTCGATGATGTCATCGCCGTTGACCAGTCTTCCGACTGGCCGCCCGCAGTAAAGCAGCTGCCAACCGTCGGGCCGGATTTGCGCATCGATATGGATGAAGTCGAGGCGCTCAAACCGGATCTCGTCGTCGCCTCCTTAAGCGTGCCTGGGATGGAGCGCAACGTCGAGGAACTCGCGCGCCGCCGCCTTCCCCATCTCGTGCTGGCACCCCATTCGCTTGACGACATTGCCTCTGATCTCCTTCGATTGGGGGAAGCGCTCGGTGAAAAACAAAAAGCGGCTGAACTGGCTCGCCGCTACCATGAATGTCTGAACGAGTACCGCGAACGGGCAGCCGCTGTCACCGAACCGGCCCGCCTGTATTGGGAATGGTGGCCGCGCCCATTGTTTACCCCAGGCGGTGCCAACTGGCTGAGCGAGCTCAGCGAACTCGCCGGCGGACGCAATATTTTCGCCGACTGTGCCAAAGCGAGCGTCCAGACGGAATGGGACGAAGTCGTCGCCCGCAACCCGTCGCACATTTTGCTTGTGTGGGTCGGCGTGCAAACAAAAAAAATGAACGCAAATGCCGTGACCAAGCGCCCAAACGCAGAACAAACCGAGGCGGTCCGCACCGGACGCATCCATCTGCTCGAGGAGGCGCTTTATTGCCGGCCGTCGCCACGCCTGCTTGTCGGATTAAAAAAATTAGCGCCGCTGTTGCATCCGGCGCTGTTCCCTCCCGCTGACGACAGCGACCCGCTCTTCGATCGCTGACGGGCGGGAGCCCCTCTATTAACTTTTCGACTCTAAGTATTGCTGGCGGAACACTTGCATCGTTTCATCCTCATTCAGCCGCGTCAACTCTTCCTCGGACAACGTGCCGTTTCCTTTTTGCACAATGTAAACTTTCACTTTCTTTTTTCCCCAATATTTATATACATCTTCGACCGTTTCATAGTATAAGTCAATGCGGTGGCCTTTGATCGCCCCGCCTTTATCGGCTACAACACCGAAGCCATAACCAGGGATAAACAAAATCGTGCCAATCGGAAAAATGCTTAAATCCGCCGCAATCGTTGAATAAAGGTCACGTTTCACACGCACTCCCGAGTACGTAATGCCGTACTCAGGATGATCAGGGGTTTTCCCGGTCGATTCGACGCCGGCCGTATAGCCGGTGGCTATGACTTCAACCGACGGATATTTCGACCAGTCAAACTGTTCCTCAAGCCGCGGGGCGGATCCGTTGTTGCTTTTGGCGCTTCCTTTCACTCCCCGATCCGGTTCATGATCTGCTGGTGAACCAATAAGCAAGGGACGGAGAACTGTGTTTGCTTCAACCCCGGAAATGGATTGAAATGTAGAGAGCAACGCCATGATGAACAACAGCGTCATCGCGATTCGGCGTGCCATTTGCCTAAAACAATCCAATGTCCTCAACTCCTCCCACATCTCTATTTATCTCCATCCAAAATCGAAATATTCATTGCAAGAAACACAAAAAACGAAAAACTGTTTTTTCAGAAACATCCGTTTCCGATTTTTGTTTCTCTCCTCGCATCATAAAGGCTTTATTCACCGAAACATTCGCCTATCCATTGAGCACGAAAACGGCCATGGGCGCATACGTTAAGCAAAAATAAAAACGCCCCCGCTTGCGCGGAGGCGCTTTAAAACATTTGATATCCTTTTGCCCTTAACGTCCGAATCGCCCACCCAGCACAAAGAGCGCCGGCAAAGCCGCTAGACAAAATCAACAAATCGGCGGCTGCCAATGAAGTGATTTTCCGGCCGAGTGCTGCGAACGAATCAGACGGTGCGGTCAAATAACGAGTCCAAGGCACATCGTCAATAATGAAGATCGCGACGATCGGAAAACAAACGGCCATAATCCATGTCATGCGCAGCAACATATTTAACAAAAACCCAATGCCAAAAAATAAGACGAAAAATAAAAGCATAGAAATCAGCACAACCGGCAAACTCATTTGCATCCGCCCTCAAACCTCCCTTACACTCTTTTTCAGTGTACTGGATGGGCGGATGACAGTCAATGTCAATGCTTGTCGTCTTCTTCTGGCTCACTTCCTGTTCCTTGGCAACCGTAGCACGTCTCCGAGCCGCCTAGTAAGAGCTGGACGTACCCGTGTCCCTCACAATACGGGCAAGCGTTAATCGTAACCGTTCTTCTCATTGATGTCCCCTCCACTTCTTTTCTGTTAATATATCAAAATTTTCTGTAAAAACAAACAACGATTCTCCCTTATTTTTGTTCATGTAAGCGAATACATCTGCATCTTACTTTTGTTTTCTTGATTATTCTTTATATTTTGATGATTTAAAATAAAGGCGGTATTTCGTGTACCCGAATGGATCACCTGGGTTTAAGCCATCATGGGGGGAAAGAGAGGCCAACGGTTCCAACGCCAACAAATAGCGAATCAGCCCTGATGTCGCTGGATCGTTGCTAAGCGCCTCTTTACTTAAAAACGCTGCTGCATGCAGCTCATCTTTCTGCACGGTAATGTCTTTCGAGCGCGGACGAAGAAGAAAAATGGCCATATTGTCACTGATTTCTTCATTGATGACACCGGTGCGCAAGCCGAGAAAGGCGACCGGTTCGGCGTCGATCCCTGTTTCTTCCTTCACTTCCCGGACAGCTGCTTCATCAAGCATTTCCCCCGGCTGGACAAACCCGGCCGGCAGCGACCATTTTCCTTTCAGTCCGCTATATTTTTTCTTAACGACAAGCCACTCCCCTGCTTCATTGATGACGAGCCCGGCTGCCGCAATCCATACGTTTCCGCGTTTGTTGTTCATTGTCCTCATCCTTTTTCCATATCGTTTGACACGATTTGTATTTCGACAAAGAAGCGGCCGTTCCCTGTTTTTTGCCATAACAAAAAAGCTTCCGCCATCGCGGAAGCTTTCGTGACCGATTAGAAAAATTTAAATTTCCCTTTTTTCATGACAAGCGACGAACCGCCGATTAAATACAAGGCGCGGTTGTCAATCACTTTTTTCATGAAGCTAGCCTTCGTTCCCCACAATTTTTTGCCGAATACAACACCGATCGCATCATCATGGCCAAGCGAGCAGACCGTCCCTTTAATATCGGGTTTGAACGACTCGAGTTCCCCTTGACCGCGGATGAGCACGGCCAAGTTTTTCGCACACAGCTGGCCTTCTTGCATTGCGATTTGAGCCGTTGGCGGATACGGACGGTTCGTTTCTTCATTAATGATGAGCGCACAGTCACCAACGACGAAAATGTCTTCATAACCAGGAGCGCGCAAGAACGGGTCGACTTTAATGCGCGAGCGCATCGTTTCAAACCCGGATTGTTCAAGAACGCTGCTGCCGCGGACGCCAGCGGCCCAAACGACGGTACCCGCTTTAATTTCCTCGACTTCGTCACCTTTGGCGACAATGATTCCATCCGGTGTGCACTCTTTAATCGCCGTGCCGATTTTAAATTCGACCCCTTTGCGTTCAAGCTGGCTGACCGCGTATTCAACAAGCTCCGGATCAAAGCCTGGCAACGCCGTCGGCGCCGCTTCAACGCAAATGATGCGCACTTTGTTCGGATCAATGTCATACTCGCGGCACAACTCCGGAATCCGGTTGACGAGTTCGCCTAAAAACTCGATGCCGGTGAACCCTGCCCCGCCGACAACGATCGTCAGCCGCTCGTCTTTCTTTTCCTCTTCCACATTGTACGTCGCAAATTGATACTCAATATGTTCGCGAATTTGCCGCGCTGCATTGACATTGGCGATCGAAAATGCGTATTCTTTCAATCCTTTAATGCCGAACGTTTCCGATTCAAACCCAAGGGCGATGACAAGGTAATCGTACTCCAATTCGCCATTTTCGAGCAGCACTTTCTTTTCATTCGGAGCGATTTTTGTGACAGTGTCTTTAATAAATTTTACTTTGTTTCGGTCGATGACATCAGCGATCGGATAGCGGACGCGGTCATGGTGCAACGTCCCAGCCGATGCTTCATGAAGCCAAGTTGTCTCATAATGATAGTCATGCTTGTTCACTAACGTAATATTCGCCTCGTTCACCCCGATAAGCTTTTGCAGGCGAACCGTAGTCATGAGTCCGCCATAACCGGCCCCTAAAATGACGACATTTGGTTTTCTCACCTGAATCACTTCCACCCTTTTTAATTTTTTTCCACGCGTTTCTTATAGCTTTTGCTGCTATCCCCGTTTTTATTGAACGAAGTTTGTGAAAATATTCACGTTATTCTACAAAAAAATGTCGATAGACTGTCACAAAAAATTAACAATCTCTCCACAACAATATTAGTTCTTTTTGCTCCTCTTTTCAAGCCTTTTTTTCGACTGCATCAACAAAAAAATTGAACGTTATAACCGCCTACATTTATGGTAAGATAAACTTGTAGTGCCATTATTTTATGCAGGGAGGAATGTCGGTGAGAGAAGATCGGAACGTGTATGATGTAACGGTGATCGGCGGCGGGCCGACTGGGATGTTTGCTGCGTTTTACGGCGGCTTACGCCAAATGAACGTGAAGATCATCGAAAGCCTTCCTCAGTTAGGTGGGCAACTGGCCGCTTTATATCCGGAAAAATACATATACGACATCGCTGGATTCCCAAAAGTGCGCGCCCAAGAACTCGTTGATCAACTGAAAGAACAGCTAAGCAGATTTTCGCCCACCATTTGCTTGAACCAGTCAGTGGAAATGCTGGAAAAACAAGAAGACGGAACGTTCAAACTCACAACAGACAAAGAGATCCACTATTCGAAAACCGTCATTATCACCGCTGGAAACGGAGCTTTTCAGCCGCGTCGGCTCGAGATTGATAGCGCTTCCCAATATGAAGGGAAAAACTTGCATTATTTTATTAGCGACTTACAACAGTTTGCTGGGAAGCGTGTGCTCGTCTGCGGCGGGGGTGACTCGGCAGTCGACTGGTCGCTCATGCTCGAACCGATCGCTGCAAGCGTCACGATCGTTCATCGCCGCGATAAATTCCGCGCCCATGAACACAGCGTCGAGCAGCTGATGAATTCGCGCGTACAAGTGAAAACACCGTACGTGCCCGCTGAATTAATCGGCGATGAACAAGGCATCCGCCAAGTCGTCCTCGAACATGTGAAAGAAGGAGCGAAAGAAACGATCGATGTTGACGCCGTTATTGTCAACTACGGTTTTATTTCCTCGCTCGGTCCGATCAAAAACTGGGGGCTTGACATCGAAAAAAATTCGATCAAAGTCAACTCGCGGATGGAGACGAACATCCCGGGCGTATATGCAGCCGGCGACATTTGCACATATGACGGAAAAATTAAACTGATCGCCTGCGGCTTCGGCGAAGCACCGATCGCCATCAGCAGCGCCAAAACGTATATCGACCCGACGGCACGGATGCAGCCGGCACACTCGTCGTCCCTTTTTTAAGCAAAGAGCGTCCCGAATGGGACGCTTTTTCGTTCATGCACGTTCGCCTTCGTTGGCGGCCGCCTCTTGTTCGCCGTCCTTTCTAGCCACAAGAGCGGGCAACTTCTCTGTCTCCTTGTTTACGGCCTTTTCCTTCCATGCCATTTGGAGCTCTCCCATAGACCGCTTTCGCCAACTGAGTGAATCGGCTTGCTTCCGACAGACGAAATCAATAATGGTGAGAAACCGGTTTGTCGCCTCGATATTGTCAACCGTTTAACATTGCTCCGGCGTGCCGGCGTTTGTGGCCGTGCGGAATGACGAGCCGCAGCCGCATGTTGCAATGGCGTTCGGGTTATTGATCGTAAACCCGCCGCCAAGGAGCGACTGTTTGTAGTCAATGACCGTGCCGCGCAAAATGGGGGCGCTGTCGCGGTCGATCAAAATTTTAATCCCGTGCTGTTCCAATTCGATGTCATCATCGTTCCGCTCGTGCGCAAACCCCATGCCGTACGACAGCCCGCTGCAGCCACCGCCATGGACGCCGACGCGCAAATAGGCGTTTTCCTCTTCCTGCTCTTTCATCATGTCTTTAATTTGAAACGCTGCCGCTTCCGTCAGCGTAATGATCGCTTCGGTCATACCGATCCCTCCTTACTTATAGTATATCGTTTTGTCTTTCGGATGCTCAACCGTTCTGCCCGCCTCGGTAATAATACACACCGGTGCACACCGTTTCGGCTGGGCCGGTCATGCGCACTTTTCCGTCGTGTCCCCAGGTGATCGTCAAATCCCCGCCAGCTAAGTGAACGACCGTTTCCACCCCACGCGCCGTTTTGCCGTTTAACACAGAAGCAACAACCGCCGCACATGCCCCGGTGCCGCACGCCTGCGTGACGCCTGAGCCGCGCTCCCAAACGCGAAAGTGAAGCTCTCGCTCACTGACTACTTCGACAAATTCGACGTTCACCCCTTCTGGAAAACGGGCATCCTTTTCGACGACTGGGCCGAGTGTAGTCACTGGTGCCTTTTCAATATCATCCACATAAAAAATGACGTGCGGGTTGCCCATCGATACAGCCGTAATTTCATACTCACGACCGTCAATCGCAAACGACTCGGCAACGACTTGCTCCGCTTCCGGTCCGGTCATTGGAATGGCGCTCCGCCGAAGGCGCGGCTCGCCCATATCGATCGTCACGCTCGTCACCTCGCCGTTTTCCACGGTCACTTCAGCCTCGACGAGCCCGGAAAGCGTTTCGATTAAAAACGAGCGGTCACGGACGATGCCATGCTCGTAGGCGTATTTCGCCACACAGCGCAAGCCGTTGCCACAGTTCTTTCCTTCCGAGCCATCGCTGTTAAAAATGCGCATTTTCACTGGCGCTTGCTCCGATGGGCAAATGAGAATGAGGCCATCGGAACCGATGCCGGTGTGGACATCGGCCACAGAGCGGGCGATCGCCGGCAGGTCTTCTTCCGGAAGCGTTTCACGGAACAGATCGACGTATATATAACTATTCCCCAACCCATGCATTTTCGTAAACGAAAACGAGTACACGGTATGCCCCTCCTCATGATTTTCACTTTCTTATGTATAACAATACCGCCCCTTGGACAAAATGGGAATATCCCCCGTTTTTTCATATACATTGAAGAGGATGCCACCTTGTGGGCATCCTCCTTTTTACGTTAAAACATCGGGTTTTCCTCAAGATGCCGATAAATATTTTCCACAAGCTGCTCTGGCGTCTCACCGCTGACAAACTCGCCGTTCACGAGCGCAAACAACGTATCGGCGCAACGCGTGCAATAGCTTAAGCAGCTGTATTCGATAATATCCAAATTCGGATCTTTTTCGAGTATTTCCATCGCTTTCTGCGATCCGCTTGCTAAGTTGCTGATGCAAAACTCGATGATTGGTAAGATCATGGGTGTGTTCACCTTCCTGATTCCCATCGTAGCGGTTTTGCGCCACGGCGTCAACGAACATGCTCGCTAGGCGGTTGGACAGAAAAATTGTTGTTCTTTTGTCACAATTTCGCTATACTTTTTTATGGCATTGGCGGCTTGAGAAACTGAACAAAAGGGGACTTTAGCCATGAAACATCTCGTACTGCTTGGCGGGGGATACGGCAATATGCGCATTTTGCAACGCCTTCTCCCGGATGGAGTGCCAAACGACATTCATATTATCCTCATTGATCGCGTTCCATACCATTGTTTAAAAACAGAATATTACGCTTTAGCCGCAGGGACCATCAGCGACCACCATATTCGCGTCCCATTTCCGGAACATTCACAACTTACATACCAGTTTGGCGAAGTCGTCTCGATCGACCTCGACAAACAGCTCGTCCATCTGAAGGATGGAAACTCCATCCGTTACGACGAACTTGTTATCGGGTTGGGCTGTGAAGATAAATACCACGGGGTGCCGGGCGCTGAGGCATACACGTACAGCATTCAGTCCATCGACAAGGCGCGCGCTGCCTATGAAGCGCTGAACAACTTACCGCCAAAAGCAACGGTCGGCATCGTCGGCGCCGGCTTAAGCGGCGTTGAGTTGGCAAGCGAACTGGCGGAAAGCCGCCCGGACTTGCACGTGAAGTTGTTTGACCGCGGGGAACGCATTTTGCCGATGTTCCCAAAACGGTTGAGCGATTACGTTGAACGATGGTTTGTCGAACACCACGTCGAAATCGTCCGCCATTCGAATGTCACGAAAGTCGAGCCGGGCGTCTTGTACAATCATGATGAGCCGGTGCCTTGCGACGTCATCGTCTGGACGGCCGGCATTCAGCCAAACCGCGTCGTCCGCGAACTGAACGTGGAAAAAGATAAACAAGGCCGCGTCGTACTGACAAAACAGCATTACATCCCTGGCTATGAAAACGTATACGTCGTCGGCGACTGTGCGAGCTTGCCGCATTCGCCAAGCGCCCAACTCGCTGAAGCACAAGCGGAGCAAATCGTTCAAGTGATGCAAAAACGGTGGAACGGCGAAGAGCCGCCGAGCGAATTCCCGCCGATCAAATTAAAAGGCATTCTCGGTTCACTCGGCAAAAAGCATGGCTTTGGCCTTGTCGCTGACCGCCCGCTTACCGGCCGGGTGCCGCGCCTGTTAAAGTCAGGCGTTCTTTGGATGTATAAATACCATAACGGCTATTAAGCCATCTTACAGAGCTAGTGATGGAATGGCAAATGCGGCACAAAAACAGTGTTTCTCTACATTCAGAAAACTGGATGTTTGCCACAAACACCTTTCATGGAAATAAGCATTGTTTGCTGATCTGCCAGGCGGCCGTCTAACCGGGAAGGCAGCGGGGAATCCCCCGCTGCATGGCCTTGCCGCTATGATGAACGATAGCCGTACTTCTCCATTTCAGCATAAATGGCTTTCAATCGCGGATTGCCTTCTGCCACAACCGTTCCCTCAACAACAACGACCGGGTACACCCAGTCCTCCTCGACGATCGTTTGCGCCAACGAGCGTTTCGCTTCATCGTCAGCCGGCGGATGGAAAATATCAACATACACCATGTGAAACGGCTGATCCGGGTATTTGCGGCGCAGCGCAGCCTCCAGCCATTCGTACGTCTCTTTCGACGACGGCAGCTGCACGCACGACGGGCAAATCACCTCGGCGCCATACACACAAATTTCAACCGGTTTGAACGCCATCATTGTCACCCTTTACGAAAGTAAAATTTATCATTAGATTTTTTCGGATACCATGATTATAATAAAAAGTAAGGAAAGGAGTCGATGGAAATGACGGACCAAGAAATTAAAGAACAAGTGCAAGAAGTTTTAGATAAACTCCGCCCGTTCCTGCTTCGCGACGGCGGTGACTGCGAACTTGTCGATGTGGAAGACGGCGTTGTAAAACTCCGCCTTCTCGGCGCATGCGGCAGCTGCCCAAGCTCGACGATCACATTAAAAGCAGGAATCGAGCGCGCCTTGTTTGAAGAAGTGCCAGGCGTCGTTGAGGTCGAGCAAGTGTTTTAATCTCAAAAAAATCCGAACAGCCCACCGCTGTTCGGATTTTTTTACGCCTCAAGCGCCAGTTTGTACACGCGGCTACCGTGCGGTTCGATAGCGAGCCATGTGACTTCGCAGGCAGGGAAATGCGGGCGCAGCTGCCGTTCAAGCTGTTCGCCTTTTCCCGGTTCAGCGAACACAAGCACCGTCGGTCCCGCCCCGCTTAACGCGGCGCCAATCGCCTCGTATTCCTCAGCCAGCGCTTGGGCCCGCTCCAATTCCGGGACAAGTGATTTTCGGTATGGCTGGTGAAACAAATCGGCTGCCATCATGCGACCCGCTAGTTTCCAGTTTTTCGTCAACAACGCGGCGACAAGAACATTGCTGATGGCGCTCGCCTCGACCGCTTGCTGCCTCATCCATTGTTCAGGCAACTGCCCGCGCGCTTTTTTCGTTTCCAATTCATACGCCGGGATAATGGCGACAAGTTCAATAGCCAATTCCGGAACATGGACGACGTCCACACCCGCTTCGCGGTAGCAACCGATGACCAATCCGCCGTAGAGCGAGGCACCGACATTGTCGGGATGGCCTTCATAACGAGTGGCCAGTTCCATTTTTTGTTCGCGCGTCAATCCTAATTCAAGCAGCGCATCAGCAAGCTCAATGCCAGCAACGACCGCTGCCGCACTGCTTCCGAGCCCCCGCGTAAACGGAATATCGCTGTATACATCCACCTCACAGCTCGGCAGCTGACGGCCATGCGCTTTCGCCGTCTCATTGGCCACTTTGTATACTAAATTGTCCGTCCCGCGCGGAATGTCGCTTACTTCCGCTGTTTTTGGCGTAAACGACCATGTTCTCGCCAGGCGGACGTCAAGCGTTAAGTAACGGGAGACGGCGAGCCCAACCGAATCGAAGCCGGGCCCTAAGTTCGCCGTACTTCCCGGAACGACGATTTTTAACATCTCATCTTCTTTCATGTATGAACAACCCCTTGCAAATGCTCCAGCACGACTTGTTCATCGTTCGGCAGCACGATCGGTTCAATCGCTGCGGTATCGAGGGCGACGGCCGGGTCTTTCAAGCCGTTGCCGGTGAGAACCGCGACAACGAGGCTGCCGCGCTCGATTTCATTCCGCTCGCGCTGTTTGATCACTCCGGCGATGGCGGCGCATGACGCCGGCTCGGCAAAAATGCCTTCCGTCCGCGCGAGCCGTTTGTAAGCTGCTAAAATTTCCTCATCGCTCACTTCATCGATTTTTCCACGCGATTCGTTCGCCGCTTGGACCGCTTTCTGCCAGCTCGCCGGGTTGCCGATGCGAATTGCCGTCGCAATCGTTTCCGGCTGTTCAATCACTTGATTGCGGACAATTGCCGCTGCTCCTTCCGCTTCAAAACCGCGCATTTGCGGCAGTCCCGTTCCTTTTGCTTCATGATACTCCTTAAACCCTTTCCAATAGGCCGTAATGTTGCCCGCATTGCCAACCGGGATGGCGAGCACGTCCGGCGCGCGTCCAAGCTGGTCGCACACTTCAAACGCTGCCGTTTTTTGCCCTTCAATGCGGTACGGGTTGACCGAGTTCACCAGCGTGATCGGCGCTGTTTCACTCAGCCGGCGCACCATACTGAGCGCTTCGTCAAAGTTGCCTTCAATCGCAAAAATCTCCGCTCCGTACATGGCGGCTTGTGCTAGTTTGCCAAGCGCGATTTTCCCATTCGGGATGACGACAAGACAGCGCATCCCGGCGCGCGCGGCATACGCAGCGGCGGAAGCGGACGTATTGCCGGTCGATGCACAAATGATCGTATGGCTTCCTTCCTCTTTCGCCTTCGCCACCGCCATCACCATGCCGCGGTCTTTAAACGAACCGGTCGGGTTCGCTCCTTCCACCTTGACGTATAACGTAATGCCCAGCTCTTCCGACAGACGCGGCAGCGGGATGAGCGGCGTATTCCCTTCGCAAAGTGATAGTCTTGGCGTTGCTTCTGTCAGCGGCAAAAAGTCACCGTAGGCGTCAAGCAGCCCTTTCCATGCCATTACCGTTTCTCTCCTTCCACCCGATACGAGCTTTGCACCCGCTCGACGATTTCTAAATCGCTTAACTGCTGTAAAATGTCTTCATAGTCTTGCTGCGAGGCGTCGTGTGTCACAATCACGATTTCCGCCAAGCCGTTTTCTTTCAACGGCAATTGCAAAATTTTCTCGAAGCTCACCCCGCGCTCGGAAAACAGCGTCGTAATTTTGGCAAACGCGCCGACTTGGTCTTTGACATGAATGCGCAAGAAGTATTTCGAGAAAATTTCCGCCGGTGCTTTCAACTGTTTTTCATATTGCGGCGCGACGGCATAATGGCCGTTGACGCCAAGGCGCATGTTTTTCATTACCGCCACCAAGTCAGAGACGACTGCCGTCGCCGTCGGCAAGCTGCCAGCCCCCGGTCCGTAAAACATCGTTTCCCCGACTGCCTCTCCGTACACATAGACAGCGTTATATTCATTATGGACGGAAGCGAGTGGATGAGAATCAGGAAGAAACGTCGGTTGGACGCTTACTTCCACCTTGTTGCCATTACGCTGGGCGATGCCGATGAGCTTCATCGTATAACCGAGCCGCTTCCCATAATTTAAATCTTCTTCCGTTACATGAGTAATGCCCTTAACTTGCACATCGTCCAAGTCGATGTCCATCGAAAAGCCAAGGCGGCCTAAAATCGCCATTTTCCGTGCTGCATCAAGCCCTTCGACGTCCGATGTCGGGTCGGCTTCGGCGAACCCGAGCGCCTGCGCTTCCGCCAGCACTTCCTGATAGGAAGCACCGTTTTGCGACATTTTCGTTAAAATGTAGTTGGTCGTTCCGTTGACAATTCCCATCATCTTCGTGATTCGGTCCGACGCCAACCCGTCGACTAAGCTGCGCAAAATCGGAATGCCGCCGGCGACGCTCGCTTCGTAAAACAAATCGCAATGGTGTTCAGCTGCCACCCGAAGCAATTCCGAACCGTAAACAGCCATTAAATCTTTGTTCGCCGTCACCACATGTTTTCCTTGGCGCAGCGCCCGCAACAACAGTTCCTTTGTCTCCTCAATGCCGCCCATTACTTCAATAATGACATCAATATCCGGATCATCAATTACATCCGCAGCGCTCGTCGTCAACAACGCCGAATCGACGGCAACCTCGCGCGGTTTCTGCACGTCACGAACGAGGATTTTTTTCACCTTCACCGGACAACCGACTTGGTGAATCAATTTTTCTTGGTGGTTTTCAATAATTTTAACTACACCGCTTCCGACCGTTCCTAATCCTAATAATCCAACAAAAATTGGCTTTTCCATCCTTACCGCCCCTTCTGTTTACGTACAGTAGACATCTGTATTTTTATAGTAGACATTATAAAAGACGATCTGCCATTTGGCAATGAAAATTTTTACGATGGCTGATTCACCGGCGTCAATGGCGACCGTCCTTCAAGAACGGCAATGATGTTGTCGCGCGCCAGCGTCATCATAGCGCGTCGCGTTTCGTACGTCGCGCTGCCAATATGCGGCAAAGCGACGACGTTTGGAAGCGAAACGAGCGGATGATCGGCCGCAACCGGTTCTTTTTCAAATACGTCCAATCCGGCCGCGGCGATCTCCCCACGAACGAGCGCCTCATACAGCGCTTGTTCATCGACGACCGCGCCGCGCGCCGCATTAATGAAAATGGCCGTCGGTTTCATTTGCCGAAACGCCTCGCGGTTAAACAAATGACGCGTCTCCGGGGTGAGCGGCGTCAAGCAGACGACAAAATCACTTTCCGCCAACAAATCGAAAAACGGGCGGTAGACCGCGCCAAGCTTCTCTTCCGCCTCCGGACGGCGGGAACGATTGTGATAAAGCACGTTCATATCAAACCCTTTCGCCCGCTTGGCCACCGCTTGTCCGATGTTCCCCATGCCGACAATGCCGATCGTTTTATGATGAACATCGGCGCCAGCAAGCAAAAACGGACTCCAGCTTTTCCATTTTCCTTCTTTCAAAAAATCAGCTGCTTCTACAAGCCGCCGGGCGGTCGCCAATAACAGCGCAAACGTCAAATCTGCTGTGGTATCGGTTAACACATCGGGTGTATTGCAAACGACAATGCCGCGCTGGGTGGCCGCTGGCACGTCAATATTGTCATAGCCGACCCCCATATTGGCGACCACTTTGAGCGCCGAGCCAGCAGACAACACCCCTTCGTCGATCGGATCGGACACCATCGGCAAGATGGCCGTCGCCCGTTTCGTTTTTTCCACGAGCACGTCGCGCGGCACAGCCACGTCTTCATGCGGCCACATCTCTACTTCTGCGATGGCCAAAAGCGGTGCAACAACGTCTTCTGGCAGTTTTCGCGTAATAAAGACGTACGGTTTTGTCATCAAGCAGCCCCCCATATGATTTTTTCTAAATCTTATCACAACTTCTACCAAAAAAAAATGAGAAGTTGTCCCGGCTGCGACCGGCAGGAAAGCATCGCGGTTCGCTTTGGCTCAAAAAAAAAACGGGAATGTCTTCCCGTTTCTACGCCGACGGCAGCCACTCGATCACCGGCAAGCGCACGCGTTCTGAGATGCCGGCGATCTCAGCGAACGAAGCCAAAAACCGTTCATACTCATGCGACCCATCAAGCAAACGATGCAGCTCGCCTTCATAGCGCACCTGCTCATTCCTATCCACAGCGGTATAATACGATTCCACGCACTCAAAATACGGAAGCGGAAACAACAGACGGGCGTAAATCAATCGCCAAGCAAACGGCGACAGCGGTGATAAATGTCCGTAATCTTGGAAAAACTGGCGCACCGCCCGTTGGCATCCAAGCCCGCGCTGATGGTACAAATGGCGAACCCATTCGGCTAAATCGCGGGCGCAATGGTCGTACACCCAATCAATCGGCAGCTTCGCCTCTGCCCCTTCGACCCAACCGGCTTGCGGCAGCCGCTCATGACAAAACGCCGCATAATCGATGCGGAGCGGTTCCTCATCGAGCTCCGTATCTGCCACGTATTGTATGGCGTTTTCCGCCAAGCCTAAATAATACGGGAACGATTCGATAAACAGCCGGTCAAAGGGCGACGCCGGCCCCGTTGCCAGCATGTTCGCCCAAAACGCCTCCATTTGGTCGATCCGCTTCGCCCATAGTTCCCGCCATTGGCCGATGCGCCGGCAAGCGGTGATCGGCAGCGGACAAGAGCGCCCGTATTCATGGATCACCGCCAACTCGCGGCCGAGCGAACGAAAGCGAGCGGTCGGAAGCGGCGCCCGAACAAGTGCCATCGGCTTTCCATCCCAAGTGGCGATATACGTTCCGGACGTCGTTTTGACTAGCTCCCCTACGCTGCCCACTCCTTTCGTCCGCAAATAACGGCTCATTTGTTGGCGCTCTTCCATCTCTGCTTCGCTCCGCCCGTCAGCTGGAACGATCAGAAAGCGCTCCCGTTTATGCCAAACCGCTGTATGTGTCCCTCTTCGTTCTATCCGCTCGACGCGCATCCCGTACTGTTCATACACCCATTTTTCCATCGCCGCACCTCCGTCACGATGGGGTTCATGATCGTCTTTGGGCCAAACGCCATCGCTCGTCAACCGTTCCAACCATCCTCACGCTTTCTCATCGCATCTTTTTGTCACACGCCGGCCAAGCAGAGAACTCCGATGATGGTGCGACAAACCGTCTCCCCTTCCTTTTTTGGCGAAAGGGGCTATTGTTTATATATGCAGGCCGATGAGCATTTTTCTTTATATGATGGACTGTTTTATGACATGATACATATATATAAGAAACGACTTTTAAAAAGAAATAGGTGACTTACATGAGTGAATTCATTATGAACAATTTAGAACAAATCGCCCGCCGCTGGTTGGAGGAGCGGGGGGTAACCGTGGAAAAAATAGCGGAACTTGTTTATTATTTGCAATCGAAATACCATCCGGATTTAACGATGGACGAATGCGTCGAAAACGTCAATCGCGTCATCTCGAAACGCGAAGTGCAAAACGCCATTTTAACCGGTATTCAGCTTGATAAGCTCGCTGAGAACGGCCAGCTGGATGAACCGCTGCAATCGATCATCCGCCGCGATGAAGGGCTGTATGGCGTCGATGAAATTTTGGCCCTTTCCATCGTGAACGTCTACGGCTCCATCGGGTTTACGAACTACGGATATATCGACAAACAAAAGCCCGGCATTTTGCAATACTTAAATGACAAATCGAACGGTCAATGCCATACGTTTTTGGATGACATCGTCGGCGCGATCGCCGCGGCAGCGTCAAGCCGCTTAGCGCACCGGGCCGCCAATGCTGAATAAAAAAGCACCGCTCCCCTGTCTTTAGGAGGGCGGCGCTTTTTTTACAACCGTTCAAGCCACTCACAAAGCGAATCGGCCGTATATGTCGGCTGTTGTTCATAACGGGCGAGCATCTCCTTCGTTGTGACGCCTGTATGGACCAAAAGCGTATCGATGCCCGCATTCATGCCGGCTAAAATATCCGTTTCGTAATAGTCGCCGATCATCAGAACCTCTTCTTTCGGAACACCAAGCACTTTGAGCGCCTGTTCCATGATGATTTTTTCCGGCTTGCCAATAAACGTCGGCTTCACTTGCGTCGAAACGGTGACGACTGACGTAATGGCTCCATTGCCTGGCAATAGCCCGCGCTCCGTCGGCAAGGCGATGTCACCGTTTGTCGAAATGAACATCGCGCCGTTGCGGACAGCAAGGCAAGCGACGGCAAGCTTTTCGTATGTAATTTGCCGATCGATGCCGATCACGACGACAGTCGCGTCCTCACCAGCAAAACGAAACCCTTTTTCCGCCAAAGCCGTACGGATGCCTTCCTCGCCGATCACGTAAACAGACGCGTCCGGGTTTCGCTCAAAAATGTAGTTCGCTGTCGCCTGGCTGGTCGTAAAAACGTGCTTCTCTTCCGCCGGCACGCCGAATGTGCGCAACTTTTCCGCCACTTGCGCCGGCGTGCGCGACGAGTTGTTGGTCACAAACAAATACGGAATGCCGCGGCGGTGGAGTTCATTGACAAACTCGCGCGCTTCGGCAATGCATTCCGTGCCGCGGTACATCGTCCCGTCTAAATCGATCAAATAGCCGCTATATCGTTTCAATGTATTCGCTCCCCTTCTTCTGCCATGATGTCAATCGTTCGTTCTCTGCTTCCCGATGAGCTTCAACGGTTCGAAAAACCATTTTCCACCATCCTTGAAACCGTTCCTTGGCCGAATGTCAGCCAACGACGAATCCGGCGCTGAAACGCGCCCCCAAGGTGGATCGTATTGAGTCTTCATCCCATTGTGTGACGATGCGATCGATCAATTACGAAACGCCGACACGGGACCGAGCTCATTTTCGAGATAATCGCGCACCGCCTTCGGATACGCTTCAAGCGCCGACAAGTGTGCATCGATGCTGGCGCGCAGTTTCGCATGATCAACGTTTGTATATTCATGAACGAGCATTTTCCGCTCAGCAATGAACGCTTTCAACTGTTCGGCGTCCGCTGGCGCAATCACTTGCTCGTCGGCTAAAATGTCGATAATGTCATTATAGCTGCCGGGGTCGCGCATAATAAAGCCGTCAATCATCGCATTGCCAACATCCAAAATCGCTTCAATGATGACATGGGCGATCCGTTCAAGCGCCAATCGTTCAAACGGCTCATCCCAACTATCCCGCATTTTGTAATAAGCCAACATTTGCTCCATGCAACCAAGTCGTTCTTCCATTTTTTTTCGATCGACAAAATACATGGGTGATCCCTCCTTTTTTTCTTACGCACATCCCCTCCCCTTTTCGCCGTCCGTCTGTTATGATGGATAGAGACGAAACCATAGGGGGGCTCAAAATATGGGCGAACGGTTCTACTTGTACGACGACACGGTCAATGCGGCGGTTCGTTTTGTCAGCTTTGTCGGCGAACGGCAGCGGTTCGATTTGGCCTTGATGGAAACCGATCGTTTTTATGGAAAATATGTCGTGCTCGATTTGCAAAGCAACCGCTTTGCTATTCTCGGCCGCGACGATTTAGAGGAGCCTGGTTATTTAGAACACGCCTACCAGCTGGACGAACAGGACGCCAACGACTTGCGCGCCTTTTTGGCCGAATGTCTTTCATAACCTTCCACTGTTTTGGGCATCTTATGAAACAACCCGGCACCAAGGAAGGTGAGACGAATGGCGGAACGGGAAACCTATGCCGATTTTTCCGTCGTCGAAAAACAGCGCAATTTTTTAACAGCTGAAGAATTCCCGGAAGGGCCGTATGGCTCACCGCGTCGCGACGACGCTCCAGTCGAGAATAAAAGCACGCCTTGGAAAGAAGGGCAACGGTATTACAGCGCCTTTAACTATGAGTTTAAGTCATTCCACCAAAATATTCCAAGGCGCGACCCAGCGGCCCACCCGCCGCACGACGATCCGCGCAAAAGCGAACAATTTCCGTACAACGAAGGCGAATGAGCAGGCAGCCGCTCCAAGTGGGCGGCTGCTTTGTATGTTTGCTGTCCGTCAGCCGCCGCTCCGGCCTCAGCCTGCACTCCGTTCGGAACCATCTTTGTTGCCCAGCACCGTTGCGCTGCAATCCGGCCACACCATTACCGCTTCACTTTGCGCAACACAAAATAGGCGCAGCCGAAATTGCAATATTCATACAAATACTCCGACAGTGTGCTAATTTTTGTATCGTATGTCGCCTTTTGGTTATGGTCATCGAAAAAGCCGCGCAAGCGAAGCTGATTGTATCCCCAGTCGCCGACAATGTAGTCATACTTTCCTAAAATATCCGCATAACGGGCGCGAAACGCTTCCTCGTTAAAGCCATTTTTTACGTTTTCAACCAGTTCGTAACAATGGTTGTTAATGCAAATCACCGCTCTCACCTTGCCTTTCCACTTTCATCATAAACGATGCACCGCACCCAATCAATGACGGTTATGAAACAGAAGACCGTGTGCCACTCTAAAAGCGAAGGGGGTGCTGACGATGAAACGATCATGGTTGGCCGTTGCATTCGGAACGGCTGTCGCCCTAGCCGGCTGCGCACAGACGGCTCAGGACGAAAATACCAACGTCTACAAGCGGAGCGGCAATACAATCAATGTCACCGACCGCAACGAATTGTATAATGAAAAAGGAGTACCAAATGGCGATGACACGCCGCTAAACAACTTTGGCTACGTCCGTCATCAAAAAAGCCCGACCCTCGGTGATGTGAACGGCTATAATAACATGCCGTCATTCAACCGCGAGCAAGCGGCCGATATCATTAGCAAGTTGTGCACGCAGCTGCCGAACATCAAGGACGTCGCTACGCTAGTCACGGATGAGGAAGTGCTTGTCGTCTATGACGCTGATACAAACAACCGGGAACAAACAGCCGATCAAGTGAAAAAGACGGCGCTTTCTGTCGTTCCCCGTTACTACCATGTGTATGTCGCCGACAATCCTCAGCTGATGAAGGATATTGAGCGTTTTGGACGCCTTGATTCAAATGCGCGCAACATCGATCAACTTCTTGACGCGACCATCCAGCAAATGTTGAAATATCCGCAAGGGAAAAAACTGAACGACGGGGAAAATGAAAACGGCGAAATGATCAATGAAACAAACGACGAGCTCGATCGCGACTTCCGCGACGGCACACCGCGGCCGACGCCGAAAGGACGCTAGGGCAAAGAAAACGGTCTGCCTTCTTGACGAAGAGGCACGACCGTTTTTCATTTGCGTAGCTGCTATTATGCCTTCAGTTGCCGCGCCTTTGCTGCTTCGTTCACCTGCTCGTCAGCATGGTACGATGAACGAACGAGCGGGCCGGCCTCGCAATGGCTGAATCCTTTGCTTAACGCGATTTCTTTTAGCTCTTGGAATTCATCAGGATGGTAATATTTGACGACTTTCAAATGTTTTTTCGTCGGCTGCAAATATTGACCGATCGTCAAAATATCGACATGGTTGGCGCGCAAATCGTCCATCGCCTCAATAATTTCCTCTTTCGTTTCCCCAAGACCGATCATGATGCTTGATTTCGTCGGAATATCCGGCTGCAGTTCTTTCGCGCGCCGCAAAAATTCAAGCGAACGCTCGTACGTCGCGCGGGCGCGCACCCGCGGCGTCAGGCGGCGCACCGTTTCGATGTTATGGTTTAAAATATCAGGACGGGCGTCCATTAACGTTTTTAAGTTTTCGTACACCCCACCCATATCAGACGGCAACACTTCAATCGTCGTAAACGGGTTTTTCCGGCGGATGGCACGCACCGTTTCCGCAAATACCGCCGCTCCCCCATCTTTCAAATCATCGCGAGCCACAGCGGTGACAACGACATGTTTTAAGTTCATGATGCGCACGGATTCGGCGACGCGTTCCGGTTCTTGCCAGTCCAGCTCGGTCGGCAGCCCCGTTTTAACGGCGCAAAAGCGGCAGGCGCGCGTACAGACGCTGCCTAAAATCATAAACGTCGCGGTCCGCCGTACTGCCCAACATTCATGAATGTTCGGGCATTTCGCTTCCTCGCATACAGTATGTAAACGGTTTTCCCGCATCAACTTCTTCAATCCGGTATAATGTTCGTTCGTATTCAGCTTGATTTTTAACCAATCTGGCTTGCGGACATGTTCTTCCTTCGTCGCCATTGTTCTCACTCCAGTTATGCATGATTGTTCAGTTCTCATTATAATGAAAAGCGCGGGAAAACACAAAAAATAAGACGTTTTTCCCTTTTCTACTTTTTAACATTTATGAATTTCCCTTTTCTCCCCCAAACTAAACATATGAAACGGGCGAAAAGGGGGGATCCACGTGCACCGATGGCTTGTCGCCATATGGGTGGCGACGATTGTTTTCATTGCCGCCGGTGCGGCTTCCGCGGCCGAAAATGAGGACGCCGTATACGAACGGCGCATGGAGTTGTATAAAAAGGCGGAAGCCGTTTCGCTCATTCCGTGGTATTACTTTGCGGCCATCGACCAATATGAACGGAACATCCGTCAAGTGCGCCGCGACTTGCCAAAGCCAACCGGTGTCCTCGGCATTTATATCAAACCGGAACTATGGGCCGGTCCACTCAATAAAAATCCGCTCGATACAAACCCATTCACGATTTCCCAGTTCGGTGGGTTAGGAGTCGACGGGAACGGCGATGGTGTGGCGCGGGCGGATGACGACGAGGATGTGATCATGGCGATAGCCCGTTATTTGCAGACGTACGGCATCGACCATCGCCATATAAAAATCGCGCTTTGGAATTATTACCAACGCGCGAAAGCTGTTGATTTGATTTTAGGGAAGGCAAGAATTTACAAAAAGTATCAAACACTGAAATTGGACGACCATGTGTTTCCATTGCCGTTGCGGGCGAATTACAGCTATCGCGATACATGGGGCGATGCACGCGGCTGGGGAGGGCGTCGCATCCACGAAGGAACCGACATTTTCGCCGGCTACGGCGTGCCGGTGCGTTCGACATGCTACGGCATTGTGGAGCTGAAAGGATGGAACAAATACGGCGGTTGGCGCGTCGGCATCCGCGACATTAACAACACGTACCATTATTTCGCCCATTTAAACGGCTTCGCCGCCGGGCTTCACGAAGGGCAAATCGTGGAACCGGGAACCATCATCGGCTCGGTCGGCAGCTCCGGCTACGGCCCGCCGGGCACGGCTGGAAAATTTCCGCCCCACCTCCACTACGGCATGTATAAAGACAACGGCTACACGGAGTGGTCGTTTGACCCGTATCCGCATTTAAAAGCATGGGAGCGGGCGGAGCGTCAGCGGCAAAAACGCCGCTGACATCCCCCGCCATGCACAGGGAACCTTCCTTCCACTGCCATAAAAAAAGATGTCCGCATAGCGGCCGGTCGCATTCGCCCCCACACGGCCTTCGACCGCCATATAAGAAAGGGTGTCTCGTTGCTTTTGAGACACCCTCTTTCGTCTGATCGCCCTTTGCCATCAATGTCCGCCTAAATACGCTTGTTTTACTTGTTCGCTCGCCTGCAGCTCGCTCGCCGTTCCCGATAGGACAACGCGGCCCGATTCGATGACATAGGCGCGATCCGCAATGGAGAGCGCCATATGGGCGTTTTGCTCGACAAGCAAAATCGTCGTTCCAGATTGATTAATTTCTTCGATAATGCGGAAAATCGTTTTAACGAGCAACGGCGCAAGCCCCATGGACGGCTCATCTAAAAGCAGCAGCTTCGGACGTGCCATGAGCGCGCGGCCGATTGCAAGCATTTGCTGCTCGCCGCCCGAGAGCGTTCCAGCCAGCTGCTTGCGCCGTTCTTCGAGGCGCGGGAACAGCTCAAACACTTTGGCAAAATCTTGTTGAATGCCTTCTTTATCTTTGCGCAAAAATGCGCCAAGCTCCAAGTTTTCTTCCACTGTCATGTTCGCGAACACGCGCCGCCCTTCCGGCACATGGGAAATGCCTTGCTTGACGATCGTCTGCGCCGCTTTGCCGGCAATGGATGCTCCCTCATAGACAATATCGCCGTGCTTTGGCTTCAATAAGCCGGAAATCGTTTTTAGGAGCGTTGTTTTCCCGGCGCCGTTTGCACCAATCAAGGTGACGATTTCCCCGCTGTTTACTTCCAGTGATACGCCTTTTAACGCATGAATATTGCCGTAAAACACATCAATTTGCTCAACTTTCAGCATCGTCACGACACCTCCTCGCCAAGGTAAGCCTCGATTACTTTCGGGTTGTTGCGCACATCTTCTGGCGTGCCGTGAGCGATCAACTGGCCATGATCAAGCACGTAAATGCGTTCGCATATGCCCATCACCAGCGACATATCATGCTCAATCAACAAAATCGTCAACGCAAACTGTTCACGAATAAAGGCGATCAAATTCATCAGTTCTTTCGTTTCCTGCGGGTTCATACCGGCAGCCGGCTCGTCAAGCAACAAGAGCTTTGGTTGCGCTGCGAGCGCCCGAGCGATCTCCAACCGGCGCTGCTGGCCGTATGGCAAGTTTTTCGCCTGCTCGTGCATAACCTCGTCCAAGTTGAAAATTTTCAAAAACTCGATCGCCTTTTCCTCCATTTCTCTTTCTCCGCGAATATGAGACGGAAGCCGGAGGATGGAGCTCATCATCGAATGGCGGGCATGCGTATGATAAGCAACTTTCACGTTGTCAAGCACCGACAGCTCGCCGAATAGACGAATGTTTTGGAACGTCCGGCTGATCCCTTTGCGCGTAATTTTATATGGCGGCAAGCCGTTCAACGTTTCGCCGTCTAGTATAATCCGCCCTTCCGTTGGCACATATACTCCGGTCAATAAGTTAAACAGCGTCGTTTTCCCAGCGCCGTTCGGACCGATAAGCCCGATGAGTTCCCCATGATACAGCTCCATGTCCACACCAGAGAGCGCTTTGAGCCCGCCAAACTGGATGCCGATCCCTTCTGCTTTAAGCAACGGTGTTCTTGCTGCCATGGTTCATTCCTCCTTGCGCCGTCTTCCGCCATTTCAAGAGCGAAGTCAGTTCTTTCTTGCCCATCAGCCCAGTTGGACGGTACAGCATGACAAAAATCAAGACAAGGCTGTAAATGATCATCCGTGTTTCCGGATAGTTTTGCAAAAACGTCGAAACGATCGTCAACAAAACCGCCGAGATGGTTGCGCCAGACAAGCTGCCGAGCCCGCCGAGCACGACAAAAATCAAAATATCAAACGATTTTAAAAAGCCAAAGTTCGATGGCTGAATAATGTAAAAGTGATGGGCGTACAAAGCCCCGGCAATGCCGGCGAAAAACGAACCGATCGCAAACGCTGCGACTTTGTAATACGTCGTGTTGATCCCCATCGCATCGGCAGCGATTTCATCCTCACGGATTGAGATGCACGCCCGCCCATGCGTCGAATTCGTAAAATTGGCGATGACAATGATCGTGATCAACAAGCACGCGAACACCCACGGCCATGTCGTCATATGGGTCACTGTCATGCCGCTCGCTCCGCCCACATAGTCGATGTTCAACAAAACGATGCGGACAATTTCGCCAAACCCAAGCGTCGCGATGGCCAAATAATCGCCTTTTAAGCGCAAGCTTGGCACACCGATGATAAGACCAGCGAGCATCGCCGCCACCCCGGCTACCAATACCCCGACGGCAAACGGCAGCTGCAGCTTCATCGTCATAATCGCGGAGGCGTAAGCGCCGACAGCGAAAAAGCCGGCATGACCAATCGAAAATTGTCCGGTAATTCCGATAATTAAATGGAGACTGGCCGCCAAAATCACGTTAATCGCCATAAAAAAGAGGGTGTTCACATAAAAGATGTTTAACGTTCCGCTTGTAATCAGCCACTGGACAACGGCGAAAAAGGCGAACGCCAATATGATGGAAACCCAAAACCCACGTGTCCGCTTCCAAGTTGCCATGTTCCATACCATCCTTTACACTTTTTCTCGTACGTTTTTCCCAAACAATCCGGCCGGCCGGAAAATGAGGATGAGAATTAAAATGATGAACGCCACCCCGTCACGCCAAAGCGAATAGCCAAGCCCGCTGACGAGCGATTCGATAACGCCAAGCAAAAGCCCTCCTACCATCGCGCCCGGAATGATGCCGATCCCTCCCAACACGGCGGCGACAAACGCCTTCAAGCCTGGGAGAATGCCCATCAGCGGGTCGATCTTCGTATAATAAATGCCAAAAATGACGCCGGCTGCCCCGGCGAGCGCCGAGCCGATGGCAAACGTGGCCGAAATCGTATTGTCGACGTTAATCCCCATCAATCGAGCCGCTTCCGCATCATGCGAGACGGCGCGCATCGCTTTCCCGATTTTCGTTCGGTGAACGATGAATTGAAGAAGGATCATTAAGACGAGGGACGTGCCGAGGATGAATAGCGACTGGCTGCTAATGACGACGCCAAACAGCTCCAAGTTCTGCTTTGGAAGCAGCGTACCCGGATACGCTTCCGGCTGTGCCCCGCGCAAATAAATCATCACGTACTCGATCAAAAGCGAGACACCGATGGCCGTAATGAGCACAGCAATGCGCGTCGCATTCCGCAGCGGCTTGTAGGCGATCCGCTCAATCGTCATCCCAAGCACCGCGCAAACTGCCATCGCCAACAACAGCGCTGGAAAAAAGCCGACACCAAGCATCGTCACAGCGTAAAAACCAACGAATGAACCAATCATAAAGACGTCGCCATGGGCGAAGTTAATGAGACGGACGATGCCATACACCATCGTATATCCAAGAGCGATCAGCGCATAAATGCTGCCTAACGAAATGCCGTTCACTAGCTGTTGAATGAGTTCCATGATTGCACGCTCCTTAACGAAAACTCGTCGTTTGCCAAAAGAAATGCTGGACAGGAAGACGTCCCCCCAGGGGGACGCCCTCCCCCGCCCATGCACTCCATCCAGCCTTTCATTACGGGTTCACTTTTGTTTTGAATTGTTGCTGCCCATCTTTGTATTCCAAAATGACTGCCGATTTGATCGGATCGTGATTTTCATTGATCGTGAATATACCAGTCACCAACTGCAAATCTTTCGTTTGTGCCAGCGCGTCTTTAATTTTCACCGGATCGGCGCTGCCAGCCCGTTTGATGGCATCCGCCAGGAAGTAAGCCGTATCGTAGCCAAGCGCGTTAAAGGCATCCGGCGCTTTATTGTATTTCGCTTCGAACGCTTTGACGAACTCTTGAATTTTCGGATCCGGGTCACCGGATGAATAATGGTTGGTAATATACGTATTGTTCAACGCATCTTTGCCGGCGATCTCAATCAACTTCGGCGAATCCCAGCCGTCGCCGCCCATGATCGGCACGTTCAAACCAAGCTCACGCGCTTGTTTCACGATGAGGCCGACCTCTTCATAATAGCCCGGCAAGAACAAAAATTCCGGATTGGCCGCTTTAATGTTCGTCAGCGTGGCGCGGAAGTCCGTATCTTTCGCCACATACGCTTCTTCGGCAACAATTTTGCCGCCGCCGGCTGTAAACGTTTCTTTAAATGACGCAGCCAGCCCTTTCGAGTAATCGCTCGCGCTGTCGATCAAAATCGCCGCACTTTTCACTTTCAAGTCATCCAATGCGAATTTTGCCGCCACCGTTCCTTGGAACGGGTCGATAAAGCATGTCCGGAAAATGAAATCATTCACTTTTCCGTCTTTGGTAGTAATCGTCGGGTTCGTACCGGACGGCGTAATCACCGGCACTTTATTGTCATTGGCGATTTGCACTTGAGCGAGTGTGTTCGTACTCGTTGCCGAGCCGACAATCGCAACGACTTTATCTTGGCTGATCAACTTGATCGCGCCGTTCGTCGCTTCGGCTGCTTCCGATTTGTTATCGACTTTGACAAGTTCTAACTTTTTGCCATTGATTCCTTCTTTGTTGATTTCATCAAACGCCAGCTCGACCCCTTCAGCGATCGACTGTCCGTACGAAGCGACCCCGCCGGACAGCTCGAGGTTGGCGCCGATTTTAATGACATCCCCACCTCCACCGCCGCTGCCGCCGGTCGAGCCGCTGCTTTGTTCGTTGCCGCCGCAGCCGGCCATGAGACCCGCTGTCAGCATGAGCGAGAAAAAGACACCTGCTACTTTTTTCTTTTTCACTCGTTTTCCCCCCATTGTTCATAATGTTCTGTCATCGGAGTGCGCAGTTTAACGGTATCGGCGAAAAACCCTCTGCATGCGCACTTGTAGTCGTGAAGGAGCGGTTGCATGAGAAACCACCCTTCTTTTGAACCATTACTTTTGCCCCCGACTATCACATCCCCTCTACTAATTACATAAATAATAAAACTATTTTCAATTTAATATAATATTACAAAATTTATTCTCTCTCGTCTAGCTCTTTTCTTTTTGAAAATGAAAAAGCTGTTTCGCTCTGAACAAATAGTGGCGAAACAGCTGAATAATAATTCACGGGAATAACACTTTCTTCGTATAATTTTTCCATGTTTCTCCCAAAAACATTCCCCGTTTTAGCGCTTCGGAAGCTGAAGGGAAGGGCCCACAGGGCCGCCGCCTTTGTTGTAAAACTGCGGTACTTCTCCTGGGATAAAGCGCATCACAAGCGGCAAATCCGTCGTCACGGTGGACACTTTCGAAGCAAATGGAATGATTACTTGAATATCGACAGCAACATGGATATCTACTTCAATAAAAAAGTTGTTAATATCATACGCATGAATTTGTTTCTTCACTTCGGAATCCACATTTCCAACGATTTGAAACTGGACAGGAATACGCGGGCCGAGATTTGCTAATAACGCATTGTTTGTCACTTGTCCGAGCGGAATGTAGTAAATGATACCGCGGCTGTCTCCTTGCACCGCCTCAACTTCAGGGAGCACCATGCGTTCAATCTGCCCTTCCGTCGCCGCCTTTAAACTTTTCATCACATGATCGTCCGTTTCTTCTAAAATGCGATTGATAACTTCGGTGTTGAAATCAACGGACACGATTTTTCCGTTACGATCTTGTTGAAGGGTGACAATTTGTTGAAATTCGGGATTTTCTTTGCTGAACTGTTGCTCAAGCGCATTATTGATCACTAAGTTGGCAATCCGCTTCGTTTCGGTTTCTGCTATTTTCATCAGCACGGGCTTAATGCCTTTATTCACAATCCAAAGGCTTGCCGCTGTCGAAAACATAAAAAAAACGAACGTCAATAAAAGCACGTAACGGAACGGAAGCGGACCTTTTCGCAATAATCGGGGGCGCGCCAAAATAGAAATCCCTCCTTTACAAGCTATATGTATGCTTGTAAGGAGGGATTTTTTCACCGCATTTTCAACAACGCGTCTTTTCCTTTCATTCCCGGTTTAATGCCAAGCTGTTCAGCAGCAATGGTCACCGACTCAAGCGGTGCTTCAAGCAGCTGCTCAATCGTGCGCACCCCAACCGCCCGGCCGGCGATAATGCCGCGGTCGCGCAACTTTTCGTTCAATAAAGCGACATCGAGCGCTCCGCACATAATATAGCCTTTGTCGCTCGCCACCGCTAGCAAATTCGTCTTCGGCAGCTTCACAGATACGGCAATAAACGGATATCCGTCAATGATGATCGGCGTCACTTCCACCATTGCCGCAGTCACACTCCTTTCCATACTTCAATGTATGAAGCATGGAAAAAGAAGTGCCTGCCTACTGCGCTAATTTCCAAGCCAGCACGTCGCGCAAAAACTCCGGCATGTAGTACGTTTTTTCCTCGGCCCGTTGGATTTGCGGGTAAAAATGGCCAATCGCAAACATATCGGTCGTCGCCACTTCATACCACCGCTCCGGGTCGAGCGGTTCGCCGTTAATCGTGATGCGGCGGATATGCCATTGTCCATCTTCTTCAAGTTCCGTCTCGATGTCCACTCCGTCGTACACCATTTCCCCCATCACTTCGCCGCGGAAGCCAAATCCTTTAAACCGTAAATGTTTCATCCGCTCTGTATTCGCCTCAAGCATGATTTCTTTGAGCTCCGCTCCGCGCAGCTTCACTTTGCACGGGTTGAGCGGGTGCGGGCAGATGCGGTGCAAATGCTTTTTCGTCACCGGCCCTTTCGAAAGCGGCTCAAGCAACACGCCGGCGTTGACCATCCCGATTTCGGCCTGGCACCATTCGCGCAAAGCGGAAGCAAGCAGTTGAGCGAGCGGTGACGGAGCGAACCAGTTGAGCGGCAAATCTTCTTTAAGTTCGGTCACCCGTTCGGCCTCAAGCCGTGACAAGCTCTCTTGTTCGAGGCGGCGAAGATGTCGCTCTGCCTCTTCGGAACGGGACAACGTCTCCACATCGACCACCGTGGCGGACGCCTGAGCCAAACGCTGCCCTTCCACCTCGAGCTTGACGACGCCGACATATTGTCCGTATTTTCCCGCCGCGCAAAGAAGCACGCCGTTGACTCGCTTCCCTTCCGGAAACAGGTGATGGGTGTGGGAGCCTAAAATCAAATCGATCCCTGGAATCTCGGCCGCCATCCTTTCATCTTCATGCACGCCAAGATGAGAGAGCACGACAACGCAGTCCGCCTGCCGTTTCACTTCAGCTACCGCCGCCTTCAATATCTCAAACGGCGAGGCGATGTTCCAGCCGAGCTGTTCGTAAAAGTTCGTAAATGGAGCGGTCACGCCGACAAGCCCGATGCGAAACGTTTCCGCTGCCCGCACCACCGTGTACGGAAGCGCCCACGGAGGCCGTGAACCGTCGCGGCGGAACAAATTGGCGACAACAACGGGAAACTGCGCCCGTTCGTACAGCGTATCGAGCTCGTGGTAATCAAGCGTGATCCCTTCGTTGTTGCCGATCGTCACTGCGTCATACCCGAGCTCGTTGAGCAGCTCGACGTTCGCTTTTCCTCGCGTCGCCTCGGTGATCGGATGAACACGGTCGAGAAAATCGCCAACATCAAATAAAAGCATCGCTTCGTTGCGCGCGCGATGCTCCTTCCTCCGTTCAGACAAAAAGCGGGCGATTTGCGGCCAATGCTCGAAATGACTATGCACATCGTTCGTATGGTAAATATAGATCGTTTGCTTCAATACGCTCCCCTCCTCAGCTACGACAAACTTTCAATCACAAGACGAAGGCCAAGTAACACGAGCACCATTCGCAGCACAACGACAAGCGTCCGGCTTTGCATTCGCTTATTGATCCACGCCCCCGTCTTGGCGCCGATCCATATTCCCGGAATAAGGGCTAGGGCAAATCCCCACTGCACGTTGCCCAACGCCATATGGGTTGTCGAACCGACAAGTGATGACAAAAAAATCAGCAACATGGACGTCGCCACCGCCACATGCGGCGGAAAGCGGAAGAGAACGATCATCGCTGGCACCATGAGCGAGCCGCCACCGATCCCAAACAAGCCGCCGAAAAACCCGACAGCCACGGCAATGGCAATCGCTTTGGCTGGATCATAGCTGTACACAGCCGTTTCCCCGTTCCGTCCGGTATACGTGCGCACCACTTTCCGCCTCCACCACGGTGGACGGGCTGTTTCCTTGTTTTCTGGAGCGGACACGGTCAACTCCGACCCGCTTTCCCTAGCCGCCGCCCCCTCTTCTGACGCCTGCGCCTTCGTTTTCTTTTGGCTTATTGACAAAAAAAGCGACATGGCCATTAAAAACAGCCCAAAATACAACGAAAAACGATCAACGCTCAACGTATTGTTCACCCACGCGCCAATCACCGTTCCTGGGATACTGCCGAGGCAAAACAGCAGCCCGCTTTGGTAATCAACCATTTTATCCTTCATATACGACAATGTCGATGATAAGCCATTAAAAATAATGACGACGAGCGACGTGCCAACCGCCACTTGCGGCGTCACCGCCGACAGCCAGCCGAGGGAGCCGAAAAACAGAAGCGCCGGCACGATGATTACCCCACCGCCAAGGCCGGCCAAGCTCCCGACTGTTCCGGCGACAAAACCGATCAACAGAAGCAATGCGTAAGCCATCTTGCCTCCCCCTCTTCAAAACAAATCAAGCTGTCGCGGCGCAAGACCGGTATATTCAATGCCGAGCAGGCGAATGAGCTGCTTGGCATTATCGGCGGCATCCCCGCCGGAATTGTTGTTAAACAACACATAAATATGTGTCGTCTTCTCCTTCAATGCCTGGATATGGTTCACCCATTCGCTTAGCTCGCGCTCATTATAGCGGTACAAATAGCGAACCGCCCGCCAATTGTCTCCGGCCGTCGCTTTATTCCAGCCGTGCACGTTGCGGCCGTGCAGGCGGATGAGCGTCTTTTCCCGATCGGTCGGATGCAAGACGGTCGGCACCGATCCTTCCCCCGCTTGCGGTTCATCGCAAATGCTGTGAATCCAGCCTTCCTCTTCCATAAAACGGAGCGTTTTATCGTAAAACCGGGGCGAAAACCACGACTGATGCCGAAATTCTAAGGCGACAGGCACCGCTCCCATCCTCGCCTTGACCCAGCGCAAATAGGTGACATGCTCGCGCCGGCAATCGAACCACGGCGGAAACTGAAACAGCACCATCGCCAGTTTTCCCGCCTCTTGAAACGGCGCAATCGACTCCAAAAATGCAGCAAACATCTCTTCCTTATTCGCATATGGAATCGGCCCCCGCTCATGCCCGGTCATCCCTTGATACGCTTTAACGATAAATTGAAACGACGGCGGCGTTTCCCGAATCCATTTTTCCACATTCGCCCGCGGTTGAATGGCGTAAAAGTACGAATCGACCTCGACCGTCGGAAAATGGGCCGCATATTCCGGCAGTTTGTCCTTCGCAGCAAGGCCCGGCGGATACAAGCTGTCATGATCGCCCCAGCCGGTCAGTCCAATATAAATCATGGCCATCACCAGTTTATTCAGCTTTCAGATATTTTAACTATACCATAAGCAGGTCGGCCATGAAATCAAAACGACTATTGGCACGTTGCTCTAAGGGGAAATGGCCTGTGACGCGGCAAGCAACGTTATTCTTGCGTCAAGTAATTGAAATGTTTATCCGTGATATAGGTGAGATCAATATCAAAATTCATCTTATCTAAGATCGGTTGAATGTACTCGATTAAATGTGTGCCAACCCCAAAATAATCAGGGAACTTCGTAATATAAAACGAATGATTATTATCACAATCGGGCTTATGTTCAACTAACCCTTCGATGACCTCAAGGATTCGGTCCACCATATGTTGTTCTAATGTTTTCTCTGAAATGATGACCGTGTGGATATAATTCTCCGCGCCTTCAAATGAATCCTCATCCTCGATTCCCTTTAAAATGGGAAAATCATCGAAAACACTAGGTCTCCTGTAATCCAAAATCAATAACATACAAACCGTTTCACCATCTTGGTCATCTAAACGAAACAACTCCAGATCTCGCAACTTCAACATTCTGATCCATTTCCACATTCCTATCATCTCTTTCACGTTCCACTCTCTTTTTCATCGTTATATTTTCAAAATAATGAAACATCACCAATCCGATTATAGAGCATACCAAAAGATGCATAAAGAACCATTCCTTCACAAATCTGAAATGGACGATCATCGTTATGGACGCTTTTAGCACGGATAGAGCATGCCAGCATAACAATGACCGCTGACAACCAACTCCATGTGACTCAAAAAGATGAGACACTGGAGTTGGATCAGCGGTCCCCGAAAAAAAAATGAAGGGTGCAGCGCTTGATTGTGGGCGCTGCACCCTTCTTATAATCAGGATTATCCAATGCGTCCTTCCATGCCAAACTTGATTGCTCATATAGCCCCTCACCAATATATATTAACCTAAGGGACAAGGGGCTGCCCCAAAACGCGCTCGCATTTTCGGTGAGCCCCAGACTTTTTACATGTGCTTTTACTTGACAGGCACTTCCTCTCGATCATTCTCATTCCATTGTATCGGTGTTAATCTCTTCTATCATCTCTTCTTCTTAACCCTAATAATCCTGCTAAACCAAGCAACCCAATCCAACCCCAATCTGTATCGTCATCGTCATTATCATCAGCAACGTCTTCATTTTGAGCCATGTGAACGATTTTGTTTGTATTGTTATCGACGTCCATGTTGTTATTTTGAGCATAAACAGCTACCCCACAAAGCATCAATGTAACTGATAGAACACAAAGGGAATGAAGAATCTTTTTTAACACAGGTTTTCCCTCCTTTTCATAATGGTTAACTTTGGTATGTGCAATCAAAAGAACAATTATTTCATTCTGTAGATACAAGGAGGCAAATTTAGGGGAACTTTTTCAAAACACAAATGCGTGCCTTCATGAACAAAAAGTAAAAGCTTGCGTTACGCAAGCTTTTAGCTAAACATATGAACACCCTTTTTTAACAGTTCGAATTTTTCACATTGAGCGGCGGCGGAACGAGCCAACCTTTTTCTTTGTTCATTCTAAGCAGTTTCGCACCATATTGCGCTTTTTTCATGTGAAATTGCCCATACATTAAAGCAATATCTTCCCTGATGCACTGCCCCATAATCGTGCTGCATGCCACTAACCCCTCTGCAATATCTTTACTCAGCATCGCGGCAATTTCCGGGTCAGTAAATCTCGCTCCTGCCGGAATATCTTCCAAGCATGCTTTTGGCCGTTCCGGAGGAGATGGCGGAAGTGCTACTCCATTTTCTTTTAACAAAGCTTCCGTTTCTTGGATTTCCGGTTTTAGAACGTTTTCGATGCTATCTTTATAAATGCTAGTTTAAGAATGTACAAAAGTGATTGGATAAGAATGTACAATTTTGATTTTAACATGCATACTGATTTCGAGGTGAAATGGTGTGCATGTAAATTTGAAAATCACAACAGAGATTGAAATTCATAGTTTATCAGATTTGCCAAAATTTAAAACCCTTATGGAGAGTTTGGGAATGAAAATTAATAAGAGTCAATTAGCACGAGATCTCAATGTAGATAGGAGGACGATTGATAAATATTTGAATGGTCTTATCCCAAAAAAGACACGAAAAAGAGGGTCTAAGATTGATAAATACTACGATGTGATTTCTCAATTGCTTTCAAAAGAATCGAAACAAATTTTTTATTATAAACGGGTTCTTTGGCAGTACTTGAAAGACAATCACGGCTTAGAATGTTCCCAATCAGCCTTTCGGGCCTATATTTCTCGGAAACCAGAGTTTCAAGCATATTTTTCTGAGGGTAAACGGACAAAACCGGTTGGTCAGGTCGTTCGTTATGAAACGGAACCTGGAGAACAAGCGCAATTTGATTGGAAAGAAAATATTCGATACGTAACGAAAGAAGGGGAAATATTAAACGTTAATATAGGGGTATTTCTTCTGTCTCATTCACGATTTCGAACTTTTTTATTAACACTTTCAAAATCGCAGAGTGTGTTGATGTCCTTTTTGATGGAGACGTTTGAAAAGATTGGAGGCGTGCCGAAAACCATTGTCTTTGACAATATGAAGACCGTCATGGATGAAGCGAGAACGGAGTATTCGAAAGGGGTGGTCAATGAACGGTTTGATCAATTTGCCAAAGATTGCGGATTTGACATTCATCCGTGTAAAGCCGGTAGGCCTTATACCAAAGGGAAAGTGGAAGCCACGATGAAGCTAATCGATGAAATTCATGCCTATCAAGGTCAATTTTCATATGAGGAACTTCAGAATTTTGTTCAATCCCTTTGTGAACGGATCAATCATAGCTATCATCAAGGAACGGGAAAAATCCCTATCTTAGCCTTTGAACAAGAAAAGAATCTCTTACAACCCCTGCCAAGGAATGAAATAAGAGATTCTTACAAAATCAAACATACACTTGTAAAAGTCAATTCAGCGGGAATGGTTACCTATAAAGGGAATCAATATTCCGTCCCTGCTGAATACAAAGGAAAAACAGTTGGATTACAAGTGTATGATGACCATATTTACGTTTATTATAACATGCATTTGATTACTCAACATAGGATTAGTTCAATAAAACTGAATTATAAACAAGAACATTACATCGAAACCTTGTCGAGGGGATTACCTCATCACCCGGATATTGATGAGCTAGCCAAGAAGAATTTACTTGCGATTCATGAGGTGTATAAAAATGAATAGTAGTTATCAACAATTAATTCAAAACTTAGAGTATCTCAAGTTAAAACAAATGATTTGTCACCTGAATGAAACCATTGATTTTAGTACGAAAAATCAGCTGTCGTTCGTTGATACACTAGTAAAATTAACGAATTATGAAATTGATATGCGTGAAAGAAATATGATTAACTCGATGGTTAAGGTGGGGGCTTTCCCTCACCTAAAGGAATTAAAAGATTTCGATTTTGACTTTCAGCCTTCAATCAATAAACAACAGATTCTAGATTTTACGACATTACGGTTTATTGAAGAGAATGAAAATATTGTTTTTTTAGGTCCAAGTGGCGTTGGAAAAACCCACTTGGCGACTGCGATTGGAATCGCAGCTGCCAAAAAAGCGGACAAGTACGTATTTCATTAAATGTCACGAACTGATTTTACAATTGAAGAAAGCGAAAATGGAAAATCGTTTAGACAATCGTTTAAAACATTATGGAAAATACAAGCTATTAATCATTGATGAGATTGGCTATTTGCCGATTGACAGAGAAGATGCAAAATTGTTTTTCCAGTTGATTGATTTACGGTATGAAAAGAAAAGCACGATATTTACTACCAATGCCAATTTTAAGGATTGGGGGGAGGTATTTCAAGATTCAAAGCTAGCCAATGCCATCCTAGATCGTATTTTACATCACGCGACCGTGATTAATATTGTAGGGGATTCATATCGAATAAAAAATCACTTAGAAAGAGAAAAAGAAAACGAGTAAAAATGTACATTCTTAAACAGTCAAAAGTGTACATGTTTATCTTGACATTTACAATCTTCAATAAAATGTTTTAAATCCTCATCACCTGTATGGTTGAGTAACGTTTGATATCCGGACAATAATCCTTTAGCGGTCAGTAAATACGACCATACACCAAATACTTCTCCATAATGCATCGGTTCTTCTTTTGGATTGCCACTTAAAATTCCCATAATTAACCCTCCTAACAAATTCATGGATCACCCTTCCCGTAGATAGTGTGGATGGATGGAACTAAATTATGCAAAGAAAAGTGGGGGTTTCAAAAAGCTGATTTTATTATTGGAAAAACAGTGGAATTTTGTATAAAAACTGCTCAGTGATGGCACTGTCAAGAAGTTTGGGAAGACATGATACAGTCAACCAACCTTTTCTCCTCCAGGAATCGACTGCGCAAAATTATGTATAAATTATAAAAATTTTAAATAAAATGCTATAATTGATAAAAAAGGAGGAGCTTAGACAATCATGAATAAATATCAAAAACTGTCCATCGGGATTATGATTGGGGTTCCACTATTCTTTTTCCTAGTCAGCATGTTTACTGGAAAATGGGGGTTTTTCCTTTGGAGTGTGCCGCCAAGTTTGATCAGCGGTATGGTGGGGTTTTTCGCTTCCAAAAACGCCAATCAAAATCCCGACCATTCACAACAAAATTGACCAGAACGCTGTGAGAAAGGCGTTCTTTTTTATGCTGATATTCCTGGGTGGTACAGTTTGAACATAGAATAGCATTGCTTTCCCATTTCCTTGAAACTTAATGGAAATAAAAACGCCACCCAATCGGGTGACGCGCTGCTTCAACATATCCCACGACATCATCATAACCTTGTCCAAAGCAAAACAATCTGTCATTTTTCTGCCGCAAAGTGGCTATTTGTTCCTTGCTTTACCAACGGATTTCCCGTTTCTTTCATCGTTGATCCGAGATTGTTGCATTATTGTTAAGTGCACTTAATAGAGCAAGATTATCATATGGAGGGCCACTTGTTGTACCAACAAGCAACACAATATCAAATTCGTTCGGCGGGGTTCCCCATGAGTTTCCTAAGAAGGTTGTAAATGCACGATCTACTAAAAATCCTCCTTTTGTGTTGTAAACAACATTATTGTTAATGGAGCCTGTCACATTCGGGTTAATATACATTCCTGTCCTTAACGAATAGAACGTATTATTCATGACCGAAATAGCAAGTCCTCCTTGAGATACAACGGCTCTGTTTACAATCCAGTCGCTCATGGGCGATGATTGAGGTGGTCCGTAAATGGTATTATTGATGATCGTCGTGTTATTCCCGCCAATTTGGATAAATTCTTTTTGATAAGGAATATCGCTTGTCATCGTTAAACCATCGATTGTCGTATTCGGCGCAGTAATTCGCATGGCAATTATATCCGCTTGCAACAATAGAAGGGTGCCTGGTTGACCTTTTAAAGTAATTCCAGCTTTATTGACGACAATTTGTGATGTAATGGGATACGTTCCACTTAAAATATGAACCGTTCCGCCTGGATTTACTGCGGCAATTCCTTGAGGAATGGTTCCAAAAGGATTTGCTCTACTGCCATTTCCACCAACAGCTCCAGCTTGAACATAAATATGATCGAAATCAACGACCTGATTGACGGCTTGATTCAAGGAGACTTGGACACTGGCAACGGAAGGATAACCTGAGGCAGGCCGGTTGTTTAGCAATTGTTGGATCACATCGTTTTTCGCTGCTTCGGATAGCCTGTTATATTCTGTAAGGTTTAAGCCAAGCAACGGGTTTTCAATGGCCGCCCTCATTTCCGGAACAGTGGTGGCGGCATTGACCACAGCTAAACTGATCACTTGATTGATGGCTTGATTCAGGGCAGCTTGAATACGGGCAACAGAAGGATAACCTGAGGCAGGCCGGTTATTTAGCAATTGTTGGACCACATCGTTTTTCACTGCTTCAGATAACCTGTTATATTCTGTAAGGTTTAAGCCAAGCAACGGGTTTTCAATGGCCGCCCTCATTTCCGGAACAGTGGTGGCAGCATTGACCGCAGCCAACGCCATGTCGGATGGCAGGGGCCCATGCACTCTCACAATTCGCATATTGCTACAACCACATCTTATGCTCACCCGTTGCGCCTTTTTTCGTTCCCCATGTTTTGACAATATCATTTCACCTCCTTTACTCTATTTATATATGAGCGTCATCATACATGAGTGACATGTGAAGAGTTGGCGTTGT
This sequence comes from Geobacillus sp. 47C-IIb, assembly GCF_014679705.1. Lineage (NCBI taxonomy): Bacteria > Bacillati > Bacillota > Bacilli > Caryophanales > Anoxybacillaceae > Geobacillus > Geobacillus sp. 47C-IIb. The sequence continues at coordinate 1,387,554 of NZ_CP061473.1, forward strand.
ATTTTCGACCCTGACGCGGAAGAACATGTTCGTCTGCTCATTTTCGTGTGTCAAATCTGTCTCTACGAACAGAACATCGTTTGCGGCGCATCCCCGTAGAAAGGCTTCTTCCGCTGCCTAATCCCCCATTTCTCTGTTTCTCGTTTGTGACTACGAAAAACCCATTTTTAAACGCTCTAGATGCTTGACTCTCCTATGCGAGGTTGTCAATCAAGCCTGCATGCATCCCGCGGCTGGTAAAAGACACCGATTCATCTCCCGCTTACGCATGGGTATGAGACTTCTCGGTTCAGGAGAAAAAAATGACCGCTGACACCCACTCCATGTGACTCAAAACATTGAGGATGAGACACTGAAGTGGGATCAGCGGCACTTGAAAAAAATGATGGGTGCAGCGCTTCGTTTGAACGCTGCACCCTTGATATGATCAAGATTATCCAATGCTTCCTTCCATTTCAAACTTGATCAAGCGGTTCATCTCGACGGCGTATTCCATCGGCAGCTCTCTTGTGAATGGCTCGATAAAGCCCATAACGATCATTTCCGTCGCTTCCTGTTCAGAAATGCCGCGGCTCATCAAGTAGAACAGCTGCTCTTCCGACACTTTCGACACTTTCGCTTCGTGCTCAAGCGAAATATTGTCGTTTAAAATTTCGTTATATGGAATCGTATCAGATGTCGATTGGTTGTCGAGAATGAGCGTGTCACATTCGATGTTCGAACGCGAACCGGACGCTTTGCGGCCGAAATGGACGATGCCGCGGTACGTGACTTTCCCGCCTTGTTTGGAAATCGACTTCGAAACGATCGTGGACGATGTGTTCGGCGCCAAATGGATCATTTTCGCCCCAGCATCTTGGTGCTGGCCTTTGCCGGCGATGGCGATCGACAGCGTCAAACCGCGCGCGCCTTCACCTTTTAAGATGACAGCCGGATACTTCATCGTCAGCTTCGAGCCGATGTTGCCATCGATCCATTCCATTGTCGCGTTTTCTTCGCAAACGGCGCGTTTCGTCACCAAGTTGAAGACGTTGTTCGCCCAGTTTTGAATCGTCGTGTAGCGGCAGTACGCGCCTTTTTTGACGATGATTTCGACGACCGCGCTGTGGAGCGAGTTCGTCGTGTAAATCGGTGCCGTACAGCCCTCAACGTAATGGACGTGTGCTCCTTCATCGACGATGATGAGCGTCCGTTCAAACTGCCCCATGTTTTCCGAGTTGATACGGAAATACGCTTGCAGCGGCGTTTCGACTTTAACGCCTTTCGGAACGTAAATGAACGAACCACCCGACCAAACAGCCGAGTTCAACGCCGCGAACTTGTTGTCCGTTGGCGGCACCACTTTCGCAAAATGTTCGCGGAACAAGTCTTCGTTTTCTTTCAGGGCTGAATCGGTGTCTTTAAAGATGACGCCGAGTTTTTCCAAGTCTTCTTTCATATTATGGTAGACAACTTCCGACTCGTATTGCGCCGAAACCCCGGCCAAATATTTTTGTTCCGCCTCTGGAATGCCGAGCTTATCAAACGTCGCTTTAATTTCCTCCGGCACTTCGTCCCACGAACGGCCCGATTTTTCCGTCGGTTTGACGTAGTACGTGATCTCATCAAAGTCCAGGCTCGACAAGTCGCCGCCCCATTGCGGCATCGGTTTGCTGTAGAAAATGTCGAGCGCTTTTAAGCGAAACTCGAGCATCCATTGCGGCTCGTTTTTCATGCGCGAAATTTCTTCGACGACTTCGCGCGTCAGCCCGCGCTGGGCGCGGAAGATGGAAACGTCCTTATCGACGAAGCCATACTTATATTCGCCGATTTCTGGTGCTTTTTTCGCCATCGTGGTTCACCTTCCTTCATCTTAATGGTCATGCAACCCTTTTTCGAGCGCTTTCCACGCCAATGTCGCACATTTAATGCGGGCCGGAAATTTCGAAACACCTTGAAGCGCCTCGATGTCGCCAAGATCGAGCGAATCGTCGTATTCCTTGCCTTGAATCATGTCCGAAAAAATGTGAGCGAGCCGAAGCGCTTCTTCGACGTTTTTCCCTTTAATGGCCTGCGTCATCATCGACGCTGACGACATCGAAATCGAACAGCCTTCCCCTTCAAATTTGACGTCAGCGATTTTTCCGTCCTCCACTTTCATGGTCAAATGAATGCGGTCGCCGCACGTCGGGTTGTTCATGTTGATATCGACGTTCGTCCCCTCAAGCACGCCGCGGTTGCGCGGGTTTTTATAATGATCCATAATGACTTGGCGGTAAAGCTGGTCTAACGGATGATTAGAAGACATGGCTGAAGTACTCCTTCGCTTTCTGTAATGCAGCGATAAACGTATCGATTTCCTCTTTCGTATTGTACAGGTAAAAGCTCGCCCGGGCGGTTGCGGTCACGTTAAGCCATTTCATCAACGGCTGGGCGCAATGGTGGCCGGCGCGGATGGCGATTCCTTCCGCGTCAAGAACCGTCGCCACATCGTGCGGGTGCACCCCTTCGATGTTAAACGTCACAAGCCCGGCCCGTTCTTTCGGCCCGTAGACGGTAACGCCTTCGATGTCAGCCAGCCGTTCGAGTGCATATTGCGCCAACTCGTGTTCATGAGCGGCGATGGCGTCCAACCCGACTTGTTCGAGGAAATCGATGGCCGCACCGAGACCAATCGCGCCGGCGATGATCGGCGTGCCGCCCTCAAACTTCCACGGCAGCTCTTTCCATGTCGAGTCATACAGCTCGACAAAATCGATCATTTCGCCGCCAAACTCGATCGGCTCCATTTGCTCCAACAGTTCTCTTTTTCCATATAATACGCCAACTCCGGTCGGTCCGCACATTTTATGGCTGGAAAACGCGAGAAAATCACAGCCGAGCTCTTGAACATCAATTTTCATGTGCGGAGCGCTTTGCGCCGCGTCGACAACGACAACGGCGCCGCGATCGTGAGCGATGCGGGCGATCTCCCGAACCGGATTGATCGTACCGAGCACGTTCGATACATGGGCGATGGCAACGATTTTCGTCGCCGGCGTCACCGTTGCCTCGACATCCTTGAGATCGATCGTTCCGTCTTCTTGCAGCGGAATATATTTCAATGTCGCTCCGGTCTGTTTCGCCGCTTGTTGCCATGGAATTAAATTGCTATGGTGCTCCATGTACGTAATGACGATTTCATCGCCTTCTTTGACGTTGGCGCGCGCATAACTCGAAGCGACCAAGTTGAGCGCCGTTGTCGTCCCCCGCGTAAAGATGATCTCTTGTGCCGATTTGGCATTAAGAAACCGACGCACTTTTTCGCGCGCTCCTTCATACGCATCGGTCGCCTTCGTTCCGAGCGTATGGACGCCGCGATGGACGTTCGAGTTGTACTCGCGGTAGTAGCGGTCGAGCGCTTCGATCACCGGCAGCGGTTTTTGCGATGTCGCCGCACTGTCAAAATAAATGAGCGGATGGCCGTTCACTTGTTGATGCAAAATGGGAAACAACGAACGAATTTCTTTCACGTTCATGATTGAACTTTCCTTTCAATCACTTCGATTAATTGTTTTTTCACACCTTCAAGCGGAATCGCTTCAACGACTGGCGCCAAAAAGCCATGGATGATCAGCCGTTCAGCTTCGTTTCTCGGAATGCCGCGGCTCATTAAGTAATACAATTGAATAGGATCGACGCGCCCGACTGATGCCGCGTGGCCTGCCATGACATCATCTTCATCAATGAGCAAAATCGGGTTCGCATCGCCGCGCGCTTTTTCGCTTAACATCAACACGCGCGATTCTTGCTCGGCGTTGGACTTCGACGCGCCGTGCTCAATTTTGCCGATGCCGTTAAAAATCGAAGTGGCGCTGTCACGGACGACGCCGTGTTTTAAAATATAACCTTCCGTATGTTTCCCGTAGTGAACGACGCTTGTCGTAAAGTTTTGCACTTGCTCGCCGCGGCTGACGACAACCGTTTTCGTATCCCCGAACGATCCGTCACCGATGAGGCGAGTGATATTTTCCGACACGGTGTTGCCGTCATTCATCAGCCCGAGCGCCCATTCGATTCGCCCGTCGCGCCCAGCAACGCCGCGTCGGTTGACATACGTCGTCACGCCTTTGGCCAAATGGTCGACCGCGGCGAAAAAGACGCGCGCGTTCGCATTGGCAAATACCTCGGCGACAATATTGACGACCGCTTTTCCTTCATCGCTCGCCGATAAATAGTTTTCAACGAATACGACGCGGCTGTTGTCTTCTGCGACAACGATGACGTGGTTAAACAAGCCGATGTCGTCCTCGTCTTGAATGTAGACGGCTTGGAGCGGTGTTTCGATTTCGACGTTTTTCGGAACGTACACAAACACTCCGCCGTTTAACAGCGCCGCATGCAGCGCGGCAAGACGGTGCTCATCCGGCTTAACCGCATCGGTCATGAAATATTTCTTCAGCAAATCGCCATGTTCCCTAGCAGCCGTGAAAATATCGGTGAAGATGACTCCTTTTTCTTTCAACTCATCAGAGAGCGAAACATACGCTGGTGTATGGTTGCGCTGCACATATAAATTTGTCGTTCCTTCGCCCGCTTCAATCAGCGCCTTGACCGCCTCCGGCAAATCATCAAGGTTCGCATACGGTGCGCTGTCGACCACATGGCGGCCAAAGTCAGTAAAGTTCCACTTGTCAATTTTCGTTTTGTCCGGTTTCGGCAGCGGCAGCTGTTCCGCTTTCCCGAGCGCTTCGAGGCGTCGCTCGGTCAGCCAGTCCGGTTCGCCGCGTTCGCTTGAGAACGTGCGGATGTATGTTTCATCGAATGGAATTTTCGTTTCTGTCGCCATAGTCCTCCTCCTAACGCTTACGCTTCTTGCCCGACCGTTTCGTCTTCGATGCCCAATTCTTTCTTAATCCAATCGTACCCTTCCGCCTCAAGCCGCTGTGCCAGTTCCGGACCGCCCGATTTCACGATGCGCCCTTGCATCATGACGTGTACATAGTCCGGGGTGATGTAATTCAACAACCGTTGATAGTGGGTAATGATCAAACAGCCGAATTCGCTGCTGCGCATTTCGTTAATGCCTTTGGCGACGATTTTTAATGCGTCAATGTCCAATCCGGAGTCGATCTCGTCCAAAATGGCGATTTTCGGCTCAAGCATCATCAGCTGTAAAATTTCATTCCGCTTTTTCTCCCCGCCCGAGAACCCTTCGTTCAAATAGCGGTGCGCCATATCCGGGTTCATTTCCAAAAACGACATTTTTTCATCGAGCTTGCGGATAAATTTCATGAGCGAAATTTCATTGCCCTCACCAAGACGAGCGTTGATGGCTGACCGCAAAAAGTCGGCGTTCGTCACCCCGCTGATTTCGCTCGGATATTGCATCGCCAAAAACAAACCGGCACGCGCCCGCTCATCTACTTCCATCTCAAGAACGTTTTGGCCGTCGAGCGTAATCGTGCCTGCCGTCACCTCATATTTCGGATGGCCCATAATGGCCGATGACAGCGTCGATTTCCCCGTTCCGTTCGGACCCATAATGGCGTGAATTTCCCCGCCTTTAACTTCCAAGTCAACCCCTTTTAAAATTTCTTTTCCTTCCACTGATACGTGGAGATTTTGAATCGTTAATACGGCCATAAAGCATACCTCCAGTTTTTGCGTAAAAATAATGTAAGCTCGCTTTTGACCCAGCGATTGTTCATTCTCATTTTATTCTCATTACAATCTTATAACAAATGAAAAGTGTTCGCAACTTTTCCGCTGCCTTTTCCACTGTGTACATATGTAAAACTTACCCATAGAAGAGAGGGAATTGGACAACGCTTTTTATATTTTACACGAAAACGACCTATTTGTACGAGTTTTTACAAAAAAAAGCCGGCTGAAATCATAAGGCGCCGGCTGAAATCGAATGTGTTTGCCAACAAAAACACCATTGCTGGCGTCTAATGGGTCGTCCGCAGCTCACGGACGCATTCCTGCACGAGCGTCACCGTTTGGCTCATTGCCGCACCGCCGCCAAACGCCGCCGCCACTGCGCACGCTTCCAAAATTTCTTGTTCCGATGCCCCTTCATCAAGACATCCTTTCGTATGGTAAATGGTGCAATATTCATCTTGGGTAGCTAGGCTGATGCCAAGGGCGATCAACTGCTTTTCTTTTTTCGTCAACGCTCCCTCGGCAAAACAAGCCTCGGTAAACGCATGAAACCGTTCAGCAATCGTCGGCATCTTTTTCGTAAACGTTCCGATTCCTTCCTTATAATGAAGAAGTGCAGCTTCGACGGATGTCTGTATTCCGTTGTTCATCTTCGGTTTCCTCCTTCTTTTTCCATATTGAACCGAGAAGATTCCATCCCGCCTCCTGAGCAGAAGCGGAGAAGCGTTTCATGCCTTTTTAGTATGCATGGAGGAAACGGAAATGAAACACCGAATCATACAGAAAGCGAATGGAAAAACACGCCGTTTCCGAAGCGCCAACATCGACGCCATCGCACCATCGCTTCGTTGGAAAGAGGGAAATCGCGTTCGCTCGGTCATCTTCGTTTTGACTGCTGCGTTCGCCCCGTTTTTGGCATGGATCGCCATCGGCAACATCGTCGGTGAACAAGGCGATGGCACATTCAGCTTGGCCGTGGTGATCACCTGGCAAAACTGCCTGATCATCGTCATGCTCGCTGCCGTGTTAGAGCGCTTGAACCGTCAGTGATTCAGGAGAATGTCTCAACAGCAAGACATCCTTTTTCATTGTCCGCTATAAGGGCGGGGGAAAAAGACGGTTCATTAGAGAGACCTTGTTCGATCGGTTCTCTTTTCTGATCAAGTACCGTCTGACACCCATGAATTTCTTCTTTCCCTCTGCCGTGTTCCACAAGGGCAGAACGTCGGCTTCGTTGTTCAAAAAAAAAAAACGGGAGCGAAACGCTCCCGTTGATTACTTGTTTTCCGCTGCCGGAATGACAGCGCCTTTGTATTGTTCGGTAATGAAGTCTTGAATTTCTTTCGATTGCAGCACTTCCACCAATGTTTTAATTTCTTTCCGGTTTTCATCGCCTTTGCGCACGGCCACAATGTTGACGTACGGGTTGTCTTTCGGCGATTCGACGGCGATTGGGTCTTTCGCCGGATCCAAGCCGGCATCAAGCGCATAGTTCGCGTTGATCAGCACGGCATCGCCTTCCCCGTTTTGATAAACTTGCGGCAGCAATCCAGCGTCTACATCGGCTTTAAACTTTAATTTTTTCGGGTTTTCCACGATGTCGTTAACCGTCGCTCTCGTTTTGTCGACGCCTTCTTTCAGCTTGATGAGCCCTTTTTCTTGGAGCATCGATAAAATGCGGCCATGGTCGGCAACCGAGTTGCTCATAATGATCGTCGCGCCATTTGGCAGTTCTTCGACGCTTTTATATTTTTTGGAGTACAAGCCGATCGGCTCGATATGGATGCCGCCAACGTTAACGAAATTGTAACCATGTTCTTCCATTTGTGCTTCTAAGTACGGGATATGTTGGAAATAGTTAGCGTCAATATCTTTGTCCGCCAATGCTTTGTTTGGCAAAATGTAGTCTTGGAACGTGATAATTTCCAAGTCTATGCCTTTTTCTTCCAACAGCGGTTTCGCTTGTTCCAAAATTTCCGCATGCGGCACGTTCGACGCACCGACTTTCAGTTTGACCAACTCGCCGCCTTTATCCCCGCCAGCAGCGTTTTCGTCCTTGTTGCCGCCGCACGCTGCTAAAGCGAACACCAAGACGGCAGCCAACAAAGCACCAAGCCATTTTTTCATTTCCTTCTGCCCCCTTTATCGTTTATCAATTTTCGAAGTGACAAAGTCACCGATAAACTGAATGACAAAAACGATGATGAGCACCAACACGGTCGCGACAAACGTCACATCGTTATGACTGCGCTGGAACCCTTCCAAATACGCCAAGTTCCCCAGCCCGCCGGCGCCAACAACGCCAGCCATCGCCGTGTAGCCGACAAGCGACACAGCGGTGACAGTAATCCCGGAGACAAGCGCCGGAAGCGATTCTGGCAACAGGACTTTCCAAATGATCGTCCATGTCGAGGCGCCCATGGCCTTCGCCGCTTCAATGACCCCCTTGTCAATTTCGCGGAGGGCGATTTCGACCATACGGGCATAAAACGGAGCTGCACCAATGATGAGTGCTGGCAGTGCCGCATTCGCCCCAAGCATTGTCCCAACAAGCCATTTAGTAAACGGGATGAGCAAAATAATTAAAATAATGAACGGAATGGAACGAAAAATATTGACGAACGCAGCAATGATCATATTGGCCAACCGGTTTTCCCATAGGTTTCCCTTCGCCGTTAAAAATAAAAGCAGCCCGAGAACAATCCCAATGACGAACGTCGCCGCGACCGCCATCCCGGTCATGTACAACGTCTCGACCGTCGCCGCCCACATCGTCTCCCATTGCACGTTCGGCAGGAGGTTAGCGAGCATCATGAATCACCTCCACCGCCACTTGCTGGCTGCGAATATAGTCAAGCACCCGGGCGATTTCGTCCGCCGCGCCGTCGATGTGCACAAACAGCACACCGTAGGCGCCTTGATGAGTTTGCGAAATTTTCCCTTGCAAAATGTTGATCTCAACCGTAAATTGCCGAACGACTTGCGTGATGAGCGGCTGGCCAGCTGCTTCGCCGACAAATGTCAACTGCGCGATCACCCCGTTCGGGTATTGGCCGAACAAATGGGAAACCGCCTCTTCCGTTTCCTCCGGTTCGATCAGTTGTTGAACGAACCGTTTCGTAATCGGCTGTTGCGGGTTGCGGAAGACGTGCAACACTTCGCCTTGCTCGACGATTTTGCCGCTTTCCATCACCGCCACGCGGTCACAAATTTTACGGATCACATGCATTTCGTGCGTAATCAGCACGATCGTCAGCCCGAGCCGCTTGTTAATATCGACAAGCAAGTCCAAAATCGCATCCGTCGTTTGTGGATCCAATGCCGATGTTGCTTCATCGCAAAGCAACACTTTCGGGTTGTTGGCAAGCGCCCGAGCAATGCCGACCCGCTGTTTTTGTCCGCCGCTTAACTGCGACGGATACGCGTCTTCCCGCCCGGCGAGCCCAACAAGCTGGATGAGCTCATCAACCCGCTTTTGCCGTTCCTCTTTCGGAACGCCGGCGATCTCGAGCGGAAACGCAATATTTTCCCGCACCGTACGCGACCAAAGCAAGTTGAAGTGCTGGAAAATCATCCCGATTTCTTGGCGCGCCTTGCGCAGCTCCCGTCCTTTAATGCGCGCCATATCGCGGCCGGCGACGACCACCTGGCCGCTCGTCGGCTTTTCCAGCCCGTTTAACAGCCGGATGAGCGAACTTTTCCCCGCGCCGCTGTAACCGATAATCCCGAAAATTTCCCCTTCGCGAATATCGAGCGACACATTGTCGACAGCTGTTACCGATCCATTCGCCGCATGATAAATTTTTGTCACTTGTTTAAGTTGAATCACCGTTTCACCTTCCTTCTTCCCAAGGCAACAGAGCGCAAAAAGAAAACCTTTCTGCCCGCAGAGAACAGAAAGGTATTTGTCTACCGTTCCGTCTCTTATCTCTCAAAGCAGGCCGCTTTGTGTGAATTGGCACCTTTTCAGCAGACTCGCTGACGGTTGCCGGGCTTCATTGGGCACATCCCTCCACCTCTCTTGATAAGAGCACAACCATTTGCCTATTCAATTGATTACGAGTGTGATTGTATCATTGTATGTCGAACGGTGTCAACAAAATTTTTTACCCAACATGACGATACGGCTTGGCCAAATGGAGGAGAGATTCAAGCAGCAACATGTGGCGAAAGCTTCCCGACACAGACACTTCTTGCAGCCGGACGAGCTGCTGCAGCTTCAGCTCGCCGCTCAGCAGCGATTCAAGCGCTTTCTTTGAACCGCGCACCGTTAACGTGTGGCGTTCGTCATTTCCTATCTCTGGGGCAGTCGGCTCCTTGCCGATCGCCAACAAAGCAACACCTTCTTCACTCTCAAACCGAACATACAACTGCTCATCCGGCAAAATCGGCAACAAATGACGCAACGTTTGCATCCGTTCCATAAACTGTCCCACTAACTGATGCATTTCCATTGACCATCCCCCCCATTTCCCTTTGTTCCCTTTATTTCCATACGGAGGGGGAGGAATCCTTTACAAAAATCTCGACAGTCATTGTGGCGAACCAACGCTATTTTTGTCATTTCCAAAGAAATATGTCAAATGGCGTCAAAAAAAGGCAGGTAGTCAGCGCGGCAACCGAGCTTGAATTTCCTCATACAAGTACGGAACGGAATGAAACGCATACCATTTGCCCACCATCGTTCCGTCCACAAAAAGAAGCAAGCAAGGAACGCTTTCAATTTTCCAAACGACTGCTTGCTCCGGGATATAATTCACGTCTGTTTCGTAAAACGGCAGCGCCGGAAACAACTCCTCCACCACCGTCAACATTCGTTTCGCCAGCTGGCACGTGCCGCACAGCGGGGTGTACAAATAAAGAGCCATAAGCGGCTGTTCAGTGATTGTCTGTTGTATCTCTGTTCGTTCAATCGGTTTCACTCGCCTCTTCCCTTCATTAACGAGTCGATGCGGACGTCAAAATGGGCGCGCAGCAACACTTGGGCTAAATGCCAACGCGGAGCAGCGGCCACTTCGCGGTACGTCCGGTCAATATAAATGTGTTCCGCTTCCGGAAACATCCGTCGAAATTGCCGGCGCAGCTTTTCTCCTGCTTCATCAGCGTCTGCCAGCACGTACACGTCCTGACCCTCAAGCTCGTCGGCCAGCTCCTCAAGGCGCGAATCACTGATCGTGCCGTTCGTACAAATAATGACGACCGGTTCGTTCAGCACGGCTGACACTTTTTGTTTATCCGATCGCCCTTCTACAATAATCACTTTTTCTGCCCGTCGCATGTCCGACCCACCTAACTTCAAAAAAGGTTACCATATTGTATGCTCTGCGCCAACAAAAAGTTGAAAAAAAGCAACGGCCATCCACCGTTGCCTTTTAACACCAACCCGCCTCCCCGTCGCAATCGACATATTTTTGATCCGGTTCAACGGTAGCGGTCACATCTTTATAGATTTTTCCGTTCTGCTCGGTATACCCGTTTTTCAACTGAACGCCCGCTGCCGGAAGAGGAAGACGTCCGATGAGCTCGCCTTCCTCGTACAAGTCCAGCGAGCGGCCGTTCAGCTTGCCGGTTACCCGATCCGTAATATCGATGCGCGTTGATTGCAGCGCCATCGGGAGCCCCCCTTTTTAATCAAGTTCCGGTATGTATAGGGTGTCCGGATCGGGGGCGAAGATTGCAGGAACGTTTATCCTTCGTTCACCATCGCCGCGTATTGTTCAGCCGTCAACAAGTTGTCGACTTCGCTTAAATCTTTCGGTTCAATAACAATCATCCACGCTTTTTCATACGGCGATTCGTTCACATATTCCGGATTGTCATTTAACGATTCGTTCACTTCGACGATCGTGCCGCTGATCGGCGCATACAGTTCCGAGACGGTTTTCACCGATTCGACGCTACCAAACGGCTCATTCGCCGTAATTTCCGTTCCAACTTCCGGCAGCTCAACAAACACGATGTCGCCAAGCTCTGATTGGGCAAAATCGGTAATGCCGATGCGCACTTTGTCTCCTTCGACGCGCACCCACTCATGCTCTTTTGAATAGCGAAGTTCTTTTGGCGTGTTCATGGAATCCCTCCATTGCGACAAATTATCTCCTTTTTCATCATAACCGATTTTGGACAAAAACTCACCGAGTTCGTCGCATTTTATTAAAATTTTTTATCTTTCTGCCGACAGGCGTCCGGCGAAAAACGATTCGTACTCTTGCTCGCGAAACCCGACAACAACCCGTTCGCCGCCCGTTAAAATGGGCCGTTTTACTAGCATCCCGTCCGAAGCAAGCCACTCAAGCATCTCTTCTTCCGATGCGCCGTTAAGCTTGTCCTTTAATCCGAGTTCGCGGTATTTCATCCCGCTTGTGTTAAAAAATTTTTTAAGCGGCAACCCGCTTTGACGGTGCAAGCGGGCGAGCTCCTCTTTCGTCAGCGGCTCATCGACAAGATGCACCGTTTGCACCTCGATCCCGTGCTCATCAAGCCACCGCTTCGCCTTCCGGCACGTCCCGCATTTCGGATACCAATACAACGTCAACGCCATGGCCGTCCCTCCTCTAGAACTGTTAACGGAAACAATTGATCGGTTGTCCCCGTTTTTCCGAACCATTGCTATCTGCTTCTGACAGAAAGAAGTACCAGGACAAACCTGGTACTTCCTATTATCACACAATATACTGTTCCGCTTCAATGAGGGCTGCAGCCGCTTCGCGTTTTTTCGCGATCACGTTGATCGGGGTATGACGCGTCAACCGACGGAGAGCGGCGAGCATCATCCGAAGTGTGTCGCCTTGCTCCACGGCAACGAGCGTTTCTTTCGCATGGGCTTCGATTTCATTGAACGCCTCTTGGCAGAAAATTTGCGTATACAACACTTTTTGCTTGTTTTTCTCTTCCCCGCTCGCTTGAATCGCTTTTTCTGTGCGCAAAAGCGCCGATTCCATCGCATAAATGTTGGAAACGATATCAGCGATATTGACAAGCACTTCTTGTTCTTCCTCGATCCGTTGACCGTATTTTTGCACCGCTAAGCCAGCGACCATCAAAGCGATCTTTTTCGCGTTGCGCACCAAATATTTCTCTTGCTCAAGCACCCCTGAACCCGGTTCCTCGGCCGTCATCATCATGAGCTCTTCTTGCAGCTGTTGCGCTTTTTGGAAGAGCGGCAGCTCGCCTTTCATGGCTTTTTTCAAATACATGCCCGGCACGAGCAGGCGGTTGATTTCGTTCGTCCCTTCAAAAATGCGGTTAATGCGCGAATCGCGATAAGCGCGCTCGATTTCATACTCTTGCATAAAGCCGTAGCCGCCGTGAATTTGTACCCCTTCATCAACAATGTAATCGAGCACTTCAGTGGAGAAAAACTTGTTCAATGAGCATTCGATCGCATATTCAGCGATGGACTTGGCAATTTCTTTGCCGTCCTTCGCTTTTTCCGCATCAAGCAAGCCCATCCGTTCATCGAACAAACCGACCGTGCGGTAGACGGAGCTTTCCGCCGCGTACAGCCGCGCTGCCATCGTCGCGAATTTTTCTTGCGTCAGCGTAAACTTCGAAATCGGTCGCTTGAATTGCTGGCGTTGGTTGGCGTATTTCAGCGTGATTTCAAGCGCCCGTTTCGCCCCGCCGACCGCCCCGAGACCGAGTTTATAGCGGCCGATGTTCAAAATGTTGAAGGCGATGACATGGCCTTTGCCGATTTCACCGAGCACGTTTTCTTTCGGCACCGGCACATCTTGCAAAATGAGCGTCCGTGTTGACGAGCTTTTAATCCCCATTTTCTTTTCTTCCGGACCGGTTGAGACGCCCGGGAAGTCGCGCTCGACGATGAACGCGGTGAAATGCTGGCCGTCCACTTTCGCGTAAACGACAAACACATCAGCGAAGCCGGAGTTGGTGATCCATTGTTTTTCACCGTTTAAAATGTAATGCGTCCCTTCGGCGTTCAATTTCGCCGTCGTTTTTGCTCCAAGCGCGTCGGAACCGGAGCCCGGTTCGGTTAAAGCGTAAGCGGCAATCTTTTCTCCAGTCGCTAAATACGGCAAATATTTTTGTTTTTGTTCTTCCGTACCGAACAAGACAATCGGCAGCGATCCGATGCCGACGTGCGCCCCGTGCGAAATGGCGAAACCGCCGGCCGGCGCCATATGTTCGGCAATGATGGCAGAGCTCACTTTGTCCAGTCCTAACCCACCGTACTCCTCCGGGATATCGGCGCTTAACAGCCCAAGTTCGCCCGCCTTGCGAAGCAGTTTCACCGAGCGGTCAAACTCATGGTTTTCGAGATGCTCGAGCTGCGGAAGCACTTCGTTGTTGACGTACTCTTCCGTTGTCTTGGCGATCATTTGATGCTCATCGGTGAAATCTTCCGGCGTAAACACACGCTCCGCCGGAATGTCCTCAATTAAAAAGCTGCCGCCTTGAATCGCATTTTCGACCGTTTTTGCCATTGTTTCTTTTCCTCCCCCAAATATCGTGTGATTGCCCGGGCGGCAGCGCCGCCCGCTTCATTTTCTATTGACTTCACATCACAGCAGTTCAAAGACGCCTGCGGCCCCCATGCCGCCGCCAATGCACATCGTAACAATGCCGAACTGGACGTTGCGGCGCCGCATTTCGTAAAGCAACGACAAGGTCAACTTCGCGCCAGTGCAGCCGAGCGGATGGCCAAGCGCGATCGCCCCGCCGTTGACGTTGACGATCTCTTCATCGAGACCAAGCTCGCGAATGACTTGGACCGATTGAGACGCGAATGCTTCGTTTAACTCGATCAGGCCGATATCGGACAGCTCAAGACCGGCCAGTTTCAACGCTTTCGGCACAGCCGCGACCGGACCGATCCCCATCACTTCCGGCGGCACGCCGGCGACGGCGAACGAACGAAACTTGCCAAGCGGCTTCAAGCCGAGCGATTCTGCTTTTTCGCGATCCATGACCATCACCGCCGCGGCCCCGTCGCTCATTTGCGACGCGTTTCCTGCCGTGACCGTGCCATTGACGGCAAACGCCGGGCGCAGTTTCGCGAGCGTCTCCATGTTCGTGTCCGGGCGCACCCCTTCATCTTGCGTAAAGACCACTTTCTCTTCGACGAGTTTGTTGTTTTCTACTTTGCGCACCGTCACTTCTACTGGTACGATTTCCTCATCAAATTTCCCCTCGGCCAGCGCTTTCGCCGCCCGCTGATGGCTGCGCACAGCAAACGCATCTTGGTCCTCACGGCTGACGCCGTACTTTTTCGCCACTTGCTCGGCCGTATGCCCCATCGACATGTAATATTCTGGCGCTTCTTCCGCCAAGCGGGCATTCGGGCGGACGACATGCCCCATCATCGGGACCATGCTCATCGATTCGACTCCGCCGGCGATGACCGTATCGGAATGACCAAGCATCACCCGTTCAGCTGCATAGGCGATCGCCTGCAAACCGGACGAACAATACCGGTTGATCGTGATCGCCGGCACGGTATACGGCAGACCGGCGAGCGCCCCGATGTTGCGGGCGACATTGAGTCCTTGCTCCGCCTCCGGCATGGCGCAGCCGATAATTAAGTCATCGATATTCCCGTCATAGTTTCCTGCTCGTTTTAGCGTTTCTTTGACGACAAGCGCTCCCAAATCATCCGGCCGCACATGAGCGAGCGTCCCTTTTTTCGCTTTCCCGACCGGTGTGCGCGCTCCTGCGACAATCACCGCTTCTCTCACGCCAATCCCCCCTCAACATTCATCCGCCTTAGTTGCGGAGCGGTTTTCCTTTGACAAGCATATGTTGCATTCTCGCTTGCGTCTTTGGCTCGCCGATCAAGCTTAAAAACGCTTCGCGCTCAAGGTCGAGCAAGTATTGTTCATCCACTTCCGTTCCGTATGGCACGTTGCCGCCAGCCAAGACGTACGCCAGCTTTTTGGCAATTTTCAAATCGTGCTCGCTAATGTAGCCGGAATGGAACATCGATTGCGCGCCAAGCAACATGGCGGCATAGCCGCTTTCGCCGGCCACCGGCACTTTCTTCCTTACAGGCGGGCGATAGCCGTCTTCATATAAGGCGAGCACCGCTTGTTTCGCTTCGTAAAGGAGATGATCGCTGTTCATCGTAATGCCATCGCGGCTGTTTAAGAAGCCGAGCTCACGCGCTTCAGCCGCTGACGTCGACACTTTCGCCATAGCGATCGTTTCAAACGTTTTGGCAGCCACTTTAACATAATCGACATCCGCACCGTTTGGCAGGCTGTTCAACCGTTTGATGTACAACTCCTTGTTGCCGCCGCCACCCGGAATCAAACCGACGCCGACTTCCACAAGCCCCATGTACGTCTCGGCCGCTGCCTGGATGTGAGAAGCTGCCAAGCTCACTTCCGCCCCGCCGCCTAACGTCATGGCAAACGGTGCAACGACGACCGGCTTCGGATTGTACTTCATCTTGAGAAGCGCTTGCTGGAACTGCCGAACTGCCAGTTCGAGTTCAAAGAAGTTTTCGTCCTGCGCTTCCATCAACATCATCGCGAGATTCGCGCCGACGCAGAAGTTTTTCCCTTGGTTGCCGATGACAAGTCCTTTGTAGTTGCGGTTCACTTCATCAAGCGATTCGTTGATCATTTGCACGATGTCGGTGCCGATCGCATTGTTCGGTGAATGGAACTCAAGGAGCGCCACGTCATCACCGAGATCAATGAGGCTTGCGCCGGCGTTTTTCTTGATGACGCCGCGCGTCTCTTTCAGACGACGGATATGAACGATTTTTTCGTTTTCTTCCACTACTTTATAGCCGTCAGGCGCATAATAGAACAATTGGCCGTTCTCCGTTTTATAGAACGACGTGGCGCCATCGGCAAGCATATTTGTAATCCATGCCGGGATGTCACGCCCTTCAGCCTGCATTTTCCGCACCGACCGTTCCAATCCGATCGCATCCCACAATTCAAACGGGCCTTGTTCCCAGCCGAACCCCCATTTCATCGCTCGGTCGATCGCCACGATGTCATCAGCGATCTCACCGACGAGCTGAGCGGTATACAGAAGCGTCGGCGCGATGATGTTCCATAAAAGCGTGCCCGCGCGGTCACCGTCGGCGTACACGAGCGTTTGCAGCTTGGCGGACGCACCCTTTGCCTGCTTCGCCATCTCCACCGCCGGCGTGACCAACTTTTTGCGTGGTTCGTATTGCATCGTGATGTAATTGAGCTCGAGAATGTCTTTTCCTTGTTTGAGGAAAAAGCCTTGTCCGGATTTGCTGCCGAGCCAGCCGTTTCCAAGCATCGCTTTCATGAACTCCGGCACGCGAAACGCATCTTTTTCTTCTCCCTCGACGTTTTCGTACACGTTGTTTGCAACATGTACAAACGTATCGAGTCCGACAACATCAAGCGTGCGGAACGTTGCGCTTTTCGGCCGTCCGATTAGCGGTCCAGTGACCGAATCAACTTCACCGACGCTATACCCGCCTTCCATCATCTCACGGACCGTGACAAGCAGCCCATACGTGCCGATCCGGTTGGCGATAAAGTTCGGTGTATCTTTCGCCATGACGACGCCTTTGCCGAGCACCTCCTCGGCGAACGTTTTCATATAGGCGACGACATCCGGGTCTGTCTGCTCGGTCGGAATAATTTCCAGCAGCTTTAAATAACGCGGTGGGTTGAAAAAGTGCGTGCCTAAAAAATGCTTTTGAAAGTCCTCCGAACGCCCTTCCGCCATCGCTGCAATCGAGATGCCGGACGTGTTCGAGCTGACGATCGTTCCCGGCGTCCGCACTTCATCAACGCGGGCCAACACACTTTTTTTCACGTCTAAGTTTTCAACGACGACTTCAATAATCCAATCGACTTCAGCGAGCCGATGGAGATCATCTTCAAAGTTGCCCGTTTCGATGAGCGCAATGTTGTCTTTCGCCATGAGCGGCGCTGGTTTTTGTTTCAACAGTTTTTGCAGCGCTTGATTGGCGAGACGGTTGCGCACTTGTCGATGCTCAAGCGTCCATCCTTTCGCTTCTTCTTCCTTCGTTAATTCCCGCGGCACAATGTCAAGCAACAGCGTTGGGATGCCGACGTTTGCCAAATGAGCAGCAATGCCCGAGCCCATGACGCCAGACCCAAGCACAGCAGCGCGCCGAATGCGTTTCACCATTCCTGTTCCCCCTTACACCATTGAATGAGCCGTCATTCATTTTTCGGTGAAAAAAATAAATGTGAAAACGTTCTCTACACTTAAATATATAGTATGTTATTAATTTTCGCAATATATTTGCTGCATATTTTTTCCCACATCGCAGCTCGGTTTTTGTTCATACTAGGAAAAGGAGGTGAAGGTGATGGCTCGGTTGAAAAAAAATCCGTCAAAAGGCGGCGTTAGCGCAGCAAGCGTGAAAGGAAACGCCGGCCCGACGGTTGAAGCGGACGGCGGCGGCAAACAGACAAGCCAAAACCAACAGTATAAAAAGCACAATATGCAAGGGGACTAAACGCCGGCGGCGTTTAGTCCCCCTCTGATGCATAACGCAGGGAAGTCATCGGCCAAAGCCGATCGTACCAACAAAGGCGGCGCTCCCGCCGCCCTCCGCCTCCCCTACTTCCGAATAATCCCTTTTAAGACGAACGCTACATTGGCCGGACGCTCAGCAAGCCGGCGCATAAAATAACCGTACCAGTCCGTTCCGTACGGGACGTACACACGCATCGTATACCCCTCGCGCACCAGCTCGATTTGGCGCTCCGGGCGGATGCCGTATAGCATTTGAAACTCGAACTGGCTGTTTGGAATGTTGTATTCCTTAACAAGCTGCTTTGTATATTCAATGATGGCGTCGTCATGCGTCGCCACCGCCGTATAGTTGCCGTTAAGCAAATGTTGTTTAATGATCTTTTTAAAATTTTCATCCACATCTTTTTTTTCTGGGAACGCCACTTCCGGCGATTCTTTATATGCCCCTTTGACGAGACGCAAATTCGGGCGGTATGACTTTAAATCTTCAATATCTTTTTCGGTTCGGTATAAATACGCCTGCAGCACCGTGCCGACGTTATCGTACTCTTTTTTCAACTGTTTAAAAATATCGAGCGTCTTTTGGCAGCGCGAGTAGTCTTCCATATCAATCGTCACAAACACGCCACGCTGCTTCGCCACATCTAAAATGCGGCGCATATTGCGCATCACAAGGTCATCGGAAATATCAAGCCCCATCGATGTCATTTTCAACGACAGTTGCGAATTTAATTTCTCCCGGCTAATCGCCTCAATCGCCTCAAGACAGTGCCTTGCCATCTCGTTTGCTTCCCGCTCATTGTCGACAAACTCCCCTAAATAGTCGACCGTGACGGCTAACCCTTTTTCGTTTAGCTGGCGGATGACACGCACCGCATCATCAATCGTTTCGCCGGCGACAAATCTTGAAGCGCCGAAGCGGAGGCCGTATTGCTTCGCCAACTTCGTCAACGTTTTATTTTTCGACAGGAACAAGAAAAAGTCTCGCATCAGCTGCTCCACAGTTGTAAGCCCCCTTGTTTGAAAACGCATTCACATCTTTATTGTACCACGTTTTCACGTCATTGAATATGTTTTTTCCCTGCTGTTTATTTTTTATTTGTGTATAATTTTCCACTCACTGGATAATCTACAAGCGAACAATGAGTGAAAGGAGCAAAAGACGATGCAGCAGCAACCACAAATGAATCCACAAACGGCGATGCCGCAACCGCCGCAAATGGTGTCATCGAAAGACGCCATGTATTTTTCCGATATGATGTCGTGGAATTTGCTGGCAGCCAAAAAAGCGCACTTTTTCGCCTCGCAATGCCGCGATCCCGAGGTGGCGCAGGCGATCGAGCGCGCCGGACAAATGCATCAGCGCCATTACAATATGATTTTGCGCCATTTACAAAACCCACCGCAACCGCCAGTCATGTAATAAGGAGGAGCGTCGCATGAACACAAGACAAGTGCAAAATCCAGAAACACAAGTGCCAAAAACACCGCAAATGAATGAGCGCGACTTTTTGAACGATATGTTGGCGACGGAAAAGTATATGACGTTGTCCTACAGCGTGTTTTTGCATGAGGCGAGCAACCAACCGTTATATCAAGATATGATGAACATTTTTACAGAAACGCAAAATTGCCAGCGTGAATTGTTCAATTTAATGTTCAAAAAAGGTTGGTACAAGCTCGAAGCAGCCGATCCGCAAAAGCTTCAACAAACATACCAACAGTTCCAAGGATATACAAACCAGTTCCCTTATCAAGGAAATCAACTGCAGTGAAGGGAACAAACGGGGATGCCCGCTATTGCGTGCGGACATCCTCTTTCACGTCTGAAAAGCAGAAATTCTGAACACGAAGGGGGAGAGGGATGACAGCTCCACCTCCATCCGTATGGACAACGCTGCAAACATTAGGGAGCTCGACGGATTTCCAAACAAAAGTGTACCGGAACGATACAGCCGGTCTCTATCTATGGGTGTCGTATGTCGAGCCGATGGTTGATATGGAATTTGTTGCTCGCTCTATTTTTCCTTACTTGTTTCATTGTCCATTTTCATCTTTAGAAGAGATCCACCGAGCTCTTCCAATCGACGATGCATATATTTCTAGCGACCCTAATAATGTGAAGGAAAAATTGCTCGAGGGATATTTATTCATCCGCCTTCATGAAACGGACGAAACCGGGCTGCTCGTAAAGGCGCAAAAAACATTGGAGCGTGCACTCACCGTTCCCGAAGTAGAATTTAGCGTCGTTGGTCCAAAAGAGTCGTTTATTGAATCGTTGGAAACGAATTTATTTTTATTGCGCAAACGAATTCCGATCGACCGTTTGACGGTCAAAATGACAACGGTCGGAACGTTGTCAAAAACGAAAGTGGCGGTTGTTTATATTGATGGCATTGCCAATCCCGACAACGTCCAAACGGTTCTTCAGCGCATCGAGGAAGTGGAATTTGACGAGATCATTGACAGCTCTTATATCGTGCAAATCATTTCGGACAATCGACACTCTCCCTTTCCGCAGCTGCTCGATACGGAGCGCCCGGACCGAGTCGCTGCCGTACTGGCCGAAGGAAAAGTGGCGATTATGGTAGATGGATCGCCACACGTATTGATCGGTCCAACGACGTTAGTGGAATTTTTTTCATCCTTTGAAGACTACTTTCTCAATTGGACGGTCGCATCGTTTTTCCGTCTCATCCGCCTGTTTTCGGTCACCTTTTCTATTTTGATTACGCCGATGTATGTAGCGACGTTGAACTATCATTACGAATTGATTCCAAAAGATTTACTCGGCACCTTAATTACATCGAGAAGGGAAATTCCGTTCCCGCCTATTTTGGAAGTGCTGTTTCTCGAACTGACGATTGAGCTATTAAGGGAGGCCGGGGCACGGCTCCCCACAAAAGTCGGCCAAACGATCGGTATCGTCGGTGGGATTGTCATTGGAACCGCTTCTGTTGAGGCCGGTTTGACAAGTAATGTTTTGCTCATCTTAGTGGCGCTCGCCGCATTGGCTTCCTTTACTACCCCCGTTTATAAAATCGGGAACACGATTCGCTTGATGCGTTTTCCATTTATCCTGTTCGCCGAGATATGGGGGCTGCTTGGCGTTGCCTTTTGTTTTTGTATTATCGTGACCCATCTGCTTTACTTGACTTCGCTCGGGCGTCCGTTCCTTTCCCCTTTATATCCGCCGCGTTGGCGGGATTTAAAAGACGCGTTGGTCCGCCTGCCGTTTACAAGCCAATCCAAACGGCCGGAAACATTGCGAACCGAGCAGCCCATTCGCTTTGATGGGAAAAAGGCAAAACAAAAACGAGACATCGACGAGTGAAAACTGATAGGAGGACGACGATGGCTTCTGTTGCCGAACGTCTACAAGTTTCACCTTTCATGACTTTTTTTATCATTATGTCCATGCAAATCGGTATCGGAGTGCTCGGGTTTCAACGGATCATCGCGGAAACCGCCGGACATGATGCGTGGATTTCCGTCCTGCTGGCCGGCGCTTCGTCCCATCTCATTCTCATCTTGATATACTGGCTGTTGCAACAAGCAGATGGCGATTTCGTCCTCCTTCATCAGCGCCTTTTCGGCCGCTGGGTTGGAGGAGTCCTTTCGTTATTGCTTGTCCTTTACTTTGCCATCATACCGTTTGTCGTTTTGAACACATATATCGAAGTGGTTCAAGTATGGATGTTTCCTGACTTGAAAACATGGGAATTTTCCCTCGCATTGTTTCTTCTTTGTTTATACATTACGTTTGGCGGATTCCGGATCGTTGTCGGCATTTGCTTTTTTTTCCTGATCATTCCGAGCTATTTAGTGTTTACCTTTTGGTTTGTCCTTGATTATAGCGACTTTTACCAGTTACTTCCGATCTTCGATCATTCCCCTTCAGCCATTTTGAAGGCAGCGAAGCAAATGACATTGACGATGCTCGGATACGAAACGGTTTTGTTCTTTTACCCTTTTATAAAAGGCGGAAAGCAATCGGCCAAATGGGCGCATGCTGCCGTACTGACGACGACATTGTTTTATACGTTGCTTACCATATTGACGTTGGCCTACTTTAGTGAAAACCAACTGCAGCGGCAAATTTGGCCGACGTTAATGATGTGGAAAGTGGTTGAATTGCCGTTTATTGAACGCTTCGAATATATCGGCATCGCCAACTGGCTGCTGATTATTTTGCCGAACATCTGCTTAGGCTTATGGTGTTCCTCACGTATATGCAAACAACTTTTTTCGATTCGCCAAAAAATGGCTTTACTAGTCATTACAACGATTTGTTTTTTCTGTACGTTATGGATTGACGACCGCGCCGAAATCGATTTCGCCAACACCATTTTAAACAGAGCCGGTTTTTATTTTCTCTATATATGGATTCCTTGCCTCGCAGGCATCACGTATATCGTAAAGAAAGTGAGAGGAAACGTATGAGCATGCGGACCGCTCTGTTGATTGGGGTCACCGTTGTCCTCCTTTGTGGCTGTGTTCGCAAAGAAATTTTGGATGATATCAATATTGAAAGCGCGGTCGGATTTGATGAGGCAGGAAAAGAGAAAATTCGGGGAACCATTGTCATTCCCGTTTACAAAAGAGGGGAGACAGCGAACAAAACGTTGACAACGGTTTCCTCCACAGCGAAAGACGTGCTTGAAGAACTGCAATACAAAACATCCGAGCCACTCGTCAGTGGAAGCATTGAGATCGCCTTGTACGGAAAGCAACTAGCCAAACAAGGAATTTTTCCTTTTATCGATCAATTCCGTCGTGATGCAAGCATCGGGACGAGACTGTATTTAGCAGTGGTCGATGGGACGGCCAAACATTTGCTAGAAGGAAATTACGGCCGGCAAGGAAACGGTATTTATCTCTCCAACTTACTAAAACAAAATATAGAGCGGCGCGATTTGCCAAAAACCAATTTACATTTATTTTTAAAAACGTACTATGCTGATGGAAAAGATCCTTTTTTACCCTATATACGCCGGGTTGGTGAAGATGTACAAGTGATTGGCGTTGTTCTCTTTCGCGGCGATCGGGTAGTCGATACAATTGGGCAAAGTGACATGTTCTACTTTAAAATCGTAGCTGACGGCTATAGTGAAGGCACCCATACGGTCCGATTAAACAATAAAAAATACGTATCAATTAAAAATATCTCGACAAAACGGACCATTTCCTTTTCAGGGCCAAAAACTCGTCCGCATATTCATGTTCATATTGCTCTTGAAGGAATCGTACGCGAATATAAACATGGGCCGTTCACGTCCGCTGTCCGCCGGTCTGTCGAAAAAACGTTTGAACAACAAATTCGTTCGCAAACGGAGGCGCTTCTCCGTCGTTTTCAAGAAAAGCAAATCGATCCGATCGGCTTCGGTGATCTGGCCGCGAGCCGTTACCGCCAGTTTCGCCACCGCGATTTTTATAAGCATTACAGTCAACTTCCGATCCGTATCACCGCTGACGTGACGATTCGCGACACCGGAATCATCGAATAAGCATCCCTGTTTGACCGACGGGATGCTTATTCTTCATGGCTCGTTTTAATACCACCAACCCGGATACGGTGGATACGGCGGATATGGCGGGTACGGATAAAACGGACGCGGGGTGAGGGCACCACCGATCAATCCACCTAAAAACCCGCCGATCAAAGGAGCACCGAACAACAAACCTGGAAATGGCATCTCTCTTTCTCCTTTCCTCCATGAATAAGAATGCGGTACTTTATTCATATGCACACAATAAAAAAAGAGGGTGGGCTGTCCGCCCAACCCCTTCTCCTTTTTTCACCACCAAATCGGGCCATACGAATACGGATAGAAATACGGCGGGAACAATGTGCTGCCGAGCAATCCGCCTAAGAACCCTCCAAAAAACGGCGAGCCAAAAAACGGATATCCAAACGGTCGCCCAAAGCCCCAGGGTCTCCCAAAGCCCCATGGGCGCCAAACGCGTGCATCGGCCATCTCGATATGGTTCACTTTTCTTCCCTCCTTCCCTTAGTCTCACTGTATGTATGATAAACACCCGTTGTTTAGGCTCGCACCCAATCGCCCAAAAAGAAACAGGCGACTATCAAGCCGCCCCAGCCTACATCAGTTCTACACGCACTTGTTCTGACAAACAGGCGATCGAGTCAAACAAAATGCATACGGCCTCATCCACTTCTGCTTCACTCATAGAGAGCACCGGGATGAACATCAATACCAGACCGAGCGGACGGATGATCAATCCGCTTGGGCGCGCCTCAAGAATGATGCGAATCACAACCATTGCGGTGCGCGGAAAAACGACTTTCGTCGCTCGGTCTTTGACGATTTCGATGCCGCACATCAATCCTTTTTGCCGACTTCAGCATCTCATATAGCATTTCTAGCCAATGGAAGGCAAGAGTGCTTCGCACGTTCGTACGAGTGGGTAGTCGCCAGCTCCCGCTTCACACTTCGTCAGAAGTGAAGCGGGAGGCGTTGACACCAATCTGGTTCCGCAAACGCTTTCCCATCTTCAGCCACCCCAATTTAAACAAATTGACGCTCATCCCAAGACGTTCAAACGCCAGCGCGAACATGGACGTGACGACGGTTTTTCCGCCCCTATTCCGGTAATAGAGGCCGTCTTTCCCATTTCCCCCCTTTGCAGTTGGTTTTTATTTTGACGATACCACTCATTTTGTTAATCTTTAATTTATATAAGTTTACATACAAGTAAGAGGCAGCCTGTACCCGCCTCTTACTCCTCTTCGTTCAACAAAGCGAATAAGTGTGGCAGCTCCTTGTCATGTGTCACTGCCTCCCACCGATGTAGGCTTTGCACTTCTTCATTTTCCAATAAAGAAGCCAACATCCGCACAGCTTCAACAATATGAGCTCCTTTATTCAACATGACACATTGCGCCTGCTTCCCTAACGATACATCCGAGATTTCCGCACGCGCTGGCATCCCCTTTTTCGCTAGCTGTTCAAGCACTTGCGTCGCCCAAATGACCGGAACATGAGCCGCCCGGCATAGCGCCAAAATCTCTTGCTGGGTGACGGCCATATGTTCAAATCCGACTTCAAGCGCTAAGTCACCGCGGGCGATCATCACACCGAACGCCGGGAGCTTTAACCCTTCAAGCAAAATGCGGGCTAAGTTTTGGAGCGCCTTCCTCGTTTCAATTTTCGCAATCACCGGGAGCGAAGAAGCCCCGTGCTTTGAAAGCAAGCGATAAAGCTTCCGCAAGTCATAAGGTGTATGGACAAATGACAGTCCGACTATATCGGCATGCTTAGCGATGAACGGAATCAATTCAAGATCGCGGTCGGTAAGCCGCGGAACGGTCAACTGGATGAACGAGTCAGGAAGATGAATGCCCGTCCCTTGCTTGATCGTTTTCTGCTTTCCTCCATCGGCAATGACTTTTGCCTCGATGCACCATTCATGAACCTTGACGACCCTGGCTAAAATTTTGCCATCGTTTAAATACAACCGATCTCCCGCCCGCACGTTGCGCCATGCTTTCGCCAATGTGGTTGTCATCTTTACGCCTTGTTCGGCCTTTGCAGCCGCAAATTGGGCTTCATCGAAATAAATGTAGAGTGTCGTTCCAGTTTTGACAAGTGCTTTCATCGGAATGAACAACGTGGAAGAAAGAGTAAACGATACCGACCCGCCCCACAATTTCATCCCATTTTGCACATAGGCCGTTCGCGAAAGCAGAACTTTAAAACAAGACGGTCCTATCTGTTCCATCACCTTCAATTTTCGTTTTTTCCCACGCACATCATTGAAAAACAGTTCGTCCCCTTGTTCCACAACTGCTTCCTCTTCAGCCGTCAACTCCAAGATGAACGAAACATCATGAGGAAGCGGGGAAAACAGGTTGGAAGAGTCGAAAGAAATGATACCGACCAACGGTTGAACCGACTCTCCATATTCATTTTTCTGTACTGCCAACTTCACCGGTCCTGTATTCACGGCAAGACGGTCGACCCGAATCTTCGGGCCCGGTAAATCCATGTAGATGCGGCAGCGCTTTCCCAACAGTTGTTGTTGCAAACGCTCTTCCGCCTGACGGATGACAGCGGCCAACGTCTCCCATGTTTCCGGCGAACCGTAGGCGCAATTAATACGGGCAATGTCCATGCCGTACAAAAGCAACCGCTCCACGATGTCCGGATGATCGATCCACGCTTCGTCCATTGTCACCATGATGCGTGTCCGCCGGGAATGGCCCCGTGGGCCAAACATGGCTTCCACCTGTTCATCAAGCAGCCGTTTCGCTTCTCTTCTTTTCACCTTTCGGATCTCTTCCCTACGATCAAACGGCGTGCGCAAATAAGTCAAAAACTGTTCCATGGCCGCGATGAGATGAGATTCTTGCCCAGCGAGCAGCAAGCCCTCTTCTTCAAGTGCCTCCATTAAATCTAACGGCATATGCTCGTTCATATATAAATAAGCAAGCAACTGATCCCGGCTTTCTTCACGGGATGAAAGTGGAAAATGTTTTCGTTTTTGTGCGACCCATTCGACCAACGCGTGGTAAAAGGCGGCTAATCGGGCACCTAAATCCCGTTTGTCGTGCATTCGTGGCACCAACCCTCGTGAAAAATGCGGTTTTATTTCTATATATTCGCCGCCGCCAAAAATCAGGACAGAAAAAAAAACCGACGTCATTCGCCGGTTTTCCACTTGAACACTATTACGTCCTTTTTCACCATACTATTTTTGAACAACCAATTTCATTCCACATTGACAAAGCAACGAATGCTTCAGCCGCCGTATAGGTTGATGGCATTGTTCACAAATCTTCGTTTTATTCATTCATGCTTCTCTCCTTTGTCATCCCCTCTGCTTTCTATTATACACACAACTTTATTTAAAGTAAATATAATTTGATAATAAATATCATTTTACAAAACAAATCGTTTGGACTATGTTTCCAACTATGCTACACTGTTTATAGTGTTAATATTCAAACAAAAGGAGGCTGTAAACATGTACGACATTGCCATCATCGGTGCCGGACCGGCAGGAGCGAGCGCCGCGCTTTTCACCGCTAAGGCAGGCAAGAAAACAATCGTGTTTGACAATGATAAAAGCATCACCAAGCGCGCTTGGATCGAAAACCATTATGGCGTCCCGGAAATCAGCGGTCCCGATTTAATCGAAACGGGCAAAAAACAAGCGGCCAAGTTTGGTGCGAACCTAGTGACAGCGCAAGTGACGGACATTCAAAAAACAGAGAGCGGATTCCGGCTCGACACCGACAACGGTTCATATGAAGCGAAACATGTCATTTTCGCTACCGGAGTGGCCACCGATCTGGCAGAAAAAATCGGTCTGCGCACGAAACCAGCCACCGAACCGCGCATTAAAACTGTCATTGCCGTCGATGAAAACGGCAAAACGAACATCGACGGCATTTGGGCGGCCGGCACCGTGGCGGGCACTAGCGTTCATACGATCATCACCGCCGGCGACGGCGCCAAAGTCGCCATTAACGTTATTAGCGAACTGAACGGCGAACGGTATGTCGACCACGATGTACTGAAAAAATAGCAAAAAAGGCTGTCCGAAAAAAGTTGCCTTCCTTCTATCGATGCATTGAGCGCATATAGACGATGAAAAAGGGTGTCCCGTTATTTTGGGACACCCTTTACTCTCATATGAACCGAATAACAGATGCCTCGGCTAGCTGCCAGACACCTGCCTCATCCTTATTGGCCAATGCTTCGATATTTTCCTTCAAAAAATAAGAGCGGATCGCCTGGTTCATCTTTCATCACAATATGGGTCACTTCGCCGAAATAAAGCGTATGGTCGCCGGCGACGTACGTGCTGTGCACACGGCATAACACATTCGCCATCGCATCCGGCAAAATCGGGTGGCCGTCCACCCATTCAAACGCCACATCCCGTTCTTCCTTCAGCTGACCCGCAAACAAACGCGACAAGTCTTCTTGGTCGCGTGTCAAAAGATTGACCGCAAACTTCCCGGTTTGCTTGACGATGTCATGCATCCGCGCTTTATGGCCAATCGAGACGACCACCAGCTTCGGATCAAGCGAAACGGACATAAACGCGTTCGCTGTCATCCCTTTCACTTCCCCTTGAAATTCGGTCGTCACGACCGTCACACCAGTTGCGAATTTCCCCATCGCGTTGCGAAATGTACGATCATCCATCGGTTCTCCCATCCTTCCCTTTTCATCATCTCGTTGTTCTCTTTTGTGATAAAGCAACGCTCATACAGCTTGACGTTTGCTGCTCCCAACAGGCCAATGAAAAATCACTGTGTCCTTCCAGCAATCATTGTTTATTGCTCTAAACATCCGATTTTCTCAATGCGAGAAATCTTTTTTACATTTGCGATTTTCCATCACTAGCCTACTAGGCAGGCGGTTAGCCGTTAGGCGCCTGTTTCAGACAAGCCGATGCTCGATTCCCCACAGGCAAATCTATCCTCATCATAGCAAAAACCAAGCAGGGAAACAACGACGGTGCACCATCATCCATAACCGTACTGAAGATGTCCTTGCTTAAAGCCGGCTGCCTTCTTTCCAGCGCCTGAACCGTTTTCCCATTTGATGCGCAAGAAGGCGGCTACGACTTCGCTATTGACACTACTCCTTTTCTTCAATGGCAGCGCAAGAAAATGACGAGCTTGCATCCATAGATGAAAACGCAACCGCTTGTCCCCAAAGTGACA
Source organism: Geobacillus sp. 47C-IIb (assembly GCF_014679705.1). Taxonomy (NCBI): domain Bacteria; kingdom Bacillati; phylum Bacillota; class Bacilli; order Caryophanales; family Anoxybacillaceae; genus Geobacillus; species Geobacillus sp. 47C-IIb. The sequence continues at coordinate 1,416,349 of NZ_CP061473.1, forward strand.
GATGATGTCATCGCCCATCGCAACCGCAAGAAAAAGGCAGGCCTCATCCAGATGAGCACCTGCCTTTTAGTGGGGTTACGACGCTGTTTGTTGCGCCCGTTCCCGTTTTCCGGCTGCGTATTGAATGGCAAACATGGCAGCAAATAAGACCAATCCAACGATATCGCTGATTTTTTCTGGATAAATCAGCAGCAATCCTGTCACAACCGCCATGGCGCGTTCAAGAATGTTCAGCTTCCGGTACCAAAAGCCGATCATCCCCGTGCTAATGGCTAACATGCCGACAAACGCGGAAAAGACGACCCATATCAAATTTGGAATGGTTGTATCGATCATTAACAGCGCGGGTGAAAGCACAAACATATACGGGATGATAAACGCAGAAATAGCCAACTTTGATGCATTCACACCAGTCCGTAGCGGCTTCCCTCCGGAAATGCCGGCCGCCGCAAACGCCGCAAGCGCCACCGGCGGCGTAATATCAGCAATAATGCCAAAGTAAAAGACGAACAAATGAGCCGCCAATTCCGGCACGCCGGAAGCGATGATTGCTGGCGCGGCGATCGTTGACGTAATGACATAGTTCGCCGTCGTCGGTGACCCCATGCCGAGAATAAGCGATGTCAACATCGTGAAAAATAGCGTTAAAATCAAAATCCCGTTCGACAAATCGACTAACCCGTTCGCCATTTTTAAGCCAAGACCCGTTTTCGTGACGACCCCGACGATAATCCCAGCCGCCGCTGTCGCCGCCGCCACAGACAACGCACTTCTCGCCCCTTCAACTAAAGCGTTGATGATGTCGCGCCATCCTAACCGCGTTTCCTTTTTCAACGCGCTGACCGCAATGATCGCAACGATCGACCAAAGCGCGGCTCTCATCACACTCATTCCGCTCATCAGCAGCAAAATAACGATAAGGATCGGAATGAGCAAGTAAATTTTTCCGAGCACTTCCTTCCGGTTCGGCATTTCTTCCTCTGTCAACCCGCGCAACCCGATTCGCTTCGCTTCAAAGTGCGTCATCATCCAAATGCCGGCGAAATACAAGATCGCTGGGATCGCTGCCGCTTTCGCGATCTCCCAATACGAAATGCCGCCGATAAACTCCACCATCAAAAACGCAGCTGCTCCCATGACCGGAGGCATGAGCTGACCGCCGGTGGACGCCGTCGCCTCCACAGCGCCGGCAAACTCTTTTCCATATCCGAGCCGTTTCATCATCGGAATCGTAAACGATCCGGAAGTAACGACGTTCGCCACTGAACTGCCGCTGATCGTTCCTTGCAGCGCGCTGGAGAACACCGCCACCTTCGCCGGACCGCCGATTCGTCTCCCGGCGACAACGAGCGCCAAGTCATTAAAGTATTCCCCGACACCCGTTTTTACCAAGAAGGCACCAAACAATAAGAAGACGAAAATGTATGTCGCCGATACGTACAGCGGCGTGCCGAAAATGCCTTCCGTCGTAAAAAACATCGTTTTGACGAGCCCTTCCAAATTGACGCCCCGATGGGCTAAAAATCCCGGCATATATGGGCCGAAATAGGCATACAGCAAAAATAGCGACGCAATGATCGTAATCGGCAGCCCAACCGCCCGCCTCGTCGCCTCAAGCACAAGCAATACGGCGACCAACCCAACCGTAAAGTCGAGCGGCGTCATAATGCCGATGCGTTGGACGATGTCATCGAGCATGAGCGGCAAATACGCGCCAACTCCGATCGACAACAGCGATAAAATGATATTGACGATGCCGACGTTGGTGCGATGAAGATTTTTTTTACGCGCTGGAAACAATAAAAAGATAAGCGACAGAGCAAATCCTAAATGAATGGACAATAAAATTTGTTTTGGAAGCGTTTGAAAAATAGAAGCATATAACTGAAAGAGCGAAAAGGAAAGCAGCCCAAAAAAGACAATCCAGCCGAGAGGACCTTTCAATTTGCGCGTCGCTGCTTCCGGATCATATTTTTCCATCAATTGTTGTTGCTCTTCGACAGATAGTTGTTCAAACTTCTCAGCCAAACAACTTCACTCCCTTCCAGCATTGAAACAATGATAGTCGCGTCACCTTGATGCAGACAATGGAGCCGGGAGGGATGACTGTTTTTAACGTCACCGTCTTCCCTTGATAAACGACACGATGGTTGGCGATAACTCGTCCAACGCTCAACCAGATGGATGGAAATTTGCGCTCCATGCCAGTAATATAGTATTTTCCATCGCGAAACGTAAAGGTTTCCCTTGACTCCGCGTTTGCCGGCATCCCGACCGCCGTATCCTCATAGGTGAGAGCGATTTGTTCAATCGTCCCGTCAGCCAGCACTTGATACGTCTCCTCCACCTCCGAACGGTGAATCGAATGCGTATAGCGAATCGCGAACGTGTCCCCTTGAGAAATCGGAATATACGCAGCAACCTGACCTCCCTTTTCAAACGCCAACACTTGGCGGAAAGGAAGGAAAAAGACGGCAGCCACCGCTAGGAGTACACTGGCCGCTAGGATCCGTTTTCGCATCAGCCGCCCCCCTCAGTGGCGGAAATAAGGAAGGGCTGGCGCCATCACTCAAGCCAGTCCTTCCCGCAACATTGTTATTCCGCTTTAACTCCTTTTTCATCAAAATATTTCTTCGCCCCTGGATGAAGCTCGATCGACATGCCGTCCAATGCATTTTCTAGCTTGATTTGTTGGGCTTTGGCATGTTTGACCTTATCCAAGTTTTCAAAAATCGCTTTGGTAATGTTGTAGACCGCGTCTTCCGGCAAATCCTCCCGAGCGACGAGCATCGCGCGCACGGCCACCGTCGGAACCGTTTCCGCTAGCTTATACGTGCCTTGAGGCACTTCGTCTTTCGCATAGTACGGATACTTCTCGATCAGCGCATTGATTTTGTCTTCAGCGATCGGTACAATCACAACTTCTTCCGTTGCTGACAAGCTTTCCACCGCTCCTGTCGGCGTTCCCGCTGTAATAAAGGCGGCGTCAATCGTGCCGTCTTGGATGCCGGAGACGGAATCATCAAACGACAAGTTGCGCGCTTTAATATCATCCAACGTCATGCCGTGAACTTCCAAAATTTGTTCCGCGTTTGCTCTCGTTCCCGAGCCGGCTTCCCCAACGGAAACCACTTTCCCTTTTAAATCTTCAACGGACTGAATGCCTGATTTTTTCGTGGTCACGATTTGAATCGTTTCCGGGTAAAGGGTCGCAATCCCTTTAACGCTTTCAATTTTCTCTTTAAACATGAGCTTTCCTTCCGTCGCATATGTCGCGATGTCGGTTTGAGCAAACGCAACTTCCGCATCGCCCGCATCCAAAATGGCCATGTTTTCCGCCGATGCACCAGAAGTGATGGCATTCGCATCAATGCCGGTTTCATCTTTGATAATGTCAGCAAACGCGCCGCCAAGCGGATAATACGTTCCACCCGTTCCGCCGGTAGCAATACTGAGGAATTTCACATCGCTGTCTTTCTTCCCATCGGCTCCTTCCTTCTCCGTCCCCCCATTACCATTTCCACAAGCGCCAAGCAACAGTGATAGAGAAAGAACAGCCACGGCACTTGTAAACCACTTTCGTTTCTTCAATCCTACCATCCCCTTTCTTTTTTCATCTCCTTTTACGATTATATTGTACAATCGATATTTTCACAACTATCATATTATTTCCATGGTTATTTTTTATCAGTTATCAACAAGTCTATTTTTCTTACTTTTTTATTTTATGCCGGTATAAATATCCCAAAGATCGCTTCTCCATGGTGCAGATTCATTAGAACAATGAACAGACTAGCGACAAGGGGGAAACCATTTCCGGTGAAAAAAGAAGAAACTTCGCCTCTGTGAAGAGTGCTCATTCTATGAATCTATCGCGGAGCAAAAGGGGGAGTTCTACACGTAGATGACTGAGAAACTCTTTCGTGCGTAAACCTCTCTCAACTTCTTCACGAAACAGCAGATGCCTAGCCGGCTATCCGCCGGCCAGCACACCTGCCTCATCCTTATTGGCCAATGCTTCGATATTTTCCTTCAAAAAATAAGAGCGGATCGCCTGGTTCATCTTTCATCACAATATGGGTCACTTCGCCGAAATAAAGCGTATGGTCGCCGGCGACGTACGTGCTGTGCACACGGCATAACACATTCGCCATCGCATCCGGCAAAATCGGGTGGCCGTCCACCCATTCAAACGCCACATCCCGTTCTTCCTTCAGCTGACCCGCAAACAAACGCGACAAGTCTTCTTGGTCGCGTGTCAAAAGATTGACCGCAAACTTCCCGGTTTGCTTGACGATGTCATGCATCCGCGCTTTATGGCCAATCGAGACGACCACCAGCTTCGGATCAAGCGAAACGGACATAAACGCGTTCGCCGTCATCCCTTTCACTTCCCCTTGAAATTCGGTCGTCACGACCGTCACACCGGTTGCGAATTTCCCCATCGCGTTGCGAAATGTGCGATCATCCATCAGTTCTCCCATCCTTTCCCTTTTCGTAAACTTCGTTTGCACAGCTAAAGGACAGAGCCTAAAGCGATGGCCGTCCCATCATTTCGATGTTATACGGCAAAGGCCCTCCTGATCATGGTAAATAAAGAAAGCAATCATAACCACTATCGTCCATGGCCCGCCGATCCGAGATACGCCTCGGCCACCCGCTCATCAACAAGCAGATCAGCGGCTTTCCCGTTTGCCACGATCCGACCGCGTTCGAGAACATACGCATAATCCGCCGTTTGCAGCGCAGCGCGCACGTTTTGCTCGACAAGCACAATGGCGGTATGAAGCTGGTCGCGCAATCGCTTCAGCAACTCCATCATTTCTTTAACGATGAGCGGCGCCAACCCGAGCGATGGTTCGTCAAGCAGCAACAGTTTCGGTTTTGCCATTAAGCCACGAGCGATCGCCAACATTTGCTGCTCCCCGCCGCTTAACAATCCACCTGGGCGATCAAGCATCGTTTTCAATTTCGGAAACAACTCAAGTACTTGCTCGTAATCGCGCTTTACTTCATGAAGATCGCGGCGATAGCGACGATAGGCCCCAAGAAGTATATTATCCTTGACAGACAAGCCATCAAAAATTTGCCGTCTCTCTGGAACAAGGCAAATTCCTCTTTCGACGACTTGTTCCACCTTTCCATACGGGAGCGGTTCATTTTCAAAGAGAATTTCCCCTTCCTTCGGGGCATAAATGCCGGCAATTGTCCCAAGCAACGTACTTTTCCCCGCCCCGTTGGCTCCGACGACAGCGACAATTTCTCCTTCTCTCACTTGCAGATCTACCTCTTTTAACACGTGCAAATGGCCATGATGCACATGGACGTTGCTAACTATCAACATGGCGCCGCCTCCTCTTCACCTAAATACGCCTTAATGACATCCGGATGGCGGGCGATTTCTTCCGGTGTCCCTTCGGCGATTTTTTGGCCGTAATCGAGGACGACAATTCGATCGGCGACCGACATGACCGTTTCCATATCATGCTCCACGAACAAAAACGTGATCCCTTGCTCCCTCATCGCCAACCATACATCAACAAGCTGCTTTGACTCTTGCGGATTGAGCCCGGCCATCGGTTCGTCAAGCAAAATGAGCGAAGGGCGGGAGACAGCAGCCCTGGCAATTTCCACAAGCCGCTGTATCCCATATGGGAGCGTTCCCACCTGCTCCATCGCCAAATCGGCCAATCCGACTTGCTCGAGGCAGGCGAACGCCTCTTCCCGCGCCCGTTTCTCCTCTTTGACCGTATGCGGCAAGCGAAAACCGGCGCTTATGATCCCGCTTTTCAAACGCGGATGGTATCCGACCATCACGTTTTCCAATACGGTCATATCGGCAAACAGCTGCAAGTTTTGAAACGTTCTTGTCATGCCAAGCATCGCCAGCTCATCCGGCCGCTTGCCATTGACCGTCATTCCGCGAAAACGGACGACACCATCTGTCGGCGGAGTAATGCCGCTGATGACGTTGAACAATGTGGTTTTTCCTGCCCCGTTCGGCCCGATCACAGCGACGATGTCTCCTTTTTTCACCCCAAATGACACACGTTGCACCGCCTGAACCCCGCCAAATGATTTGGACAATTGTTCGACTTCCAACAGCATGGCGCTCATCCGTGCCCTCCCCCTATCGAACGCGCCTCATGGCGTTCGGTCGTTGCTGTTGTTCCTGTCTGACTTCCAGCCGTTGTTCTAAATCGTTTCATTCCCTTTTGCACGGCGCCTGTCAATCCGCTAGGCATGTAAATAAGCATGATAATAAGCAGCAAGCCAAAAAAGACGATTTCAAACTCCCCGCCGGCATCCGGCATCAATATTGGAACGACCGCTTTTAGCCATTCGCCTAAGCAAACATAAACAGCAGCGCCAACAAGGCCACCCCATACGCCCGCCGTTCCGCCAATGACGACCATAATGAGAAAATAAATCGAAGGAACGATACCAAATAAGTCCGGGTTGATAAACGTCACATAATGGGCATACAAACTGCCGGCAACCGAAGCATACATGGCGCTAAGCATAAAGATTTGCAGCTTGTATTTGGTGATGTTCACCCCAAGTGAACTGGCCGCCACTTCGCTTCCGTGAATCGCCCGCAGCGCCCTTCCGACCCGAGAGCGGACGATGTTATGGGCAAACCATAAACCGGCAAGGACAAACAGCCAAACAAGGTAATAAAACTGAATATCGGTCTGCAAGGACATCCCCAATACGCTAATCGGCGGAATACCAAAAAAGCCGTTTAACCCTCCGGTGATCGCTTCCCACTCCTTAAACAGCGTAAACATAATGACACCAAATCCTAACGTCGCCAAGGCTAAATAATGCTCACGCAACCGAAACACCGGGATACCCACGACAAACGCCACCAAAGCGGCCAATACCGCCCCAACTGCCATCGCTAGCCAAGGCGGCCATCCTGCATGAGCGGTCAAATAGGCAGACGTGTAAGCGCCGACACCATAAAAAGCGGCTTGGCCGAGCGAAATTTGCCCAGCGTATCCCATCAACAGCGTCATCCCTGTACTGACTAGCGCATAGACCCCAATGATAATGAGCGTGCTCAACAAATAATTGTTTCCTGCCACAAGCCAAGGGAAACCAAGCCAGGCGGCCACCAAAACGAGCAGCACTAGCCGCCTTCGTCCACCTTTGATCCGTTCATCCCGCTCCAACGCCATCCCTCCTTATACCCGTTTCCCTGTCATTTTCGCAAACAATCCATTCGGCATGACAAAGAGCACAAGCAACAGCAACCCGAAACTAACCGCGTCTTTATATCCAGAAGACAAATACCCTTCGGCAAACGATTCGAGCAAGCCGACAAGAAACGCGCCCGCGATCGCGGCCGGAGCGTTCGTCAATCCACCGACAACAGCCGCGATAAATGCTTTCAACCCGATCATAATCCCCATATCATATGAGGCGCCGGAGATCGGGGCGATGACAATCCCCGCCAAAGCACCAAGTCCCGCGCTGACCGCAATGGCGCCAAGGGACATTTTGCGGATGTCAATGCCCATCAGACGAGCAGCAAACGGATTGATCACACAAGCGGTCACCGCTTTCCCAAAATACGTCCGGTGAAAGAACAAGTGTAACCCGATAAAACTAGCGAGCGAAATGACGATCGCCCAAACGCTTTGCCATTGGAGCACCGCCCCAAACATCGAAAGCGATCCACCCCCAGCAAACGGGCGCAAGGCATACGGATCCGTCCCCCAAACAAGCAAAGCGATCCCGCGAAAGACAAATGATGCGCCGATCGTAATAATAATGAGCACGGCGACAGACGAATGACGCGCCGGCTGAATCGCCAACCGCTCAAACAGTCCGCCGATCACCATCGCAGCCATCATGCTCAACCCGATGGCAAGAACAAACGGCACGCCGCTGTTGACCAACGCAATACAAATCAGGGCGCCTAACATCGCGAAATCACCTTGGGCCAAATTCAAAATGCCGGTCACACTGTACGTAATGACAAATCCAAGCGCCACTAATGCATAAATGCTGCCGATCGTCAGCCCAGAAAACAGCAGCTGCACAAACTGGCTCCATGCTTCCATCAGCTTTGTCCTCCCCCATTGGCTAGGTGAAACAAAAGGGAATTAGCATCCTAATTCCCTTTCACTTTCTTAATCCTCTGCCAGTACGAATTTTCCATCTTGAATCTGTACCATCACCAAACTGTCAGCATCCAGCCCGGTATGATCGTCTTTCGACATCCGGAACACACCTGAGATGCCGACAAAATCCGTTGTCTTTTCCAACGCTTCTCGTATATTTTCTTTGTCGGTTTTCCCTTCTTTGATGGCGTTCATCAACAGATGGAACGCATCCCAAGCATGCCCGCCAAATGTCGTCGGTTCATAGTTGTACGTTTTCTCAAACTGTTCTTTATAGGTTAATAGCGTCTCCTTTTGTGGATCGCTGTCCGGGAGCTGATCAGCCACTAAAATACGCCCAGCAGGGAGAATGACGCCGTTCGCCGCTTCGCCAGCCAAATCGATAAAGCTTTTTGTACCAACACCGTGGCTTTCAATAATCGGCACATCAATGCCCAACTCGCGGATATTCTTCGTCACAACTGCTGATTCTTGCGCTGTTCCCCAGACGACGATCGCCTGCGGATTGGCTTTTTTCACTCTTGTCAACATCGCCTTTGCATCGTCGACTGTCGCCTCAAATTCCTCTTCAATCACAGCTTTGACTCCGTACTCCGGAGCATAGTGCGCAAATTCGCTATGCCCGCTTGTGCCATAGGCATTGGCGACGTTGAGCCAGGCGATGCTTGTCCAGCCTTTTTCTTTCAAAAAGCTGAGCAGTTTCTGAATGACGATGTCATCTCCTTGGGCTGTTTTGAATGTCCAATGGCGTGAGGACCCATCGCTTGGGTTGACGATTTGTTTACTTGCTGCGAGGGAAATGTAAGGAATGCCTGCCTTTTCGATGAGCGGGATCATAGCTAGGGAGTTGCCACTGATCGTGCCGCCAATCAGCGCCGTCACTTTGTCTTGCTCGATCAGTTTTTTCGTGGATAATACGGCCTCGTTTTGGTTGGACTTGTCATCATAGGCAATCAACTTGATTTTCTTTCCATCTATACCGCCTTGTTTATTCCATTGCTCCACCAACATTTTGACAGTCTCCATTTCCGGTTTGCCGAGCGGGGCCGCTCCTCCGGAAGCAGAGAAAATGGCGCCAATTTTGATTTCATCCTCAGTTCCGGATGTCGCCGTCTTTCCGCAGGCGGCAACCAAAAGAACGAGCAATGCCGCCAAACAAGCATACACCCTTTTTCTCATCGTCTTTATCCCCCCTTTTAATTGAAATCGCTTCCAATCAAATCAGCCTTCCTCCGCCAAGCGCTCCTGCTTGGCGGAAGGAAGTTAACGCCGCCGCAAAAATGCTTCGATGGTGTTCATTTTATGTTGGCGCGCATACTGCTCCACCTCGTGCGGCGGTGCTTGTTCGCGTAACAGGCGAATCATTTCCCGATGTTCTCCAATCGAAGCTTTCGCCCGCTGCGGGACGAGGGTGAACCCGTAAGCGCGAATGCGCTTCATGCGCTGCCAAATTTGCTTGATTTGCTCTTCTAAATACGCATTGCCACAGTGCGAATAAATCAAAGAATGGAACGCATAGTTCAGCTCGCTGAACCGTTCCAGCTCCAGCTCTTCCAGCGCTCGCTCCATCTGCTCGTTCAACTGTTCCAGCTGCTTGATCGCCTCCTTCGTTAGTTTAGCGGAGCCGAGCGCCGTCGCATAGCCCTCTAAAACCGCCAACACAGACAAGGTTTCCACGTATTCTTTCTCGTTAATCGTGCTGACAACGGCGCCAGCATACGGCTTAAACTCGACCAATCCTTCCGCCTCAAGCTGGCGGATCGCCTCGCGCACCGGGATGCTGCTTAACCCCAACTCGCGAGCAATTTGATCGATGACGACACGATATCCTGGCCCGTAGGCGCCGCTTTCGATGTGGGACAAAATATACTCATACGCCAACTGTGTCTTGTTTTTCGCTTTTGCTTCCATACGTTTATCATATACCATGCCATATATGTTCGCTAGCAGTTATTTCTGTTCGACCGATAAGGCGGATGAAGGCTTCGTTTTGCCGAATGAAGGAATCGGCGGGTCGCCGACGGCGACATGGACAACTTGCACTTCCGTGTAAAAGTCAAAGCTGTAATGCCCGCCTTCTCGGCCGATGCCGCTATATTTTGTCCCACCAAATGGAATGCGCAAATCGCGGACGTTTGGCGAGTTGACCCACGCCATCCCGCTTTCGATCGCTTGGGCGACGCGGTGTCCACGCTTCATATCGTTCGTCCAGACGTATGCTGCTAGCCCGTATTTCACATCATTTGCCAACCGGATCGCCTCTTGTTCATCAGCAAACGCCATGACCGCCATCACGGGGCCAAAGATTTCTTCTTGCGCCACCTTCATGCGATTATGACAGCCAAGCAGCAGCGTCGGCGGCACGAAATTGCCTTTTTCCAATCCTTCCGGCACGCGTGCGGCGTAAACGTCCGCTCCTTCTTGCTTGGCGATCTCAATGTAGCGGTTCACCCGCTCCCAGTGGGCGCGATGAATGAGCGGACCCAGCTCGGTCGCCGGATTCATCGGATCGCCGATGACGATTTGATCGACGCGCTGTTTCAGCCGTTCCACAAACTCATCATATATCGATTGTTCCAACAACAATCGCGAATTGGCGGTGCACCGTTCGCCATTGAGCGAAAACACGCCCCACACTGCCGCATCGAGCGCCCGTTCCATGTCCGCGTCGGCAAAGACGATGAGCGGTGACTTGCCGCCAAGTTCCATCGACGTTTTCTTCAACGTCGCGGCACTGTTGCGGATGATTTCCATGCCGGTTGTCGTCTCCCCGGTGAAGGATATGAGGCGCACGTCCGGATGGGCAACAAGCGCAGCACCCGCTGTCTCACCAAATCCATGCACAACGTTGAACACTCCGGCAGGCAATCCGGCTTCATCGATGATTTCTGCCAGTTTATTAGCCGTCAACGGCGACCACTCAGCCGGTTTCAAGACGACCGTATTGCCGGTTGCGAGCGCCGGGGCAACTTTCCACGTCTCAAGCATAAACGGCGTATTCCATGGTGTGATCAGCCCCGCGACTCCGACCGGTTTATAGACCGTATAGTTTAAAAACTGTCCATTGACGTGATACGCCTCACCGACAAGGCGCGTTTTTACCATTTCGGCGTAAAAACGGAAGTTTTCCGCCGCACGGGCAGCCTGTTTTTTCGCTTGGCTGATCGGAATGCCGGTGTCGAGCGCCTCTAAGTAGGCGATCTCTTCTTTATACCGTTCAATCAACTCAGCGATGCGAAGCACGTAACGAAGCCGCTCCTCGACCGGCATCGTCCGCCACGGGCCGCCATCAAACGCGTCCTTCGCAGCCCGGACCGCCGCATCGATATCTTCTTTGTTCCCTTCCGCCACTTGGTTAATCGGTTCATTCGTAAAAGGGTTTATGTTGTCAAAAAACGCGCCGTTCGCACTTTCGACAAACTGCCCATTAATATAATGAAGCACGTTCGGTTGCGTTGCCATTCGTCTCCCCCTCTGCTACGGCGTTGTTCGATAACGCGCATGAATGTTGTTATGCTTGTACGTCCCCGCCTCGCTGAATTCATATAACTCGAGCGACAACGCCAAATACCGCTTGGCAAACAGCGGGGCGAAATGGTCTTTCATAATCGCAAACAGTTCATCGCCGACTGCTTTTTTCACTGCCTCTGGGCGACCGGCACCGATTTTCAGCGTCCCATGCACAAAAGCATCATCATGGGAGCCATCCGCCACACAATACTCATGAAGCCGGATGGCTCGTGAACGGATGCCGCCGATCGGAAACCAATCGCTCCGGCGTATCAATGCTTGATTGATTTTCGTCAGCAAGCCGCGAATGTCGGCCTCTTCGCCAAGATTGTCCGTATATTCCAAAACAAAGTGCGGCATCGCGCTTCCTCCCTTTCGTTCTGAAAAGGCCCCGTGCTCTTTAACTGAATGGTTCGCGCATCGTTGGATGCTGGTTATTCAATGTAATTGATGAGCCGGCCGATACGCTCAATTTCCGCGACGACTTCATCGCCGGGCTGAACGTTCACCGCCCCTTTCGGTGTGCCGGTCAAAATCAGATCGCCTGGCGCGAGCGTCATAAAACTCGTAATATATTCAAGCAAATATGGAATGGAAAAAATCATATCGCCTGTATATCCTTCCTGCACGAGCGCTCCATTGACATACGTCCGCAACGCCAGCGCCATCGGATCGCCAACTTCCTCATGGCTGACAATCCACGGGCCGAGCGGCGTTGTTCGGTCACGGTTTTTAACGCGAAAATTCGGTCGGTAGTAATTTTCCAAGTAATCGCGAACAGCGTAATCGTTGGCAATCGTGTACCCCCAAATGTAATCATACGCCTGTTCTGCCTTCACTCGACGAGCCGGGCGGCCGATGACCACGGCGAGTTCGCATTCGTAATGCATCATGTCAACCCCTGCCGGCCGGACGGTGCGGCCGCGGTGGCCGATTAGCGTGTTTTTCCCTTTGAAAAAGAAAAGCGGCTCTTTCGGAGCGGCAAACGACAACTCCCCGGCATGATCCGCGTAATTCAACCCAAGCGCCACGATCGTGCGCGGCTCGACCGGGGGAAGCCACATCACCTCATGCTCATCGACGATCGTTCCATCCGGCAGAAGAAGGCGGCCGCTGTCAAGCGGCTCGGCTTCGGTCACCGTTCCGTTCCACGCGACGCGCGCCTGCTTCATTCCCCTTCTCCCCCTTCTTCGGCAACGATCGGATTTTCCAACGCGCCGATCCCGTCCATTTCGATGCGCACCACATCCCCTGCCGAAACGAGCGGGGCGTCGGCCGGCCAGCTGAAAAACAGCACATCGCCCTGCTCAAGCGTCATAAACTCGGTCACGTCCGCGAGCCATTGTTCAGGCGGGCGCCGAAAACGACGGAGATCGACGCATTGAACAAGACGGCCGTTTACATATACGCGTGCCGCCAACGACGACAGCGGCACGGTTTCCTCTTTTGGCACCACCCATGGACCGATCGGAGTGAACCCGTCGCGCGCCTGCTCCTTCACCGCCGGGCGGTACAGCTGCTCATGCGGGATGGACAAATCGTTTACAATCGTATAGCCGAATACGACATCGAGCGCCCCCTCAGGACGGACGCGCGCGGCCGTCCGCCCGATGACAAGGCCGATCGCTGGAGCGGTGCGAAGCCGGTTGACGCCGGACGGGAGAACGACCGGCCTCCGATGGGCGTTGATCGTATTGGCCGGCTTCATATACAGCACCGGACCTTCCGGTGGCTTCCGATACGGCGGGGCGGTCATCGCCTCGGCCATCGCCTCCCATTCCCGTCGATCATTGAGCGCCACCCCATACACGGCACCGACTTCCGGCGCATCCCACTCCCATTCATCGATGCGCGATGTTCGTCTGTCCAACGTCACCGTCCCGCCGCGCCAGTCCACTTCCGCCTCAATCGAATGCCGCCGTCCGGCCAGGCGCAGCCGCACATTCACGATCGCCTCTCTCCCTTCCATCGCGGTAATCAACGTCACAGCCTCTCCATGTCAAGACCGGTGGGCGCGCCGCCCGCCTTCCTTCAGGCGGAACAGCCGGCAACGCTTATTTCGCCGGCTGCTGTGCCGCCTCAGTCAACAACCCATATTTGACGAGCGTGCGGCGGATTTGTTCCTGGTGCTCTTCACTCGGCAAATCAAGCGGCAGACGAAGCTTCGGGGTGATTTTTCCCAACATGCCAAGCGCTGCCTTTACCGGTCCTGGGTTCGTTTCAATAAACAGCACATCATTGAGCTCCATCAGTTCAAAGTGAAGGTCTTGCGCCCGCTTGACGTCGCCGTCAAACCAAGCATCATGCAGCTCGGCTACCTTCTGCGGCACCACGTTGGCCGTTGCGCTGATCGAACCGGCGCCGCCGATCGCCAACATCGGATAGCACAACAGCTCGATGCCGGAGAACAGTAGAAAATCGCGCCCGCAATGCCATAGCACCCGATTGACATGTTCGAAATCTTTGTTGGACTCCTTCACCCCGATAATGTTCGGGCAGTCCTCGACGAGCCGCGCCAACGTTTTAACTTCCAAATTGACCGCCGTACGCCCTGGGATATTGTAGACGATGATGGGAATGTCAACCGACTCAGCCACCGCCTTAAAATGCTTATACAGCGCCTGCTGGGACGGGCGGTTGTAATACGGGACGATGACCATGGCGGCATCGGCCCCAATCTCTTGCGCAAATTTGGTCAACTCGATCGTTTCTGCATGGTTCGTCGAGCCTGTCCCCGGCACGAACGGCACGCGCCCGGCGACCGCCTTTTTCGCTGTTTCCATCACTTGTTTTCGCTCGTCAAGCGTCAGCGAGCTCGGTTCGCCGGATGTTCCCGTCACCGAAATGCCGTGTGTGCCGCTTTTTATATGCCAATCAATGAGCGACGTCAACGTGGTCAAATCAACGTTTCCTTCTTCATCAAACGGCGTGACGACCGGCGCAATCGAGCCGCGCAGCCGCTCTTTCACCTCGCGGTATGCCATCCCCCTTGCCTCCTAATGGACTGATTTTTCAGAATCTTAATCACATTATACAGAATAATATATATCAAATCAACTATAAAATCATATATGATTTTTGTTAGATCAAAAAGGTCGGTTTCACTTTCTGCAACGTCGGTTCGTTCGGTTCAATCGGTTCGCCGCTATGGACGTCCAACATGTCCGACGCCTCTTCAAACCAACTATCCGGCGCCGCATGCCCCCAAAACGTCTGACGCCGCGGATCGTCCAAATCCCAGCGAATCGGCGGAAAATCCGGATCGCTCGTCAAATAATCACCGTTATACAACTCGATTCGATGGCCGTCCGGGTCACGCAAATAGACAAAGAACGCATTGGATAACCCATGCCGCCCCGGCCCCCGTTCAATGCTGGAGCTATATCCCGATGCCGCCAGCACATCGCACGCATGAATCAGGCTGAGCGGATCCGGCAGCCAAAAACCGATATGATGAAGGCGCGGACCTTTCCCGTTCATGAGCGCCAAATCATGGACATTTTGCTTCCGATGCAGCCAAGCCGCCCACAGCTTGCCATCCTTTGTTTCCGTATATTCTGAGCAGGCAAAACCTAAACCGCGGACGTAAAAATCGTATCCTTTCTGGACATCCGTTATTGCGCAGTTGAAATGGTCAATGCGTTGGACGCGGGCACCGCGATACAAGTCATAGCGCTGCAACAACCGCTCGGTTTTCTCCATATGCGCGAAAAACTCAAGCGGCAGCCCTAATGGGTCTTGGACGCGAAACGCCCGTCCGATGGCACGCTGCGAGCCGTCCTCAAGCCATCTCGGGTTCAGCTGTTGCGCCGCAAACCATTCGTACAGCGCTTCGAGTTCTTGCTCGGAACCGACTTTGTAGCTAAGTGCTTCAACCGCCGGACGCGACGCTTTTTTCAGCACTAAGCTATGGTGGTGATATTCTTCCAACCCGCGCAAATAGATATGCTCACGATCCGCTTCCGTCACGACAAATCCAAGCACCCGTTCGTAAAAGTCACGCGACGCGGCCAAATCAGTCACATGCAGCACCGCGCGAGCACAACGAATGATGGAAAACGTCATTGTTCCTCTCCCCCTCTAATCAATGATCGCTGTTCAACGGAATCGAAACACTTTTTTTCGTACGCAAAAATTCTTGCACAAACTGTTTATACGACTCTTTTTCATAGCCGTCGAAATAGGCCATCCCCATCCGCACGGGGTCACCGAAAAAGTAATATTCATAGTGCGTCTGCCGCGCACCGAACGCGCTCATCGTCAAATCCCAAGCCAGCCGGAACAGTTGGACACGTTCATAACCGTCCACCGTCGCCCCTTGCATCGCCCGGCGGACGATGTCCCCAATTTCTTCATGTTCAAAATCTGCTTCCGTCGGAATCGCCATCAAGCCGGACGCCCCTAAAATGCGGATGATTTCCACCAAACGCGGATACACGCGCGGATACCAGTTGCGCGCAGCATCCAAAGCGGCAAAATCCGGTGTCATCGTTCCCCAACGATCTGGCTTTGCGTTATGCTCAGCCCGGTACAAGTGGCTTTTCATCGTTTCGAGAGCAAGCATGATTTCCGCCCCTTTGTCCTTCACATGTTGAAACTCACCAATGCCGATTGCTTCAATGAGACAAAGGGTAACCCCAAGCAAAAACTCCGTTTTGACGATGTTTTTCGCCACAACTTGATGGGACATATGAACGACCGCATTCGTTTCACGGAACGTCCGGTTACAAATCGACGAATTGCCGCAAACAAAGACGCGCTCCCATGGCACAAACACGTTTTCAAACGAAACGATCGCATCGCCTTCTTCAAATCGAGACGCGAGCGGATGATCCCACGTGCTGCGCCCGTAATCGAACGCCTCGCGGCAAATGAACTTCACCCCCGGCGTATTGTTCGGGATGGCAAAGGCGAGCGCATACGGATCTTCACCGGCTGTCGATTTTTTCACCGTAGACGGGAACACTAAAATTTCATCTGTGATTCCACCTTGCGTCGCCAACAGACGGATACCGCTGACGATGATGCCGTCTTTTCGCCGTTCCACCAAATGGAGCGGCACATCGGCGTCTTTTTGCTCGTGAAGCGCCTTGGCGCGGTTCATTTGCGGATGGATGAGCGTATGGGTCAAGCTGATGTCATTTTCCCGCGCATATTCATAATAGTTTCTCGCATTCTCGGCAAACATCGGGTCGTCTTCGGCAAACAAATCATTGGCGATGCCCATCGCCATCACTTCGGCGTTTAAGTAATCCGGCGAGCGCCCCATCATTCCGGCCGACATCCGCGCCCACTCTTGCGTTGCTTCGCGGCGGGCGATGAGCTCATCGATCGTGGTCGGCTGGATAAACGTCATCCCGACCAACTGTCCGGTTGTCGGCGACCGATACAACATCTTGTCCGGCTTTTCATATTGCCGGTCGTACAGCGCCGCCATGGAGCGAACGACATTGCGAAACGCCGGGTGGACGGTGACATCTTCGACTTTTTCCCCATGAATGTACACGCTGCTTTTCGCCTGCTTCAGCCTCTCCATATACTGATTTCCTGTTTTGGCTGGCATTTTCATTCCTCCCATTTTCAAGTATAATAGATGAAGTAAGCGCTATCATTCAGAATGTTCAAAATTAATATAACATATGATTTCATATATGAAAAATACAAAAAGAATCAACTATTCTATATGAAAAATATATAGAAGCGGTAGAGAAAGGAGACACGGACATGATCGATGTGAAACAGCTAAAATACTTCGTTACCATCGCCGAAGAGGGACAAATCACGAAGGCGGCACAAAAACTTCATATCGCTCAGCCGCCGCTCAGCCAACAGTTGAAGCAACTCGAAGAAAAGCTCGGCGTCCCATTGTTTGACCGGAAAGCGAAAAAAATGGAGCTCACCGCACCGGGCAAATTGTTTTACGAAAAGGCGAAACAACTGTTGCACCAGCTAGATGACGCCATCGCGGAAGTGAAAGAAATCGAAACGGGGGCAACGGGAACATTGGCTGTCGGCTGCGTCAAATCGTGCTTTTCCTATTTGGCCCAAACGATCCGCCAATTCCACGAACAGTTTCCGAACGTCACGTTTCATCTTCGCGAAGGAGATACGTTTTCCATTTGCCAGCTTCTTCAAGAGCGGCACATTGACATCGGCATTGTCCGCCTACCGATCGATTCGTCTCATTACGACATCATTCCGCTGCCAAGCGACCGTTATGTCGCCGTCTTGCCTGAGCATTGGGCATTGAGCCGCTCTTCCTTATCGATGCGCGATTTTGCAGAGTGGCCGCTCCTCCTTCTTCACCGTGTACACGGCGCCGGACAGTACGAACGGGTCGTCGAGGAATGCCGCCGTCATGGGTTTGAGCCAAACGTTCTATGCGAATGCCCGGATGCAACCATTTTGCTTTCCCTTGTCGCCCAAGGCATGGGCGCTACCATTGTGCCACAGTCAACCGTTTCCTTGTTTCGTCTTCTTGGCATTCGCGTCCTCCCAATTGTTGACTCATCAATGAAAGCAGAAGCCGCCGTCATCATCGATCGACAACGCTATGTGCCCAAAAGCGTCCATCATTTTCTCAACCTGTTGCAACAAACCGTCGCCATGCCCATCATGAACGAAAAAAGCAACCATGTGTGAAACGAAATGAGGCAGAGAGGAGCAATCGAGTTCCGATGCCAAGTGGGAGAAAGCCAACTGCCGAGGGAATGCGAATGGTCATACCGTGGGATCGATGCGCATAGAAAAAAGAGGGGCTCGTTTATATAGGGACCCCTCGATCCGTCCATGCCCAAAGATGGTGATAGATGAACGCAAACAGCTTTTCTACAACCCAGCCGAACGCATCAGCCGCTTGCCAATGTCCAAAAAGTCTTCCATGGAAATGCCAGGGGCAAATTCTTCCGGCACGGCATCCAAATCTGGAATCGTTCCTCCTTGCGGGGCGCCTTCCACCACTTCCAGCGGCTGTCCGTCACTCGGATGCGTCCCATGCCAAATGCGGGCGATCTCCTTGTAATATCGATCGCTGAACGTATACAAACGGCGATGGAGGCCTTGGTCTTCATATTTGCGCGCTTCATCGAACGCCCGGTTATCTAACTTCGGGATCGGCAACATCTTCTTCACATCAACGCCAGTCGCCACTTCCAATGCTTTCGCATACGCTAAAATATGAACACCGCCCCGCACCAACAAGTAGCCGATCATCTCACGGGCAGTCGGATGGTTCGTCATTTCATACACGCGCATTTTATGCGTGCGCGCGCCGCATTCCAAGAAAAAGTTATGAAGCAAATCCAAAATCAAGTTGCCACTGTTGAACACATACTCTCCCTTCCACGGATTGCCCATAGAATCACCAGGAAAGGCGGTTTGCGCAGTGGCGATGAAATGATACGAATTGCGTTTGTCTTTTGCCTCTCTCATCGGCGTACAATCGGGATCGCCGGGATGGGTGGTCCCAGTTAAACAAAGGTTGATCGTATTGGCGACAAGCTCGACATGGCCGAATTCTTCCGCCGTAATGCTCGCCACCAGCTCGTAAAACGGGCGCAGTTTTGATTTTTGCCGAAAGTTGAATGACTGAAACAAATAATTGTTCAACGTGGACATTTCTCCAAAGCGACCGCCTAGTAGCTCTTGAACAGCGGCCGCCGCATTCGCGTCCGCGTACTTCGGTGGCGGCAATTCGATGGCCAACCGATCAATCCTCTGAAACACCACGGTATGCTCCTCCTTTCCCTACGTCGCCAAGGTGAACGGAAACGACTTGCGCCAAGCGAATATAATACACCTTTTGATGAGCCGTAAGCACGAGATGATCCGGCTTGACGTCTCTCAACGTGCCAAGCAGCGAATTCCGAGTCGTTTCCACTACCACCTGTTGACCGAGCAGTGATTGAAGAGCATGATATACATAAGGATCAATGAGCGAAACGAGCTGAGGGGACGCATACGGTTGGTTCATGCGCTGTTCCTCCTTATAAACTAAAGTAAAAAATCGTTCCTCTTTATACGTATGAAGCCCCACCGAAAACATGACAACAACCAAGCCCGGTCAAGCATCTCGTTACGGGGCGTTTCGCATCAATGGCACGACAAAACAGTAAATATAAAAAGCCTCTTCATCCGCAAAGGAAAAAGAGGCTTTCTTTGATGCGTTTTTTCGTGTGTATGCCTTAATGAACCTCTCTCACTTGTAGAAGCGGGAGCGGCTCATCATTCCTATCTTCAAGTCGTTGCATATGAGTTGAAGGAACAAAGAGGAAAGATATACTAATCATTAGATAAAAATCATTCTTCAGAAGGGGATGGCTGATGACAACGATTTATGATTATCTAGTAAAAAAGCCTAATGGTGAAATCTTATCCATGGAAACATAGCGAAATAAAACGATGTTAATTGTGAACACAGCAAACCACTGTCGTTTTACATATCAATTTGAAGATTTACAAAGATTGTATAAAAAGTTTGCCCATCAAGGATTCGTGATTTTAGGTTTTCCAAGCAATCAGTTTGCAGAGCAAAATCCTGAAAACGGCCAAGAGACGGCAACGATGTGTAAAGTCAAATTCGGTGTAACGTTCCCTATTTTTGAAGTGATTGATGTCAACGGAGAACACGCCCATCCGCTTTTCCAATACTTAAAAGAACAAGCAGATTGTCGTGAGTTCGGTGTTAATTTGGAAGAGAAAATGCTGAAAACGAAAATTCAAGAAATCAACCCATTCTTCCTTGACGGCAAGAACATTCGTTGGAACTTTACCAAATTTTTAGTGGATGCCAACGGACAAGTCCTGAAACGATTTGAACCTACAGATTCCATCATCGATCTCGAACATGCGATTGAAGAGGCTTTAAAAGCAGCTGCGAATGCCTAACGCATCATAAACCGGAATGTCCAAAAAAGAGCGAATGAAGAAAACGACGGATGTTCTCCATTCGCTCTTTCTTTTTTCTACAGTGAGAGATCCGTCGCTTTCGAGAAATAGCTTCAAAATCAAAAAGTGCCAAAACCCTTATATCAAGGATTTTGGCACTTACGACATCAAATGAATGGAGACGGTGGGAGTCGAACCCACGTCCAGAGGCATCGCCACTTAAGCATCTACGAGCGTAGTCGGTATATTTTGCTTCGCCGTTCGTTCCGCCTACCGACAGGCCTCCCGACGGCTAGCCTGGTTCGTCTCTTCCCTCGTCCTCAGGCGGCGGATTTGGGCGTAGCCCGCTTCATATGAACCCCTCGGACGCCACACGGGCGATGGCGGGAGGAGCTAGCTGCAGCAATTAGGCAGCTAAAGCGTAGTTTTCTTTGCCAGTTATCTTTAGGTGACGTTTTTACGAGGACGTCTCCCTCGGCTCGCCGCTTAAGCTCGACCTACCCCTGTCGAATCCGGATCGTCCCCGCGGTTGCGAAGAAAGATCGGAGCTTAAGCATGAATCACTGGCTTTCGTACTCTTATTATATCATGGCTGAACGCATTTTCAATGGAAATATGCGCTAAATTTTTTGCCGCTCACGGAACGCCCGCTCGATTTCTCGCTGCGCTTCTTTCCGCTTCATGTCTTCGCGCTTGTCGTATTTTTTCTTCCCTTTGGCGACGCCAAGTTCCACTTTGGCAAAGCCGTTTTTGATATACAATTTCAGCGGTACGAGCGTATACCCTTGCTCTTTCGTGTAGCCGATCAGTTTGTTGATTTCGCGGCGGTGCAGGAGGAGCTTGCGCGTCCGCAGCGGATCATGGTTGTAGCGGTTGCCTTGTTCATACGGACTAATATGCATATTATGGAGAAATACTTCCCCTTTTTCCACTTTGGCGAACGAATCTTTTAAGTTCACCCGGCCGTTGCGGATCGATTTAATTTCCGTCCCTTGCAAAACAAGCCCCGCTTCATACGTTTCTTCAATAAAATAATCATGGCGCGCTTTTTTGTTTTGCGCGATGACTTTTCCTTCCCCTTTTGGCATGAACGTCCTCCTCCTCATTCGTAGCGCTTTTATTGTACCAAAAACGAAAAAGAAGGAAAAGCCGCCTGCTCGGCTTTTCCTCACCGTTTTTTCTTTTTCTTCTTTTTCGCTTTGGTATGGCGGCCAGCGTTGTTCTTTTTCGCTTGTGCCTTTGCTTTCTTTTGCTTTTTCCCTTCAATGACAACCGGTGCCGCTTTCGCTTTCGGCGGGCGGCGCCCTTTCATGCCGACAATTTCAAAATCAACGATTCGTTCGTCTTTGTTGACGTTAATGACACGGACGGTAATCTCATCGCCGATGCGGTACATTTTCCCCGTCCGCTCGCCGACCATGGCATAGTTGCGCTCGTCGTAACGGTAATAATCGTCTGTTAAATAGCTGACGTGCACCAATCCTTCGATCGTGTTCGGGAGCTCGACAAACAAACCGAAGTTCGTGACGGAACTAATGATGCCGTCAAATTCCATCCCGATTTTATCTTCCATAAACTCTGTTTTCTTTAAGTCATCGGTTTCACGCTCAGCCTCGACGGCGCGCCGTTCCATGTTGGACGCATGTTCGGCGATGTCAGGCAGCTTTTCCGCCCATTTTTGCTGGGTGTCAGGATCCATCTGTCCGTTAATGAGATACGTCCGAATCAACCGGTGGACGATTAAGTCCGGATAGCGGCGGATCGGGGACGTAAAATGGGTGTAAAACTCGGTGGACAAGCCATAATGGCCAAGGCTTTCCGCGTCATAACGGGCTTGCTTCATCGACCGGAGCATGACGGTGGAAATGACCATTTCTTCCGGTTCGCCGCGCACCGCTTCGAGAATTTGCTGCAAGGCGCGCGGATGGATTTGGTTGCCCGTCCCTTTGACGACATAGCCGAAGTTCGTAATGAATTCCAAAAAGCGCTGCAGTTTCTCCGGCTTCGGATCCTCATGGACGCGGTACATAAACGGCACGTTGAGCCAATGGAAATGCTCGGCGACCGTTTCGTTCGCCACCAACATAAACTCTTCAATGAGCCGCTCGGCAACGGATCGCTCGCGCAAAACGACGTCATATGGCTTGCCGTTTTCATCAACGAGCACTTTCGCTTCTTTAAAATCGAAATCGATCGCCCCGCGCTTCATCCGCTTCGTTCGCAAAATGTCGGCGAGCTCAGCCATGAGTTCAAACATCGGCACAAGCGGCGCGTATTTTTCACGCAACGCCTCATCTTTATCGACCAAAATTTTATTGACGTCAGAATATGTCATCCGTTCCGTCGTGCGGATGACGCTCTGGAAAATGTCATGACTGACGACTTCGCCTTGCGGGGTGATTTCCATTTCACACGATAGCGTCAACCGGTCGACTTTCGGGTTAAGCGAGCAAATGCCGTTCGACAACCGGTGCGGAATCATCGGAATGACACGATCGACCAAATAGACGCTCGTTCCGCGTTCGTACGCTTCGCGGTCAATCGGCGAGCCTTCTTCGACATAATGGCTCACATCGGCAATATGGACGCCCAGTTTATAGTTTCCGTTCTCAAGTTTTGTCACGGTCACCGCATCGTCCAAGTCTTTCGCATCTTCGCCGTCGATGG
Organism: Geobacillus sp. 47C-IIb; assembly: GCF_014679705.1. Classification (NCBI taxonomy): domain Bacteria; kingdom Bacillati; phylum Bacillota; class Bacilli; order Caryophanales; family Anoxybacillaceae; genus Geobacillus; species Geobacillus sp. 47C-IIb. Next base: position 1,439,544 of record NZ_CP061473.1, read on the forward strand.
TGACGATCATCTCACCGCGCAAGTCGCGGCGCCCCTCGAGATCCTTTTCCGTAATCACATCAGGAACACGATTGGCATGATCGATGACATCATCCGGAAACTGAAGCGGTAAGCCGTGCTTATAGATGACCGATAAAATATCGACGCCCGGGTCGTTTTTATGGCCAAGAATTTGGACGACTTCCCCTTCGGCGCTCATTCGTCCTTCCGGGTATGATGTGAGCCGGACGACGACTTTATGCCCTTCGACCGCCCCGTTCGCCGCGTTTTTCGGGATGAAAATATCGTTGACGATCCGCTTATCATCGGGGATGACAAAGCCGAAATATTTGCTTTCCGTATATGTACCGACGACTTCTTTCACCCCGCGCTCCAAAATGCGGACGATCGTCCCTTCGCGGCGCGCTCCGCCGGACTCGGATTGGACGCGTACGAGCACCGTGTCGCCGTGCATGGCATTTTTCAGCTCCGACGGCGGGATGAAAATGTCGTCCATTCCCGGTTCTTCCGGCGTGACGAAGGCAAATCCTTTCGCATGGCCAGTCACTTTACCGCGCACGAGATTCATCCGTTCAGGCACACCGTAGCGGTTGCTGCGTGTCCGAACGACAAGCCCTTCCTCTTCCATGGCGACAAGCGTTTTAACGAACGTTTTAAATTCGTCCGCCTCCGTGATCCCAAACGCTTCTTCGAGCTCTTGAACTGTCAGCGGCTTGTACGCCTCGTCGCGCATAAACGTTAAAATTCGTTCGGCCAATGCGTGATCCATCGGCCCTCTCCTCCTTTCCGTCGTTACCAATCTAACGACTCAAGAAACGCATAAATATCTTCATGCAGCTGCTCTTTTTCTTGATCAAGCGTAATAACATGGCCGGATTGTTCGTACCATTTGATTTGCTTGACCGGCGATTCAATTTCGTTATAAATGATGTTGGCGCTGTCCGGGTTGATCATGTGGTCATGGCGCGCTTGAACGACAAACGTCGGCGCGTAAATCAAATCCAGTTGCTCACGCACATCGGCGATCAACGCTTGCAGCGCTTTTAATGTTTTCATCGGCGTTTGTTTGAACCGTTCCATTTCCTGTTCGATTTGTTCTGCCGATTTTCCTTCCCGTTTTTTATATTCGCGCGCATACTCAAGCACACCTTCATACATCGTTTCTTCGCTTTTGATGTACATCGGTGCGCACATGGTCACAATTCCTTCTATAGGTACAGTGTAACCTAATTTTAAGGAAAATACGCCTCCAAGCGACAACCCAGCAACCGCGATTTTTTCATATCCTTTGTTTTTCAAAAACTGATAACCGTTCATCACATCTTGCCACCAATCGTCCGGACCGGTATGGACGAGCTCTTCCGGCGGCACGCCATGCCCTTTGTAAATCGGCGCATGGCACGTGTAGCCTTTTGATTCGAGAAAGCGTCCGAGCATCCGAACATCAGCGGAGTTTCCGGTAAATCCATGCAAAAGCAAAACGGCACGCTCACCGGCTTCAAAGAAAAACGGTTTTGGCGGAACAATTTTCATCATCGTTCTCCTTCCTCTCTAGATGAAATAGAAAAGGCAGCCCGTTTTTGTAAGGACCGCCCCCCGCTTTTCGCTTATGATGGTTGGACATATGCGACGAGAATCGTCAGCACAAAAAACAAAATGGCCAACACGACCGTCACGCGCTGAAACACTGCATCAAGCCCGCGCGCTTTCTGTTTGCCAAACAGCTGTTCGGCACCGCCGGTAATCGCCCCCGACAGCCCTGCGCTTCGGCCTGACTGCAACAACACAATCGCAATCAGCGCAATCGATACAATGACAAGCAACGTCACAAGCAAGGCATGCATGCCTGACACCTCCAACGACCTACGTTGCAATATTTTTACTATACCATACATTATCGTTTGCAGCAACTGCCTCACCTGTCTCCGCCTTGAATGGCACCAATTCATTTGTTGTGAAACAAAGAGACCATTTCGTTGCTCTTCACTTTCATCTGCTAGTGGATCATGATCCCCGCCTAACAATCGCCTTTTCCGATCATTCCAAACATCAAGACGTCTATAATGAAAAAATGTCGTTTTGTGCTACGTTCTTGATGAAATTCACCGCCCTCTAACGCTCTCCCATCCGTTATCCTTAAGAGCGTGTCATGAACGTTGGTGTTCATCCTCAAAATCAAGTACAATGAAAGAAAAAACAGCGATGGAGGGATTCCTAATGGCAAGGCCAGACGAACGAGTCGTCATTGCGATTGACGGCTATCAATTTAAACGAGCACGCGAGGCGAAAGAAGGGAAAATTTTCGTCACCTCGCCAATCGGTTCGAATTTTACGTTTGATGTGAACGTCATGCGGAAACTGATTGAGGCGATCGATCGTGATCCGGCACTCGCCGAGCGATTCGGGCTTCCTGCCACAGAAGCAAATGATTGAGCGATACATAGAAGAAGGTGTCCCAAAAAACGGGACACCTTTTCCTATTCTGAAAACCAACCGTTTCGTCCTCTTTCCTGTGAAGTGCAGACACGTTGCGTCATTCCTTTTAGAGGTAAAGGCGAACGTTTGCCCACGGTCTTTTCCGCGAAAATGCGCGTACCTTGATCGTGTTCAGACGAAGGACACATGTTGCTTATGGATTTTTTCGTCAAAGGCGTCCTTGCCACGCTTCCCGTTCGCGACCGAACGGATCGTCTTCCACATGGCTCGCAGCCGAAAAGACAAACACCGGTTTGTGCTCTTTTGTGTATACGGGCCACTTCTCTGGTAAATGAGCGCCGTTCGGGTTGCCGGTGCGGGCGAACGAAAGCCAGGCACCATGCATTTCGCTGGCAATCGCCTCACGCTCTGGTCGGTTGCCGACGAAATTCTCGACACCAGGCTGATGGAGGTTATGAAACACAAACGGCAACTCGAGCGTATGGCACGCTTTCAGTTGTCCACCGAACGCCGGCGTTTCATAATCAAACCGATACATGTACACATTCGCCCCTTGCGCTGCTTGGGCATCCGCCGTTCGCAACATTCCGTCGACAAAAACAAGGTACGTCATGATGCGCAGCCATGTTTGCCACGCGGGTGCCGACCGATCCGCTGTTTCCGCGTAATAGCGTACCGCCTCCTCCGGAATAGGCCCGACCTCACGGTTCATCCGGTCAAGCAGTTCTTTTTCTTCGAGTCTTGTCAATGACGGATCAGTCAATGAAAACAAATTGTATTCGTCTTTCGTCACGCCAATTAGGATTGGAATATCACTTGCTGCCCCGTCGTGGAGCGCTTCGATCGGATGGCGTCGCAACACATGTCCGTCAACCACTGGACCGTACGTGATTCCTGGGCCGAGCGACATCGCCGCCTGCAATAGCTCTGCTGCTGGAATCGACAGCAGCCGATCGCGGTCACCCGGACGGATGCCGGCACGTTCTAAAATGCGTTCAGTCAGAGCCATCGCCGTCTCCGGAGAACGAAGAAGAAGCGAACCCGATCCGCTTTGCAATATAGCGCGTCGAAACAGCCCGCTTGCTTCCGGAAGCGACAACAGCACGCCAACGCTTGCCGCTCCGGCTGATTCGCCAAAAATCGTAATGTTGTCCGGATCACCGCCGAACGCCTCAATGTTCTCTTTCACCCAGCGCAGCGCCGCCACTTGATCCAATATGCCAAGATTTCCCGCCTGGGCATACGTTTCGCCAAACGCATCTCCCAAATACAAAAAGCCAAACACGCTCATCCGGTAGTTGATCGTCACGACAACGACATCGCCGTGTTTGGCAAACGCCGTTCCATCATACCATGGAAATGAACCGGAGCCGAATAAAAAAGCGCCGCCATGAATCCAAAACAATACCGGGCGCTTCTTCCCATCCGCCGCCGGTGACCAAATGTTCAGATACAACCCATCCTCGCTCATTGGTTCATTCATCCGTCCGAGCAGCTGGCTGAACATCGAATCGGACGGCTGCATGACGACCGGTCCAAACGATGTCGCCTCACGCACTCCGTCCCATGCATCGGGCGGTTCCGGCGGCAAAAAACGGCGTTCACCGACCGGCGCTTTCGCGTACGGAATCCCTTTCCAATAGAAAACCCCTTCATTTGTTCCCCCGCGCAACCGACCGTACTTTGTTTCCACGATCACGGTTCCCATCCCCTTTTTCAATATTCTAACGATTACAAAAAGATATTATAAACGAATGGTTTACCCACGTCCATTTTTTGCTATCGATAGGAAATCATTTCTGTTTCCCGTAATTAAAGAGGGTGTCTCGCAACGTTGGAGACACCCTTTGTTGTTGATTCCCGTTATTTTTTCAAATTGTAAAACGAACGAATGCCTTGGTAAATAGCCGTGTGGCCAAGTTCGTCTTCAATGCGGAGCAGCTGGTTGTATTTTGCGACGCGGTCCGTACGCGACGGTGCTCCCGTTTTGATTTGGCCAGCGTTTGTTGCGACAGCGATATCGGCAATCGTGCTGTCTTCCGTTTCACCGGAACGGTGCGACACAACCGCCGTGTAGCCGGCGCGTTTGGCCATCTCAATGGCATCGAACGTTTCCGTCAGTGTACCGATTTGGTTCACTTTAATTAAAATCGAGTTGCCGACGCCTTTTTCAATGCCTTCGGCCAGTTTTTTCGTGTTCGTTACAAACAAGTCGTCACCGACGAGCTGCACTTTGTGGCCAAGGCGCTCAGTAAGCAGTTTATGGCCTTCCCAGTCATTTTCGTCAAGTCCGTCTTCGATCGAGATGATCGGATATTTCGACACAAGCTCTTCATACCAAGCAACCATTTCTTCTGATGTTTTGACGACGCCTTCGCCTTCCAAATGATATTTGCCATCTTCTTTGTTGTACAGCTCCGACGAAGCAACGTCCATAGCGAGCATCACTTGTTCGCCTGGTTTGTAGCCGGCTTTTTCGATCGCTTCAATGATCGTTTGCAGCGCTTCTTCGTTCGATTTTAAGTTCGGAGCAAATCCGCCTTCGTCACCGACAGCCGTGTTGTAGCCTTTCGCTTTTAACACAGCTTTTAAGCTATGGAAAATTTCTGCACCCATGCGCAGCGCTTCACGGAAGCTTTCCGCACCGACCGGCATGATCATGAATTCTTGAATGTCAACGTTGTTGTCCGCATGCGCGCCGCCGTTTAAAATGTTCATCATCGGTACAGGCAGCGTTTTAGCGTTAAAGCCGCCCAAGTATTGGTACAACGGCAAGCCAAGCTCATCAGCCGCAGCGCGAGCGACCGCGAGCGACACGCCTAAAATAGCATTCGCCCCAAGCTTTCCTTTGTTTTCCGTGCCGTCAAGTTCAATCAACGCGCGGTCGATCGCCACTTGATCAGTCACTTCTAAGCCGATGATTTCCGGAGCAATCACTTCGTTGACGTTCTCAACCGCTTTGAGCACCCCTTTGCCGAGGTAGCGGTTTTTGTCGCCGTCACGCAATTCAACCGCTTCATATTCGCCCGTCGAAGCGCCGCTTGGCACTAACGCACGGCCGAAGCCGCCTTCTTCCGTGTATACTTCCACTTCTACGGTTGGATTGCCGCGCGAATCGAGCACTTCACGCGCATACACATCAATAATCGCAGACATATCGACACTCTCCTTTTCCGTGTTTGTTATTTAACGATTAACGTTTTTCCGGTCATTTCTTTCGGTTGCGGCAAGCCGAGCAAATCAAGCATCGTCGGCGCCAAATCGCCTAAAATGCCGTCTTTGCGCAACTCGATGCCGTGTTTGGTGACAATGACCGGCACCGGATTCGTCGTATGAGCCGTTTGCGGCTTGCCCTCTGGCGTCAGCACTTCATCAGCATTACCGTGGTCGGCAGTGATGATGGCAATTCCACCTTTTTCTAAAATGGCATCGACGACTTTGCCAAGGCACTCATCGACCGCTTCGACCGCCTTAATCGTCGGTTCGAGCATGCCGGAGTGGCCGACCATATCCGGATTGGCGTAGTTCAAAATGATCGCGTCGTACTTGTCCGCTGCAATCTCTTTTAACAACGCCTCCGTCACTTCATAGGCGCTCATTTCCGGTTTTAAGTCATACGTCGCCACTTTCGGCGAGTTGATCAAAATCCGGTCTTCGCCTGGAAATTTCTCCTCACGGCCGCCGCTCATGAAAAACGTCACATGCGGATATTTTTCGGTTTCCGCGATGCGCAATTGGCGCAAGCCGTGCTGCGACAACACTTCGCCGATCGTGTTGTCGAGGTTCGTCGGCTTGAACGCGACATAGCCTTTCACCGTTTCGCTGAAATGCGTCAAGCAGACGAAAAACAAGTTTTTCGGATGTTTCGGGCCGCGATCAAACTCGCGGAAATCTTCATTCGTAAATGTGTTCGAAATTTGGATCGCCCGGTCTGGACGGAAGTTATAGAAAATAATCGCGTCATTGTCTTGAATCGTCGCCACCGGTGAACCGTCTTCGCGGACGATGACCGATGGAAGCACGAACTCATCGTAAATGCCGTTTTTGTATGAGTCTTCGATACACTCGAGCGGATCGCGGTAGGTCGGGCCTTCGCCGTACACCATCGCCCGATATGCCTTTTCAACACGCTCCCACCGTTTATCGCGGTCCATCGAGTAGTAGCGTCCTGATAAGGTGGCGATTTCGCCGACGCCGTATTCCTTGATTTTTTCCTGTAGTTCTTTAATGTATTGCGGCGCTGTCTGCGGGCCAACGTCACGGCCGTCCAAAAAGCCATGGATGTACACGCGTTTTACGCCTTCTTTCGCCGCTAGGCGCAAAAGAGCGTACAAGTGATGGATGTGGCTATGGACTCCGCCGTCGGAAAGCAAGCCGAACAAATGCAAGCTTGTCCCATGTTGTTTCACATGGTTCATCGCCGCTAAAAACGTTTCGTTCCGGTCAAATTCGCCTTCGCGAATAGCGATATTCACTCGCGTCAAGCTTTGGTACACAATGCGGCCGGCGCCGATGTTCAAGTGACCGACTTCCGAGTTGCCCATTTGCCCTTCCGGCAACCCGACCGCCTCGCCGCACGCTTTCAATGTCGCATGCGGATACTCGTTCCAATAACGGTCAAAATTCGGCTTGTTCGCTTGGGCAACCGCATTGCCATACGTTTCCTCGCGCAGCGCAAATCCGTCTAAAATGATGAGAGCAACCGGACGTTTACTCATGGCGCCCCGCCTCCACAAGCTTCAAGAACGAAGCCGGTTCAAGGCTCGCGCCACCAACTAACGCTCCATCGATGTGTTCTTGTGCTAAAAAGTCGCTGATATTTTCCGGTTTGACGCTGCCACCGTATTGGATGCGGATGGCCTCCGCCGCTTCCGCGCCAAACAGACGTGCGACGACAGAACGGATATGGCCGCAGACGTTGTTGGCATCTTCAGCGGTCGACGATTTGCCAGTGCCGATCGCCCAAATCGGCTCGTAAGCGATAACCGCTTGCTTCACTTGATCTGGCGTCAATCCAGCGAGCGCTTTTTCCACTTGTGAAGCGACAACCGCATTCGTCTGCCCTGCTTCCCGTTCTTCGAGCGTCTCGCCGCAACAAATGATTGGCACGAGACCACGGGTGAAGGCGGCCAACACTTTCTTATTGACCGTTTCATCCGTTTCGGCAAACATTTGCCGACGCTCGGAATGGCCGAGAATGACATACGTCACACCAAGGTCTTTGAGCATCACCGGGCTCACTTCACCGGTATATGCTCCTTGGTCGGCAAAATGCATCGTTTGCGCCCCGATTTGTAAATCGGTGCCGTTTGTATTTTGCACCAACCGATCTAAAAACAAAAATGGTGCACAAATGACGGAATCAACTTCCGCTTTCGGAGGTACAAGCCCTTTGACTTCCTCGACAAACTGAACAGCTTCCGTCAATGTTTTATGCATTTTCCAGTTGCCTGCAATGATCGGTTTTCTCATCGTTCACCTTTCCTTTCGCTAGGCGGCGACTGCCGCCAGGGGCGTCCCATCGGACGCGCTAGATCATTTGTCGTTTAACGCTACGACCCCTGGCAGCTGCTTGCCTTCCATAAACTCAAGGGAAGCGCCGCCACCCGTAGAAATGTGGTCCATTTTGTCCGCCAAGTCAAATTTTTCAACCGCCGCAGCCGAGTCTCCGCCGCCGATGACCGAGTATGTATCCGCAGCTTCAGCGAGCGCTTCGGCGACTGCTCTCGTCCCATGAGAGAACGTCTCCATTTCAAAGACGCCCATCGGGCCGTTCCAGACGACAAGTTTGGATTGGCGAATGACATCGCGGTACAATTCACGCGTTTGCGGACCGATGTCAAGCGCCTCCCAATCGCTTGGAATGGCGTCAATCGGCACCACTTTTGTATTGGCGTCATTGGCAAACCGGTCTGCCACAACCACATCGACCGGCATGTAAAAACGGACGCCTTTTTCTTTCGCTTTTTCCATAAACGATTTCGCCAGCTCGATTTTATCTTCCTCAAGCAACGACTTGCCGACGTCATGGCCGAGCGCTTTTACGAACGTATACGCCAGCCCGCCGCCGATAATCAAGTTGTCGACTTTATCGAGCAAGTTTTCGATGACTCCGATTTTATCTTTCACTTTTGCGCCGCCGATAATCGCCGTAAACGGGCGATCAGGGTTCGAAAGCGCCTTGCCAAGCACTTCGATTTCTTTTTCCATCAAAAACCCAGCGACGGCTGGTAAGTAATGAGCGATCCCTTCGGTTGACGCATGGGCACGGTGCGCCGCTCCGAATGCATCGTTCACGTACAGATCAGCCAGTTCGGCAAACGCCCGAGCGAGTTCGGGATCGTTTTTCTCTTCACCAGGATAAAAACGGACGTTCTCAAGCAAGAGGACGTCGCCTTCATTTAAGTTGGCGACTGCCGCTTTTACTTCATCGCCGATTGCTTCGTTCGTTTTCACGACCGGCCGCTCAAGCAATTCACCGAGACGCTTGGCGACGGCATCTAAGCGCAGTTCTTCGACGACTTTTCCTTTCGGACGGCCGAGGTGGCTGGCCAAAATGACTTTCGCTCCGTGTTCGATCAAATACTGGATCGTCGGCAGTGCCGCACGAATGCGTGTATCATCGGTGATGGCGCCATCTTCCATCGGCACGTTAAAATCGACACGGCAAAAGACGCGCTTTCCCCTCACCTCAACGTCGCGGATCGTCTTCTTGTTCATCGTTCTGGCCCCCTTTGGTCACAGTTTTGGCAAAGGAAAAGGAGTGGGGATCATTTCCCCGCTCCCCTCCATTTCCCTATTATAGACTTGAATCAATGGAAAACTCAATGCCAAGCTGGTCTTACAGTCCTTTTGACGCAATGTAGGCGGCCAAATCAACAACACGGTTCGAATAACCCGTTTCGTTGTCATACCACGAAACCACTTTGACCATTTTGCCTTCGATGACCATCGTCGAAAGCGCATCGATCGTGGACGACGCCGGGTTGCCGTTGTAATCGCGCGAAACGAGCGGCTCTTCGCTATAGGCCAAAATACCTTTTAACTCGCCTTCCGCAGCAGCTTTCAACGCAGCGTTCACTTCTTCAACCGTTACTTCTTTTTCGAGTTCAGCAACCAAGTCAACAACCGATACGTTCGGCGTCGGCACGCGCATTGCCATTCCGTTTAATTTTCCTTTCAATTCCGGTAAAACAAGGGCAACAGCTTTTGCTGCACCAGTCGTCGTCGGAATGATCGATTCCGCAGCAGCACGAGCCCGGCGCAAGTCTTTATGCGGCAAGTCCAAAATTTGTTGGTCGTTCGTATACGAGTGAACGGTCGTCATCATACCGCGAACGATACCGAATTTTTCATGCAGCACTTTCGCAAACGGCGCCAAGCAGTTTGTCGTGCACGAAGCGTTCGAAATGACATGATGGTTTTGCGGATCGTATTTGTCTTGGTTGACACCCATCACGATCGTAATATCTTCGTTTTTCGCCGGAGCGGAAATGATGACTTTTTTCGCGCCTGCTTCTAAATGTTTGGCTGCATCTTCACGTTTCGTGAAGCGGCCCGTCGATTCGACAACGATCTCAACGCCAATATCGCCCCATGCGAGTTGTGCTGGATCGCGTTCTGCTTTTACGATAATTTCTTTGCCGTTGACGACTAAGTTATTGCCGTTCACCGACACTTCGGCATCAAGCGGACCATGAACCGAGTCATATTTCAACAAATGAGCCAGCGTGTTCGCATCTGTTAAATCGTTGACTGCCACTACTTCAATGTCCGGGTTTTTCAATGCCGCACGGAACACGTTACGCCCGATACGGCCAAATCCGTTAATCCCAATTTTTACTGCCATCGTATTTTCCTCCTTACATTATGGATGATTTGTATCGGCAAGGGACGTTAATCCCCTACTAACGCTTTGGCGGCGCCTTCGTCCGTCACCAAGAGGGAATGCGGTGCCCGCTTTATGTACGCCTGAATGGCCTTCGCCTTCGAGGCGCCTCCAGCGACGGCGATGACATGTTCAACATGCGGGAGGTTTTCGAGCTGAATACCGACGGTTTTTACTTTGTGAACGACATCACCGTGTTCATTGAAATAATAACCAAACGCCTCGGCGACCGCATGGCGGGCGATGATTTTTTCCATCTCCACAGGCGGCGTCTTCCGCCGTTTCGCCATCGTCACTGCTTCGCCGATGCCATGGACGACCATACGGCACGATTGAATCAGCTCAAGTACTTCTTTCACTGCCGGTTCTTCAATGAGCGATGCATACGCCTCACCGCTCAGCTGGTCAGGCACATGCAACAGCCGGTAACGGCCGGTCGCTTTTTCCGCCATTTTGGCGCAAATCGTATTCGCTTGGTTTTCAACATCTTCACCAAGCCCTCCGCGCGCCGGGACGAACAACACATCAGCAAGCTTCGGATCCGGCGTCATCATTTCAGCCACCGCTGCCATGGTCGTTCCGCCAGCCACAGCGACAATATCGCCGGGCCGGAGCTGTTCTTTCATGCAGGCGACACACGCTCTTCCCAATTCTTTTTTTACCCAAGGAGAACGGTCACTATCCCCAGCGACCACAACAACGCGCGCAACGTTCAACCGCTGTTTCAGCGCTGTTTCCAATTCCTTGAGCCCAAGCGCTTCCCTCATCAAGTCATTAAGCGTGTGAAGCAACGCCTGGCCTTCTTCCGTTAACCGCATGCCTGACACATCGGTAGAAAGCAAGTTTTGCCCTTTTAAAAATTCGGTTTCCGATCGAAGCACTCGCTCGCTCATACCAAGGCTGGCAGCTAGCGCCCGTCTCCCGATCGGTGCCATGAGCGAAATAGAGTGCAAAATTTGATACCGTTTTTGCATAACATCAAGCAAGTCAGGCAATAATTTTTTTTGTGCCTCTAATAACGATTGCATCAGACCTTTCTCCCTAACCAATCATAGGGACATTATGTGTCCCGGTATGACATATTATGTCCCACTAGTCCATAAAAAATTCCTCCCGCTCCATTTCCATTATAGCAGGAGGAATAAAGGTGTTCAACCTTTTTGCGCCTGCCGCAACCGCTTTCTCACCATTTCTTTTTCAATCATCCCGTATCCGATTTCTTCACCGTCAAGTTCGATGACTGGGATCATTAACTGGTATTTCTCAAGCAACGCGTCATCTTGATAAATATCGATCTCTTCGATCGTGAATGAATAGTCCGCTTGCAGCTCGGTTAAAACGGCTTTGGCCTTTTCACAAAGCGGACAGTTCGTTTTTGTATACAGACGGATGTGCATGCGTTTCTTCCTTTCTTTCTTATAGCGTTTGCCACTTGTTTTCTGTTCATTGCCTTTACGGCAGGCTCGTATATTGTTTTCGTTTGGCTGATGACGGAATGCGCAGCTGTTCGCGATATTTGGCGACCGTGCGTCGTGAGATGGCAATGCCATGCTGATCGCGAAGCAAATCGGCAAGCTGTTGGTCGGAAAGTGGCGCCCGCCGGTCTTCGGCGGAAATGAGCGTTTGAATGATCGCTTTCACTTGAACAGAGGAAGCCGTCTCCCCCGCTCCAGCCGTGGCAGCACTGGAAAAAAAGCGACGCAGCTCGATCGTGCCAAACGGCGTTTGCACATATTTATGCCGGACCGCACGGCTCACAGTTGATTCATGGACGCCGAGTTCTTCGGCCACTTCGCGCATCGTCATCGGCTTCAGCGCCGACAGGCCGCTTTCAAAACAAGAGCGCTGGCGGTCAATAATGATGCCCATGAGGTGAACTAGCGTCTGCTTCCGTTGTTCTAAACTTTTGGCGAGCCATGTAAACTGCCGATACTTTTCTTTCATAAATCGCTCAGCGTGCCGATCGCCAACGGCAACAATATGCCGCTCGTATTCCTTATTCCACCCGAGCTCCGGATGGATGTCATCGTTATAGGTAACAATCCAACCGCCGTCCGCTTGGCGGGTGACGATCAAATCGGGCACGATAAAATGCGGCGTTTCGTTCGCATAATGGATACCGGGCCGCGGCTCAAGCGTGCGGATGAGCTCGAAGACACGCTGCAGCTCACCGAGGCTGACGCCGAGTTGTTTCGCAAGCGTCTTCCACGCTTTTTCGGCAAAGGCGACAAAATGATGGCGAACGATCGTCTCCGCCAACTCATCACGCTCCGGCCGGCGCTCAAGCTGCAGAAGGAGACACTCGGCCAAATCACGCGCACCGACTCCCGGTGGGTCAAGCGATTGCACAAAACGCAGCGCACGTTCGACCTCTTGCTCCGATACGGAGAATCGCGCTGCCAACTCGGCAAGCGGTACGCGCAAATAGCCATCTTCATCTAGCGCAGCGATCAGATGACGAACCATGCGCTCTTCCTTCGCCGGCAGCATCAATCCCGGAAGTTGGGCAAGCAAGTGGCCAGCAAGCGTCTCCGTCCGGCCGCTGATATTTTCGAGCCATTGCTTCCGATCTTTGTCCGTTCGGCTTGTTCTCCGCCGCATCCGACCGCGGCGGATTTCTAAAAATGGGTTTTCAAGCGACTGTTCGTATAAAAACGCTTCCAAATCAAGTGCCGAATATTGCAGCAGTTCAATCGCCTGCACAAGCTCCTTCGTCAGCGACAACTGCAGCCGCTGCTCTTGCCATAACTCCGCCCTCATCGTCACGCCCCCTTTCTTTATATTGTACACGACAGTGACGATGGGGGGTAGGAGAAATTTTTGACGGCCGCCCGCAGGCAAAACAAAAGCACCCGAGGACTCGGATGCTTTCATTCCTCTTTTCGTTGAACACGGATATGCCTAAAAGGCCACCTTTCATACTTGAGCAGAGAGCAAAACGCGCTCTCCTTAGGTCTCATGCTCATGCCTAGGTGAAACGCTCATGGGTCTTTTCTATGAACATGTACGTACGTTGGATGCCACGTTCATGCTCGGGCCGAAGACAACATCTTTTCTGTGCCCCCACCACTTAATCCACCTTATGGTTTGATTGAAGTGGGAGCTTCTCAGATAATCCCGTCTATGAAAAATGTATGACACAGGGATTTGGGGGCAGATCTTTTGTTACAATATCATTCAAACGTGCAAAACCGAAAAAGACACTTCGTTTACCGCTCCACAACCATTCCGCGGCATCACGGCAACAGCTTGGCAAATGAAAAACGGTTGCTGACGCAACCGTTTTGTTGAGACGCCCTCGGCAGGATTCGAACCCACGCTAAGAGAACCGGAATCTCTCGTGCTATCCACTACACTACGAGGGCATGTTATGTTGTTGTTTTTTCTGCTTCGTTCCGTCGCATGTTCTATTATAGCAGGATCAAAAAAAAATGCAAGAGGAAAAATACAATAAAAAAAGAGGAAAAATTGGATGGCTATTCCCTGCTGTTGGCGTTCCTATCTTTTATCGCGATCGCCAACAAAGGAAGCGAGGGAAACCTTGGTTTAAAAACTGAAAAAGCGGTTATGATGAAAAGAGGGATGTTCGCTGTTGTTCGCGAATATATATAGGTGAATGGGAGAAGGCGTTTTGTTTGACCTTCATTGACCATTCATGTATGATTAAGGCGTACATAGGGACCCTTATAGTGGAAAAGGAGGCGTTTTGCATGTATTTAATCCCGACTGTCATTGAACAGACCAACCGCGGGGAGCGGGCGTATGACATTTATTCACGGTTGTTGAAAGACCGGATTATTTTCCTCGGCAGCCCAATCGATGATCAAGTGGCGAACTCGATCGTGTCACAGCTGTTGTTCTTGGCCGCTGAAGATCCGGAAAAAGACATTTCTCTCTACATTAACAGCCCGGGCGGCTCGATCACAGCGGGCTTAGCGATTTACGACACGATGCAATTCATTAAACCGGACGTGTCGACGATTTGCATCGGCATGGCCGCGTCGATGGGAGCGTTTTTGTTAGCAGCGGGAGCGAAAGGAAAACGGTTTGCGCTTCCGAACAGCGAAGTGATGATTCACCAACCGCTCGGCGGTGCCCAAGGGCAAGCGACAGAAATCGAAATCGCAGCGAAACGCATCTTGTTCTTGCGTGACAAATTAAACCGCATTTTGGCGGAAAATACTGGCCAGCCGATCGAAGTAATCGAGCGCGATACGGATCGCGACAACTTTATGACGGCGCAAAAAGCGCAAGAATACGGCATTATTGACCGCGTGCTGACACGCTTGGAAGATAAGTAAACGCAAAAGGCTGCTTCCGTTACGAACGGAGCAGCCTTTTTTCTTGTTTGCCTTCCTCCGGTGAAACTTTCCACATCACCCGTACAAGCGCGCCTCTCATTTTTCTTTTTGTACATAGGCGGCAAGCTTTTCGACCGCTTCCTGTGCATCCGGACCGTCGGCGATCAACGTGATGACAGCCCCATGGCCGATCGCTAGGCTCATCAAGCCCATAATGCTTTTCGCGTTCACCCGCTTGCCGTCTTTCTCTAAAAAGACGTCCGCCGAAAAACGGTTCGCCTCTTGGACGAACAACGCCGCCGGGCGCGCTTGCAGTCCGGTTTTTAGTTTCACTTCAACTTGTTTTTCGACCATTCTCCATCTCCCCCTTACAGCGATTTATGGAAATCGACCGGCTTTCCGGCTCTCAGCCGTTCAGCAATTTCGTCAATTTTGCGCAGGCGGTGGTTGATGCCGGATTTGCTGATTTTTCCACCTGCGACCATCTCACCAAGTTCCTTTAAGGTGACATCTTGATGCTCGATGCGGAGTTTGGCAATTTCCCGCAGTTTCGCCGGCAGTGAATCAAGGCCGATCGTTTCATCGATGTAGCGGATGTTTTCCACTTGGCGGAGCGCGGCGCCGATCGTTTTGTTCAAATTGGCCGTTTCACAGTTGACGAGCCGATTGACCGAGTTGCGCATATCGCGGACGATACGAATATCTTCAAAGCGAAGCAGCGCTTGGTGGGCGCCGATAATGTTTAAAAACTCCGCGATTTTTTCCGCCTCTTTTAAATACGTAATAAACCCCTTTTTCCGTTCCAACGTTTTGGCATTTAAAAAAAAGTGACTGTTCATTAATTCACATAACGACCGATTATGTTCCTCATACAAAGAAAAAATCTCTAAATGGTACGAGGACGTCTCCGGGTTGTTGACCGAACCGCCCGCCAAAAATGCGCCTCGCAAATACGAACGCTTACAGCACTTTTTCTTGATGAGCTCCGGAGAAATATCGTGAACGAACGAAAAATCACCGTTCCAAATATAAAGCTCCCGAAGCAATGAGGCCGCACCGTCAGTAATGCGGACGATATAAACGTTATTTTTCTTTAAACGCATCTTTTTGCGGACAAACAGCTCAACGGCGACATCATATCCTTTTCGGAGCAACATATAAATACGCCGGGCAATCGCCGCGTTTTCTGTCTGAACATCGACTGTCATCCGCCCGCCGGAAAACGACAGCGAACCGTTCATACGCAACAGCGCCGACAGTTCCGCCCGCAGACAACAGTGCTTCACTTCTAGATTGGTGAGTTCTTTTTTCGTTTCTGACGCAAAAGACACGATCGCTTCACCTCCATTCGTTCCCCGCATCGGCCGGTTGGAGGTGTCTGAACCTCGGCGCGGCCATCTGTCGCCTCCTCACTCCGGTGCTTCATCACAATATCTTGCCCCGAGCCGCCCGGCGTCTGCCTAGCGGCGGGGAAGCAGCCCAAGAAGAAGGGAGGCGACTTTCGTTGTATTATGACGAATGACCCCATCATCATACGTAACGATGTTGTCATGAATCACTTGGACGCCAAGTCCGCTGCTATCGTCACGCACCGGCTCGGCCCGCTCCTCCTCGTAGCGGCGGCGGATCGCTTCCGGAATCGCCCCGTTGTTGACGATCACTGCATCTAAAAACGGGCAGCCAAGGTGGCTGTGAAGCGCCTTCACATGATCACTCACCGTATAGTGAGGCGTCTCGCCAGCCTGGGTCATAATGTTGCATATATATACTTTTTTCGCTTTCGCCTTGCATACTTCCTGCCCGATTTTTGGCACGAGCAAATTTGGCAAAATGCTCGTATATAGACTTCCCGGTGCGATGACGATCAAATCGGCGCAGCGGATGGCGTCAATCGTTTCCGGCAGCGGTTCAATATCTTCCGGAGTTAAAAACACCCTCTGAATCTTTTTTCCCGTATTCGGAATTTTGGACTCGCCGGAAACAATCGAACCATCTTCCATTTCAGCATGAAGCACGACACTTTTGTTCGCCGCTGGCAGCACTTGACCGTGCACGTTCAGCACTTTGCTCATTTCGCGAATCGCCGTCATAAAATCACCGGTGATCGATGTGAGCGCCGCTAAAATTAAATTGCCGAGCGAATGGCCGGATAAGCCATTGCCATTTTGAAAGCGATGTTGAAACAACTCGACAATGAGCGGTTCGACGTCAGACAGCGCTGCCAACACGTTGCGAACATCCCCAGGCGGGGGGACGCGCAACTCATCGCGCAGCCGCCCGGAGCTTCCCCCGTCATCGGCGACGGTGACAATGGCAGTTAAGTCAAGATCATATTGCTTCAGCCCCCGCAACAAGACAGGAAGCCCGGTGCCACCGCCGATGACAACAACTTTTGCTGTTTGTTCATCTCTCATCGATGCGCTTCCTTTCTCCTCTCCATGTCCCGGTGCGAGACAACCGTTTTATAATCGGCAGAAAAATGGCGAGCGATATATTCCGCCAACGCCACCGAGCGGTGTTGCCCTCCCGTGCAACCGATGGCAATGACCAACTGGCTTTTCCCCTCGCGCTGGTAATAAGGCAACATAAACGCCAATAAGTCAAGCAACTTTTCTAAAAATTTTTGTGTTTCTCCCCATTTTAGCACATACGATGACACTTCGTCATCGAGCCCGGTTTTCGGGCGCATATGCTCAATATAATATGGATTCGGCAAAAAGCGGACATCAAACACTAAATCGGCGTCAATCGGGATGCCGTATTTAAATCCGAACGACATGACGTTGACCGTAAACCCCGACTGGGCGTGCACGGAAAACTGACGGACAATTTTTTCGCGCAGCTCGCGCGGCTTGAGCCCGGTTGTATCGTAAATGATTTGCGCCCGCCCTTTAATTTCCTCAAGCAGCTGCCGCTCCAGGCGGATCCCTTCAAGCGGCGGCTCGTTCGGCGCAAGCGGGTGCGTCCGCCGCGTTTCCTTGTAGCGCGCGACAAGGGTTGAGTCTTGGGCGTCTAAAAACAAAATTTGCGGCACAATCCACTCCTGTTCGGCCAATTCATCCAACGCAACGAACAAATGGTCAAAAAAGTCGCGGCTGCGCAAGTCCATGACGAGCGCGACTTTATTCATTTTATTCCCGGACTCTTTCACAAGCTCCAAAAACTTCGGCAACAACGTTGGCGGCAAATTGTCGACACAAAAAAAGCCAAGGTCTTCAAAACTTTGAATCGCCACCGTTTTCCCCGCTCCGGACATGCCGGTAATAATCACGAGCTGGGTCGGTTGCACCGTCCCGTTTTGCCCCATTTCCTTCTCTCCTCTCCGTCAACTCGGATCAAGGCGATACGAAAGCAGCTCAAACTCCTCCGTATACACAAAGGCGCCGTACATGACCCCTTCGCCTTTTAAGGCGTAGTCTAAAATATGGTAGTCACCTGGAGCCATTGGCAGTTCCGAAAGCGTCTCAACATCGTGCCAAGCAAGCGTGCCTTCTTCCGAAGACGCTACATTTTCACCAACGAAGTCCTCAGCGAAAAAGGTAAACATCATCCATTCGGACACCGTTTGCTCACCGTCTTTGATCATGACGGTAAACACGCCTTTGAGCCGCGGGTTTTTTAAATAAATCCCCGTCTCTTCCCGGTATTCGCGAATGCATGCTTCGCGCACCGTCTCACCAGGCTCCATTTTGCCGCCCGGGGCGACCCACCAGCCCCGCTTCGGCTTTTGCAAAAGCAGCACTCGGCCGTCTTTATATAATACGCAATTCGTTACCCGTTGCAATTCATTCACCCCAAACATGGAACAAACACATCCATCATCATTTCCATTTTACCATAAATACATAAATAGTTAAGCCAATCCCATCGACAAACCGTTGGAAATGAAAATAGCCGGCAAACAGCCCCAAAAAAAGAGGCGCGGACAAACGTCCACGCCGATCCATAAAGATCTATATAAAAGGGGGTCAATTACTTACTTATAGCATACGACATATGTGTTGCATTCGTGTTACATCTGGATTAAATAACCATTACGGTTTCGTTGCGGTTTCGTTACCGGCTCAGTTGGCCCCTTGCGCATTCAATTTTTCTTTCAGTTCCTCGACGTAATGTTGGGCGCTTTGCGCGGCAATGCTGCCATCACCGGTTGCCGTGACGATTTGCCGGAGCATTTTTTCCCGCACATCACCGGCAGCGAAAATGCCAGGTACTTTTGTTTCCATTTTCTCGTTCGTCACAATATAGCCGTTTTCGTTCGTGATGCCGAGGTTCGCAAATGGCTTGGAGAGCGGCACCATCCCGATGTAAATAAAGACACCATCACACGGGAATTCACGCTCTTCCCCAGTCTGCGTATGAACGAGCGTCACGCTGCCGACTTTTCCATCTTTTTCATTGATTTGTTTCACTGTATGATTCCAAATAAAATCCACTTTTTCATTCGCAAACGCCCGGTCTTGCAAAATTTTTTGCGCCCGCAGTTGGTCGCGGCGGTGGACAATCGTCACTTTATTGGCAAAGCGGGTTAAATACACCCCTTCTTCAACCGCTGAGTCGCCGCCGCCGACGACAACCAAGTCTTTTCCTTTAAAAAATGCCCCATCACAAACGGCACAGTACGAGACGCCGCGGCCGCCAAGCTCTGCTTCACCTGGCACGCCGAGCTTTTTATATTCGGCCCCGGTGGCGATAATGACCGCGCGCGCTTTATATTCTTTGTCGCCGACAACGACTGTTTTGTACGCCTCACCGTCAATGATTTCTTTCACATCACCGTAGGCGTATTCCGCACCAAATTTTTTCGCATGTTCAAACATTTTTGTGGCCAATTCCGGTCCTAAAATCGTCTCAAATCCAGGATAGTTCTCGACTTCTTCCGTATTGACCATTTGCCCGCCCGGGACGCCGCGTTCGATCATCAGCGTTGACAAATTGGCACGTGATGTATACACAGCCGCCGTTAGCCCTGCCGGCCCGGCTCCAGCAATAATGACGTCATAAATTTTTTCGTCTGCCACAACGTCCACTCCTTCGCTCAAAAATCACTCCATCTTCATCGTATAAAAGTCACAGCATGACGTCTATTGATTTGCTCACACATTCGCCGTCCCCATGGTGGCTCATGAATCCAACTGGCGCGCTTTTTGTACATACTTTTTTACAGTCGTCGTAGAAACGCCGTATTTCGCCGCCATCGTTTTTTGCGTCACACGTTCCCCTTGTTGCTGGCGCCAAACATATTCGATCGCTGCCGCCCATGCAGCTCCGTTCACAAACGGTTCGCCCTGGGCTGACGGGTGGGCAGCCATTGTGAAGGCGAAGCGGCAGAGCGCCTCCTTTTCCTCATTATTTGCCAAAAGCACATCGACCATGCGGCCGATATTCGCTGCCCAAGCGGACCGCCCATCATCCAATCCGAACAAAAAAGAATCAATAAACGGGCGCAGGCGCGGGTCGGCCGGCAAAAGACGGCAGACAGCCAGCGACAATGCGGTCTCTTCCGCTTGCGGCGAACGGCTGAACAAATACAACCCGCACAGCCGGTCAGCGAGCTCTTCTCCCTCAAACAAGTGAACAATGCGGAGGAGTGTTTCATCGAACAGCGCCGGAACAGCCCAAGGCTCCTCGCCGCGCTTTTCCGGGTGAAGGGTAGTGAGCGTTTCCCACACTTGTCGGGCTAGCGATTCGTGTCCAATATGATACGCGGAATAAGCAAGCCAGTAGTAAAACGGCCCGTCGCCGTCAAAACCGTTCTTATAGAGGCGGTACAACCAGCGAAACGCCGAGTCGAACCGCCCGACAAGGGCAAAGGTGGCGCCAAGCTTATATTGGTGTTCGCGGAAAAACGGGTAGACCGAAGCGAGCGTCTCGCAAAGAGCAGCCACCTCTTCTTGATCATGCAAATAATAGGCGAAAACGAGCGCATTGCAAAGTGCATGCAAATTACCGGGATCACGCTTCAACACCTCAAGCAGCTTTTGTTTCGCCCTTTCCACGTCACCGTTGTAAAAATAAGCAAGCGCCAAATTGTTGTGCGCCGACCAAAATTCCGGATACCGGGAAACGATCGCTTCTAACGCCTCAATCGCTTCCGCAAACCGCTCTTGCTCAAGCAAATGCCGGGCCCGCTCCTGCATGGTGATCAGCTGCTCTTGCTCTTCGCTTACATCGTGGCGGTCGAGTTTAAGCAGCTCCAACAAATCGGCGGCATCATCAGCGAACTCCCCGTCTGATTCGCATGTCAAATACTGTTCCGCATATTGCGTCGCTTCACGAAACAAGCCAAGACAAGCGTAATTGTTCGCCAAAAAATATAGACAATCGTACATCGTTTCGTCTAAATCGTGAATAATTTTGAGTAACCATTGATTGGACACTTGGTATTCGCCAAGCTCGGACAATACAAGGGCAAGCTGCAAGGCGAACGATGCATCGCGCTCATCAAGCCGGACAGCGCGCTCAAAATATTTCCTTGCTTTATATAAATCGCCCCGCTCGTACGCTCTCATCCCTTTTTTAAAAAAATAGTCCGCGCTTTGGATAAATGGCACAATCGTTGCTTTTCGTGGTGGTCGCTTCAGTTGTTTCCCCATTCTGTCCTCCGTCGTCCGTAAAATTCGTCGAACAACAGTATACCATACTGCCGCCGGAAACAAACAAAAAACTTTGTCACCGCTGACGGGCACACCCCCTCCCCACCTAAAAAGGAAGAGACCAAAAACTCAGTCCATCTCCTCCTGCTAAACACCATCGGCAAACACTTGGTAACGGAGCATGCGCTCGCATAAAAAAGATGCCCTTGCCTGTTCACCTGCTTCCCATCGTTCGTCAAGATGAACAATGGACCGTGCAGGCGGGCATCAACGGGCATCCTGTTTTCCCCTCGGAAACAAGCGTCGTTCCCGATTAGTTCTTAATTATTTATTTTCGACTGCTCCTGTTTTTTGCGCATGCCGCTCGACAAGCGTTGCCAGCACCGCGTCAAGCGGCAGTTTTTGTTCACGCAACAGCACAAGCAAATGATACAGCAAGTCGGCCGCTTCCCATTTTAACTCATCATGGCTCCGATTTTTCGCGGCGATAATCACCTCTGCCGCCTCTTCACCGACCTTTTTCAAAATTTTATCGACGCCTTTTTCAAACAAATACGTCGTATACGCGCCTTCCGGCCGTTCAGCGTCGCGCTGGGCAATAATTTGTTCAAGCTCATTCAAAATCGCGAACCGATCGGCGGTTGGCGTGCGCGCCTCGCCATTTAGCGAGCGGGAAAAGCAGGAATACGACCCGGTATGGCAAGCCGGGCCGGCCGGCTCAACAAGCACAAGGAGCGTATCGGCGTCACAGTCGTAGCGAATGTCCACGACACGCTGCACGTTTCCTGACGTCGCTCCTTTATGCCAAAGTTCTTGACGAGAGCGGCTGTAAAACCACGTTTCCCCTGTCTCGAGCGTTTTTTCGAGCGATTCTTTGTTCATATACGCAAGCATGAGCACTTCTTTGCTTTGCGCATCTTGAACGATGGCAGGCACAAGCCCCTTCTCGTCAAACCGAATGTCCGCTATCATCGCACGTTGACCCCCCTCTCTCTTAAGTACGCCTTCACTTGCCCGACGGACGTTTCTTTATAATGGAAAATAGACGCTGCCAACGCCGCATCGGCTTTCCCCCGCTCAAAGACGTCCAAAAAATGCTCCGCCTTACCGGCGCCGCCAGACGCGATAACCGGAACGGAGACCGCTTCGCTCACTCGCCGTGTCAACTCAACGTCAAAGCCGTTTTTCCCGCCGTCGGCATCCATGCTCGTTAACAAAATTTCTCCAGCACCAAGGCGCACCGCTTCTTTCGCCCAGGCGACGACTTCCCATTCTGTCGCATTGCGGCCGCCGTGCGTATAGACGCGCCATGACCCGATCGTGTCATCATATTTCGCATCAATCGCAACGACGATGCATTGCGAGCCGAAAAAGTCCGCTCCTTCGGTTACTAACGATGGATGAAGCACCGCCGCCGTATTGAGCGACACTTTGTCCGCGCCCGCGCGTAAAATGCGTTTCATATCGTCAAGTGAATGAATGCCGCCGCCAACTGTAAACGGAATAGCCAGCTGGGCAGCGACGCGCTCGACGACATCAACCATCGTTTTCCGTCCTTCGTGCGAGGCGGAAATATCTAAAAAGACGAGCTCGTCCGCCCCTTGTTCATCGTATGCTTTCGCGAGTTCGACTGGATCACCAGCATCGCGCAACTGAACGAACTGCACCCCTTTGACAACGCGGCCGTCTTTCACATCCAAGCACGGAATGATGCGCTTTGTGATCACCGCTCGTTCACCGCCTTTAACGCTTCCGCGAGCGTAAATTGGTTTGTGTACAGCGCCTTGCCAACGATCGCCCCACCGATGCCTTGTTCGGCGTATTCGCGGAGCGCGCGCAAATCATCCAGAGAACGGACGCCACCGGAGGCGATGACTTCTTTTCCAGTCGCCTCCGCCAACCGGACCGCAGCGGTGATGTTCGGCCCCGACAGCGTGCCATCAGTGGCAATATCGGTGAAAATAAACGTCTCCGCCCCCGCTTCAGCAAGCATTTGGCCGAGCTCTTCCGCTTTCACGTTCGACGTCTCAAGCCAGCCTTCTGTCGCCACGAAGCCGTCGCGAGCGTCGATGCCGATGACGATGCGGCGGCCGTACGTTTGCAACATCTTTTTCACAAACGTCGGATTGGAAATGGCGGCACTCCCTAAGATGACACGGGCGACGCCGCGTTCCAAATAGTAAGCGACATCTTCCTCCGTACGAATGCCGCCGCCGACTTGGACATTCACCGAAAGCCGATTGGCCGCTTCAATCACAAACCGATCGTTCACCCGGCGTCCTTCTTTGGCCCCATCCAAATCCACCATATGAATCCACTCTGCCCCTTGGGCGGCGAATTGCTCAGCCATCGCGACTGGTGAATCACCGTACACCGTTTCTTTGTTGTAATCACCTTGCAGCAGGCGAACACATTTGCCGCCGCGCATATCGATGGCCGGGTAAATCGTAAACGATGCCATCAGCCATTCTCCCTTCCTGTGACGATGCCGACATAACGGTTCAAAATGCTCATGCCGACCGCGCCGCTTTTTTCCGGATGAAACTGTGTGCCAAACACATTGTCGCGCCCAACGACCGCTGGAACATCAACGTCGTATTCACTGCTTGCGAGCACGACTTCTTCTTCGCCTGGGACGACGTAATACGAATGGACAAAATACACATGCCCTTCCTCGACGCCGTCAAGAAGCGGCGACGAGCGATGGAAACGAAGCCGATTCCACCCCATATGCGGCACTTTGTACGGCTCGCCGTCATTCGTCACACCTGGAAAACGGACAACGCGACCGCGAAGCAAACCGAGCCCTTCGGTCGGTCCGTTTTCCTCACTTTCGTCAAACAGCAACTGCATCCCTAAACAAATGCCTAACAACGGCGTGCCATCCTGGACCGCCGAACGAATAAAATCAGCCAACCCGGTTTCACGTAAAATGTGCATCGCATCGCGGAACGAACCAACCCCAGGCAAAATGAGCCCGCGCACCCGCGCCAACTCCTCTTTGTCGCCGCTCACGATATACGGGCAGCCGAGCCGCTCGAGCGCTTTGCTGACGCTATATAAGTTGCCCATGCCATAATCGATTACCCCGATCATCGTCATCCCATTCCTTTCATCAATGGTACGTCAAGCGCAGCGTCAAAGCATGCCTTTTGTCGACGGGACGCCTTTGACGCGCGGGTCGACCATCGTCGCTTCATCGAGCGCCCGCCCAAGCGCTTTAAACACGGCTTCGATCATATGGTGCGTATTGCGTCCATAATGGACGATGACATGCAAGTTCATCCGCGCCTCAAGCGCCAGCTTCCATAAAAACTCATAAACCAGCTCGACGTCGAACGTGCCGACTTTGGCCGCCGGAAATTCGCCGCGAAACTCAAAATGCGGGCGGTTGCTTAAATCGATGACGACTTGCGCCAACGCGTCATCCATCGGCACAAACGCGTTGCCGTATCGCTTGATTCCTTTTTTGTCGCCAAGCGCTTCTTTAATCGCTTGTCCGAGGCAAATGCCGATATCTTCAGTCGTATGGTGATCGTCAATATGCGTATCACCTTTCGCATCGACTCGCAAATCAAACTGTCCATGTTTGGCAAACAAATCGAGCATATGAGTCAAAAACGGCACCCCCGTCTCGAGCTCGGCCTTCCCTTCACCATCCAACGAAAACGACAACTGAATGCTTGTCTCATTCGTCGTTCTTGCGATCGTCGCTTCTCTCGCCATTATCGTTCCCCTCTTTCTTTTTTCAACCGCACCTCGATGGCGCGCGCATGCGCCTCCAGCCCCTCTAAGCGGGCAAACGCAGCGATGTCCTTGCCGTGTTCACGGAGCGCGGCCTCACTGTAAACGATCACGCTCGATTTTTTCACAAACTCATCGACGCTCAAGCCGCTTGAGAATCTCGCCGTCCCGTTCGTCGGCAGCACATGGTTTGGCCCGGCAAAATAGTCACCAACCGGCTCGGAGCTGAAACGGCCAAAAAACATTGCCCCGGCATGGCGTAGCTTCCCTAATAGCGCCATCGGTTCTGCCGTCATCACTTCCAAATGCTCGGGCGCCAGCTCATTGACCACATCAACCGCCTCATCAAGCGTCTCGGTCACATAAATGGCACCGTAGGTTTCTAACGCCGCTTGGGCAATCTCACGACGCGGCAGCGTCTCCAACTGCCGTTCCACCTCACTTGCCACCGCCAAGGCGAGTTTCATCGAGGGCGTCACTAAAATGGCCGACGCCCGTACATCATGCTCGGCCTGTGACAACAAGTCAGCAGCAATTTCATCCGCATAGGCTGTCTCATCAGCCAATACGACAATTTCGCTCGGCCCGGCGATCATGTCGATCGCCACATGTCCAAACACTTCCCGTTTCGCCAACGCCACATAAATGTTGCCCGGCCCGAAAATTTTATCGACCGGCCGAATCGTTTCCGTTCCATAAGCAAGAGCGGCGATCGCCTGCGCACCGCCCACTTTGTAAACTTCCGTCACTCCCAGCTCATACGCCGCGGCCAGCACCCCGTCAGGAAGCGAGCCATCCGCATTCGGAGGAGAGGCAATGACAATCCGCTTCACGCCCGCCACTTGCGCAGGGATGACGTTCATGAGCACGGACGACGGATAGGCGGCTGTCCCTCCTGGAACATACAGCCCGACCGCGTCAAGCGGCGTCACCTTTTGCCCGAGAATCGTGCCATCTTCTTTCGTCATCCACCATGATTGGCGCTTTTGCCGCTCATGATAGTCGCGAATGTTCGTCGCCGCTTCACGGATGACTGCCAGCATCTCCGGGCTCAGCGCCGCATGAGCCCGCTTCATTTCTTCCTCCGTCACCTGAAGCGTCTCCAACTTGACGCCGTCAAACTGTTCTGTATACTCCTTCAACGCCGCGTCACCGCGGGCGCGCACTGCGGCGATAATGTCGAGCACTGCTCGTCGCTGCTCGTCCGTCCCGCTTTCAATCGTGCGCCTTAGCGAGACGCCTCCTTGCACCCGTTCGATTTTCATCGTTCGCTCCCCTTTCTGTGACGTCCATCGGTTTTCGTCCATTGGCAACCTTTTCAGCGCTGTCAACGCCGCTCCACCATTCGGCAACACCAGTCCCGAATCTCTACCAATCCATTCATGGGAAACCGTCCGGTTCCCCTTTTCCTACGGTTGTGGGATGACCGCCGCTAATCGGTCGACCAACCGCTCAATCACCTCGCCATTCAACCGGTAGCTTGCCGGATTGACAATAAGACGCGACGTCACGTCAGCGATCCGTTCGAGTTCAACAAGCCCGTTTTCTTTCAACGTCCTTCCTGTCGAAACAATATCCACAATCCGGTCGGCCAAACCGATAAGCGGAGCGAGTTCAATCGATCCGTTCAAGCGGATGATTTCAACTTGCTCGCCTTGTTCGCGGAAATACGTTGACGCGACATTCGGATATTTTGTCGCCACCCGGGGCGCGATCCCATTCATTTTGACGCCGGGCAGCCCCGCCACCGCCAAATGGCAGCGGCTGATTTGCAAATCCAGCAGCTCATAGACGTTCCGTTCTTCCTCCATCAAGACATCTTTGCCCGCTATGCCTAAATCCGCCACCCCATGCTCCACATACGTCACGACATCCATCGGTTTCGCCAAAATAAAGCGCATATTTTCCTCTGCGACGTCAATGACGAGTTTTCGCGATTCTTCAAATTCCGGCGGCAGCATATAGTCCGCCCGGCGCAGCAGCTCGACCGCCTCTTCAAAAATGCGCCCTTTCGGCATCGCAATCGTCAGCATCGCTCTTCCTCCCTGCTCCTTGTCATGTCAGCTCCATAAACCGCGCAGCCATCCCTGCGGCAATGGGTTGGATTCCATTCACGCCGCGTGCACGTTTTCTTTGTCAGCGTGCCCCGCTCTCGCCGTTTCGGCCACTCGTCCGGCTTCCTTCGACGCCCTGTTTACTGCCCGTCGTGCCCGCTCCGACCAAGCAAATAGACAATCGACCGATAGCGCTGACTGTAGGCGTCAATGTCGCGAATACCAGTGATATGCTGTAAAACGACGCGCTGACCTTCCGCTCGCTTCGCCTCCGCCAGCTCAACCGCTTCCGCAAGCCGCTCTTGGCTGAAGACGATGCACTCAATTTCTCCCCGGACGTCCGTCTCGCCAATCGCCTCGATCAGCCGATCAACACGCAACCCAAACCCCGTCGCCGGCGCCGGACGGGAGAATTTGGCCAATAAATCATCATACCGACCGCCGTTGCCAATCGGAAACCCGACTTGCTCGGCGTATACTTCAAACAAAATGCCAGTATAATAGCTCATATGGCTCACGAGTGCCATATCGAGTTTCACCGCCTCGGACACCCCATACGTCTTAAGCGCTGCCAACAGCGCCGCCAGCTCATCCGCTGCTCGCTGTCCTTCCTCGCTTGTCACCAGCGCTTTTGCCGCCTCGATCGCTTCACTGCCGCCACGCAAGGAAAGAAGATCGAGAAGACGTTTTTGATCAATGGACGAAAGCGGCAACGACTTCACATGTTCGCGGTAGCCAACGTAATTTTTTTCATATAAGAAACGGCGCAGCACGCTCGCCCGCTCTTCATTCCCTAAAATCTCCAAAAACAACGCGTTCACATAGCCGATATGGCCGACCGCCACCGAAAAGCGGCTAAGCCCCACGCGCTTCAACAACGCGGCCATTAAGCTAATCACCTCGGCATCAGCCATCACCGTGCCATCGCCGATCAACTCAACACCGATTTGTTCAAACTCCGCCGGCCGGCCACCTTCACGCTGCTGAGCGCGGAACACGTTGGCATTGTACGCCAATCGAAGCGGGTTGCTGTCCTCATACAGCCGCGATGCCGCCACCCGAGCGATCGGCGCCGTCATATCCGGCCGCAACACGAGCGTATGTCCTTGCTGATCCAACAGCTTAAACAACCGATGATCAGCAATTGCCGACGCCGTCCCAACCGTTTCATAATATTCCAACGTCGGCGTCTCGATAAACTCATAGCCCCACCGTTCGATTTCCTCCGCCATCGTGCGACGCACTTGCTTTTTCATTTCATATAAAAACGGCAGCGTATCGCGCATGCCTAACGGTTTTTCAAACATGAACAGCCTTTTTGCCATGTCCCCACGCCCTTTATCTAAATACTTTAGTTTGCTAATATGGTAGAGAAGTGAAGTTATTAGTAGTTTACTCCTTGCTGTCTCCTACGTCAAGAGAAAACGCGCCATCGACAACAAAATGGACAAAGACTCTTCCAAACGAAGAAACGCCTGTCCATTTCGCTCCACCTTGTGCATGTGGCTACTTAACCAAATGATCCAAGGCGCGAAAGAACTTCGAATCATCGGATATGTAGGTGACGCTCAGCGAGACAAACGGTCACTTTCGTCGTAGAACCGACAAGCGCTCCTGCTTCAAGCAAGACGAAATGGAAGTAGTTCACCACTTTAAGCTACTTGTCGTTCGTTATCGCCATGACCGAATTACGAATGAACGTTCTTCTTTTCAAAACCTTTTTCGTCAATCTCCTCCAACACGATAAAAATAGTTTTTTCATTCATTTTACCATTTTTTCAGAATCTTTTCTTTATATAAATCAAAAACCGCCCCCGTTACTCGGAAGGCGGTTCATTCATCCGAACGATGCGCATCGGGCAGCCGGCAACCATCGCCCCGGGTGGGACGTCTTTATGGACGACAGTGCCCGCGGCGACGACGGCGCGGTCGCCGATGACGACACCAGGCAAAATGGTGGAGTTGGCGCCAATCATCACCTCATCGCCGATCACGACATCGCCAAGGCGGTATTCGTCCACCAAATATTCGTGGGCGAGAATCGTCGTGTTGTAGCCGATGACACAATTGCGGCCGATACGGATGTTTTCCGGAAACAAAATATCTGGCATAACCATAAAGGCAAGCGCCGTTTGTTCGCCAATCTTCATGCCAAGAAACGTGCGGTACAGCCAGTTTTTCAGCGGCAAAAACGGCGTGTAGCGCCCAATTTGGATAATGATGACGTTTTTCAGCACTTTCCAAAACGATACGGTGCGGTACAATTGCCAGAGTGAGTTCGCCCCTTGCACGGGGTATTTCGTCGTTCGTCTCACTGGGAGGATGGTTCCTCCTTTCATTCGTTCATGCCGACAATGGCCAACAAATCGCTCATTTTTTCCAGCATAAAGTCCGGTTCATATTGTTCCAAATACTCGCGCCCTTTAATCGACCACGCCACGCCGGCCGTTTTTACACCGGCGTTTTTGCCGGCTAAGATGTCGTGGTAGTTGTCGCCGACCATGAGCGCTTCGTTCGGTGTCGACCGAAGCACATCAAGCGCTTTATAAATTGGTTCCGGATCCGGTTTTGGACGACTAACGTCATCGAGACCGATGACGCACGAGAAAAACGGCTCTAAACGCGTTTTCCGCAAGCCCATGAGCGCTGTGTCATGAATTTTCGTCGTCACCACGCCAAGGCGGAAGCCATGGCGGTGAAGCGTTTCGATCGTCTCATACACCGTGTCAAACTCGCGAATCAACTCATCATGACGGGCATGGTTAAACGTGCGGTAAGTCTTGACCATTTCTTCCATCCGTTCTGGATCGAGTGATCCGAACGTCTCATACAACGACGGGCCGATGAACGGCAGGACGTCCTCACGGCCATAGCGGCCCGGATAGTACTTCTCGAGCGTATGCAAAAACGACTGGATGATCAGCTCATTTGTATCAATCAACGTTCCGTCAAGGTCAAATAAAATGGTACGAATCGTCATGAAGCGGCTTCCTTTCTTTTCGGTTGTTCCAGGCGGCGCCAAATGAACGCCACCGCCATCGTCAGCAATACGGCCGTCACTAGGCGGATCACAAGCAGCGGCCATACCGGAATGCCAAGCGGAACGAAAATGAGTGTGTCCTCCACAACCGCATGGCACGAGACGAGAAAAATGAACGCCAACGTTAAGTCACGCTTGGAGACGCCGTCTTCTTTCGCCGCTTGAATCATGACGCCGGCGCCATAAGCAAGGCCGAACACAAACCCGGCCGCCAGCGTCAGCGACGTGTTCGGGCTCATGCCGAGCGCCTTCGTCGCCGGTGACATCCATCGCGAAAATGTCTCAATCCAATGGCGTTCTTTCAACACTTGAATGACCGTCATCAGCGGAATGACGATCACGACCAACTGCACGATGCCAGTGGCCGCTTTCTTCAACGCCACCAAAGCGATCGCTCCCCAGCCGACAGGCGGCGCGTCTTCCTGCGGCATAAAGCCGTATTGGGCGATTTCCTGGCCTCCATCCCATAAATGGGCAATCAGCAATGCGGACACAATGGCGAGTCCGACGCGCACGATGACCATGAGCGTCACGCTCATTCCCGTACGCGAGGCAACCGATGATTCGACGATCAAGTTATGGCAAAAAGAAAGCATGATCGCCAAAATCAACACTTCCTTCACCGTAAACTCGATCGTCAACATCGCCCCGATCGCCGCGTATAGCCCAAGCAAATTGCCGAGCACAAGCGGCACGGCCGCATCGCCGGATAAACCGAGCCATTTCATGAACGGAGCAACAAAGTCAATGAGCCATGAAAAAAGCGGCGTCGGCTGCAATAATGCCAAAAGGAGCGTCACCGGAAAAATGATTTTCCCGAGCGCCCACGACGTCTTCAGCCCGGCGAGCACGCCGCGCTGCAACGTTCCGATCATGTTCTCCTCTCTCCTTTGCTTGTCTTCCATATGTAAGAGGCGACCTATGGCGCCACTAGTCCATATACCGTTCTCTTGCCCATCCTTTTGCCCGACGCACCATCCACAAGACGAGCGCAATAATAATAAGGGTAATCGACATCACTTGCGCCATGCGCAAATGTTCAGCGAGCATTAAGCTATCGGTGCGCATCCCTTCAATCCAAAAGCGCCCGAGCGAATACCAAATCACATACGACAAAAACAGCTCGCCGCGCCGCAAATTGACGCGCCGCAGCCAAAGAAGCAAGCAAAAGCCGACAAGATTCCAAAGCGATTCGTACAAAAAGGTCGGGTGCCAATATTGGCCATTAATATACATTTGGTTGATGATCCAATCCGGCAAATACAAATTTTCCAGAAATTCGCGTGACACCGGCCCGCCGTGCGCCTCTTGGTTCATAAAATTGCCCCAGCGTCCAATCGCCTGTCCTAAAATGATGCTTGGGGCAGCAATATCAGCCAACTTCCAAAACGGCAGCCCACGCACCCGGGCAAACACCGCTCCTGTCGCCACCGCGCCGATTAATCCCCCGTGAATCGCAAGGCCACCTTGCCAAATTTTCGGGATCTCGGCCAAATGCTTGGAATAATAGTCCCATTCAAACAGTACGTAGTACGCCCGGGCACAGACAATGGCAATCGGCACAGCAAACAGCACCAAATCGACAAATGTTTCTTTCGGCAAGCCGCGCCGCACCGATTCACGCGTCGCCAGCCATAAACCAATCAACACGCCCGTGCCGATAATGACGCCATACCAGTAAATTGTAATCGGACCGAGCTGCAAAAACACGCGGTCCAGCGGCTCGATTGCCGGTTCCATCATGAACACCTCCTTTGCGATGACAGATGGCCGCTCCCCCCTGTCCATTTGCTCATCATCGTCATATCTCCGTGGCCATCCTTATCCGAATTTCCTTGTTCATCCTAGAGAGGAATAAGGCATAAAGAAGCATAGTTTTCATTGAGAAACTTTGATTTTTTGAATTCTCAAAAATCACTGGTGACAGAAAGCAGTGATTTTCTCCAGCTTCCTAGATGATGATTTCATGCAGAATCCCCTGCATGAACCCCCTATTTCTTTCTTCCCTAAAAACGAGCGATAGAAGAAACATCACTGTTTTTTACCGGTTTTCAGTCACGTTCCCCTTCTTCAATGGCATCGCTCAGTCGCGCCGAAAATTCCTCAGCCGCGTTAACGCCCATCCGCTTCAACCGGAAGTTCATCGCTGCCACTTCAACAATGACGGCCAAGTTGCGCCCTGGGCGTACCGGAATCGTTAATCTCGGCAATTCGATATCTAAAATTTTCATCTTTTCTTCTTCCAAACCAAGACGATCGTATTGCTTCTCCGGATCCCATAGCTCTAAATCGATGACTAAGGAAATGCGCTTATGCGGCAGCACCGCCCCAGCACCGAACAAGGTCATCATATTAATAATGCCAAGTCCGCGAATCTCGAGCAAATGCTCAATCAGCTCCGGTGCGCTGCCGATCAATGTATCTTCATCCTCTTGGCGGATTTCGACACAGTCATCGGCGACCAACCGATGGCCGCGCTTCACAAGCTCAAGCGCCGTTTCACTTTTACCGACCCCGCTTTTGCCTGTAATCAATACGCCAACGCCGTACACATCGACGAGTACGCCGTGCACCGCTGTTGTTGGGGCCAGCTTGCTTTCCAAATAGTTGGTCAATCGGCTAGAGAGCCGGGTCGTTTTCATAGTCGAACGCATCACCGGCACCGACTGGCGCTCGGACGCTTCGATCAGCTCCGGCGGCACGTCTAAGCCACGCGAGACGATAATTCCGGGCGTAATATCGGTACATAGCCGCTGCATCCGCGCCCGCTTTTCTTCCGGGGTCAATGTTTCGTAAAACGACAGCTCCGTTCGGCCAAGCAGCTGCAGACGCTCTGCCGGATAGTAGGCAAAATAACCCGCCATCTCGATCCCTGGCCGCGACAGGTCGCTTGTCGTAATCGGGCGGTAAATGCCTTCGGCGCCGCTGACAAGCTCAAGCTGGAACTGTTCAATGATGTCTTTTGTCCGCACTTTTGGCATAATCAGCCTTTCTCCCCTTTCTTCATCTTTTTCCATTGTAGCACGTTTTGTTTCACCGTTGAATGGAAAACATCGGGGAAACAAAATGGAGACGGTTCATCCCGTCTCCGTTACGACCGTTTGCGTAGCGGCTCAACAATCGCTTTTTGCACAAGCAGATGGAAAAACGACAAGACGATCGAGGCGAGCAGCGCCGTGCCGAACCCTCCAATTTGAAACGCATCGCCCATCAGCGCTGCCGTCATCATCAGCGTGATGGCGTTGATGACAAACAAAAACAACCCGAGCGTCAACACCGTCACGGGCAGCGTCAATAAAATGAGCACCGGGCGGACAACGACATTTAACACCGCTAAAATCAAACTCGCCAAAAACGCGGCGCCAATGCCGCTGAAATGAATGTCGGCAAAATAGCCATCAATCGCCATGAGCAAAACGGTATTAATAAAGACTCCAATCAACCAATTCAGCATCACATCACCATCTTTGCTCTAAAATCGGTTGCCGAACGTTCTTCCTGCATGAGCAGATGCCTTTTTCTATTATAGTGCCATAAAACAAGGCAAACATTGCACATGCCGGCCGAAACAATGCACTCCGTCGACCCGCTTACGCAAAATGTAGGTCAATTCTATCTCACTTTTATTTTAACACCTGAATCCCTTTAATGATATTCCAAATCAACACAACAAGGTTCAAAGCTCCAGCGACGAGGAAACCGAGCCAAATAAGGCCGCCGCCAAACAAGAACGCTTCCTCTCCCTGTTGACCGAACAAAAAAGGAACAAAGGCGAACGCAATAAACACAACAATGGTAATCGCCGGAATTAAGTGAGAAAAAAGCGACCGTTTCGCATGGTGTTTCACACCTGGATCTTCCACAACAAAATACACAACGATCGGCAAAATGAATGGCGCAAAAAAGATGCTGAAATAACAAAGGGAAGATAGAACTTTATTGGTGGACAATTCGATAACTCCTTTCTCCATTTCTTCACCTTTTATATACGACGATCATCGTCAAAAGTTTCCCTCTGACCGTAAAAAGATAGCGCCCATCACTCTCCCCAAACGATAGAAAAAGCGGCAAAGCACTACGCCTTTGCCGCTTCATATCGCGCTTGCATGCGCGCCCGGTCACGTTCCAAAATGGGTTTTAAGTAGCGGCCAGTGTGCGATGCCTCGACCTCCGCCACTTGTTCCGGCGTGCCGGCGGCAACAATTTGCCCACCGCGGCTGCCGCCTTCTGGACCTAAGTCAATAATATAGTCAGCCGTTTTTATGACGTCTAAGTTATGCTCGATGACAAGCACCGTATCGCCGTTCTCCACCAACCGATGAAGTACATTCAGCAATCGGGCGATGTCATCGACGTGCAGACCGGTCGTCGGCTCATCTAAAATGTAGAGCGTCCGGCCGTTCGAGCGACGATGCAACTCCGCAGCGAGCTTGACGCGCTGCGCCTCGCCGCCCGAAAGCGTTGTTGCTGGCTGGCCGAGCTTCATATAGCCAAGGCCGACATCGTACAGCGTCTCAAGCTTGCGTTTAATTTTCGGGATCGGAGCAAAAAAGTCAAGTGCATCTTCGACTGTCATGTCAAGCACTTCTGCGATGTTTTTCCCTTTATACGTCACCTCAAGCGTCTCACGGCTGTACCGTTTACCGTGGCACACTTCACACGGGACATACACGTCCGGCAAAAAGTGCATTTCGATTTTAATGATCCCATCACCATGGCACGCCTCGCAGCGCCCGCCTTTGACGTTAAAGCTGAAACGTCCTTTTTTATAGCCGCGCACCTTCGCCTCGTTCGTCGAAGCAAACACCTCGCGAATGTCATCAAACACACCGGTGTATGTCGCCGGGTTGGATCGCGGCGTGCGGCCGATCGGCGACTGGTCGATGTCAATCACTTTATCGAGGTGCTCGAGCCCACGAATGTCGCGGTGTTCCCCCGGTTTTGCTTTCGCTCGGTGCAGTTTTTGCGCTAGCGCCTTATAGAGCACCTCGTTTACGAGCGTGCTTTTTCCTGAACCCGATACCCCGGTGACGGCAATAAACGTGCCGAGCGGGATTTTTACAGTGACGTTTTTCAAGTTATGCTCGCGTGCGCCGACCACCTCCAGCCAGCGGCCGTCCGGCTGGCGCCGCTGGGCTGGAATCGGGATGAATTTTTTCCCGGATAAATATTGGCCAGTGAGCGAGTTCGGATCGTTCATCACTTCCTCTGGCGTGCCGGCAGCGACGACTTCACCGCCATGAATGCCCGCTCCGGGGCCGATGTCAATCAAATAATCAGCCGCGAGCATCGTATCTTCATCATGTTCCACGACAATGAGGGTGTTGCCAAGATCGCGCATGCTTTTTAACGTCGCGATTAGCCGATCGTTGTCGCGTTGGTGAAGCCCGATGGACGGCTCATCAAGCACATACAAAACGCCCGTCAACCGCGAGCCGATTTGTGTCGCCAATCGAATGCGCTGCGCTTCACCGCCCGAGAGCGTTCCGGCTGAGCGGCTGAGCGTTAAATAGTCGAGACCGACGTTTTTCAAGAAGCCGAGCCGTTCGCGAATTTCACGCAAAATGAGACGGGCGATTTGCGCTTCTTTTTCCGTCAGCTCAAGCCCTTCAAAAAAGGCAAGCGCCTCCGTCACCGACATGGCGGTCACTTCACCGATATGTTTACCACCGACCAGAACGGCCAAGCTCTCTTTTTTCAGCCGGTAGCCTTTACATGTCGGGCACGGCTGTTCGGTCATGTATTTTTCCATTTGTTCGCGAACATAATCGGAGCTCGTCTCCCGATAGCGACGTTCAATATTCGAAATGACGCCTTCAAACTGGATGTACTGTTCTCGCACCTTGCCAAAATCAGTTGTATAGCGGAAATAAATCGGCTCCTCGCCGCTGCCGTATAAAATTTTGTCAAGCTGCTCTTTCGGCAAATCTTTCACTGGCACATCCATCGGAATGCCGTAATGGCGGCACACCGCCTCGAGCAGCTGCGGGTAATATTGCGAGCTTTGCGGCTCCCATGGCGCAATAGCATGCTCTTTTAGCGTCAATTTGTCGTTCGGAATGACGAGATCGAGATCGACTTCGAGCTTTGCCCCGAGCCCGTCGCAGTCCGGACAAGCGCCGTACGGGCTGTTGAACGAAAAGAGGCGCGGCTCAAGCTCCCCAATGGAAAAGCCGCAATACGGGCAGGCGTGCTTTTCGCTAAACAACAGCTCCTCCTCGCCGATCACATCAACGACTACTTTGCCATCCGCCAGTTTTAATGCCGTCTCAAGCGAATCGGCGAGCCTTGCGGCAACACCGTCTTTGATCACGATCCGGTCGACGATGACATCAATCGAATGTTTTTTATTTTTTTCAAGCTCAATGTCTTCCGTCAACTCGCGCATCTCACCGTCAATGCGGACGCGTACATACCCTTGCTTGCGGATGTCATCAAGCACTTTCGCATGCGTCCCTTTTCTTCCCGAGACGATCGGGGCAAAAATTTGCATTTTCGTCCGTTCCGGGTAAGAGAGCAGGCGGTCGACCATTTGCTCGATCGTCTGTGAGGCAATTTCAATGCCGTGCGTCGGGCAGACCGGACGGCCGATGCGGGCAAACAGCAGCCGCAAATAATCGTAAATTTCCGTCACCGTACCGACCGTTGAGCGCGGGTTGCGGCTCGTCGTCTTTTGGTCGATCGAAATGGCCGGCGACAACCCTTCAATCGCATCGACATCCGGCTTGTCCATCTGCCCTAAAAATTGGCGGGCATACGCCGATAGCGACTCGACGTAGCGCCGCTGCCCTTCAGCATAAATCGTATCAAACGCCAACGACGACTTTCCCGACCCGGACAGCCCGGTCAACACAACAAGCTGTCCGCGCGGAATTTCAACGTCAATGTTTTTTAAATTATGGGCGCGAGCCCCTTTCACGATAATTTTATCGGTTCCGTTCACCGAGTCATCATCCTTCCGCTTTCAACTCGAAAATGACATCACGCAGCTGGGCGGCTCGCTCGAAGTCGAGCGCTTTTGCCGCTTCTTTCATCTCCGCTTCCAGCTGGCGGATGAGCTCTTCCCGTTCTTGTTTTGTCATGTTGGCAGCCGTCGGCTTGGCCTCGTACGTTTCCGTCTCCTCCGCCGCATAGGTCGCGCGGATGACGTCGCGAATATCCTTTTGGATCGTGCGCGGCACGATGCCGTGTTTCTTGTTGTATTCTTCCTGAATCGTCCGACGCCGCTTCGTCTCTTGAATGGCGATTTCCATTGATTTGGTGATCGTATCGGCGTACATGATCACGTGGCCGTTCGCGTTGCGCGCCGCCCGGCCGATCGTCTGAATGAGCGAGCGCTCCGAGCGCAAAAATCCTTCTTTGTCGGCGTCCAAAATGGCAACGAGCGACACTTCCGGAATATCGAGCCCTTCCCGAAGCAAGTTGATGCCGACTAGCACATCATATTTGCCAAGCCGCAAATCGCGAATAATTTCAATGCGCTCAAGCGTTTTAATTTCCGAATGCAAATAGGCGACTTTAAAGCCCGCTTCTTTCAAGTAATCCGTTAAATCTTCCGCCATTTTTTTCGTCAGCGTCGTCACCAATGTCCGTTCGTTCCGTTCGACGCGCTCGTGAATTTCGCTGATCAAATCATCAATTTGCCCGGCGATCGGGCGAACGTCAATCGTCGGATCAAGAAGACCCGTCGGGCGGATGATTTGTTCGACGACACCCGGGCTATGTTCGAGCTCATACGGTCCTGGCGTCGCCGAGACGTAAATAATTTGGTTAATTTTTTGTTCGAACTCGTCAAACGTGAGCGGACGGTTGTCTAGCGCCGACGGCAAGCGAAAGCCGTGATCAACCAGCACTTGCTTGCGCGCCCGGTCGCCGTTGTACATGCCGCGCAGCTGCGGCAACGTGACGTGTGACTCATCGATGATAATCAAAAAATCATCCGGAAAATAATCGAGCAGCGTGTACGGTGTTGAGCCCGGCGGCCGAAGCGCCAAATGGCGCGAGTAGTTTTCGATTCCAGAACAAAATCCCATTTCGCGCATCATCTCAAGGTCATAGCGCGTCCGCTGCTCCAGCCGCTGCGCTTCTAACAGCTTCCCTTGTTCGCGCAGCTCAGCAAGCCGCTCCTCGAGTTCTTTTTCAATGTTGGCAATCGCAAGCTTCATTTTCTCCTCACGCGTGACAAAGTGCGACGCCGGGAAAATAGCCACATGCTCGCGCTCACCGAGCACTTCGCCGGTCAAGGCGTCGACTTCACGAATGCGGTCGATTTCGTCGCCAAAAAACTCGACACGGATGCAATGTTCATCGCGCGATGCCGGGAAAATCTCAACGACATCCCCGCGGACGCGAAACGTGCCGCGCTGAAAGTCGATATCATTGCGGTCATACTGGATATCAACCAACCGCCGCAACAACGTGTTGCGTTCAATCTCCATGCCGACGCGCAGCGAAACCACAAGCTCACGGTATTCTTCCGGCGACCCTAAGCCATAAATGCACGACACGCTGGCGACGATGATGACATCCCGCCGCTCAAACAAAGCCGATGTCGCCGAGTGCCGCAATTTATCGATTTCATCATTAATTTTCGCGTCTTTTTCAATATACGTATCCGTCTGCGGCACGTACGCTTCTGGTTGGTAATAGTCGTAATAGCTGACAAAATATTCGACAGCGTTGTTCGGGAAAAACTCTTTCAACTCGCTGTACAACTGCCCGGCGAGCGTTTTGTTATGGGCGATGACAAGCGTTGGCTTGTTCACTTTGGCAATGACGTTGGAAATCGTGAACGTTTTGCCTGTTCCCGTCGCCCCGAGCAGCGTTTGATGCTTCACTCCACGCTTTAAACCGTCAACCAACTTTTCAATCGCCTGCGGCTGATCGCCTTGTGGTTGATATGATGACACTAATTGAAAACGGTTGTCCACCGTTTCTCCTCCTTCTCCGATCCGTCTCTCCTCATTGTATCACATCCTCTTAAAGGATGCACAAAAAATGCGAACTGATATTCGTACCAAACGACGTAACGATTTCCATTGCCCGCTCCTCATTTGTCTGCTTATAGAATAGGAAAAAGCGGGCCTCTTTAAGGCCCGCCTCAGACTGTTGACAAAATGGGTTTCAGACGAATGTCTGAAACCCATTTTGTTTCATAAATAGACTATGTTTTCAAAAAAAGTGGGTAGGATGGGAAGCCATGCAAAGGAAAAGAAAGGGCGGTGCTTCGCCTTCCATAGGTAATTCGCCAGTTTTTTTAAATTCATGGCAGCACAAACAAGCATCGCCTGCGCCTCATTTTTTTCCAATCCCCGGTAATGCGTCCAGCGCAGACCATGCTTCTCTTTCATATCGGCGAAATCCCGTTCAATCGTCTCTTTTCGGAGGGCATAGAGTTCCCGGTATTCCGGAACATACCGCAAATGCTCTGCTTCTTCATAGTAGTCCTGCCATACGTGGCGAGTGACTACTTTGGTGTAGCTCTTGCTTTGCGTGCACTGATGAAGATACGGACAGCTTCGGCACACCGCCGGGTCCGATTTGTATTCCCGGTACCCTTCCCGATTCGTAGTAGAGTAAGATAGAACTTGATCATTGGGGCATAGATAACAATCAAAATATTCGTCATACACAAAATCTGATTTCCGAAAGAATCCATCTTTTGTTTTCGGGCGAGTGTACGGCCAAATCGGCTTTACCCCTTGTTCGAGTAAATACTTGGCAATGGCAGGAGTTTTATATCCTGCGTCTACACACACGGCTTCCGGACATGATTGGATTTCCCGTTTCACTCGTTCGAACAGCACAAAAAACGCTTGACTGTCATGGACGTTGGCTGCCGTCACGTAGGTCTGTAGAATCCATCCGTTGCGATCACAAGCTGTATGATACGAATAGGCAAACACTCGCTCCCGTTCATTTTTCACCAACAGTCCGCTCTCCGGATCCGTTTTGCTTACTTTTACTTCCCGTTTTTTTTTTCTCAGATGGCAACGGCGATTTTCCATGAGCGATCCGATCCCGTTCGATTTCTTTTTCGAGTTCCTGTTGGTAGGCTTTGGCTTCGACTTCTGCCATTTCCGTTGTAAACTTCTTTTTATTGGCGCTTGCTTTGACATGAGTGGAGTCTACGTACAAGACACTCGAATCTACCAATCCGTGTTCAAAGGCTTCTTTTAAAATCCGTGAAAAAATTTGATGGAATACATCCGTTCCAGCGAAACGACGCGCATAGTTTTTACTTGGCGTCGAGTGATGAGGAACGGGATCATGAAGACTAAGTCCTAAAAACCAACGGTAGGCGACGTTGGTTCGGATTTGTTCGACGGTTTCACGCATGGAGCGAATCCCAAATACATACTGAATCAAATACATTTTAAACAACATCACTGGATCAATGCTCGGACGTCCATGATCAGGAGAGTAGAGATCTTTCACCACATCATAGATAAAAGAAAAATCAATGGCCGCATCCAGCTTTCTTACCAAGTGATCCTCTGGAACCAGATCATCCAGTTTCACCGTGGTTTCGGTATAGCGCCCATCTTCTTGGTGTGGCCGAAGCATCGTTCCTTTCCTCCATTTCTCCCTCGTCTTACCTTCATAATAAAACAGCTTGTCGACTTTGTCGACAAGCTGAAGCGGGCCTCTTTAAGGCCCGCCTGTCTGTCACTTTTTCAAATTGTTCAACATACGGCCGGCCAATAAGAAACCGGCGATCGTCGACGCAATATCGGCGACGATTTCATGCAGTTCATCCGTATACCCTTTGGCATACGAAGCGACAAGCAACGCGATCGTCAACAACACCGCGATGTATCGATTGTAAGTCACCCGTGTAAACAACAAGACAAGAAAGCACGGAATGATGAGTGCGGCGAGAAACCACATATGCTCAGTCTCCTTTACGAAACAGCTTCGGACGCCGACGCGCCCCGATTGTGGACAAATAACAAGCCAAGCTCATGATGTTCATCTTCATACAACGCCCCTTGGACAAAGCGGACTTCACCGTTATGCCCGATGACGTCAAGCTTACAAAACGCCCGATTGCGCTGCAGCTCTTCATAAAACTCCGCCTCCGTCCGCACGTGGACACCGTTCGCTTTCATAATGATTTCCCCGATTTGTAGCCCCATTTTCTCCGCTTTCGAGCCAGGGAGCACGCCGACAATCACTACCCCTTGCGAATAACGGGCGAAGCGGGGCGGTCGGGCTCGGTCAGCGCGGTGCCCAGAAAAAGCGATCCACTCGCGGCCGATAATCGCCACAGCCCCCGCAACAAACGCCAACGGCAAGTACCATATACCAACAACGGCTAGCAGAGCGACAAGGAGCGCAAGCCGAAGCACACGCCGCCCTTCCTCATGAGCCGCTTCCGGCGGCATGACGTGTTGCCGGCGTTGCGAAAATCCAAGAAGAAACGGCACCAACCAAAACGAATAACCGTCCCCAGCCGGAAGAAGCGGCCACCATGAGACCGGTGACAACGCACCGCCAGATACCGGGAGCACGATCGGCACAAACCAAAAACGTTGCGTCCATTGCATGCCAATCGTCATCCCCCGCTTGCTTTTCACGAGCTGCGGCGACGCCGTCCCGTTTTGGGAACGGAGGATGAGCCACCCTTCAGCCGCCAACAACAACGTAAGAAACAAAGCCAAGGCCGCCCCTGCCGTTGGGCCATCAGGGAATAAGTCGCTCACCATCCCGCTTTGCCCGATCAAACCGAGCAGCACGATCGCACCGCCAACGGTGTACGCTGGCGATAAGAGGCGCGCTTCCATCGTGAAGCCAATGACAACGGTCAGCGCTGTCACCATCCACACCGCCTCGCGCGGCAACGCGACTCCAGCGCTGATCGCCACCACAGACAACACCGCACCGGCTGCCCATCCCCATGTCCAGAGCCCGCGCCAT
Organism: Geobacillus sp. 47C-IIb; assembly: GCF_014679705.1. Lineage (NCBI taxonomy): Bacteria > Bacillati > Bacillota > Bacilli > Caryophanales > Anoxybacillaceae > Geobacillus > Geobacillus sp. 47C-IIb. Next base: position 1,481,522 of record NZ_CP061473.1, read on the forward strand.
TCTTGCCATGGATGATGGACGCGCACATGAAAGTCACGGCGTTCCCGCTTTACCCGCCGCCAGCCGGCGACAATAGCTAAAAGGACGCCATAATAAAGGAGCGGCTGCCGCCATACGGCCGCGATCCCTTCAAGCAATTCCAGCCCCCATGTTGCCATCCGCTTCCCCCCTTGCTTCGTTCACCAGTCTTTATCTTCTATTCTACCAAATGGCCACGGCAAATCCCATGCCTGCGGCCATCTTTTTTGCCGCTCATGACGAATTTGTGCCGTTTTCCACTTTCTTTGCCGAATAGGCACTAGTTTTGTCGGCTAGGCAGGATTTTCAATGAAGATAGAAAAAGGATATAACAGAAGATGAAAAGGAGGAGTGGAACGATGGAGTTAAAAACGACCGATGTCGCCGCCCGTCTTGGCGTTTCGCCGAAAACCGTTCAACGTTGGGTACGGAAATATGACATTCCGCTGCGGAGAAACGAAGCCGGCCACTTCTTGTTTGACGAAAAAACAGTTGCCTTGCTCGAACGGGTCAAATTTGAACAAGGTGCGGCACTCGAAGCGCCTCCGGCTCCTGACCGTCCCTCGACACCGCCGCGGAACAGCTCCATTCATGCCTTATTCCAAGAGTATGTTGAACCGGAAATCGAACGCGTCACCTCACGCCTTAATCAACTCGAACAACAACTGGAGCAAAAAGCCGATGATGTTGTTTCGGTCCAACTGCTTCATCATCGAAAGGAAATGGAAGAAATCGCTGCCCGCCTCACTGCCCTCGAGCAGCTTGTCGCCCGTCTTGAACAGCAGCTGAACAATCGGCCGCCTTCCTCCCACGAAACACCGAAGGAACCAAAGCGGAAACGGCGCGGCCTCGGGCGGGTGATGGGATTGTTTGCTTAAGGCCCATGCGCTCTGTCCCATGCAGGGCGTTTTTTTTTGCACAAAAACGTTCATGAATGGATTTGACACTTCATCCCGAGACGAAACGCTCATGTTGATAGAAAAGAGCTCCCTTGCTCGGGAGCCCCATCGCTATTTATGGGAACAATACGTGTAACGCCGCTTTCAGCTGTACATCGTGCTTCGGATCGCGGATCGCTTCCATAATTTTTGTTTGCAGTACGTTAGCCGTCGTTTCATCGATACGACCGGTGGCCGGAAGCTTATTCGCTTTTTGGAATGCTTTCACCGCTGTTTCCGTTTCTTTGCTGAAATAGCCGTCCGTACGGCCCGGGTCAAAACCGAGTCCTTTTAACATTTTTTGTGCATTCGCAATTTGTTCATCATTCATATCATACGTGAACGGTTTTTCTACATGAAGCGGAGCGACGTGGAAAAACTCAGGCTGCTCAACGGCCACATCTGGCTTGATTCCTTTTCCATGGATCCAATGCCCATCCGGCGTCAGCCATTTGTAAAGCGTCAGCTTAATGTTGCTGCCATCGCCCATTGGAATCGCCTGCTGCACCGTTCCTTTACCGAACGTCGTCTCACCGACGAGCTTGTAACCGCCGGCTTCCTTCATCGCTCCCGCTAAAATTTCCGATGCCGACGCACTGCCTTTGTCAATGAGCACAACGATCGGGTATGGCTTTTTCTCTGTTATATCAGAATAAAATTTTTGCTTGTCGCCATTGCGCTCTTCAATTTGCACGTACGGTTTATGTTTCGGGACAAGGTCTTTTAAAATTTCCTCGATGCTTTGCAAATAGCCCCCCGGATTGCCGCGCACGTCGATAATGAGCCCGTCGATTTTCTCAGCCTCAAGCTTCGCTAGTTTCTTTTTAAAATCGGCGGCTGTATTTTCCGAAAACGATGTGATTTGCAAATAGCCGGCCTTTTTGCCATCATACGTTTTCACCGCCTCATACACCGTTTCGATCGGGATTTCGTCACGGACGACTTTGACTTTCATCGCATTTTTGGCGCCCGGGCGGAGAATCTCAAGCTCCACCGTCGTCCCTTTTTTGCCGCGGATTTTCAGCACTGCCTCATACAAATCGAGCCCCTCAAGGCTTTCCCCGTTGACGCGCAAAATTTGATCGTTCGGTTTCAGCCCCGCTTTTTCCGCCGGCGAGTTTTTAATCGGTGCAACGATCGTCACTTTCCCGTCAATCATGCTCACTTCAGCACCGATCCCCTCAAATGATGAATCAAGCGATTCGTTAAACTGTTCGGTCGTTTCCGCATCCATATAGACAGAATACGGATCGTCAAGCGTACCAATCATCCCTTGAATGGCGCCTTCCGCCAATTTTTCCTCATCTACTTTTTCCACGTACCGGCTTTTGATCAGCTCATATGCCTGGCGGATTTTTTTTATCTCTTCTTCGTCGTTTGCCCCCTTGGACGATTCATTCGGAATGACTGCTGACATCGGACTGTCCTCTGCTCCGCCGGCCAGCTGCAAGCCGACATACGTCCCACCGGCCCCGATGAGCATCGATAGGGCCATCAATACGGCCGTCGTTGTTTTTTTCACGTTGTTTCCTCCTCACCCTATACATAAAGGAAAAGCACCGCATCATGCCGTGCCATGCCCTTATCTCCATCATATGTCAGGCTTGTACTGAGTATGCTTCCCCATTGTCGCCATAGGGGAAGCGTCGTCTGCTATTAGTTTACACGCTCCCTTTTGATTTCTCAACTCATACGGGCTCAAAAAAAGAGACACCCCGCCTCATTGGCGAAAGATGTCTCTTCCTTTTGGTGTTAGTTTGGTAAGTCAATGAGCATGAACCGCGCCCCTTCGTTCGTCAACAGGCGAAGCGTCGGCGTCTCCGTTATGCGAGCCGCATCGCGCCGTTGCAAGTCCGCCTCACCGTTCAATGACAAGTCTCCCTCGATGACAAAGACAAAGATGTTTCGCTCCTCTGGCTGGGTAAATGTCAGTTCATGTCCGGCTTCCAAGTCAGAAAGGTAAATGGTCAAATCTTGATGAATGTGAGCAATTCCCGGAGAAGAAGGCTGTTTCGCCACGACAGGCAGCAGCGCGTTTCTCATCTTTTCGACTGGAAATTCAACCCGCTCGTACGAAGGCGTTAATCCATACTCTTCCGGCAAAAACCAAAGTTGCAGAAAGTTGACCTCTTCTGTCGCCGACGGATTTACTTCCGAATGAACGATGCCGGTGCCCGCGGACATCCGCTGCACGCCGCCAAACGTCGTCACTGCCTTATGCCCGGTGCTGTCTTCATGTTGCAAATACCCTTTTAACACGATCGACACAATTTCCATCTCCCGGTGCGGGTGAGCACCAAAACCAGCCAGCGGTGCGATGACATCATCATTTAACACCCGCAGCGGCCCGAACTGAATGTTGTTCGGATCGTAATATTCACCAAACGAAAAACTATGGTACGTCTTCAACCAACCGTAATCAGCATGATAACGGGACGAAGCCCGGTCAATACGGATCATCCGTTTTCACTCCTTCATTCCTTTGAAGATGATACGAATAGTAAGCTGTCAGCGATATTCACTAAACCTCATTAATTCATAAATCTCGAATTCGAGATTATTATATAAGAGCATACTTCTTTTGTCAACCTCCTTGTTCGTGTCTGCTTCTCCTTGCTCCTATGCATTTTATCGCCTTTCTTCGAGCAACAAGTCAACCATTGGGCAGGTTAGAGACGGTCTTCATGCGGGCAGCGGGCACGCCGGTCGTTTCCCGGTTGACGATGGCGCCCCTCTCAAGAAGCGATGGCCATAAAAAATACGCAACTCTCCTTCCTCAACGAGGCAGGCAAGTTGCGTATACGAGGTGGTGTAAGCGTTAGAACGCGATATAACTACGCGGGTCGACTGCATTCGTTTTCCCGACATTCCAGCTGCCGCGATGCAATTCAAAGTGAAGGTGTGGACCGGTTGAATGTCCAGTGTTGCCCATATAACCGATAACTTGTCCTTTGCTGACGCGTTGTCCTTCCCCGGCCAAGCGCGCCTCGAGATGGGCGTAAACGGTCGTATACACTTGGCCGTTAATGACGTGGCTGACGAAAATGACGTTGCCGTAGCTGCTAGAATAGTAGGAACGGAACACGACCCCATCAGCAGCCGCAACGACCGGAACGACCGGAGCGCGCTTGCCGATGTCAACCGCCGGGTGGAAATCGGAGCCGCCAAACCGGTAGCCAAAACCGGATGTGATCGGTCCGTTAGCGGGGCGAGTAAACGCTCCGCTTGATACAGGCGGTGTGCTGCCGCCGGATGGTGTTTCTCCGCCGCTTTTCGATGTTGACGATGAAGACGAAGATGTCGACGGCGAAGATTTCGGCGCTGTATATGTACGTGCACGCTGTTTCGCTGCCTCTTCCTCGGCCCGTTTCTGCCGCTCAAGTTCGGCGAGCTGCTGCTTCACAACGGCTTCTTGTTTCGCGATCAGTTCTTTTTCCTCTTCAAGTTCCATTTTATGATGATGCTCTTCTTCCTCTTTTTGCTTCAAATCCGACATTAAGCGGTTTTTCTGTTCAAGCTGGGCATCAAGTTTGGCTTGCAGCTGTTTCAGCTCCTGCAAGTCCGCTTGCAGTTTGTTCCGCTTTTGCGTCAGCTCAGTTTCTTTTTTCTCTTTGAGCGCTTTATCCGCTTCCTGCTCGCGGATGATTTGTTGGTCAGCTTCCATGATGGTTGTCACCGCGCTCATTCGGTCGATGAAGTCACTAAAGCTTTGAGCGCCAAGCAACACTTCCAAGTAGCTGATCGCTCCACCGCTTTCTTGGAGCGAACGGATGCGCGCTTTTAAGATTTCATTCCGTTTTTCAATCCGCTCCTGAATCTCGGCAATTTCTTGTTGCAGCTTGTCAATCGCCCGTTCGGTTTCATCAATGTCCGTGCTGACTTTGCGAATTTTGCCGCTCGTTTCCTCAATGGCGCTATTGAGTTTTTCAATGTCATTAGCGACTTGTTTTTGCTGCGATTGCAGGGCTTTAATGTTTTTTTGCGACTCGCTAATTTTCTCTTCAACGCCCGACCGTTTCGAGCGCAGCGCATTGATTTCGCTTCGTTTTTGCTCGATATCGCGGTTGCTAACAGCGTTCGCCGCCGGCGGGAGAACGCCCAATCCGAGTGTTGCCACGACAGCGAGCACCATCATCTTTTTCTTTTTCATGGCTTTTCCCCTCTCCCTATCAAATTGATTTTTATACTTTCAAAAACTTACGCACTGACATGACGCTTCCCCAGACACCGATCAAAGCGCCAATGCCCAACAACAAGGCGCTCAGTTGCCAAATGAATGGAGAAAACGGCAAAAGCTCGAACAGCTGCAGGGAAAACTGCTGTTTGTATAGACGGTGCACATTGTAATAAACGAGCGCCAGTACGACGATCGGAACGATCGAACCGAGCATCCCAAGCCATAGCCCTTCAAGGAAAAACGGCCAGCGGATGAACCCATTCGTCGCCCCGACGAGCCGCATAATTTCAATCTCACGGCGACGGGCAAAAATCGTAATTTTAATGGTATTAGAAATTAAAAACATCGCTGTAAACAACAGACCAAAAATCAGCACCAATCCGACGTTGCGCATGACCTTAAGCGCATCAAATAGCTTTTCAACCGTCCCTTGTCCATAATTGACTTTATGAACGGACTGGAACGTTTCAATTTGCTTTGCAATTTTAACGGTATCTTGCGGATTAGCAGCTTTCACAACATACACATCGCTTAATGGGTTGTCTTGCTCAAACAGCTGGAACGATGAGCCTTCCTCACCCATGCTTTCAATCAACCGCTTCAGCTCTTCATCTTTTGATGAGTAGTGAACTTCTTTCACACTTGGAAGGGCTTCGATTCGCTGGCGCAGCACATCCTTCTCTTTATTGTCAGCGGCCAAATCGATATGGACGCGAATTTCGACTTCATTTTCCACTTTTTTCGCAAAATAGTTAATGTTGAACATGACGGCAAAAAAGACACCGACCAGCAGTAGCGTCACCGTGACGGCGCTCGCGGATGCAAACGTCATCCAACCGTTGCGGCCAAGACTTTTCACGCTCTCCCGAACGTGGCGTTTGAACGTGTTAAGCGTCATAGCCGTATTCCCCCTTCGCCTCGTCACGGACGATTGTCCCATTTTCGATCGCAATAACGCGTCGACGGGTAGCATTGACGATCTCTTTATTATGAGTCGCCATTACAATCGTCGTGCCCCGTTCATTAATTTTCTCAAACAGTTCCATAATGCCCCACGATGTTTCAGGATCCAAATTTCCTGTCGGTTCATCAGCAATCACGATTTTCGGGGAATTGACGATCGAGCGGGCGATCGAGACACGTTGCTGTTCGCCGCCAGACAGTTCGTTTGGGTAAGAGCGGATTTTATGTTTGAGGCCGACTAGATCGAGTACTTCCATCACTTTTTTGCGAATCACTTTCGGCGATTCTTCAATCACTTCCAAAGCAAAGGCCACATTTTCATACACGGTGAGCGTCGGAAGCAGCTTAAAATCTTGGAACACAACACCGATGTTGCGGCGCAGCAACGGAACTTTACTGTCTTTGATGTTGGCAAGATTGACACCGTTGACCATAATGGTGCCGCTCGTCGGCTTTTCTTCACGGTACATCATTTTAATAAATGTCGATTTGCCTGCTCCGCTAGGCCCAACGACATAGACGAATTCTCCCTGCTTAATGCGAACGCTAACGCCGTTTAGCGCTACGACTCCGTTTGGGTATGTCTTATATACATCTTGCATTTCAATCATCATAATCACCTATTTTTCGACTCGCTTACTGTCATTTCTCGAGTTGTTTCGAACCAATTGTACAAAATTCCACAAGGCTTATTATAGCACGATTTCTTGCTGTCGAATTTTACATTTATATTTCAAATAGGAAACAATAGCAAAACTAGCATAAAAGACCTATATATGCAATATAAAGAGTGAATCTTCTCTTCACTCTGTACACTGTAAGTACTACCATCCTTCTCTCTAAGATCTTGTGAACGCCATCTACAACTGATCTATCGCGTGGAACATTCGTGAGAGGCGAAGAAAAATAAAAGACCGCCCAGTCCCTGAAAGGAAACTGGACGGCGCTTGTTTCGTTTTCGTGACTTATTTTTTCGCGGCGAGCCATTCCGCCACTTTGTCAGCGTCTTCGCCTTGGATGATTCCTCCTGGCATAGAGCCGCGGCCTTTGGCGATGACCTCTTTAATTTCGTCTGCCGAGTATTTGCTTCCTACTTTTTGTAAGTTCGGGCCGACCCCTCCCGAAAGGTCTTGGCCGTGACATGATGCACAGCTTTGTTGATAGACTTGCTCAGCAGCAGCAGTGGTATCCCCTCCACCGTTGTTGCCGCCGTTTTGCTCCCCAGCGTTATCATCGCCGCCGCCACATGCTGCAAGCGCCAATGAAGCGCCGAGGAACACGGTTGCTAATTTCCACTTCATGATGAACTCCCCCTAAAAACAAAAATTCGCTTCCTTCGTTATTATAACCGATTTCTTCAATTTTACGTACGTTGAAATCCTTCCCCAAGCACTTCAGAGGCGTTGGCAACGATGACAAACGCCGTCGGATCAATGGTTCGCACGATTTGTTTCAATTTTGTGAACTCCGATTGAGCGACGACACACATGAGCACTGGCCGTTCATGCTCCGTATACCCGCCATACGCCGGCAACCGCGTCACCCCGCGGTCGATTTCATGCAAAATGGCGCGCCGCACTTTTTCCTCTTCATTTGTAATGATGAGGGCGATTTTTGAATAGCCAAGCCCGACTTGGACGAGGTCGATCGTTTTGCTTGTCACATACAACGCGATCAAAGCATAAAGCGCCCGTTCAATATCGAACACGAACGCCGCCGTCAAGACGATCAAGCCGTCAATCAAAATGACGCACACCCCAAGCGACAGTCCGGTATATTTATGAATGATTTGCGCTGCCAAATCCGTACCGCCCGTCGAGGCACGGCCGCGAAACACAATACCGAGACCAAGCCCGACGCCAATGCCGCCAAACAATGCTCCAAGAAGCGGATTGACCGTCGCCGGCTCCATCCCTTTGGTGATGTAGACGACAAGCGGCAAAAACACCGTCCCGACAAACGTCTTGATGCCAAACTGCCGGCCTAAGAGCACGACGCCAGCGATAAACAGCGGGATGTTGAGCGCCCATTGAACATAGGCGGGCTGGATGCCAAACAGCGCATGCACAATCGTGCTAATGCCGCTCACCCCGCCGGAAGCAATCCGGTTCGGCAACAAAAACACGTTAAACGCGACGGCGACAATCGCCGCGCCAACAAGAACGTACACATACTCCAAGGCCGTCTCCACCGTTGGAGACATCGCTTTATCTCTTTTTCTCCGCATGCTTCCCCACCTTCCTCTGTGAGTATAGCATGCCCGTTTTTTTAAGTAAATGACAGTCAGTTAACGCGATAATGGTCTACTATGATAAAGAAAAAAAGAGCGATCAGATGATCGCTCTTTCAGAGGCTGTCTCAAAAGGTCGTTAAACCGACCTTTTGGGGACAGCCTCTGTTTCTTTTCTTTACTATTTGGTTATTTATTCCTTTTTTGAAGCAGGAATTTCTCCTTATTTCTGAATTTTATCCTGTTTTTTCTTTGTTGGATCGGTTGTGGCCGCCCACTTTCTCAAATTGTGAGCAGCACAAATAAGCCCCCATTCCAAGGTAATTTTTGGGAGCCCTCTTAACAAAAAGCGCTGAAATTGCTGGTTGTGCTTGATTTGCCCAAACACCGGCTCGTTTTCGATTTGTCGTTTTCGGTACGTCGCCGCCCCTTCTTCCGTGGACAGCCGTTTACGGATCTCCTGCCGTTGTTGTTGATTTTTCAAGGAAACGCGGATGGTTTTCGTGTCTTTGCCTTTGGCGCATGCCGTCTGAAACGGGCATCCGGCACAAGCCGTACAACGATACGTCCGTTTGACGGTAACGTACCCGTTGTCGGTCGTTTCCTTCCGTTCATACACAAACACCAACCGTTCCCCTTTGGCGCAAATCCACTCATCCAGCTCCTCATCATACGTCATGTTCTCGATTCGGCCGATCTCCTTCGCCCACGCTTTCGTTTGTTCCCGATCCAACGTGTTGTACTTGATCAGGGCGACTATCTCCTTTTTCTCACAGTACGTGTAGTTCTCCTCACTCCCATAGGCGGAATCCGCAATGGCTTGTTTAGGCATTGGACGCCCATAGGCGGCCAATTGCTCCAAATGCGGAATGAAACATCCGGCATCCCCTGCCCGTTGATGCACGCTAAATCCAGTGATGAATTGGTTCTCTGTCCCAATCTGCACATTGTACCCCGGTTTGAGCTGGCCGTTTTTCATATGGTCGTCCTTCATCCGCATAAACGTGGCATCCGGATCCGTTTTCGAAAAACTGTTCCGTTCGCCTAATCTTTCTTTGTATTCTTCATATTTTTTCTTACGGGGGAGAAGATCTTGTTCCAATTGCCGTTTGGCTTTCTTTAACGTACGATTCTTCGGCTCTTTCTTTAGGCGCTCTTCCACTTGTTCGATGACGGCTTCGATCCTTTCGGACGTGATCGGTGAAGCTTCCAGCTTTTCTTGAAAATCCCCCTCTTGTTCCGCCTCTTCATCTTCTTTCGTCACCTGTTCGATCGAGGCAACGATTTTCCGGAATTTCTCCTCCAGTTTCTGATCGTACTTTTCCGTTGATTTGCGCCAAACGAATGTATATCGGTTGGCATTGGCCTCGATTTTCGTTCCATCCAGAAAATAATCCTCTAACTTGACCAACCCTTCTTGACGCAGAAGATCGACAATGGAGAAAAACGTTTCGTAAATGATGTCCTTCATCCGTTCCGACCGAAATCGGTTGATCGTGCGAAAATCCGGTGTTTGATGGCCGGATAGCCACATAAAGTAAATGTTTTCTTTCAACTGCTTGGCGATTTGGCGAGAGGAGTAGATCCGATTGGCGTAGGCATACAGGATGACTTTCAACATCATTTTCGGATGATAGGCTGGACGCCCTCCGCCAGGATAGAGGGAAACGAACAGAGCCGGATCCATTTTTTCCACTGCCAGATCCACGATCCGGCAAAGATGATGTTTGGGAATGAAAATTTCAAGATCCATTGGCAAAATGAGTTGATCTCGGTTATAATAAATGTACATAAGAAAACCGTCCTTTCTTTGGTAGGGTTGTGGTGACTCTATTATACCAAAAGAGGAACGGTTTTCTTCTTTTTTATCCAAAAAAGTGTCCCAAAAGCGAACGCTATGCGAACACTTTTGGGACATCCTCTGTTTTATTATGAAGGTAAGACGAGGGAGAAATGGAGGAAAGGAACGATGCTTCGGCCACACCAAGAAGATGGGCGCTATACCGAAACCACGGTGAAACTGGATGATCTGGTTCCAGAGGATCACTTGGTAAGAAAGCTGGATGCGGCCATTGATTTTTCTTTTATCTATGATGTGGTGAAAGATCTCTACTCTCCTGATCATGGACGTCCGAGCATTGATCCAGTGATGTTGTTTAAAATGTATTTGATTCAGTATGTATTTGGGATTCGCTCCATGCGTGAAACCGTCGAACAAATCCGAACCAACGTCGCCTACCGTTGGTTTTTAGGACTTAGTCTTCATGATCCCGTTCCTCATCACTCGACGCCAAGTAAAAACTATGCGCGTCGTTTCGCTGGAACGGATGTATTCCATCAAATTTTTTCACGGATTTTAAAAGAAGCCTTTGAACACGGATTGGTAGATTCGAGTGTCTTGTACGTAGACTCCACTCATGTCAAAGCAAGCGCCAATAAAAAGAAGTTTACAACGGAAATGGCAGAAGTCGAAGCCAAAGCCTACCAACAGGAACTCGAAAAAGAAATCGAACGGGATCGGATCGCTCATGGAAAATCGCCGTTGCCATCTGAGAAAAAAAAAACGGGAAGTAAAAGTAAGCAAAACGGATCCGGAGAGCGGACTGTTGGTGAAAAATGAACGGGAGCGAGTGTTTGCCTATTCGTATCATACAGCTTGTGATCGCAACGGATGGATTCTACAGACCTACGTGACGGCAGCCAACGTCCATGACAGTCAAGCGTTTTTTGTGCTGTTCGAACGAGTGAAACGGGAAATCCAATCATGTCCGGAAGCCGTGTGTGTAGACGCAGGATATAAAACTCCTGCCATTGCCAAGTATTTACTCGAACAAGGGGTAAAGCCGATTTGGCCGTACACTCGCCCGAAAACAAAAGATGGATTCTTTCGGAAATCAGATTTTGTGTATGACGAATATTTTGATTGTTATCTATGCCCCAATGATCAAGTTCTATCTTACTCTACTACGAATCGGGAAGGGTACCGGGAATACAAATCGGACCCGGCGGTGTGCCGAAGCTGTCCGTATCTTCATCAGTGCACGCAAAGCAAGAGCTACACCAAAGTAGTCACTCGCCACGTATGGCAGGACTACTATGAAGAAGCAGAGCATTTGCGGTATGTTCCGGAATACCGGGAACTCTATGCCCTCCGAAAAGAGACGATTGAACGGGATTTCGCCGATATGAAAGAGAAGCATGGTCTGCGCTGGACGCATTACCGGGGATTGGAAAAAAATGAGGCGCAGGCGATGCTTGTTTGTGCTGCCATGAATTTAAAAAAACTGGCGAATTACCTATGGAAGGCGAAGCACCGCCCTTTCTTTTCCTTTGCATGGCTTCCCATCCTACCCACTTTTTTTGAAAACATAGTCTATTTATGGAACAAAATGGGTTTCAGACATTCGTCTGAAACCCATTTTGTCAACAGTCTGAAAGAGCGATCAGATGATCGCTCTTTACTTCAATTTCGCGCGCAAATACGCGTCAATGAACACATCGATTTCCCCATCCATCACCGCTTGCACGTTGCCGACCTCCACATTCGTCCGATGGTCTTTGACAAGCGAATACGGATGGAAGACGTAGGAGCGGATTTGGCTGCCCCAGCCGATTTCTTTTTGCTCGCCGCGCAGCTCGGCGAGTTCAGCTTGCTGTTCCTCCATTTTCTTTTGATACAGCTTCGCTTTTAACATATTCATCGCTTTTTCGCGGTTTTTAATTTGCGACCGCTCCGATTGGCACGTAACGACAATGCCGGTCGGCAAGTGGGTGATGCGCACCGCGGAGTCGGTCGTGTTGACGTGCTGCCCGCCCGCACCGCTTGAGCGGTACGTGTCGATTTTCAGCTCTTCCGGACGGATCTCAATCTCAATGTTATCGTCCATCTCCGGCACGACTTCGCATGACACGAACGACGTATGGCGGCGGCCTGAGGCGTCAAACGGGGAGATGCGCACAAGCCGGTGTACCCCTTTTTCCGCCTTTAAGTAGCCGTATGCATTATGTCCCTTGATAAGCAAGGTGACGCTTTTCACCCCGGCTTCCTCGCCTGGGAGATAATCCAGTGTTTCGACTTTAAATCCTTTTTTCTCCGCCCAGCGCGTGTACATGCGCAACAGCATCGACGCCCAGTCTTGCGATTCCGTGCCGCCCGCACCCGGATGAAGCTCCAAAATCGCGTTATTTTGGTCGTACGGCTCGTTGAGCAACAGCTGCAGCTCAAACTGGCTGAAGTCTTTCGTCAATTTTTTCGCTTCTTCCACAAGTTCAGCCTGCAGCTCGTCATCCGGCTCCTCTTTCAACAACTCATACGTCACTTCCAAGTTGTCGAACCGTTCCGCGAGCGATTCAAACTCGCCGACTAATTCCTTGAGCGCATTCGCTTCGGAAATGATCGCCTGCGCCGCTTTCTGGTCATCCCAAAAGCCGGGCGCGGCCATTTGCTCCTCTAATTCTTGAATGCGCGTCTGCTTTGTTTCGAGGTCAAAGAGACCCCCTGATTTCCGCTAATCGCTTAGCCATTTTTTCTAACTCTTGCTTGATTTCCACTAAATCGATCATGTTGTCCTCACCTCATCATGAATATCGTATGCGCATCATTTGCGTTTGCCATTCAAAAGAGAGGCGATGCCTCTCTTATTATTTATAAACGGTTATACCGCTCTTCCGCAACAATGTTTATATTTTTTGCCGCTTCCGCACGGGCACGGATCGTTGCGCCCGACGCGCACCGCTTTGCGGATCGGTTTTTTCTTCGGTTCTTCACCGTCTTCTTTCGGGTGAACCGCCTCGCCTTTCGCCACTTCTTGGCGTTCGAGGTTATGATGGATTTCCGCCTTCATGATGTACGTCGCGACTTCCTCTTCGATCGCCGCAATCATGTTTTCAAACATCGCATAGCCTTCCATCTGGTATTCACGGAGCGGGTCAACCTGCCCGTAAGCGCGCAAATGGATGCCTTGGCGGAGCTGTTCCATCGCATCGATATGGTTCATCCATTTCATATCGACAGCGCGCAGCACAACGACCCGTTCAAATTCGCGCATTTGTTCTGGCGGAATTTGCGTTTCCTTCTCGTCATAGCGCGCTTTGACTTTCGCCCAGATGAGCTCGATCATCTCTTCCGGCTCTTTGCCGCGCAAGTCGCCTTCCGTCACGTCGCCTTCCGGAAGCAAGTAGGCGTTAAGGTAATCGACCACCCCTTTCAAGTTCCACTCTTCCGGCAAGTCTTCTTTCGGCGTGTAGGTGTTGACGACGCGCTCGATCACCGACCGGATCATTTTCTCGATAATGCCGCGCAAATTGTCGGCATCGAGCACTTCAAAGCGCTGGCGATAAATGACTTCCCGCTGTTCGCGCAACACGTCGTCATACTGAAGCAACTGTTTACGGGCATCAAAGTTGTTGCCTTCGACGCGTTTTTGCGCCGACTCGACCGCCCGTGTCACCATTTTGCTTTGAATCGGCTGCGAATCGTCCATGCCGAGCCGATCCATCATCGCCATGAGGCTCTCGGAGCCAAAGCGGCGCATCAACTCATCTTCAAGCGACAAGTAAAACTGTGACACTCCCGGGTCGCCTTGGCGCCCCGAACGGCCGCGCAGCTGGTTGTCGATCCGCCGGCTTTCATGCCGCTCCGTGCCGATGACGGCCAGCCCGCCAAGCTCCTTGACTCCTTCGCCGAGCTTAATGTCCGTCCCGCGCCCGGCCATGTTCGTCGCGATCGTCACCGCGCCTTTCTGACCCGCTTGGGCAATGATCTCGGCCTCTTTCGCATGGTTTTTCGCGTTTAAGACGTTATGCGGAATACCGCGTTTTTTCAACATCTCTGATAACAGTTCCGACGTCTCGATCGCCACTGTGCCGACAAGCACCGGCTGCCCTTTTGCATGGCGCTGGGCGATATCCTCGACGACAGCGCGGAATTTCCCCTCCATCGTCCGATAAATCAAATCCGGACGGTCTTCGCGAATGACCGGACGGTTCGTCGGAATGACAACGACGCGCATGTTGTAGATGTTGCGGAACTCCTCTTCTTCCGTTTTCGCCGTCCCGGTCATCCCCGCCAATTTTTCATACATGCGGAAATAGTTTTGGAACGTAATCGTCGCGAGTGTCATCGACTCGTTTTGAATCTCGAGGCCCTCTTTCGCCTCGATGGCCTGATGAAGCCCGTCGCTGTAGCGGCGGCCATGCATCAAACGCCCGGTGAACGGGTCGACGATGACCACTTTGCCATCCTGCACGACATAGTCAACATCGCGCTGCATCGTCACATGCGCCCGCAACGCCAGCTGAATATGGTGGTTGAGCGTGACGTGTTTCAAATCGAACAAGTTGTCGATGCCAAACGCCCGCTCGGCTTTATTCATCCCTTCCTCGGTCAGCTGGACACTTTTCGCTTTTTCATCGTACGTATAGTCGACATCTTTGCGGAGCGTACGCACGAACGCGTTCGCCTGCACATACAGCTTCGTCGACTTTTGCGCCGTCCCGGAAATAATGAGCGGCGTCCGCGCCTCGTCGATCAAAATCGAGTCCACCTCGTCAATGACCGCGAAATAAAGCGGCCGCTGCACCATATGTTCTTTATACAGCACCATGTTGTCGCGCAAATAGTCGAAGCCGAACTCGTTGTTCGTCCCGTACGTAATGTCGGCGTTGTACGCCGCCTGCTTCTCTTCGCGCGACATGCCGCTTAAGTTCAACCCGACAGTCAACCCTAAAAACTCGTACAGCTGGCCCATTTCTTTCGCGTCGCGCGATGCCAAATATTCGTTGACGGTCACCACATGCACCCCGCGCCCGGTCAACGCGTTTAAGTAGACCGGCATCGTCGCCGTCAACGTTTTCCCTTCCCCGGTTTTCATTTCGGCGATGTCGCCTTCGTGCAGGACAACACCGCCCATAATTTGCACTTTATATGGGTACAAGCCGAGAACACGCTTCGCCCCTTCACGCACAACAGCGAACGCTTCCACAAGCAGATCATCCAGCGATTCACCTTGCTGGTAGCGGGCTTTAAACTCCTCGGTCTTTTGCCGCAACTGTTCATCCGACAACCGCGCCATCTCCGGCCCGAGCGCATCGACTTGATCAGCGATTTTCTCAAGCCGTGCCAACTGGCGCTTGTTCGGGTCAAATACCTTTTTTAAGACTCCAAGCATAGGAAACGCTCCTTATTTTTTCAATGGACTTACTTATTAATCATATCACTTGAGAGGGTACAGTGACAACCATCGCGCAGGCGTAAAAGGATGCGGCTTGTCCACGGAGCAGCCATACCTTGGTCTGCAGTTGTTCGATCGCTGTTGGTATAGTGCCTTTCATGGATTGTATGAAGCCGCATTTGCCCATCTCCCCTAGCTGTATCCCACTCGCTGAAACGACTCCTTCACTTCTGTTTATTTCAGCTTCCCCACGATCCAACCGTTCCTTTACTTCCCCCATTTCCCGCTCAAGGCGGGCCACTCCTTTCATCCGTGCAGCCTGCAAACACCTTGACGCGAGCAGTCAACGAGGCCATGGCCCGTTCCTTTTTGCCAAACGGTCGTCAACCTGCGCAAAGCGCTAACGAACGTCGTCTGGAAAAGCGAAATCCATTTTTTCATCTGCCGAACGTTAACCAATATTTCCCTAAACATTCTCCCCGTATCATGAGAAACATCCCCTGCCCAACAAGCAGGGGATGCGTCTTATCAACAACCGATGTCAGTTTGCCTCAATCAATCCGTATCGTCCGTCTTTGCGGCGGTAGACGATGTTTGTCCGATTCGTTTCGGCGTTCGTAAAGATAAAGAAGTTGTGCCCTAACAAATTCATCTGCAAAATCGCTTCTTCGCTGTCCATCGGCTTTAAGCTGAAATGTTTCGTGCGCACGATTTCAAATTCCTCGTCGTTCTCCGCCGCAGCAGCGCCGTTTGGCACAGGAGCCGCCAACTTCACTCCTTTCTCACGGTCGCGCAGCTTCCGATTGACTTTCGTTTTATGCTTGCGGATTTGCCGCTCCAATTTATCGGTTACTAAGTCAATGGCCGCATACATATCGTCGTGGCGCTCCTCCGCGCGCAACAATAGATGCGGAATCGGAATGGTCACCTCGATTTTTCCTTGTCCATCGTTGTAGACTTTCAAGTTAACGTTTACATGAACGTGATCGGTGTCATCAAAGTACCGCTCCAGTTTCCCGATTTTTTTCTCCACATACTCGCGCAAAGCTGGCGTTACTTCGATGTTTTCCCCACGAATGTTATACATCATTGCTGACCACTCCTTATTTTCAAACTATAGATCCCTACACTTTTTAATTACCCACTAACCCCCGACTTCAATCAAAAATATTTGCGAAGATTTTGTGAAAATCATAGAAAAATATAGTCATAGAGATACATTTTCCCTTATGACGTTGGACATATGTAGTTTGTAAACAAATGAGAAAGGTCCATATTTCCCAAAAGCAGCAACGTGCGGCTCTCGCGCGGCGTACGGCTGACCAACGACGACATTCGTTCTCTTTGGCAAAGGGGTTCAATACATGTATATCGATGGCAAGCAAATATATGACATCCGTCCGCTGATTAGCCTGATTTTACGCCAGCAGTTGGTGCGTATACGACATGATGACCACCTTCGTCAGGCAAAAATGCTGCTTCGTCTCGTTTCTTCGCTCGGTGGAGAGTAACGAAAATCGGATAAGGAAAAAGGACAGTCTGTGCTGTCCTTTTCCATACTCCCAACCTGAACACCGGTACACCAAAAGAAACAGCCACGGCAAGTTACCCACCGTTGCCAAACAATCCACATCAGCCCTCTGCCAATCATTCGCTCCCTATCGCGTTGCGCCGCAAGTTCCACCGTTCGTTTGTGATTTCGACATCCAACAAACGACTGACATATGACAGGACTCCTCTCCTGCGTTCGAAGAGGCTGATGGTTGGCTGCATCTTCACCCCAACTTCCAGCCCCATCCTCACCAATGGGATCGCACGCCTCTCCTGTCACACGCTCCGTTTCTCATTGAACAACATACCGCCGCAGACCGCTCTCCATCGCGATCTTCCACGCCTGAAACGCCGGCGACAACCGTCCACAGACAATGCGCTCTTTCGCCGCCGCATCGGAAAATTGCCCGTCAAGCGCCGCTGCCGCTTCGAGCACATCCGCAAACCGTTCGATATGGCCGACCAAATCGCTCTCGTCAGCGAACAGCTGGCATAAATAAACGTTCGTCTCACCGATTTTCCCAAGCGCCAATAAAAGATCCGCCAGCAACACATCCGCATGCATCCGCCGCGGGTCAGAAAAACTCGCCTCCACATAATCGAGCCCTTCTTCGACCGTCTCAAGCAGCGCCGCGTATTGGCGGATGATATTTAGCGCCGTGCTTGTCAATTCCACCATCCTGAATCCCACCTATCGTCGCTTATCATAAAACATCCCGTCAAAGGAAAGCGGCTGCTCGTATGGGTGAACGTAGTGAGCATTCGCCTGCCGCTTCGCCCCTGCCATCCGCAAATCACTACGAATCTCATCGCGCACTTGACGAAGCCGCGCCTCAATCTCCTGATTCCAAGCGACGATCTCGCGGCCAAGCTGTTGCTCTTCCTCACTGTATGGCGGCCGTAGCTTGTGAAGCAGCCCCTCGCGTCGCCGAAGCAGCTCATCGACCTGCGACAGCCGCGTCTCGCGCTCCTCAGCTGGCCACGGCAGCGCCGTCGCTTCAAGCAGCTGTTTCGTCACCACCCAAACATCGTGCACTACGCCCATTACGCCTGTCCGCCTTCCGCGTATTGCCGTTGTCGATTCAACTGAATCACTTGCTTCCACGTATCGCGAAACTCCGTGACATACCCTTCCACCTCGTCCAAAATCGCCGCATCGTGTTTCACATTCGCCTCGACCAGGCGGCGGTAGATGTAGTCATACATGGTCATCATCGATTTGGCGACGTCATATTCCATTTTCAGCGTCGCCATCAATTCCAAAATAATCTTTTGCGCTTTAATCAAGTTCTCGTTGCGCGCCGCCACATCGCCCGCTTCCATCGCCTGGCGCGCGAGTTTGATAAACTTCAAGCAGCCGTTATACAACATGAGCGTCAACTCACCGGGCGATGCCGTCTGCACGGCGTTCGTTTGATATTGTTGATACGGGTTGTTCATTGCCATCACCTTCACTCCTTCTCGATCATCACAAAATGCGAGATTCGCTATAAAATTAAACAAGCAACGATTGTTAACGCGTTCTGTCCCGAAAAAACGGCCTTCACCATATATACTAGACAAGCAATATAGTGTTCTAGAAAAACGATTGTAGGCATTGCAATGGTCTTCATCACCGTAAGTCATGCACGTTATGAAAAAATCAAAAAACGCTGAAGCCAGCCCCTGCTCATCATTCACCACTCAACTGGGCGCGCCTGATCTAATCAAACGGCCGTCCAATGCACTATCACCCTTGCATGCCGCCGAAGAAGGCGTTCATTAAATACATGCTTTGCTGATTGGCGCGCTGAATCGCCTCTTCCATCGCCATAAATTGTCGGTAGTAGCGGTCTTCGATCAGTTTCAGACGGTCTTCAAACCGGTCCATTTGATTATTGATTTGAATCAACTCACGCCCGATCGCAAACTGCTGGTTCGTCCAAAGCGCCTTCCCGGCCTTTTGTTCAATCTTCCCGATCGTTTCTTTAATCGTATCACGCAAACGGCGGGCAATGCCTTTTTCCGCGTCCGTCGTGCCGTTTTGGTTAAAGAGCTGATACACCGCTTCCGGGTTTTCTTTAATCTTCTCCCGCAGCTTCGTCTCGTCAATGATCAATTTCCCGCCATCGAGATAGTTCGACGACGTTGTAATGCCGAGCTGGGCCAGCTGCGAAAGCCCGCTCGGGATGTTCGCTCCTTCCACTTTCGTATACAAATCCATCCGCATTTGGCTAAGGGCGCTTGATAAAATCGAATCGCCGCGAAGCATCCCGCTTCGCGCTTTTTCTTCCCACAGCTCAATTTGCTTTTCCGTCATCGCTTCTTTTTGCTCGTCAGTGAGCGGTGGATAGCTCCGGTAGCGCTCCTCTTTCAGCTCGGCGTTGATTTTGGCGATCACTTCATTGTATTTATCGACAAACCCTTTAATCACGTTCACCATCGCATCGACATCGGTCTCCACCGACACCGTCGCCGTCCCCGTCCCTTTGACCGTATACGTCACACCATTAATCGTGAACGTGTTCGATGAACGGCTAGACTTTAAGCCGTTAATCGTCACTTGCGCATCCTGTCCTTCGGTTTTTCCAGTGAGCTCCTGCTCTGCCGCTGCTCCTGTAAACCCCAGCTTTTCTGCGAAAAAGTTAGCCGTCTCTTCGTCATCCAGCACCAAACTGGCCTGCGCTCCTGTCTCTTTCTTCATAATCGAAATCCGTCCGGTTTGTTCATCGTAAAACGCGCTGACGCCAAGGTTGGCATTGCTGTTCAGTTGGGCGATCAATCCGTCCAACGTTGTTCCTTGTTTCACCGTCATTTCCACTGTGTTCGTGCTGCCATCGCCGTTCGTCACTTTGATCGTCAGCGTCGTATCAGCATCAACGGAAAAACTCTCCTTGTCCACCCCTTCATCAGACAACCAAACGGCTGACGTTGCCACCTGATCAACTTGAATCGTCGTCGCCACATTCGCCGCGCTGGCGCTTGCTGTCGCTGTCACGACCGCTTCATTCGAGCTCGAGATGGTTTTTTTGAGCATGCTGCTTTGGAGGGTGATGTTGCTGAACAAGTAGTCATCCAACCCTTGCAACAGCGTGTTCATCGCCCGGTAATCATCACGCTGCCACTCAAGCAGCTGCTTTTTTTGATACAGCTTATCCAGCGGCATCCGCTCCGCTCTCATCAAATCTTTGACGATTTGGTCAATATCCATTCCGCTCGCCAAACCGCTAATGCGCAAATTCCCTGCCACGTTTCTTCACCACCATTAAATTTTTCGATCCACCAGCAACCCGACAAACTCCATCATCGCCGCATACATATCCAACAGCTTTTTCGGTGGAATTTCACGAACCACTTCCTGTGTTTTTACATCCACCACTTGCACGTAATACTCATTCAGCTCCTTATGCAGCTCAAACCGAATCGATGTATGGCTCGGCTGCAACAACTCATTCAAGCCATTGACGACGTTCTCCAACTCATCGTTCGAAAACAGATGCGAAGGAGAAGTAACCTCTCCTTCTTGCGGCCGTGCTGCCGAAGCCTCAACGTTTGCTTTCACCTGTTCGCCTCGCCTCAATGCATACGAAAGGAAAGAAGAAGATACTCGTTCAATCGTCATACAGATCCGCTCCCTTGCTTTGAACGCTTTCTATCGTTTATATCGGATGAAACACAGGGAGTGTGAAGGGGGAACGACAATTTCATCTGAACGAAAGGTGGTTTAGGAAGAGTGAAAGAGTGGTGTATAAATGAAGATATCAAAAGCAAAGGAGATGAGAGTAGTGGGATTGGAACATTTGGAGCTATTTTTAAGGATATCTCTAATTACTTCGCTATCGTCTTCCGACCTAATAAATCTCTGCTACCTGACAGTTGACTTTTTATCATTTCCATATTTATAGATTCCTTATGGCCATTTTTCATGGCTATCCTCCTCACTTAAAGAGTGCTATCTGAAGTACATCATGATCTGAGTACTAGATCTCGTTACATTCCTCTTATCATGTACTAAAATCATCAAGGAATTTCTGTAGAAGGGATGCATTACCTCATCTCATGAATTCTTCCACATTACGATCACGAGAAAAGGTGTCCCACATTTTTGGGGACACCTTTTTCAAAAATTGACTTAGTAAAATTAACGAAGCAATTGCAATACTGCTTGTGGTTGTTGGTTGGCTTGCCATGCCTCAACGTCTTTCGACCGTTGTGTAGACTACCTCTTCACCCTCAGCTTCACCTGTTAGGGGCTGGGCGCTTCGGGTCGGCTATTCGCCTCCCCTACGGGCTTCATCACCATAGCACTTGCCGTAGGTGGTATGCCCTAGTCGTTGAACCTTCTCCACCCTTTCGGGACAGGAGCTTGGCTGCTGATTGCCCAATCCTTCGGCTTTTTCCGCCCTCACGTCTGCCGTTTCCAGCTCCGTTGTGGCGCCAAAGGCTCTCAGGGCTTCCCAGCAATTCACCCAGTCATCCTCTTAGCCGTTTCCAGCTAAGACGCCCGCCAAACCAGCCTACCGAAGCAGCTGCAACACCGCTTGCGGCAGTTGGTTTGATTGAGCCAACATCGCTTGTGCCGCTTGCGTCAAGATGTTGTTTTTCGTGAATTCCATCATTTCTTTGGCCATCGTGCCACCCGCCCTTTCGGTACGGGACAAGACTACATCTTCACCCTCAGCTTGACCTGTTAGGGGCCGGGCGCTTCGGATGAGCGAGGACGATGGAAATCCTCTTCACCCTACGGACTTCATCGCCATAGCTTCTCTCCTTAGGCGGTATGTCCTAGTCGTTGAACCTTCTCCACCCTTTCGGGACAGGAGCTTGGCTGCTGGTTGCCCAATCCTTTGACTTTTCGAGCCATCACGTCTGCCGTTTCCGGCTACGTTGTGGCGTCAAAGGCTCTAAGGGGTTTCCAGCAATTCACCCGGTGATGCTCCTAGCCGTTTCCAGCTAGGACGACTGTGCCTGTCGCCATTTAAGCGGCTAAGGCATAATCTACGTCGCGAATGCGGGATTCAGCTGCTGTTAAGTTTTCAGCTGATGTTCCGAGGTTGTTGATTGTGTGTTCTAGGCGGTTTTGGTATGCACCTAACTTAGATCGTTCCGCTGATACTAATTGTATTGCTGTATCTAATGCTTGAATAGCATTTTCTGCCCCTGTTTGAGTTGTAACATCCAAATTATTAACTCCTAAATTTTGTGCTCTCATATCATTGATACTAATATTCATAGTTTGACCATCATTAGCACCAATATGCATTGTTAAAACATTGTTTGCTGTGATGTTGATTTGAACATCATTAGTACCTGTCGTCCCTATTGCACTATCGATTCTTAATTGCAAACCATCATAGTCTCCGCCATGAATAGTTAGAATGTTTCCACTAGCAGTTATAGATGTTGGAACGCTACCCGTTGTTTTTTCTGCATCTATTACTGCAGATGCATCTGTCCCTGTTGCACTAACAGTACCTGTTGAGTTTGTAGCCCCACCACCATTCACGCTATGTTGCAATGTACCAGTAACTGATACAACATTATTGAAACCAGAAATATCGATTTTGGCACTTGAACCAGTTTTTATTGTTGTAAATGTTATACCAGTAGCAAAGTCACCAGATGCTATAACCCCAGTGGAAGATGAAACAGCGTTAATTTTATTAATAAAATCTGTTGCTGATTCCGTTCCGTCCATTGAAATTGATACACCATTAATTGAGAATGTTCCAGCAGCAGCTCCCTCAATTATGGAATCGTCGCCATACTCTGTGAAGGTAATCGTTCCAACACCTGCAGCTTTCACACTGTCAAGAGTAAGTGTACTTGCACCTTTAACCGCTGCAGAACCTCCTAGAATTGATACGTTAGCATCATTTGTTTTTCCTTGTATTCCTGCTCCACCATTTAATAGTTTTTTAGTATTGAATTCAGTTTGATTTCCTATACGATCAATTTCATTAATAAGCTGATTAATTTCTTTTTGAATTTCATTTCTATCATCTGGGGTATTTGTATCATTTGCTGATTGAACCGCAAGTTCACGCATACGTTGAAGGATAGCGTGCGTTTCGTTTAAAGCTCCTTCTGCCGTCTGGAGGAGCGAGATTCCGTCCTGCGCGTTGCGTTGTGCTTGCTCCAACCCACGAATTTGCCCGCGCATTTTTTCCGAAATCGCAAGCCCTGCCGCATCGTCACCCGCACGGTTAATGCGAAGACCGGAAGACAATTTTTCCATACTCTTAGCCGCTTGCGTATTGTTGAACGCTAATTGACGATACGTGTTCAACGCAGAAATGTTGTGGTTAATTCTCATATTCTTCCCTTCCTCCTTGAAATTTTTTCTTCCACGTCCTTGTGGAATGATGGGTTTGGTTTGCGGATAGGAAGAAAGTCGGCCGCCTTTCTTCGCTATACCGCGTTCATTCTTTATATCGGTTTGTTTTTTGGAAGTTTAATAGGTTGGCACAAATTTTTTAGATTTTGACGTCAAGAAATTGGGAAAATGGCGAAGGCTGTTGAATTTCTTTAATGAAGTGAGCTGGGTCGTCTTTGTGTTTGTTAATCATTTCGTTTAAGGCTTGCTCGGCAATAGCCTTATTATCTTGCACAATGCGCGCAACGACGCCTTGGACTGGCACTCCGCCGATACTGACGCTCATTCTTGTTTCCCCCCTTTCAAGTATTTCAATTGCTCGTTCAACCGCTCGAGCGATGATTTGGAGGCGTGGGAGGCGGCGTTGTTTTCGGCTTGGATGGCGAGGTAAATTTCTTTGCGATGGATTTCGACGTGTTTCGGTGCGTTGATGCCAAGTTTCACTTGATCGCCTTGGATGGCGAGGACGGTGATTTCGATGTCATCGCCGATTTGAATCGCTTCTTTCAATTTGCGCGTTAGTACAAGCATATTTGCCGCCTCCTTTATTTCGCCACTTTTTCAGGAAAGAGGCGATGTTTCGTTTTGTAGTTCGTGTTTGTTAAAATAACTTGCTTCCCAAGTCGCTTATGAACGTTAATGACAATCGGCGCCTGCAAGTTTGCCGTTGTGTCGTCGAACGGGTCGGCAACGGTTAAAATGACGTACAAGGCAACGTCTTGCTCGCCAGTGATTTGCAGCTGCTCGAGCGTGTTGTCATCAAGATCGATTTCGTATGTTGGAAAGTACGAAAACGGCTCGATTAAGACAAAACCGAGTGCGGGTGTGTTCACCGATTGTAAAATGATAAACGGTGTGTCTTCGAGCGGTAATAAGACAAACTGTTTTTCCTCTAAAAACCCTGGAATTCCTTGTTCAAAACGAACGATGTCCTTCTCATGAATTTCAATGTCTCCATGATATTTTGTCGCGATTTTCATTTGTTCATCCCTCGATTCGTATTTACGTGACAATGTCGATGCGCAGCGAGTTGCGCTGTGCTAAATCAATATGCACCGCTCCTTGTTTGTAATGGATAATTGGCTGGTGCGGTTTTACATCAATGAGCGGCTTATGAATTTTCCAATCCATCATTAGCTTGCTGGGTTCATAGTCGATTTTGACGCTAAACGGTGACGGCACAAAGCCAATGTTAAACTCAAGCGGCGGGCCTTCGCTGTTTGCTTGCGCCTGCTCGGCGATAACATCGCCTCCATTTTCGATTTTCATCAATTCGTCGCCTTGCGCAGAAACGGTCTCTACGTACGTCAGCCATGTTTCATATCCGTCTTTTGCCGCGTCCTCGATAAGCCGAAACACATGTTTTAAATTCATCTCTGCCCACGCCTGCGACTGGTCGATTGTCAGGCGCGGACGGATGACGTTGATCTCCAGTTCTGGCTTTGGCTGTTCGATCGTCATTTCAGCTGGCGGCTGTGTGATTTCCAGTTGTGCAGGTTCGGTGGAAATCTCCAGTCTTGCGAATGTCGCTTCCATACGAAGCTGCGGAATACGCATCAACAGTTCCTCCTTGTCGAAACCGCCGCACTAGGTGAGCGGAATCGAAACATGATAAGAAAAAAGCCAGCTAAAAAGCTAGCTTATCGTAAAAAGTCGACCAACGTCGGCTGGATAATGCGCGCACCGACCGCTAATGCAGCCCGATGGACACTTTCTTGTACTTTTAAATCGGTAATGACACGTTCCATGTCGACGTCTTCGTTATCCGACAACACTTTTTTCGCAATCACTTCTTGCTGGTTAATGCGGTCTTCCATTAATTCGACGCGGTTCATGCGCGCCCCTAACTCGGCGCGGACACCTAGTAGATTTGTAATATGCTGATCAATATAGCCGAGGTATTCGTTAATATCTTTTCCTGTCTTGGTCGGATCGTCCAAATCGTTAGCAAGCGACTGCAAATCGCTGAACAATCCTTTTCCTTTTTGTGAAGCGTCATAATGGAACACTTTCGTTGGATCCACATTGACACCAATATAAATGCCTTTCGCTAATTCGATTTTTACTTCTTCTGCATTGTTCGATGTTGTAATGGAACCGTTCACCATTTGCACAGGAGGCTGTAATGTGTTAGTGCCATTAAAAATATATTTGTCGCCGACTTTTGTATTAGCGATCGTCACCAACTGTTCGGTCAGCTGCTTAATTTCTTGCGAGATCGCTTGTCGCTGCGTTTCTTCATACGTGTCGTTACTTGCCTGCACGACAAGTTCGCGAATGCGCTGCAGCGCCTGTGTCGCCTTATCAAGGGCCGAGTCGGAGTTTTCGACCCAGTTGTACGCTTCCGAGAAATTGCGTTTAAACTGCTCGACTTCGGCCAAATTCGAGCGGTAGGCGATCCCTTTCATCGCCACGACCGGATCGTCGGACGGGCGGGTGATTTTTTTCCCAGTCGACAATTGGGTTTGATATTGATCTAACTTTTCGTAGCTGCGGGTGATTTGTTTCAACATATTATTCGCTAACATGCTTTGTGTAATGCGCATCCTCTTCACCTACCTTCCGACCACACCCATACCGTTGATAATTTTATCAAGCATCTCGTCAATCGCGGTAATTTGGCGCGCCGCAGCGTTATAAGCATGCTGGAATTTGATCATGTTCATCATCTCTTCATCAAGCGACACCGCGCTTACCGATTGTCGCCTTTCTTCCACCGACTGGCGCAACGTTTCGCTATTACTTTTCATCCGATTCGCCTGCTCGCCAGCGACGCCAAGCTGCCCAATCCAGCCTTGGTAGTTCGTTTCAATCGTGCCTGAGGTAAGCGGCAATCCGAGCGAGGCAAGATCCACCGAGATCCCATCTTGCAGCGAAACGGTTGTGTTGGATAAAAGCAAGCTGCGGACGTTGGCGAGATTGATGGCGTTGTTGCCGTTTCCTGACTCCTTGTCTCTCGTCGCCGCGGCGATGTTGTCCAAATCATCGATATCCGATGCAAGCGCAATTGTTTTTGCCGCACCGTTCACTTGGTCAAGTCCGGAAAAAAACGCAAGCCCCGTGTTTCCGTTCAATCCATAGCCTTGTTCGTGGACAGCGTTAAACAACGTGCCAAACGTATAAGCGAGTTTGTCCAAATTGGCGAGCATCTCCGGATATAGTCCTTCCACGTTCCCATTGACCCCGTTTTCGTAGTATCCATATCCTTCGATCAGCCCGCGCAACTTACCGTTCGGAAGAGTGGAAAACGACACGGCCGTTCCGCCAATGTCAAGTGCTCCAACGCCTGTATCAGGCGGCGTTTCCCTCACGCCATCGTCATCCACGTCACTGCCATCCGGGAAGGAAATAGACGAAGCAGTACGTCCTTGGACGAGATACACTTTTTCGTTGCCGTTGAGGATATATACATCGTACGTCCCTTCTGCCGCTGGCAAGGCGTTGCCACCAACGGGGTGTTTCTCGACTTGAATATCGATGAACTTCGAGAGCTCGTCAACCAACCGATCGCGCTCGTCATATAAGTCGTTCGGCAAATAGCCGTTCGGCTCGATTTCGGCGATTTGTGCGTTTAATTTGCTGATTTGGTCCAGAATAGAATTGATCTTCGTCACCGTCACCCCGATTTGCGTGCCGATGTCCGTACGGATTTGCGTCAGTGAATTCGATAAATAATGGAACGTCTCGACGACGGCAAGACCGCGCTGGCGGACGACAGAGCGCGCCCCTTCGTTTTCCGGGTGGGTGCTCAAGTCTTGGAGGGCTTGCCAAAACTGGTCCATCGTTTTCGCGAGTCCGCTGTCGGACGGTTCGTTCATAATGTCTTCCATTTTCGCCACCGCGTCGGCGCGTGCTTCCCAGTAGCCGAGCTTACTGTTTTCGCCGCGGTATTGGATGTCCAAAAAGTATTCACGCACCCGTTCGACCGATGCCGCCTCCACCCCTGTCCCCATTTGCCCCGGGATGTTCGGGCGATTGAGCCCAGGCGTTGGGAACGGCGTTGTCGCCTCGAGTTGAACACGCTGGCGTGTGTATCCTTCCGTATTGGCATTGGCAATATTATGTCCTGTCGTATACAACGCCGCTTGCTGGGCCATCATGGCGCGCCGAGCGGCTTCTAGTCCGTGGAATGTCGAGAGCATCGTTCTCCCCCTCACGCTTTCGATTCAAACAGCGGGCGGTCTGGCGATGGCGCGTACTCTTGTGTGCGGCTGTAAGTGGACGGGGTTGGGGCGAATGTCTCGCTCATGGCCGTAACGAACTGGAGCGACTGCTCAATGAGCTGGCGGTTTAACTCATTGGCCTCGGACAACGCGTTGACCGCCGCCCTCAGCCGATCTCCGCACTCGCGCAACTGTTGGCGCTCTTCCCCGTTCGCCATCGCTTGGCATGCGGCGATCGTCACCGTCTCGTCACCAAGCCTCTCCTTCAGCCAGCGCCGCCGCCGTTCTTCGAGTTGACGAATGGCAAAAAGATGCTTTTGTTCATCGGCAAGAAGTGCCGATAGTGCCTCAATGTCGTTTTTCTTCAACACTTCCGTTTTCCGCCGCGCTAGCACTAACAAGCTTTCATGCAGCTCGGCATGTGTCCGCAATAGATGAATGAGTTCGGCAAATGTCATCACGAACCGCTTCCTTTATCGGTGATTTCGGTAATAGTCGATCATCCGTTTCGCGACCGCCTTCGGGTCGACCGTATACGTACCGTTTTCGATTTGTTGACGTAGCTCATCAAGTTTCGCCTGCCGCGCCTGTTCCCAGCTTGCCGCTTCTTGCAGCTCCTTCGCTTCTTTCGAAATTTCCACTTGGTCTCCAGACGCCTTCCTTGCCGCTAACCGCTCGGTTTTGGTCAGTTGGCGTTGATACGGATTGACGTTCATCGGACCAATATGGTGGATTTTCATCGCGTTCACCTCGCTTGACCGGCGCTGTTCATATCGTGCTATCGTTTATATCGGAACGTTGGTGAAAATGTTTAGTTCTTTTTATTTTTATCTTCTTGTTCTTGAATGTAATAAGTGATGTAGCGCGAACGGGCATTCTGGTCTTTTCTCTCCTCCATTTGGCGTAAATCTTTCTGCAGCTTGCCTAAACAGTTGGCGCACAGCCGTCCCTCACGAATCATCGTCCCGCACGATTCGCAAGGATAGGTCAGATTCGGGAAGCGAACGAGCTGCAGCCGTCCTTCGCGAATCCATTTCGTAATGAGCTTTTCTGCCACTCCTGTCGCCTCGACGATTTGCGCCATCGTTGCCGTTCGGTTTTCCCGTTTGCGCAAAAACGTGTAGACACGTTCGAACTGTCGTTCTTCCTCTTGATAACATGATTCACAAACGTCACGAGTCGACATTCTAACAAACAACCGCCCGCACTTGGTGCAGTTCGCTAATTCCGCCACCGTTTTCCCCTCCCGATTGCCCAATCAAACGGTTACGTATAAATATTAATAATGAGCCCTTGAATCTCGCCGACAAGCCGTAGAATGTCCAACCCTTTTTGTTCTTTTTTCAACACTTCGTTCGTTAATTCAATCAGCTTTTGGTCAACCTCTTTAACAAGTTTATAGATGCGTGCCCGTCCGCCACGGCTGAATCCGCGCTGTTCTTCCAGCTGGAGGCCGTTTTTCACGGCGTCATCCAAAAAGGAGCGAACGAGCTGCTTATATTTGTGCAAATCTTCAACCGTCCGCGATTCAGCAAGCTTTTTCCCTTGTTCTTCGATTTGTCGGGCTTGCTCGTTGATCCGCTCCCATAGGACATCCCGGCGCGTCTTCGCCATCACCTCAGTAAATGACACCGATTCCATCGCCGTGTTGTCCCTGCGGCTGACGTTCGCTATACTAGCTCGAGTCACTTTTTGCACTTCCATTGCCTTTCACCTCTTGTTATGACCATTATCGCACAATCATAGCAAAAGGGCGAGGCGTTATGGCCCCGCCCACTGCGGACTCAATTAGCTTTTTAGCAGCTGCAAAATCCCTTGCGGCAGCTGGTTCGATTGCGCGAGCATCGCCTGCGCCGCTTGCGTCAAAATGTTGTTTTTCGTAAACTCCGCCATCTCCATCGCCATATCCGTATCACGGATGCGGGATTCGGCAGAAGTTAAGTTTTCATTTGCAGTTGTTAAGTTGTTAATTGTGTGCTCGAGGCGGTTTTGATAGGCACCCATTTTAGAACGAGATTTGGATACAGAGATAATGGCCTCGTCCAATGTGCTGATCGCCGTTTGAGCATTGTCAACTGTTGTGATATCTAAAGAGCTGATGCCGATCTCGTCTTCGCCAAGAGAGGTTTTCAACTGTTGTTTCCAGGACATGGTCAATGTTTGCCCATCATTTGCACCGAGCTGGATACTGATCGACTGATTAGCAGCAAGTATATTCATCTTATTAAATTGGGTTTCTTTACCAATGCGATCAATTTCCTCAATTAACTGTTGAAACTCACTGTCAAGAGCCTCGCGGTCCGTGTCTTGGTTTGTACCATTCGCCGCTTGCACGGCCAGTTCGCGCATCCGCTGCAAGATACTATGGACTTCGTTTAACGCACCCTCCGCCGTTTGGATCAATGAGATGGCATCCAACGCGTTGCGTTCTGCCATTTGCAGACCGCGGATTTGCGAGCGCATTTTTTCTGAAATGGCGAGTCCCGCTGCGTCATCGGCCGCACGGTTGATGCGCAAGCCCGACGAGAGGCGCTCTAAGTTTTTCGAAATGCTCGACTGGTTGGCCGCTAAGTTGCGATAGGCGTTCAGCGCTTGGATGTTATGGTTAATTCGCATGGACATTCACTCCTCTGGTCCTGATCTCTCATAAGCGATGAATTGTTCGTAGGCTGCAGCTTTTTGCTTGTGCACGGATTGCACTGGTGAAACACCACTTTTTAGCGCTTCGTTCCACGCTGTAGCAATCGTCGTCGCCAGTTGCAGCACTTCTTGGACAGCTGTAACATCTTTTTTCATATTGGCCTCAATGAGGCGCTCTGCCATATAGTTATAGATCGCATCCAACTGATGGGCGATGATGCCAGCGTCATAACGCAGCCCAGCACCGAGTCGACGAAGAATGTCGTTTCCTTTTTGCAGTTGTTTGTTCGCTTTCCAATGGTCTTTTTGCTTGATGGCCTCGATGGCCTCTTCCAAACATTCCATCAATCCTTCATATAACAACGCTGTCAGTTGCTGCGAGTTTTTCTGATAAATCCATTCTTCGGTTAAAAAGTCCAACGCCATGCTCCCTCCATTGACTCCCTACTATTTATATCGGTCGTCTACCAGCAAGTGTTTAATGGTTTTTCTCAATTTCTTCAATCAAAATCAATATTTCGGCAATGACCGCGTACAGCTGCGGCGGGATGCGATCCCCGAGATCAAGCTGCAACAAATGTTGCACGAGCAGTGGGTCTTCTTGAATATGGACGTGATGTTGCTTAGCGAGCTCAATAATCTTTTGCGCCACGTGTCCGCTTCCTTGGGCAACGACAGTCGGCGCTTGGCCGCTCGCTTCGTTGTAGCGAATGACCGCCGCCGTCGGGCCGTTCATGTGTCTTCGCTTTTTTTGGTTAAAATAGGCCGTCATCATATGGTCCAATCATACCCTCTTTCGGCAAATCGTCTATACGGACGAGCTGTTGGAACTGGTGAAGGTTGTTCGTCTTTCCGCTGAACCTCATTCGCCAGTTTCGTCACGTTCACCGCTGTAACTCGGTAGCCGATCTCTTCCAATTTCTCTTTCGCCATGTCGATGAATGGCTTCGCTTTTTCAGCAAAATCGTCACGATCGTTGCGAAGCGTAATCGATAAATTCCGTTCATTCGCATGAAGCAAAATGCCGAGATCCCCTAGCTTTCTCGTTTCTAGCAGAAAATACAACTGGCAGTTTTCCCAATCGATTTGTTCGCCATGTTGGCGGCCATTGACATAGACGTTGACGTTCTGAACTTCGTTTCGCCATAACAGTGGCAATGTGAAGAAAAAGCTTTGCCACCCCGCCGTGCCATCCCACTTGTTTAACAGCTGCTGTCCGGTCAAATTCGTTAACGCTTGCTCCGCTTGCCGCGCAACGGATTCATTTCCACTTTGCGCCAGCCGCAAAAGCACTTCCTTCATATTTTGCGATGCCGATTCTTCTTGGTTCCCCTTAAATACGAGCCATTCAGCGGCTTCATACTCATGCGTCAAGCCTAGACGACGAATCGTATCAAACACGTGCCGCGCCGATGGACCATCCGCTGGCGGTTGCATTACTTGGTTCATTTGTTCCAGAAACACTTTGGATGAATCGGCTGTTGTTTCACCTTGCATCATCACAAAATGTTTCACCTTCGCCTCGGACGGTTTGAACACAAGATTCGCTAACATGTTCTTCACTTCATTCACGATGTTCCGTGCTCCAACTGCATCACCTTGGCGAAGCCGTTTTTTCGCCTCAGCGAGCGTGGAGCTGGCTTTCATCAAGTGTTTTTCCGTCGCCATATCGGTAAACAGCATGATGTCGCTTTTTAAAATGGCATTGTCCAATTGTTTGATCGCCATTTCCAACATCGATGTAGCTTGTAAGCGGGTGGCGGGGCTTTTGTTTTCCGTCAACTGCGCTACCGTCTCTAACTGGCGCATTACATCGCGCTTCACGTTTTTGAAATCAAGCACGGCTTGCGCCATTTTTTTCGTGACCGTTTGCACGAGAAACTGTTTCGATTCAAGCGACAAGGACGCTTGCCATGCCCCGTCAAATAGGCTGTCAACATCCAACGAGCGCTCGGTTGACGTGGATGGGATCGACGTTTCAATCTCATTTAACGTTTTCAATACTGTCTGCCGCGCGGCGAGCTCCCGTCCTTTTTCCATCAGCTTTCGCGCACTGGCAAGCGAATCAGCCCATGCTTGTTCCCAGTGAGGATGAGTGCGGAATGCTTCCGCGATATCCGTTCCAACGGCATCCAACGCTTTTTCCAAATGCGGCTCTTGTTGTAGCGATTTGATCGCTCGACGAATGGCTTCATGCAGTTGTTCGATCGGTCGCTCGATATTCGCCGCATCATCTACCGCTTCATTTGGGCTGTTCGCCAGAGAGGCGGCATGCCGCAATCCGCCTCCGATAGCGTCGATATCACCCGATTGCTCCAACAATGGAGCGGGGAAACGCCGTGAAGTTCCTTCCTGTCCTGCCCCCTCTGTCATCTCCAATGAAACCGATATATGGTCAACCGCTGTCATCTTGAATGGCGCTTTCGTCTCATTAACAGGAGACGGCGGTTGGAAAACCGACGATCGTCCATTAGCTGCTATCGACTCGATTTGATCCAGTTGACGGACAAGATGAGCCCTCGCCGCTGCATGTTGGCCAGATCGTTGCAACCACATTGTTTCTTTTAACACCGTTTCTATTTTTTGACGGATATCCCCTGGCAA
This sequence comes from Geobacillus sp. 47C-IIb, assembly GCF_014679705.1. Taxonomy (NCBI): domain Bacteria; kingdom Bacillati; phylum Bacillota; class Bacilli; order Caryophanales; family Anoxybacillaceae; genus Geobacillus; species Geobacillus sp. 47C-IIb. The sequence goes on from NZ_CP061473.1 coordinate 1,514,333, forward strand.
CTCGCTGTGTTCAGCGAGCAGCTTTTGAACCTGGGACAGCGTATTCGACAAATTTGGTGTACGAACAGCTTCCGTTCGGATGGCCTGAATTTGCTTCATTAACCCTGGCGACGGTCGGAAGACATCATTCACGGCTCGGACGGTCGTTTCCAAAGCGCGAACGGCTTGTTCCGCCTTCACTAGCGACTCATTTAACCGCATTCGCGCTTCACTTTCCCGCCCTTGCCGTTGTAATTGAACAACTTCACGCAACGCACGATCCACTTGTTCCGCCACATTCCGATCTACATTCGGTGCGTGAACGACTTGTTGGTGGACATACTCCACTGCTTTCGATAAGTTCGGCTCACGAGCAATTTGTTCGCGCACTTGTTGGAGACGGGCAGATGTTTCGGTGGTTGGCGCTTTTTCCGGTTGAACCGCGTGTTCCATGTCTTCAAGCGCCTGCACCAAAGTGCGGCGTGCCAGAACCTCTTGCCCGTTAGCTTTTCGCCATTGAGTTTCCTTTACGGCAATCGCCGCTTTCTCTCGTACCTCTGTTGGAACGTCGATGTTCTCTACCAGTTGTTTTTGAACTTGTTCCAAGGCCTTCGATAACTCTGGTGCTTTCGCCACCTGTGTTCGGACTTCCCGAATTTGTTCCACCAAATCCTGCGATGCTTGGAGACGGTTATCTCTCAGCTGGCGGCCTGCTTCTGAAACACGTGCAACTTGTTCCGCCTTCACCAATGCCTCATTCAACCGCACCCGCGCTTCGCTTTCCCACCCTTGCCTCTGCAGTTGAACGACCTCACGCAACGCGCGATCCACTTGTTTCGCCGTATTCCGATCTACATTCGGTGCGTGAACGACTTGTTGGCGGACATACTCCACTGCTTTCGATAAGTTCGGCTCACGAGCAATTTGTTCGCGCACTTGTTGGAGGAGGTCGGCTGCTTCGTTGATTGGTGCCTTTTCCGTCCGGCCTCCTTGACGCTCTAATCCAACGGTCAGGTTTTGCGTCGTCTCTTTCGCCGCTCCTTGTTCTTCTCGTTTGGTTAACATAAAGGAAGGATCGAGGTTGTTAGCAATCTCGGCTAATTGTTCTCCTAACGGTTTTCCATGCAGTGCCTCATGAACAGTGACAAGGTGAGTACCCGTCAGTTCCAGTTTTTTATTGATGACAGCGCGAACGGTTTCTAACTTCTGCTCTACGGTGCCTGGAGCTTCGGTGAAAAACGTTTGTAAGGTGGAAACAGTCTCTTTCGTGAGCGATTGTCCGTGTTTTTGCAGCCAAGCTCCGACTTGCCTCAGTTCCGTAGTTAATGGTTCAGAGGCAGAAGAACGAGTCACTTGTTCATTTGCCTCTGGTTGCGGGCGGGAAACGATTCGCGCCACAGGCACCCTATCTTGTTCACCGACGATCTGGATCATCACACGCCCTTCGTGCGGCCACTTCCCTTCTGCCCGAACCCGCACATCCGTTCCTTTGAGATGGACGACCGCTTCGCTGCCTTTTTTCTCCTTGATCACCGCATCATACGTTTCACCTTTTTGCAGCACAACTGGCTGGTCAGATGCTATCATCGCTTGTTTCATAACAATGCTACGAATTTCCATATCCGTTCACTCTCCGCTCGATCGGTTGCTACTGTTTATATCGGCATCCAACAAGCGAATGTTTAGCCTGCTCACGCCCTCACTAGCGTCAGTGATCCCACTTCAGTCGCCCCAGCTTCACGTAAAACGCGGGCCGCGTGGCGAACGGTGATGCCGGTTGTGTAAATATCATCGATGAGGACGATTCGTTTCCCTGTGAGCGGTGGGCAGTCGGTGAGGAAAAATGGATTGTCCGTCTCCAGTCGCTCGCGGCGCGATTTTTTCGATTGTTTTTCGGAATGTTTGCGGGCAAGCCAAGGAAAGGACGGAAATGGAAGCAGGCGGGCGAGCGCTTCTGCTTGGTTGAAACCTCGTTCGTACAGACGCTCGGGGCTTAGCGGAATCGGCACGATGTGCCACTCGCGCCCGAACGATTGACGAAACGCGTGGACAAACGGGCGGCGAAACGCATCGACAATGGCGTAATCGCCACGAAATTTCCATAAGGTAACGACTTCTTTCATCCAGTCGTTGTATACGTACACAGAGCGATTTTTGACAAGCACCCCACCCCACTGCTCATCTTCTTGCCAGTGGAGACAGTCAGCACATGGAGAAGGCGACGCCTCGTCGAGCGGACGGCCGCACATCTCGCAAAGACGGCCGTCAATGAGCGCAAACGAACCGCGGCAACGCGGGCAAAGGACATCAACGTCTTCGAGAAAAAGAAGTTGGCGCCAGCTGGCGATCGGGTTGTACGAGGAATGGCAAAGAAGACAATTCATCGATGCAATAGCCCCCTTTTCTGCGCTGTATCGTTCATGCGGACAATGTGGCGGTGCGCCCGTACCATCTCGGTTGTTTTCCCATGGTGGAAAAAGCGGACGTCCCCATCGGGAAATGCGGCGCTTCTCCCGACGCGGCCCGCAATTTGGACGAGGGCGCTTTCCGTAAAAATTCGGTCTTCCGCGCCAAGGACGGCGACATCGATGTTGGGCACGGTCACACCTCGTTCAAGGATCGTCGTTGTGACCAACAGCGGTACGCTCCCATCGCGAAATGCCTGCACATATTCAGCGCGGGCGGGGGCTTCAGCGTGAACACCAACGATGCGAGCGTCCACCCGCTGCAACAGGCGAGTGACCGCTTCCAATTCATCGATGTGTGGGACGAACAAAAACGCTTGCTTTCTTTGTTCCAAACGACGAAGAACCCAAGCGAGGACGTTTTCGGGCAAACGGCCGCGCTCGAGCCGTTTGCGCCAGTTTCCGCACCATTCGAACGATGGGACAGGAAGTGGATGGCCGTGGTAGCGGGCGGGGATGACAGCGGCTTGCCGCTTGCCGCGCTGAACGTCAAGTTGCCAAGCTCGGGATGGGGTGGCGGTTAAATAAATGAGGCTCGATTGTTCTTTCCGTGTCTGACTGACAGCATATTCCAGCATCGGTTCAACCGAATACGGAAATGCATCGACTTCATCGATGATCATGACATCAAACACACGATACGCACGCAACAGTTGGTGGGTAGTGGAAAGAACGAGCGGGGCGATCTGCCCGCGCTCCTCGCTTCCTCCGTACCAAACGGCGAGCGGAACGCGAGGAAACGCTTGGCGAAAGCGGGGAGCGAGCTCGCGGACGACATCAATTCTTGGCGTGGCGAGGCAGACACGCCAACCTTCCTTCAATGCGGCGGCGATGGCGGGAAACAAAATCTCCGTTTTTCCCGCCCCGCATACAGCCCAAACAAGCAGCTCCCTCCTGTTGAGAACTGCCTGTTTGACCTCCATAGCCGCCTCCTCCTGAGCGGCGGATAGCGTTCCGTTCCAAGCGAGCGGCGCTGCATATCGTTCTGACGGAAGCGACATCGTCACATGTACCAAGCGGGTGCAAGAACTGATGCGACCCATCATCAAACATTTGCGACAATAACAACAATTCGTCCCACAGCGAGCGCACGGAAATGAAGCGAACCATGACCGTTCATCATTTCCACAGCGCACACAGCGCCAACCACGGGGTGTTTTGATCAAACCTGACTGTTCATGAAGCGAACCAACACGCAAGGCGGTCTCAATATCGGCATGGGAAAATGGGAGTTGTTCTCGCGGAATCCGCTGACCGTATAGCGATGCTATAAGCGGTGAAGAAACAGACAATCATGATCCCCCCTTTTTCATTCGACATATGGGTAGTATTCTTGCAGCAATTAGCTTTTTTCGACAAAATTCCCGGGGAAATATTGACAATGTTTTTAAGGAATGAAAACGGCTCGACAAATTGTGTCATCCAAAGTGAAGAAACATGCGGATCACGATGGAGAGCTTGCTACACACTCCTAGAAAGTCAGTGGCTTCATAAGTCACGGTGTTTGTATAGGAGATGTTTGAAATGAAAAAAACATAACACACGGCTTTCTTCGAGTTTGCGTTCTTGAAACAAACAGGCGGTTTTCGTCAGTATTCTAGAGGAACAGTGATTGATTAGAATCAAGAAATTTCTTGAATGGAAAACGGCCACAAACTTTAACCTTTGCTTCCGTCCAAACCGCTGCTCGATGGGAACATGAAGGTTTTTCACTAGCCCTCGAAAAAGGATTTCATCCGACATGCGGCACAAAAAACATTTTCCAATAAGAACATCTTGATCGCTGGAACGTTCAGCCATCGTCGATGATAGACAGAGCGATTTTCGTCGCTCTTCTAAATGGGGAAACTTCGATCATTAGAAGAAAAGAGAAGCTGGGGTGGTGGGTTTTCAATTTGAGAAGCACTGCTATAACCATTCATCCCTCTCTAAAGTCCGTAAAAACAGCAATGCTTCACTAAAGCACAAGGCGGTGCGAGGTGGAACCATCACTGAACAGCACCGCCTTGCCTTTGACATTGACTAACAAATGCTTGCAGCCGAATTCCGCTAGCCTGTGACCTTTACGGTTGGTACCACGTCAGCCCGAGTGCCCCTTCGCCAACATGGGTGGCGATGACGGGGCCGAAATAGCTGATGAAAAACTCGACGTGCGGATAACGAGCGGACAGTTCATCGCGCCAGCGACCCGCTTCATCCAGCTGATTGGCGTGGATGACGGCGGCTTTCAGCGGTACGCCTTTTTCCGCGTCTTCGGCGAACAGTTCTTCGATGCGTTTCACCGCTTTTTTGCGTGTGCGGATTTTTTCAAACGGCACGATCACTTTGTTTTCAAAGCGAAGGAGTGGCTTGATTTGCAACAGGCCGCCGATGAACGCCTGCGCTCCAGTCAGCCGCCCACCCCGCTGTAAGTGAGCTAAGTCATCGACCATAAAATAGGCGCGCAACGTTTGCTTGATTTCGTCTAAGCGGGCGATGATCTCCTCTGGGGTGCGACCTGCTTGCGCCATTTCCGCTGCTTCCATGGCATAAAACCCTTGCGCCATGCAGCTGATTTCCGAATCGTACGCCAAAACGCGCAAGCCGTCGACCATCGTCCCCGCCGTAACCGCCCCTTGATACGTGCCGCTAATGCCGCTTGATAAGTGAATGCTGATGACAGCATCATATCCTTCCTCGCGAAGGGCAGTGAACAAGTCGACAAACTCGCCGACTGCTGGTTGGGACGTCGTCGGCAAGGTCGGGTGTTGCTTCATTTTCGCGAAAAATTCATCTGTAGTCATGTCAATTTCTTCGCGATACGTTTCCTCCCCAAAGATGACGCTGAGCGGAATTAAGCGAATGCCGAGCCTCTCGCGCACCTCTTTTGGAAGATAAGCCGTACTATCCGTGACAATTGCCGTTTTCACTGACGCCATCCTTCCTGATTCAATGTTTGCCTCCATTATACCAAAACGGTGGGCCGCCCACCACTAACAAGCGAAATGTATAACATCACGACAGAATGGGCATCATAAAGCTGACGTCCGCGAATCACTCAAAGCGTGGTGATTGAAGCAAAAACAAAGCGCCAAAAGGCGCTTCTCTAATAGATAAACGTTTCAGCTCTCCAAAACCATTGGAAGAAACCACAATTTTCACGGCGTTCTAGAAGGTTAGCGACAAACAGCGATATTTTCCGAATTAGGCGCTCTCGTGTCAAGAGAAACTTATAAAATTTCTCCAATGGAGAATTCTCATGATGAATCGGCATTGTCCGCTACATCGTCACCCTTCTAGATGCTTGTCGAGCCCGTGAGCGGATGAAAGATGAACCATCGCCGCAGCGGATGCTAGCCACTATTGACGTCAAAGCAGTTTCACCTGTCATCCAGTAAGGGGGAAGACCTACGATCAGCGCACTTCGACCCAACCGTTTTTGATCGCCACTACGACCGCTTGTGTTCGGTCATTGACGTTCAATTTTTGTAAGATGCTGCTGACATGGTTTTTTACCGTTTTCTCGCTAATGTAGAGCGTTTCACCAATCGCGCGGTTGCTTTTACCGTCCGCCAACAGCTGAAGTACTTCACATTCACGCCGTGTCAATAAATGAAGCGGACGGCGCACTTCTTGTTGGACCATTACATTGCTATTTGTTTCCGTTGTCAGACGGCGGTATTCACGGATCAAATTGTGCGTCACTTTCGGATGCAAGTATGAGCCGCCTTCAGCGACAATTCTCACTGCTTCAATGAGCGTGTCGGCATCCATTTCTTTAAGCAAATACCCGGTTGCCCCCGTTTGCAAGGCGCGCATGACATAGTTTTCATCATCATGGATCGATAAGACGACAACTTTCGTATCAGGATACGTCTCAATCAGCTGTTTTGTCGCCTCAACCCCGTTCGTGTCTGGCATGTTAATATCCATCAACACCAAATCTGGGCGATGCTCTTCAACGATCGAAAGAGCTTCGCGTCCATCGCTCCCTTCGGCCACGACTTCAAAATCACCATCAAACTCTAAAATACGTTTGATACCTTCACGGAACAGTTGGTGGTCATCAATAATGGCAATGCGTGTTGTCATGATTTCCTCTCCTCCTTGTTTGCTGTTTCTAGGACTGAACGGTCAATCGGGACACGGATGAACACAATGGTACCGCCGCCGATTGTTGAGCGGATCGTCAACGTGCCTCCAAGCAGCTCGACCCGCTCCCGCATCCCGATCAAACCGAATGCATTTTCTTTTTTGACAGATGGGTCGAACCCTTTGCCATTGTCTTTCACACTGACAAGCAACTCACGGCATGTCACTTCCATTTTGACATCAATTTGACTCGCTTCAGCGTGTTTTAGGGCGTTTTGCACTGACTCTTGGACAAGCCGAAATACCGCCACCTCCATCCGAGACGGCAATCGAGTCTCCTCACCCATATGTACAAAGGAAATATGGACTCCCTTATTATATTCTTCGGTCGTTTGTAGGTATTTTTTAAGTGTTGGAACTAATCCTAAATCATCAAGCGCCATCGGCCGTAAGTCATAAATAATGCGTCGCACCTCGGATAAGGCGGAGCGTACCATTTTGCGAAAATCGCGAATTTCGGCAATCGCTGCTTCAGTCCCTCGGTCTTTCATCACTTTTTCAACGAGATCCGACCGAAGGAGCACATGGGCAAGGAGCTGCGCTGGACCGTCATGGATTTCCCGCGACAACCGACGCCGTTCTTCTTCTTGTGCTTCAATGATTTTGAGACCGAATTCTTGTTTTTGTTTCGCCCCTTCAATGATCTCGCTTACTTGGCGGAAATCGCTGTTTAAATAGTTGAGCACAACCGTAATTTGACCGACCAAATGATCGGAGCGCTCGATGATTTGTATCAGGCTGGCCAGCCGCCGCTCAAGCTCATCGCGGCGCAGGCGCAGCTGCTTCTCCTGCTCGCGCACCATCGCCAGCTTCATGTGCAGCTCATGTGCAACTTCATACGCCTCGCGAATATCTTGTTCCGAGTGGGACGAAAAGTGTTGGCTCACTTCCGACAAGCGGCGGCGCGCCTGACGCGCTTTGACTTCAAGCTGATCGACCTCTTCGATCACTCTTACAGTCAACCACTTCACTTCCTCCAACTCGCGCAACAAACAGTCTTGCTCTTGGCGTGACTGCTCGCCGATACGAAAAATTTCGTCTTTGCTATGTTGAACGGTGTCGATCATTTTTTCGACAATTTTATCTAAATACTTCTCATCCCAACGTTTTTCCCCTGCCATCTGCCAACCTCCAGCAGCGCTGCCAAGCAGTATGCATGAGCGCCAACAAAATTTATTTGAAGGAAAAAAGTTGTCGATTTATAATAGTAAAAGCATACCCTATCTATCATTTTTTATCTTTAGTTTACCATAGTTAAGGCAAACTGCTAGCCGTTTATGCAAAAAAAAATAAACATAAACAAAAATAAATTGTTTTCACGTTTTTTATAGTCGAGGTGTGTTGTTTTGTTACAAAAATATTACACCGTCAAAGGATATGGTGAGCAGGAAATTGTGATCGAAAAATCGCGGTTTATTTGCTACATCAACCGCGCTGAGACGGAAGAGGAAGCTGTCGCTTTCATTCAACAAATCAAAAAGAAACATTGGGATGCGACGCACAACTGCTCAGCCTATTTGATCGGCGAGCATGATCAAATCCAAAAGGCAAACGATGACGGCGAACCGAGCGGCACCGCGGGCGTGCCGATGCTTGAAGTGCTGAAAAAAAAGGGGTTGAAAGACACCGTCGCGGTCGTCACCCGCTACTTCGGCGGCATTAAACTCGGTGCGGGCGGATTGGTGCGCGCTTATGGACGTGCTGTCACCGAAGGGCTGAATGCTGCAGGCATCGTCGAGCGCCGTCTCATGCGCATCATGCACGTGACAATTGACTACACATGGATTGGAAAAGTCGAAAATGAATTACGCTCTTCCGTATATACTATAAAAGACATCCATTATGCCGACCGGGTCACATTTGACGTTCTCGTCCCTGAGGACGGTCAGCTTCCATTCGCTGAATGGATGACCGAATTGACAAACGGAAGAGCAGAGATTCGAGTTGGGGAAATGGAGTACGTTGAAATGGATCTTCCTTCTGACAAGTAAGAACGAAAACGAGTGAAAAGGAGCTTTTCCATGATGACCGACAAACGAAAACTTCATCGAAAGAAAATGAAGAGAAAAAAGCGGAGACGGCGCCTCATGTTCGGGTGTTTATTGCTGTTTCTAGTATTGGCCGCCAGCGGCCTCGGCTATGCTTCCTTTTTAATGCATAAAATGAAAACAGCCATGAATGAAGCATACGAGGAGATTGGCGCAAAGAAAAATACAGGCGACCATCTTGACCCGAAAAAGGATAGCTTCACCGTTTTGTTTATTGGCATTGATGATAGCAAAACGCGCAACTTCAAGAGCGATACGCGTTCTGACGCTTTAATTTTAGCCGCTTTTAATGCTGACACGCAATTAGTGAAAATGGTGAGCATTCCGCGCGATTCGTACGTATATATTCCTTGTGAAGATAAGTACGATAAAATTACTCACGCTCATGCTTACGGAGGGACAAAATGCACAATTGAATCCATCGAGCGTTTATTTGACATCCCGATTGATTATTACGTCAAGATGAACTTTTACGCCTTTATCGATGTTGTCGATGCGCTAGGCGGCATTGAAGTGGAAGTACCATATAACATTCGGGAAAAAGATGCCGAAGACAATCGGAACGCCATTGTCCTCAAAAAAGGATACCAACATTTAAACGGCGAGGAAGCGTTAGCATTGGCGAGAACCCGCAAAAAAGATAACGATATTGAACGAGGCAAGCGGCAGCAGCAAATTTTGCAGGCCATCTTGAAAAAAGCGAGCCATGCCGGTTCCATTTCGAAATATGATGATGTTATTGAAGCGATCGGAAGCAATATGAAAACAAACTTTACCTTCGATGACATCAAAGCATTAATTTACTATGTATCAACCGGCAACCCACTCCAAACCGAATCACTTGTCTTACAGGGAACCGATGACAATGAAGGGGTTTACTACTATCGACTGGACGAGGAATCAGTACAACAAATATCCGATGCCCTTCGCTCCCAGTTGCATGCATCAGCCGGAACACAACTAGAGAAAGAGAGGAATTAAAAAACACAGAAGGTGTCCCGAAAGTAGCGGGACACCTATTCCATTACCGTCCACCCTTTAGAGGGAACCATCGAACAACATCAGCTTCTCCCCACTTAACGGCTCTCGAATGCGACGAAGGGTAAGATTCATCCCCCTTCAATTTAGCAAATATACCCATATAGTTGGATTTACCTCACATTTCGCACCCTCTCGACGAAAATCGGGAGGATTTTTTCGTTCCGATGTCGAATGAATCCTTGACACACAAGGAACGTAAAGGAGTTTTTCTCTTATGAACGTTCAAGTCAAAAAGGTCTATCGCAATTCTTATTTGAATATAATAAGTGCCCTATTCAAGAAACTGGGTCTGCCTCAATTGATTGACCATCTCGTGCCCGTCGATCCGCAGTGCCAAACGCGAGTCAGCGATGCCGTTCAGGCCATCCTCTACAATGTGTTTGACGGCCGGCAAGCCCTTGTTCACTTGGAACATTGGGCTCAGGAGGTCGATTGTGAGAAACTCATCCGTCCCGATCTCCATCCTTCCTGGTTGAACGACGATGCGTTGGCCCGTCATCTCGATCGCCTGTATGAGGCTGGCATTCACAACGTCATCAGCACTTGCTTGATTCATATTTATCGAAAAGAAGGCCTTTCCCTCCGAGCCTTCCACGCCGATACGACGGACAAGACCGTTTACGGCGCGTATGAATCGGCCTCGTTAGAGGCCTTACAAATCACACATGGCTACAACCGCCATCATCGTTGGCAAAAACAGATCGGTTTCGGACTGGTCGGCAACGAGGACGGCATCCCGTTTTACGGCGATGTGCACGATGGCAACCTGCCCGATAAAACATGGAATCCCGAGGTGCTGTCTCGTGTCCATGAACAGCTGAAGCAGGCCAAAATCGAAGACGAATGGATTTACGTGGCCGATTCCGCCGCGATGACGAAAGAGACCCTGGCGCAAACCAAAGCGGCCAACGCCTTTTTGATCACCAGAGGCCCTTCGTCGCTCCGGATCGTGAAAACCGCGCTGGCCGAAGCGGATGCTGAGGACACGACGTGGAGCGATCCCTTTACGTTGGCGGAGAGAAACGGCGCCACGTACCGGGTATGGGAAACGGCCTCGACGTATGAAGGCCACCCCGTTCGGCTGATCGTTGTTGAATCGAGCGCGCTCGACCAGCGAAAAGGAAAGACGCTTGAAAAAGAACGAACCAAAGAAGCGGAGCTTCTTCGCGAGAACAAGCCCGTTGGGAGCGTCACCCCTTCTCCTGCCGGGAAGATGCCGAACAAGCCTTGGCGTCCCTCAAGGCGTCCCTTCGCCCCCGGTTTCATCGGGTTGAGGCCGCGGTCGAAGAGATCGTACGCCTGAAAAAACGGCGCGGACGGCCGAAAAAAGGGGCGGAACCCGAGGTGGAGACGCTGTATTTCTTGCACCTTGACGTCGAATTCGACCAAGACGCGTGGGAACAGGCGAGACGGAAAGCGTCCCGGTTTGTCCTTGTCACGACCGTTCCGAAGGAATGGAAGGGCCAACCCATGGATGCCCAAGAGATCTTGAAGCTGTATAAAGGGCAGATCTCGGTGGAAATGAACTTCGCTTTTTTGAAAGATCCGTTTTTCACGGATGAGATTTACGTCAAAAAACCAGAACGGGTCGCAGTATTAGGCTATTTGTTTCTGTTGGCCTTGGCTATTTACCGCGTTTTTCAGCGCCGAGTGCGTCAGTTTATTACTCCAGAACACCCGTTGAAGGGTCCTGGAGGCCGCAAGCTGACCCGGCCGACGGGACAGGCGATTTTTCAGCTGTTTCAATATGTGAACGTCGTCCTGTTCAAGCTGCCGGATGGGCGCATCCAACGCTCACTGGATCGCTCCCTTACCCCTGATCAGCGAAGGATTCTGCAGGGATTGGGCATGGATGAGAGCATCTACGTGTAACGTGATACGGAACGACCAGCGATGGTAAAAAAAGGGATTGCCATCGCTCGTTGTGTTGGTCAAAAAGTTATTCTGAAAAACTAAATAAAAAATCCTTTGTTTTGACCTTGTTAGGGTGCGAAATGTGAGATTTACCATTAAATCACCATTTTTTTGAGAAGCGGTGAAAACACCGAAGACCTTCTCCATCCATCATGGTTAAGTTGAATGCCCCCTCATCTGCACTCACGCCGAGAAATGGGGGATCTTCTCGGTTCAAGATAATAAACAAAGCAGCGGCATTCATTAAGATTCTCTATGTTAGGAAAGGACTATAGCTAAGTCGATTTTCGGCTTCCCCGTGTGCATAAAAATAGCTGTCCCGCCTCTCGGGACAGCTTGTTTATTTCATCTTTCCGTTCACATAACGAATACCTTGGACAATTCGTAAAATCGGTCGATAATTATGACCAACTAAGCCAATTTTTTCTGCCATTACCTCCAGCGCCAGCACCACGACTGTCAAAATAATGAGTGATACCCAAGCGGCAGCTTTGGATAAAATGACAGCGATCAACCCAAATAAGGCACTCACGCCGTAGATAATGAGCACGGTTTGGCGGTGACTGTATCCGAGTCGAAGCAGGCAATGGTGCAAATGCGATTTGTCCGGCGCGGATAGCGGCTGCCGCTTTACCAAGCGACGAATGATCGCGAAAAACGTGTCAGAAATCGGCACTCCTAAAATGATTACCGGGATAATGAAGGAAATGGCCGTTACGTTTTTAAACCCTAACAACGACAGCACGGAGATCATATACCCTAAAAAGAGTGCCCCCGTATCACCCATAAAAATTTTGGCTGGGTGGAAATTATAAACTAAAAACCCTAAGATGCTGCCAATTAGAATGATGCTCATACCAGCGACAAACAAATCACCTTTTAAAAATGCCATCCAAGAAATTGTAATCAATGCGATGGCAGAGACACCAGCTGCTAAGCCATCCAAGCCGTCGATTAAGTTGATGGCGTTCGTAATGCCGACGATCCAAAGGATCGTGAGCGGAATGCTGAACACACCAAAATGCAACTGCGAACCAAACGGCAAGTTAATGTACTCGACTTGAATTCCACCAAACACGACCACGACAAACGCGGCTAACAGCTGGCCGGCCAGCTTGACTTTCGGGGAGAGTTCGATTAAATCGTCAAGCATACCGGTAATAATAATGATAGCACTCCCTAACAAAATGTGCATTTCCACAGCGTTGTCTGGATCCAAAACCAGCACACCGACCATAAAGGCAATATATATGGCTAATCCGCCCAAACGCGGCATAATTTTTTGATGCACTTTCCGTTGATTTGGCCGATCAGTGGCGCCGACAATAAACGCCAATTTTTTGACCAGCGGTGTAATGGTCACGGAGGCTAAGAAGCAAAGCAATAAGGTCAAAAAGTAACCCATAAAAAATCCTCCTTAATCTTTATCATAACCATTCATTTCATTTTCTTGTCCATCGATTTTTTCATTGTTTGCCAATATGTTGGGCTACCGACAACAAATCATTTGCATAAAAACGGCGAACAAAGAAAATACTATAAAAAATAGAGTCGTACCATTGAGGATTATATCATAGACAACAAAACTATTAAATATTTAATTTTCAATAGTTGAACGACTTTGCCTTTATAATCATTCGCAAAAACGTATGAAAAGCGGGGCGTTAATTTACATTTTTTAGTATGAAATGAATGGATATAGAGGATAATTCATGCATTTTGTATAATATTTTTACATTTTAGCTTGTCTGCTACGCCGGTTATGGTACAATAAATAATGAGGACCGTCCTCCGTTTTGCATGAGTATAACCGAAGGAGCGATGGGCGGGTTGAGGCCGGGGAAGGTATCTGCTTGCTGATGCGGGTATCTTCCTTTTTCCAATAAAAAGAACGTTCTGTTGCCTGACAGAACGTTCTTTTTGTTACATCTATATAGCTGATGAGTGGCAAATCACGATTGGATGACGCTGAGTTTCCAACGGCTGAAATCCGGCTCTGCTTTTTGAACAAGCGATGGAGGAAAAATGAATGTCCACGGTTTGCTCGTGTTTGCTTTGATCTCTAGGCGATCCAATTTAAAGCCTCCCCGAGCAACGATGTCTCCTGTTGCATCTTCCACTTGAAGCGGCAGCTGCTCAAGATAAATCGTTTTGTCACTGCCGTTACGAATCAGTACGGTCACACGCAACTCCCCATCGTTCATCGCAGCTTGGAGGCCAAAAACGTTCACTTCGCCACTTTTGGGCGCTCCTAACTCTTCGACAATGCGCCGCAGCTTCTCCTTTTCTTCTTCTGGCAGCGTTTCTTCCCAACTCTTCTCCAACTCAAGCCGATGTTTCGGCTTCAGTTCAAACGCTAACTTCCAACCTTCACTCGGGATCTCATCCGTCCGCAACGTCTCATAGCCGAATATAAAGCGCCACGGACGGCTCGTTTTGGGTGGAAGGTTCCCGAGTTCCTCCAAATCAAACTCTTTTCGAGCCAAAATGCCCCCGTCTTCCCGAAGCAATAATAAAGGAACACGGCCGATTTGAATCGATTTCGGCAAGCTATGGCGCACAAACGCCGATACGACTACTCCATCCACGTCTTTTGACAAACTGATGCCCGACAACGAAATTTGATTGGGCTTTAATGGTGGCAGTTCATTGTTTAAAAAACGAAGCACGTATTGCTCTTCGAGCGGCACGTTCCAAGATGGATGAAGTGACAACTCAGGGTGTACGTCTTCCGTGTTCGTTACTTCCCCTGCTTCTCCCATGATTTCCTGAGCCGCTACGGCTGTATCGCCGCCGCTTTTTTTCTTTTTCTTAAAAAATGGAAACAAAAAACATTCCCCCTTATGATTGGCCTTCTTCCTGTTCTAACGATTGAAGCAATCGCGCCGTATGAACACTGATCTCTTTTTCGATCACTTCATACATTGCTTTAAACATCTCAAATCCTTCTTTTTGATATAAACGAATAGGGTCTTCTTGTTGATAATGGCGCAACCCAATTCCCTCTTTTAACAGTGCCATCTGATCTAAATGGCGCATCCAATAATCATCAATGACGGTCAACATGACACTTTTCAATAACGTTTGCAGCTGGGTGTGTGCTTTTTTCTTCTCGAGCAGCGCTACGTATGACTCGACCGCTTCTGCCACTTTTCGTTTTACATCCTCCAAATCGGCCGGTGGTTGATCAAATGTGATCGGCGTTCGGTATACGATCCGGTTCAACTCTTCCGTCATACGTCTGACATCCCATTCCTCAGGGATTTGTTCCGACAATGCGTATGCATCCACAATACGGTCACAGGCCGAGCGGATCATTGGAACGACAAGCGCCACGCGATCATTTTCCTCAAGCACCCGATCACGGATTTGATAAATGACGTTGCGCTGTTCGTTCATGACATCATCGAGCTTTAAGTTATACTCTCTAACGGAAAAGTTCATCCCTTCCACGATTCGCTGCACTTTATCGACGAACTCATGGATGTCATTGTTTAAAATGCATCCTGTTTCATCGGTTTTCAGCTTCGCCTTTAACTTTTCCGTTTCCTCTGCCGCAAAGCGCCGGAACATGTCATCCTCAAGAGAAATGAAAAACTGGCTTGACCCAGGGTCCCCTTGGCGACCGGCCCGCCCTTTCAACTGATTGTCAATCCGTCGGCTTTCATGGCGCTCCGTGCCAAGGACATGGAGCCCGCCAAGCTCATTGACTCCTTCACCAAGCAAAATATCGGTCCCGCGGCCAGCAATGTTCGTCGCAATCGTCACCCTCCCCCGTTGCCCGGCTCTGGCGATCACTTCCGCTTCTTGTTCGACCGTCTTCGCATTAAGTAATTCGTATGGGACTTGTTCCTGATCTAAATACTTTGCCACTTCTTCCGACTGCAAAATCGACGTTGTCCCGATTAACACCGGTTGCCCGCTCTCATGGCGGCGCTTCACTTCTTTTGCGACAGCAACGTATTTATCGTGGCGCGTCATGTACACCCGGTCAGGCAAATCGACACGGATTTTTGGTCTGTTGGTCGGGATCGGAATGACATCGATCCCATAAATGCGTTGGAATTCTTTTTCTTCTGTTTTCGCTGTTCCTGTCATTCCGGATAAAATCGGGTACATACGGAAATAATTTTGAATGGTAATGGAAGCGTATGTTTTGTTCTCTTCCGTAATTTCAAGTCCCTCTTTTGCCTCAATCGCTTGATGAAGACCGTCGCTTAATGAGCGACCTTCCATTACACGCCCGGTAAATGCGTCAACGAGCAACACTTTTCCGTCGCGGATAATGTAATCCACATCACGTTGAAATAAAACGTGCGCCCGCAACGCTTGAATGACGTAGTGATATAAAACTTGGTGCTCCGCATCGTACAAGTTGTCAATGCCAAACGCCTTTTCTACTTTCTCAATGCCTTCATCTGTCAAGTTAACCGTTTTTGTCTCCCCGTCATATATGTAGTCGACCTCCCGCTCAAACCGCTTGACTAATCTCGCCGCGATATAATGAAGCTCAGTACTTGAACGAGTTTTGCCAGCAATAATGAGCGGTGTTTTTGCCTCATCAATTAACACGCTGTCAATTTCGTCGATGATCGCATAATGGTATGGCCGTTGCACTTTGTCCGAGGCATCGTACACCATATGATCGCGCAAATAGTCAAAACCAAACTCCGTGCCGATGCCGTATGTAATGTCGGCTTGATACGCTTGCTTTTTTTCCTGCGGTGACATTAGCGGCAAGTTGAGCCCGACTGTCAGGCCGAGAAATTCA
The DNA here is from genome assembly GCF_014679705.1 of Geobacillus sp. 47C-IIb. Taxonomy (NCBI): domain Bacteria; kingdom Bacillati; phylum Bacillota; class Bacilli; order Caryophanales; family Anoxybacillaceae; genus Geobacillus; species Geobacillus sp. 47C-IIb. The sequence continues at coordinate 1,530,682 of NZ_CP061473.1, forward strand.
TGAATCTGGCCGATTAAATTCCGGTCGCGCTTAGCCAAATAGTCGTTCACCGTAATGACATGCACGCCTTTTCCTTCAAGAGCACGCAAATAGCTTGGAAGTGAAGCGACAAGCGTCTTCCCTTCCCCGGTGGCCATTTCTGCGATGTTTCCTTCTGCCAAAACGAGGCCACCGATCAACTGGACGTCAAAATGGCGCATTCCAAGCACCCGTTTCGCTACCTCACGAACAACCGCGAACGCTTCCACTTGAATATCATTCACTGACTTACCGGAAGCAAGTTGTTCTTTGAACTCATCTGTCTTTCTACGCAATTCGGCATCGGTCAGTTTTTCCATTTGTGGTTCCATACGGTTAATTTGTTCAACCACTCGCATATATTTTTTTAACTGCCGTTCATTTGTATACCCAATCGCTCTTTTCAAGAGTGAAAGCATCCGTATTTCGCTCCTCTATAACGAATTCTTATCTATTATACCAAATTTATAATCTATACGAAATGAACTACCAATATGTTAGTTTTTGGTTATCCATCCAACTTTATGGGCTCTTTGTGAAACCATAAAGAAAAAAGTAGATGTCAAGTTGCACCCACAACACCACTGTTATCCTATAAATGAATAAATTACTTGTAGACATAGTTTGTCGAAAGATATACAATGACATCGATAGGGTTTAGGTTGATAAGCCAGTCTCTCTTAAAGAGGGCTGGCGCTTTTTTTTGCTAAAAAGCCGGGTGCAAAACCCGGCTTTTCATTCGTCTCCTCTGCCTTTCTAAATCTATCCCCCTCAGAGTATAATCCGTCGTTGGCCAAAACCACTCCCATTGTAATCAAAAAATCGGGGAAATCGATAGATACGCTCAGTATAATTACGAGCCATTTCTTTCATCCAGTTTTTTATATACCACGGTAAAAAGCATAGTTTCCCTATGCTTTGATCATACTACCGTATCTCTAGGACACATGACACCCTCCTATGAACATGATATAATAATTAGTTAGTTGAACGGGGTTATCTATATTCAGGGGTAGCGTCAAAAGTTTTATGAAAACTCCACATCCGCCATCCCATGGAGCATCGTAAGGCATCCTTGGAGCCGGATTCGCCCTTGACCAACACCCGCCAAAGGTGTGAAAGGGACGTCAAGGGCGACGGGGACAAAAAAGAGGGCATAGGAAAGCCGCCCTTGCCCTTACCGAATTTTACCTTTGACGAGGTTCGGTTGGTCAAGGGTTCGCTTCGCCGAATCCGGCTGTTCTTCTGATCCATGGGCTCCGGCGGACAAAAAAGTTAGGCTGCCTCTTGTTGGAGGAAATCTTGAGCCATGGCGATCAGCTTCGTCCACCGGGCCGGCATATGGGGCAGATCGGCGAGCTCCGGGATGACGACAGGAACCCGGCCTTCGAGTGCACCGTGCGGGCGCAGGAAGTTGAAATACGCCACAAACAGCGTGACAAAGGAGACCGATCCTTCTTCCGCGCCAAATCCGTGAGTCGGCCGATAGTTGCCTTTAAACGTCCGGTTGAATCGCTCGATGATTTGTTTGAGCGCGCGGAACTCTTCGGACACCGGATCCTCATTGGTCAGTCCGATCACTTGGCGGACGTCAAACGGAATCCCGTGCTGGGCAAAAAAGTGCTGCGCCAGCAGGTAAATGGGATTGCCGTCGACGACGAACGACAAATCGTCCGGGATGGACGACAGCTTTCGCAGGACGTCATCGATGGCCCGGATGGCCGACAACGCATCCCGGTGGGGCGAGACGCGATACGACAACACCACTTTTTTCACGGCATCAAACATAAAAAACAGGTAATGCCAGCGTCCTTTCACGCGAATATACGTCTCATCCCCACAGAACGAGCCGGACAGCTCGTACGGGAACTGGTCGACAAATGGCTGAATCATGAGCGCGACGCTATTGGCGTAGTTGAGTACCGTCTGATGGGAGATCGACACGCCATGCACATCCTTCATGATTCCGGCTGTCTGTCTGGAGGACATCCCATAGTTAACGTAGTACGTCAACACGAGTCCGAGGGTGTGCGACGACACCGCCAGACGAGACAAATCGACCTTTGGCTTTTTCGGCGACGATGGGGCCAATGGTTGAAAGTCAAACAAAAACTCACGGAACAGATACCGCACCTTGAAGGCTTGAGGGTTCTGCTGGAACCGTTGGCGTTCTTTTTGGCTCATCCGGCGAAGGTTCTTTTGGTAAAACGGGCAGTCGTTGTTCTTGCATTTGTAGATGTAGTAGTCCTTGCGTTCTTTGATTTTCTCAAGCGTTTGGAAGCAGTGCGGGCAACGAAAGACCGCTTGCTTTTTGAACCGATTTCGATGGTTGAACCGGCATTGGCACACTTTGCATTGGTACTGCCCTTTTCCGCCGTTGTTGGTGTACAGGTAGGATGACGGCGCCTGGCAACGGGGACACGTCAACGAATCCGGAACACGGTGTTTAGCGTTGTCCCGGCGTTGGATCGGCGGCAACGGACGGCCGTGCCGGGCTTCGTAGTCGGCTAAAAGCTGCCGGTAGTCGAGTGTTTCTGGGACATCGATGATGGGAAGGTCATCGACTTGAAGTTTTCGGTACGGTTTTCGAACCGGTTCGTCCATGTCTTTGCGGCTTAAGGATTTTCCTAATAAGGCACCAATTAAATAGACAATGATTTGATGTTGGGACTTGATTATTTCGAGCAAATAGGCTAATAATTGAGGTAACAAGCTTGTCACTCCTTTGTTTTGGGTGTTGGGTGTGGGGTTACCTCAATGATGGCCTAAAACAACGGGGGTGGCAAGCTTTTTTTATTCTCACCGTTGAAACTCAATGAAAAACAGTGAGTGTGGAGGATAAACTTTTGACAATACCTATTCAGGAAAAGGAGGTAAAATATTGAAAATATTAGTGATCATCCCGGCGTATAACGAGGAAGCCACCATCCAAAATACGGTGCTCAACTTGCAGCGCATATGTCCGTACGATTATATCGTCATTAACGATGGTTCGACGGATCGAACGGGCGATATTCTCGACCAGTCCGGGTTTCATCACCTTGATTTGCCTGTTAATTTAGGCATCGGTGGAGCAATGCAAACTGGGTATCGCTATGCGCTCGAACACGGTTATGACTACGCCATTCAGCTTGATGCCGACGGCCAACACGATCCGAACGATTTAGAAACGCTTGTTAGGGAAATGATCACATCTGGCTATGACATGGTCATTGGTTCACGCTTTGTCGAAAAAACAAATTATAAAGGAAGCCGATGTCGCCGCCTTGGTATTCTTTACTTCTGTTACTTGCTTTACCTCGCGTGCGGCGTGAAAATTACCGATCCGACATCAGGCTATCGCATTGTCAATCGCCGTGTCATTCGTGAGTTTGCCCGCGAGTATCCGATTGATTATCCCGAAGTGGAAGTCATCGCCCGCCTTGCCAAAAAAGGATATAAAATTAAAGAAGTGAAAGTGGAAATGAATGCGCGCCAAGGGGGACGGTCATCGATTACCCCATTTAAATCGCTGTACTATATGACGAAAGTCACTTTCACCTCATTAATTCGTGCGATCTTTTCGTAAAAGAGGTGAAAGATCATGAGTAGCGTTCAATGGATTACAGTAGCATTGGCTTTTTTATTCTTAATTCAAGTCATTTCCTATTCGGTTCGCAACCAATTGCGGGACAGGCAGGCATTTCTTTGGTTTTCTTTATCCATCATCGGGCTGTTGGCCGCTTTTGGCCTAGAGCCGCTCAACCGTTTCGCAGCAGTGCTTGGCATTTCCTACATGCCGGCGCTCGTTTTTGCCATCGCCTTTTTAGTCGTTTTGAACGTCTTGATGTACCAATCGATTGTCCTTTCCCAACATGAGGAAAAAATCAAGACGCTCATTCAAGAAATCGCCTTAATTAAACATGAACAGAAAATGAGCGAACGTGAGGAAGAGAAGGATGAACGTCAGTAATTGGCTATGGATCGGACTCAACACTGTTCTTCTTGTCACCGGTCAGTTTTTATGGAAATACGGCATGACACGGCAGAAGTTCGAGCTAGACGTTATATCCGTCATTAAGCTGTTACTCTCGCCGTGGATTTTGCTTGGATTGGTCGTATACGGGGCGGCAACCATCCTCTGGCTGTTCATTTTGTCGCGTGTCCCGCTTAGTGTCGCCTATCCGCTGCAAAGCTTCGCCTACGTACTGGCGGTATTTGGCGCCTATGCGTTCTTTCACGAGCCGCTTTCTGTCCCGAAAATCATTGGCGTGATCCTTATTATGCTTGGGGTCTCATTTATCGGTTTTTCCGCCAATGGCTCGTAACGCTCAAATGAAGGAGTGACAACCATGTCATTTCGCTTTCAACCGAAAATCGCCATTTGGCTCGTGGTACTTCTTGCTTTCGCTTTGCGCCTTCTCGCTTTATGGACGTACGGGCTGCATTTGACGCTCAACAGCGACGATATGGGATACGTCCGCAGCGCGAAACAGCTGCTTGAGACGGGCATGCTCACCTATCATCGTCCCGATGAGCCGACCGTCCACATTATGCCAGGCATGCCGCTGTTGCTGGCGGCGTTGTTTTCCGTATTCGGTTCAGGAGATGTCGGCCTTTATGCCGCGAAACTCGTCATGATCGCCTTTGGCACCGGAAACGTCTATTTGATTTATTTGCTCGGGAACGACCTCGGCCGTCCGTGGGCGGGCGTGATCGCTGCCCTCGGCACAGCACTGTTTATCCCTTTGATCGAAACCGACAATTTAACACTAACCGAGGCACCGTTTTTGTTCGGTTTCCTGTTGTTCATCCGTTTCGCCATTCGCCTTGGCCGCCATCGGCACATGGCCGATTTTTATAAGCTGATGGCCGCCTATTTGTTTTGCCTGTTTTTCCGGCCGACGATCGCCCTCGTTCCGTTCGCGTTGCTTGGGTATTTTTTACTGATTCGCTACCCGTTTCGGCTGGCAATCAAGCAAGTAGCCATAGCGGTCGTGCTCGTCGTTCTCGCGTTGAGTCCATGGTGGGTGCGAAACTACATGCATTACGGGGAGTTCATCCCGCTGACCGGCAGCTCCGGTGACCCGCTCTTGCTTGGCACGTATCAAGGGTACGGCTACCGTTATGGCCCATCGTATAAAGAGATCGTCAACACGATCGAAACACAACATCCTAACATAAACCATTATGAAAAAGAAAAACTAAAAAAAGCGATCGCCATCGAGCGAATGAAAACATGGTATCGCACCAACCCGAAACAATGGTGGGAGAGCTATACGATCAAAAAAACAAAAACACAATGGGAACAGTCATTCTATTGGATCGAAATTTTCGGCGTTTCGAAGCAAAAAATGACCTCCTGGCATCAGCGCATCGTCTGCTTGGCGTTCGCCTCCGCTTTGCTCGCCATGTTTACCTTGAAACGGCAGCGGCGCGAGCTGTTGTTTTTCCTTTTGCTCATCGCTTACTTTACGGCATTAAACAATGTCTTTTTCGCCTACCCGAGATACAATCTCCCATTAATGCCGATTTTGTTTTTATTGATTGGGCTGTTTCTCTCCTCAATCGCATGGCGTCCAAGCCGCAAAAAAGCCGCTTCTCCGTGAAAACGGAAGAAGCGGCTTTTGATTACGGCCGCAATAACTGTTCAAACTGACGAAGCGAAATCCGTGGATACACCCATTGCCGTTTTAACTCAAACGCTGGATCTCCAGGATAAACGGTCCCTTTTTTCGTCGTAAACGCCATGGTAAACCCAGCTTGTTTTACCATACCAATGACCCGTTGATTATAGGCACCAAACGGATAAGCGATGGCCGTCGCCCCAATTTTTTCTTTACTCGCCAATAAATCAGCCATCACGTCTTCATATGGCTTAAACAGCAAATACGGGCCATATTCCTGATCCGACAAGTGAAAATGGTTCGTATGGCTTTCAAACGTCATAATATCACGCATTTGGGCGATTTCTTGTTTGCTTAAAAACTGTAAGCCTGTCGGGTCGAACGGCTGTGGAGCCGGGCGCATTCTTCCTGTAATCATAAACACGGTTGCCCGAAAGCCGTACCGCTTGAGCAATGGGTACGCGTATATGTATGTTGACTTCAATCCGTCATCAAACGTAATGAGCACCGACTTCGGCGGCAGCAATTGCTCATTTCGTACATAGGCAAGCAACATATCCGGGGTAATCGCCGTATAGCCGTTCTCTTTTAAGTATGTCATTTCTTTGAAAAACTGGCTGAACGGAACTGTTGTTGTTGAACGAAACAGTGGCTCATCGAAATCATCTAATATATGATGGTACAACAACACCGGCACACCGTGATCACTTTCAGTTACATGCTTGTAAATGTATCCGTCTCTTCCGCCGAATTCAATCAAATAAAATAGGGCGGTCTCGGCTTTGATCGGATAACGGACTCCAGACTGAATGGAACCGATCGCCTGCTTATTTCCTTTTTGAAAAATATACACTTGTACCTCTTTCTTCGTAATCACACTTTTGGGCAGCCGATCCGGTTCGCGGGTGAAAGCATACGGGCGCCCAAGCTTCGCTTCGTCCTTTTTGACCATCCCTTTGACAAACCCGTATCGGATGAAAAAATAATGTTTATTTTCATCAACGACTTCAAATACCCTGCCGCTATAAATCGTTCCGACTTTTTGCATATCATTCGCCACATAGGCGTATACTGGCGCCGATGCTCCTTTTGATTGAATAAATAACGGGACCTTAGTCTCTGCTTGCCCACTTTTTTCCCATCCAAAAAACAGAAGAAGGAAAAAAGCGAGCCAAAAGATCCGATACTTCAATGATACACCCCTCCATTTCATTGTTATTTCTACCCAGATATGACTATGACCCTATTATTTTACTACTAAACTTTTCTCTAAAAAACCAATCTATCAAAAAATGTCCAATCGTGACATATGGACTCCTTTTATACTAAAATATGATTATGCCTACACCGATTGATGGAGGAATGAACGAATGATTTACCGAAGCCATCCGTGGAAGGAATTGCTTCACCCAAACACTACTTTTGGGCAGCTAAAAGAAGCGGAACGAGTGAAACGCGTCATCCCGATCCTTTTGCTTTTTCTGTTCTTCTCTGCTGTTCTTTCGTTTGTCCGTGCTTATATCGGCGTCGGAACGGAAGAGTTGGCCAAGTATCTCCCCCGCTACACCGATGAACAACGAACGCTGTTGCACTTGCTGTTTGCCGGGGGGCACATCGTAGGCGGAATGGTCGCTCCGTTGCTCTTTTTTTTCATCAGCTCGTTCGCATTTTATGCCTTGTTTGAGGAAACCAATTTGGCGAAACTGATCGCCGTCCAGCTCTCCGTCTGGTTCATTTTTCTCATAGGAGAGGCTGTATCACTTCTATTGGAATGGGCTTTTGGTCTCGATACACTGGTTTCACCGTTTTCGCTCGGCGTCTGGGGACCTTATCTAACGGACGACCGATTCGTATGGGCGCTGTTGCGCTCTGTTTCGCTCTTTTCCGTTTGGGCCGTATATATACAAGTCGTTGCCTTGCGCACCTTCACAAATCAATCGATCGGCCGCATCGTTGCGACGGTCATCGCCGTTGATCTCGTATTCGCCTTTTTCGCGGCCGTATGTACGGAATTCCCATTTGAATGGTTCCAATCATGAAAGGAGAGGTCACCATGAAACGAGCGTTAACCGCCATCTTGGCTATAGGCCTCATCGGCACCCAATTTTACGCAGCATTCGCTGATGACAGCCGTGTGCCCAAATCGGCTTACGCGAAAGAATGGACGAAACCAAAACAACAAAACGTGAAAGAAACAATCAAAACAACAGGTTTTACCGCCCCGGCAGAGCGGACATTCATCTATTACGACCCGCAGCGCGGCGCCATCGATGAAATTCTCGTGAAAAAAGGGCAACCCGTCCAGCCCGGCACCCCGCTGTTGCGCTATCGCACAGACGCCATCGATCGTGAGCTTGCTCAGCTCACGTCGAAGCAACAACAACTAAGCATGCGGCTTAGCCAACTGTCTGAAGAAATCCAAGGCTACCAGTCCAGAGTCGCTGCCGCGCCAGAAAACAACTTCGAAAAACAGCAATGGGAAGAAAAAGCAAAAGAAGTGGAGCGTGAAAAAACAGAATTAGAGTGGCAGCAACAACAATATGAACAAGAACGGATGGAACTGCTCAAACAAAAAGAGGAACAAACAGTCGAAAGCACAGTGGACGGCATCGTCGAATCCATCGCTCCCAATCCATCAACCTCCCGTCCGCTGATCACAATCGCGTCTCATACGATCGTCATTCAAGGGAAAATCACCGAGTCGCTCGTTGGGAAGCTCGCCATCGACCAAGCCGTCACGATCCACCTCCCGAACGAATCGAAAGGACTAGGCGGCATCGTGAGCGACATCGGCTCATTTCCAATCAACGAGCCAAGCTTCCGACAACGAAGCGAATATCCGTTCACCGTACATCTGGTCGAACAAGCCCAACATGCCAACAAGCCGCAACCAACGATTCCATTCGGCTACCACGTCGACATCACGATCGTGACAAAAGAAAAAAATGGGGCGATCACCGTTCCTGCTAAAGCCGTATGGCACGAAAACAATCGGGCGTATATCTACGTCATCCGCAACGGCCAGCTCGAAAAACGGCGCGTCACCTTAGGAATGAAACAAGGCAACCGCCAAGAGATCGAACAAGGCTTGACAGAAGAAGAATACATCATGGTCCACCCGAGCCGCGACCTAAAACAAGGAATGAACGTATGGATACCTCTCGAAATCAACAAGCCATCAAAAGAAACGATCCAACAAGTACGGAAACGAGACATGGCGAAATATTTCTTAGAAGGGTTTTTCGGGGCGTTTTAAGTGTACAAGGGCAAACCAACCCCGCGAGCGAAGTGGAGCGCTCTCGGGGTTGGTCAATTCCATATTTATACACTTTTTTGAAAAGAAGAAAATTTTAACTGGTGGATAATCAGGTAAACTGATCTTTATTAATTCTTCTCAATGTAGATTTGGTACTTTCACGGATTATAAGTTTTTCATTCATAAAAAGACAATGCCAACAAAGGACAAAGAACACCGTTCGGGATCACTTTTTCTACTTCAACCATTTCTTTTTTTGAACATTTTCAAATTCAGCATAACGAGTAAAACCCATCAGAACTGCTGTCTCACATCATCGCTGACTGTCATGATCAAAAAAGTATTTTGTGACATCGAATCTAGAGCTTGGATAATGGAATCGGGTATTTGTGGAAAATCGTTTGACGGCCGCGTTGGTGGGCCACTTGGTTCATCACCCCCTTATCTTGGCCTTTACGGGGAAAAGCTATCATCTACGGAGCACTCTCTCTACCATCCCCCGCTCCCCTCCTGCCTTGCAATCATAAATCTCAGGCTGATACACTTATGTATTTTTCTCGTGTTTCTCTGTATTTTTCGATGACAAAAAACATGGATAAAAGCAAAGAATCCCCTCCCTATCATGGCATTGATTTGTAGAGAGACCTGATTTCAAAAGCATGGTAGTGCACTATTATGGTAATGCCCCCAGTTTGGCATAAAAATTGACCTGTCATGTTTAATGAAAGACCAAGTAATTCAATGTCCGAATTGCGGAAAGGAATGGGGGCGGAAGAAATAAAAAGAAGGAAGAAGCAGTTTGTGGCGTGGCATAGTCATAGCAGTGTATAAGAGAAAAAAATCCTGCGGAAAATCCTCTCTGCAGAACTTTGGACATTTTCCGAGTAGTAGTGGCAGGCACGGAACCAACTGGCGTCTGGTTGGGAAATAGTAGGTAAAAACAAATAGACAAAAAGACCTTATTCTTCACTAGTTCGTTTTTGAAAACCAAATAAAACAGAAACGAGAAGAGGTGTTGATTCAAGTCTCAAATGACTAGAATATCATCCACATCCATTTCAGGGAAAAGCCATTGTCGCTTTACCTTTTTTCTTTTTAATTGAAGAAAGGAAAAAGAAAAGCCCCGCAGAAATTTCTCTCCGCAGAGCTTTTCGGCATTTTCTGGCGGTGACAAGCACCGTCCTTAAGCATATTAATTAGTCAACAATTGTTACTTTGAATGCTACAGGAGCAGGTAAGATATCTGATACAGCTGTAGTATCTACATCAGAAACTACTACTGTAAACGAACCAGATGTTTTTCCTGGTTTTAAAGTCACTGTACCAGCTGAAATAGTTACGTTAGATTCATTTGTTGTTATAAATGCAATATTTGATATTGTGTCTGTATTCACTAAAGTTCCAGGAGCAGCCGCTGTATCCCAATCAATTGCTTTAGATGCTTGGTCTAGTATAGATAACTTCGGCTCAATTGTATATTTACCAGCAACTGCATCATAGTGTCCATAGAATAGCTCTGTAAGTGTTAATGGTTGATCTGCAGAACCATTAATTTTATCGTTATCAATAACGATATCTGCAGTATTGATAACCGCTTTTGTAGCTACAGGATCAGTATTTTTATAAGCGATTGTTTTAGTACCAATCTTTGTATTATTTACTTTAACATCTACATTTAATGTTCCAGAGCCAGCAAAAGCTTTGTATGCATTTGCATTTACAACAGCTACTGACTGACCAACGACATTAATATAATTTTTCACTTCAGGGTTTTTGTCATAACCTTGAATCTCTAAAGTAACGCCAGATGTTACAGCCTGAATTTTGTTTCCTTGAGCATCAACTTCGTAAACTGCAAAGTTTACTGCATCATCATTTGTTTCAGGAGCAACATCTTTGTCCAAATCAATTTCTGTAGCATCTGTTTCAATTACATAACCAGCGAATGCGCCAGCATCTTTACCTGTTACAGTTAAAGTTTTTGTAAATACTACGTTACCTTTAGTATCTTTAAACTCTACTGTAATTGTTGCAGTTCCTTTTCCAACTTCAGTGATTGTTATTGGAAGAGAAGAAGATGCTGAAGCAACATCATTTACTGTAACTGTAGCAACATTTGTATTGCTAGATTTGGCAGTTAATGTACCAACTTTAGTTCCTCCAACAAACACAGCGTTAGATGTAACTGTTGCTTGGATTTTTTCACCATATTGGTCAACGATGTTGACATTTACAGAATCAGTCTCGCCAGAATTTAATGCAGTATTGAAGTAAACATTGGATTTACTTAAATTTGCATTTGTAATTGTAGAATCTGCTTTAACTGTAAAGCTAACAGTAGTTACAAAGCCACCAATTGTTAACTTAACTTGCGCAGTACCAGTAGAATAAGCATTAACAACTAACTCGTCACCAACAACAGACACAGTAGCAACAGTTGGAGTTAAGTTTTCAATTTTTGTTACATCGCTAGCAGATAATACTTTCTCAGAACCATTATTATCTTTTACTATATAAGTTGAATTAAAGATTTACAACTGAACACACAAACGATCGATCGTTTGTTCTGGTTTCTGGTTGATTCGCTGAATAAAGGCTTGGACATTCTTTCTAATTTCTTGCACACTCGAATAGAACACGTTGTAAATCACGTCTGATTTCAGCCATTTCCATAGCCCTTCAATCAAGTTCAATTGCGGACTGTATGGTGGCAAAAAGACGAGCTCTAACCGATCTTCGTGTTCTTTTAAAAATGGCTGAATGAGTTTGGCATGGTGAATTCGAGCGTTATCTAAAATCATCACTATTTTGCCTGTGGGATAGCGTTCTAACACAAGTTGAAGAAATCGAAGAAATGTTTCCGCGTCATAGCATTCTTCTTCGATGCAAAACACTTCCCCTGTTTCGTAGTTCAACGTGCCAATCAGCTTCAGCCCTTGATGTTTTCCAAACGTCGGAATGATTCGTTGTTTTCCTTTGACAAACCATGTTTTTTGAATCGCTTGGTAATCACGAATCATCGACTCATCTTGAAAGAGGACATGGGCGATGTTCCCATCTACCAGTTTTTTTTACTTCAGGGAAGGTGATTTCGACGAATTCTTTTTGTTTCTCTTCATCGGCATTGGCTAGTGTATAGGTCGGTTTCGTATAGCTTAGCCCTAACCGATGCAGAATGTCACTTGTTCCGCGAAGCGTGTATGTTGGCCCCCACTTTTGTTGAATGAGTTCAGCGATTATCGCAAGCGTCCAATTATATTTTGCTTCGAATCCCACATCTACGGGGAGCTGATGTTCAATGATCAAAGCCAGCTCTTTTTCCTGCTCAGGGGTCAATCGACGTGGGGCGCCAGGTGAGTATTTCATCTCCAGTCCATCAAGACCGCGCTGGGCGTAGGCATGAATATAGTTATAAATAGTTTTCTTGGATCGACCAATAATCGTTGCGATTTCTCCTTTGGTATATCCCTGCAAATGAAGATAAATCGCTTGGTAGCGTTCATATGCTCGTTTACTTTTTGCTTCTTTCATGGCAGTGGACAACTTTTCGATCTCGTCTTTGTGATTTGGCATCATATTTTCTCTCCGTTCCCCTATTTTCTCTTTGTATTTATTCGCCGTGGAACGGGAGAAAACCTTTATTTCAATTTATATAGAAGCTCCAAGTTAGGAGTTTCTGATTTTTTCATTTCAGAAGTTAGTTTCCCATCTTTTACTGCTTGTTTATAAGCAGATACATTATCTACATCATCACCTAATCCAAAACCAACAAGTGATGTTATAGCAGTTGGTGCTAAAGTAACCTTAATTGCATCGCTTTGCTTAACTACAGTAGTACCAGATTTAACTGTGACTTGTACATAGGCAGTTTCACTTGTAGAAACAGAACCAACTGTTCCAGCAGTTGTACTAACTTTTGATGAAGTAGAAGAAATTTCTACAGTATATTTATCAGTTACATCAACACCGTTAGCATTTACTAGTTTTACAAAGTCAGCAATGTCTTCGCCTGGAACAAATGTAGTTTTTGTTAATTCAATTTTGCTAACTTCACCAATTTCATAAGTAAACTCTACTGTAGTTGCTTCTTTTAATTCAACACCAGCAGCAGATTTTACACCATTCACAGTAATTTTGTAAGTTTCTTTATCTGTAAATTCTTGGTTGAAAGTTAATTTAACTTCTTTTTTATTATCAGGGTTAATTTCTGCCTTAACCACTGTTAATCCGTTATCAACTGTGAAGTTAGTAGCTGTAGCTTCACCAATTTCACCTTTGAAAGTTACAACCGCTTGTGTAGAGTTAATCGCACTTACACTTTATCAAAATTAATATTTTTCCAATATGAATAGTTATAATTAAATTAATACTTTGATACATACAGTTTTTTGCTAAGTTGAATAATTGCATATAATCATTTGGTCCGTAAATATATTGATAAAAGTAAGCTTTGTAATCCTTGTACAAATTTCTAAAAAAAGAACCGGACTTTTTATCAGACTCCGTAAAATAAACTACCACTCGATTTGTCCTAATTATTTCTCTATTTTGCTCAAACTTTCGAATATAATATTTGCTCAATCCTTTTTCTGGTCAAGTCTTCTGTCTTATTATCAATATTTTCCTCATTTTAAAATTAGATATAAAATATCCTTACAATACATTGGAGTTCTGTACAAAATCTTATTGACTTAATTGGTATTTCAAATAATTTAACATCGGAGTCTTAATATTTTAATAGGAAAAAGCAACATCGTTTGCAAACCAGTTTCTTCCTTAGTAAAGCGTAATTTTCGAATTATTCTTTATTTCACTTAACAATTCGTTTTGATATCCGATATTTAATATGGTGAAAAAAGTCGTATTGTCCTACCGCGTCTCGTCCAAACGGAATACCCTGTCGACGATCCGGGCCATCGTTAATGTCCCGCAAAAGCTACTGCCCATCCCGGATGACCTGACATTCGTCGTCGAAAGCAATTCGATTTACCGTTCGCAACACTTTTTTGCCCAGTACGTCCACTCAAGCAACCGCGTCGAACATAAAGGACATTAGGAGGGAATAACCATGAAAATTGATCTCGGGTATATAGGAGCAATAGCTGCTCGAAATAGTGCCAAAATGCCATCCATACATGAAATCAAAAATCCATTAGCCGGAAAGCAAGTGGAAGTCATCAGAAATGGACAAGCCTATAAACTCACCATTTCGGATGAAATCAAACAGGTTCAAGACATGATGGCCATGACGGTAGAAGAGTTTTTTCAAAAAGATATTAATGTACAAAACGCAGACCCTTCCGATATTTTTTCGTATCGGCCACAGGATCAATGGCTAGTGTTTAGTCAATATTTACATGAATCCAAATACTTTGATTCTCTAAACGACGAAGAATTGAAGAAAATAGAATCCATCTTACAACACATAACGGATGGAATGGATAGTTTAGCGAAATATACAGGGATTAACCTTTTTGGAATTAAGAAACAACAGCCGAACTCTTATGAAGCCCATCTTGAATTGGCTTCTTCAACAGCTGCACTTCAACACTTCAGCGATACGTTTTTAAGCGGTGATGTAAAAACCGGATTCGATCAACTGATCCAAGATTATGTTCGTCACAATACGAAAAAAGCAATGAATTATAAATCTGTAGAGGAAATATTTATAGCAGCACGAGCCAAAATCAGACCATTGAATGCTCCGCTGACATACCAACAAAGCCGCGAGCTGTCCATGACGAATAAACTTGGAAAAACTGTTTATACAGATGAAGAAATCGAATCGATCATCCAAAATTATCAAGAAATGTTTAAGAGCATTCAAAATGAAGAAGATTTGTCCGCGGTGCTAGTTAAAGCGAAAGAACAACTGCTTTCGTTTGTCACGAAAGGGATCTCACCAAAGGATATAGATTACCAATTGGCAAGAGATTTTGTTGCAGAGCGTGCCGATGACACAATTAAACGAATCGAGAATTATTGGAAAATGATATGGCAAGGAAAACAATTGTTAAATAATGATGTTCAGAGATAACCAATGCCGGCTATCTCTTTTTTTATAAAAACCTCTTATCATATTAAGATTTTCAAAGTACCATATTTAAGACTTTAACCAAACATGCAATCTTTAAAACGACAACAGGAGTGAGAGTATATGGGATTATCTTCATGTTTTGATAGACGTTATCATAAAAAACTCGAAAAAGTCGCCAAAAAGGTAATGGCGTTAGAAGAAAGTCAAGTCCAAATTATTGTGTAAATTCCCCTTATAGACACTTGAACCTGATGAGTGGACGTATGGTACGCAAGTCTAGAAAGCTCCCTGACGGTCGCCTTCCGGACGTCCACTGTTTATTCTACCGAAAGGGAAGCAACATGGCTCTTTTTCCATTTCTCTTTTTACACAATTATATGGACTCAATTGCCAACGGTACTGTCAAGAATTTTGTGTAATGCAAGATAGGGTATCTCTGAAATGGATTTGGAATAGATAGGGGACTCGTTTCCTCCACACATAAGACTGAATATTAAGTACCCTTTGTAGAAAGGGAGAATCCCTTTATCATATATATTTACATTATTTGGTTAATTGTAACGTTCTTCAAACATTCGTTGGAGGGCTTCCTGCGCTTCGGTAAATCCTCGCAACTTTCACCCTGCCCATTTCTCATTAAAGTTCTGGATGGTCAAATACACGACTTTTTTCGCAGCCTCTAAACTCCTCAAACTGTTCATCGGCTTTAGACGTTTCCAAATCTCCTTGATGGTTCGTTCGATCGCATTCATCGTGTAAATCACACTTCGAATACTGCTTGGATATTTCATAAAGGTGAGGAGGACATCCAACTCATTGGCCCAAGACTGAACTTCTTTTGGATATTTGCCGGACCATTTCGACTGAAACTGTTGAAACATTTGTAACGCCCATTCCTTATTTGGTGCGCGATAAATCAGCTTGAAATCTTCTGCTGCTTCGAATTGATCTTTTTTTCGAACACGATGTAAGGTATTACGTACTTTGTGAACTATACAGCGTTGCACATCAGCTTTCGGATAAAACGCCCGAAAGGCTTCCTCCAGCCCCGGTAGTCCATCAAATACGCCCAGAAGCATTTCCTTGACGCCTCTTTGGTAAAGGTGTTGCAGAAATTCCTGCCATCCATAGGCGCTTTCCTGTCCTCCCACAAAGAAATCAAGAATTTCGCGATATCCTTCTTCATTCACTCCTAACACCACATAAATGACTTCTTTCTCCACGGTATCGCGGCGAAGTTTCACATACAAGCCGTCCAAATATAAGACCGAATAACGCTTGAGCAGAGGGCGATTATGCCATTTCTCGATGTCTTCCTTCACAACATCGGTCATACGGCTGATCGTTGCAGGAGAATAGGCATTGCCTAAAATTCGTTCAATAAACTTGCCAATTAGAGCAATTTTATAAAAATTTTAATGCCTATACGTATAACTTCACTCTACGAGTCAATAATAAAAGTAAATCATCTGATAAAGATGACAAACTTACCGTGGAAGTAGGTGAAGTAGATGAAAAAAGGTAAAAAAACTAATCATCAATTTCTTGAAGAACTTTTTCAGGTTTGGGGGAATGAGTTTGAACCACTTGAGGAATATAAGGGGTATGATCAGCCAATAAAGGTTCGGCATAAACAATGCGGAAGAATTCTTGATAAAACCCCAAAAAACTTGATCACTTTAAAACTTGGATGTAGAATATGTAAAAATAAAGAGAATGGGAAAAAGAGAAGAAAGAACCACGATTGGTTTGTTAATGAGGTAAAGAAACTTGTTGGTAATGAATATCAAGTAAGGAGCGAATATACAAGAAGTAAAGACCCTATAAAAATGTATCATACAGTTTGTAACGAAGAATTTACTACTACTCCTGATGCATTTCTTGGTTCGAGAAATGGTGATGGAAAAAAGGGAAACAGATGTCCAAAATGTTCAGGAAAATGGAAACGTGATACAGAAGCCTTTAAGCAGGAAGTTTATAAAATGTATGGAGATGAATTTGAAGTAATCGGGGAATATAAGGGCCGCCATGAAAATATTAAGATTTTACATAAAGTCTGCAACAATTATTTATATCCACGACCTCGCCACTTTTTAGATGGAAACTCATATTGCCAATATTGCAGTAAAAAGGAAAAAAAAGATACGCAACGTTTTAAAGAACAAGTATATGAATTAGTTGGAGATGAATATATCGTACTTGGTGAATATGTCGATGCCAAAACACCCATTCCGTTATACCACAAAAAATGTAAAACAGTGTACCGTGTAACTCCGGATAATTTCTTACGCGGAAAACGCTGCGGCCTATGTACTGATATCCATAACTCAAAAGGATATAAAGCCATCTATAACTTATTATTTGCAAATCAACTTCCATTCGATACACAATATAGGGATGAAAATTGCAGAAATATTAAGCCACTCCCTTTTGATTTTGTACTGTATAACAATTGGAGGCTGGATAAAATCATCGCCTTCATTGAGTTTGATGGAGAACAGCATGACAAACCATCTAATTTGTTTGGGGGAGAAGAAGGGTTTAAGGAAAGACAAAAAAATGACCAAATTAAAAATGACTTCGCAAAAGAGAAAGGAATCCCCCTCATTCGGATAAAGTATAAGGACTTAAATAATATTGAATCGGTCTTACAAGAAGAATTGAAAAAAATTAATATATACATCGATATCAATAAAACAAACGTTATCTAAAAGAAAATAACTGTTCCTTTAATTATTCGTGGTACTACCTGTAATTCCCACTTTCGATGCATTTACAAATATTTTGGGTTCATGGAAAGAAAGTAAAGAATTCAGGCGTGTTGATTATCCAATAAAATCCAAAGGGTATAGAAAAAAGAGCACCTTTCCTGTAGAATGTGAGTAGCGACACAAACAAACCCAGGAGGTGCTCTCTATGAACAAGCATACCACACTCCCGAATTTGATGCAAAAACTTGTTTCGGATGAAGAGATTCAACTGATTGCCGAAGCGGTTGGGTATCGTGATTCGTCTCGAACCTTTACGTTGCGCGAGTTGATTCACTTCTTCCTGCTGGCCGCCATGCATCAATGGAAAAGCTTTCGCCACGGAGCCGATGTGGGGCCTCTGTATGGATTGCCGCGATTCCATTATTCAACTGTATCCAAGAAAGCGAAAGAAGTTCCCTATGACATCATGAAACGCTTGTTGGCGTTGATCATTTCCAAGTGCAACCGCCAAACCCGCCGCTCGCTTCGGTTTCCCAAACCGCTTCGGGTGGTGGATTCGACGACCGTCACGGTCGGGAAAAACCGCCTGCCATGGGCGCCGTATCACGGCGAACGCGCCGGAGTGAAGCTGCACGTCGCGTATTCGCCGGAATCCTCGTTGCCGGCAGACGTGGTGGAAACCATCGGACTGCGTCATGATGGCCCGGTGGGAGAACAGTTGACGAACGCTCAACAAGTGCTGGTGGAAGACCGGGCGTATTTCAAAATCGAACGCCTCGATCGATTTGTGGAGCAGCATCAGCTCTTTGTCATTCGGATGAAGGACAACATCGAACTTCATCAGAAAAAAAGCTTGAAACGCCTTTCCAGCACATCCTCATCGGTTCAAGCCGACTTCACGTGCCAGTTGGGGACGAAACAATGCCGCTCCACCAAGCGTCACCGGGTGGTGATCTTTCGAGATGCGAATGGCCGCGACATTCGGGTCGTGACGAACCTCTTCCATGCGTCTGCGGAAACCATTGCCGACATGTACCAACAACGTTGGACTGTTGAGGTCTTTTTCCGTTGGGTGAAGCAATATCTGAATGTCCCGACCTTGTTTGGCACGACGGAAAATGCGGTATACAACCAACTGTTTGCGGCGTTCATCGCGTATGTGTTGCTGCGATGGCTGTATGATCAAACCAAAAAACAGACGAACGTCTCTCTTTCCTTCATTTCGTTCGTTCGCCGTTTTTTTCTCTGGGCAGCTTCCTCTCGATTGGAAATCCGGGATGGCCGCTGCTTTGTTTGAGTATGCCCAAATTTATGGAAGGCGTATGTCTAATTTTGGATAATCAACACTCGTGTAAAGAATTCATTTATGACTCACATAGGAATAGAATGATTAATGATTAAAAGCCAGTCTTAATTGACCGGCTTTTAACATTTAACCATGTATAAGATACATTTCCCCAAAATATTTTGATTAACATTTCATAGAAAACTTGAATCTTAAAGTCTGTATCTAATCCATTTCCATGAAGAATTTTTGTAAACGTTCCGCAGCCATTCGATATGCCTTTTTCTTATCACGAGGGCCTATTGCAATTATTTCCATTCTTATCGGCTGTCCTTCAACCGGGCGATAAATAATTCTAATATTTAGTGACTTTGACTTAATCTTTGCAAAACCATGCAAGTCCCCATGTAACGATTCAGCAACTCCATCCGGCTTAAATAGGGGACCTTGCTTTGCCCTTCTTAAAATTTCTAATAAAACGGTTTGTCTATGTCCTTTATTAATCGCTTTAATATCTTGCTTTACATCCTCAACAAACCTCAGTTCAACATTATATTTTTCTAAAATAAGCTCCTGCAAATCTTCAAGTGTTTTCACATCAATCTTCCTCTAATAATTTCATTAATTCGTTTACATTAATATCTGCTTCATCAAAAATATCTGATAAAGTTTGATTTACAGGTTTATTCTTACGTGCATATGCCTCTTCCATAACAATTTGATCAAGTGCTTCTTCTACAACTTCTTTTATTTGAAGCAGTTGCTCAAAATAATCTATATCGACGACTACAGCCAGTGCATCTTTCTTTTTTGCATTTTGAATAACAAATACTTCATCTGAGACTCCATTTGAAAAACGATCAAGTATTTCTGATAATTTTTTTGTTCTAGAAATATCCGTAACACTTAAAACATTAGTTTTCAAAAAATTCAATGTGTTTGTATTGGCAATAGGATATTGTTCTTTTGTCAATGTATGAACACCCACTTTCCATCCTCCTTTCTTTAGTATATGCATTATTATCTATATTATACACATAATTTTACACAAAAAACAACACATTTATTTATGGCCTATATTCCATTTGTTAATACATTAATTCTTCGCATTCCTAACATATTTTTGTTATTACCTAAAGTACAGATTTCAAAAACATTACACCTTCCTTAATGCCTCAATCTGCTCTTCTTGTGATGATTCCAAATATATAGCTGTTGTCTGTATACTCTCATGCCGGGCCAATCTTCTTATGATTTCAATCGGTGTTTCAGCATTGGCTAAGTTCTTACAGAAGCTATGACGGAAACGGTGCGGAGTGATATTCTCCATGTTGGCGAGACGGGCGTATTTTGTCAGCATCTTTTGAATTCCCCGCTCGGATAAAAACGGTGAACGCTCGGATACAAATAATCGTGTGGATTCTTTATGTATGTCCTTTTCTAGGTTTTTTCGATACTTCAGCCATTTACGTAAATTTTTGGCGTGTTTTTGAACCAGTATTACAGTGGCAAACTTATTCCCTTTGCCTTCCCGAATGATCACTTGAACATCTTTATCTTTTGTTATAATGTCGTTTATTTCTAATGAAGAAACCTCATTTACCCGCAGTCCTGAATAAAGCATTAAATCGATAATGGCTAAATTTCGCAGCCGTTTGAATTCATTTGGCTCCAATTGTACATAACTAATGAAGCGGTCTTGTTCTTCTTTTGTCAGCCATTTTGTTTGATTTGCCCCATTAGCATAATCCAGTTTTTCGACTTTGATGCGTGTCATCGGGTTGTCCTTAATGATCCCGCTGGAAAGCAAAAAGGCAAAGAAGACTTTCAATGCAGCGATGTATTTATTAATGGTCGCCGGTTTCCGTTTGCATTGATGTTTTAAATAGCTTATATATTCCTTAATATCGATTGGACGTGTTTCTTCTATTATATATTCTCCATCCCGCTGCTCTTTCCATGTTAAAAAATGAACGACTGTTGTCCGGTACGACGCAATGGTTTTTGGGTCTTTCGCTTCTTCATATAAATAGCGGACAAACGGAGTGACATAGTTCTGCATAACAAGCTCTCCTTTAAAAAAAATTATGCGAACAATCTAATCCGTCGTTCTTGATAATTATGCGAACAAAAATAAAACCATTTTAAACTTGTTGTTCCTAGAATAGTATTTCTACGACCAATTATTATGTATAAATCAGGGGGAATCACCCCCTGATCATTGACTGAGTAAAGCATCTACCTCGTGCTTATAACCATATTTTCGAAAGAAATCAATAATTGCTGTTTCAATAATTTGACGCTGCGTAATATTTTTTTCATAACTATAATCTTCTAAAAGCTGATGAAGCAGATGACTCATTTGTACAGATTTTGTTTTCGCAATTCCCTTCACGAGATAGCGCGGCACCTTATCTACAATAGGATCCTCCACTTTAATGTTCAGTTTTTCGTATAATGTTTTAATGAGATGGATGATCTCTTGTTTTTCATTTCCATTCAATTGCTCTTTATTGTTATCGCCTGTCTTGGTTGTCTCCTTATCTGCTGAATCTTCGTCTATGATTACACCAGATTTACGAACATAGTTCCCTTCATTCACATTCCATTCATATCCTTTTTTCGTCATATAGGCTGCTAATTCCTTATGACTTTTAAATCCAAATTCGATTGCCACGGTCTTGGGATCTTTACCTTCATTGAATGCATTTATAATTCTTGATACTTTACCAGAGTGAACATTTTCATCTTTCATATGACTAATCCGAGTTTCTTTCGGCACATAATTCTTCTTTTCTCGATCCCATTTAAAATTTCTACGTCTCATATACATATCGAGCGTTCGATAGTCATTGTGTTTAAATTCCTTAGCTAATTCCTCTCTAGTTACACCTGCCGCTAAACTTCTTAAAATATAATTTACCCGTTCATCGTAAATCGGTTTTTGATCCTCTGGCATGCTCATGGCAAATTCCTCCCATAGTGTTTTATTTGTCTAAATTGGTGCATCTGTCTAAGCAGATGCACCTTGGATTTATAGTTTGTCCACCGCGGTTTGCAATTCGTTTTCATTGAGTTGAAGATACAGTGTTGTAGTTTTTAATGATTTATGGCCGAGCAATTTTGAAATGGCAAATACATCTACACCTTCACGCAGCAAATTGGTCGCAAAAGAGCGGCGTAGTGTATGGCAAGTCACGGTTTTATCCCACCCGAGTTTCTCCGTAGCCTTATGAAGGACAAGATTAATGTATCCCGCTGATAATCGTCCGGTTTTTGTAGTTGCCAGCACATAATCAGAATCTACATCCACACGAATATTATTTAGATAATCATCAAGATAAGGCTTTAAGGCCTTGGCAATCGGGACATATCGCTGCCTTCTTCCTTTTCCGTTAACGAGAAATCGGTTTCGTTCAAAGTCAATATCACTCATTTTTAACCCTTTTGCTTCGATCACCCGCATGCCAGAATACGACATCAAGGCAACCGCAAAGTGAATAATCGGGTGATCGATCGCGTCTAATAATTCCTCAATTTCCTCTTTTGTTAAGGCTACCTTTTTTTCCTCCATCACTTTTACTGGATCCACTTCCGCAGCTACATTTCGTTCCACCCACTGTTTTTTGACGGCATAATTAAAGAACGAGCGCAAGCTAAATAAATACCGATTGCGGCTTCGCGGAGCCAATTCCCGCTCATCAACAAGATAGTACATATACTCTTCCACATCTTCTACCGTAATATCTTCCACATAAACCAAACTATTGTAGCGGTCCGTGATAAATTGATTAAAGCACCGCAAGTCTTTCATATATCCCTTTACAGTCTCCGGACTCATTTCATGGTAAATCATATATTTTTTAAAATGCTGTTGTCCTTCGGTAAAGAGCATATTATTTCCCCCTTTACATTGCTTTAAATCGAATTTTCATTGCCTCCATGACAAGATGTTTATTCTTATCATCTAAATAATCAATATCGTTTAAATCAAGCTTTCCTCGGCCAGAATATAGATGAAGAGCTAACTGTAAAATGAACTTTTCGCTTCGAGACCAAGGCTTTGATAATTTCTTTAATTTTTCTTCTTCAATAATTCCTTCGTAAATATTAATGTAATCATCTGTTAAATAGTTTTGTAATTTGCTATGATTAGTGAAGAGAAAAAGAACCGCTGCCCAATAAGGGTCGTGATTTCGCAAATACTGAATAGAATTCAACTCATTCATAACTTCACCTTCTTAGTTATTGAATTGTAAAAATGTCTTGAAATTCTACTTCAAGCTGATCCACGATTTTTTTGGCTATAGCGGGACTGGGACTTTTCTTATTGTTAATAATCTGGTTTAAATACGTCTCGCTTGTACCAATCCTTTTGGAAAACTGCCGTTGTGAAAAACCGCGTTCCATCAGCATAATTTTGAACTGTCGTGAATCTTTCAGAAAGATTTTCAATGTCCTGCTACACCTCCTCCTCATAAAATTTTTAAATTGTGTATGCTATAATTTGGTTGGTGAATAAACATGTATAATAAAGAGTTCGGTGACTATTTACGCTCACTCCGCAAAAGGAAAAACCTTTCGATTAAAGAACTGCAGGAGCTTTCAGGAGTGAGCGATGCTTATATCTCACAAATTGAAAACGGAAAAAACCGATTCCTTCGCCAAAAACCTTGGAAAAATTGTACAAGCATCTCGATGTGTCCTTTGAACAATTACTGGAAAAAGCAGGTTACATCCCAACGATCAAACAGCATACTTCTGTCGATTTATATGACATACTGCAAAAACCATCTATTACTTATAAGGGGTTCCCGCTGTCCCCAAAACAGCGGGAACTGCTGAAAGATTTGCTGAATGAATTTATCAGCAATCATAATTCAACACAATAATGATTCAAACAATGATTAGCTTGTGTTATATTTAAAAAGAGAAGATAAATTCTGCAATGCATTCGTTTTCTTGCTGTGCTAAATAACTACGAACACTTTCGTCGGGCAGAGGAACTGGAAAAGTCATTTTTTCGACACGGCTTTCAATTCTTCCAGCCCGATATTTTTTTTGACAGTTGATTGATTTCAATGTTAGAAGTAATAATCGTCGGCCTCTTATCATCCGATCATCAAGGATCTTTGTAAACATTTCTTCGGACCAATCAGTGGTCTTCTCAACTCCGAAGTCATCAATTACAAGTAGCTGTGCTTCAGTAAATTGTTGGATGATTTCATAAGCACTGTGATTGCTGTCATCAAAAGTTTTTTTAATTTCATGCAGTAAATCCGTTGATGAGATATAGAGACCGCGGATATCGTATTTTTTGATAAGAGCATTTAAAATACTCACTGCTAAACGAGTTTTGCCGCTCCCCTTCGTTTCGCTAAACAAATACAATCCTTTCCCCAAATCCTTAAATTCTCTATAATTGTTAACATATTTAATAGCAACTTCCTTCGCAGTTTTCGCTCTCTCTTGACTCTCTTGCATCTTATAAATATCCGTTTTGAACGAGCTGACAGTTGCATCTATAAAATCGAGTGGCACTTTAGCTGACTTAAGCTTATTGGTAATTTGACGATCATAGCGGCATCTACATTCTCTCATGTAACAAGTTCCGTTATCGTCTTGAATGAACATCCAGCCCGTTCCGTCACATTGCCCGTAAGGACACTGTTTAGAAATCACATTCAAGATCTGTTTGCCATCTTTCGTTTTCGGATAATCGGTTTCGAAGTTGCTTATACCATAACGTGTCTGTAACTTTTTGAGGATTTCGTTTAAGCGGCTCAGATTGTTTTGCATGGTTCATAACCTCCTGATTTACAGCGTCTTTAACAGCTTGATGGTTTAAAGAACGAGATGCATCTTCATCTTTTTGATTTGAAGTAATCTCTGTAGTAGTCTTTGGTATTGCACCTGCATCAAACACTTTCGAACTATCATTATGCATTCTCGAACCTGCATTTTCTTTACTTGAAGAATTATCTTGGACACCTAAAGACTTCTTATCGCCTTCGCCAGATGTAAGCCATTCATAGCCTTTGAGCGAGTACCCTAGCCGTTCCAGTTCCTTGACGACTTTAACGAGATTTACACGATATTGATAAGTTCTATCCCATTTTAAACGAGAATTTGTTCGTTTAAATAAATATCCTTTTTCCTCCAAAACCTTCAAATGCCGCCGAACTGTCGTAGGGTGAACGTCTAATAAAATCTCTTTTGCTAGTTCTTCCGCTGTCTTATAAATCCAACCGTATTGTGGTAGTTCTTTATTAGATTCATTTTCGTTGTTGAATCGTTGCTTTTCTTCTTCCCGATACAATTTGGCATCTTTTGTACGGTTTTCCCAATAAACAAACTGATTTAGCGCTAACGCTTGAATATAGTGATCTGTTAACACGGTAAATTCTTCTCTTAAAACTGCAATCTTTAAGTTTTCCGTAGTCATATCCCCACCTCATTAACTGTTTTTAAACAAAATATTAACTTTGGTTAAAATAATAATACCTATTTTTAACTTATGCAAACGAGAGTTTAACAACTTACCATACCTGTCTACCTCCTTCAAACGCAAAAAACCCCAAACTACAGGTACACTGCACGCATGTGCCAAAAGACACAGGCACAGCATACCTGACGTTTGGGGTTTTCCCTTTTGAGTCCATATTCAGTTTACATTGCATTCATTTCGATTACGTAGATTATTTTAACACTAATTTTCTAAATGTCAACTATATTTTTACTTTTATATAAAATTTTTTTACTTCTTTTTTCCTTCTTCGATCATTTTTTGAACGACAGGCTCATATTTCTCTAGAAACTCAAGTAGCGCAAGTGAATGCATTTTTCCAATTTGAACACCCGCCGTTTTACAAAAATGTTTAAAGCGTTCAGCAATCTCTTCATCGGTCTTGAATGCTTTGCTTACTAATTTACCAGTTGCTAAAGTTAAAAGGGCTGCATACAAATCTGGCTTCTCTTTATATTCTCTTGTCAAATCAATCTCCTTCACTTCATTTTTTTCTTTTTCTTTTCATTCTTTTTCCGGTCACAACTTCATCCCTTGGCTCTTCTTCAAGTTTTCCGTTGTATTTCCATTCTCCCATGCTATTTTGAGTATAACCCAAAGAAATCAGTCGTTTTCTTAACGCCCCACTTGATAAACCAAAAGACTCACTTAGTTCATATACAGTAATCTCTTTGTTTTCATTCAGGAATTTAATGATTTCCCCAGCGGTTTTCATGTTCACCACCCTTTCACTCCAATTTATTGTAATTTATTTGGGTTTACCAACAGGTACAAACATTATACTTTTGATGTTTTTGTATTCGAACATGTTTTATAAAAATTTTCTTCAGTGAACTCGTTCGAATATGAAGGTTTCAATAGTACAATTTATATATAAGTCCACAAACATCTTGTGAGTATTGCTACTGTTTCAAAGAATAATCAAAAGCAAAACAGACAAACGAATCATCTATAGAACAAAAACGGCCACTTGGACCGTTTTTTATTTTTTATTAGTAGCATTCACTAAAAAATTCATTAAAGATTCACCGCATGAATCACGCAGTGAATGATTCATCAGTGAATTCACAGCTAGACTCACGGTGCTTTAGCTTAAAAAACCCCTTTAATTTCAAGACTTTGCAACACAATGACTGATTTTCTGCATTTCTGACAAGAACCACAACAATATAGTTTCAAAATTGACTTGCAAAGGAGAATAGAGATGGCGAAAATTCTTGGTTACCAACTTTCAGAGACTTCCATAAAACTTTTAAAATTTTTATTCTATTATCGCGGCATGACTGCTTTGCAATTAGCCAAGATGTATTTTAAATCTCACAATCCTACAGCGGTACAAAAGTCTTCTGTTCACAACTATTTGCGCAAGCTAAAGGATCAAAAACTAGTCACTTCAAAGAAATTGGATGGAGATAATTATGTGGGCTCATTATATTACTTAACTCAAGCGGGATTAGAAGTAGTAAAATCTCTTTTAAACATTGAAGATGGGCAAACAGGGACGGGCTATATTTTAGCAAATGAGAATAAGGAAGATACACAAGCGGATTTAGAGTATGGTATTTATAAACCGCCTATGGAGCAAATTCATCATCACTTAATACTCATTGACTTTTTTGTTCGTTTGCGCTTAATGTCGAATCAACAAGTGGATCATCGCTTGTCGATGTACGCTTCAAAAGAATACGAGTACAACGGAAAAGAAGCAAAGATACGACCGGACGCAGAAGTAGTTTTACCTTATGATCGGCACTACTGCATTGAAATTGACCGAGCTACAGAAAGTCATTCTCAACTCATACAAAAATTTGAGAACTACCGTCATTACTTTGAATATGCGGAAGAAATAAATGAAAAACTTCCGACCGCCATTGTGTTTGTAACAGATGAAAAACAATACCAATACGGAATGAACCGACGCTGGACAAACGTATTAGCGGCTTATTTAAAAACGATGGGAGATTACGCTCTAAAAGTGAATCTCTTTATGTTACCTTTAAATAAAGTGGAGCATTTTATTCGGTTTGAAACCTATCGACCACAGCTTAACCGAAAAGTTCAAACCCTTCTAGAAAAAACATTAATACAAAAAGGAAATTATAAAGACGTACAAACATTTAAACAGCCAACGGATTATTCCAGCATAGATTATATGATTGCCTTTACCCAAACGAAGTATCATGTTTACTTTGTAAGAGTAGCGTATGAGTACGATGCTTCCATTTTCAGCGGGTTCCATCACTTTATAAATAATCTTGGTGACATTCACCGAAAGCAACAGACACCTTACAAACCATCAGGGGTTAGTCAAGCTATCTTCTATACGGATGAGCGACCGTTTTTACCGGATTACATGCGGAAAAATTATGACTTGCCGCAAGAATTTCTTTCACATTTAGAACTTTTATCTCAACATCTTTCTATGTACAAACTCCCGCTATAACCTAGAAAACGGACACAGCATTGGCTGTTCGTCCGTTTTTTATTGCTTGATCAAGTTGTCCGTCTTATCTCATTCCGAGTCACTTTTATATATAAAAGTAAACTTTGTTCATCTTGTGCAGCATCATTAAAAATCGTTATTCGGTTTCCAGCAAGCTATTGTTTACTGAAGTATTCTTCATATCCCCCTAAACAAACAACCAGTAACTTGAAATAATTCATAATAAATTTTTTGCAACAAAAAGTATAAAAAAATTCTACAAAGTATTCGAATGACGAAAAACACCTGCTAGCATATTTAAAACTAGATAAAAGGAAGGGGACTCAATAAATATGAACCAGAACGACTCAAACATAATCTATGTAGAAGCAGAACAAGCAATTTTAGGAGCAATTTTAAATGAAGGCGATTTAATTCAAGATTGCACATTTCCTGCCGAGTACTTCGGCACACGGGAGCATCAATTGATTTATCAAGCAATGCAAACACTGCAAAAGAAAAATGAAAAGATTGATATCGTGTCGGTAGCCACTCAACTGCAAGAAATGAATCAAATCGAAGAGGTCGGAGGCGTATCTTATTTATATGGCTTAGCCAACGCCGTGCCTACAACGGCGAATTTCTCATTTTACGTTCATGCCTTAACGGAAGGATATAGATTAAGAAAAGCGCAGGCTCTTGCTTTGTCGCTTGCTTTATCTCCAACCGAGGAAAAGATCAACGAAGTATATCAAAAATTAGGGACTTTACAGGAATTATCCTCATCTTCCATTCGAACCATTCAAGATGGTCTCTTTGACATCTACGAAAATCTTCTATCCCCACAAGGCGATGTCGGAATCGATACGGGATTAATCGATTTGAATCGTTTAATCGGTGGCTTTCAAAAAGGTGACTTAATTATTATAGCGGCAAGACCCTCGATGGGGAAAACCGCATTTGCTCTCAATATTGCGATGAGCCATTTAAAAAACGGCGGAGTGGTAGACTTATTTTCACTCGAAATGTCCGAAGAACAACTGTTAAAACGCATGTTATCGGCGGTTGCAAGAGTCAACAGCAAGCGATGGATCGATAAAAACTTTTCGAAAGAGGATTATGAGGAGATTGTACAAGCCATCGGAATCATGGGCAAATGGACCGGGGTATTAAATGACAGACCGGCACAAACGATTGCAGAAATCCGCTCGACTGTGCGTCAGTCGATGAAACAATATCCGAATCAACCGCATTTAATTGTGATTGATTATTTGCAGCTCATTCAACCTATCGGGCATTTTGAACGTCATGATTTGGCCATCGGAGAGATTACCAAGCAATTAAAAAATATCGCAAAAGAATATCATGTCCCAGTTGTTCTCTTATCACAACTCAATCGCGGAGTGGAGTCACGCGCCGATAAACGGCCGATGATGTCCGATATTCGTGACTCAGGAAGTGTCGAACAAGATGCAGATATGATTATCAGCTTGTACCGTGACGATTACTACAATCAGCCATCCAACCCGAACAGTACAAGCATCGTTGAACTGAACGTTTTGAAAAACCGCAATGGCCAAACCGGCAAAGTCGAGGTAGCCTTTCAAAAAGAATATGGCTTATTTTTGAATCTTATGAAGCACAGTGATGTGCAAAAATGATAGAAAATCGTGATATTGTGTCTAGGACAACGTGTCCTAGACATGAATAAAAAATTACCTTGCTCCAGTTCGTGTCAAAAGAAATTGGTTACTTAAGATTGGATGGATAATGAAAAACAGGAGAGCAAGTTGCACCATATTCCATATACTCTCCTTTTTATTTGTGAATCGCCTATTTATTGATGTTCCCGCTGCATTAATGATTGTATAACGTAATACCACTTGTTTTCCCATTACTCTAATCGAGTAATGCTTATCATTTCACCTTCGTCTGGCCAAACAACGCGATTATTCTCATCATACCTCAACCCATTGACAAAAGGGAAAATGTAAAGCTTTTCACCTTCTAACAGTGTCTCTACATATTGCTCTTTCACAATTTCGCATGCCTCTTCAAGCGAGAAAGCCTTAATGATTTTCTCTTTTACATCCATCTCTTTTTTGGATCGAATGACATAAAATTTCTTCATTCTAGAACCCCCGCTTTCCAATCATTAATATGAAAAATAAAAACCATCAGCTTCATGCATTACTTGTATAGCATTCAACCGATGGATTTTTCACTATGTCATCCACAACCCAAAAGGCCTCTTTTTATATTTTCCTCTTCAACAAATAATAAGTACAAAATAGCAATCTTTTAAATATTGTACTCCTCACCCTCCGTCATTTTAACCAAATTTTTTCGATAAAAAGGCTATCTCTTATGTATTTACTTTTGTTCTTCTATGCCTTTAAGAATTAGTAGCTTGATTTCGTCTAACAGTGGATCAGAGTAAAGACCTTTAATTTCTTCTAACCTCTTGGTTTTCTCGTTCCAAATGGCAAACGAGTCAAAAAACCATTCTCCTTTCGATAAAAGAGGTCTTTTTAAGCGAATAAGAGAAGTGTATGTGAAAGGGAAGGAATGAAAGGAGGCCTTAACTTCCATGAATTGATACAAAGTTTTCTTTACTACATCCTTTTCAATAAAAATACGTTCTAACTCCACTCCATCGATCATGTGAGATCACCTCATGATTTATTCGTTTCACCGCTTTCTGCTGTTCCCATCACATAGTGTTTGCTACTTCTAAGAAACCATCGATTTTTTCTGTTTCGACACTAAATTCAGACAACAATTCCGCTATCTCTTTTACTCGATACAGAGAATGCTTTCTGTCCCCCTTCCCTGACCCGTTTTCCCCCTCTTTTCCAATTATTCACTATAACGTCTAGAAAATCCTTCCACTGAACATCCTATAAATAGAAAAAAATCAAGCAAGATCTTTAGCATCATCAGCGGATTCCTTGTTGTCGTAGCCATATTCTGTTTAGAATACTCTCACTACAAATATAGATACAAAACTTTTCATTTTAGTTAGAGCATGTATCTAATACAATTATTTAAAAATGGAAATGATTAAGAATTAGACTTGGCAAATCACTTCGCGCGATGATCGCTACTATCAATTTGCCGGATGAGATGATTAAATAATTATAGATGTGGCAAAAACATAATAAAACCAACCAAGCGATCCGGCAGCATTAATAAAATTAAGTATAGAGGTGTATTCAAATGGATGTTTTACCAAGAATTGATACCCAAACAAAGCAATGCATCGAAGACTTCCATAACCTTATAAAAAAACAAGAGCATTTAATCGAACAATTAAATCAGTTAATAAAAGAAAAAGAAGAACACACGATACCTCTAGTATCAACCGTTAGAAAATTAATCGAACACGGTCTAAGCCGGGATGAAATTCTAGATATAACGAATATTTCATCAGAAGAATTTGATCGCATTGTTTCTAAAGATAGACGCTGCCAACTACCGTATATTTATTTAAACGATGAGGAATCGAAAGAATTTGAGAAACTGCTGTAACTGCTAAACTAAAATGGACAGAATCCGACAAATAAAATTGAACACTCATTTACCAATTTTACTCCGAACAGCTATGATAGATGTTGAATGCTATCTAGCTGTTGGAGGGATGGAAAAGGTGGATAAGTGGGAAGTGTACATGGAAATTTATCAGCTCTTAAAGCAAGGATTTAGTAAAGCCACTATCGCTAAAAAATTAAACATATCCAGAACGACATTATATAACTATTTAAAACGTTCACCAGAGGAAATGACGATATGGCTGGCTTCTACGAAGCAGCGAAGAAAAAAGTTAGACCCTTACCGAGAGATTATTTTACATTGGATTCAGAAGCATCCAGATCTATCAGCGTCTCAAGTACAAGATTGGCTGGAGGAACAATATCCCGATCTCCGTGTGGGAGAAAGTACGGTCCGCAGCTATGTGAGGAATTTACGAGAGGAGTGGAACATCCCAAAAGAAACTTCTGTCCGCCAATATCAAGCAGTGCCAGATCCACCAATGGGTCACCAAGCGCAAGTCGATTTTGGAAAAGTCAAAGTAAAAAATCAACAAGGAAAGGATATCGTGTTATATTTTATCGCCTTTGTTCTTTCGCACTCCCGTTATAAATACATGGAGTGGCTGAATCGTCCTTTTACGACGAGAGATGTCATCCAAGCGCACGAGAATGCGTTCCAATGGTTTGGGGGAATCCCAAACGAACTGGTTTACGATCAGGACAACCTGATTGTGGTCAGCGAAAATGCCGGGGATCTCATTCTCACGGCCGAATTTGAAGCCTATCGGAGACAACGAAACTTGACTCTTCATGTATGTCGAAAGGCAGATCCGGAAAGTAAGGGGAAAATCGAAAACGTCGTAGGATTTATCAAACATAACTTTGCCAAACATCGGATCTTTACTACTATCGATGCATGGAATGAACAAGGATGGAATTGGCTGCGCCGAACAGGAAACGGCAGAGTTCATAATACGACAAAAAAGAGACCGGCCGATGTGTTCGAACTCGAAAAAGCACACTTACGACCGATCTCTCCATCATTGGACGTGACTGGTGTCCCCAAAACAAACCTTACCAACAGTATAACAAGGACGGTGAGAAAGGACAATACCATTCTGTACAAATCCAATCGATACACGGTTCCGTGCGGAACCTATACATCGTTTGGGAAAACGGTGCAAATCGTCATTCAAGAGGCAGAACAAGAACTCCTGATCTATGATTTGGAAACCGGGGAATACTTAGGGAAACACCCGATCACTCACGGCAAAGGGAAACTCATTCAAAACCGGAATCATCTGCGTGATCGAGCGAAAGGGATCGATGTGTATCTCGAGAGGATTGCCCATGAATTTGAAAATCCGGATGCGGCCAAGGAGTATCTCGAACGTATACGAAAAAACTATCCACGATATATACGGGATCAATTACAGCTCATTCAAAAGCAGCTGGCTCAATCTCCACTCTCTCTGTGCAGCCAAGCGCTGCAAAAATGTATGGAATTACAGTTGTATAGCGCCTCTGCATTTACAGATATGGTCGGTTACTTACAACGACAACATAGATGGAACACTTCCGACAAAGTCGTTTCAGTGAACCGAATTCAACCATTACGTGAGGGGAACCTTTCGGTTTTGGAAGCTCAACCAGCTGTCAGAAGCATCGAAGAATATATTGAGATTTTGGAGGGAAGAACGAAATGAGCCAGCTGGCGAAAGTACAAGAGTTATTGCGAACGTTGCGTTTGACAGAAACGGCTTTTCACCTGCCTGTACTAGTGAAACAAGCAGAAACAAACGAGATGACCTATCTTCGTTTTTTGTCCATAGTATTACAGTATGAACAAGATTGTCGGGAGAAAAAAGCACGGGAAAGGCGTCTAAAATGGGCAGCTTTCCCGTATTACAAGACATTGGACGAGTTTCAGCTGGATGAACAGCCATCACTGACAAAACGGCAATTTCATCAATTGCGGGAACTCGCATGGTTAGACCAACTTTTTAACTTAATTTTATTAGGACCGCCAGGTGTAGGGAAAACCCATTTAGCGATTGGACTTGGGATGGAGGCGATTGATCAAGGGTATAAAGTGACGTTTATTACCATGGGAGAGTTGATTCAAGCGTTAAAAACAGAAGAAATCACTCGCAAATCTCGAATTCGTCTTCAGCGTCTAAGAGAATCCAACCTCGTGATTATCGATGATCTCATGTTTATGGCGATGGATCAACGAGAAGCCAATTTGTTTTTCCATTTGATCAATGACTTGTACAATCAATCATCCATTATTTTAACGTCCAACAAGGGACCAAGTGAATGGGGAGAACTACTGGGGGATCCAGCGATCACTACAGCCGTATTAGATAGAATTATTCATCGGGCAGAGGTGATTCATTTAAACGGAGACAGCTATCGCATGAAGCATAGAATTTCCATTTTCAGCGATGAAACTGTTCAAAATTAATGAGCAAAAAGTGTTCAATTTTACTTGACGGTTACAACTGCTTGAGGATATTCATAAATCAAAGGATATATATGAACTAATCGATGCAGAAAAAGAAAGAGAAAGGATCAAATTCATTCATCGCGTCTTGCTTCGATATCAGAAGGAGATGGATCTATTATCCCCACAAGAAAACGAAGATAGCGGCGAAAAGATAATGAAATACTTGGAAAGAGCGGTTAAAAACGAACAGGCTAAAAGTGCTTACTATTCATTGGTTCGTATATTTGGAAACGAAATAAAACGGAAAAGAGAAGAAGTTTTGATTAAAGTCTCAGATGACTAGACTAGATATCATCCATTTCAGGGTAAAGCCATTGCCGCTTTGCTTTTTTTCTTTTTTAATTGAAGAATTGAAGAAAGGAAAAGAAAAAGCCCCGCAGAGATTTCTCTCCGCAGAGCTTTTCGGTATTTTTCAGAGCAGTAGCTTTTAAATTATTCAGTAACAATAAACTTAACAGTTGCTGTTTTACCATCTAACAAGTAAGTTACAGTAAATGTATCTCCTGCCTCTACATTTTGGATATCAACTGTACGACTTCCATTGCGATCAACTTTGAATCGCTGAGCAGGATCTGTATCTACAGTTTTCTCTTTTATATTTGTAACAGTAATAATTGGTGCTGGATCCGCGATTTCAACACCATACTGATCAGTAACTTTTAGAACTGCACTCAAATCAGCAGCGTCATTTTCATCTGTTAAGTCAGCTACAGCAATCGAAGCTGTGCCATTCTTTACAACGTCAGTGAATTCAATTTTATCCGCTTTTGGTTTTACTTTAGAAACGACAATATCTTTTGTAAGTGTTACAGGATCTTCTTCACCTTCTACGATAACAGTTACTTTCGTTGTAATTTCATCTTTTGTACCGAATTTGTCTTTGTCCGTTTCTGCATCTAATTTAACATCAAGTTTACCATCTGTGAATGTAAGAACATTAGAATCAACAATTACATTATAATAATTTGAAGGTAACTCAACTTTCGTACCGTCTGCCTTTACGCCGTATACTTTAAGGGCTTTCGCGTGAGTGCTTTTAGTGCCATCAGCATATAATTTTCCAATTTCGCCAATTTCGAATGAAGTAAATGCAGACTTGTCAACAGTATTAAATGTTACTTTTAATGGGCTTGTTGCTACATCCTTAAATTTGTAAGTATTTTCCGCAATTTTTTCAACACGTTGTAACTTGAACGTTACTTCTTCTGAACCTTTTTCTAATCCTGTAATAGTAATCTTACCATCGTTGGCAGTAATCTCAGCCCCTGCAACTTTTACAGCACCGTTTTCAGAGTCAGTTACAACAATTTTATATCTTCCGAGGCTAGCTCCATTTTCTGTATTTGTTAACTTGTCTTTCAAATCAAAAGTACGACCGTATTGGTCTTTAACAACAAGGTTAGAAAGACTAATTTCTACTTTACCATCTTTGGCTACGGTAGTTGTGACATTTTTAAGAGACTCAATAGTTGCTGCATATGCAGCTTCTTTGACATCGATAGTTAATTGAGAAACTTTCCCACTTCCGACAACTGTAGCCACTAACACTTGCAATCCTTTTGTATCAGGTGCAGTGTACTCAAGGACAGCATTCCCAGACGCATCTTTTACAAGTTTGGCTTTATCAGTATTGAAGGTAACTTTCCCTTCCAATGCTTCGTATTTTGTAACTGTATTTCCATATTGGTCAACGGCCGTAAACGGAAGTTTCACTTTTTCTCCAGCAGCTACGATTTCAGTTGGTGTACCTAAAGTGAAAGTATCAAGTGCTGGAGCGGCTTTCACGTTTACTTCAAACTGGGCTACTTTACCACTTGTTTTAGAAATGGCTGTAATAATGACTTTTCCACCATTTGCATAATTCGGACCAGCAGTAAATTTCAAACCAATTTTATCCTTATCCTTACCTTGACCATCGTATGCTTTATCAATTGTTAAAACTGACGGATTTGAAGAAGTGAACACAACATCGTCATTTACTTTTGATGCATTAACATCATTACCATACTGGTCTTTCGCATTTAATAACAACACGAAGTCACCAACAGCTAAGTCACCAGAAAATTCTTTTCCGTCTTTGTTATAAATACCAACGAATTCAACTGTATCTGTAGCTGAAGCATCGCTAATAGTTACAACACCTGAAACTACCGTATTTGTTGAAACATTAATACCTGTTATAGCAACTTTATCTCCTGTTTTGAAATCAGATGTGTTTGTTAAAGTTAAAACACCTTTATCATCATCTTGAGCATCAACACCGTTAGATGCTGTCCAACTAATAGAGGAAGCAAGTGGAGATTTTGTAATATCTTCTCCATATTGGTTAAACACACGGTAAGCAACAGTTGCCTGTTTTTTGTTTTGCGCATTAATTGGAGCAACTTCACCAAGGAGTTCGATTTTAGCTACTTTCTCATTTTCAACTTTAACAGAACCTGTAAGAGCTTGATCAGCAAGACCAGTTACGTTAACAGTGTACTCGCCTTCAAATAATTTGCTAGCAAGTTCAAGTTCAACAGATTTTTTATCCGCAGAGAAAGTAGTTTTTGCTACGTTTACAGTAACAGAACCTTTTTTCACTTCAAACTTAGCTTTAGTGTCATCAACAGCTTTGTTGAAAGTTACTTTTAAAGTTTTAGCGTTAATCGCACTTACCGATACAACTTCCGGAGCAACATCAAGGTTCGCTGCTCTGTATACGAACTGCGCAAAATCGCCGCGCGTGATGTTTTCGTACGCGCCGAAGCTTGTTTCCGTTTTACCGCTCGTTACGCCGTTGTCATAGAGCGCTTTAACGAACGGAGCCCACGTTGCGTTGACGTCCGTGAACGGAAGCGCGTTGTCGTTTTGTTTTTCTAATTTATAAGCGTTGGCAATGATTTTCGCCATTTCGACACGAGTCAGGTTGTCGTAGGCACCAAATTTGCCCTCGCTTTTCCCATTCAAGATGCCCGCTTCAACCAACGCGTTGACGTATTTCGCACGGTCTTTCGGTACATCCGTGAAACCAGCGTCTTTTGCGTTGTCTACATCAAGTTTCAATACTTTCGCCAAGATCACCGCTGCATCCAAGCGAGTGATTTGTTCGTAAACGCCGAATTGCGTTTCTGTTTTACCGTTTGTTGCACCTGTCGATACTAAGAAATCGACCGCATCTTTGTATTGCGGCGCAACGTCAGTAAATCCTGCAGCTAAAGAAGCAACAGGGGCTACCGCAGATGCAACCATGGCTGCTGTTGCTGTCGTTGCAGCAAATTTGCGATAGGACTTAGGTTGATAAGCCATGAATGATTTCCTCCCCGTTTTGCATATATTTTTATTTTTATAGTGAATCGAAGGCATCAGGATAATTAGCATGCCTGTGCCGTTCGATTAGCTAACGAGATCAGGAGCACAGCCTCATGCGATGATGATTAACCCACGAATATCAACCCACATGAGTATGTATATTAGCACGATAAAAAATAATTCTATCGTACAACCCACAAAGGCCAAAACTCCCAAACTCAACTACTATTCTATCAAAAACATAGGATTTTTCAACTGTTTTTTACAAAATTCTCATCATGTTGGGCGATTAGGAAATATATAGGTCACAAACACTATTATACAATAAACCTAAAAATTGTAAATGTATTTAGTAAAAAAA
Source organism: Geobacillus sp. 47C-IIb (assembly GCF_014679705.1). NCBI lineage: Bacteria > Bacillati > Bacillota > Bacilli > Caryophanales > Anoxybacillaceae > Geobacillus > Geobacillus sp. 47C-IIb. The sequence goes on from NZ_CP061473.1 coordinate 1,568,237, forward strand.
TACGCAGACTTTATGCCTGCGTTCTTGACGACCGGGCGCTGGCCTGATGGACGAACGCCATGGCCAGCCCCGAGATAAGCCAAAAGATCGTATTCAACTGTGGGATGAAAATTAAGTTGTTCGATAAGTTTTGCACGATAAAAGTAGCACTGCCAGCGATTAAGGCGACGGTAATAAGTTTACCTAGGCGATCGGATGACGCGAAGTAAAGACGAAGCAAGTACCCATAATAAACAACGTAAATGGCAACAAAAGCAATTAAGCCAAGGAAGCCGGTTTCCGCCCCCACTTTTAAGTACGAGTTATGGACGGAATATTGATCATGGCCAATATACAGCTCCGGATATTTCGTGACATACTCTTTATAGCGAACTAAATAGTTACCGATGCCGACACCGATGACCGGATTTTCTTTCATCATCACCCAGCCTGTCTTCCAAAGGGTGACGCGGGAAACGACAGCGCGGTTGGTCGTCTCCTCGTCTTGGGTTGCTTCTTCATCATCAGGCTCTTCATCCAAAAATCCACCGTCTTCATCGCTGCTGTTTCCATCGACATGATTGGTCGAGTCACTGTGCAAGTGACGGCTAATGATTTTTTCCATCGCGTAAACTGCTGAGTAAGTACGTGATTGCACATCTGGCATGAAATACACAATGGTTAAAAGCACCGCGAACGATATGAGAATGTGTGGGCGGATGACGTTTTTGAAGAACGTTTTCGGCATGAGCAGAATAACAAGCACCAATCCACCAAGCATAGAGACCCAAGCAGCACGCGTGTAGGTCAAGACAAGGTTGATGACATAAATGGCGTATACGGCAAACGTCAGCAATTGCACTTTTTTGTCACGCCAATAGACAACGGCGAATAAAAGCAACGCCGGAATGACGAGATTGAGAAACGACGCGTAATAGTTCGGATTGACAAGGGTAGAGTCAACGCGCCCTTTCGCTTCTTTCAAGGCGTATAGTCCCGCTGTGTTAAGCGAAATGTCGAAAATGTACTGGATGATCCCATACACGCCGACAAGCAGGGCAGAAAGTCCGAACGATTGGGCAAAGCGCACGTATTGCTCGCGGGTAAATTGGACTTTGACGACAATGAAAAACAAAACGACATACGACAGATAGCGGGCAAGCTCCATGATGGCCGGAGCAAGGCTAGCCGCTTTCACTAACGAGACGATAGCGATGAGCAAAAAGGCAATAAATGCCAACAAGATCGGCCTCACCGGAAAATCATTCAGTTTGATTCGTCTCTGCCTATAATCGACTAGCGCTGCCAACGTGATGAGCGGAATCATCACAACTTCGGCGGAAAGCGGCAGTGGGCCGATATACATTTTGTACGAAACGAGCGGAATGAGAAAAAGCGCCAATAAGACGGCGTAGTATGTGAACGGTTGTCTAACTCGCATCGTTTAAACTCCTTTTTTCCTAGTTCGATAGATGGCCAAGACGCGCTCGTACGTGGCCATCGTTTCTTCATATAAGCGCTGCAATGAAAAATGGGCGGAAGCGTGTTCGTACAGCCGCTGCCCCATCGTTTTCAGCTCGCTTTTCCGGTTGTACGCTTCCCGGATGGCCTCGGCTAAAGCGGCGCGGTCGCCCACCGGAACGATCCAGCCCATGTCATCCGAGGCGACCAATTGCCTCACCCCGCCGACATCGGTGGAAATGACGGGCAGGCGTTCATTGGCCGCTTCAAGCAGCGCGAGCGGGAAGCTTTCGCTATAGGAAGCCATTAAGGCGACATCGGACAGCGCGTAAATATCCGCGACATCGCTTCGAAACCCGAGAAACTGTACTTGACGCCCGATGCCGCTTTGCGCCGCTTTTTCACGCAGTTCGGCCGCAAGCGGCCCGTCTCCGACAACGAGCAGCTTCACGTTCGGATCGGAAAGCGAGGCGAGGGCTTCAAAGACGAGGGCATGTCCTTTAATCGGGTGAAGGCGGGCGACCATGGCAATCACCAAATCGTCTTCCCGAAGCCCGAGATCAGCGCGCTGCAACATGTGCGGACGGGGGGCATCATCAAAGTCGATGCCGTTGTAAATCGTTTGAATTCGTTCAGCGGCAATGCCGAGCTCCATCAAACTTTCTTTAAACCGTTCCGAGACGGCAAAAAAATAGTCTACCTTCTGAAGTGCCCACACGTTGAGGCGGGTAAACCATTTTCCTTTCCATCCTGATTTCATAAAATCGAGGCGCGGATCGCTATGGACAGTCGTCATCCATGGGATGGCGATTTTCCGTTTGATGAGCGCGCCGTACAAATTGGCGCGCGGCCCATGTGTATGCAAAATATCGAAACGTTCGCGACGAATGAGCGCAACAAGCTTCGATAGCACGGACAAATCATAGCGGGATGATTGGGCAAGAAGGCGCACATCGATCCCCGCTTGACGCGCCTCCGCAGCGAGCGGCCCATCTTGGAACACGACGAGTGTCGCGGTACCCGGGGCAAACTTCGATAAAAGGGTGACGACATGTTTGCGTGACCCTCCTGTTTCCCCGCCGCTAATGACGTGCAACACGTTCACCGTCATCTCTCCCTAGCAGCCGGACTCGCCGGCTGTGCGTTTTTCGGTCAGTACTTTCCAAAGAAATTTCGGCAAGGCGAGCTGCCGTTTGAACCGTTTTGGATCGGTGACGAGCCGGTACAGCCATTCGAGGCCAAGCGTTCGGAACAATTTTGGCGCCCGTTTGACATGTCCGGCAAACACGTCAAAGCTCCCGCCGACTCCTTGAAACACTTTCACGTTGAGCCGATCCATGTGCGCTCGGATCCATAGCTCTTGTCTCGGGCTGCCAAGAGCGACAAACAGTATATCGGCGTTTGCCTCATTAATGGCTTGAACAACCGCTTCATCATCGTTCACATACCCGTTCATGTAACCAGCAATGCAAAGACGAGGGTATTTCGCTTCGAGGTTTTCTTTCGCTTTTTTCACGACCTCTTCTTTGGCACCATACAAAAAGACGCGATATCCTTTTTCCGCTGCCCGAGCGATGAGCCGCTCCATCAAGTCGATGCCCGTCACCCTTGATGCGAGATGCCCGCCTTTTAACTTCGAAGCCAACACGACACCGATGCCGTCCGGAATCTGGTACGTCGCCGTGTTAATGAGCTGTTTTAGTTCATCATTTTTGCCTGCAGCGATCACTTTTTCCGGGTTGACGGCAATAATCGTCGATTTTTGGCCGGCTTCCATCCGCTTTTCGATATCAGCAAGAATGTCGTCATACGTTAAGGTGGAGACGTACACCCCTAAATATTGCTCTTTTTCCATAGCTGATCATACTCTCTCCGGTGGTTGTTCTTGAATAGCTTGGACGACCGATAAATGGCCGATTTGATATACCGTCACGTCTTCATCGTCAAGACCGATGCAATTTTTCGTATCGAAGATGACCTTGGTTTTCATCGACGCCAATTCCTCGGCTGTTAGTGTTTTGAATTCGTTATGGTCAGCTAAGACAACGACAAGATGTGCCCCATCGAGTGCTTCCTCTTTCGTAGAAAGCGGAAACGGCACTTGCGACGGCTTAACGTGCGGGTCGTAAGCACGGACGTCAAACCGCTCGTTCCGCCGCAGCTCTTCGTAGATTTCAATGGCCGGGCTCTCGCGCACATCGTCCGTATTGCCTTTGTACGTTAAGCCGAAGACGGCGATGACCGGCGCTTCGAGTTCCGCCGTCATGCGTTTCACTTGCTCGACGACAAAGTGTGGCATCGAGTTATTAATGCGGCGCGCCGTTTGGATGAGCTGCGACTCTTCTTTCGCCTTTTCGACGATAAAGTACGGATCAACGGCCAAGCAATGCCCACCGACACCAGGGCCTGGCAAATGAATATTGACGCGCGGGTGTTTATTGGCAAGCTCGATGACTTTATGAGCATTGACGCCGACACGTTGCGCGATTTTTACGAGTTCATTTGCTAAAGCGATGTTGACATCACGGAACGTATTTTCCATTAATTTCGCCATTTCAGCAGTCACAGCTTCCGTCTCAATCACTTCGCCTTTGACGATCGCCCGGTAGACGTCGGCTGCTTGTTTTGCTGCCTCTTTCGTGACACCGCCGACGATTCTTGTGTTCTCGACGAGTTCAATTAAAATGCGGCCCGGCAAGACACGTTCTGGGCAATGAGCCAAATACACATCTTGCTCCGGGTCAAAACCGTGCTCGCGAATGATCGGTGCGACGACATCGTCCATCGTGCGTGGTGGAATCGTCGATTCAACGATGACGACGTTTCCTTTCCGCAAATATGGCGCTACCGATTTCGTCGCTTCAATAACGTAGTCGATGTTGGCAGTATAATCGTCATGAATCGGTGTCGGAACGGCAATGATGAACACATCTGCCTCTTCCGGAGCGAGCTGCGCCCGGAATTTCCCTTCTTTGACGACCCGGTTGACAAGTTCGGCTAATCCTGTTTCTTCAATATGAATGTTGCCGCTGTTGATCGTTGCAACGACGGTTTCGCTCACATCCACGCCGACAACGTCAAATCCAGCAGCGGCAAATATTGCTGACGTCGGAAGTCCAATATAACCTAGCCCGACGACACACACTTTTTTCATCGTGAAAACCTCTCTTTTTGTAAACTAGAATTACCTTTTTTCGAGCTTTTTCGACCAATCACGTTATAGTATAACAAACCATCATCCATTTTGCATCATTGAATCTATAATAGGCAAATGCTACAATTAAGGTTGATTTTTGTGGAACGATGTTCGTTTAAGAGGAGGAGTTATGTCGTTGAAAATTGTCATCTCTGGCTTTTATGGACTTGGCAATACGGGAGATGAAGCCATTTTAGAAGCGATTATCGACAATCTTCGAGCCGAATTGCCGAACCCGGATATTACTGTGTTTTCCCTGTCTCCCGAACAAACAGCGAAAGCGCATGGGGTGAAAAGCGTATACCGTGGATGGCGCCATGATAATAAAGGAAAAATTCGGGCGCTGCGCGAAGCCGATTTATTAATCAGCGGCGGTGGAGGGCTGCTTCAAGATACGTATCCAACACGCTTTTTGTTCGGTCCGCTTCCTTATTATTTATTAATTGTGTTTTTAGCGAAGTTGTGCGGGACGAAAGTCATGTTTTTCTCGCAAGGGATCGGACCGGTCAACACGACGTGGGGAAAGATTTTAATGAAAGTGTTTGCCAATATGGCTGATTTTATTACTGTCCGCGATGCGTATTCGAAACAGTTGCTTCACGAGCTAGGCGTGACAAGACCAGAGACGGTCGTCACCGCTGATATTGTCTTTGCTTTTCATCATAAGGAAGATAATGCTTGCCTTGAAAGCCTTCCGCTTCGTGGCGATGAACAGCTCGTCGCCGTATCGGTGCGTCCGTGGCTTGATCAACGCGACTATTATGGAAAAATCGCCCGCGCGCTCGATCAGTTGATCGAACTCGAGGGCATTACGCCGGTCTTCGTGCCGATGGAAGGACATCATGATGTGCGTGCATCTGAGCGAGTCGTCGAACAAATGAATCATCGGTCCGCTTGTCATATTCTCGGCCCAGATTTTACACCGAACCAATATTTACATTTTATTAGCCGTTGCCGTTTGACGATCGGCATGCGTTTGCATTCGCTCATTTTTTCGGCCTTGACAGGCGTCCCGCATATCGGTCTCAGTTATGACCCGAAAGTGGAGAGTTTGCTGAAGCGGTCCGGCATGTGGGACTATTCGTTCCGTCTGGAGGAGATCGACGTTGATCGGCTCGTGAACAACGCCCGGTATATGCTCGCTGAGCGTGAAGCCGTCAGTGCGGTTGTTCAAAACAACGCCAAGCAAATGCGTCAGGAGGCCATGGAAAACATTCGGCTGTTGAAAGAAAAATTTTTCCCGCAAGGAGAAGATCGCCGATGAATATTTTGCTAGCAACTGTCTTTGACTATCCGCATGCCGGAGGGTTATCCACCCATGTAACCACATTGAAAGCTGGGCTTGAGGCACGGGGGCATCGTGTAGACATCGTTTCATTCAGCGATGTTCCCCCAGCCAAGCAAATGGTGCTGGCTAAGGGACCAAGCTTTTTGCTGAATAAAGTGTCAAAAGGAACGGGCATTATTTGGAGCCATGCAGTGAGACAGCGGCTTCTTTCCCGTCTCATCGCCGACAAAGCCGCTAACGAGCGATATGATGTGATCAATGCCCAAGAAGTGTTTGCGACGTTGGCTGCACTGCCATCTGGCATCCCGACGGTGACGACCGTGCACGGCTACATGACGTACGAAGCCATCAGCCGAGGTGCAGTGGTGGAGGGAAGCGAACAGGCGCAGCACTTATTGGAGAAAGAAATCGAGGCGTATACGAAAACGCGGAAAATTATTACCGTTGACCAACGCATTAAAAAGTATGTGCGGGAAAAAGCCGGAGTGGAAGCGACCGCCATTCGCAACTTTATCGATGTGGATCGATTCAAACCAGAGAAATCGAATCGACTCGCCTACCGGAAAAAACACGGGTTGCCTGAAGACGCGGCTGTCATTTTTGTGCCAAGACGGCTGACGAAAAAAAACGGGGTCATTTATCCAGCGATTGCCTTGCCACACGTATTGGAAAAATACCCAAACGCCATGCTCATTTATGCCGGAATGGGCGAAGCGTACGAGGAGCTGAAGTCGCTCATCGAACAGCAAGGGCTGAGCGAAAAGGCGAAGTTGCTTGGCGCTATTCCGCATGAGACGATGACCGAGTATTATGCCCTCTCGGACATTGTACTTGTTCCAAGCGTCCACTCCGCCGGAGTGGAAGAGGCGACATCCATTTCTGCCTTAGAAGCCATGGGATCAGGGTCGCCGCTCATCGCTTCAGCGGTCGGGGGCTTGAAAGAGATCGTCAGCCACCGGCAAGACGGCCTACTCGTCGAGGAAAAAAATGTGGATGAACTCGCTCAAGCCATCATCGAACTACTCGATCATCCGGAGTTTGGACAACAACTGGCACAAGCAGCGAGACGGAAAATCGAAGACGAATATTCCCACTTATCAGCAGCGAAAAAGTACGAAGACATTTATCGAGCCGCGCTGGCGCCATAACATCACGGCCGTCTCTTTGTCATCAGGGACGGCCTTTTTCAATTTTGAATGAAGGAAGTGACACGCATGCCCTCATTAAAACGGACGGCGATTTGGATCACGCTGCTCGCCCTCGTCGTTAAAGTAGCTGGTTTTTTGCGAGAAAGCATTATTGCTAAGGAGTTCGGCGCCAATGAATATACGGATGGCTACTTATTGGCGTTTTCGTTTATTACGCTCGTGTTAGCTGTCATTTCAGTCGGATTCAATAACGTCTTTCTCCCGTTGTACGTTCAAGCGAAACAAAACAATCCTAAAGCAGCGGAGCGAAACGCGAATGGTATTATGAACGCCACTGTCGCCATTTTTTTGCTCGTTGCCGTTCTCGGTTATTTACTGGCTCCCTCCTTCGTCCCAGCCATTTTTGGACGAATGGCAGCTGTTACTGAATCGGTGGCGATCCACATCACGCAAATTTTCTTTTTGTTTATGGGCGCCATTGCCTTAAACGGTATTTTAGATTCATATTTGCAAGGGCGGCGCATCTTTGTTCCATCGCAAATTTCGAAGCTGTTAGCTACTCTGATGGGCGCAGTGTTTGCTCTGTTGTTTTCCGATGTGTGGGGCATTTACAGCCTTGCTTACGGGTTTGTCTTTGGAATTATGTTAGGCATTGTCCTAATGTTTGTTTATTTGTATCGGAGCGGTTACCGATGGACGCCGACGTTGTCCATCGATCCCGATTTTCGACAGACGTTTTTGCGCCTGCTCGTCCCTTCGCTATTGAATGCGTTCGTCGGGCAAATGAACATGTTCATTGATAAAATCTTCGCCTCGGGCACAATCGAAGGAGCAGTCACGTATTTGAATAATGCCTCGCTGCTCGTCAGCATCCCGCATACGATTTACGGCACGACCGTCGCGGCGATTTTGTTCACATTACTTTCCGAACAAGTGGACAAGCCGCGCCAATTTCAACAAACGTTTTTCACCGGCATGGAGCTCTCTCTCATCACGTTAATGCCGGTAGCGGCCGGGCTGTGGGTGATCGGTGATGCTGCGATTGCGATCGTCTATGAACGCGGCCAGTTCACGGAAACGGACACATACCGCACCTATGTCGCCCTGCTCTTTTACTTGCCGCTCATTGTCACTCAAGGGCTGCAATATATTGTCGCCAAGTCGATGTATGCGAAAGGGAAAACAGCGGTCGTACTGCGGATTAGTGTCACAACAATTGTGTTAAATATCATCCTTAACTATGCCCTCGTTCAATCGTTCGGTTATGCTGGGATTGCGCTGTCAAGCTCGCTCGTTTCTCTCTACTACGTCACCGCCTGCTCAATCGCCGTCTATAAAGAGTTTGAACGCGGGGAAGCGAAAAAATTGATATCCTTGTTGGTCCGCGTCGGCAGCGCAACAGCCATCATGGCGGGATTGCTCTATGGACTGAAAGAAGTGGCCAGCATCCACCAGTGGCCAGCGCTTCTTGCGCTTGCCGTGCTTGTTCCGCTTGGTGTAGCCATTTATATCGCGGGCGTATACGCCCTGTATCGTGAAGGATTTTACCGGTTGCTGCGCACACTCCGCTCGAAACGGAAACCGAAACCGTCGGCATAACGTCCTTCTTCTCAGCCGTTGGCGTTGCCTGCGCCGCCTGAATCGAACAAAGAGGCTCGCCTATCTCCCGACATAGGAAAAGAGGCTGTCTCAAAAGGTCGTCTAAACCGACCTTTTGAGAGTAGCCTCTGTTTCTTTTTCTTACCATTTGGTTATTTATTCCTTTTTTGAGGCAGGAATTTCTCCTTATTTCCGAATTTTATCCTATTTTTTCCTTGTTGGGTCGGTCGTTGTGGCCCACTTTCTCAAATTGTGGGCAGCACAAACTAGACCCCACTCCAAGGTAATTTTTGGGAGGCCTCTCAATGAAAACCGATGAAATTGCTGATTATGCTTGATTTGCCCAAACACCGGCTCGTTTTCGATTTGCCGTCTTCGATATGTCGTCGCCCCTTCTTCCGTGGACAGCCGTTTCCGGATTTCTTGCCGTTGTTGTTGATTTTTCAAGGAAACGCGGATGGTTTTCGTGTCTTTGCCTTTGGCACATGCTGCTTGAAACGGGCATCCGGCACATGCTGTACAACGATACGTCCGTTTGACGATGACGTACCCGTTGTCGGTCGTTTCCTTCCGTTTATACACAAACACCAGCCGTTCCCCTTTCGCGCAAATCCACTCATCCAATTCCTCATCGTACGTCATGTTCTCGATTCGGCCGATCTCTTTCGCCCACGCTTTCGTTTGTTCCCGGTCCAATGTGTTGTACTTGATCAGCGCGACGATCTGCTTTTTCTCGCAGTACGTGTAGTTCTCCTCACTCCCATAGGCGGAATCCGCAATCGCTCGTTTAGGCATGGGACGCCCATAGGCGGCCAATTGCTCCAAATGTGGAATGAAGCATCCGGCATCCCCCGCCCGTTGATGCACGCTAAATCCAGTGATGAATTGGTTCTCTGTCCCTATCTGCACATTATATCCCGGTTTGAGCTGGCCGTTTTTCATATGGTCGTCTTTCATCCGCATAAACGTCGCATCGGGGTCCGTTTTCGAAAAACTGTTTCGTTCGCCTAACACTTTTTTGTATTCTTCATATTTTTTCTTACGGGGGAGAATGTCTTGTTCCAATTGCTGTTTTGCTTTCTTTAACGTGCGATTCTTCGGCTCTTTCTTTAGATGTTCTTCCACTTGTTCGATCACGGCTTCGATCTTTTCAGACGTGATCGGTGAAGCTTCCAGCTTTTCTTGAAAATCTCCTTCTTGTTCCGACTCTTCATCCTCTTTTACCACCTGTTCGATCGAGGCTACGATTTTCCGGAATTTCTCCTCCAACTTCTGATCGTACTTTTCCGTTGATTTGCGCCAAACGAACGTGTACTTGTTGGCGCTGGCCTCGATTTTCGTTCCATCCAGAAAGTAATCCTCTAGTTTGACCAACCCTTCTTGACGCAGAAGATCGACAATGGAGAAAAACGTTTCGTAAATGATGTCCTTCATCCGTTCCGACCGAAATCGGTTGATGGTGCGGAAATCCGGTGTTTGATGGCCGGATAGCCACATAAAATAAATGTTTTCTTTCAATTGCTTGGCGATTTGGCGAGAGGAATAGATCCGATTGGCGTAGGCATACAGGATGACTTTCAACATCATTTTCGGATGATAGGCTGGGCGGCCTCCGCCGGGATAGAGGGAAACGAGCAGAGCTGGATCCATTTTTTCCACGGCTAGATCCACGATCCGGCAAAGATGATGTTTGGGAATGAGAATTTCAAGATCCATTGGCAAAATGAGTTGATCTCGGTTATAATAAATGTACATAAGAAAACCGTCCTTTCTTGGTAGGGTTGTGGTGACTCTATTATACCAAAAAAGGAACGGTTTTCTTCTTTTTTTGCCCAAAAAAGTGCCCCAAAAGCGAACGCTATGCGAACACTTTTGGGACATCCTCTTCCTTTTTACTTAACGATGGTCAGAGGCGACAATAAATCGCCGCGAATATACGCTTTTTGCGTCGGCAAATCTGGAACGATTTCATACCAGACGTAGCCGTCGGGCTGTTTCGCCGTTGTTCCCACCACCGTCACCGGTGTGTTCGCTTGTTTATATTCATACCAAACTGGCGGAACAACTGCCGGTTGCAGTCGAACATTGACACTTTCAGTGTTCGTCACCATCACTTTATATCGGCCAATGTCTTTTCTGCCTAAAAATTGGTCAGCCTGATACATCCAACCAGCAATTTTTTGCCCCCAATACGGGTCAGAGGCGTAACGGACGTTAAAACCGACTGACTTATCGCCAAGCACGGCACCGTTATAGCGCCAATCGCTTGGATTCGCGTATCGCCCAGCAACGATCGTTTTCGCCATATAATCGATGCACTCTTCGAACGACTTGAACGAATCGGCGCTATTGAGCGGATCGCTGTCATACGCTTTAATGCCGAACAAGTTGTTTTTCGTCTGCGCAAGCTGACTTAATCCCCAATTGCTTTCTAAAATCGCTTGAGCTAGCAAGTATAAAGCATTAACTTGGTACTTCTCTTCCGCCTGTTTAAACGCGGTACCAAGCTCTTTCAATGGGCTTTGAGAACGATAGGCGGCAACAAACCGATTCAGCTCATCGGCGGTATAATTCGTTTTTGTCCGCAACGATAGAACATTGAAATATTGATAGGCCGTACCGACGTGCTGACCAGCTTCATTATAAAACGTATCGCCATCCCAGCTATAGTACTTCTGTCCCACTTGCATAAAAGACGGCGCTTTTCCGTATGTGTAACTCGTATACGTATTGCTCGTCGTGTTGTAAATCACATGAACAAGATTGCCGTTTGTCACTTGGTAATACGATCGCCCTTGCAAAAGCGCTGTCGGAACGAGCAACACATCAGCCTGTTTTACGTACCCGATTGTATCGGCAATTTGTACTTTTACTTTTTCCTCGTCGGCTCCTAAATATTTCATTTCTGTATTTGGCTGAACGTAAGTAAGCGATGTGCTCAAACTAGCATTGTAAATGGTTGTCGTTGAATTTCCAGGAGCTGGTTGAGCAATGGCATAGCCGTTTGCCATTTTCACGATTTTCGTCCCTTGGACGATCACTTGAGTAGCGGGATTGGTTAAGGCCGCTTCAGCTTGAGCAAACGTGGCATACCGCTTTGGCCAAATGACGAGCTCCCCTTTTTCGATCGCCCCAATTTGATAGGCCATCTCCGGTATTTGCTCAGCCCACACTTCGAGCAGGCGGTACAAAAACGCCGCTGCATGTGCCCGCGTTGCTGCTGCTTTCGGGTCAAAACGGAACGTTTTTCCATCCTTATTCGGAATGCCACGGATAATGCCGTAATGAATGCTGTTGGCAATCGCCAACCGCGATGCAGATGAAAGATTGTCAAGATCAGTAAATGAAGAAAAGTCCGCTCTTTGCTTCTCGATTTCCAAATAATCGAACACACGATCAATCATCAGCGCCATTTCTTCTCTTGTAATTTGTTTATATGTACCGAAGGTGCCATTGGAGTACCCTTGGACAAGGCCGGCCGCACTTGCTTTGTAAATGCCATCGGCCAGTGCCGAAGATGGTGAAACATCAGAAAATGAAACAGTTCCTGTCACCTTAGGCAACTGCAACGCTCGCGCAAGGAACGTCGCAAACTGGCCACGCGTCACTGGCTCGTTTGGACGATATTGCCCTTCCGAATACCCTTGGACAATCCCTTGGTTCACCATGGCCCGCATTTCCTTCTCCAACGCGATACCAGTAATATCATCAGCGAACGACACGGAACTGTTTACAAACAATAAACTCAATACAAGAACAAGACTAACGATTCGACGCAATCATTTCTCCTCCCCTATTTATCCTATTTGTAGATTGATAGATCAAAGACTTATGTACTACCCGTGAACTAACGACAAAATGGTTAGTGTTTCGACATAGTCATATTTTAACAAGTATTGCAGATATGTTTATTGCATTTTTATTACATTTACATTAAATTTTTGTTGCTTTTGTAATACTTTCGGAAACAGCAAGAAAAAACATAGGGATTTTATTCAATTATATAGTAATACTTTATGCGATTACTAACTTTCTGAAAAAGGAGAGAAGCTTTGAAAAAACGATATCATTCTCGAATCCTTCTGTCACTAGATATGACTTTTTACGCAGATTGTTAGAGAACAGCCCACCATTCCTGGCACTAGCATCAGTGACAAAAAATCCAACCACTATCGTCCAGCCGCTCAATCTCCCTGGTCTTTCCCCGAACGGCCAAACGAATTCAGCTAATCAGCAAGACGAAGACCGTAACTCCACCGTGCATCACAATGTGCCGTCAAAGTCCGTTGCCTCTTCGAACTCCAAAACAAGGAACCTGTTATAACACCGAATAGATGAATGTATCATCATCCCAAGGGGATGTAGACTATTACAAGTTTACCGCCCGCGAAACGGCCACATATACGATACAAGTTGCACGTTCCTTCTGATCTTGACGTGGTAATAGCGGTCTATAACGCAAACGGAAAACTGATTGCGAAAGGAGATGATTATACAAAAGGCGATGATGAATACCTGACCATCAAACTGTCGAAAGGCAACTATTGGATTAAAGTGGAAGACGCGTTCGGCAACGCAAGCACCAGTCCGCCGTATAAACTGGGGAGCGAACAACGTTAACAGACAAGTGAAGCGAATCACCGTCAGCAGCTTCCCTTTCCTAGCTAGATGAAAAAAGTGCCCCAAACAGCTGGGACACCTTTTTCCTGTCTATGCACATTCAGCCATAGTTGTGGAACGAGCGGTTATTTTGCGAGAAGAAACAATCTGCCCAACCAACCTCTTCGTTTCACCGAAACCGCTCGTTATCGGCACGAGCCGTAAAGACAAAAAATTCAAGTCGTTTGACAAACTGATATGGCCGAAACGTTCCATCGGGATATCCTTCCGCGATTCGGGCGGCAGCGAGCTTGGCGATGGCCTCATGCCCGGTCACTCTTGCCGTCACATCTTTAAACATCATCGATGAACCGCCCGGCAGTGGATAAGCCCGCGATAAAATGATAGCTGTCTCAGCACGCGTAATCGGCTGCTGTGGTCGAAACGTTCCATCCGGATACCCGTTGATCAGCCCGCGCTCATAGGCGGATTGAATGTAACCAGAGGCGAAATCGGATGAAGCAACATCGCGAAACACCGTCGCTCGCTTTGTCGCATCAAGATGCAGCGCCCGACCAAGCATCACCGCTACTTCGGCACGCGTGATCGTATTATAAGGCTGAATCGTTCCATTGTTATAGCCGGACACTATCCCTCGGCTTGATAAGTAGGCAATCTCCGGCATATACCAAGCGCTCGCTGACACGTCTTTATAATAGGGATCCGGTACGTTCACCGTGATGGGAGCTGTTAATGCTGATTCTGCCCCATCATTGCGTATCGAAGCAAATTCGTACTGGTATGTTCCTTTAACGACATAGTCTGTATACGTCCCCGCTGTTTGCAGCGTTTCGATCTGTTTTCCGTTCCGATATACACGATACCCTTTTACTGCGCTTCCTGACAAGGTGACGGAAAAAGCGACTTCTCCTTTTTTCACCGACAATAGCTTCACTTTCAGCTCGGGCGGTTGGTTGGACACGGCCCGTACGAGTCCATAGCCGTACCACGGATCCCTCCCGGGTGTCCCTAAATCCAAGGCACGATCTCTTAACATTTGGCGCAATTCGATATTCGTCCGCTCCGGATATTGTTGCTTATACAAAGCGAGCACCCCTGTGACAAATGGCGCCGCCATCGACGTTCCAGACATATGCGTATATCCGTCACGACGGCCATCACCGTCAAGAGCAACCGGCACAGTGCTATAAACACCCTCCCCAGGAGCCGCTATTTCGATCGCTGGTCCCGTCGCCGAGTATGGCAACCGAACATTTTCTTTATTCACAGCAGAGACAGCAATGGCACTATCATACTTCGCTGGATATTCGACCGTATCACCTGTGCCGTTAGCATAGCCGTTGTTACCAGCGGCAGCAACGACTAAAATCCCGCTTTCGTACGCTTTCCGAATGGCCGCTTTCAAGGCAGGAGCATCTTCTGGAGCAGCTAAGCTTAAATTAATTATATCTACACGATGCTTCATTGCCCATTCGATGCCTGATAAAATATCGGATACATTTCCCTCGCCGTAACGGTCTAGCACCTTCACTGCATAAATACTCGCATCGGGAGCCACCCCGACCGTCCCGATATCGTTATCTTTTGCCGCAATAATCCCGGCTACGTGAGTGCCATGCCCGTTATCGTCTTGATAGGAATTAGGGCAATAGGACAACACGCAAGCGCCGCCCACTACACGCAAATCCGGGTGCTTTAGGTCAACGCCCGTATCTAAAATCGCGATTTTCACTCCTTTTCCTGTTACACCGTGGGTGTGCATCACGGGCGCTTTCACCTTTTCCACTCCCCAGTCGGTGATCTGGCCATCAATTGCCACCGTTGTATCTTGCTGTACATAATCAACCCCCGGCCAACGGCGTAACAACTCGACAGCCGTAACAGGAAGTGTTGCTGCCACCGCGGGAATCACTTCAAACCGTTTGGTGACATTCCCATGCAACGTTTTCACTGCTTGTTCATCCACTTGTTGTTGAAACACGACAATGACATTGGCAAACAATGGATGAGAAGCAGCAGCTGCACGAACTGGTACTACTGCTGCAACTATAAACACAATACAGATGGTCAACATCCACCACTTTTTCATTATCTGACCCCTCTCCCCAACTCACGCACTAGCTGGGTCAAGCCGCTATGTTTCAGCAGCCAATTCCATAGTCAAAAAACTTCGATGAATCGGAAGGCGCATTGTCTTCGCAGCTACTGAACCCGATCATATAACGGTTGAAAGTTCAAACCGGTTTCTGAGGCATAGTAGTCAAGGATACCAAGATAAATAGCTTTAGCCGCTTGTTCTTGCCAATACGACGATCCAAGCTTCTGTGCATCTTCCTTCCGATCAATAAAACCTAGCTCCACTAATGCAGCGGGCATACTGTTTTCGCGCAATACGTGCAAATTGCCTCTTTTTGTCCCACGGTCAACAGCATCCCATGCCGCGACGAGCCGCTTTTGAATACACTGCGCCAGCTTTTTGCTTTGTTCGACATATGGATTTGTTGCTGCAGCACTATAATAATACGTCTCTGTTCCCGTTCCACCCCCAGCATTCGTATGAATGCTGACAAACACATTTCCTCCCTTCTCTTTCGCAAAGGAGACGCGCTCGCTGAGCGGAATGAATACATCTTTCTCCCTCGTTAGGGCGATGTTAAAGCCCGTACCTTCAAACAACGATTTCACTTTCAGTGCGACATTCAAATTAATATTTTTTTCCACAAGACCATTTGCTGTCGCACCAGGGTCATTGCCTCCATGCCCAGGGTCAATAATGATCGTTTGCGTTTTTACATAGTTTGATAGCGCATCTCCTGCGTCAGGCTGTGAAGCACCCTTGGCCGATAAATAACTGCGACTTACGAAACCTTCTAAGTCTGATGCACGAATATACGCCCAGTTGCCAACAATATGTAAAATATCGACAGACTGTCCTTTATATAATAGACTTACGGCGCTATAACTCGTAGACGGACCGCGTCGGACATTCAATGACGAAGCGTTGACAACGGCTTGACCGATCGGTGTCAGCTCGCCACCATTCACACGATATTGCGGATTGATGGCTCTTGCAACAAATACAGCAAAGTCCGCCCGAA
This sequence comes from Geobacillus sp. 47C-IIb, assembly GCF_014679705.1. NCBI lineage: Bacteria > Bacillati > Bacillota > Bacilli > Caryophanales > Anoxybacillaceae > Geobacillus > Geobacillus sp. 47C-IIb. The sequence continues at coordinate 1,584,626 of NZ_CP061473.1, forward strand.
TAATCGGCTCATCTTCACCAAATGTGCCATCAGCTTTCCCTTCCGCGATTCCCTTGATTTTCAATTGCTGCACCGCCGTTGATCGTGTAGTTCCGCCAAGCGAATAAGCCCGATTAATGAGCAGGGCCATTTCCCCACGCGTTACAAGTTGATTAGGTCGGAACGTCCCATCTTTGTAGCCGCTGATAATGTTGCGCTCAGCTGCTTCTTGTATGTATCCAGAGGCAAAATTTCCTTTTCCAACATCTTTGAAACGGGTGTCGCGCTGCTTCCCGTCAAAGTTTAACGTCCGCCCAATAATGGCGGCAGCTTCCGCCCTTGTTACATGTTTCGACGGATAAAAATAGCCCGATACACTCCCTAGCACAATTCCCCCTTCGGCTAAGTAATAAATTTCATTTTTTGCCCTGTGGGTCGTGCCCACGTCGTGAAAATACGGTGCAGCCTGCGGATGGCTCATCGGCATCGGCCACACCGCCAGCCATATAAGACAAAAAGAGATAAAAATCTTCTTTGTCATACACCCTGTCTCCCTTTTCGACAAATTTTTTCTCTTATTCTACCATAAATCCTAGATGTCATGAATAGATTTGTAGTACATTTTTCATAAAGTAGTATATTTTTCATAAACAAAAAAAAGCGATGGTCACATATATGTTCGACCACCGCTTGAATGTGTCAACATGCTCTCTCCTCTATTTGCAACTGCCGTGCGGCAAGTGCTCCTGTTCCGTTAATCGACGAATATGATACTTTGCCTCCATTTTACACGTATAGTCAATATCAGCAATCCCCAGCCGGTCAATGAGTCCATTTAACGTTTTGATTTCCTGTTCCGTCGGCGGCTCATTCAATATTTTCCCGATTACTTCATTAATTTTATCCGCTAGTTCCTTATGAAAACGCGGATCGCGTTTGACCGCATCATCTAGCTGGTGAAACCATGATGCATGCTTTTCCGCGTATTCTCGCCAATAAGCCAAAAACTTGTCCATTGCGTATTTTTGCTCATCCCATTGAATCGATTCCATATATTTTTCAAACGCCGATGAAATCGATCTTGTCACGCTAATTTTTACTTCTTTTGGGAGATGGTTCAACATCGTTGCTCTCCTTGACCTCCTCTCTTTCATCAAATTCTTCTGAACCCTTTTTCCCTTCACGGGCAGACACATGTAACCATTTACGGATGAAACGCCTCCGGCCGCTGTGCGGTATAGCCGAAATGGTATAAAATCGCCTCGACGATTCGTTTCGAAGCTTGTCCGTCTCCGTACGGGTTGGATGCCTTCGCCATGGCTTCGTATTCGTTTCGGTTCGTTAAGAGCTCTGACGCCATCTGATAAATCGTATCTTCGTCCGTTCCAGCCAACTTCAGCGTCCCAGCTTCAATACCTTCCGGCCGTTCGGTCGTGTCACGCAACACGAGGACAGGAACACCGAGGGACGGAGCTTCTTCCTGTACGCCGCCGGAATCGGTCAAAATTAAGTACGCCCGAGCAGCAAAGTTATGGAAATCGAAGACATCGAGCGGTTCAATTAAATGAATGCGCGGGTCATCGCCAAGCACTTCAGCTGCCGCTTCCCTTACTGCCGGGTTCAAATGGACAGGGTAGACGACTTGGATATCGTCATATGTTTCGACAAGACGCTTAATGGCCCGGAACATGCCCCGCATCGTTTCGCCAAGGTTTTCACGGCGATGAGCCGTCAACAAAATCATCCGGTCATTACCGATTTTGTTGAGAATGTCGTGGTGGTAATCGTCTTTCACCGTCGTTTTTAACGCATCGATCGCAGTGTTGCCGGTAATAAAGATCGACTCCGGTTTTTTATTTTCTTGGATTAAATTGTCGTACGCTTTTTTCGTCGGCGCGAAGTGAAGATCAGCCATCACCCCGGTCAGCTGCCGGTTCATTTCTTCCGGAAATGGGGAATATTTATTCCATGTGCGCAGCCCAGCCTCGACATGGCCGATCGCAATTTGGTGATAAAAAGCAGCTAAACTAGCGACAAACGTCGTCGTCGTATCACCATGCACGAGCACTAAATCCGGCTTGACTTTCCGCATAATGTCGTCGAGACCTTCTAAGGCGCGAGTTGTAATACCAGCGAGTGTCTGGCGGTCTTTCATAATGTTCAAGTCGTAATCCGGATGAATGCCGAATATTTCCAATACCTGATCCAACATTTGTCGGTGTTGCGCGGTGACAGTGACAATCGGTTCGATCCACTCGGAATGTTTTTGCAACTCCAACACAAGCGGCGCCATTTTGATTGCTTCGGGTCTTGTACCGAAAATCGTCATCACTTTTCGTTTCGTTCCCATCGTTTCACCTGCTTATTCCGATTCATCTATAGTAAAGAAAACCTCAACAAATTACATTACCATAAGTGAGGCGCTTGCTCAACTTTCGGTTTTCCATTTCCAAAAACTCACGGCTCGGAAACACCCTTGCTTCTACCGACATAACTAGCGGCGCTAACCCAACACCAGCGTTTCCCTTTCACCTTATAAGGCCGGTGAAAAAAGATCGCCTCTAACCAGCGTGAGACCCACAAAATGAAAAACTGATGTGACGAAGGTTCTCCCTTTGAGAAGTATTGTTGGAAAGCAGGATGTTTCGTTCCATCGCCATCCTGCTAGAAGAATGATGATTGAATCAAAAACAGAGCACAAAAAGGGGACTTTGATGTTGAAGGTTCTCCGAAACCATCGGTATCAAAAACGGGCGATTTTCACCGGTTTTCTCGACAGCAGTTGGCTGCCAAATGAAAAAGCACGACCCCGCATAAGCAGTTCGTGCTCCATTTCGCTATATCAGTCTGCCGCTGCTAAATCAAACTGCCAACGTCTCGGTTGCGCCGCCGCGCTTTTCCCCTGCCAAAACCGTCGATTCTATCGCTCCAAGTATTCGTGGCTCTAGAAAAACCAGCGCTTTTTTGCTAGTCACGCCATCCATTTTCCGAGCAGCGGAAGGGCCTTCGAAAGAGTCGGTTCATGCACTAATACCGCTTTGCTCCTAAATACCGTTGCTTCCAATACGATTGGTCAAGGCGGCTGATCGTCACACCCGTCGAACTACCGCTATGGATGAACTGGCCATTGCCGATATAGATGCCAGCGTGAGAAGGTCCTTTTTTATATGTCTCAAAAAACACGATGTCTCCAACCGCTGGAGAGGAGACGGGTTTCCCGACGTTCCAAATGTCCGCTACCGTCCGCGGCAACGAAATGCCTTGCTGGGCGAACAAATAGTAGATGAATCCACTGCAGTCAAAGCCAACCTGCGGAGTTTCACCGCCCCAAACGTATGGCTTGCCGAGCAGCTCAGCCGCATCAGCAATCAGTTCCATGACATCGAGTTTGGACGCTGAGGCTTGACCTTTGGATGCTGGAGCTTGTCCGATGAGACGTTCGTACGTTTGGCTATCGACGATGCCGTTCGCCTGAAGTTTGGCATCCTTCTGGAAACGACGGACAGCGTCAGCGGTAATGGTTCCGTAATAACCGGTGATCTCCGGATATGTAAAATAACCAAGCTGTTTTAATTTCGTCTGAACCCGCTTCACCTCTTCGCCACGCGTACCGATCGTCAAATAAATGGAAGTGCGGTTTTCTTCGGCCGGCGGGGCTGTTTTTTTCTTCACCGCATCTTCAATGCGCCCGAACGTTGTTGAATCGACCGAGCCGGTCACTGGCAGGCCGTTGTCCTTTTGAAAACGACGAACAGCATCAGCGGTAATGGTTCCGTAATAACCGGTGATCTCCGGATATGTAAAATAGCCAAGCTGTTTTAAATTCGTTTGAACCTGCTTCACCTTTTCCCCACGCGTACCGGTCTTTAAATAAACAGAAGAACTGCTTTCTTTAGCCGGCGAGGCTGTTTTTTTCTTCACCGCATCTTCAATGCGTCCGAACGTTGTTGAATCGACCGAGCCGGTCACTGGCAAGCCGTTGTCCTTTTGAAAACGACGGACAGCATCAGCGGTAATGGTTCCGTAATAACCGGTGATCTCCGGATATGTAAAATAGCCAAGCTGTTTTAAATTCGTTTGAACCTGCTTCACCTTTTCCCCACGCGTGCCGATCTTTAAATAAACAGAAGAACTGTTTTCTTTAGCCGGCGGGGCTGTTTTTTTCTTCACCGCATCCGCAATGCGCCCGAGCGTTGTTGAATCGACCGAGCCGGTCGCTGGCAAGCCGTTGTCCTTTTGAAAACGACGGACGGCGTCAGCGGTAATGGTTCCATAATAGCCGGTAGCTGTTGGGTAGGTAAAATAGCCGAGTAGCTTTAAGTTTTTTTGCAGCTCACTGACCTCGGAACCACGTGAACCGATTTTTAACGTGACTGATGAAGACGATGTGGTAGTTGCCTGTTTGCTAGCTGCTTGCCGAAGGCGTTCAATCGTCACGGCATCAGCTTTTCCAGTGACCTTAAGCCCATTCGCTTGTTGAAATTGCTTCACGGCCGCTTCGGTCACTGTTCCGAAATAACCGGTAATCTCCGGGTATTTAAAGTAGCCAAGCTGTTTGAGCCGCTGTTGGAGCACTTTCACATCGTCACCGCGCATGCCGACGGATAACGTGCGAGCCGTTGGGACAAACGCACGTAGCTTCGCGTAGGTCGCGTCATCGACAACACCGGTCACCGGCAGGTTCGCAGCCTTTTGAAACGCCCGCACTGCCTCTTCGGTAATCGGACCAAAATAGCCAGTTGCCTGTGGGTAAGAAAAAAACCCTTTTTCCTTTAATAACTGCTGCAACTCTTTTACTTTTGAGGAACTCATGCCTACTTTCCATTCCGCTGCTTGGCTATCGTCTGGTGCCAAAAAAAGCGCAGAGGCAAAGGCGGTGGCTAATACGACTTTGCTCGACTTCACTTTCATTCCCTCTCCCTTCCCTGTTTTTTCGCTCTTTTCTTTCTGCCGCTGGCGGCAGCGAGTGTGCCGTTTGGCGGAGAAATCCGACAAACAGAGCATATTTTTCAGCAAAAACTGACGTTTTCCCCTTTTATTTTAAGTATAACGGACTGATGCCTTAGTAGGAATCATTTTTTTGATTGGGAAATAGAGGGGTGAAGGGTGACTATCGGATCCTTCTTATTTTAAGTGCAACGATTTTAGGTGTAACGAACTAATTCTTTAGCGTGAAACATTTTTTAATTGGGAAATAGAAGGGAGAAAGATGCCATCGGCTCATTGTCGCTTTTCACGGTTGTTTCGGGTTGAACACGTAAACAAATAGGAAATGCGGCGGTGATCGCAAATGTAGATCGACTGTAGAATTTCATAAATGAGCTGCCTTTCCACGGCCAGCCATTCATTTGTGCGGATCAACGTGTATTTTTGTTGAAGCTGATTCCATTCATAGAGGGCAACAGCTAACTTTTTTGGTCGGAGATCGAGCTTGACGATAAACATGTAAAGCTGACTGACACATTTAAACACAAAATAAAGCTGGGCCTCATCCGAACAAGTGACGGTACGGAACAACGCCTCACCTTCGAATGAAAAACGCCCCTGCTCCTCTTCGCTTCTTAGGCAACGGAGCGAATCGGTGAAATTAGTCGGAACGATCGTTTTCAACCGGATAGAGAACGGATTTTTCATTTCCTTAATGAATACACGGTACATGTTTTTCCCTTTTTTCGCCTTATTTCGTTCACGGACAACTAAATCGGCCAGATAAATATTCACTTCGCTCCCTCCTCTCCTAGTAATAGTAAATATTTCCCCTTTTTTACTTATTGTACTATGTCCAATCAAAAGAAAAAAAGATGTCGACCATTGGCAGGAAATACAATGTTGTTCTAATCAAGAACGTATACAACCGTCGGTCTAAAAAGGAACAAAAATTACCATCACGCTTTCCTATCTTTAAGATAACGATGTAAAGCGTGGTGACAAATGATGAAAAAACTCGGCGAGATGTTGAAAAGGTTGCGGAAACAACAACGCTGGACACAGGAGCAACTGGCTGAACAGTTAAACGTATCCCGCTCGCAAATCAGCAAGTGGGAAAACGGCAGCACGCTTCCTGACATACAGTCGCTTGAAAAGTTATGCCGTCTATTTAATGTCAGCGCTGATTTTCTGATTGGCAGCGAAGTGCAACGGCGAGAAGTATTGCGTGAGGTAAAGCGGCTGTACGGAACAACGGAAATGAACGAAAAAACGCTCACTGCGATTGATTATTTGTTGCACAACCAAGATATGAGCGAAGCGATGTACACGTTGGCGAATTTGCCTGAGAAGAAGCGAAAACATGTCGAAACGATGTTGATCACGATCATTAAGGAATGCGCTGAAGCCATTGGCTGACTCCCCGTGCAACCATGCCTGAGCAGAAAAAAGCGCTAACATGAGTTGTTAGCGCCATCGTTGGGGAATGTGTGAGGAAACGTTCTTTCTCTTGGGGATTCACTGAGAAAGGCATGAATGGGGAAACAACTAGACGTGCTCCGGCCATTCTCGCACTTTGCCGGAGTGGAGAAACTGAACTGAATCGGCTACGACTTCCGTCACATAGACGCGCTGGCCGTCTTTGTTTTCATAACGGCGCGTCTGGATTCTACCCGTTACCGCCACCATCGATCCTTTTTGGCAATAATGGGCAGTATGCTCTGCCGTTTTCCGCCATAGGACACACGGAACGAAGTCAGCATCAATCCCCCCGTCCGCGTTGCGAAAATTTCTTGCTACCGCCAAGATCACGGTTGTAACGGCCGTCCCTTCGGCCGTGTAACGAAGCTCTGGATCCTTCGTCAATCGGCCGACAAGTACGACTTGATTGATCATGTTCCGGTGCATCCCCCCTTTCTATCCACCGCACCCTTATCATAAACGATCCCGTTTTTTGCCGTAAAATCGCGATTTTTGCATTTTTTTGCGCAATCTATCTGTACAATCACCGAAAAAAGTGAAGACTGCATCGACAATGGTGCAGCAAAATGGCGTTTTTGTCATTTCACGGCAAAAAAGGGGGATAGCTTTTGCCACTGCAGTCGCATGATCCAGTTTTTCTTCCCATCGCTACCTATGCTATAATCATGGGTAAGACAACGGTAATGAGGTGGACGATATGAAAACGTTCAAGCTTGTCGGGCTCTCGGTCATTGATGAGGAAATGCGCCGCCAAGACATTCCGTTTATTGACGGCTTGATCATTAATAAAGAGGATGGCCAAAACCGCTGGCTTGTTGAAGCGTATTTGGATGATGACTATGAGCCGATGTTTGCCAGCTTGAAAGAACAACCCGAATTTCAGCTACAAGTAACAATTACCAATCCTGGCAATGACCCGGCGAACATGCTTGTCGCCGTCCGATCGATCACAAAAATGAACGGCCATATTAGCGTCCTCATGGAAGGACTGATGATCCCGAGGCGGACTCACTTGGCTGAAGTCGTGCTGGCCGGCCTTGTCGAGAAAGGGCTGCAAGGTGAAGCACTGCTCAAAGAATTTCGCCAGCAAATGGACGAACGTCATAGCGCAAGAACACGTAATGACCAGAAAAGATAAAAGGGAGATGACTGAAAAGGCCGCCTGTCCTCCATTGAAATAAACGAAGAAGCCGTTTCATGTGTATATAGTAAATAAAAGAGGTGTCTCATGACTTTGAGACACCTCTTTTTATGTTCATCAACTTCCTCACTGTGCTTCGATCGACGAGGGGGTTCTCCCGAAACGATGTGACATATTGGCATGTCACGGCAAAGTCATGTGAGCGGCGGTGTCAGTCCGAACAGGGCGGGCTGTGACGATGTATCGTTTCGGGGCGGGACCGATCAGACGAAACGGGTAGCATGTTGTCACGGTCAGCGTTGGCCGCGCCTTGTCGACCAAAACGGTTCGGTCGTCGTCATCAACAATGCGGATGTTGACGACACGATAATGAACGATCGACTCATCTGTCCGGATGATGAGCGCGTCGCCGATGTCGATTTCTCCAAAGCGGCGGAATACGGTGTCACGGTGGCCGGACAACACGACATGCCCGTTGCCACCCGGCCAAGCGCTTGCCGGATAATGGCCGACGCCACGGCGCAATTCTTGTTCGCGGACCCCTTCATACACTGGAATCGCCACCCCGAGCTTCGGAATGGACAATTCACCGAGATAGGCGCCAAGTGGCCGAGAAGGAGAGATTTTTTGACTCTCGGGTGAATAGGCAGCCTGCGAGCGCGTTTTTGCTTCTAACTCAGATGCATGCCGTGTAGGGGAATGGACATTGTCTTGCTTTGCCGCTTTCCAGCCAACAATGTACCAATACCCGTTCCAGCCGGCTATCGCCATTCCGATGACCATGAGCATGAACGCCGCATAGCAAATCACCCGACGTCGCCAAGGAAGATGGATCGCATGTTGCTTATGCCCCATCGCGCCTCATCCTTTGAGCCGTCCAACCCGTCGATAAAGAAAGAACCCAGCAAACATAAGCAACAGACCGGCGAGAGCGTGCATCAAGTATGGAGAAGCGGTATCGGGGAGTTTTTCCCCGTACATCATTCGCTTCATCTTAAGCGCCAACAAACCGGCCTCAATCCCTTTCTCCCCAGCGCGGACGATGTAACCAGATGATAACATTTCCCTCGTAACGGCAATATCGACGATTTCCTCGTCTTGACGGTTATACAATTTGACCACGATTGGTTTCGCTCCGGCCGATGCAGTCGCTGCGGAGAATCCCGTTTCCTGTCCATCAACATAGAACTTTGCTTCAAGCTGCAACAAATCGAGCGCCTCGTTCCAAATCGCCTGCAGTTTACGACGGGCTTCTTTTGTCCATGGTCCCTCCGTTTCTTTAAACGGACGCAGCCGCTCACGAAGCGTTGTTAGCTGCTCGGACAGCTGCAGATTGCCAAGTGAAGCGATATGACGAGCGAGTTTGTTCACTTCTTTTTCCGTCATGCCTAACGCCCCAAGCAAATCGTTCATTTGCTGCATAGCATCGTTATGCTGCGAGTAAAAGCGAATGGCGGCATCTAAATCTTCCACAAACGTGTACTCTTGCACCGTTTCGCCAAACTGTCCAAGCAGTGCATCGAGCTCCTCGACGGTCAGTCCGTGCTGATGCAACACAGCATGGAGCCGCTCTTCGTTCAGCGGCGTACCAAGCCATTGTTTCAACTCCTCCATGGTGCGAAAATCAGCAACGGTCAATCCATATCGGTCTAAATAAGTAAGCAAATCGCTTACCGTCCAGCCGACACTTTCCACGTACTGTTCCAGTTCCGCACGGCTAATGGCAGCTGCTGCACTGACCGGAGATAACGCTAACATCACCGCAAAAACAGCCATAATAATCCATTTTTTCACCATCGTTTTCCCCCTTCCATTGCTGCTTGCATACATTGGTAGTATTTTCCGAGCTCTTCCTTTCTATGCACGAAAAGCAGCAATGGCGGAAACAAACGATACAATCAATGAAAAAAGGATGTCCGCGACGCGGACATCCTTTTCCTTATGACGGCTGACTAACGGTCAACTCTTGAAAGTAGGCGTGATATAGCGCACGAACCGCCTCGTTGACGACATCCTCTTTGACGCCAAACATCATGCTGACCTCCGATGATCCTTGGTTGATCATCTCTAAGTTAATGTTGGCATTCGCGAGCGCCGTCGCCGCTTTGGCTGCCATCCCAACCATTTTTTCCATCCCTTCGCCAACCACCATGATAAGCGCCAATCCGTACTCAATCGTCACTTCATCGACGACGAGCTCATCGCGGATGCGGGCTAAAATGCGCTCATCTTTTCCATCGGCAAGCTGACTTGCCCGCAAAATAACTGACATGTTATCGATACCAGACGGCGTATGTTCATATGAAATGCCCTCGTCTTCTAAAATTTGCAACACGCGCCGACCAAAGCCGATTTCGCGGTTCATTAAGTATTTACTAATGTTGATGCTGCAAAAGCCGGTATCGCTAGCAATACCCGCAACCGGTTCATCTACATGGTTGCGTTTGGCAACGATCCACGTACCCGGCGCAGCCGGGTTATTCGTGTTTTTCACGCAAACCGGGATGCCAGCCCGATATACCGGCTCGAGCGCCTCATCATGAAAAACGGAAAAGCCGGAATACGACAGCTCGCGCATTTCCCGATACGTAATTTCTTTCAGTTTGCGCGCGTCGGCGACAATCGAAGGATTGACGCAATAAATCGAATCAACGTCAGTAAAGTTTTCATACACGTCGGCTTTTACACCTGCGGCAACGATCGAACCGGTAATATCCGATCCACCGCGCGGGAAGGTGACGATATGGCCGGATAGGGAATAGCCGAAAAAGCCCGGGATCACGAGCACACCGCGACGCTCACGCAGCTGCCGCAGCTTGTCGTACGACTCCGGAAGCACTTGGGCGTTGCCAGGTTCGTCCGTCACGATAATGCCGGCCTCAAGTGGGCTAACATAGCTCGCCTCGAGCCCAAAATCTTGCAAATAGAGCGCCATCAACCGGGCATTATGATCTTCACCGCTCGCTTTTATCGTATCAAGCAGGCGGGCTGGCTCATTTCGATAGGCGCTAATTTTTGACTGTAAATCATCTGTGAGCTCAGCTAAAAAACCGTTGGCTTCCAGTTCGAGCTCATCGGCAATGTCAGCGTACCGCTTCGTGATCGCCCGCATCGTTTCGTCGTACGGTTCACCAGCCAACACTTGTTCAGCCAGCCGAATAAGCATATCCGTCACTTTCACGTCGTCTTTGCATCGCTTACCGGGTGCTGATACGACGATGATGCGGCGTTCAATGTCCGAACTGACAATATCAGCCACCTTGCGGAATTGCGCGGCACTCGCCACCGAACTTCCACCAAATTTGGCTACTTTCATGTTCCATGACCCTTTCTGTCGAAAGTCTTTATAATTGTTTATCATATCACATTTTTCCGCTCGTGAAATCATTCATTTTTTAGAAATTTCCGCGAATGGTGAAAATATGTGCCACTTTGGAACAACAATGGCGATGAGCCCCGGAATCATTTATAGTTGGGCCGTGTTTCCGCGGCGGACATTGGCGATGCCTTCTTTGCAGACGCCGTGCGGCAGCCACGAACAATGGCGGCATAAATAATCCAAATCATCCGGCTCAACCATTTCGGCTATCCGCCGGATCAACTCCGACTTCTGATATACGTTCCCCGCCTCCAAACCTAAATGGCGGATGACGTTTCCATCGAGTAAGCGCACATGGTCATCCGAATTCGGACTGGCTTCGCATGTCGCTTCGCCATGGTGCGGACAGGCGAGACACGCCTCATCAAGCGCCGCGACAACTTCAATCGGAAAATCGTCCTCTTCATCACGAATCCGTTTGACGATCTCCCACATTTTTTCGACAAACGAAGGACTGTAGCCCATGCCGCGAAATCCGTGCACACAAAGCAAATGATGGCCGCGCAAGCGCAACGGCTTCATGCCTCTCTCCCCTTTCTTCCTCTGTTTGTTCGAGCATATGCCAGACATCCTCGAATATGCTTCGATTTCGTCCGGATATCCTGCGCGATTTTCCTATTATCATCATCATACGCGAACGGCTGTCTTCTGGCAATTCAGACATCTCCCTCTCTCTCGTGCGCTTCATCGCAGACACGCTCCCCCTTTCTTTTCCTTCGCAGTCATTCCCAATCCCCCGTACTTTTTCAGGGGGGGGTAGGAGGCTCGCCAGCTAGCGTGATAAAATGGAATCGATGACTTTGCCACGAAAGGATTGGCTGATGATGACAAAAGACGAAGCAGCTCGTTTGCTTTCTATCTTGCTTCACGAATTGACGAAGCCTTGGCAGAAAGAAAAAGTCCATTCCGATGTGCTCGAAATCATTATGAAACTGCGCATTCAAGCAACGGACGAGGAACAGTATATGAACGATTTGCTTAGCAATATCGCTTTTGCGAGCGAATCGGCGCACGCGTTAAAACAAATTTGGGGCTATATGCTGCGCGAGCAAACATTTTTGTCACCGGGTACGATCGAGGCAATGCTCACCGACGCCCAGCAGGCAATCCGACGCCAGTTGCCAGAGCTCACCGATCGGTACAAACGCCCGTTTGCCGAAATCGACGATGCGGCAGAACGGAAACGTCAACTGGAACGCTCTTATAGCGCGTTGCTCTTGTTTAATCGAATCGCCACCGATTTTTTAATCGAATTCGGCCGGGAAGAAAACGAATCGGCTGCGCGTACGTTTTTCGCTGCTGATCCGAACGAACTGCTCGAAGTGTTCCATCACCTTTGTGGCGTATACGCGAGCCGCTGGCTTGAGGGGCTTGAGGTGGATTAATCGGCCGTTTCGGGCAAGGGGCTGACTCAACAGGATGTCTGTGCCCGCAAGTGAAACTTACCAATCCATTCAAGTGTATACCGTAGTGGAAAAGAGGGGCTCACTTGCTTTTGAGCCCCCCTTCGCACTCGAACCGAATGGCTTTCTTTAGCCAAACAACCGTTTCCGACCAATTTCCTAGGATAGCTCCTTTCTCGTTTGACAACATTGTCCAGCCATGCTAATCTAAGCATTGAAAGGAATTTTTTAAATATTCCTTTAATTGAAAACGTATACAACAATAAAATGAAAGGGGTATCGGGGATGATTTACGCACAACCAGGCCAGCCAGGGGCGCTTGTCACGTTCAAAAAACGCTACGAAAACTTTATTGGCGGCAAATGGGTACCACCGGTGGACGGTGAGTATTTTGAAAACATCACACCGATCACCGGGCAGCCGTATTGCGAAGTGCCGCGCTCAAAAGCCGCCGATATTGAACTGGCGCTTGACGCTGCCCATGCCGCAAAAGAGGAGTGGGGACGCACGTCACCTGCAAAGCGCGCCCGTTTGTTGAACAAAATTGCCGATCGGATGGAAGAAAACTTAGAAATGCTCGCAGTGGCTGAAACGTGGGAAAACGGCAAACCGATTCGCGAAACATTGGCAGCTGACATTCCGCTTGCCATCGACCATTTCCGCTATTTTGCCAGCTGCATTCGCGCCCAAGAAGGCACCATTTCGGAAATCGATCATAACACGGTCGCCTACCACTTTAAAGAACCGCTCGGCGTTGTCGGGCAAATCATCCCATGGAACTTCCCGATTTTAATGGCGGCCTGGAAACTCGCGCCAGCCCTTGCGGCCGGTAACTGCGTCGTCTTAAAACCGGCGGAACAAACGCCGACGTCCATTCTCGTCCTCATCGAACTCATCGAAGATTTGCTTCCACCTGGCGTCGTCAACGTGGTGAACGGTTTTGGCTTGGAAGCCGGCAAGCCGCTCGCCTCAAACCCGCGTGTGGCGAAAGTGGCATTCACCGGCGAAACGACGACTGGACGTCTCATCATGCAATACGCCTCGCAAAACATCGTTCCGGTTACGCTTGAGCTTGGCGGCAAGTCCCCGAACATTTTCTTTGCTGATGTAATGGAAAAAGATGATGATTTTCTCGATAAAGCGCTCGAAGGGTTTACGATGTTCGCCTTAAACCAAGGTGAAGTGTGCACATGCCCATCACGCGCCCTCATCCACGAGTCGATTTACGATGCTTTTATGGAACGGGCGCTTGAGCGCGTCAAACAAATTAAACAAGGCAACCCGCTTGATACTGAAACGATGATCGGCGCCCAAGCGTCGTCTGAGCAGCTCGAGAAAATTTTGTCATACATCGATATTGGCAAACAAGAAGGGGCCGAGTTGCTTGTAGGCGGTGAGCGGAACATGCTTGAAGGAGAGCTCGCCGGCGGGTACTATGTGAAGCCAACCATTTTCAAAGGCCATAACAAAATGCGCATTTTCCAAGAAGAAATTTTCGGACCGGTGTTGGCCGTCACGACGTTCAAAGACAACGATGAAGCACTCGCGATTGCTAACGAGACGCTGTACGGCCTTGGTGCTGGTGTCTGGACGCGCGACATCAACACCGCGTACCGGTTCGGGCGCGGCATTCAAGCTGGCCGCGTTTGGACGAACTGCTACCACGTCTACCCAGCCCACGCCGCGTTTGGCGGCTACAAAATGTCCGGCATCGGCCGCGAAACACACAAAATGATGCTCGACCATTACCAACAAACGAAAAATATGCTTGTCAGCTATTCGCCGAAAAAACTCGGCTTGTTCTAATACTCACCCATCCACCCTTTCATCGCCTCTTCGCTTTGAGGCGATCCTCATCATTTTGCCAAGGTGTCCCGCTCTGTTCGGGACACCCTCTTTTGTCTTGATGACACTGTTGTTGTCTTGCTCATTGTCTGCCAAGCGGCGGCTACCGTCAATGTCGAAAATAAATCTATACGCATGCGAAAGAGGTGCACGGAATGAGTGATGAACCGAAAGTTGTCGCCACAGAAGCGGCGCTGGCGTTAATTGAAAAGCTGAAAGCGAAGTACGGCCCCCTTATGTTCCATCAATCTGGCGGCTGCTGCGATGGCAGTTCGCCAATGTGCTACCCGCTCGGCGAGCTGATCGTTGGCGATTCCGATATTCTACTTGGCGAAATCGGCGGCTGTCCGTTTTACATTGCCAAGGCGCAATACGAATATTGGAAGCATACGCAGCTGATTATCGATGTCGTTCCCGGGCGCGGCGGCATGTTTTCGCTTGAAGGCCCGGAAGGCGTTCGCTTTCTCACCCGCTCGCGCGTCTTCGGACAACCGTCGGATAAAAGCACGCCATAGTTGCTGACAATGACCAAACATCGTCCAGGCCCACCGACCATATTAACCCGCGGCGCGCCCTAGGTCATGGTCACCTCGGGATCGTGTCATTTCACCGTTCACAACCATAGCCGGCCTCCATCCGGGAGAGGGGACGCAGCCATGAGTGAAGTGGTTAATGCGAACAGACAAACAGTATGGTCAGGATGCCCCCTGCTAGACATACAAAAGGACCGTGCCGATTCCAATCGACACGGTCCTTCACTTTCATTCTCCTCCGCCTGTCGCGGAGTTTTTTCTTTTATTCGGCCTGCTTCATCTTTTTCATCGCCTCGTCCCGGTCGGAAAGCGTAATCCGCTTTAAGCCGAACACGAACAGCAAGCCCACCGCAATAAACACAAGCCCAAACAAAAAGACAGCTTGCAGTGAATCAACGAGTGACTGTTTCAATACCGGCACGAACATGTCGCGCAGTGCGGCCGGAATATTCTTCATCGCTTCCGGGCTAAGCAAGACGGAATACAGCCCTTGCGGATCGTTATGAATCATATCCGCAAATCGGTCAACAAGCCCTTGCGCCTGTGCCGGCAACGCTTCAAGCTTTGGCATCAATCGTTCATCAAGCAAAGCGCTTGAGCGATGGTTCATGATGGCGCCAAGAACGGTCATGCCAAATGTCCCGCCGATTGAGCGGAAAAATTGGCTTGAAGACGTCACCACGCCAAGCTCCGATTTTGGAAAGCTTTCTTGCAAAGCGAGCGTTAAAATCGGCATCACAAGCCCTGTGCCGAGCCCGAGTATGATCATATATACTGTTGCTGTCCATTTGGACGTATCGACATCCATCGTGCCAAGCAAACCGAACGCCGCCAACATAATGGCCATACCGATGATCAGCTGTGTTTTCACGCCAATTCGGTAGACGAGTCGACCGCCAACGACACTGCCGATAATCATCGTAACCATCATCGGTGTCATGATCGTTCCTGACTCTGTGGCGCTCACCCCAACCACGCCTTGCATAAAAAACGGAACAAACATAATGGCTCCGAACATGCCGACGCTCATGAAAAAGCCGATGCCGTTCAACAACGTAAACGTCCGATTGCGAAAGAGCCAAAGCGGGATGATCGGCTCGTCAGCCCGTTTTTCTGCCCAAATGAACAAGGCGAAAAAGATCACCGCCGCCGCAAACAGCGAGATGATTTGCCATGAGCCCCACGCATATTGGTCACCGCCAAACGTCAACCCAAGCAACAAGCTGACGACTCCCGCCGTCAGCGTCGCCATTCCGGCAACGTCAAATTTCACCGGCCCTTCAGCTTTATATTTGCTTAAGCCCATCGCGATCAGCACTGTTGCTAAAATACCAACCGGCAAGTTAATATAAAACACCCAACGCCAGTTCAAATGGTCAACGATAAAGCCGCCGATTTGTGGACCTAGCACTGAAGCAAGGCCGTACAAACCGCCGAACACCCCTTGCCATTTCGCACGCTCTTTCCCCGTAAACACGTCACCAACGACAATCATCGCCATCGGCATCATAATTCCGCCGCCGATTCCTTGAATGCCGCGGTAAATAATAAGCTGGGTCATATCGTTGGCCATGCCACAAAGTGCAGAGCCGGCCATAAAAATGACAAGTCCACTCACATACACGAGACGCCGTCCAAGCAAGTCGGCGAGCTTACCAGCGATCGGCACGACAGTCGTCGATGTCAACATATACGCTGTCGTCAGCCATGTCATCACGCCAAGCCCGCCGAGCTCTCCCACGATGCGCGGCATCGCTGTTCCGACGATCGTCCCTTCAAGTGCTGCAAACAACATAGCGATAATGAGTCCCGTAATAAGCAGCGGACGATGCCGGATCGTACTTGCTGGCGCTGCTAATGCTTTTTCCATCTGTCTCTCTCCTATCCATTCAATTGTTGATACGTTTTAATTTCTTGGCTCAGCTCGGCCAAGGCCGCCGCAAGTGAGGGCGCTTGTTGATGGCGCAAATATAAAAGCAGCGCATCGACCAGATAGGTGCGCGGCGGCTCATGACGCCCGAGCAGCTCTTCTTCGAGCGCGTCGACCGCCTCAAGCACATCATCCGCCTTCTTCGAGCCAAGTTCCTTCGCCGCCTCCCGAACGGCGGAAAACGCCGAAGCAAGACGCTCTCGTCGCTTTTGTCGCTCGCGCTCTTCCAATTCTATCCACGAGGCAAATGACTCCTTCGTCAACAGTGGACGTTCATCTGCCGCAAAGCTGTCGATGATCGCATCGAAGCGCCGCATGAGAAAGCGAGCTACCTCCTCAGCGTCGAACGACTCCTCGTGGAAAAAGAAATAAAACAAATATTGTCGGATGACACCGTTCACGATCATCGCCACATCATAAAGATGTGGCTCGACTGCCTCCCCATATACGTCTTTGAGACGCGAACAATACCATAAAAAGAGCCGCCCATGTTGGCAGAACATATACTGCTCAATTTCCGGATTGACTTTTGGCAGCTGTTCCGACATGATCATATGCAAAAACTCTTTGTATTGGCGGACATGCGAAAAATGAGCAGCCAGCTGGCGGACGAACTGTTCTTTTTCTGACCCGCCAACCGCTGCTGTCAAATCGGCCATCATCTTCTCACTATAATACTTCAGTACCACCAACAACAATTCTTCTTTCGAAGTAAAATGATGGTAAAACGCCCCTTTGGAAATGCCCCATGCCTCAACTAAATCTTGAATCGATGTCGCATGATACCCTTTTTGAGCAAATAACTTCATCGCTGTTTCGATAAATTGAACGCGCCGTTCATCCATGGCAATGGCTCATTCCTTCCCTATTCGCCGCCTCCCATTGCCGATAAGATGGCAACAATGCGCGTGGCTTTACAAAATCAGCCCGCACCCCACGCTGCCGTAACCATTCAATCAATTGACGGACATCGCCCATTGTCCTCGCCTCCATACGCTCTATGACCAAACAGTCAACGCTATTATAAACAACGATTATCAATTTATGCAACTAAAAAATCATGGTTTTTTGACCGGACAGTCACGAATATAAATAGTTTTTTGAACATAGGTCAAAGAGACGGATCGCCAACAAAAACGGCCGTCCATAGCCCTGCAAAAGGCCATGAACAGCCGTCATCCTACTATTCCAACGCTGCGGCAGCAAGCGCCAAGGCTCCTGAAATGCCAGCATTATCGCCTAACCCCGGAAGGACGATATACGCCTCAATGTTTGTAAGAACTGCCTCGTGCTGAATATAGCCGCCAAGCCACTCCTGCACATAGCGATGGACTAACGGCAGCACGTGCGTCTGTTTCATGACACCGCCACCAACAATCACTTTTTCCGGTGATAAAATGAAAATATAGTCAGCAATAGCTTGAGCTAAGTAAAACGCTTCAAGCTCCCACACCTCATTGCGCGCAGCCAATTCTGCTCCCTTTTTCCCCCAGCGCCGCTCGATCGCCGGGCCAGACGCCATCCCTTCTAAGCAGTCGCCATGGTACGGGCATATGCCGGCAAACGCATCATCCGGATGACGGCGGACAACAATATGTCCCATTTCCGGATGAAGCAGCCCATGCAGCAGCCGCCCTTCCACCACCGCGCCAACGCCAATGCCGGTTCCGACCGTCATATAGAGGCAGCTGTCCAGCCCTTGCGCCGCCCCCCATCGCAGCTCGCCGAGCGCCGCCGCGTTCACGTCCGTATCAAAACCGATCGGTACCGGAAAATATTGTTTCAGTGTGCCAACAAAATCGAAATTCGTCCACGCCTGTTTCGGCGTGCTCGTAATATAGCCGTACGTCGGGCTGCTAGGACGCAGATCGATCGGGCCAAACGACCCGACGCCGATCGCCTCAATGCCATGCGGACGGAAAAACTCGATGACATTGGCCATTGTCTCTTCTGGCACGGTCGTTGGAAACACCTCTCGCTTGTGAATTCTCCCGTGCTCATCACCAACAGCGCAGACAAATTTCGTCCCCCCAGCTTCAATCGCTCCTAGAATCATGTGTTTCCCCTCTTTCTTCACTTGTTCTGCTCTTATCTTAATAGAAAGGGACTCAACGGTAAACTGAAAAGGGGCATCAAGCGTACTTCTCTTTTTGCCATCACCGATCAAACGTGAATGGCTATTCTTTTGCGATTTTTACAAGCGATGTCCACTTATCTGCTGCTGAAAGAAAAGGCGCCCATATCATCAGCGAGCGGCAAATGAATATTGTTGCCACTATTTTTACCAAACGAAAAAGAGCCGCCAACAAGGCAGCTCCTCCTGACACACCCGTTGCCCTTTCCACCAACTCATCCTTTCACCGAGCCGGCAAGCAGTCCACGGACGAAGTATTTGCCAAGGAAGATGTATACGAACAACGTTGGCAGTGCAGCCAACAAAGCGCCGGCCATTTGTACGTTCCACTGGACAATTTGACTGCCGGATAAGTTTTGCAAGGCAACCATGATCGGTTGTTTGTCCGACGTCGTGATCGTCACGGCAAACAAAAACTCATTCCAAATATTCGTAAACTGCCAAATAGCAACAACGACAAATCCGGTGATCGACAACGGCAGCATAATGTAACGGAAAATGCGGACAAACCCGGCGCCGTCGATTTTCGCCGATTCGATCATCTCATCCGGAATGGCGGCGTAAAAATTGCGGAACATCAGTGTTGTGATCGGGATGCCGTAGACAACATGGACGAACACCAGCCCCGGAATCGTGTTGTACAACCCGATTTCGCGCAAAAATTGAATCAACGGAATTAAGATGCTTTGATATGGAATGAACATGCCAAATAAAATGAGCGTAAATAGCGTATCCGCCCCTTTAAACTTCCACTTCGACAGCACATAACCGTTGAGTGACCCTAGCAATGCGGATAGCAGTGTCGCTGGTACGACAAGCAAAATCGAGTTCCAAAAGTTTGGAGCCAGTTTCTCAAATGCGGTCGCATAGCTGCTCCAATCGACCGCTGACGGCAGTTTCCACATGTCAGCCAATGTCACTTCATCGAGCGGTTTTAAGCTCGTCACAATCATGACATACACTGGCAAGAGGAAAAATACGCTCATCGCCAGTGCAAGCAGATACAAAAATGGCCGCGCCCATAACTGTTTCGCCATTACGATTCCCCCTTGCGGCTCGAGATGAGATACGGAACGATAAAAATGGCGACCGACAGCAACATCACAATCGCAATCGCCGCTCCGTTCGCATAATAATTGCCGCGGAACGTCGTTTCAAACATATACACTCCGGGCACATCAGTGACAAAGTTCGCACCCGGTCCGGTCATGGCGTAAATTAAATCAAAAATTTTCAGTGAAATGTGCGCCATAATGATGATGACACTGACCGTAATCGGCCGCAACAGCGGCAAAATGATTTTCCAATACAATTGAAGCTCGGTCGCTCCATCCATTCGCGCCGCTTCGCGCACTTCATCCGGAATCGCACGCAAGCCGGCCAAATACATGGCGACGGCAAAACCGGTCATTTGCCAGACCGCTGCCACCACAACCGCAATCATCGCCAATGGAATGCCAAATTCGATTTTGCCCCATTGAAATCCGCCTAAGATCGTTGTATCCGTATACCATTTGGAATCTAGGCCAAGCGGTTTTAAAAACAAGTTCACGCCCGTTGACGGGTTAAACAACCATTGCCACACCACCCCGGTCACAACAAAGGATAAGGCCATCGGGAAAAAGAAAATGTTGCGAAACAACGATTCCCCTCGCAGCTTTTGGTCAAGCAAAATAGCAAGCAGTTGGCCGAGCACAATCACGACGGCGATAAACAGCACTGTAAATACGATCGTATTGCGCAAATCAGCTTGAAAGCGGAAATCTTGGAATAAATACTGATAATTTTTCAGCCCGGCGAATGACCAATCCGGAACGAGCGAATTCCAATTGCTTACCGAAACATATCCTGTCCAACCGATAAATCCATAAACAAATAGGAAAATGAGCACGACCGACGGCGCCAAAAACGCTGTTGCCAGCCAATGATCAGCTGTCCATTTTCGCTTTTTCCGCGCCACAGGAACGGTCGTCGTTTCTTTCGCTGGCGCGATTTTTACCGTTTCCATCATCATCCCTCCTTGCGATGAATACGAGAAAAGGGGAGGAGAATGGCTCCCGTCCCCTTTTCCTTCATTACTTCTTCAGTTCCGCTGCAGCCGAAACAAGCGTGTCAATCAACGAATTGACATCCTTTTGCGTGACGAAAATGTTAATCGCTTGGTTCACTTTTGTGACAAAACCTTCTGCCGCTGCTGATCCGTGCGCTAAGCTTGGCGCCAGTTCTGCGTTTTTGAAATCTTCCATCGTTTGTTTGCCGTATTCGTCATACTTTGACGGGTCAGCATCGATACGGGCTGGAATTGAGCCTTTCAGCGGGTTAAACGCATCTTGCCCCTCGACCGATCCAAGCAAAGCTAAAAACTTCTTCACATCGTCCGGATTTTTCACACCTTTTGGCAAGCCGAACGTATCAGTAATGACCATAAACTTGCCGTCGGTGTTCGGGGTCGGCACATAGCCGAAATCTTCATTCACTTTTAATTTTAAGTCGTTGACAAAATAGCCTTTGGCCCAGTCCCCCATCACGTACATGGCCGCTTTTCCTTCCGCAACAAGCTGAGCCGCATCTTGCCAGTTGCGCGAGCTATGATCTTCGTTAATGTAACCGAGCATTTTCTTAAACGTTTCAACTGCTTGTTTCACTTGTGGAGCGTCAAACGACAGTTCCCCGTTCCAAAGTTTTTGGTAGTTGTCCGTTCCGAGTGTGCCAAGCAACACCGTTTCAAACAAATGCGTCGCGGTCCACGGTTCTTTATCGCCAAGTGCTAGCGGCGTAACGCCTTTTGCCTTTAGCTGATCCGCCACTTCGAAAAACTCGTCAAATGTTTTCGGCGGCTGCAGCCCGTTGTCGGCAAATACTTTTTTGTTGTACCAAAGCACGTTGCCGCGGTGAATGTTCACCGGAACGGAGTAAATGTTGCCATCTTTGCTTACCATGTCAATGAGCGCTTCCGGGAATTTGTCCATCCAACCTTCTTGTTCATACAAGTCATTGAGTGGCTCCATTTTACCGGCAGCGACCCAACCTTCATTCAGCTCCGCCCCACCGTGCACTTGGAACGTCGATGGCGGGTCGTCCCCTTGCATGCGGCTCGCTAGGACCGCCTTGGCGTTCGTTCCGGCCCCGCCGGCTACCGCCGCGTTTTCGACTTCAATATCCGGATGTTTTTCTTGGAACAGTTTGATCAATGCTTTGAGACCGTCTTCCTCACCGGCTCCAGTCCACCAGCTGAAAATCTCTAGCTTCTCTCCTGCTTTTTGGCTGCCTTGTTTGGCGTCATCGGATGAAGAAGAGTTCGAGCTACAGCCCGACAGCGCCATCCCGACACCAAGCGCCAACGCCAACCATGCGGATGCTTTCTTTCGCATGTTCCTCCCCCTTTATCCCCTTTTTTGAAAACCTTTTCAATAGTGATTTTATCATGCGCCACTAGTCTGATTACGACTTGATTCCTTCACTTTTTTGCGTTTTTCTTCACTTTTTTGTTGTAGGGAAAAAAGAAAAGCGGCTTGTCCATATTCCTCATTTTTAGCGCAGAAGCCTCTTGTTTCTACATTAGAATGTACGTGGTGGAGCGTTGACAAGGTACAGGTCACGACAGCTGCCTCATCGGCATCCATTCTTGTCAAGCTGTTTGTAGCTTAGCAGGGGAATCACCGGTCGCACAACATCAAAAAAGCCCGCCCAGTCGGGAGGCGAGCCAATGTTTTGTTGGAGATGGGTGAGGCTGCATCGGCTACCGCCTCTGCAGTTTTTTTCGGTATTCGCTCGGCGACCAGCCCGTTTGTTTTTTAAACACGCGGCTGAAATAGTTCGGATCGTTGTAGCCAACGGAAAAGCATATTTCTTTTAAACTAAAATCGGTGCGAACGAGCGCTTCTTTTGCCCGCTCGATGCGCACGTTCGTCACATAGTCAATAAACGTGACGCCAAACTGTTCTTTGAACAGTTTACTGAAGTAGTACGGGCTCATCCCAGCATGTTCGGCCACTTCTTCAAGCGTCAGAGGCTCGGCATAATGACGGTCAATGTACTCTTTCGCCTTGCCGAGTTTGCCGTGGGCATGCTGGTGGCGCCAAACCTCAAGATCCGTAGCAATGCGGTCCAATTCATCCAACACGGCCTGCTGCAACTCAGCCGCCGACCGACAAGAAGTAAACGAAGCGATCCGCTCGTAGCGAATCCCAAGTTCAGATAAACGGCGCCCAATCCATATCAATGCCTCTTCCGCCTTGCGAACAGCAGACGGCAGTGAGTAGGATGAGGTCAGTTCCTTGATATACGTTCGACACACCAACCGCGCTTGCTCGATATCACCAAGGCGCAATGACTCAAACAGCTGTTGATCCCGTTCCGCCGCCCTACTAGCGTACATCGCCTCTGCGGGCGGAAATCCAACTTGCGCTTTTTGCCGTTCTGCATAATAGCGCACAGCCGACAACGCCTCATAGTATGAAGAACGAAGCTGATCCAAGCGCGAAACAGGGGAGCCAAGTCCGATATACAGCGCGGCACCGTACCGAGCGGAAAACTGCCGCGTCAAATCGAATGCCAATGTTTGAATAGTGGGCTTCCAAGCCAACTCACCATCATCGGGGCTTTGGAAAAACAAAATCGGCAGGCGCCCATTCCCCATCCGTCCCATTATATAGCGCACTGGCGCACGCTCATCCAGCTGTTTGTCGAGCCATGATTTCCATTCATCGACCTTCCCCTTATCAGGAAACTGAAGGACAATAAACATTCCTGTCGCTAGCGAAAACGGCAGCAGCTCCTTCCACCGTTCCCACTCATCAGCCGATACGTCTTCCGTCATCAGGACGGACAGCCATTCGCTTTCCACCAGTGTCTGCAACCGGCGAAGCTGCTCCTGCAGCTGGCGGTTGCTCTCTTCATGTCGCCGTTTCGCCGCTACGGCTTGACTGACCCGTTCTAAAGCTGAAATCACCTCCTCCTTCCGGCTCGGTTTCAATAAATACTCTTTGACCCCAAAGCGCATCGCTTGTTTTGCATAGTCGAACAAATCAAACGCCGACACAATAATGAACTCGATATCGAGGCCGTCGCGGCGAATGGCTTCAATCGCTTGCAGTCCGTCAAGAGCGGGCATTTTGATGTCAATCAGCATGATATCTGGACGATAACGCTTGGCGATCTCGACCGCCTCGCGCCCGTTGGCACCCTCCGCCACCACTTCCATCTCGGGTAGATGGTCGCGAATCATTTTGCAAAGCGCCTTGCGCTCCAATGCTTCATCATCGACGATCACCACATTCATCGCTCATCCCTCCTTCGTCCATTTGGGCAACCGCAGCCGGATAGTCGTTCCTCTCCCCGGCGCCGACTCGATATCTACCACATCGGTGACGCCATAAAACAATTGCAAGCGGCGAATGACATTGCGCAAACCGATGCCGGTCGAATGGCCGCGCCCTTCCTCGCGGCGCGATTCCCTCTCTTCCCCGCGAATGAACGCCTCAAATTCCGTTTTCACTTGCTCGTCCATTCCGACTCCATTGTCGCGCACTTCCACGATCACCCGGCTCTCTCCTTCGGCAATCGACACCGTCAGTTCCGCCCCTTGTTCATATGATTCGATGCCATGAATGAACGCATTTTCAATCAGCGGTTGCAACGTCAAAGGCGGAAGCCGCTGGCCAAGACAAGACGGCTCTGCCTCAAGAGAAAACTTGATCCGGTCAAAAAAGCGCGTTTGCTGAATGAAAAAATATTCGCGAGCAACGCGCACCTCATCGGCAAGCGTCACCGTCCGCTGCAAATCGCCCAGATTGTAGCGTAAAATCGCTGCCACTGCCTCAATCAGCCGCGATGTTTGTGGGGCGTCCTCCAAATACGCCATCTTCGCGACCGTATTCAACGTATTGAACAAAAAGTGCGGGTTGATTTGGCTTTGCAAACTTTTAAGCTCCAGCTCCTTCACAAGCCGGTCGAGCTCGGCTTTTTGTTTCATTTCTGCAATCAGCTGTTTTAAATTGCGGCGCATGTCATTAAAGGTGATCGTGAGCAGCCGCAGTTCATCATTCGTTGTCGGATTTACATCTGGCCCATCGAGCCGTCCGGCGCCGATCTCTCGGGCTACATGTGCAAGCTGGATGATCGGCCTCGTCAAACTGCCGGAGAAAAACACAGCAAGAAGCACACCGAAGCAAAGCGTTGTCGCAAACAACCCCATTCCCATATACCGGAAATAGTGGTTACGCTGTTCGACTTCATCGTACCGTCGTTGATAAGCCGTTAACTCATCATCAATTAAGTTTAACGTTTCTTCCTGCAAAAAAAGGGCAATATTCATCGTTTCATGCAGATGGGATGAGTACAAGCTAATATTTCCGGCCTGAAAATGGTAGACCGTGAGCGCTGCTTCCTCTAACAAACTTTCGATCATATGTTCATAGTTTTCTGCTGCCAACCGGTCAGACAATATCGGCAAGATAGCACCAACTTGGCGGCGGTGTTGTTGCAGCCAGTGTACCTCCTGCTCATAGGCGCGCGCGTATCGCCCCTCTTTTTCCGATACATACGCATTCAGCTGCTCCATCAACCGGTTTGTCCGTTGCGACACTTCATTCAGCAACAACAATCGGCGCATCCGGCGATCATAATCACTCATCATCTCTTCACTAGTTTGATATAAAAGAAACACCGCTCCATTTAACAAAAGCAAAAAAACGGTAAAACAAAGCAACATCTTTGTGCGGATGTTCATCCTAGCTTCCCCCCGCTGTCACCAGCGCTTTGTTGTCTACATCATCTTTGTACCGCTTCAAGTCAAACTTTCTCGGACATCAAGTTGATCCAACCAATGAAGACATCGCCGCGTTCAAGCCGGGCGTATTCGAACACGAAGGACATCCATTTTTCATCATACGTCCTCACTGTTTCGGCGGCATTCGTCCGCCTTCTGCCGATTTCAGCCCGTCCTACTAGACTGATTGATGGAATAGAACATCTCGTTTCACAGCAATGTTCCCCAAACGGAAAAGCCTTTTTACATCAGCTTCTCGTTGCACACAATGACCGTTCGCTCAAGGAAAACACTGGTTTTCACCGGCCTTCTACAGAAGCCGCAGATGCCAGTGTCATGGTGTCTTGACCTCATAATTGCGCGCCGGGCGCAGCGGTAAATCTTCTTTCCGAATGACTTTCGTCTCTGTGTTCGTTATAGCCGGCACATCATGTCCAGCAACGATGTCGGCCATCATTTTCACCGCTCGGTACCCCATTTCATACGGTTCTTGGACAACTGTCGCTTCAATCGTCCCTTTTTGCAAATACTCGATCGTCTCCGGCAGCGTGTCAAATCCGATAATATACGTTTCCTGCTCCCTGTGAAATTGTTCTACCACTCGGGCAATACCGATCGCATCAAGAGCACTCGTACCATAAAAGGCGTTGACTTCCGGGTGCTTTTTCAAAATCGTGTATGTCTTTTCAGCCGCTTGCACTCTTGTGATATGCGACTCCTCGACCGCCACGATGCGAATCCGTTTCTCATTCTTCACCGCATCACGAAACCCGCGCACCCGTTGCTGTTGGTGAACCGCGGTCAAACTGCCGGTAATGATAGCGACATTCACCATCCCCTGCGTATCTTCGACCAGCGCCCGGCCGGCGATAAATCCAGCGTAGTAGTTGTCTGTTCCAATATAGCCGACACGCCGGCTCGTTGGGGCATCAGTATCAATGGTCAACACCGGGATATTCTTGTCGACAATTTCGTTAATCACCGGAACAAATTCCACTTCCGTCAGTCCTTGGGTGATGATCCCATCAACCTTCGCTGCCGCCGCCTTTTTCAAAATGCGCAAGTGTTCATCAATATTTGCCTGCCGCGGTCCGATATATTCGAGGTCAACATCAAGTTCTCTTGCTGCTGCTTTCGCCCCTTTTTCAACGAGCCGCCAATAATCATTGTCAAGCTCCTCCGGTACGAGTACGAAATGATACGTATCCTTCGCTTTAGCGAGCGTCTTTTCTTCTCCCACCCCCGAATACATATACACATTCCACGCACAATAGGTAGTTAAGGAAGCGCTTCCAATAAACAAGGAGATACCGCCTGCATAAAATAGCCGTTTCCACCACCGACGCATGTTCGACTCCCCCCATCGTTCCCCATTCACACGGAATCTATGTTTACGTGCAATCCATTCCCTTACCGCTATTGTACACAAATACACTGGTTTTTGGTCGTCTACTTCTTTTAAGATATTTTGCAAGACTGATCGCTTTATAATCATCTTTTCCTTGTTTCGCCAAATCGAAGGAAGACTGAAAAGCCTCATTGACCTTTTTCAAAATTTGTTGTGCTATATTGCTATTTAACAACTTATGGTTTTCATTCGTTTTCACAAGGCGACAGTTTTTTCCATCATTTAGAAATTCTTTATGCTCAAAATAGTATTGCCGGACATTGTATAAGCCTGCGTTATACAGATTCTTAGCAATACGACATAGTTCTCCAAGAGTTAAGCATTCTTCTTTCGTTAAGCCATTGAATTGCTGTTTAATGCAGAAATACATTTTTCACCTCCTTATCTCTTCACGGTATTGTCAAAAGTTTATCCTCCACACTCACTGTTTTTCATTGAGTTTCAACGGTGAGAATAAAAAAAGCTTGCCACCCCCGTTGTTTTAGGCCATCATTGAGGTAACCCCACACCCAACACCCAAAACAAAGGAGTGACAAGCTTGTTACCTCAATTATTAGCCTATTTGCTCGAAATAATCAAGTCCCAACATCAAATCATTGTCTATTTAATTGGTGCCTTATTAGGAAAATCCTTAAGCCGCAAAGACATGGACGAACCGGTTCGAAAACCGTACCGAAAACTTCAAGTCGATGACCTTCCCATCATCGATGTCCCAGAAACACTCGACTACCGGCAGCTTTTAGCCGACTACGAAGCCCGGCACGGCCGTCCGTTGCCGCCGATCCAACGCCGGGACAACGCTAAACACCGTGTTCCGGATTCGTTGACGTGTCCCCGTTGCCAGGCGCCGTCATCCTACCTGTACACCAACAACGGCGGAAAAGGGCAGTACCAATGCAAAGTGTGCCAATGCCGGTTCAACCATCGA
The DNA here is from genome assembly GCF_014679705.1 of Geobacillus sp. 47C-IIb. NCBI lineage: Bacteria > Bacillati > Bacillota > Bacilli > Caryophanales > Anoxybacillaceae > Geobacillus > Geobacillus sp. 47C-IIb. Next base: position 1,612,483 of record NZ_CP061473.1, read on the forward strand.
AATCGGTTCAAAAAGCAAGCGGTCTTTCGTTGCCCGCACTGCTTCCAAACGCTTGAGAAAATCAAAGAACGCAAGGACTACTACATCTACAAATGCAAGAACAACGACTGCCCGTTTTACCAAAAGAACCTTCGCCGGATGAGCCAAAAAGAACGCCAACGGTTCCAGCAGAACCCTCAAGCCTTCAAGGTGCGGTATCTGTTCCGTGAGTTTTTGTTTGACTTTCAACCATTGGCCCCATCGTCGCCGAAAAAGCCAAAGGTCGATTTGTCTCGTCTGGCGGTGTCGTCGCACACCCTCGGACTCGTGTTGACGTACTACGTTAACTATGGGATGTCCTCCAGACAGACAGCCGGAATCATGAAGGATGTGCATGGCGTGTCGATCTCCCATCAGACGGTACTCAACTACGCCAATAGCGTCGCGCTCATGATTCAGCCATTTGTCGACCAGTTCCCGTACGAGCTGTCCGGCTCGTTCTGTGGGGATGAGACGTATATTCGCGTGAAAGGACGCTGGCATTACCTGTTTTTTATGTTTGATGCCGTGAAAAAAGTGGTGTTGTCGTATCGCGTCTCGCCCCACCGGGATGCGTTGTCGGCCATCCGGGCCATCGATGACGTCCTGCGAAAGCTGTCGTCCATCCCGGACGATTTGTCGTTCGTCGTCGACGGCAATCCCATTTACCTGCTGGCGCAGCACTTTTTTGCCCAGCACGGGATTCCGTTTGACGTCCGCCAAGTGATCGGACTGACCAATGAGGATCCGGTGTCCGAAGAGTTCCGCGCGCTCAAACAAATCATCGAGCGATTCAACCGGACGTTTAAAGGCAACTATCGGCCGACTCACGGATTTGGCGCGGAAGAAGGATCGGTCTCCTTTGTCACGCTGTTTGTGGCGTATTTCAACTTCCTGCGCCCGCACGGTGCACTCGAAGGCCGGGTTCCTGTCGTCATCCCGGAGCTCGCCGATCTGCCCCATATGCCGGCCCGGTGGACGAAGCTGATCGCCATGGCTCAAGATTTCCTCCAACAAGAGGCAGCCTAACTTTTTTGTCCGCCGGAGCCCATGGATCAGAAGAACAGCCGGATTCGGCGAAGCGAACCCTTGACCAACCGAACCTCGTCAAAGGTAAAATTCGGTAAGGGCAAGGGCGGTTTTCCTATGCCCTCTTTTTTGTCCCCGTCGCCCTTGACGTCCCTTTCACACCTTTGGCGGGTGTTGGTCAAGGGCGAATCCGGCTCCAAGGATGCCTTACGATGCTCCATGGGATGGCGGATGTGGAGTTTTCATAAAACTTTTGACGCTACCCTCTTCACATTATCCTTTGTTTTCAGTGATTCATTCCCCACTTACTTCGCTAGGTGGAAGTGGGAGTTTTCTCGCTTGATTTTGATAAAAAATACGGAAGGGCCTTCTTCTGCCCTCCCTTACCTTTTTCTCGTCCGTTGCCACAACGAGCTACTCTCCTCTCCCCTCTGTTGGCGAAAACTCGCATACAAATGGTGAATCAACCCAAGGAACACCATCAACCATGCCGTCATCGCCACGTACACCATGAAACGAGGGATCACCTGCAAAAAAGGAAGGCTTAACGCCTTGGATAATTGATACGTACTCGTGGTATACATGGCAAGCGGGAACGCCATCCCCCAAAACTGCGGATCGTATTTCAGTGGATAATGATGATATAAATGACGCCAAATCATCAAAATGAACAGAAGCGGAATCCACCATGTCCCGGTAATCCAGAAAAACAGAGTAAATCCTTTCAAAAACGGAAGCAATTCGCTAAGAAACGACCAATTGTCTACATGAAGCATAAGTGTAGAACCGGCCAGCGTCGTGATCGCTACCGCTCCCATATTGATCCAATACGGCGGCGTTAACGCCGCAAACTTTAATTCGACGAACGTAAACCGGTAGAAAATAAGGGTAATAATGTTTAAATACAACATACATCCAAGCAAATACATGCATAATGCGACAAACAGGACAATTTCCCGCCCATTCTCGACGTAGGGCGAAAGCAACGTGCCGAGAACGGAAATCGACTGTGTCGCTACCGCCGCTATCAGCCATGCACCGTTAATTCCTTCTGACAACGTCGGTTTGTTTTTTCGCACCGTAACAGCGGTGAAAAAGGTATACATGATCACAAGCCAAAGGAAAATAGCCAAAAACCATAAATACAAGGCAGGTTCAGGGTGATGAGCCACGATGATGAGCTGACTGCCAAATACACACGTTCCAGCGACTAAGGTAAAAAACCCAGGGCCAAGCGTATGGCTCGTTAAATCTTTCACAAACCTAGAAGTAAAGAACGCAAGGCGATAGAGCGTCAACCCCCATAAAATGGTATATACCACTATGTTGAAATAAAGCAATCCGGTAGAAACGACATGCATATCAAGCAAAAACGTGGCGATCGACAAAGCCCCTGTCGCCATCACAAGTGCAAAATAGCCAGGAAATAAGTTCATCGACATATTTTTCACATAGCGAATCATCTTCTTCCCCCTTGCTCTTGACCCATCCTGACACGTCTCCCTCTCTATCACTTTCTCCCCATCCCCAACGGGTCTATATTTGCTTTCTTATTTTCATTGTATTCCAAATCAGCAAAAGAAACAAAGCGACGCCGCATTTCACTACAAGGATAGAAAAAACGATGATTCAAAAATGTCTCCCGAAACAGATCACGCCGTTTCGAAAAAGCTCCTCCCCTTCATCCTTTCCATTTCTCTACCGCTTCGCCTTGTTGAGCTCCAAGTGAATGAGCATGCGCAAACTTTCTTTTTTCACTTCCGCACACTTTCTTTCATTATCCCCCATTTTGCTTAACGAACGGCGGCCGATGGGGTGTCGTGGGAATGCACTGATGCTATAGCTGTTTACGCAGTTCAACAGTGAGAAAGCGAAAATCAATCCTATTAAAAATGGAAATTGGGGCGCAAACGAGGACGATTCATCACGGATGGCGTCATAGGGAAAGAGGGCGAATGGAAGAATACGACGGTGTTCAACGATAAAGCCGCCAACGACGGGCGGCTTTGTCAATCGCTTTTCCAAACGATTTAGTTTCCAGCTACTGTTTTGGCCTGTTTAAAAAACTGCGGCAAATGTTCTTTATGCGCTTCGAGCATTTCATCCAAAATTTGTTTGGCCACCGTATCAGAAGGAACAAGCGGGTTGATCGTCATGGCGACTAACGCCGTTTGGTAATCACCGGTGACGGCGGCTTCAGCGGCAACACGCTCGAACGATTTAATTTGCTGAACGAGTCCGCGCACCGCAACCGGCAAGTCACCGACAGCGATCGGTTTCGGTCCTTCTTTCGTAATGACACAGTTGACCTCGACAGCCGATTCCGACGGAATGCTGGCGATGGCACCGTTATTTCTTGTGTTGACCGGTTGGATGTCACGCTTGTCATTGTAAATCGAACTAATCAAGCTGCAGGCAGCGTCGCTGTAGTACGCCCCACCACGCTGTTCGAGCTGCGGCGGCTTGATGGCCAAGTTCGGGTCTTTGTACAGCTCAAATAGTTCTTTTTCAAGCTGCTGTACGACTTCGGCGCGCGTTCCTTTCGTTTTCGCCGCTTCGAGCTCCTCAGCCAACATTTTGTCCGTTTGGAAGTAGTACCGGTGGTACGGACATGGCAACACCTTCAACCCTTTCAAAAAGTCCGATTCCCAGCCGAGGTCGACGATATTTTTCATCGTTACCCCGGAACGATCCGGATTGGCAACGAGGTCGATCACCTTCTCAGTTATCTCGACACCGTCTAGATAGACGTGCAAGCCAAAGACCATATGGTTCAGCCCGGCAAAATCGATGTGCACGCGGTCGGCATCAACACCAAGCAGCTTCGCGACACCCATGTGCATGCCAATCGGTACGTTGCACAAACCGACCACTTTATCGCGCTTCGTATAACGTAAAACCGCTTCTGTCACCATCCCCGCTGGGTTCGTGAAGTTAATGAGCCACGCCTCCGGGCATAACTCTTCCATATCGCGGATGATATCCAAAATAACCGGGATCGTCCGCAACCCTTTAAACAAGCCGCCGGGGCCGTTCGTCTCCTGACCGATCACCCCGTATTTCAGCGGGATGCGCTCATCTTTCGCCCGTGCCTCTAGGCCGCCGACACGAAATTGCGTCGTAACAAAGTCTGCTCCTTCCAAGGCCCGGCGGCGGTCTAGTGTCAAATGAATCTCAATCGGCACACCGGCTTTTTCGACCATCCGCTTGGCGAGGGCGCCGACAATCTCGAGCTTCTCTTTCCCTTCCGGAACGTCAACCAACCATAGCTCCCCGACCGGCAGTTCGTGATAACGTTTAATCAACCCCTCGACTAACTCTGGGGTATAACTTGACCCGCCACCGATCGTCGCAATTTTCAATCGTTTTTCCATACTCCTCTTCCCCTTTCGCCCTGTTAGGCATGATATAATGAACGTACGTGCGAATCGTTGACATTGGCCGTCCAATCGTCCTTCTTCCCAGCCATCGCGCGTCCCACCCTAGAAGGCTGGTGGCTGAATCGACCATGCAGCTCCGCAACGGAGTTGCTTAGGGAAACCTTGTCCTCCGCTGTGCCCAGCAAACTGCTGAGCATGGAGGAAGTTTTTCACCACTCTTTTCGAAAGCGAGGGAGCCCGATGTTTACCCCCGAACAAATCGCCCAGTTTTCCGAGTTGGATTATGCCATCTACGATTATGTGGTCAAACATCCTCATGAAGTCGCTTACATGCGCATTCGCGAGCTTGCCGAGGCTGTCCATGTCTCGCCACCGACTGTGCTCCGTTTTTGCAAGAAGGTCGGCTGCGATGGGTTCAGCGAGTTCAAAACGAAATGGAAGCTACACTTGCGGGAAAACGAACGAACGTCGATCATCAGCAGCCAAGAAGCATTAAGAGAATTTTTTGAGCGGACATTAACGGCTGATTACGAGCGAACCATTCTGGATGCCGCCACCGTGATTGCCCGGGCCGATCACGTCATTTTTGTCGGCTCAGGCAGCTCCGGTATTTTGGCCGAATACGGCTCGCGTTATTTTTCCGCGTTTCAAAAGTTTTCTGTTTACATTAAAGACCCGTTTTTCCCGATTTACGGCCATTATTTTACCAACTGTGTCGTCATCGCCTTGTCGGTGTCCGGCGAAACACAGCACACGCTCGCTCAAGTGCACCGTTTTAAGGAAAAAGGCGGCACGATCATCAGCATCACAAATCGAAAACATTGTTCACTCGCTAACATCTCCGACTACAACTTGACATACTACGCCACCGCCGAGCGAATGGGACAGACAGACGTGACGACACAGCTACCGGTCGTTTATTTGCTTGAGCGGCTCGCGAAGGAAATGTATCGGTTACTGCCGACGCAGACTGACCGAGGCCGAACGGTCGGTGACAAAGCTACAACTCGGCACCGTTCGTCGCAATAACCCGTTGATACCAATAAAAGCTTTTCTTTTTGATGCGGCGTAAATCTTTTTCCGATTCATCATCACGGTTGACGTACACAAATCCGTACCGTTTTTGGTAACCGTTCAGCCAGCTGAGCAAATCGGTGAACGACCAAGTACAGTAACCGAGCACGTCAACACCATCCGTGATGGCGCGTTGAATTTCTTGAATATGGCGGCGCAAGTAGTCAATTCGATAATCGTCATTCACGATATCGCCTGGTTCTAGCGTATCGAACTCACCTAAGCCGTTTTCTGTGATCAAAATCGGCAACCGGTAACGGTTCGCAATGCGGCGGAGGCCAATATGCAAGCCAACCGGATCAATCGCCCAATCCCAGTTCGTCGTATCGAGATGCGGGTTGCGCACTGTTTTAAACAGTCCAGGAATGCCGCTTGAGGTTGATGTCCCTTTTTTTCCTGTCGTATTCATCACACCTTCGCTGACGCCATCTAGTGGATTATGCTCAACGGTCGTAGTTTGGTAATAGTTGACTCCCATAAAGTCCGGCTTCGCCGCTTGGAGCAGTTCCCAATCGCCCGGCGCCACCGTCGGCTCTAGCCCTTGCGATTCAAGATAGTTCCAAGCCACCTGTGGGTACGTTCCCCATGCATACACATCCATCCACCAATGGTTTTGGAATTCTTCCGCGTTTTCAAAAGCGAGTATATTTTCCGGGCGGCTGTCGCACGGATACATTGGCGAGTAGGCAAAGCTCGGCCCGATTTTTCCATCAGGCACATAATGACGGAACGATTGAATCACCTTCGCATTTGCCAAATTAGCGATATGGTTCGCCTCATACATGCGTTTCATGTCTTTTACGCCCGGCGGATGCAAGCCAAGCCGATAGCCCAAAGAAATGAAAATGTTTTGTTCATTGAGTGTCACCCAATATTTGACCCGGTCGCCAAACCGTTGAAACAATGTCACAGCATACCGGTCAAAATCATCAATGATGCGCCGCGACTCCCATGCCCCATAGGCATCCATCAATGCTTGCGGCACGTCCCAATGGTACAACGTCACAATCGGCTCGATCCCATGTTTTTGCAGCTCCTCAATCAAGCGATCGTAAAAATCGAGCCCTTTTTCATTGATGTCCCCATTTCCATCAGGAAACACTCGGCTCCACGCCACCGAAAACCGATACGCTTTCAACCCCATTTCCGCCATCAACGCCACATCTTCTTTGTAGCGATGATAATGATCGACCGCGACGTCGCCGTTTGTCCCCTTAAACGTTCGGCCCGGCTGCTTGGCAAACACATCCCATACCGATAACCCTTTTCCATCTTCGTTCCACGCTCCCTCGACTTGATATGCGGCCGATGCCGCACCCCATAAAAACTCGGGCGGGAACGGTTTGAGATGACGATGCTCCATTCAGATCGTCTCCTTTCCCACAACAAACACCGGCGATGAATCGTTCTATCACCAATAAACCGCGTTTGACGAAAAAAGTAAAGGGCGCGGCGGCTTTTTGTAACGAGACGAACACGAAAAACAATTGTTTCTTCGTAGTAACAAGTTGTTACAAAAAGGATAGGAAAAGCAAGCGCGCCGTATGCAAAAACCAGCCATGCAGAACGTTTCCATAAAATCAGTGAAATGCGAGAAACGGCACTCTCTATTCCTGTAGGGAAACACAAGAAGAAAAAGGTGCTCCGTTCCGTTGAGAGCACCCTTTTCCTCATAAAAGACGGTCTCCGCTTCCTCTTAATCATCCAACTTATGTTTTTGAGAAATATCGCTATCAAACTAATCAATCGAGCCGCCATACGGACGAAGCGTTACGGCAAAAAGATTTTCCCCGGGTTGAGAATGCCGTTTGGGTCAAACAATTGTTTCAGCCGCTTCATCCATAATACTGCATCGCCCTTTTCTTCTCGCAAAAACGCTCGCTTGCCGATACCGATGCCGTGCTCACCTGTACACGTACCACCGCGAGACAGAGCGTAGCGAACGATATGGGTGTGCACATGCTCGATTCGCTTCATCTCTTCAGCATCATTTGGGTCAAAGGCAAGCACCGTATGGTAATTGCCGTCACCGACATGGCCAAAAATAGCGGCAGTCATGTTGTGTTCATTAACAAGCCGACGTGTATCTGCAATCGCCCCGGGCAGTTCGGACAGCGGCACGCACACATCAGTCGAGAGCATCGCCTTGCCCGGATACGCGGCTTGAATGGCGAACGCCGCGTGATGGCGCGCTTCCCAAAGCTGCGCACGGGCGAGCGAGTCGGTTTCGATCACAAACGAAACTGCTCCCTCCGCTTCGCACAGTTCTTTGACGAGTTCCGCCCCGTCATCTACGCTCGAACGGCTGCCGCTCAATTCGATAAACAGCGTCGGCTTTACCGGATAATCGGTCTTTTTGTACGCGTTGACAGCTGCGACCGTCGCCTCATCCACGAGTTCAATTTTCCCTGGTCCAACGCCAGCTTTTAACACGGCAAACGCCGCTTGCGCTGCCGCCTCAAGCGACGGAAAACCGACTTTGATGGCCGTCGTCGCCTCCGGAATGCCGTGCAGCCGGACGATGAGGCGGGTGAAAATCCCGAGCGTCCCTTCGGATCCGACGAACAAACCGGTCAAGTCATAGCCAGCAGATGATTTCACCGCCAAGCTACCGGTTTGAATGACTGAACCGTCGGCAAGCACCACTTCGAGCCCGAGCACTTGTTCCCGCATGACGCCATATTTTACACAGTTCGTTCCGCTTGCATTCGTTGCCGCCATGCCGCCGATCGTCGCATCTGCCCCCGGGTCGACCGGGAAAAACAGTCCGTACGGTTTGAGCGCTTGGTTAAGCTGCAAGCGCGTCACCCCTGGCTCGACAATGGCGAGAAAATCGTTGGGGCGGATGTCGATGATGTTGTTCATCCGTGTCACATCGAGGCTAATGCCGCCTTCGACCGGAATGATATGCCCTTCTAAGCTCGTGCCGGCGCCAAACGGCGTCACGGGGATGCGGTGTTCGTTCGCAAACGCTAATACCCGGCTCACTTCCTCGGCCGTTTTCGGAAAGACGACGACATCCGGTTTGTGCGGCTCATGGTAGGCGATACCTTTGCTATGGTGTTCAAGCACCGTCTCGTTTCTGCTCACCCGTTCACGGTCGCCGATCAACTCAAGCAGTGATTCGTACACGTTCATCGTTCTCCCCCTTATCACTGGGATACAACAGCCGCACCATTCCCCTTTCAATTGTCGAGCACGCCGTGCGGCATGTTTTGATTAGTAGCGCATCAACGTCTCGATTCCTTCCACAATGCGGGCAGGGTTGGGCAACCAGTCGTCCTCGACCGACGGCACCGGGTATGGCGTATCGTAACCGGCGATGCGCACGATTGGGGCCGAAAGGGAAAAGAGCGCCCGCTCGCTGATGAGCGCCGCCACTTCCGCGCCAAACCCGCTCGTTTTTACCGCTTCATGGACGATCATCACCCGCCCTGTTTTTTCGACGGAGGCAATGATCGTGTCGATATCGAGCGGCTGGAGACAGCGCAGGTCGATTACTTCCGCGTCAACGCCTCTCATTCGCATCTCGTCGGCGAGTTTCGCGACAAGCGGCACCGTCGCCCCCCATGTGAGAATCGTTACATCGTCACCCTCCTTCACGATGCGCGCCTGGCCGAGCGGAATCGTGTAAGGTTCTTCCGGCACTTCCATACGGAACGCCCGGTACAGCTTCATCGGCTCGAAAAACAGCACCGGATCATCGTCACGAATGGCGGAAATCAACAGCCCTTTTGCATCGTACGGATTGGACGGCATGACGACTTTTAAGCCAGGCGAATGGGTAAACAGCGCCTCCAACGCATCAGAGTGCAGCTCTGGCGTCCGTACCCCACCACCGTATGGGCTGCGCACGACGATCGGGCATGAAAACCGACCGCCGGAGCGGAAGCGGATGCGCGCCGCCTGCGCGGCGAGCTGGTCCATCGCTTGGTACACAAACCCAAGAAACTGGATCTCGGCAATCGGCCGCATACCATTGATTGCCAATCCGATCGACGTGCCGATAATGCCGGATTCAGCCAGCGGTGTATCAAACACGCGCCCGGAGCCAAACTGCTCAAGCAGCCCGTCCGTCGCCCGGAAGACGCCGCCGTTTTCGCCGACATCTTCTCCAAGCACGATGACGCGCGAATTACGCTCCATCTCCTGGCGCATCGCTTCATTGATTGCTTCGATCATCGTTAATTCCGCCATCTCATTTCACCTCTTTCGCTTGCTTTCGCCGTATCACTTCTTCTTTTTGCTCGGCGAGCAACTTCGGCGCCTCGCTGTACACATAATCAAACACATCCGCAATCGAACCGGACTCACTGGCGACAGCCGCCTCGTACGCGGCTGTCACTTCCTCGTTCACTTTGGCAACGAACTCCTCTTCTTTCGCATCCGTCCACAGCCCGCGCCGCTCAAGCAACACCCGCAAGCGGTGAAGCGGATCTTTCCTCCGCCATGTTTCCACTTCTTCCGGATGACGGTATTTCGTTGGGTCATCAGCGGTTGTGTGCGGCCCGAGCCGATACGTGAGCGCCTCAATCAACATTGGCCCCTCTCCGCGACGCGCCGCCTCGACCGCCTGTTTCATCGTTTCATAGACGGCCAACACATCGTTGCCATCGACCAGCACCCCCTTCATCCCATAAGCGAGCGCTTTTTGCGCGATCGTCCGGCTCGCCGTCTGTTTCGCGTATGGGACGCTAATCGCATACTGGTTGTTTTGGCAGAAAAAGATGACCGGCACGTTGTACACCGCGGCAAAATTCATTGCTTCATGAAAATCTCCTTCCGACGTCGCCCCGTCGCCGAAATAGGCGACCGACACATGCGATTCGCCTTTCAATTTTGTTGCCCACGCGCAGCCAACTGCATGCAGTGTCTGCGCAGCGATGATAATTTGTGTCGGGAAAATGTTCAGTTCTTCTGGCATCCTCTTCCCTGACAGGCGGCCGCGCACGTAATGGAAAAACTGCTCGAGCGGCATGCCGTGCGTCAAACAGACCGCCACTTCGCGATAGCTCGGGAAAATCCAGTCATCTTTTTGAAGCGCAAGGACGCTGCCGATTTGGGCTGCCTCTTGGCCGCTAAATGGCGCATATGTACCAATCCGCCCTTGCCGCTGCATGCGCAGCAGCCGCTCATCGACAACGCGTGCCCGCCGCATCGCTCGGTAGGCATCGAGCAGCCACTCATCGGAAAACGCCGCGATTTTCGCCTCATCCCCATTCCCGTTTTCGTCAAGAATTTGCACCATCTCGACGGGCAGCTCCTTTGGATCAAACATGCGATCCCCTCCCATCATTTTTTGCGACTCACAGTCTTATTCGGTTCACAAAACGAAAGTGAACTAACGGCCGCCTACCGCACATCCAGCAGCAACAGTTCCGGATTCTCCAAATAATGCGCCACCGTCCGCATAAACCGCCCGGCCGGCTCGCCGTCAATGACGCGATGATCAAACGTGAGCGACATCCCCATTATGTCGCGGATGACAATCTCATCATCGATCACAACCGGTCGCCGCTTGATCGCATGCGCGCCGAAAATCGCGACTTCCGGATAGTTGATGACCGGCGTCGCAAACCATCCCCCACCGGCGCCGGTGCTCGTGATCGTGAACGTGCTTCCTTGCAGTTCCTCAAGGCGAAGCGCCTGGCGGTGCGCTTTCTCCGAAAGCTCGGCGATCTCAATCGCCAGCTCGCGAATTGATTTTTGATCGGCGTCGCGGATGACAGGAACCAACAGTCCGGCTTTTGTCGCCGTTGCGATGCCGATGTGGTAACGTTTCTTCAGCACGATTTCGTTCGTCTCTTCATCAAGCGTGGCGTTAAACATCGGGTATTGCTTCAATGCCCTTGTCACCGCCTTAATGACAAACGGCAAATAGGTGAGTTTGATCCGTTCTTCAGCCAATTGGGCGGCTAAGCTCTTGCGGATCTCAACAAGCTTTGTCACATCGATTTCATCCATCCCGGTCACATGCGGCGCCGTATACACCGATTTCACCATTTTTTCGGCGATTTTTTTACGCAAGCCGCGAAGCGGGATCCGTTCTTCTTCCTCAGTAAGAGGAGACGGCCCAGTCGAAGGTGGCGCAAACAGCGCCTTGCTTATACGGTCGCTGACGGCATGAGAGCTGCGAGCGAAAGACGCTTCTTCGACCTTGCCGATTCCGCTCTGTACCGTTTCGGCCACCGTCACGGCTGCCTCGCGCTCTCGCACATATCGCTCCAAATCGGCGAGCGTCACCCGACCGCCTTCGCCTGTTCCTTCCACTTCCTCAATCGGGACGCCCATCTCCCGCGCCCGCTTGCGCACCGATGGCGCTGCGATCACCCGCTTGCGGGCTGGACGCGTTCCCCGATCCGCTTGGACGGTTGCCGATGTTTCCTTAAGACCAGTGCTTTGTTCTGATTGATTTCCTCTCGGTTCTCCCGCTGCTTCGGTATCTAATACAATCAGCGGCTCCCCGACGTTAACCGTGGCTCCTTCCGGCCCGGCAAGTGACATCACTTTTCCAGCCACCGGCGTCGTCATTTCGACCATAGCCTTATCCGTTTGAATTTCAGCAATTGGTTGATCGGCATTGACCACATCCCCTTCGCGGACGAGCCAACGGATGATCTCGGCTTCATGCAGCCCTTCGCCAATATCAGGAAGCTTAAACTCATAAATCACGGCCATATCCCCTTCCTTTTATTCTCAAATTGGCATTGGAAACAAACGCGATGGTGCAGCATCGATGGTGTTGCGATCATGAGGCATCACAGAGGTTAAGCGCTTACAAAAAAGTTGTGGTAAGGACTCTTTTTTTCTACAAAAATAGCAAGTGAATATTCTAAATTTTCAACCTACAAGTTTTATGATAGTATATAGGTTGTCAAGCTGTCAATATTAGGAGAGTGGACATTTTTCGCTAGTTTCGACAATCCTCGAAACCGATCTCCATTATTGCAAAATAATAACTTCTTGCCCTTACAACAAAGGCAAAGAACATCATTGAAGAACGATGATGGTCCAATCGATAGCTAACAAAGAAACATTCGTATTCGGAAGCTTTTTAGAGGAATGGTGAAAAACAACCGTTCCCCCACGCTCAGTCATCCAGCGCATTAGAGTCAAGGCTTCTCTATTGGAGAAATCTTATTGTTGGAGCACATTGCTTGTCACCATTAACCTGCCCGCTCCGTTTACCGAACGGAAAAGACGTCATAGATAAAGGAGGATTTGACATGCGTCTTACGACCATTCACCATATCGCCATCATTTGCTCGGACTATGAGCGATCCAAACGGTTTTACACTGAAATTCTTGGCTTTCGTCCCCTCCGTGAGCAATACCGTGCCGCGCGCCGCTCATACAAACTCGATTTAGAAGCGGACGGCGGAATTCAACTTGAGCTGTTCTCGTTTGAAAACCCACCCAAACGCCCAAGCTACCCGGAAGCGTGCGGGCTGCGCCATCTCGCATTGGCCGTCGATGACATGGATGAGGCGATCGCCTATTTACGCCGCCATGGCATCGAGCCTGAACCGATTCGTATCGATGAAGCGACCAACAAACGGTTCACCTTCTTCCAAGACCCGGACGGATTGCCGATTGAGCTGTATGAAAAATAGAGGAAAAAAAGCACATCGACGAAAACCAAATCTTCTCATTCGATTTATGGTACAATGATGGTCGATACCAACAAAGGGGGAAACAACATGGTGCGATTCGCGACAATCGGCACAAACTGGATCACCGAAGCGTTTATCAATGCCGCGCGCCTCGTCGATTCCTTCGAGCTCGCTGCTGTCTACTCGCGAACAGACGAAACCGCTAAGCGATTTGCCGAGAAAGTCGGGGCGCCGCGCACATTCACCGATTTACAAGAACTAGCGAAAAGCAATGACATTGACGCCGTCTACATCGCGAGCCCTAACGCGTTTCACGCTGAACAAGCGATTTTGTTGATGAATCACGGCAAACATGTGTTGTGCGAAAAGCCGCTCGCCTCCAACGCGAAAGAAGTCGAAGCGATGATCGCAGCGGCCAAGCGAAATGGTGTCGTGCTGATGGAGGCGATGAAATCAACGCTCATGCCGAACTTTGCGGCCATCCGTCAACACATACATAAACTCGGCCGCATCCGCCGCTACGCCGCGAACTATTGCCAATACTCGTCGCGTTATGATGCCTACAAACAAGGGACTGTGTTGAACGCCTTCAACCCCACTTTCTCGAACGGGGCGCTTATGGATCTTGGCGTCTACTGCCTGTACCCGATGGTCACTTTGTTTGGTAAGCCCCGCAGCGTAAAAGCACAAAGTGTGAAGCTCGAATCCGGCGTTGACGGTGAAGGAGCGATCGTGTTGGATTATGGGAATATGGATGCGGTCGTCTTTTATTCCAAAATCACCAACTCGCACTTGCCTTCAGAAATCCAAGGCGAAGACGGAAACATGATCATTGACGCCATCCATACGCCAGCGAAAATCGAAATCCGCTACCGTGATGGGCGCGTTGAGGACATCACCGTCCCACAAGATAAACCGCCGATGTATTATGAAGCCGAAGAATTTATCCGTTTAATTGAAAGCGGCAAGCATGAATCAACAATCAACTCACATTGCCATTCGCTTTGGACGATGGAAATCATGGACGAAGCACGAAGACAAACCGGCATCGTCTTTCCTGCCGACCAGCGATAAACAAAAAAGTTCCAACCCGGTCCGTATAAGATTCGGTTGGAACTCTTTTTTATTTTAAAAACAGGCGTTCCTTCTGTTTCATTGGATTTCCGTAGTTGACAGATAAGCAAAAACTACTCACATCATTTACGCCGAAACAAACAAGGAGATAGGAACCCGATTCCTTGCTTCGCATAGGCGGGCTCGTTCATGACGACACCGTCTTTCATATGGCTACACATGTTGACCTTGTTCCCATACTGAAATATCCTCTCTCTCGCTTTCATGATTCTCCTTTTGCTTACCAATATGGTAACCGTCGCATAATCTTAACCGATGGCTCGCGGCATGATTGTTGAGACAATTCCACATTCTAACAATGGAAGTCAACAGATGAAATGACCATGGGCCTTTCATATGATTCTTTCTTTATAATAATAAACGGAGGGTAAAGGATAATTTATATGAAGCGACTTTACCTAACGGTATGAAAATTCATATGAGATTAGACGCTAATGGTAAAATTTTAACGGTTTATCCAATATATTAATGGAGTGTGGAAAGTATGAAATATGAAATTAAGTTTAGGGAAACCGAAGGCGGTATTGTGGTAGATGTTCCAGATGCTATTTCTCCTGTAGCAATACTTCTAATGGGCGATATTCAAGGTAGTTGTCAACCGTGGTTAGATTTAATAAACAGAGTTTTAAGTGGCGAGTCAAATTATGAGGAAAGTACAGGTAACAATTGTACATTGGAGATTAATAAAGAAACAACAAAAATAATTGAGGGAGAAAGTGAATGTGTAATTGAAACAAATGAGTTAAAAAAGATAATAGAACTTTGGTCAGAAAAAAAGTTCGGTAAAATAAATGTTAAAATCTTGAATGGCGTTATGTTAATCACGTCTTCTGGGGCTACCCATTGACAATACTTTTTTGTCAAATAGTGTTGGTTAAACTTTTAAATGATTTTCACTTGATAAAATATGATTATCGAGTAGCTTAGCGGGATAATGTATATAAAAAGTCACACCTCCTCGTAGGAAAATTATCAAATGCAGGGGGAGGTGTTTTCTTTCCAAACTGAAAGTAAAAAGATAAGATAGAAGAAAATCCAGTCTTGTATTAATCTAAAATGATAACTAAGAATCAATTTTATACCTTGATTGGTTTAATTCCTTTCAGGGTTTCTTTTTTCGCAAGAGGGCTGCCCAGTAACGATTAGTTCAATACTTACTCAGTAAAAATTAGTAACTCCTGTAATCCTTTTATGATGTTTTACGAATAATCTAGTACGTACAACAACTTCAAAACGTTGCCCTTTTTATCCTTTATTTTATGACGTAAATAACCATAATATCATCAGCTACCACCATTTCGATTCTCCAATTCCATTCCTTTACTTTCTCCCTGCTTTGTAAATTTTCCGCAACTTTTACGTACAAAAGAACGATTGTAAAGTTGAGAGGACTACTCCAACTCGATTAACTCCTGAATGTCGATGCCCAACACTTTGCACATCGTTCTTTTCCGTTTTTTTACACTACAGTTGGTTCAGTAGCTTCCCTGTCTCGACGCTGCACCAAGCGAACCAAACGCTCGCCGACAATATGAAGGAATTGGGTTGGGAGTTTTTTCGAATGGTACGACGTGCAGCACCTATTCGGTGAGTATGATCCGGTCACTGGCGAGCACCTGTCGGCTGGAGATCGGCTACTGGCATGCGGATGTTGCTATTATGAGTTTTAATACCGTTGTACGTGAAGTTAGTCATAGTACACTTTTAAAACGCTTTACGTTAAGATGAACTATGCAAAAAACAAGAATTTCTCACTCGCAAACCAAAAGTTGCGCCTCGTGCAACCTATATCTTTACTTGAGATACATACTTAATGAATACTGGAAATAAAGAAAAGGGGGATCAATATGTTTTTTAGTGAACGGTTGAAAAAAGAGGTTGGTCACAAGCTGAACTCGCTGAAAAAATTCATGTTAGTCGACAATCAGTTTCAAAATGGGAAACTGGTAAGAACTATCCAAGTATCGAAGTAATCATTGCTTTAAGTGATTTATTCGGTATTACAATCGATGAAATGATGAGGAGTGATAAAGCATTGAAGGAAAAAATCATTCGTGATGGTAAGAAATTGGCCTATCCAAAATGGAAAGCATTCTTTGATGGCGTATTTTTATTAGGGGTATTTTTATTAGTGGCAAAACTACTGATTATAGCGTTAAATCGCTTGGTCGGCTTGGATATTATCCTTCCAGAAGGCTTACCAAAGATCATGTCCAATATCTTACCATTAGCTTTACTCATCATCGGGCGTATAGGATCAGACCAATTAAAAAATAAATACATTGATTAACAATCATATCTGAGTTGGTTTTAAAAAGGTTACCTGGTAACATAAACACTACCAGGTAACTAATTAGTAATGAACGGATGAAAAGGAAACATGCACCTAACTCCTTATGTTGCAATCCATGTATCATCAGTCTGTCACAAGGAGGTTCCTGCCTCGTAAATCGATGAGCATATGGTCAATGAATCCACAAGTTTGTCGCAGGATTAGCCTTTTCTTTTTCAAAACCTGTTCTGAAGCATCTCATTTTGATCATCAATAATTGAACAGCCAAGGGATATTCAGGAATGTGGACCGATCGCCATCAGCAAAAAAGAGAGACTCCCGTATACATCATAAAAAATACTCATCTATGGCCAATCACAGAAGGAAGCAAAGATGCTTGTTCGTCAAACATAATCCGGAAGATCCCGTTTTTCAGTTTCTCACTGGAACTTTTCATCAAGACATCGATTCGACTGAGGAGGCATTACAAGAATTCGTAACGGAAGAAAGTAAGGAATATCTCGAATCTGCGATTGTATTTTTAACGGAATTCATAAATAGCGAGCATTCAGATGATGAAAAGAATGAATACATTCAACACTGTGTAGACGGATTGTATTTTCCCTCCCTTGGACTGACTCCAATTCAATGGCTAAAAACTGTGGTAGAACAATTAAAGGAAGCCGTCAAAACAAAATAGGCAGTCACATGCTAGTTCTTCCCCAAAAGAAATGTTTGATTTTTCAAGATGTGATCCGGATGCAAGGAACTGTATACCAATCGCTGCGGATGCACTTGATATTCAGCAAACACTCGAACTTGTCAAGTACATGGTGTGGTGATGAACCATCACTCTCACCTTCGGCTAAAATAAGGGCCAAGCCATCCTCTTTCGTGCGTGATGACAAACGTCCAATTGAACTCACTGTCAACCACGTATAGATTGGCATACTCGCCGTTTTCAGTGACCAAATCTACGGCTTTCAAACCGGAAGCATCCTCCACTTTGAACGCATCATCGCTATGTTGAAAGAAAATATAGCAGCACTTTTTCTCTTCCCTATCAAACGCCGCCTCCGCTTCTTCTTCCGTTAAACAGTCTTTCGTTTCATAACTAAAAACATGCCATAAGTAACCGTTTGCCCCATCGTCATCATAAAGGGGGATGTTTCGTTTTTCTTCCGCAGTCAAATGACGGGCAAACACCTCTTCCCACTGTTGTCTCCATTTCGCCCCGAATCCGGATTGTTTGCTGATTGTGATGTTTCGACGCGCTAACTTATGAAATAACTCCATTCGGCTCCTCCCCCAAATGATTCTGATAGGCTTTTTCAAAAATCATTTTTGTCTATCCTCGTTTCATTCCTAAGTTCCTCAACCAGCTCTTGATCAATCAGTGGCTCTTATCCATTATACACACACTTAATCATCTGAATACTCTTTTCTAGTCCTGCCTATCTTGTGATCGGAGATTTGCCGCAACAAATAAGGATGGAATTTTCTTCAGTTTTCCTCTCCTTGCACATGATCTTGTTCCCCATTCAATTACGATTCCTATAGGGGGAGGGAATGGACAATCTCGCTTCATCGAGTATTTTCTCAAATTGAGAAATTCTATAGCAGCTATGTTTCCTTTTTAATCAAGAACAAGTGATGAAAGGAACTAGCTGCTTTTCACTGTTCTTCTAGTCCATCCGCTTTTTCGCCGCTGACAGCAGGTCGATCGCCTTCGTTCCGACCCCGACAAACGTCTCAAGAATCGCCTGCGCCCCTGCGATCGAAAAAATGAAAATCAACGGCATAGCGATGTTCGGAATGAAAAAATAACCGAGTGCGATCAAAATAGCGCTCCACACGCCAGCGCACCAATAACAATTCAACAAGTAGCCAAATTTGGAGGCCGGCACTTTCTTGATTTCCGTATGGCCGTCCTCACTGCGAACTTTTTCTTTTTTCATAAACGGCTCGCGCAGAAATTCAGTAATTTTGTCAAACACGATCAAATGGGTAAACCGATAGCTAGCCAACATCATCATGATGTACGTCATCCAATCAAGGTCGCGAAGCATAGCGGGTCCCTTTCTTTTGCAATCTTTTCCTTTAGTATGAACCAAGAAGCGCTTCGTTATGAACCTAGATAGATGCTGAAATCGATCGAGGGAAGAAGCGATATAGACTTTCGTGACAAAGCCATCCCCTATGGCCAGCTGAGATTAGTTCCGTTTTATCGATATTGAGGAAAAGGATTAGCAGTTGAAGAGGCTAATAAAACGGTTTGTTCACAAATTTGTCAAAATTTTATTTTGAGGTTCAAATTATTTTTCTCCTGGCGTCTTTTCGGACCTTTTGTTCTACCACCTGCACGGGGAAATTTTGCATTTTCATGCCGAAAAAATAGCAGTTGATCAACATTTTCGTCTGTAAATTCTTTTCCATTTCGATTCAACAAAAGGAAAACTTATCCAAACACAGGTCAGCCAACTCATAATCTCGAGGAATGATAAAACTATATTTTGAAACCGCATTCAATACTGAGAAATCAATGGAATCTCGCCCTTCTGACACTTGAATTATTATTGCATCCTCTCTTTCTATGAGATAAGAATTATCGCAAAACAAGAACGGTTTTATCTCATATTGAGATAAAAAAGCCCAGCAATATCAATGACTGAACAGGCATCTACATCAATCAAAACGGAGAGCATACGCCTCAATCCTTTCACCCAAAATATAGAAATTATATTATTATGATATAATTTTATTTCGTTGATTTTACCAATTTATTTTCCCCTGGTAAAAAAAATAATGATTGAATTGTAAAAAAAATCATAATACCATTTTCTCGTAAGCTTTTTAGGGGAGGGAGAACGACCATGACAACTGCCGTAAAAAAGTCCATCAAAGGCAAAAGAGTATATCGATTCTGTATATCATCAACTTCAAGATAAATACGGTTATCAACCAGAATTTTTACAAGCCGTAAAAGAAGTATTTTCCACATTAGTTCCCGTATTTGAACAACATCCAGAATACATTGAGCATAATATTCTTTCACGAATCGTAGAACCTGATCGCATCATCACTTTCCGTGTCACATGGCAAGATGATCAAAATCGAGTTCATGTCAACCGCGGTTATCGTGTCCAGTTTAACAATGTTGTCGGTCCTTATAAAGGTGGTTTACGCTTCCATCCAACAGTAAACGAATCGATCATGAAATTTTTAGCATTTGAACAAATTTTTAAAAACGCATTAACTGGCCTGCCCATTGGCGGTGCAAAAGGCGGCTCTGATTTTGACCCAAAAGGAAAATCCGATACAGAAATCATGCGTTTCTGCCAAGCATTCATGACAGAGTTATATCGTCACATCGGTCCTGATGTCGATGTTCCTGCTGGAGATATTGGCGTAGGCGCCCGTGAAATCGGTTATTTATGGGGACAGTATAAACGCATAAAAGCAATGCATGAAGCGGGTATTCTTACTGGCAAACAACCAGGTTATGGCGGTTCTTTAGTTCGCAAAGAAGCAACAGGATACGGACTCATTTACTTTGTAGAGGAAATGTTACGTGATGTTAATGATTCTCTTGAAGGAAAAACGGTGGTTGTTTCTGGATCTGGAAATGTTGCTATTTATGCGATGGAAAAAGCACAACAATTAGGAGCGAAAGTGGTCGCTTGCTCTGATTCCAATGGTTATGTTTACGATCCAGATGGCATTGATTTAAATGCTATAAAAGAAATCAAAGAAGTGAAAGGCGAACGAATGAACAACTATGTGAAGTATCGTCCAAAAGCGACCTATACCGAGGGTTGCAAAGGCATTTGGACCATTCCATGCGACATCGCTCTTCCATGCGCCACACAAAACGAAATTGACGGAGAATCTGCACGGATTTTAATTGCGAACGGAGTGAAAGTGGTCGCAGAAGGTGCGAACATGCCTTCCACTCCTGAAGCAATCGATGAATATTTATCCAACGGTGTATTATTCGGACCTGCGAAAGCAGCCAATGCAGGTGGGGTGGCCACTTCCGCATTAGAAATGGCACAAAATTCAAGTCGCATCTACTGGTCCTTTAATGAAGTCGACGAAAAGCTGCGTGACATTATGAAACACATTTATCAAACAAGTAAAGAATGCGCAGAAAAATACGGTTCCCCTGGAAACCTCATGGTCGGTGCGAATATTGCCGGATTTGTCAAAGTTGCTAATGGAATGATTGCTGAAGGAGTCTAATGTTCATTTGATATGGGGGAGTTTTTACAAAGGGGGTCATCGATAAAACGGCAAAAGCCAATTGAAATGGGCTTAAAAGTTCATTTCAATTGGCTTTCTTTTTGTCTATTGAAACCGATTTATCAAATATGGTTCAATCCGTCGCTAAGAGGTTTATGGATGAACGAAATACATACACATGAGCCAGAAACGTTCAATCTCCTTTTCACCATATGATTACATTCCAAAAGAATCGCTCGCTGCATCATCGAAAAAAATTTCCTTTCCTTCATTGAGCGCGCGGTTAAACATATCGCCCGCCCCAGTCGTATCGACAACCGGAACGTGGGAGCTTAGGATGAGCTCCTCTTTTTAACTAACAACAAAACAAGTGAATAAACCGTCATCGATACAGCCCTTCCGTATACACCGCAGTGATCGTCCGAGCAATTTCCTCTATGGAACATTTACGATGATGACCACGCACAATGTCCCATAAGTACATTTCATTCGTAAAAAACCAACCACGCGCCACTAATTCAGGATTTAATTCCGTCCTAGCGAGTCCTTTGCGTTGGGAATAAGAAATATCTTGAGAAATTCGTTGGACAAATCGCTCACGGATTTCTGCCCATTTCGCCGATACGGCTTGGGAAACACCAATAGCTTGCTCGAATACCTGTAACATATCGCGCTCCGCTTCCGCCATTTTCAAAAATGAATACGCTTGACGTTGAATCATCTGCTGTGCTTCCTCCTTTGATGTAGGAAAAAAGGGAAGCTCAGCGATTTGATAAAACTGCCCCATCACATCCTCCATCAACGTAATCAAAATATCATCTTTCCCTTTAAAGTAAACGTAAGCCGTACCATACCCTACCCCTGCCTTTTTGATAATTTGAGTGACAGTGGTATGATGGAATCCCTCTCGGATAAACACTTCCCGTGCTGCTTGCAATATTTTTTGGCGTGTGGCCGCGGAACGCATATGACGACGATCGACTGTTTTTTTATGCTCCACTGTATCCCTCCTTGCCATCCTCCCTTGCTTACTAGCATAAGGGGTATCCAATCAAAATGAAAGAAGAAGACAAAAAACGAACAACAAAATATAATATTTAAAAAATTTAATAATTGACATCATGTCAACTTTTTATGTAAAATTTTTTTAACATCTCACCGAATGGAACAGGAGGTTATATTCGTGAACAGCACAGCCCTGGAACCTACATTAGAATTCGCTCGAAAACTTGACCAAGAAGACCCATTACGTCATTTTCGCGATGAATTTTACTTACCGCCGAATTCCATTTATATGGATGGCAACTCACTAGGTCTTCTTTCCAAAAGGGCGGAAAAAACACTATTCACCATATTACAAGATTGGAAATTGTTAGGGATCGATGGGTGGACAAAAGGAACCTATCCATGGTTCGACCTATCGGAGAAGATAGGAGCTATGTTGGCGCCATTAGTCGGTGCTTCACCGGAAGAAGTGATTGCTACAGGTTCTACCACTGTCAATTTGCACCAGCTAGTTTCTACCTTTTACCAACCAGAAGGAAAGAGGACAAAGATTTTAGCTGATGAATTGACCTTCCCATCAGACATTTATGCGTTGCAAAGTCAGCTTCGTATTCACGGTTATGATCCCAGCACTCATCTGATTCGAGTGAAAAGTCGTGATGGGCGTTTTTTGGAAGAAGAAGATATTATTGCAGCCATGTCCGAAGACGTTGCCTTAGTTGTTTTGCCGACTGTGTTATACCGCAGTGGTCAAATTTTGGACATCCAACTTCTGACTGATGAAGCACATAAGCGTGGCATCTTGATCGGATTCGATGCTTGCCACTCCATTGGAGCCATTCCGCATTCATTTAGCGAATGGGGAGTTGATTTCGCTTTTTGGTGCAACTACAAGTATATGAACGGGGGACCTGGCTGTGTCGCAGGACTCTACGTCCATCGTAAACATTTCGGTTCAGCACCTGGCTTGGCTGGATGGTTTGGCTCGAAAAAAGATAAACAATTTGATATGGAACATACATTCACCCCTTCCTTGACGGCTGGAGCTTATCAAATTGGAACTCCACATCTTTTGAGTCTAGCTCCTTTGATTGGATCCTTAGAAATCTTCCAAGAAGCCGGAATTGAACGGATTCGTCAAAAGTCGTTGCAACTGACTAATTACTTGATGTACTTAATCGAACAAGAGCTTTCCCATTTCGGCTTTATCATTGGCAATCCGAAAGACGATGTGCGCCGTGGAGGACATATTAGCTTGGAACACGAGGAAGCTGCCCGCATTTGCAAGTCATTAAAAGAAAATGGTGTCATTCCAGACTTCCGAGCACCAAATATTATTCGCTTAGCGCCTATTGCTTTGTACACATCTTATGAAGAAGTATGGAACGTTGTACAAATTATGAAGAAAATCATGCAAGAGAAACAGTATAAGAAGTTTTCCAACGAGCGTGAAGTAGTCGCCTAAATATAAGGGGGGAGAGAGAATGGCCAAGCAAAATCATGATACGCGTAAATCGCAAGAAAAGGACACCGGGTTACATCGTGAATTAAAGACGAACCAACTAACCATGATCGCTATGGGATGTGCCATTGGTACTGGGCTGTTCCTTGGGAGCGGCCTTGCTATTCAAACGGCGGGACCTAGCGTTTTACTTAGTTATGCCATTGGCGCTTTCATTGTATTGTTGTTGATGGGGTGTTTAGCTGAAATGACGGTCGCCCATCCAACATCAGGTTCTTTTGGAACCATTGCTGACCGGTACATCCACCCCTATGCAGGTTTTATCGTCCGCTATTCGTATTGGATCGCCAATGTCCTCGCCGTAGGGGTGGAAGTGAGTGCCATTGCCGTTTATATGAGATACTGGTTTCCGCATACACCAGGGATCGTATGGATTCTACTATTTGGAGGCATTCTCATTTACGTCAATGCTACCAACGTCCATACGTTTGCTACTTTTGAGTACTGGTTCTCGATGATCAAGGTGAGTGCAGTCATCCTTTTTATTCTCCTTGGAACGTATGTTATATTCGGAGCATCGGAACAATCTGGAATTGGGCCTGCCAATTTCGTCAATGATGGTGGATTTCTCCCATTTGGCTGGTGGGGAATGTGGGTAGCTATTTTTATTTCCCTATTTAGTTTCTTAGGAACAGAAATGATAGCGGTTACATCAGGTGAAGCAAAGGAGCCCGAAGTTGCCGTTCCCAAAGCATTAAAAGCAACGGTTTTTCGTTTGTCTACTTTTTATGTACTCACGCTCGCCATCATGTTGATGATCGTTCCGTGGAAAGCAGCAGGAATTGACAAAAGTCCTTTTGTGAAAGTAATGGAAATCTTAAACATCCCTGGTGCTTCCGGTGTGGTAAATTTCATTGTTCTCACTGCGGCGCTATCGGCC
Source organism: Geobacillus sp. 47C-IIb (assembly GCF_014679705.1). Lineage (NCBI taxonomy): Bacteria > Bacillati > Bacillota > Bacilli > Caryophanales > Anoxybacillaceae > Geobacillus > Geobacillus sp. 47C-IIb. The sequence continues at coordinate 1,636,652 of NZ_CP061473.1, forward strand.
ATGAATAGTCAGTTATATGCATCAACGAGAATGATGTTCTCATTGGCGCAAGAAAAGTATGCTCCCTCTTTCTTTGCTGAGGTGAACAAAAAAGGAGTCCCGATCAAGGCATTACTTATTTCTACTGCTGGAATTGCCATTTCAGCCATCGTTTCAGCTTTTCTTCCTGATACATCGTATACTGTCATGATGGGTATTTCGATGTTTGGGGCAATTTTCACTTGGTTTATGGTTTTTGTTTCCCATCTCTTTTTCCGAAACAAGTGGAATCAAATGAATGGTCGACCATTGCCCATCAAAATGATTGGATTTCCTTACTTAACCATTTTAGGTGGCGTATTATTACTCAGCTTGATGATTACGACATGGTTTACACCATTTAAAACGATGCTGCAATTCGGAATTCCTTGGTTACTGTTGCTATCCATTGCGTATGTCCTTTGGAAAAGGGTTCATACCACATACCATAACGCAACTCCTTCTACACCATCCGATGAAACAGTCACTAGCGCGAATCAATGATCGTATCAATCGACCATTCTACGAAAAGGGTGAGAACATATGCAAAATAAACAAAATCAATTCGAACTGGAGAAAGGCATTCATACAGATTTCCAAGAAGAAATGTCGTACGCAGGCTATCTTCAGCTTGATAAAATTTTATCGAGTCAACAGCGGTTATCTAATCATCATGATGAGATGCTATTTATCATTATTCACCAAACAAGTGAACTTTGGATGAAACTCATTTTACATGAAATGGAAGCCGCTATTCAATGTATTTTAGATGACGATTTAGAACCATCCTTTAAAATGTTTGCCCGTATCTCAAGAATCCAACAACAGCTCATTCAATCATGGAGCGTCCTTTCGACGCTGACTCCGTCAGAGTACATGGAATTTCGTGAATGTCTAGGCCATGCTTCCGGGTTCCAGTCTTATCAAAACCGTTTAATCGAATTTGCACTTGGGCAGAAAAATGCACATGTTTTGCCTGTTTTCCAACACGATCCGGAAATTTATGAAAAGATGACAAGAGCACTCCACTCCCCAAGCGTGTATGACGCAGCGATCAAAGCATTGGCCGTCCGGGGGTTGCCTATCGATGAAGACGTTCTTCATCGAGATTACTCACAAACCTACCAGCCAAATGCTAGCGTGGAAGAAGCATGGTTGACGGTATATCGAAATGTTGATCGATATTGGGATTTATATGAGCTAGCCGAAAAGCTAGTAGATATCGGCAGCCAACAACAAACATGGCGTTACATGCACATGAATACAGTGGAACGAATTATTGGCTACAAAAAAGGAACCGGAGGATCATCGGGCGTCTCCTACTTAAAAAAATCGCTCGATCGCTCGTTCTTTCCTGAGCTATGGACATTAAGAACAAAACTATAGATTCAGAGAACTTCAGGAGGCAAAATGATGAATCCATGGATCGATATCTCCCAACGACTTGATGAGCATATTCCAGTATGGCCAGGCGATACACCTTTTTCCTATCGCACTCGTTGGAACAAGGCGGAAAGTGGATCCGTGAATGTGGGCCAAATCACGATGAGCACACATACAGGCACACACATTGATGCTCCCTTTCACTTTGATAATGAAGGAAAGAGAGTCATCGATCTTGATTTAAATATCTATATCGGACCTGCCCGTGTAATCCATCTTTCAAATCCGAAAAAAATCGGGATCGATGAATTGCAAACGATAGATTTACATGGAGTGACGCGCTTATTAATCTACACGGGGGCATGGACGAATCGGACAACATTCCCTGAAACTATTCCCTATATTGATCCGCCACTCGCTCCATACTTGAAAAAATATGGAGTTCGTCTGATCGGGATCGATTTGCCCTCTGTCGACCCGTTAACAAGCAAACAATTGCCTGCCCATCACGAATTGCATCGTTGTGGAATTCATATTTTAGAAGGGCTCTTGTTAGACCATGTTTCCCCTGGGGACTATGAACTAGCGGCTCTTCCTCTCCCCTTAGTCAATGCCGATGGAAGCCCTGTGCGGGCGGCATTACGAAAGATGGGATAAAACCATACAAAAGCATTGGCTTGTTGCTTCGCGTCGGTCGAATACCCATGTCATACAACATGAAAGGTGATGGGCCCCAAAATATGTCTGCCTATCTTCGAGAGAGCCCTCACGGAAGCGCTCAGCATTCAAAAGGGGGCTAACTCAAAAGGCTGTCTGCTCTCCGGTGAAACAACAGATATAGTGATTCGTCCGGCACGTATATGCAAAATGAAGAGGGTGTCTCGTTGCTTTGGAGACACCCTCTTTATGTTTCCAACCGTTATTATTTTTGAACCAACTCCAGCGAAATCGGGATAAATTCGTCCACTTTCTCTTCTTTGTGAACACTGATTGCTACTTTTACCGCCTTTTCACCAATTAATGCTGGTTTTTGGGCGATGGTCGCCGCCATTTTGCCTTCTTTTACCGCTTTGACCGCATCATCAGTAGCATCGAATCCGACTACAAGAACATCGTCCATTCCGCGCGCTTGCAACGCCTCTAAAGCTCCTAAGGCCATTTCATCATTATGCGCAAAAACCGCTTGAATGTCTTTATGGCTTTGCAAAATGTTTTCCATAACCGACAAGCCTTTAGCCCGGTCAAAATCGGCTGCTTGTTTTGCCACTACTTTTATATTAGTTGCTTTGTCAATCACTTTGTGGAATCCTTCTCCGCGTTCACGGGCTGCGGACGAACCAGGAATCCCTTCTAGTTCTACAACATTCCCTCCATTTTTCAAGTGTTCAACAAGAAACTGTGCCGCCATTTCTCCGCCAGCCACGTTGTCTGAAGCAATGTGAGCAACTACTTCCCCACCACTTGCACTGCGATCCACTGTAATCACTGGAATGTTGGCGTTATTAGCTGACTCAATGGCTGAAACTACTGCACTGGAATCTGTTGGGTTTACAAGCAGTATGTCGACATTTTGTTGGATTAAGTCCTCAATGTCGTTAATTTGTTTCGCCGAGTCATTTTGGGCATCGACGACAATTAGCTCAGCCTCTTCGTCTTTTGCAGCTTTTTCAGCTCCTCTTTTAATGTGACAAAGAATGGATTATTGAGCGTTGAAATCGATAAACCGATCTTTACTTCTCCATCTTCTTGCGTTTTCTCTTTGTTGTCCGCGGCATTGTTTTGATCCAGTGAACATCCAGCCAATACGGCTCCTGCAAATAACACAGCGGTAAACAAACGAAATGCCTTTTTCATTTTGACTTCCCCCTTCATTTGGTTTATAGATCAAGCTTCTTTGCGGCGATCTAACAACACCGCAAGAAGAATGACCGCCCCTTTTATCACTTGTTGATAGAACGATGACACGTTCAACAAATTTAATCCATTATTCAACACACCAATAATGAGTGCGCCGACTAGTGTACCGAAAATCCATCCTTTTCCCCCAGATAAACTTGTACCTCCTAAGACAACAGCGGCAATTGCATCCAATTCATACGCTGTCCCCGCTGTCGGCTGTGCCGAATTCAGACGGGATGTTAAAATGAGACCAGCTAAAGCTGATAACGTTCCAGTTAACGCATACACGTAGATTTTGAGCCGATCGACACGCAAACCCGATAACCGACTCGCTTCCTCATTCCCACCAATCGCATACGTATGACGGCCAAATGTCGTCTTTTTCAATACGACATACAAAACGATATAAACAACAAGCATCAATACAATCGGTACAGGAACACCAAAGAAATAACCACGTCCCATCATCTGAAACATGATATCATCGGACGCAAATCCTGTAATCGGACGACCATCCGTATAGACGAGTGTTAACCCGCGAAAAGCGGTCATCGTTGCTAATGTCGCAATAAACGGTGCAACCCTCCCTTTCGTAATGATGATTCCATTTAGCACCCCCATTACCGTACCTGATAATAAGCCGATTAAAATGGCCAAAAACCCATCGACACCTTGAGCCATTAAACCTGCCGTAATAGCGCTTGACAGCGCTAACACAGAACCGACTGATAAATCGATGCCGCCTGTTAAAATGACAAAGGTCATACCAAAAGCGATCAATGCATTAATCGACACTTGGCGCAACAGGTTCAGCCAATTATTCATCGTTAAAAATCTTCACTTAGTATGGACAATACGATGCATAATAATGCTAAACCAATAAGGGGCCCAAGCTTTTTTACATCCCACTTTCGCTTCGCTTCCATCATCAATTCCCCCCTGTCGCTGCACGCATGACGGTTTCCTGATCCAACTCATTGTTCTCTAAGATGGCTTGAACTCTTCCTTCGTGGATCACCATGACACGATCACTCATTCCTAGTACTTCAGGAAGCTCGGAAGAAACCATAATGATTGCAACACCTTGCGCAGCTAGTTCATTAATCATTTCGTATATTTCTTTCTTCGCGCCCACATCGACGCCACGTGTTGGCTCATCCAAAATAAGAATCTGAGGATTCATTGCTAACCATTTTCCGAATACAACTTTTTGCTGATTTCCTCCGCTTAATGCTTTCACCGCTAAATCAGGTGAAGAAGTTTTGATATTCAACCGCTGAATAAAGGACGACACAATATCTCGTTCTTTGGATGACTGAATGAATCCCGCTGTCGCCAATTGTTCCGACTTTGGCAAGGTTAGATTCTCATGAACGCTCATATTCAAGATGAGTCCTTTTTGTTTTCGATCTTCGGTAATCATTGCAATGCCATGTTCCACCGCTTGGCGTGGAGAACGGATGTGCACGGGGCGTCCGTCAATATATATATTTCCTTCATCGAATGGTCTAGCACCAAAAATTGCTTCCATTATTTCCGTTCGTCCCGATCCCATCAGCCCCGCCACACCAAGCACCTCACCAGCTCGCACAGAAAACGATACGCCCTCAAATACTCCCTTTTTCGTCAGCTGTTCAACACGCAATCGTTCTTTCCCGATCGTGACACTCCTTTTTGGAAAGCGTTCCCCAATTTGTCGTCCAACCATCATTTGAACAATTTCATCAAAATTCGTTTCTTCAATCCGCTTCGTCCCAATGAACTGGCCATCACGAAGAACAGAAATCCGGTCGCAGATGGTAAAAATCTCTTCCATCCGATGAGAAATGTACACAATCGCAATGCCTTGCTCTTTCAATGTACGAATGATGGAAAATAAGGCCTGGATTTCCCGCTCCGTGAGTGCTGCTGTCGGTTCGTCCATAATGAGGCACTTGGCATTCGTCGAAATCGCCCTAGCAATCTCGATCATCTGCTGTTTCCCGACCGATAATTGGCCGGTGAGTTCTCTCGGGTGAAGATCCATTCCTAATCGTCGCAAATAGGAGGCCGCCTGTTTTTCCATTTCTTTATGACGGATGATACCCGTCCTCCCAATTTTGGGCTCACGCCCAAGAAAAATGTTTTCTGCCACCGTCAATGTCGGAATAACGTTCAACTCTTGATGAATGACAACAATTCCATCCTGCTCTGCCTCTTTCGGATGGCGGTAATGCACTTCGCGCCCATTGACAACAATCGTTCCTCCATCCCGCTCGTAAATGCCCGTCAACACTTTGATGAGCGTTGATTTTCCGGCTCCATTCTCACCCATTAACGCGTGCACTTCACCAGGAAGCACTTCAAAATCAACGCCGTTGAGAACGGTATGGGAACCAAATGATTTTTGAATTGACCGCATGTCAATCAAGGGCTTCATCGATTCTGCCCTCCTTTTCTTTCAGACATTTTCCTATGAAAAGTTCACACCAGAACGAAGAATGATATTGGCATAAGGAGTTGCCTCCCCTGTACGAATCACTGCTTTCGCCTGTTTTGTCATTTCCTTAAATTCTTCATGTCGAACAAATTGAATAGGCACATCACTCATTCTTGCTTTGATGCTTTCATACACATCTGGATTTTGGGTTTTGATTTCCTCAGCTAGTACAATCTCTTCGACTACCAACTCATTAATTACCGCATCCAAAACGGATAAAAAGGGCGGAAATCCTTTGACAAGTGCTAAGTCAATACGAGCCTCTTCGTTTGGAATCGGCAGCCCACAATCAGCAATCACGATCGTATCGGTATGCCCTAGCGAAGCAAGCAATGTGTTCAATTCTTTATTCAAGATCCCATTCTTTTTCATCCTTGATTCCCTTTCTGTTTAGCTAAAAATGATTCCACATCCTCTCGTGTCGGCATCCCAGCCTGCGCTCCGAGCTTGGTGACCGATAGCGCTGCGGCCGCGTTGGCAAACCGGCACGCTTCATCGAGCGGCTTCCCTTCCGCCAGCGCAACGGCGAGCGCGCCGTTAAACGTATCGCCCGCCCCAGTCGTATCGACAACCGGAACGCGGAAACTCGGGATGAGCTGTTCCTGTCCATCCTGCCAAATGCGCACCCCTTTGGCCCCTTCGGTGACGATCAGTTTATTGACAAACTTGCCCTCGTCTATCCCAGCAAACAGCAACGCGCGTTCATGTTCGTTTGGCGTTAGAAAATCGACCTGCTCGAGCACTGACGGCGACAGTGGCTGCGCTGGAGCCGGGTTAACAATGACACGCACACCATGGCGATGAGCCAACGAAACGGCCCGTTCGACAACCGGAATCGGAATTTCCAATTGCAATAGGCAAACATCGCTTTGGGCGATGATCGACTCGCACTTGTCAAGATCTTCTGGAGTCAAGGCATGGTTCGCCCCGGGCACGACGATAATGCGATTGTCTTGTTCAGAAATCGTGATCGAAGCAATGCCGGTATGTTCATGTGTAACCGGTTTCACATCCTGGATAGAAATGCCTTCGTTTCGCAATGAGCGAAGGAGCTCCTTTCCGAATGTATCCTCGCCAACAGCGCCAATCATCCGCACGTTAGCACCAAGGCGAGCGGCTGCCACCGCCTGATTCGCCCCCTTGCCGCCAGGAGTGGTGAGAAACTGTTTACCTAAAATCGTCTCCCCCTGATTCGGAAAGCGGGCAGCCACAGTTACTAAGTCCATATTGATACTGCCGATCACAGTAATGATAGGCTTGTTCACATTTGTTCCCTCCTTGACGTGGATTGCCGTACAATCAATTGAACCGGAAGTTGGTAATGAAGTTTTTCTAGTGGTTTTCCTTCGATTTGTTTGATTAAAATTCTTGCTGCGATTGCCCCCATATCGTAAATAGGCTGAGATACAGTTGAGAGCTCAGGGGTTGTCATTTCCGTCAGCGGGATGCCATCGTAACCAATAATCGCAATATCATCGGGAACCCGCAACCCACATTGTTGAACCGCTTTCAAAGCACCCACTGCCATCGCGTCATTGCCGGCAAAAATTCCGTCGATCTCCTGTTGGGCCAAAGCCGCCATCACTGCTTCTTTTGCCTGCTTGAGCTGGTAGTTCCCCTGAATCACCAACCGCTGCTCCCAAATCCCTAACTCCATCATTTCATCTTGATAACCACGAAAACGTTCAACGGCGTTCACCACATACATAGGCCCTTGAATATGGGCGATGCGTCGACACCCCATATCATATAAATGTCTAGTCGCTAAACGAGCCCCTCGATAGTTATCAACAACCACGGACGGATACTTCTCATTGAATGGACGATCTAGCACAACAATGGGAACATCCCATTCATCCACTTCATCCGGCGTCAATTGATTAGTTGTCAAAATGACACCGTCCACATATTTTTGCTTTAACACCTCGATGTATTCCCGTTCTTTTTCGGCTTTCTCATCGGAATTGCATAGAATAACCGTATAGTCATAAATATTCATCACATCTTCTACAGCGCGAACAAGTTCCGGGAAAAATGGGTTCGTAATATCAGGGACAATGAGCCCAACCGTTTTTGAGGTTTTTTTAAACAACGCCCTCGCCACTTCACTCGGCTTATAGTTCAGCTCCTTCATCGCCCGTCTGACGCGTTTCTCCGTTTCCTCATTCACGTACCCATTTTGATTTAACACGCGTGACACGGTGGCGACAGAGACGCCTGCACGCTTTGCTACATCACGAATCGTTGCCATTGTTAATTCCTTCTTTTCACTTTATGTAACCGGTTACACAAAGTATACATGATTTTGACTAAGCCATCAAGCATTTTCTTATCCCGAGAATACTTTTGAACATACGCGTCAGTCATATTGTGATTTTGCGCACGTATGGTTATAATAAAGGTGGAAAACATACGATAAAAGCAGGACATTGGCAGCCACCAATGTCCTGATCGACACGCACGGCTACTGCAAGAAGTGCAGTGGCCCAGAAGCAAGCAGGAGTAACCCACCCTTACCTAGGCCGAGCAGGGTGGGTTACTTCTCTTTTGACACCACAATGACTGCCACGACAAGCGACGCAAAGGAAATCATTAGCGACAACGCCTCCGCAACAGTCATCAATCCAGCAGCACCCCCTTTCATCAAGGGAGTGGCCACTGCCCACCCTGCGTAAACCGTGCATATGTATTATACCACGTCCGCTCTTAGCAACAAATATGTATTGGGAAATTCAGGACGTTTTTCCATAATACAAAAAACTCCTTGCCTGACGCAAGGAGTTTTCTTTGCTATTCTTTTTCCCATCGTTCACTCGCTTCATCCGCCCGTTTGGCGGCCACCATCATGCTCATGATGACAAGCATCACGAATGAACCAACAAACATTCCAGCAACAAACGCGGCCATGGGCATCTCTCCCTTTTCTCCGAAACTGGTTATTTATCATTCTTTCCTTTTTCGTCTCGGCCTATACATGGGGAGAGTTTGTTATAATCATATGCCGCGATGGAGCGAACGATGCCTTGCTTTCAGCCAACGGCGACAAACAAAGACAATCACCAACGCAATCAGCGCCCCGCACGAGTCGATCACGACATCTTTCGGCGTCGCCGTCCGCCCAGGTTCAAACGATTGATGCCATTCATCCGTCGCCGCATAAGCGGTCGCAAACAGCCAAGCACCGATATACGACGCCCGCCTCGGGAACAGCGCTCGCCAGACCAACACAGCCAAAATGCCGAATTCGGTCAAATGCGCCGCTTTACGAATAAGGAAGTTCAAGAAAGAAGGACCTTCCTCCTCCCCACCGCCAAACGGCAAATACGAGAGAATCACTTGCAGAACTTGAGCGGTATTCGCTCCAGTGAACCACGAAGACTCGCTAAACGTGTAAATGACTAGACACCAAAGGATGACGGGAAGCCAGCGGGAGAGAAGATCCTTGATTTTTTCACGTGTTGAATCTTTCTGCATGGTTACCAAAGCGGTTCCTCCTGATTAGATAACTCGATAAAAAATGGTTGTATCATCAATGATAAGAGCGTACCCATTACCATCAGGGCAATCGCTGTCAATAGTGAAACGTTAAACGAAAGACTGAGAAAAAGGATGAGCGGTGACACAAGATTGAATACTCCATTCCTTCTTCTCGATCTAGCACTATAATATTGCTTATTTTGACAGTATGGACACATCAGCTTCGTTCCCAACGTAAACATCCTACAAAAGGTTTGCCGCCATGTCCATTGTTTCTTACAATGTTGACAAATAGGCATCATTGCACACTCCTCTCATCATTTGATGAATGGGTTTCATCGATGGATTTCCTTTTATCTTCTTAGGTTCACGAAACGAAGTATTCCAATAAAAAACATGTTTTCAATATGCTATCTATAATACCATTTTAATCATAATGAAAAGAATCTCCACTCCCGTGGCAACCGTTAATAGGCGTCAATCTAGTCACCGCTATAACCTTCTATTCCCGATGTCTTCCGTCATCATATGACGATAAGCAGATAAAAACAAAAAATAAAAATAATATTGACTATTTTATCCCCTTTTGTAAAAATAATTATAAAAGGCAAATGCGTATTGTGAGCACGTGTATGAATGTTTTTCATAACTCCCTCTCACAATGCCCGTATTTGCTCCGGAGGATCTGTTATGTTTGGCGATCATACCATTTATATCATTGGTGAAGCCAAAGCCCCTTCCAACAATCCAATCACTCAACAGTACAAACTATTCTTCATCGGACTTGTGGTGGATAGAGAAACAGGCAAAATTGTTGACGCGGACTGCACAACCACCATTGATTTAACGAGAGCCTTTATCCGAAGTCTATTCGTAGGTCAATCCATCTTGGATATCGAAGGGGTTTCTCAACAAATCCAAACACGCTATTTTGGCTCATCACAAAAAGCATTGACGGTTGCGTTTAAAAACGCAAGTTTAAAATACCAATCGATTCTTTCAGCTGCTTCATCTGTCTCGTCAAAACGCAGATGAAACCCAGCGAATAGAGGCGTCTCTTACTCTATTTGCTGGGTTTTTTCTTTTTACAAAACCAAAAAGGAGGAGAAGCTTTATGATTCAAGATGGAATCGTTTACTTAAGCGTCTTGCTAGCCTTTGCAGCTCTCGTTGCACTAGCAGAGCAAAAATCACGATCCAAGCTGTTTAAGGCAGTTCCCGGCATTATCTTTATTTATATTGGCGGGGCACTAATGCAAACGATGGGAGTTTTCGGGACATCCGAATCGATCGATCAAACCTATAGCACCGTTCGGAGTGTACTTCTTCCCGCCATGCTGATTCTCATGTTACTTCACTGCGATCTGCGCAAAATTATTAAGATGGGGCCAAAGATTCTTTTAACCTTTTTCGCCGCTTCACTCACCATTATTTTAGGTTTTACTATCACCTATGTATTGTTTAAAGGCTTGTATGCAGAAGGAACATGGAAAGCGTTTGCCGCGCTGAGCGGAAGCTGGACAGGTGGCTCCGCCAATATGGTTGCTTTACAAAGCATCTTGTCCGTTCCCGAAAATATTTTTGGCTATGCACTCATTATGGACACGGTGAACTACTCGATATGGGTTATGTTTATGTTTTGGCTTGTACCATTTGCTGACCGTTTCAACCGTTGGACGAAGGCCAATACAGTCACCATTCCAGCCGTAAACGATCAAATCGCTGCGGCGAATGAAAATCGCTCTGCAAGCATAGGCTTTACAGAGTTGATGATGATTATCGGGTTCAGCCTCCTCTTATCAACGATTTGTACCAAAATCGGTAATACATTACCTGAAATTGGAGCCGTTTTCAATGCATCCACTTGGGCTGTAGTCATCGCCTCCATCATCGGAATGGTTCTGGCCATGACTAAAGTAGCTGATATTCCGGGAACCAACGAGGTATCCAAAGTGATGCTGTACACGATTATTGCCTTAATTGCATCACAAGCTGACTTTTCTCAACTCTTTCAGGCGCCGATTTACATCGTCTCTGGATTTATGATTTTGCTGATTCACGCCGTTCTCATGCTCGTTCTAGCCAAATTGTTCAAACTTGATTTGTTTACAATGGGAGTTGCTTCTTTAGCCAATATCGGAGGAGTTGCATCCGCTCCTATTTTGGCAGGGGCTTACCATCAGTCTCTGATTCCAGTTGGCATTCTCATGGCGTTGCTTGGCAATTTGCTTGGCACCTATTACGGACTGCTTACCGCCCATATTTTATCATCATTGTGATGCGCGAAAGGATGTTTGATTCATGAAAATAAAGCAGATCAACGTCACTACCCAATCCATTCCACTCGTGAAGCCATTTAAAACAGCCTTGCGAACAGTTACGCAAATTGAAAGCATCCTAGTCAAAGTCACCCTTGACAATGGGATTGAAGGATATGGAGCTACAGTTCCGACAGAAGCCATCACAGGGGAAACAAAACAAAGCATCATAGGAGTCTTGCAATATAGACTCATTCCGGTCGTCATCGGCCGCGATATTGAAATGATCGCGAAAAACACAAAAGACGTGCAAACATGTTGTGTCGGCAATACAAGTGCCAAAGCAGCACTAGACATGGCCATGCACGATGCACTTGGCAAACACTTAGGAATCCCCCTTTATCAATGGTTCGGTGGAAAAACTCATGATCATGTAAACGATATGACCATCAGTGTCAATCCAACAGAGCAGATGATTCGCGATGCAGAAATAGCAATCAACCACGGATTCTCCGTTCTAAAAATCAAAGTGGGGAAAGAGGCTAAAAAAGATATAGAACGAATCAAGCGGATTTACGAAGCGATTGGACCGAACGTAGTGCTGCGCATTGATGCCAATCAAGGATGGACGGCAAAAGAAGCTGTTCGTATTATTCGTCAATTGGAACAAAGCAACCTCCCAATCGAGTTTATCGAACAACCTGTTCCGAAATATGATATTGAAGGATTGCGCTTTATTCGCGAACGAGTCAACATCCCCATTATGGCAGACGAGAGCGTGTTTTCTGCTCACGATGCTCTCACACTCATTCGCTGCCAAGCAGTGGATTTGATCAATATTAAGCTGATGAAAACCGGAGGATTACGAGAAGCGTATACTATCGCCAGCCTTGCGGAATCAGCGGGCATACAATGCATGATTGGAAGCATGATGGAACCGACACTTTCCGTATTAGCGGCAGCCCATTTAGCAGCGGCTCACCCCAACATTACAAGAGTCGACTTAGATGCGCCACTATGGCTCGATGACAGCAACCAGTTCCCGTTCTTTCAAGGAAGCGAAATTCATCTTCCGAACTCTCCTGGGATTGGTATCTCCTATCCATCTTAATTTAAAGGAGGAAATGCTATGAATCTATGGAGAAGGATGATCACCGGTGTACTTTGCTTAATCTTCCTCTTTTCCCTTTTTACCCCTGTACACGCTAAAGCGGATGATAGCGAAACCGCCTATGTAGATGTAGCGGTTGCCACTCTTTGGGTTGAACCGGGAATAACCCGAAGCATTGATTCGCCATCCCTGTCCAACCCGGTTGATCTATGGACATGGACGAAAAGCATGTCCTATGAAGAAAAACTGTGGCTAGTCGGGAACCTCGAAACCCAAGCGCTATATGGCACCAAAGTAACGATATTGGAAAAACAAGGAGATTGGGTAAAAGTAGCCGTTCACGGCCAACCGACCCCTCGCCATTCGTTTGGCTACCCAGGTTGGATGCCGATTCACCAACTGACAAAAGGAACAGCGTTTTCCCAATTTCAGTCTAAGCCGTTTGCCCAAATCATCAAACCAACCGCTTGGCTTTACCATGATCCAAACAGCCGCAAACGGTTCATAGAAATCAGTTTTGCAACTCGTCTTCCAGTCATATCGACTACTAAGCACGCTGTAAAAGTGATGACACCTAGCGACGGAGCAAAATGGTTGAAACAGGAAGACGTCCAAATTTTCCGGACTGAAGCAGACATCCCGGCTCCTACTGGAGAAGATGTCGTTCGTACCGCCAAACAATTTTTAGGATTGCCATACTTATGGGCGGGGACGTCCGGGTTCGGGTTTGACTGTTCGGGATTTACCCATACCATTTATAAAGCCCACGGTATTACCATTCCACGCGACTCATCAGTGCAGGCGCAGTTTGGCCTCCCAGTTTCAGAAAAGGATTTACAGCCGGGGGATCTCCTCTTCTTCGCCTATGATCAAGGCAAAGGAAGAGTACATCATGTAGGGATGTATATTGGTAATGGAAAAATGATTCACTCTCCAAACTCTAGCAGTACGGTTCGTATCGATGACTACCGTGCTCCGGGATATGGCGAGGAATTCGCAGGTGCTAGACGATACATTCAACGTTAATCTTTTCAGAGAATAGGCTACAAATTCCTTTTCAGACTATTGGATGACAAAAACAAAGAAAACCGTTCTTTTTCGGTTGCGACAACGTAACCAAAAAAGAACGGTTTTTTCCTTATAACCTGAATGTGTCTCTCCAACCAATGACGGACAACCAATCCTTCTTCCTTACACCACCCGTTTTTCGGCATCAGCACGAACCGAACGAAACGGAATCAAGCTGACTGTGATAGTCACCGCAGTGTTGACGATCAACGCGACAATGCCGACGTTTAAATCTTGTACGACTTGCGGCAGTGATGGAAACAAAGTACCGACGCTGCTATCGGATAACGTTATGTACGCGACCGTAGCGACACCAGCTAAAATGCCAGCAAACGCTCCTTGCTTCGTGACAAAATTTTGCTTCTGCAAGCTTAAGACAAATGCGGGAAACAATTGCGTCACAAGGCTGTATCCCATAAGAAGCAACGCCACGATCGTATCACCGCCCCGGAACGTAAAGTACAATGAAACAAGAGCGATGACCGGGACGAGATATTTCGCCAACTTGGCGACTTGCTCGTCCGTTGCGGATGGCACAAACACTTGATACACATTTTTCACAAGTAACGTCGATGCGCTCATCAAAATCATCGACCCTGGCACCATCGCGGTGAGCAGCCCAGCGGCGCCAATGACCCCAACAACCCACGGGTCAAACGTTTGAATGGACAATTTTAATAATGCCAAGTCTGCATCCGAACCTTCAAGCCCTGGCACTTGCAAAATAGCCGTGAAGCCAACAAAAAAGACAAATAACAACACTAACTGATAAATCGGCAAAATAATGGCATTTTTCCGAAAGACATTGGCACTTTTTGCCGAATAAATCGAGCCAAACGTATGAGGCCACATGTAAAAACCAAGCGCTGTCAACAACACGGTTGAAATGAACCATGAAGCGCTCATCCCTTTGTCCGGCAACGCTAAAAATCCGGGTTTCGCCTGCTCGACCGCCTCAAACATCGGTTGAATTCCGCCGTAATAGTGGAACGGAAGATAGATCCCTAAAAAGACGGCGACGACTAAAATCATGATATCTTTCACAACTGCCGTCCATGCTGAACCGTGAATGCCTGAAATCATTACGTAAATCGTGACCGCCAATACACCGATCCAAATCGCAGCAGTCGGGGAAATCGTGCCGTAGGAAGCTTCGGAAACGATGATACCCAGCCCTTTCAGTTGCAGCACTAAATACGGAATGAGCGCCACAACCCCTACCAGCGCTACGAGAACACCGAGCATCGGGCTGTCGTACTTGCGAGCGAAGAAATCTGATTGGGACATCAACCGATGCTCTTTCGCGTACTTCCATACTTTCGGCAGCATCCAATACGATAACACATAAGCTAGGCAGCCGTAAGCGATGATGTAAAACGTTGGCCCGCCTTTGCCATACGCCCAACCACTTCCACCAAGGAATGTAAATGTCGTATAAATCTCACCAGCCATCAAGAGAAACACAAAGATCGTACCAAACCCGCGGCCGCCGACCGTCCATTGCTCCAAGTTCATGTCTTTCCCCCTGCGCGCCTGCAGCCCCAGATAAAGAGAAAACAACAAGAAAGCAAAAATAATGATTAACGCCGCGTTCATGCTTGCTCATCCTCCTTCACCGCGGGATCAAAGCGATAAACAATCGCCATAATGACCGAAGTCACGATTACCCAAGCAACCAGCCAAAATAGCAGAAACGGCATTCCTAATACGTAAGGCTCCACCCGGTTCACAAATGGGATGCCACCAAGCATACCAAGAAACGGCAACACCATCAGCCAACGAATCGATTTCATCCTCTCCCCCCTCCCCTCATTGGATGAACGAAGGCGAAAACGGTTATTCCGCTTCCGCCAATAATTTCAACGTTGCACCGACAAACAATTGCACACCGATTTCGAGCGCATCTTCGTCAATCGTAAAGCGCGGATGGTGATGCGGATACACAATTCCCTTTTCTTCGTTTCTAGCGCCGACGTAGAAGAAGCTGCCTGGCGCTTTTTGCAAGAAGGCGGAGAAATCTTCGCCACCCATGTTCGGTTTCAAGCGGGCGACAGCTTCCTCCCCAAACAGTTCACGCGCTGTGTCTTCAATGACGCGCGTCACTTCATCGTAGTTCACAACCGGGCGATAGCCGTAGTTAAATTCGAACTCGTACGAGGCGCCATGCGCTTCGGTAATGCCTTTCACAATGCGCTCCATCCATTGCGGCACCGTGTGACGCAACGTGTCATCAAACGTGCGCACCGTCCCTTGGATTTCGACCTCTCCAGGCAGGACGTTATGCGCCGTGCCGGCGACAAATTGCGTCACGGACAAAACGAGCGGCTCGACCGGGTCAACGTAGCGCGAGACGATATGTTGCAAATTCGTCACGACTTGCGCCCCGATCGCGATAGCATCGATCGTTTGGTGCGGCATGGCTCCATGGCCACCCTTGCCGATAATGCGAATGAAAAAGCGGTCCGGCGCGGCCATCATCGGTCCGTACACAATGCCGACTTTTCCAAGATCAAGCGGCGACCAAAGGTGAGTGCCGATGACGACATCGACCCCGTCCATGACGCCAGCTTGCACCATCTCTTCCGCTCCTCCTGGGAACAGCTCTTCCGCGTGTTGGAACAAAAAGCGAATCTCACCACGGATCGTATCGCGCAACTGGGAAAAAATTTTTGCCGCGCCAAGAAGCATCGCCGTATGGCCGTCATGACCGCACGCATGCATGACGCCAGGGTTTTTTGAGGCAAACTCAAACGTATTTTCCTCTTGAATCGGCAGCGCGTCCATATCAGCGCGAATGGCGACGACCCGTCCCGGCTGCTTGCCGACAAGCCGCGCCATCACGCTTGTTTTCGTCGGCCTTGAAAGCTCAAGATGACCGAACGATTGCAGCGTCTCGTAGACAAACTGCGCGGTTTTCTCTTCTTGGAACGACAATTCAGGATGAGCATGTAGATGGCGGCGCCAGGCAATGACGTCCGCTTTCACTTCATCAACGAGTCGTTTAATTTCTTCCCTTGTCATCCAAGTTCTCCCCCTGTTCTTTTTTGTTCCTGTCGCCCTTGACGTCGCTTTTGTCCCTTTGGCGGACGTTGATCAAGGTCAACTTCAACTCTAGGCATGTCATACGATGCTCAATGAAATGGCTCGTATGAGAGGTTCGTTAAACGTTTGACGCACCCTTCGTTTGTCTTTTTCGTTATTGTCCCTGAGCCAGCTGCCATACAGTATGATAAAGAACAGCCGCCCCTGCCACGCAATCATCTTTTGTGCTCCATTCTGCAGGGCTATGGCTCACCCCGTCTTGAGAGCGGACAAAAATCATTCCGATTGGACAGAGAGGAGCGAGCTGCACCCCGTCATGGGCTGCGCCGCTTGGCAGCCAAAACGGCGGATAACCGAGCTGCTTGCACGCTGCTTCCGCGGCATGCTTCACCTCGTCGGAACATAACACCGGCGGCATGTCTTGCAGCCATTCAGTCGTGACGCGAACGTTCCGTTCCTTCGCGATCACTTGTGCCCGCGCAGCCACCGTCTGCCACACTTGATCGCGCACCTCAGTCTGCAAGTCACGCAAGTCCAACACAAATTCGACCCGTTCCGGGATAATATTAATGCCGCCTGGAAACACGTGAAGCTGTCCGACCGTTCCGACCGTTGTCCCGGTTCGTCGCGCCTCTTCCTCAATTACTGCGATGATTTGAGCGGCCGCGGCCATCGGGTCGCGACGCAACGACATCGGTGTCGCGCCGGCATGCTCCGCCTTTCCTTCGACGGTGAATTTGACCCAGACAAGCCCGGCGATGCCGGTGACGATGCCAACAGGAAGTCCTGCCTCCTCAAGTACCCGTCCTTGTTCAATATGTAATTCAACATACGCTTTGACCGTCCCAGGTTTTCGTGCCGCTTCATGCAAGCGGTGCGGGTCAAGCCCCGCCTGCCTCATCGCCTCGGCGATGGAAATTCCATTCGCATCACAGTAATTGAGCGCTTCTGACGGCAACGTCCCAGCCATGGCGCGACTGCCGATCATGCCGAAACGAAAGCGGGCTCCTTCTTCGTCCGTAAACGCCACAACTTCAATCGGGTGATGTGTCTTCACTCCTTGCTCGTTCATCGTCTGAACGACCTCGATGCCTGCCAACACCCCGAGCGGACCGTCAAAACACCCACCGTTGTAAACCGAATCGACATGTGAGCCAATGAGCACCACCGGAGCCTCCGGATTCGTGCCTTCTTTCCGCCCGATCAAGTTGCCCGCTGCGTCTTCGTACACGGACAGACCTGCTTCGCGCATATAAGCGGCAACCAAGTCTTTCGCTCGCCGTTCCTCCGTGGTGAATGAGAGTCGTGTAATACCGCCGCCTGGCTGCTTCCCAACTTCCCCTAGTTCCATGAGTCGTCGCCAAAGACGTTCCCCCTGAACCAATTTACTCCCCACTTTCTCCTTCAGGAGATTTACGGATGAATTTCGGTTATGTCCTTAATTATAACGCATTAAACGAAATTTTCAAATATTACAAATCATAATGAATAGAATAAATATTATCTCAGCGAGCCCCTAGTTTTCTCTACTAGCGAGCGGCCCATTTCACCTTGACGACCGCACCTTTTTAGCCAAAACGATAAAAATCGGCTTCCACAAACAGCAGAAGCCGATTCACCATCTGATGATTATAAAAAAATGCGATACACTTTCCGCGGGCGTCCACGGGGATACGGACTGGTTTCCCCGATCGCCTCGGCAAGGCCAGCAGCCTCTAATTCTTTTAAAATCCGGCGGGCACTGCGCGGCAAAATTCCCATGTAGACAGCCAACTCATGTGCCTCAATCTCGTTCTTTCCTCGCTTGCGCAAAACAGCCTGAAGCTTGCCAAGCGTCGCAGCGCTTAAACTCGTGCGGCTGGCCAGTTGCCGCAGCTCCTCATCGCCGAGCGAGTAACGAATTCGCTCCCCCTTTCCTAACGGACCTGCAATCGTCCCATCATCAAAGGCAACCATCCAAGCTCCTCTTCCGCAGTGTTTCGCATGCAAAAATGCCTTTCCCGCTTGGATTTCCGCCTCGTACGCTGTTCGCCCGATGCCGATGCCGCACGCCACGATTTCGTCATAAAGGTGTGCCATCTCCTCCTCAGAAGGAATCGTTTTATAGCTGGCGGTCATCTCTTTTAACGCACCTCTTGTTGTAAAAATGACGTAGCGACCCGGTCCGGCGCATTTGAGCGATCCTTGTACTTTTTTCGTATACTGCAACAGTTTTTCTGTCGCCTTCAGTTCCATTTTATAAATCTCATCCGTTGAAAATGCCTCCGGGGATGTAATCATCATCGAATCCACTTCGATCATCTGCACGGCGACTTGTGCATCTTGTACATGGAGCATTTCCCCTGTGCGAATGATCGTTTGCACGACCGCTTCAACAGCTGAACGAGCGGGTAGCACCCGATACACTGGCATCCCCATTTTTTCCATTTCCAGATGAGCGGTTCGTAGGCAAGTGACGGCGGCTTTCGTTTTCCCTTGCCTCCATAAGTCGTAATGATAACTAGCAAGCTCTTGAGCGGAAATGCCTCCTTCGTAATGCTTGATATGCGGAACCGGCTCTTTAATGTCGGCTTCCTCAAGCAGTCGCTCCACTTCGCCGCGCTCATATGTATCAAAGCTTAGCTGAGAGATCGGAATTTGGTTGGTATAATACGCCTGCAGCAACGTACGATATAAGCTCGCCCCGGTATGCGGCACGTAAAACAGCGGCACCTCGATCTCACCGGACTGCTTGGCGATTGAATATGGCACTTGTCCGGAAAACAGCCACATATCGACCTCAGAGGCAAGCGGACGAATCAAGTCGAGAATTTCACTTTCGTTCCAATAAACGACTGGAAGGCAAACGAATTCTTTATATTCCTCCACCACCGATTGAATAATCGGTAACGAGTCGTCTGCTCCTAATATACCTAACCGAATGCGAATGACGCACACCTCCCCGCCCGAGGGCTAACAACGTCCTCATCTGCATGTCTTGCTTCCCCGAAACTCCTCTGATTGCCCGTTCGGGAACATCAACCTACGTCAAAGCCGTTGCTGTAGGCGCTTGAGCGAACATCCCACAGCATTTCAATACCGCTCTACCCTAACATTGGGCACATGTCTTTAGTCAAACAAATCGCGGTCACAAGACCAACATCTCCCGTTCCCGCAATCGCCATCTTCACGGTTTCTCACACCTTTATCCATCCATTGCGGCGATAACGGCTTGTCCCTATTATATCGAATCACCTGCGGATATTCACAGGTTTCACCGAACTGCTTGAGTAACAGCGAAAAAAGAGGATGCCTCAAAAGCAACGAGGCACCCTTTTAATACCATATATACACACCAAACACCTTTATTATTCTATCATTTTTTGTTTAACTAGAGAGCGGAGGGTCTGTTAAGTCAGTCCCTTACGCAGCATGTTTCCGTCTCGTTGCGGACGGCCGGTCCATGATAAAGCCGAGCACAGCACCGATCAATGCTGGTACGATCCAACCGAGCCCGACCGAAAACAGCGGCGCCCACGAGAGGAGCGGTTCTAACCATGCCGTTTCCAACCCGATCGCTTTTAAACCGTCGTACAAGCTAAACACGCCGGTAAAGAGCAACGCAACACCGTACACTTTCGTCGAACCGCGGTAAAAGCGGCGGAAAAACGATAAAGCAACCAACACGATCGCCAATGGATATATCATCGTCAACACCGGAACAGAAACGGCGATCAGCGCATTTAACCCTATGTTCGACATCAAAAAGCTAAATACAGTCAGCACAGCGACATACGACCGGTACGAAACCGTCGGTGTAAGCTCCTGAAAATATTGCGCACAAGCGGTAACAAGGCCAACCGCCGTCGTCAAGCAAGCAAGAGCTACGATCACACCCAACAGCAACTTCCCGCCGTTGCCAAACAGCAGCGATGACACGTATGACAACAGCTCCGCTCCGTTGGCAAATGAGCCGGCATCAGCCATTCTTGCACCAATGATAGCAATGCCAGTATAAACGAGCGCGAGTCCTAATCCGGCGATCATCCCGGCTTGAATCGTCGCCTTTGCCTGCGACGCCGGCTGGTTAACTCCGCGGTCACGAAGCGCGTGGATGACGACGATGCCAAAAGCAAGGGCAGCGATCGTATCCATCGTTAAATACCCTTCCAGTACCCCTTTCGCAAACGGCGCAGAGGCGTACTTCTCCGCCGGCACCGCATGCGGGTTATCAAGCCGGATCAAACCGGTAATGCAAAGCACAGCAATCGAAAGCAGCAAGAGCGGCGTTAATAGTTGGCCGATTCGATCGACAAGCTTCGATGGGTTTAAACTAAGCCAGTACACAAGGGCGAAAAAGATGCCAGTAAACAACCACATCGCGAAAGAAGCGCTTTCAGAAAAAAACGGCTTGACCCCAATTTCATAGGCAACGCTGGCCGCGCGCGGAATGCCGAAAAACGGACCAATTGCCAAATACACAGCGAGCGAAAAGCAAAGGCTGAACACCGGATGGACCGCGTTGCCGAGCGAACGGACACCGTCTTTGGCGAACGCCACCGCCGCGACCGACAATAGCGGCAACCCAACACCGGTAACGATAAATCCAAGAATTGCTGGCCATACCGCCGTTCCTGCTTCCATTCCTAAATATGGAGGAAAAATCAAGTTCCCCGCGCCAAAAAAGAGAGAAAATAGCATCAATCCTGTAAACAGCACATCTCTCGTTTTCATCATATCCCTCATTTCTATGTTAGTAAAATGAATTGAATATTCTGATATATCACAAAACAAACGCGCCACTTAGGATTATAATGAAATATTACTATCCTAATACGTTTTAAATATTATACTTTTTTTACTATTTTGTCAAGCCCCTGTTCTGGCTATTTCGTCCCAGCAGCCATCGAGCAAAGGCATGATCAGTCTTCAAAAGCCAACGAACCTCTGTGATTGGCTAACAATCTCCCTAAACAAGAAGGGGTATAGGTATATTTTACCTATAGAGACAATCTCTTGATGAAAGGAAGCTAGATTGACAAAAAAGTTACTCTCATAGAAACATGGAAGATGAACTAGTATGGATGGAAGAGAAGACAAAGATTGTTTGCTCGTTGCCAATCAATATCATGTCCAAACCAACACTTTAGAAAAACAAAATGAAGGACAAATAGGGATGTTGGTTGTCATTAGGCAAGTACATATCAATGTCTCAAAACTTCCCCCTCATGGTATGTGCAATAAGTGCCAGGAATTACTCTTCCCCCGTGTGCTCATGCCGAGAAATGAAGGCTTTCTCGATTTGAAATGGTAAAAAAGCGCCCCGAAAATCGGGACGCTTTTTGTCGTGCGGCCTGTATGCCGCAGATCCGTTGCCTATTTTTGGCAAAATGACCGGTTTGTTATTGAAAATAATGGCGCACGGCGTTCACGATAGCCGTCGTCACTGTTTCTTGATAGCTGTCTGTCGCCACAACCTCGGCATCCGACCGATTGCTTAAATAGCCAAGCTCAAGCAGCACAGACGGTCGTTCATTTTCCCGCAGTACGTAATAGTTGCCAAAGGCGAGGCCGCGAAATGGCAAAGCAGAGAGCTTTGAGAACGGCCCTTGGAACGATTGCGCCAACCCGTAGTCGGCGAACCGATCGTAATAGTAGGCGGTGATGCCAGAAGCATCTTCATCCTCCGCGCTGTCGTAGTGTAAACTAATAAACGCATCCGCCTGGTACAAACGGGCGGTGGCCACGCGTGCCGACAGCGGCACGTAATCATCATTGACACGTGTCAACACCACGCGCGCTCCGTATGTTTCGAGCTTTTCTTTCAACCGCTCGGCCGTTTCCATTGTCAATGTTTTTTCCGTTACGCCATTGACGCTTTCCGCTCCCCCGTCTTTGCCGCCATGGCCGGCGTCAAGCACGATCGTTTTTCCGGCAAGCACTTGAACAGGTGTGCGCGTCCATTTTTTTACATATTGACGCGGCCCATTTTCCTGAATAGTGACAAGGTCAACAGCAGCAGGCGAAGCCGATTCAGCCACTGCCTCTTCCTGATTCCCGACGGCCTGTCCATTTTTCATTTCGATGTACTCCGCCGCCACCCAACCACCTAGCCCGGAACGGGTAACGATCTTATACCAATCTCGCTTTGTTTCGACAATCTCAACGCGCTCACCGTGCAAAAGCCGTCCGATCCGCTCCGCATCCAATGACGGCGCAACCCGCACGTTCAGTGAATCAGCCGTCACGACTCCTGTCTGCCGTGAACCAGTTGGAGATTCGGCATCTGCCAAATACGATGCCGCCACCCAACCAACAGCCTTTTTCGTGACGATTTGTTTCCATTCTCCCTTTTCTTTGATGACAATGACTTGATCCCCCTGTGCCAGATGGCCAATAATACGCCCATCTAGCCCCGGCTCTTGCCGAAGACGAAGCCGATCTTCTTGCACGATTTCCATTTCGCGCACAGGAGCGGCATACGATGCGGCAATCCATCCGATTTTATTCTTCTTCCATTCTATTTTCAACCAGCCGTCTTTTATATCGATCAACCGATACGTTTCACCACGGTGAACGTTCGCCAACGGACGGTACGGCACACCCGGCCCTTGGCGGACGTTCACCCGATCAACCGTCACGACAGCCAATCGTTCCTTCTTCTTATTTTCCCCTTTCACCTCTGCCGGCCAGGCAGCTGTAACCAAACAACACAAACAAACCAATATGGCGAACCATCTTCTTGGCCTCATGCACCTTCCCTCCTAGATGTCTCTCGTTCTACTATATGGTTCGCACGTAAGAGTCGATTTCCTGTCTGTCGGTCGGGAAAACCGCTCGACAGAACGAGCGCCAGCACGACGATAAACCGACAACGGATGCCCTATTTCCACACAATATTCCCTAGCACGACAGCTGCCAAATGAAAAAGATACGAGCGTTGCCGAGTAACGGCGAAAACATTCTTTGCGTTCTCTCAGTGTCCCCCGCTCAGCACGGCTGATCCGTCCTTCCATCACTCCAAACGACAGAAAAATAACCATAAACAAGTTTTGCACTCCACCCAAGTGTGAAAATAGCACCCCAAGGCATATACATTTTCACAGAAAAAGAGGATGCCCCACAACGGGACATCCTCCCACATCTTTACACCTTAGCCAATGGCTGATCAAACTGAACGAACGATTCTAGATAAGGAGCGGCCTGTGGCGGGTACACACGCTGAACAGAAGCCAGCTCTCCGTCTTTGTTGAAGGTGGCTTTTACGTACATACCAGGCTCTACATACGATGTAGCCGACGGAGTCAGACGCCAGTGAAGCTGCTCACCCGTCTCCAACCAGTCGAGTATGGCTTCTTCCTGGTCGACGTTCACCACTCGGAATGTCCCCGTCCGGTGCTCCCCTTTGTTTTCCATCATCTGTTCTGAAGCAGTATCTGCCATCACCACCGCTGAGTCAGACCGGTGATACAACCGGAGAAGACGGACGGCCTTCAACAACGGCTCGCTCAATTCCGCAACGAGTTGGCGCACGACCGGAGCATGGTTTGTCTGATAGCGGCCATCAAGCCATTTCGCGAACGCCTGAACGGCGCTTAATACTTGTTTCGCTTGATTGATGCTTATGTCAGGAGAAAACATGACGTAGTGAAATGCCAAACATTGCTGCCAATGGCGCGCTTCTAGCGCATCCCACGATGACAGCGGCGTCGTCTGCAAGTAATGGCCGACCGCCGTCACACCGAGGCGGTATTTCGCTTTCGTCGCCTCTGATTTTCCTTCCGTTTTTTCTTGGTAAAAACGGACGAGGTCGGCGCCGAAAAAGCGCATTTTCCATTCCGCCGGCATGGCAAAATATCCGCCCTCATCGAGCCGTTGCAATACTTGAACAGACGTTGTCCGCTTGATCTTAGGCGTCACAAATGGCGAGAGCGGCAAACCGTAGCGGGAACGGATGCTGTTCGTATCGACCATCACCGGACTGCCTTCTTGGCGGAGAAGTTCGAATGCATGGTGCTCATATGCGCGCAGCCATTGCTCCACTGTTTCCTGCTCGCCGCTCATGGCCAATTCGTGAACGGACCGTCCCCCCCATTCTTCATGCGGCACATGCAGCGTCTGCTCTAACATCACCGCACTGTTGGCCACGAGCGCCATATATGACGGCTCACCCGGCGGCAACTCGACATGGTAGGACAGCAGCTTCACCCCTTTGGGAACAAGGTGCGTCTTTACAGAGCGCGACACCACGTTGGCCCGCATCCCCATAGCTTTAAGCGCCTCTGTCAGCACTCGTTCGGCGTCCGCATCAAAGGTGGAGAGCGTCATCGTCCGCCCCTGCCCCTCTACAAAGCCGGCTAGTTCGTTCAGATAAATCGGGCTGGAGGCAAGATCATCGTGATATTCATACGTCACACCGCGCAGTGAACCTTTGACGGCTTCGTCCGTTTCCTCATCCACGATCACGATTCCATGTCGTTCCAGCTGACGGAGGGCGTTGCGCGCATCAGGCATGTCGTAGACGACCGTCCATTGTTCAACTGCTTCCGTCCCGCGCTCCTGTAATGAAGAAGCACTGTGACACGCGTCGACAATATCAAGAAAACGGGAAAATGCCAACTCTTCGTACGGCATGTTCGTCTCTTGAAGGAGAGAACGCATTCGTTCCTCGGCCTTCTTCACTCCGTCCGGCCCAACGATGGAGGCAGCCCCTTGGATATAATGACCGCCGTCAAACGGCTCGAGAAACGCAAACATACCGCCCCAAGGCACTACATCCGGCATCGTCTCGCTAAATGGCAGAAACAACGTTTCCCCCGTCAATCGGTCGACCGCTGTCCCCCCGTCTTCACCGCGGTCCACAAACTGAACGAGACGCGGAACAAGCCGAACCCACCGGTCAAGCATGTTTTGCAATTCCGAAGATAAACGGCGTCCTTTCTCGCGCCAAAACCATTCAACGCCGCGCATCCCGTTTGGGAAACGGTGAACGAACAAGTACCAAAGCGTTTCAAGCGGCTCAAGCATCTCACTGTGTTTCATTTCCCGAACGGCCTGACGGAACGCGTGCTTTATCGCCCGTTGTTCGGCGTAGGAGAGCGCCTCCTCTAAGAAACGGTGCACTTGTTGCGACAGCTCATACTTCTGTTCAAAAAACCGATGTTGCCGCGCCCTTTTCGCCTCTTCCTCCATCGCTTTGTTCATGCAGCATTTTTTATACTTTTTCCCGCTCCCGCACGGACACGGGTCGTTTCGGCCGACCGACATACGGCTCCCTCCTTGAATCAATTTCGTTTTCTAATTTCTATCACCATTATTATTATTTTGATTCTTTCAGAAACAGGTTAAACTATAAGTATACAAAAACAATCCTAAAAAAGGAGACGATATTCATGGAAGAGAAAAGACTCATCGACTTGATCGACGAATTGATGACGAAGCTTAATTCAACGAAAACTTCCCATCCGCACGGTCGATGGACGGAAACACCAAAAAGCAAAAGCACGACATCAAAGAAACCGCGTCGCTCCAAAACCGCCTATCAGTTAAAAATATCCTTAAACGGCATCCGTCCGCCGATTTGGCGGCGCGTCCTTGTTCCCGGACATGCAACATTTCACGATCTTCATCTCATCATCCAAGAAGCAATGGGTTGGGAACAAGCTCATTTATACGAGTTCGATCTCAGAAACGCGCTTGTAAGCATCCCGGACGATTGGGACTCGTTCCACTTTGGAAAAGAGCGGTTGGACGCCCGCCGCATTCAATTGCAGCAATGGCTGACGGAAGAAAAACAAAAGTTTCTGTACATTTACGATTTTGGCGACTACTGGCGCCATACCATCACCGTCGAAAAGATTGAAACACTCCCCAAACCGCTGGAACGCGCCACTTGCCTGAAAGGGAAACGGGCATGCCCTCCCGAGGATTGCGGCGGCGTCTATGGTTATTTGGAGCTGCTCGAATCAGCAGCAAACCAAGACTCCCTTACGGATCCGGAACTGCTTGAACGACTTGACTGGATGTATGACATGAAAGGCGAAGATTTTGATCCCGATGCGTTTAACATCGAGGAGGTGAACAAGCGGTTATCCTACATCCATCTGTAGCAAAGGGGGAGAAGGCGTCCAAAACAACGGCTGGGCACCTTCTCCCATGGATGCGCTGTATGTTCTTAACAAAACCCCCGCCCCGCAAATGTTTGCCAGACGAGCTCCTCGAGTTCTTCACGCAGTTCGGCTTCGTCGACTCCCTCAAGCAAACCGTCCTTTTTCCATGTTCGGATCGCTTTGTCGATCAAGCGATGGACTTGATCGGTGTCCCAACCTTCGTCGTCAAACAGTTCTTCGACTTCGTCAAGCCATTCGTCAATCGCGGCATCCAACTCATCGCCGTCTATCATGCCTTCTTCGAAATCCCACTCATCATCAAGCCATTCCTCATCGTCATCATCCCACTCGCCATCCTCATCGCGATCCAGCATCTCGACCGCGAACAAGATAAATTCCATGGAAGTTGATTCGACTTCCTCGGCCGCCACTCCGTAGCGTGCAGCCGCTTCCTCTGCATCCATGAACTCCTCTTCCGCCATCTGACCGGCAACATGGCGAAGCGCGGCTGCATACACGACCGGGTCATCGATGGCCGGTTCATCTTGTTCGCAATACATGCGCCAAAAGAACGCCGCATGGCTAAGCACCCGGGACGATGTCTTTTCTTCTCTCCGCTTCAGCTCGTGAAGAACCGCTTCTTCGTCAGGATCGTTCCACTCCAATTCAGCCGACAGCTGCCATAGCCATTCGTGAAGAGCCAGATCGAGCGCTTCTGGAAACGATGTTCGCCAAAACGCGTCTGCCGCTTTCCCGCTTCGTTTTCTCTCCGCCTCAATCGCATGGGCGAGCCGTGTTCTTCCGTTCTTTGGAAACGGCAGAGCGGCTATAAAGTACGTAAACTCTTCCCCATATGGAAGGAGGAAGCCAAGCAAAACGTCCCCTTCTTCAGCCGGCGGAACGGGCTCGGACGTTAAAAAACGGACGCGTTTTTCTTCCCCGCTCACAAGATCGCGCACCATGAGACGCCGCTCTTCGTCGAAACGGACGATCTCACCAAACGACGGAATTCCCTCCGTCCATCGCTCCAAATGCGCTTGCACCGCCGGCCGCCAACGGTTGCGGCGCCGGTCTTGCATGTACGCCGAAAAGATTGTTGTCCCCTTCTCATCCACCGGCCGGCAAAAAACAGCCCAATCCGTCAACAATAAATGAGCGCCCGCCTCTAACTCTTCCGGAAACCATTGAAACGAGCATTCCGCCATCGTTTCCACCAACACGTCCTCGTATCGCTCCGACGCAAACAAGACCACATCCTGCATGCATTCGACCAGCTCGCGCTCAATAATAGATGCAATCGATACCGCCTCTTGCTTTCCACAACAATGCTTGTACATTTTCCCACTGCCGCATGGACAAAGATTGTTTCGCGATGCCTTCGCCATATAGCTACCTACTTTCTTTGTATCATAGTCATTGAACGTTCTCCCCCTCTACGCTAACGCTCGGGCCAGCTAAACACCTTGGGGAGACATTCACGATCAACGTGTGATGGAACTGCTTTCAGCAACACATATCGCAAGCACTTTGGGACTTCCGCCGCTCATGTCGAGAACATCGATTCGCATTCCATTTTTTATGCCTAACCAAAATCCTGGTTCTTCACCAAAAGGTGCCCTTGGCTTTTTCAAAACATGCCATATTTCCTTCTCCAAGGAGAAAATCAGCCAATCCATGATTTTCATGCCGGTTGACACTCCGCACTCCTAAAGGTGTAGGATTCTTGGATCATTCGCGTCCTCATCCGTTTCTAGGTAAAACGAGAAAAACCCTGCTTCTCAAGCACACGTTATGGTGATGGACCAAAATCCTAAGAATATGAATGACTCTTACCATTGGTCTTGCCTGCATAATGGAGAATCATAGAGGCCGAGCCGAGAGAAACAAGCGCCCCGTCATTCATCGGGACGCCTACGGCCGGCGAAGCAAACGGGACAACGAGACAAGCAGGCGCTCTTGAAACGCAGCCCGTTCTTTCTCCACCTTGTCTGGCCACTCTTGCAACGCCTGAAGCCACGGCTCTACGTACGGAGAGAAAGACGGCGGATACACGCGGGCAAGATCGTCCAGCTTGCCGTTGCGATCGGTCGCGGCGACGATATACATGCCCGGCAACAGATGCGGCTCTGCCCGCTTCGGAATGTCCCATGTCACCGTTCGGTTATGGGCAAGCCAATCCAGCACCGCCTTCCCCTGTTCCACACGCTTGACGCGGAAAAACGAGAAACCGACGGAAAGGGGAATAGGCAAACCAAACAAACGAGCAAGCTGCCAAGCCATCAGTTCCTCATCCGCCTTTCCGTTCTCGCCCCTCCATTCATCCAGCAAAGCAAAGCAATGTTCCAATTCGCTTCTGACCTCTTCCAGCACGGCACAAACAACAGTTCGATGATTCGTTCCATAACGGCGGTCCAGCCAATCGGCCCACTCAAGCAACATATCGAGCGCTCGGCTCACCACTTCCCATGAAAACGAACTCCATCTTGACGGGATTTGCTCGACGATGCATTGTTTCCATTCTTCTTCTCCTACGTCCTCCCACGATGAAAACGTCCGCCCGGTCATATATTCACACACGAGCAAAACCACGGCCCAACACGCCTCTTTGGCCTCTTTTTCTCCGCTCACGATGACTTCGTTATAAAACGCCAATGCGTCATCGGTAAAATACATCCCTTCCCATTCCGCGCGGATCAACAATGTCTCGGTTCTTTCCGGCCCCATCCATTTCATTTTCCATAAGTCCGAAAGACGATGTGATGAGCTAAACGGAGATGGGGGCAATCCATAACGGGAGCGAATGGGATTCACTCCGATGAGCACCGGCAAATTGGCTCGTTCTTGCATGTTAAACAAATGGAATTCATACTCTTTCAGCCACTCATCCACTTCCTGCACACGCCCCTCGCGCGCCATTTCGTGAGGGGTTTTTCCATTCCATTTCTCAAGCGGGGTGTGAAGGGCTTTTTCCATTTGAACATCCAATCCGGCCATCGTTGCCACCCAAGGGGGAGAGTCTGGGTCTGAATCAATATGAAGCGAAACGTTTTCGATCCCTTTTCGGCGCAAAACGGCTTCTGTCCCCCGTTTTCGTTCTTTTGGGGAATACCCAAACGCCTGCAGCAGCGACACGAGCTGTTCGGCCGTCCCTTCCTCCTCGGTAGACAACACGAGACGCGACCGATGAGCGGATAATGACCCGCCTAATTCAAACACATGAATCGGCTTGGGGGAAATCACTCCGACATAATGGTACACATTGGTGCACCATGAACCTTCCACTTTCTCCCCATCGTCATGATCAATGTGAGCGCGTCCGATCGAAGCAAGCTTCCTCATCGCCTCAGCGGCTTCCTGGCATTCGTATTCATACGTCCATCGCGTGCGCTCCTCTTGCACATCGTCCGCCCTCGGAGGATAGCCTGCATCAACGATATCGAGAAAATGTTCAACGGCTACCTTTTCATACGGCCAATCGGTTTGCGTCAACAAGACGCGAATGTTCTCTTCCGCCCGTTCCACGCCCTTCGGATCCACAATCGATGATACACCGCAAACGTAATAGCCGCCGTCAAAGGGCTCCAAAAAGGCAAACATGCCGCCCCAAGGGCGCACAACCTCCAATGTCTCGCAATACGGCATGAGAAGTTTCTCGCCCGTCAACCGGTCGACCGCCACTCCTCCTTCATCATGCAAATCGACAAATTGCACAAGGCGCGGCACAAGTCGAACCCAGCGGTCCAACATTTCCTTGAGCTCCGGAGACAGACGACGCCCTTTTTCCTGTTGAAACCATTCAACGCCGCGCAATCCATTCGGATAACGATGGAGGAAAAAACGCCAAAGCGTCTCAAACACCTTCAACTCTTCACGATGATCCTTTTGTTCGATCATTCGGCGAAATGTACGGTTGACCGCTTCGCGTTCATCATAAGACAGCGATTCATCCAAAAACCGCTGCACCATTTGCGACAGCTCATATTTTTGGTCAAAAAAGCGGCGCTGCCGCACCCGCTTGATTTCACGCTCCTGCTGTTTGTTCATGCAGCACTTCTTATACTTTTTCCCGCTTCCGCACGGGCACGGGTCATTTCGGCCGATTGCCATGCAAAATCCTCCCTTCTAATCATTCCTTTCCAAAACGGCGACCAAGATATTAAAAACTGTCGGAATCGCGCACAAAGCCATTTTTCCCAATCCATTATGGATTCGGTCAAAACCGATCGTTCCCCGCCGCTTTTTTTGGAGTTTCACGAATGGAACGCATTCCATTCCCTGTTTCTACTTATAGAGGGCTTGGGTTGAGCCCAATGATGTTTGAATGAGAGAGCCCTTGTGGAACCGGCTTTCCTTTCTGACGAAATGCCGCTGACTTGCGCGCAGCGCCCGTTTTTCTGCCAGCTTCTAGATGAATCCCCGATCGGTGAAGATCTCCCACGCTACATCGCGGAGTTCTTTACGCAATTCTTTTTCATTCACTTCCTCAAGCAGGCCCTCATCCCTCCACGAACGGATGGCGCGGTCAATATGACGGTTGACTCGCTTCTCGTCCCATCCTTCACGCATCAACATCAGATCGATGTCATCGATCCATTCATTGATGCGCGCATCAAGCTCATCCCCTTCCTCTTCGAACCAGTCTTCCTCCCAGTCATCGAGCCATTGCTCGTCGTCTTCATCATCAACAGCCATCAGGAAAAAATCCAACGCCGCCGATCGCACATCTTCTGGCATCACGTCATACCGATCGGCGATGTCTTCCACCTCCGATCCTTCCGCCTTCATCAAATGCCCAGCCACATAGCGGAGCGCCGCCGCGTAGACGGGAACCGAATAAGGGAGGCGGGATGTTTTTCCGCAATAGATCGCCCATATGGCGAACGCTTGATTGAGCAGCGCCGCTGGCGCCTCCGGCTCGTTTTCATCGAGCTCGCGAATGACGGCCGCTTGTTTCGGATCATCCCATTTGAACTGTTTGGCGAACTGCCAAAGCCACTCCAAGAGCACATCGGAAAGCACAGCGACGAACCGATCGCGCATCCATAAAGCCGATGGCTGACCGCTCCACTCCCCTTCTTGTTGAATCGCCCGAAGCAATCGATCTTTCCCTGACGCCGGGAGCGGAAACACCGCTGTGAAACACGTGAACACGTCTTGGTACGGCACAAGGAAGCCGAACACCACATCTCCTGTTTCGATCACGCTCGGCCATTGATCGGAAGTCAATAAATGAACGATCTTTTCCTCTCCCGTCAACAAATCCCGGACAACGGGGCGATTGTCGTCATCATAGCCGATGAACTCGCCAAGCGACGGAACGGCTCCTTCCCACCTCTCGATGTGCGCCTGAACGGACGGGCGCCACCGCTCCCAATGACGGCTTTTCCGGTAAGCAGAAAAGATCGTTTGTCCTGTTTCATCAACCGGCCAACAAAACAACATCCAGTTCACCGCCATGATCTGCACGCCAAGCTCGAGTTCCTCCGGCATCTCATCAAGCGGGAACTGGTCTAAAAGCTCTTCCGCCTCCCTCTCATACCGCTGCAAAACAAACTGACGCATATCATTCATGCATTCGATCAACTCGCGGTCAATCAATGACGAAATCGAAACCGCCTCTTGCTTTCCACAACAATGCTTGTACTTTTTGCCGCTGCCGCACGGACAAAGGGCATTCCGCGACACCGTCATATCGTCACCCGCTTTCCTTCGATTCGGCCTTGCCGTTATGTTCATTGTATCATAACAGAGAGAAAATTAGGAATAAATCCCACGCCAAACAAACATAGCAACAGTACAATCCGCCATGCTATAATAAGTAGATATAAAGAATGAACGGAAAACGGGGGCTTTCTTCGGGAACCCATGATGCACAATGGACGGAAAGGACGGACTGATATGTTGCAGACCGCAATCTCCAAACCTCTGTTGCAAAAAGCCGCTGCCGACTTGCAGCGGGAATGGCCGTTTTCTCTCTTCCAACATGTCATCCAAAAAGGGCGGGAATTGTCACGGCAAGGGTTGGTGTATAACGTCATGGTCATAGACAGCGATTTTATCGAAGGAAAAGTCATCGACACCGCCATTCATGACGTGACGCTTGATTTGTCGGACATCTCCCTCCACAGCTGCCCATGCGGGGCGGAAGATCTTTGCCCGCACGTACTGGCGCTGTTCTTTTACGTGTACGGAAATGTATTTGACAACGGCGAGTTGTTGCGGCAATGGAAACAAGGAAAGAAAAAACCGAACCGGAAAGCGGCATCGGTCCAAACACCGTCTGAACCAAACACAGCGGAATCGGTCGCCCAATGGCGGAAGCAGTTCGCCGACCTATTGGACGAGTGGAGCGCCCGCCACCGCCGCCGCAATGATTGGCCGTACCGCTTGTCCCATCAACTGTTTCCGCAACTCGTCAAAAACAGCCCGAAACACAGCGCTGTCCGTTCGTTGCATCGCTTTCATGCGGCCTTGTTTTTGCTTGACCATTTGTTCGAATACGGACGCGAACGCGGTTGGGACCGTGGGCTGTTGTTCGGATCATACGAGCAGTTTTCGTGGCAACAAGACGTCGATTATATCGCCGACGAATGGTTCGAAACGTTGGAACGGTTTCCGTCCGAACTGCTGCCCCCGTCTGTTGAAACGCACATCGAACAGACGATCCCGTATGTACGGGAGTTGTTGCTGCGGTGGGGAAAGGCGTCCCCTTCACTCGTCTACAGCCTATACACAACCGCTTGGGAGCTGCTGTTCACGAAAGAAGCGCAGCGCCGGCAAGAGAAAGAAACGCTGATCCGCCTGGCAACGGAAAAACAGTCAACCACTCTGTTGCTAGCTGCCGCCCATCTCGCCTTTTTACTCGGCGAAGATGACGAAGCGCTCGCCATCTACCGCCAACATCCCAAGGAAGCGGCTCCGTTTTTTATCGATTGGATGGAGCGGTTCGCATCCTCGCATTCGCCGGAACGTTTCGCATCATTTTGGGCGAAAGGAAAGCAAGAGCTTGCCTTCTACATATCCGCTCTTCCAGAGATGGAGCGGTCGCCGTTTGTCAACGAAATCGGTCGGCTGTACGAATCATACGCTCGCCAACACAACAAATGGGACGACTATGAGAAGCTGTTGGCCGCATGCTTCCCATACAGCGCGAACCGCTACGTTCATTGGCTGCTCGGTCAAAGGCGCTACCATGATGTAGTCGACTTATACTTATGGGTGGACGCCACCGCCCATGACATTGATCCAACATTTCTCGCCATGCTGCAAAAACAAAACCCGGCGCTCGTCTTGCCATTGTATCACCGAGCGGTCATGCGTTTTGTCGAGGCGAAAAACCGCGCAAGCTATCGCGTCGCCGTGCAATATTTAAAAAAATTGCGTGCGTGCTACCGATCGTTGAAACGAATGAACGAATGGCAGATGTATCTTGAACAGCTGCTAGCCAAAACAGCGCGCATGCGCGCGTTTCATGAAGAAGTGGAGAAAGGAAAATTGCTTCTATGATGGAACAAGCGTTGCAGACGATCACCCTTTCATGTGAGTGGAGCGAAGAAGGACGATGCTTCTGGCTCAGCGGCCCGGACCGTGTTTCGAGCTGGGCGCCGCTTGTGTTCGCCTGGCATGAAGAAACCTTTTACGGCACCTTGCTTGATGTCGCGACCGTCCACGGACGCGACGCGGTGCGGCTGTCCCCGTGGCAGGCGCTCACGTTTTTCGCCTGGCGCCCGTCCAACCGTTTTCTTTCCATCAAATGGGGAGATGAGTTCACCGCCCAGCTTGAAACATGGGCGAAGCAAATCATCGACGATGTGCGCACACGCTGCTTCCGTCCCGATTTCTCGGCGTGGAAACAAGGGCAGCCGTCTGAATGGGCCGAAGCTGAGCGGACGCGTTGGCGCGGGCTCAAAGACGATCCGCACCCGCTTGTTGCGGCATGGCGGTCGCTGGCAATCGCCGACTGGCTGTCGCGCGACCCAGAGCTGCGCGGCATTTGGGGCGACATCGTTCGCGCTTATCCATTAATCGCCTCCCCCAGCGGCCAATGGATCGGAACGGAAGACGATTGGCTGGAACAAATCGGCTGGCTCGGCGACCGGCCGCCGTTTACGGTCGGGCTTCGCCTCGTCGAGCCGCCTGAGGACGGCGACGCATGGACGCTGGAAGCGGTGTTCATCGCCATCGACGACAGCGTCATCGCCTCTGCCCGTGATATTCCGCGCGCCTGGCGCCCATATGAATCATCGATCCAGCGCGCCATTCGCCGCATTTGCGCGATCGTGCCGTGGCTTGACGCCGGGGAGGGTCTGCGGACGG
Source organism: Geobacillus sp. 47C-IIb (assembly GCF_014679705.1). Lineage (NCBI taxonomy): Bacteria > Bacillati > Bacillota > Bacilli > Caryophanales > Anoxybacillaceae > Geobacillus > Geobacillus sp. 47C-IIb. The sequence continues at coordinate 1,671,790 of NZ_CP061473.1, forward strand.
AACTGTCTAATGAAGAAGCGTGGCGTTTTTTGTCCGAAGACAGCTTAAAGCTCACCGAAGCGGGCGTACGCCTCTTGCTTCCCGACTGGTGGCACGACATCCGCCAGGCGCAGCTGTCGATCAAAGCGAAACTGTCGCCTTCCGTCAACGCCGAATCACTGTTCGGCCTTGAGCGGCTCGCTGATTTCGATTGGCGCGTCGCGACCAACGGGATTGAGCTGACGGAAGAGGAGTTTGCCGCTTTGGCGGAACAAAAGCGGCGCCTCATTCGCCTGCGCGGCCAATGGCTCATCCTTGACCCCGCCCTTGTCCGCCGCACCCAGGCGCTCATGGAAAAGGCGAAAAAAGAAGGCGTGCCGATCCACGATATCGTGGCGCAAACGCTGCTTTCAGAAGCAGAGGAGCGCGAAGAGGCAACGGACGAATCGATCCCGATCCACATTGACGTCCATGATCAGTTCCGCGCGTTCATCCGCCAGCTCCAGCAGCTGGATGGATTGCCGAAAGCGAATGTGCCGCCGTCGTTTCGCGGCACGCTCCGCCCGTACCAGCAGCGCGGCGTCGACTGGCTCGTCTTTTTGCGCCGATTCGGCTTTGGCGCCTGCTTGGCCGATGACATGGGGCTAGGCAAAACGGTGCAGCTGCTTGCTTATTTGGCGCACGTCAAAGAAATCGAACGCCCGGACACGCCGGCGTTGCTCATCTGCCCGACAAGCGTGATCGGCAACTGGCAAAAGGAATGCGCCCGCTTCACCCCAGACTTGCGCGTCTACGTGCACCATGGACCGAACCGGGCGAAAAACGATGCGTTCGTGCAAACGGCAGGCGAGGCCGATCTCGTCATTACGTCTTACAACCTTGCCCATTTAGACCATGACGATTTAAAACAGATGCACTGGCACGTCATTTGCTTGGATGAAGCGCAAAACATTAAAAACGCGCAAACAAAACAAGCGCGCGCCATCCGCCGCTTGAGCGGAAAACATAAAATCGCCTTATCCGGCACGCCGGTTGAAAACCGTCTCGGCGAACTTTGGAGCATCTTCCACTTCCTCAACCCGGGCTACCTCGGCAGTGCGGCCGAGTTTGAACGCCGCTTTGCCGGACCGATCGAAAAAGAAGGCGATGCCCATAAAAAAGCGGCGCTGCAAACACTCATCCGTCCGTTTCTCTTGCGGCGGACGAAAACGGATGAAGCGGTTGCGCTCAACTTGCCGGATAAGCTCGAACAAAAAGAATACTGCCCGCTCACAGCTGAACAGGCGGCTTTGTACGAGCAGCTCGTCAACGACACACTCGAACGGGCAAAGGAAGCCAGTCCGTTTGCGCGGCGCGGCTTGATTTTGCAAATGCTAAACGGTGTGAAGCAAATTTGCGACCATCCGGCGCTGTATTTGAAAGAACGCCGCCCCCGCCAGCTCGTTGAACGGTCGCACAAGCTCGAAAAGCTCATCGAACTGATCGAGCAAATCCGCGCCAACGACGAATCGTGCCTCATCTTCACGCAATACGTGCGAATGGGCGAGATGATCCAACAGCTGCTTTCCGACTTGTTTGATGAGCCGGTGTTGTTTTTGCACGGAGGCGTCCCAAAACAAACGCGCGACCGAATGGTGGATGAGTTCCAAGCGAAAAAAGCGCCGATTTTCCTTTTGTCGCTCAAAGCAGGCGGCACCGGGCTCAACTTAACCGCCGCCAACCACGTCATCCATTTCGACCGTTGGTGGAACCCCGCCGTCGAAAACCAGGCGACTGACCGCGCCTACCGTATCGGGCAAACGAAATTCGTCCACGTCCATAAGCTGATCACGACCGGGACAATTGAAGAAAAAATTGACGAGATGCTCGAACAAAAGCAAGCGCTCGCTGATGTGATCACTGAAGGCGAAACGTGGATCACCGAGCTGTCTGACGATGAGCTGCGCGACTTGCTCGCCTTATCGGCCGCAGCGAAAGGAGGCGCTTGAGCATGGCGGAAGAAAAACGAAAGCGCAAGAAAAAAACGGCGGAAAACCCGTGGGAAAAGTTGCTGAAGCGGATGGAAGAGAAAATGAAGGAGCGGGAAAAGCGGCAAAAACAACCGTAAAGGACATCACGCAGGCGATAAACATCCTGTTGGACACAGAAAAAACTTCATCAACAAGTGTTGTTCTTTGTCCAGCCATGAAAAGGATCATCCAGGCACGTGTGTTCATCGAAACATCTCATGGGCAACGTTTTGCCCTTCACCCGGGCATGAACATGAATCATCAAGGCACGCGCATTTTCACGGAAAGGTCCATGGGCAGCACGCTTTGCCCTCCACCCGGGGATGAAAATCACGCGCCAGTCCTGCATTTTCACGAAAACAGCGTGGGATTGATCCCACGCTGTTCGCTTTCAAGCCATCCTCTCAGCACCTTGTCAACGAAACAATTCGGGCATGTCGATTGCAAGCCCCGGAAAATACACGGAGCGAACCGTTCCCGTTTTCACTTGAACATCCGCCTGCTCATACAGCCGTTCCTTATTGAGCACATACACCGTCACAGCCTGCTTCATCGGATTGACGATCCAATATTCATGGACCCCGCATGCCATGTACAAATTGAACTTGGTGACAAGATCATGCGCCTGGTTCGACGGACTTAAAATCTCGACGATCAGCGGCGGCACTCCGATATACTTCGTTCCATCCAACCGTTCTTCGCCGCAAATAACCGTCAAGTCGGGAACGACCACATGTCGTTCCCCTGTTTGCTCATCAACAAGCTCCACATCAAGCGGCGCCGCCAGCACATCGCACGGCTTTCCTCGAAAAAACAAACTGAACGGAAAATGAAGCCGGCTCGAGATGAGCTGATGCCGCACGCTTGGCGACGGGGTCATATACACGGCCCGATCAATATACTCTAAACGATCATCGCTTTGTTCACGCAGGACCCAATAGCGCTCGTACGACACGCCAGAAGCAAGCGGCAAAGACAATGAAGGCCCCTCCCCATTCCCTTTTTTCTCAGTATACTGGATGGCTTCGAAAGGGGCAATGGGAGGTGAAAAGGGTCTTCCTTAAGAATCCGTCCAATGGATTGAAGTCAACGAATATGAACGCAAAATCTTCCGTTTTATACATTGTGAACATTTTTTGGATCCATATCCGCCAAAATGGTTTCGTCCGACCGACTCCTAGGAGAACAACGCGGCTCTAACTGCTGCTGGCTATTATGGTCTATCGCGCAAACAAGTCACGTTTATGTCAAACCGAAGCCCTTCGCACAAGGCAAGAAACATAGCCGGCCAAATGTGAAAAAGGACCGGCCGCCAACCTTCCCCATTCATAGAGAAGGTCTGTCGCACCGATCCTTTCGCTAAACGGAAGCATACATCCGATCAAGCTCTTGCGCTTCGTATTTCGCAAACGGGTCGATCAGCGAAATTTTTTGCGCCTCGGCATCGCTCACACCAGCGTACAGCTCAGCCGTCCCGTCCCCTTTGCGGATGAGTCCGCCACTAAAGACAACGTTCGCTAAATCCGGCCGTTTCGCCGGCCCGTCTAAAAAGTGAGAGCGAAGCGCAAGCAATTCCAGTTCAGAGCGCTCCATCGTCTCTGGATTTAAGACGAACACCATCGGGTAGTAATGACGGTTGCCGTGCTCGTCAAAGCAGGCGATATGGCCGAGCGCACCGACAAGCCCGTTCGCCAACAAATGCGCCTCATTCACGCCGCCCCATTCCTCATCAGTGAATTGGGCGTCAAGAAGCGGAGCTGCTTCAATCACATCCGGCGTCAAGTCATCGAGCGAAAAAATGCGAGTAAAACCAATTTTCCCTCGGCCGCCCTTTTCTCCTTGCGGGCGAGTAAAGACGCCGATCGAGCCGTCTTTCAGTTCGACAAGGCGGATATCTTTCATCCCATCCGGCCCTTCCGCAAATTTTTTCAACCCACGGATGTTTGCGCCACGGTAAAAGACTGTCCGCCAGCTGAGCGCGCCATCAAACACCGGATGTGGAAACGTTTCCACCCCACCAAACACAAGTTGCCCGTGAATGCGCGCTACAAACGGATCTTGCAAAGCAAACACTGGCGCTCCTTCGCGCGGAACCCAGACGCCCTCGCGCTCAACGAAAAAGTACACTTCCGATTGCTCACTGTCGCGCGACTCAACGCGCCCAGCAATGACAAACTCACCGTCATCTTCAAACGGCGCGGAAATATTATAAACGTCCCGGTCCCCGACACCCGCAAAGCGCAATTTTTTCGGTTCAAACGGCTGCGGAGCCAGACGAAACTCGTCAACTAGCATTTCACATGTCTTTAAAGTTGGGAATTGAAATAACATGATTCATCCCTCCGGACGATGCCAAAAACGCCATAGACGGCATTTTTGGCCGTTTTTCCTGGTCGCGGTTCGAACAGGAAACGCCAAACTTCCTTTTCACACCGGCTTCATCACTCGGACACCAACGACGATGCCACCTCCCGTTAGCCGGATCAGGAAGTGAAGAAACTTTTTTGTGTTTTATATTATAATATGATATGGTGAATCACGAAACGTGTTATTCTTTGCCAAAAAAAAGAAGGGCCGAGCGTTGTCAAGGCCCTTTTTCTTCCTTATTTGTTTAACTAAACCTGCTGGATAAACGACTCATCGATATCGACCACGACAAACTCCACATCCATCACAGGCTCAAGCACCTCACGAAACAGCTTTGCCACTTTCCCTTTATCCAGCCCACCAACTCCTGTTCCTAAAGCTGGAAGCGCCACGTGCTTAATCCCGTGCTCCCGACAATATGTGATCAGCCGCTCAAGGCATTGGCGGACGATCGCATACGATGTCTGCCCTGCGGGCTGCTTCATCGTCACGAGATGAATGACACCACGAAACGGCAACGTCCCTGCTCCGGTCACATACAAATCCCCTGGTTGTGGATCTTGCGCTTGGCAGATGCGGATTGCTTCCTCTTCAATGACGCGGCCGCCTGCCCGACGGATCGCCGCCGCCACTCCGCCGCCCATCGGTCCAATGCCGTTGGCGGCATTGCAAATGTACTCGACCCCTTCCACCTTCGTCAAATCACCGATGATCGCGCGAATCATCGCTTATCCCTCCTCGTCGTTCGCTCGTTCTCAGCCCATTCGGCGCAAAAACTCGCAAAGAACAACGGCATGGTTATGTCGCTCATCTTTGGCCGCGTAAAGCAACGTCACCGTCCCGGAAAGCGAAAGCAGCTTGCTCACAAGCGCCCGCTTCGTTTCATCGGTGGCCAACTCCCACTCGTACTTTCTGGCAAACTCGGCAAACCGCTCCGGCCGATGGCCGAACCATTGCCGCAACTCGGGACTCGGGGCGATCTCCTTCAGCCAACCGTCGAGGCGCGCCGCGCTTTTCGCCACCCCGCGCGGCCAAAGACGGTCAACAAGAATGCGGGTGCCATCGGAATCGTCGTATTGTTCATAAATTCTTTTTACTTGGAAACGGCCATTCTGCTTTGATTCGTTCGCCATTGTTCATCCGTCCCCCTGCTGTTTCGCGTGCGCCACTTGCTGTGCCAACGTTCATCGACACTGAAAAAGCCAGTGAACACCGCGGTTTCTGCATACTAGTGACTTTAGAGAACGCTACACATCAATGGTTATCTATTAGAAAAACATTTTTTACGCTTTGTTGTTGATGGCATCATTCCTCTGATATTGAACACTTCTCCCTGCGCTCACGCTAGGAAGTAGCGGGCCTCTCGGCTTAGGATAAAGCTCAAGACCAAGAGATTTCGCGGTTTGAAACTCCCTCTAACCGCCCGACTCTTGATCGTTGCTAGCAGAGGCGTGCGGCGAATCGTTCACTCAGCCGATCCTTTCGCCTCTGTCACCATCCGCTCTAAAAACGAAAGCAAATCGTCGCGCAGCTCCTTGTTTTGCAAGGCAAACTCGATCGTCGTTTCGATAAAGCCGAGCTTCTCCCCGACATCGTACCGTTTCCCTTCGAACTCATAGGCGAAGACACGCTGAATTTCATTGAGCCGCCCGATCGCATCGGTCAGCTGAATCTCCCCACCCGCACCGACTTCTTGCTTCTCTAAAAACAAGAAAATCTCCGGCGTCAATACATAACGGCCAACGATCGCCAAATTGGACGGCGCCGTGCCTGGAGCCGGTTTTTCGACAAAACGACGCACTTGGTAGCGGCGGCCCCGCTGCTCGAGCGGATCGATGATCCCGTAACGGTGCGTCTCTTCCTCCGGCACACGCTTGACGCCGATCACCGAGCTGAATGTTTGCTCGTATTGATCAATGAGCTGCTTTAAGCACGGCGTTTCCGCTTGAACGATGTCGTCACCCAACAACACCGCAAACGGTTCATCCCCGATGAAACTGCGGGCGCACCACACCGCATGCCCTAATCCTTTCGGCTCTTTTTGGCGAATGTAGTGGATGTCTACTTTGGATGGCTCTTTCACTTTTTCCAACAAATCGAGCTTCCCTTTTTGCTTGAGCAGCTGCTCGAGCTCAAACGCATGGTCGAAATGGTCTTCAATCGCCCGCTTCCCTTTCCCGGTGACGATAATAATGTCTTCAATGCCTGATGCCATCGCCTCTTCCACAATATATTGAATCGTCGGCTTATCGACAATCGGAAGCATCTCCTTCGGCATCGCCTTTGTCGCCGGCAAAAATCGCGTTCCAAGCCCTGCCGCAGGAATGATCGCTTTGCGCACTTTCTTCATGATTCCTTCCCCCTATTCTAGCCGATAATGACCCGTTCTTTCGGGTAATGGTAGCTATCTTTCACCGCTCGGCCACGGATCAGCCATAAAAATGAAATGATGCCGACCCGACCGATAAACATCAACATCACCAACACAAGCTTGCCAAACGGGCTAAGCTCGGGGGTAACACCGAGCGACAGCCCGGTCGTCCCAAATGCCGAACATATTTCAAACAAAAGCGTGACCACAGGGAGTGACGACTCCGAGACGGAAAGCGTAAGAACCGCCGCAAAACAAAGAAACAGCGCCGCAATAAAAACGACAAACGATTTTAAAATATCTTCCTCGTGAATTTCGCGCCCGAACACTTTGACTGCTGAGCGCCCTTTCGCATAATGCCAAACCGTTAACAAAATGACCGCCAACGTCGTCGTCCGAATCCCGCCACCGACGCTACTCGGAGAAGCACCGATGAACATCATCGCGCTCAAAAGCAATAACGTCGGGTGGGAAAACTCGTTCATATCCATCGTCGCCAGCCCACCGCTGCGCGATGACACGGACTGAAACAGCGCATAAAAGAGCGAACGATGCCACGACTCTCCAGCCAAAAAATGATTCCATTCAAGCGCATAAATCGCCACCGTACCAAAGATGACAAGGGCAAAAAACGTCACGGTCGTCAATTTCGTAAATAGCGAAAACCGATAGCTTCCTCGGTTGCGCGCAAACAAAAACTCTTTCACCTCAATGAGCACCGGAAATCCGATCGCTCCTAGAATGATGAGGAGCATATGGACGATTTGCACGAAATAATCGCCGGCGAACGGAATAAGCGACTTGCCGGTAATGTCAAACCCCGCATTCGTCGTCGCGCTGACCGACGCAAACACGGCCTGCAAAAACGCTTCTGGCCACGTCGGAAAATACCGCAAAAAATACACGCCCAAAACAAGCGCACCGACCGCTTCAATCGCGAGAATCAAGAAAAAGATTTCCCGCGCGAGCTTCACGAGCCCTGACAACGCGAGCCGGTTCTGGTCTGCCATGATCAGCTGCCGCTCACGAAATCCGATTTTTTTGCCAAACAACAGCCAAATGAACGTACTCAGCACCATCAACCCGATGCCGCCAACTTGCATCATCACAACTAAAACGACAACACCGAGCGTATTAAACGTCTCCGGAACCGATACGACCGTCAACCCGGTCACACTAATGGCGCTTGCCGCGGTAAACAGCGCGTCAATCCAGCGAAGCTCCACCCCCGGCCGGTGCATAACCGGCAACCATAGCAATACCGTCGACACCGCGACCGCCACCAAATAAAACAGAATGATCAATTGAATCGTTGACAGCTTCAACCATAATGAACGTTTGATTGCCACGTGGCCATTCACCCACCATTGCCTCGACCAGCGCAGGAACGGCTTCCTCACACTGATCCTGCTCAGTATTTATACGTACGATCAATCAATGTTGTTTTCCATTATATCAAATCTTCTTAGCCGAAAAGAAATTTATTTCGATTCTTTTTAAACAGAAAGAGAGAGCAATACACCATTGTCACGATCAGCCCCACAAAAAAAGAAACGCCTAATCTGTTTAGGCGTTTCTGTCCATGCTCCAATGTGTGGGTTTTCTTTTTCATCCCTTACCAAGCGAAGCCAAAATATCGCTAAGCCGCAGCTCAACACAAGCCATTGACGTATCCGCGGCGCCGTAATACATTTTCACGATGTCACCGTCAACGAGCGCTCCGCATGAGAATACGACGCGCCCGAAAAAGCCGTTCACTTCGTAATCCGCTTCCGGCTCGACAAGCGGCTGCTCCGAGCGGGCAATGACTTTCGATGGGTCATCTAAATCCAACAACACCGCCCCCATGCAATAGCGGTGGTCTTCTGACGCACCGTGGTACAACTCAAGCCAGCCGTGCTCCGTCTTGATTGGCACCGCACCGCCGCCGATGCGGGCGCTGTCCCATTTCCCTTCCCGCAAGCCGAACAAAAAGCGGTGATTTCCCCAGTAACGCAAATTGTCCGACTCAGCGATCCACACCTCAGGACGGCCGTTGCTTCTTGGCACCGGGCGGTGAAGCGCATAATACTTGCCGTTAATCTTCTCCGGAAAAATGAGCACGTCTTTATTCTCCGGTGCAAAAATCATCCCGTGATGCTCAACCGTCCGAAAATCGGTCGTCGACACCATCACCTCGCCGACCCCTTTGGGCGACACAGCGCTGAAATAAATGTAATACGTCCCGTCAATGTACGTAATGCGCGGGTCTTCCACTCCAAATGTCTCTAACTCATTCGAAGGATAGATCAACGGCCGATCGTCAATCGTAAAGCGCCGCCCGTCTTGACTGCGGGCAAGACGCAAATACGATAGTGACGTCAAATACAAAAATCGTTCCGTCCCTGCCTCTTTAATGACCCTTGGATCGGAAAAATCATAGCGCGGGTCGTCCTTGTGAAACTCATAAATATCGACCTTCCCTGTCTTTGAATTCCACACCGGCGCCTTCACCACGTTCGGGTCATCCGACACGGGACGTTCTGCCACCCGAAGCAACAACAACACATCCCCTTGAAACCTCGCCACCCCGGCGTTAAACGCACCGATCACTTCAAACCCATCATGATACGGCAGCACATCATTCGGCGTAATGAGCGGATTTTCTTCATAACGGTAAAGGTGCATCATCATCCCTGCCTCTCGTATTTCATAAATGGATCAACAATCGTTAGCTTTTGTGCTTCGGCATCGCTTGTTCCAGCGTAAAAATCAGCTGTGCCATCCCCTTTGCGCACGAGTCCGCCGCTGAATACAACGTCTGCCAAATCGGGGCGTTTCGCCGGCCCATCGAGGAAATGAGACCTTGTGGCGATCAACTCCATTTCCGACGCTTCCCCAGTATCTGGATTGAACGCAAATACCATCGGATAATAATGACGGTTCCGTTCCTGATCGAAACAAGCGATATGACCAAGGACACCGACAAGTCCATTGGCAAGCAAATGCGCTTCATTCACGCCTCCCCATTCTTCATCGGTAAACTGACCGTGAATCAAAGGAGCGTCTTGAATCGCTTTGACCGTCAGTTCATCGAGCGAGCCGACGCGGGTGAACCCAATTTTTCCGCGACCACCTTTTTCACCTTGTGGGCGAGTGAACACACCGACAGATCCATCCCGCAATTCAACAAGCCGAATATCCTTCATTCCATCAGGTCCAGTAAAAAAGTGCATCAATTCATTCATCGTTTTTCCACGATAAAACACCGTCCGCCAATATAACTTCCCATGAAGCACAGGGTGCGGAAACGTCTCCACCCCACCAAACACGAGATGCCCGTGCACACGCGAAATAAACGGATCCTGCAACGCGAACACCGGGGCCCCTTCGCGCGGCACCCATGTTCCCTCACGTTCGACAAAAAAGTAAACTTCCGACTGCTCGCTATCCCTCTCTTCCACCCGTCCGGCAATCACCCACTCACCGTCATCTTCGAACGGCGCGGAAATGTTGTACACATCGCGACCTCCAACACCGGCAAATGCCAGCTTCTCCGCTCGAAACGGTCGTGGAGCACGCGCGAGCTCCTCAAGCAATGTTTTGCATGTTTTCATTGTCGGCATCCTCGTCTGCATAACGTCTCTCCCTGCTCTCTTTTCCATCGTGATGTTTCATTATTTTAATATGAACTGCATACCTTCTTTAAAATTCTTGCTAAACAAAATGAACAAAATCAAAATCGGCAGCGTGAGTAACACTGAGGCGGCATACATTGGCCCCGGATACCCCCCATACGGCCCAAACATTTGCGCCAACAATACATTTAATGTCAACATCTTTTCGTTATTGACGACCAGCATATCCCAAAGAAGTTCCACCCATCGTTCCATGAAAAGGAACAAGAAAATAATCGTTGTGATCGAGCGCGACATCGGCCAGATAATGCGGCGAATGATGGTGAGATGTCCTGCCCCATCCATCTTGGCGGCTTCGATCAATTCATCAGGAATGCTGCGGAAAAAGTTCGTATACATAAAGATCGCCCACAAGTTGACGGCCTTCGGCAAGATCATCGCCCAATACGTGTTGTACCAGCCGAAATACCGGACGATCAAAAACAGCGGAATCAACAAAATGATCGACGGATAAAACATTTGAAACAAAATCGCGTTATTGACCCATTGTCTCCCCTTAAAGGTCACTTTCGACAACGCATATCCGACCATCACCGCCGTCACCAGCATAAGAAGCGTTGATGCCGATGTGACAAGCAAACTGTTGAAAAACGCCCGAAGCCACGGCCGCGGCACGACATCTTCACCGCCTTGAAACAGCCATTCATACGAGCGCAATGTCAATGACGACGGAATCAACTTTCGATCGACTTCATCCCATGGAGCAAGCGAGCCTAACACCATATACAAATACGGGAAAACCATGACGAACAAAACCGCAAACGCCAGCACATAAAGCAAGCCAACCTTCCATCGTTTACTCCCAACCATGTCTGCCACCCCATTTTTCCAACAGCTTGCGAAAGATGAAAATCGACGCAAAGGTGACGATCGAATTGATGATCGCGACCGCCGTTCCGTAACCTGCGTTTAATTTTTCAAACGCCTGGTTGTAAATCTCTAGCTGCCACGTATGGGTCGCATACTCCGGCCCGCCGCCCGTCAACACATATGGCTCCGTGAAAATGCCAAACATCAAGCCGACTGCTAAAATCGTCACCGTATAAAACGAAGGGTACAGCATTGGAATAGTCACGTGCCAAACCCGCTTCCAGCCGACCGCACCGTCGATTTCAGCCGCCTCATAGACTTCTTTCGGAATACTTTCAAGACCCGATAAAAACAAGAGCGCATAGTAACCGACAAACTTCCACGCCATCATCAGCACGATCACTAGCGCCGCCAAGGTCGGAGACCCGAGCCAGTCAATATCGAGACCAAACACATCTCGCAAAAATTGATTGAACGGACTGTTATAAGAAATAACCCCTTTGACGACAATCGCCGATGCTACTCCTGACGCTAAGTACGGCAAAAAATACCCAACGGCAAAGAGTCCTTTCCACCGTGGCAGATGATGAATGATCAACGCCAAAATCAGCGAGCCAGCGATAACGATCGGCACAAACATCAGCATAAACTTGTACGTCACCCAAAACGCAGCCCGCACACTCGGACTGAACAACGCATCGATAAAATTTTGAACCCCTACTGTCTCATATTCTGGAGAAATCAAGTTCCAGTTCGTAAAGGCGAGATATAACGCCCAAAATAAAGGGATTAAAAAGAAAATAGCGGAATAGATAAGGTATGGGCTGGCGAGCAGCCAACCCACTTTTGCCGTGTGCTTATTCATGTTACTTTAACACCCCATCGATCGCTTTCTCCATATCCTTCCAAGCTTTTTCAGGGGTTTTCTCCCCTTTAACAACGGGGTTCAACGCTTGTTTGCCGATCAATTCTTGAATTTCAACCATTTGGGCATTATCCATCGGCGGCAACGCATTCGGGATATTTTCCGCATACAGTTTCAACTGCGGATTTTCCTCAAAATAGGAGACAAACGCCTCGTTCGTTGACAAATCATCCCGCGCTGGCGGCAAATTCGTCTCTTTCAGCCATTCCAAATCGTTTTGTGGGTCAGAGTACACCCATTTGACGAAATCAAACGCAGCTTGTTGTTGCTCTTTCGTCGCTGAAGCGTAAATGACTAGCCCTTTTGTATCGGCAAACGTTTTTGCTTGCGCTGGATCCATTCCATCCGGCACCGGCGGCATGGATAAAACGTATGTTTCGTTAAATTTCATTTCCGGAAACTTCTCCGCCCAATAAGGGAACGTCCATGGTCCTAAATCGACCATCACCGACGTGCCGTTTTCAAACGGATCTTTCGTCTCCCTCGTCAGTACTAGGTGATTTTTACTTAAATCCGCAAAGAATTGAAGTGTTTTTACTCCTGCGTCGCGATCCGCGCTCAGTTTATTCCCATCAATAAAATGAGTTCCATTCGACGCGGCGTTATACAGCATAAAGAAGTCAAACCATCTTGCCCACCATGTCGGTTTGGCCAAATCGGCTCTCGCCCACAAAAACTTGTCTGGATATTTTTCTTTTAGCTTTTTGCCGACCTCAAGGACTTCGCTATATGTTTTCGGTGGCTCGTTATATCCTAACTCTTTCAATAGATCGATTCGCCAACCAAACAGCATGGCGTTCGAGTAAATCGGCAGTACATACTGATGTCCATCAGCAAACTTCCAAGTGGAAATCGTCGTTTCCATTTGCCGCTTGCGAAGTAAGTCGTCAAATCCGTCAAATTGATCCATGGGCACAATCGCCCGGCTTTCCGCCAATTGCGCGGCAAAACCACGCGAGATGTTTTCCGAAAGGACCGGTGCGTTTCCTGCAGCAATGGCGGACTGAATGCCCGCCTCCGAAGAAGGGCTTTCCGGCATCGGCGATACTTTGATTTTCACATGTTTATGCTCTTCCATATAGCGGTCGGCCATCTTCTTCCAGAACGCTTGTTGCGTCGGGTTCGGCGCTGCCCAAAAATCAATCTGCACGGTTGAACTTTGCTTCCCCTCTCCTTGCTCATTTCCTGCTTGTCCTTGGCAGCCCGTTCCGATCACCACAGCGGCAAGTAACACCGAAACGAGCTTAAACCACTTGCGCTTTTTCATCGTTTATTCCCCCCTTATATGAATGAGCAGATGATTAAAACGCTTACACAAACAATTGATTTGGACAATGTCTCTCCTTTCCCTGACAGATCACTAAGGTAGACAATCTTGTCAACTAAAAAAACAATCTTTGTAACTATATTTTTATACATTACAAACACATTATTTCACGATGAAACCGAATAGTCAACTTATTTTTCGGAAAAAAGCAAAAAAATAATGATATTTTTCATGACTAACAAACTTGACAACTTCATTTTGTAACGTTACAATGACATCCTGTATATACTTTTCCGATGTTTTGAATACCGTTCAGTTTCACAAGGAGGTATAATGGAACGAAGAAAAAGCAAAAACAGAAATCGTTTTGGATATTCCGACCTATAATCAGGGATAGGAAAGCGATGACAATCGTCATCCTTATCGCACTTCAAATAGCCGAAAAGGCAAAAAGAGTGAACAGGTGGAGATAGCGAATGAAAAAACGGGTCACCATGCAAGACATCGCTGATCGGCTCAACATTTCTAAAAACTCCGTCTCTCAAGCGCTGCGAGGCAAAGAAGGGGTGAGCGAAGAAACGAGGCAGCTTGTAAAGCGTGTCGCGAAAGAAATGGGGTATGAATATCCTTCCTCTCGCTCGAAACATCGCGAGGAGCCGCCGAAGCAAATCGCCCTCATCGCTTCAGACCGCGCATTTTCGCTGAAATTTTTCGGCGAAATTTACTTGAGCATCGAACAGGAAGCGCTATCACATGGCATGAAGCTACACATTCAGTCGGTCAACGAGCAACAAAAACAACAACGTCTGTTGCCTTCGTTCATCGAGGAAAAGCTCGTTGACGGCGTCATCATTCTTTCTCATATCAGCACCGAATACATCCAAAAAGTGGTCTCAACCGGTATCCCGACCGTCCTTGTCGACCACCATCATCCGAACATTTCCGCTGATGCGGTGCTGACGAACAATCGATTCGGCGCCTACATCGCTGTCCAGCATTTGTTGGAGCTAAACCATACCGATATTGCGTTTGTCGGCGACATTCACTATTCACCGAGCTATCAAGAACGGTATGAAGGGTATTTATTGGCGTTGAAAGATTACGGGGTGAAACCGAACGAGGAATGGATATTTTGCCACGCACAAGAGGACGAAACAGCGATCGCCAACTACATACGAGAGCTAAAGCAGCAACCAACCGCCTGGTTTTGCGTCAATGACGGATTAGGCTTTTTCGTCAGCACCAGCCTCCAACAATACGGCCTGAACGTACCTGGCGATGTCTCCGTCTGTAGCTTTGATAACGGACAACTATCGCAAATCGCCACGCCGAAAATTACAACCGTCGACATCGATCTGAAGCGATACGGCAAACGAGCCGTGGAATTGTTACGGTGGCGGTGGGACAATCCGGACGAACCATTTCAGGAAGTGTTATTATCGACGAAACTCATCAAACGGGAATCGACAGCGGCGAAACCAAAGCGTTAGGGCGGGGCTCTCTTTGGCCCTGCCGGTTTGCCGAACGTTAGCGATTCACTCCTCCTCAGTTGCAGGCGTCGGATTTCATCCATTCACAGGCAATCCCGTCAATTCATGAATCGTTTGCTGCTCCTTTCATCACCATTTACCGTTTTTTCTTGTTCTGCACGTCCTCAAATGCGTAAAATCGATATGCTCATGCGTATCTGGGCGAAAGAGAAACATAAATTCCGCAAAATGACTGATTGTGAGTGGTCACTATCGTATTTCCCCGTCGCTCTCATGAAGCCCCCTGCCTATGGCACAAAAAAAGTCGCCCCCATTCAAGAGGCGACAACCCCTTTTCTACTCCGTGACCCTCGCATCCATTCTTGTTGCTTTTCCCTCTGAACACATTACACCGAAGCGGGAGAACGCGTTACCACATCCCCGCCTTTCTCCCGCCTCTTGTCGCGACATTCGTACGGCGAAAGCGGGCGCTTACGTCATCCATTCCTCCGCTGCCGAGAACGACACCTGCCACGATCAGCACAAAGCCTAGCCCTTGCGCCCACGAAACGGGCTCGTCGAGCAACCAATGCGCCCCAAGCAGCGAAAAGAACGGATTGAGGTTGATAAACACCGCCGACTCAGCCGGACCGAGATGTTGAACGGCTTGGTTGTAAAACATATGGCCCAGCGCTGTCGCCACGACGGCCGAAGCGAGGAAAATCGTCCAAAGCAACGGTGTGCCCTCCTTCAAACTGGACAACCCACGGGGCTCAAGCACCAAACCTAGGACAAACAGCCAAAGCGACCCAAAGATAAGCATCCACCCCGTCATGACGCGCGCGTCGACCGTCGCCTTTTTGATCATAATAAAGCTAATCCCTTGCGCCAAGACGGCCAAAAACACGTATACATCGCCGACCGACAAATGACCAAGGCCACCGTTGCCGTTCGCAACGACAAACATAACGCCAAAAAACCCGAGCGTGATGCCAAGGAGCCGAAACATCGTCGGGCGCTGGCCTAAAAACACCATCGCCAACAGCGCCGTGACAAGCGGCACCATCCCTAAAACTAGACCCGCATTGACCGCCGTCGTTCTCGTCAGCCCCACTGCAAGGAAAAAGTGGTGAGCAACGACACTAAACATAGCGGCCAAGCCGATCTGTTTCGCTTCTTTCCAGCCGACTTTTCCGAGCCGTCCAATCCCCCATAAAAACAAAAGCACGACTACACCAGCCGTGAAAATCCTTAGCGCCGTCAAGGTCACCGGGGAAAAGTGCTCAACAAGAATTTTCAACGCCGTCACGTTCAATCCCCAAGCGACCATGATCCCAACCAGCAGCGCATAAATGTATGATTTCCGCATCACCCTCGACCTCTCCTAGAGCTGTGTTCTCGGTGGAATGCCAAAGGAAAAACGGAGCCGATTTACGCTCCGTCTATCCACCCTCATGCTTGCGAACGCCCCCTCGTCATAAGGGTTCGGACGCTTTTTGTTCCACCATTACTTCTTCCATTTATTTTACTACATCCGAATCGATTTTTTGACTAAAAATACAGCCGCAACTAACCAAACTGTTCCCCGCTTCTCCAAAAACAGCCAAACAACCCATATCCGCCGCCGACTCGGCATATGGTAATAGTAGAGAGGAGAGAAAACCGATGGTTCCACGCTACCGCCAAAAAACGATCTCCGCACAGACGGGAGTAACCATCCTTACCGCCGTCGCCTTGCTCGCTGTTGTGCTGTCATTGTTTCTATCCAACGAACGCCATGAAGCCAAACAAGTCGTTAAGGCATTTTACCGCTACGAACAGGCGGGGGACTTCGGCAGCTCGTGGGAACTGTTTCATCCACAAATGAAAAAGAAATTTCCAAAAGATGTTTACATTCAACGCCGCGCCCATGTCTTTATGCAAGACTTCGACGTCGAGACGTTTGAGTACCGCCTTGACGAGGCGGAACACTTGGCTTCGTGGTCGATGTCAGGTGAACACAAACCGTTACAAGATGTCTACCGTATCCGTGTCATCCAGACATTCCATAGCACTTTTGGCGTGTTTGAACTCCATCAAGACGTATTTGTCGCCAAGGAGAACGGGAAATGGAGCATCTTATTCCCTTACGATTCGTCATGAGCTTTTACTACTCCATACGGTCTTGAAGGGAAGCCAGCATCATTTTTTTCCACTCAAAACATCCACATATACGAGCGAAGCGCATCACCGCCTGGTGATCGTTATCGCTCTCTTCATTCATTCGCTATGTTTCTTTTTGTTCAAGAACGATCGTTGGAAGGAAAAAAACGGATTTTCACCACTACTCTAGCGAAGAGAACGGTTTCCTCATTCGTTTGGCAACCTTTCTAGGATTTTCTCATACATTAATGTATCATGCACCCGAACGGGTTTCTCCGTCGAGCGAACAAAGGAGTGACAGCCCATGTACAAACATATTGTCAAACGCGGGGAAACGATCTCTTCCATCGCCAGAGACTACCGCACATCAGTGGAGGCGCTGCTTCGCGCCAACGGTCTCACCGCCTCATCCATCATCTTCCCTGGACAAGAGATCATCATCCCTCACCTTCCGGCAAAAGGATCGATTCCGTACACAATCCATATATCTATCAGCCGCCGACAACTCATATTGAAAGATAGAGGAAGAACAATCCGCACCTACCCCGTCGGTGTCGGCAAAATGGTTACCGCCACGCCTGTCGGTGATTTTGTCATCGTCAACCGCCAACCCAACCCGGGCGGTCCGTTCGGCGCGATGTGGCTCAGCTTATCTAAAATCCATTATGGCATTCACGGTACGAACGACCCGTCCTCCATCGGTAAATACGTATCGAGAGGGTGCATCCGCATGCACAACAAAGACGTGCTCGAACTCGCTTCCATCGTCCCAAACGGAACGGAAGTGTTCATCCGGCCGTGAGGACAACCGAAAGCACCTAATCGCCTACGCGAGAAGTCTTCTTTTAACGAAGTTTCAATATTCATAAGGCCGCCATTCGTCTCTAGCGAACGGACACCGTGTTTCTAATCGTGATAGCAGATGACAACCGATCCAGCAAGCGGTAGAAATTGAGACGATGGCGGTCGGGATTCTTGGTACCATGCCAAAGACATTTTGCTCAAATCGCTCAGCGCATTGTGACAGAATCAAGAGCCCGATGTATACATTACGGACTTCCACTGATAAAACCACTGCTTCCAAACGACGCATCGACACCGTCGTATTTCTTCTCAAAGACCATTCGATTCTTCTCCTCAAATACCCGTCGCTGACTTGGTAAAAGAAATGGACAACGATCAACCACTCATCCAATAGCATCAAAGAGCCTATTCCCTTCCCATAGAAGCTTGTACAAGAGAAAGCCAGGCAACAGCCAGTCTCAGTCGTTCGATTTTCACGGTGAACACCTGAACACTGCAAAACGCGTCAAAAGCGCGACTCCTCGCTCACCATTGATCGGAGGACTGCACCCTTCAATATCAACAATGACGAGCGATGTTCTCTATCCTCATCACGCTCCACTTTTTCTATCCATGAACGAAACCACAACTCTACCTTTCTCTGATTTTACAAACCAACCATTTTTCCTCAAACAATGTCCTGCTCTCCGCCTGCTTGTTCTACAAGCAGAAAGCAAACAAAAACGCTTTTGTGAAGGTGCCCGCTATGAGCCAAACGAGCGAATGCCCCGACTAGGTGAATGGTTTGTTGGCACATTGATTCTAACCAAGGGCTTTGTGAAAACAGCAGGAAATATAACCAGGGAACTAGCCAATAAATGTTATCAAAATAACAATCTGTATGATTTTGGACTTTGATACTATTTATGGTAATCATGAGTAGAGAGATGAGACAACATGCTGAGCGGATCCAAAGAAATGGAGGGCAAAGGAGCTGGCGAAGGAAGGCATTCGGCGGATGAACGGTGAGACGGCGACCATGAAGGAGCAGTGCAAGCAATGATTCAGTTGAAGCCAGATGAATTAGAAACGGTGGCGAAGCATATTCCTGATGCGGAAGACGCACGCGGACGACGCTGTCGTGGGAACTTTCTTCTCTCGCCATGAACCTTCCTGGCGTCAGCACTCCTGCCATCAAAGCGCTGCGGGACGAACTCGTTTATTGGCTGCAGCGTTATGAAGAAAGAGCTATTGTATCGCACCGCCGCAGCGATGCGTCAAGCAGACCAAACGTCGTCCGATAACATGAAGGAATTCCACTTAGACCTGATTGGTTGGTACGACTTGCAACACATATTCGGGGAGTACGACCCAGTCATTGGAGAGCGCCTATCGTTTGGTGATCGGCTGTTGGCAGGAGGAATATTGATTGCGTCGATTGCTCCTCCCGCAAAAGGAGTCGGCATGGCAGGAAAAGCAGCGACCAAGGGAGCGAAGGTGCTCGACACCACTTCTCCCCTGTCGAAAGTGAAACATGTCATGCGCGATGGTAAATCTTCCAAACGATTTACCATCAAGTCATCAAAGCACCGTTGACGGAAACCATCCATCTGTTCAGGAAACAATGGAATGAGTTCGCGGACGGTAGTAGCCCATGCTTTGCAGAAACATGCAGGAAGATTTTAGGGGAAGTAAAAGAGGGACCTGAACAGATGAATCAAATGGCAATCAAACATCTTTAGGAAATACTAGATGCCCCAGGAGAATTTCATAGGGTAAACGAATTCCTAGAGAAAAAGCTTGCTGATGGACGGGGGAGTGCGTTCAAATCTTGACGGAACATTTAAAGGGTTTATTGACCAATAAAAGGGGAAATGGTAATGGAGAATGTAGAAATTATATTATCCGATTTTAAGAAAGAAAAACTTGAAGCTCTCATCTATGAAAAACTCCAGTTGACAAAACTCCGCATTCAATCATCACATTTTTATGATCCAAACTTACAACGAGACATCGAATTTTCTGAAGTAAAAAACATAAAAGAGTTACTATCACCGAAAGGAACCGGTCATGTTGTTCTGGAACAACTGCCGTTAGGAATTTCGCTAAAAAATGTAGTCATCGCAGGCGTGTTGATTATCCAATAAAATCCAAAGGGTATAGAAAAAAGAGCACCTTTCCTGTAGAATGTGAGTAGCGACACAAACAAACCCAGGAGGTGCTCTCTATGAACAAGCATACCACACTCCCGAATTTGATGCAAAAACTTGTTTCGGATGAAGAGATTCAACTGATTGCCGAAGCGGTTGGGTATCGTGATTCGTCTCGAACCTTTACGTTGCGCGAGTTGATTCACTTCTTCCTGCTGGCCGCCATGCATCAATGGAAAAGCTTTCGCCACGGAGCCGATGTGGGGCCTCTGTATGGATTGCCGCGATTCCATTATTCAACTGTATCCAAGAAAGCGAAAGAAGTTCCCTATGACATCATGAAACGCTTGTTGGCGTTGATCATTTCCAAGTGCAACCGCCAAACCCGCCGTTCGCTTCGGTTTCCCAAACCGCTTCGGGTGGTGGATTCGACGACCGTCACGGTCGGGAAAAACCGCCTGCCATGGGCGCCGTATCACGGCGAACGCGCCGGAGTGAAGCTGCACGTCGCGTATTCGCCGGAATCCTCGTTGCCGGCAGACGTGGTGGAAACCATCGGACTGCGTCATGATGGCCCGGTGGGAGAACAGTTGACGAACGCTCAACAAGTGCTGGTGGAAGACCGGGCGTATTTCAAAATCGAACGCCTCGATCGATTTGTGGAGCAGCATCAGCTCTTTGTCATTCGGATGAAGGACAACATCGAACTTCATCAGAAAAAAAGCTTGAAACGCCTTTCCAGCACATCCTCATCGGTTCAAGCCGACTTCACGTGCCAGTTGGGGACGAAACAATGCCGCTCCACCAAGCGTCACCGGGTGGTGATCTTTCGAGATGCGAATGGCCGCGACATTCGGGTCGTGACGAACCTCTTCCATGCGTCTGCGGAAACCATTGCCGACATGTACCAACAACGTTGGACTGTTGAGGTCTTTTTCCGTTGGGTGAAGCAATATCTGAATGTCCCGACCTTGTTTGGCACGACGGAAAATGCGGTATACAACCAACTGTTTGCGGCGTTCATCGCGTATGTGTTGCTGCGATGGCTGTATGATCAAACCAAAAAACAGACGAACGTCTCTCTTTCCTTCATTTCGTTCGTTCGCCGTTTTTTCTCTGGGCAGCTTCCTCTCGATTGGAAATCCGGGATGGCCGCTGCTTTGTTTGAGTATGCCCAAATTTATGGAAGGCGTATGTATAATTTTGGATAATCAACACTCGTGTAGTCATCGTTTTTTCTTTTGACGAGGAATATGGCGATATTGTCTTTAACTTTCCTAAAAGTGAACTATTCGTCGCTGACAAAAATGAGGTGAAATTAAAATTTGCAAAGTTAGTGGATTATTTAATGAATTTGAAGATGAAATACGATATTTCTAAAGGCATCATAGGTTATGAACCTGCTTACGATGAAGATACCATGTTAATCGAATGGGATGATGATCCCCCTCATTTGGAAGAGGTCCTCGATGCTCTATTCAATGCTTAGAGGGTGTCTCAAAAACAGCGAGACACCCTTTTACACTACATACCATATACACACTCGACCGATTTGGATCATGGGAAGCTGATGATAAAGTTTCCTTGAAGCGATCAGTCAAACTCCGTAACGGGGCACTTTTTCTATAAGGAATCTAGTTCCCCGTTCTTTCCAACCGACTGCAAGTAATCATCGATCCGCCTTGACCCATACGTATTGGTATGGCGACAAAGCGAGAGACTTGTGCACTTTTTTCCCTGTGAACAAATCCTCCCCGCTGATATCTGTCTCGATGGTGACATCGTCGGGGGTCACATTGACGACACAATACACGACTTCCTTCGTCTTCTCATTCTCCCGTTTTAGCCCAAATACACGATCATCCAATTCAAGAACGGTTTGCGGCGCGTATGGAGAAAACGCTGATTGTTGGCGGCGAATCTCGACCATTTGTTTCAGCCCGTTAAAGATGGCGTTTCGCCGCTCATTGTTGGCCAATTCGTCGACAATTCGGGCATACGGAAGTTTTTCGCGGTTGATCCGACGGTGAATGCCTGACTCGGCAAGGCCGTGGTAATCGTTGCGAGAACCAAGCAACGAGTGATAATACAGAGCCGGAACCCCCATCATCGAGAATAAAATGGAATGCGCAGCTAACATTTTTTGAATTTGCTGCTGTTCGGTCACATCCACGTCCTTATTGATTAAGGCATCAAAGTACGTAATATTTAACTCGTACACCGACTGACTCCCGTCCGTGTTTGCTTTATAGGAGACCCTTCCCCCGTTTTGCAACACTTTTTGGACAAGCATCTCCTTCTCTTGTTCACTTAAAATCCCCTCAACGGGACGCATTCCAATGCCATCATGGCTTGCCAAGAAATTAAAGTACGTCGCTTGATCAGATATTTTTTCAATCGTCTTCGCCCACTCCGTTAATTTTGTCGCACAATGAACGGTAAACGTGTATAACACAAGCGGTGGAAGGGCGAACTGATACACCATATGGGCCTCGTTTGTCCCATCTCCAAAATAGCTAATGTTTTCATGATGTGGCACGTTTGTTTCGGTAATGATTTGCGTATTTGGTTTGAAATAATCGAGAAGCAGACGCCACAACTGAATGATGGCATGAGCCTGCGGTAAATGCATGCAAGTCGTCCCTGATTCCTTCCATATAAAACCGATCGCGTCTAAGCGAATGCTTGTCCCGTGTTTATATGCATACTCTAGCAAAAT
Organism: Geobacillus sp. 47C-IIb; assembly: GCF_014679705.1. Classification (NCBI taxonomy): domain Bacteria; kingdom Bacillati; phylum Bacillota; class Bacilli; order Caryophanales; family Anoxybacillaceae; genus Geobacillus; species Geobacillus sp. 47C-IIb. The sequence goes on from NZ_CP061473.1 coordinate 1,694,458, forward strand.
ATCAGTCATCTCCAGCAAAACAGGAAAATGGCGATAATTGAGATCAATTTGGTCTTCGCTAAACGTTGTCCACACCGTCTTTGTATTGTCCGTTCCTGGATAGTCGTGAAACAGCGGTGTAGTACGCGGGCGGATGACCTGACTTGTATCAAATGATGGATCCCTCTGAATAAAATACCGTTCATAAGTTGGATCGCCTTGCAAATACTTTTGAAACCAATCGCTTGACTTCGAAATGTGGTTGGCTACAAAGTCAAACATCAATCTATAGTCTTCCGCCAATTGTTCAATGTGCTCCCAGTCGCCAAGCCGCGGATGAATGCGACGGTAATCGACCACAGAAAAACCATCATCTGACGTATATGGAAACATGGGGAGTAAATGGACATCTGTAATCCAGTCCCCGACTTGTGTCTTTAAAAATGTATGCAATGTTTCTAGCGTTGGCGTTCCGTCTTCGAAAATACTGTCTCCGTACGTGATCAAATATACATTTTCTTCGGAGAGCGAGGCACTGGTTGGCCATTGTTTGTTCTCCCATCGCTCAATGAGCGCTTGAAAAGCCATCAAATACTCGTCATTGTATTGCTCGCCATATATGGTTTTCAGCTTTTCCTCTAGCTGCGGCAATATAGTTTGTTTCCTCATGACATGTTCGTCCCCTTCAATTTCAATGTCATATACCCTTTTCCATCGACAACAAACGGCCCTTCGATCGTCCGAATGGTTTCTTCAGCTAAATTAGTTTCTTCGATTTCTTTTATGTGGTTGCTTTTTACCATCACCGTCTTTCTTTCGCATGTCGGGTTAAAGAAACGAACGATAATGGACGAATCATCGTGTGCCTGTTTGCACACACTCATAAACACATCTTCCCGATCCACTTCTAGCAAAGAAAACGATTCCGGTGCTTGCTCGATCGGGTACGGGATCTCGAACCGTTCCAACCGCTCTTCAAATGTATTGAGCTGCTGTCTTTGATAAGAGGCAAAATGGCCCCGATACCGGTCAATATGTGCAAAAATTTTCGCTGGGTTCAGCGTCTCGTTGGCCATGTATATCGCATATTCAAAATCCATCTTCTTTTTCATTTGCGCATCAGGCGTATACACGACTTTGTTATTAATGCCTGAGGCACGGCCCGGACGCCAAAGCAAATCATCTTTGCCAAGCACACCGACACTGCGGAATAATGTGAGCGCTAGCTCGTTTGTTTCCGTCAGTACTTCATACTCTTTCATCCCTTTGGTCAACGCCGCAAACACGAAGCGGTCATCATAAAGCCCAGCCGCATTCTCAAGTGGATAAATCGGCACAGGGGCTTCAGCAAATCGTTTCTCACGCCAATTGGTTAAATACTTACTCTCCACAGGGCGCTCTACTAAACTGAAAGCTTGATCCGCAAATGATGTCTTAGCACCGGCCACCGGAGCGGTTAACAACACGCGAAGCCGATGATCTTCCGCTTGATTCTCTAGCTGGTGACAAACACGGATGATTTCTTCCCCTTTTCTCAATTCAAAAGAGGTGATGATTTCCAGTTTACTTGAACACTCCCCTTTCTCCCGCTCCGATAAACAAGAAGGGATCACTCCAATGTGCCGAACAACCATCTTTTCTGTCAAAGGCCCTTTTTCGACAGAGAGAAGCTCCGCTTTTTCCATATAAATCGGTTTATCTCCTTCAAGCGGAGAGTAGTCGTATGAATCACCCGCATCCCCTGTATTTTCAAAACGGATAAAATTCGTCACCGTCTCACCGGATGGTTGATGGTGCAACCGCAATGTCCCTTGTTCATAGGACAGTGCCAAATATTCGTTTTCAATCCGAGTCTCTTGATCGAGGATTCGCTTTTCACAACCTCCCGTTCCCTCAATCACCTGGTATGTGCAATAGCCCAGCGCTGGCACATGGTCAACTTGCAGACGCACAACTGTTCGATAGTATCCTTGTACGTCGATCTCTTTTTCTCCCTCTGCGGTCACCACAATTTGTTTTCCGCCCGGCAAATAGTGTTGCTCAACGATTTCCGCCGGAACGCCTTTCCCATCGTTGGTCACCAGTTGGAAGTGTGGGTCTTTTGTAAATATCACGCCATCAATCAGTCCGGAAAACGGACGTGGCAACAGGTTAAAAGTAACGTAAATATTTTCGTTCCCCGTCTGGCGGCTAATCGCATAAGTGATTCGTTTTTTCAATAGATTCACAAGACCGTCTGCCATTCGTTCTAATTTCTCAAGGCGGTGAACAATATCTCGATTCGTTTCGTCCGAGTTGCAGCCGCCAATGCTGTCATGGGCGTGAACGTCAAACAACTGCTTCCACATTTGATCGAGCCATCTTTTCGGATACGGCAACCCTAACGCTTGCCCAATCACCGCAAGTGGTTCAAGCACATGTAAAAACTTATGTTCAATGATGGCATTTTTCTGCTTAATATCGTACCGTTGCGAACGAATCGTATGGTGGATGCGTGACCGTTGCGATGCCAGCAATTCTCCTTCAATCACATTTGGAAACGGCTCGCCCGCCCAAGCCTCCTTCATAAACGTCTCGTAATCGGATAACACGTATTCCCGCTTTGGATCGATACGATTTAACTGAGCGACGGTCTCGGGAAAATGCTCGCGCACAAGTACCTGATCCCCACCGGCAGGCAATAACAAATGATCACAGTGCTCGTTCACTTCCTCTAACTTTTCAATGATCGGAATCAGTCGATTCTCTACATACTCCTGATCAGATGATAAAAATTTTCCTGGGCCGTAGCCGAAATAAAGGTGATTGGCCTTCACCGACTGCCCATCAGGAGATTTCCAAACAAAATTGACATCCCCATTTAACTGCTCTGTGTAAACTCCTCGTTGCAAAATGCTAAATTCAAGCCCAAAGCCGCGAAAAATGGAAGGCAAATAGCCGTTTTGTCCAAAGATATCTGGTAAATAACCGATTTCCATGCTATGACCCATGCTTTGGGCTATTTTCGTTCCGTAAAGCAAGTTTCGAATCATTGACTCTTTGTGGACAAGAAGCGAATCCGTCTGCGTATACCAAGGCCCGATAAAAAGCCTCCGCTGCTCAATCAGTTTTTTCATCCGCTCCCGGTTCTCTGGGCGAATGTTCAAATACTCTTCCACGATGGAAGACTGTCCGTCAAACACATAGGCAGAATACGTTTCATCCCGTTCCAACACATTGAGAAGATGATCGATATTTTCAACAAGCAAAATATTCGAATCCTCGATGGAAAAATACCACTCTCGATCCCAATGGGAATGAGGCACGACATGCACGCGTTTGTTCTTCACCTTGTTGACGCCTCCTTATCAAAATCCAAGCTCACCAACTGTTTTCTTGATCTACCACTTCTCCAATAAGAGGATGAAAAAGCATAAGGCTATGGGCATGTCACCCCATAACCTTATGCTGTTGTCAACCTTGTTTTATTGCCCTGTTCTTTTCAATAACGCCAATCGGATAAAGATATTGACGAGAGCGATAAACAATGCCCCTACAGCCAATCCCGTCAAATAAGCCCATAAATTCTCAACAAACGGCCAGCCCCAAAACGCCGGAAGCGGCAACCATTGAACCGCACCTAAATAGACGGCTGTACATGCTCCTAAAATCGAACCGACAATATTGACTGGAATCGTAATGAGCGGGTTCCGAAGCATAAACGGAATCGCGCCCTCACTAATCGCGATAAATCCAAGAACTAATGCCGTGTTCCCAGCAATGCGCAAATTCTCATCGAACACACGGCGGCCGACGATATATTTATCAAGAACCGTCGCCAATCCTAAGCCGATCGGCGGGATCACAATCGCCAACACCCGCGGCGTAAGAGGGAAAATTTGATCTGCCGCCAAACCAATGGCAATCGCCCCAGCTGCTTTATTAATCGGTCCGCCTAAATCAAATGCCGTCGCCGCTGCAATGATGGCGGACAGAGTGAGCTCACCTGAGTCTTGGGCGGACTCAATGAGCTGGCGCAGCCACGCGTTTAACCCACCAAACACAGGATCGACAATATAAAAGTTCAGGAAGAAAACAGACAACACACTGATGGCCGGAATGATCAGCATCGGCTTCACTGCTTGGAAATTTTTATTTAACCGAATATGGTTATTGAGGAATCGAGAAACATATCCAGCCGCCAATCCGAGAATCAAGGCACCAAAAAATCCAGACGGGATCCCGTTTTCCACTCCCCAAAACGTGTAATGCAATCCAGCCGCAAACGCACCGCCAATGAATCCAGATACCAATCCGACACGGTCAGCAATCGCATAAGCGACGAACGCAGCGAATACGGGATACATGAACTTGAAGATCATTCCGCCAAACTTATCTAAATGATGCAAAATGACAAACCACTCATTCGAATGGGTCGCATACTTCACATCGTTAATTTCGTTGACTAAACCAAACGGCATCGAGCCTAGCTTCGCAATGCCAATCATTAAACCAGCCGCGACAATGACCGGAAGCATATACGAGATGCCGGTTAACACCGCCTGTGCCATTTCTGACAAGAGCCCGGCTTTTTTCCCATTGCCTGTTTGCATCGTTTCCTCCTCAGAAGCGGTGACAATCCCATCCGGCTGGTGAAGCACTTTATGGATGATCTGTTTTGCATGCTTTAACGGTTCCGCTACCCTCGTTTGCACGTACGGCTTCCCAGCGAAACGCTCCTTGCGTTTCGGCGCAATATCCGTGGCAAAAATGACCCCATCGGCTTGTGCAATGACATCTGCCGTCAGCTCGTCTTGAATTCCGTTAGCTCCTTGCTTTTCTGTCAATACACGGACTCCGAGCTCACGCCCAGCTTTCTCCAACGCCTCGGCTGCCATATACGTATGCGCAATCCCAGTAGCACAGGCTGTAATGGCCAAAACTGTTTTTTGATACGTGACATTTTGGTCTCCCCCGCTTGTCCCTGTCTCATCTAGCGCCAGAAGCAATTCCTCAGCGCTTTTGGCCTCCATCAAGCGCCGCAGGTAACCCTCATCCATCAAACGCAAGCTTAATTCCGATAATACATTTAAGTGCGTCGTCCCCGCCTCTGCTTCCGGAATCGCAAGCAAGAACACAAGTTGTACTTCATTATGAGGATCAATGCTTTCCCAATCCTTAATAGGGGAAGATAAGCGCGCAATGGCAAAGGCCGCTCGATTGACCGCTTTTGATTTTCCGTGCGGAATCGCCAGCCCTTTTTCCAGTCCGGTTGGAGAAATTGCCTCCCTTTCCATGACGGCCTGAAGGAACGCCTCTTTCGAAGATAAGACACCGTTTTCAAAAAGAACATCGACAAGAGCGCGAATCACTGCTTCTTTCGTCGAGAGACCGACATCAAATAAGATGAGCCGTTCACTCGTCATTTGTGTTAATTCCAACGTATGTCCCCCCGATATCATCCATAATCATAAACCGCTTTCAATTTTGTTTTATCATACTGTTCTCCTTCATAGTTGTACATCCGACGAACAATTATACTTCTTTCTCCTCAAAACTGACGGGGGTTTTCCCTCGAACGGCCTATAGCATGTGTTATAATATTGTTAAAATAGCGACGATAAGCAAAGGAGTCTCCATATGGGAAAACTTCTGGATCGATTTTCAAACTATATCGGCCAACTCACCCATGCAGAAAAACACGTTTTGTACTATATCGATGGACATGTGGAACAAGCGAAACAATTATCGCTAACTGCTATGGCGGAAAAAAACAACGTCAGCACCACCACCATCATCCGTATGTGTCATAAACTGGGCTTAGAAGGTTTCTCAGAGTTGAAATATATTCTGAAAACGATCGACGACCAAGCCATTCCGGTTGGAGAAAATACGATTGAACGGTACAAAGTCGATATGAATCAGACACTCGATTCATTGGAGCGAAAACATGTGGAAGAAATTAGCCAGTTGATTTTTGAGGCCAATCGGGTGTTGATTGTGGCGGTTGGTCTATCCAAAATGATCGGGGAATATTTTAGCAAACTTCTCATCCAAGTAAACAAACCGAGCTCGTATGTGTATGAATCACATATTATTGACCTTTTACCCAACATGGTTCAACCAAAAGATATGGTCATTTTCATTTCATCCAGCGGAGAGACAAAAACCATTGTGCAAGCGGCAGAGAAACTTCGCTTTAAAAACATCGAAACGGTAGCGATCACGAACAGCGCCGATAGTACATTAGCCAAGCTTGTACGAAAACATATCAGCGCCTACGTGCAACGTGTCCAGTTTGCGGGTTATGACCTATCTGCCCGTTCGACCCTCGTTGTTCTGATTGACATTTTATTTGAATTTTTCATGAAAAACTATAAAGCATAACCAACGGCATCGAAACTGCCTTTAAGCCACGTTCACTTCATTCGCTGCAACAATTGATTAACCGCCTTTCCACCTGAATGGAGACTCGTAAAGGACGAGAAACAACTGTTTCTTGCCACACAATGTTCTCAAGAGCCATCGAGAGGAACATCAAATCGTTTTTCCAACTACATCACCATCCTTATTCATGCCATGAAGCACATAAAATGGCCCTTGTCTATTCGACAAGGGCCATTCAGCTTGTCGACAAAGTCGACAAGCTGTTTTATTATGAAGGTAAGACGAGGGAGAAATGGAGGAAAGGAACGATGCTTCGGCCACACCAAGAAGATGGGCGCTATACCGAAACCACGGTGAAACTGGATGATCTGGTTCCAGAGGATCACTTGGTAAGAAAGCTGGATGCGGCCATTGATTTTTCTTTTATCTATGATGTGGTGAAAGATCTCTACTCTCCTGATCATGGACGTCCGAGCATTGATCCAGTGATGTTGTTTAAAATGTATTTGATTCAGTATGTATTTGGGATTCGCTCCATGCGTGAAACCGTCGAACAAATCCGAACCAACGTCGCCTACCGTTGGTTTTTAGGACTTAGTCTTCATGATCCCGTTCCTCATCACTCGACGCCAAGTAAAAACTATGCGCGTCGTTTCGCTGGAACGGATGTATTCCATCAAATTTTTTCACGGATTTTAAAAGAAGCCTTTGAACACGGATTGGTAGATTCGAGTGTCTTGTACGTAGACTCCACTCATGTCAAAGCAAGCGCCAATAAAAAGAAGTTTACAACGGAAATGGCAGAAGTCGAAGCCAAAGCCTACCAACAGGAACTCGAAAAAGAAATCGAACGGGATCGGATCGCTCATGGAAAATCGCCGTTGCCATCTGAGAAAAAAAAAAAAACGGGAAGTAAAAGTAAGCAAAACGGATCCGGAGAGCGGACTGTTGGTGAAAAATGAACGGGAGCGAGTGTTTGCCTATTCGTATCATACAGCTTGTGATCGCAACGGATGGATTCTACAGACCTACGTGACGGCAGCCAACGTCCATGACAGTCAAGCGTTTTTTGTGCTGTTCGAACGAGTGAAACGGGAAATCCAATCATGTCCGGAAGCCGTGTGTGTAGACGCAGGATATAAAACTCCTGCCATTGCCAAGTATTTACTCGAACAAGGGGTAAAGCCGATTTGGCCGTACACTCGCCCGAAAACAAAAGATGGATTCTTTCGGAAATCAGATTTTGTGTATGACGAATATTTTGATTGTTATCTATGCCCCAATGATCAAGTTCTATCTTACTCTACTACGAATCGGGAAGGGTACCGGGAATACAAATCGGACCCGGCGGTGTGCCGAAGCTGTCCGTATCTTCATCAGTGCACGCAAAGCAAGAGCTACACCAAAGTAGTCACTCGCCACGTATGGCAGGACTACTATGAAGAAGCAGAGCATTTGCGGTATGTTCCGGAATACCGGGAACTCTATGCCCTCCGAAAAGAGACGATTGAACGGGATTTCGCCGATATGAAAGAGAAGCATGGTCTGCGCTGGACGCATTACCGGGGATTGGAAAAAAATGAGGCGCAGGCGATGCTTGTTTGTGCTGCCATGAATTTAAAAAAACTGGCGAATTACCTATGGAAGGCGAAGCACCGCCCTTTCTTTTCCTTTGCATGGCTTCCCATCCTACCCACTTTTTTTGAAAACATAGTCTATTTATGGAACAAAATGGGTTTCAGACATTCGTCTGAAACCCATTTTGTCAACAGTCTGAATGGCCCTTGTCTATTCGACAAGGGCCATTGTCATGATCAAATACTTTTTCGTTCACTTCATTTGGCGCATGGTTGATCGTGTATCTTCTTGAAAAAACGAAATCTTTTCGCATCGCGAGAAAAGGAATGCTTGATACATAGTGACGTCAGCCGGGAAAGAATCTTAAACCATTTCACAGCTTTTTCTCGGATCGCCTACCAAACTGTGGTTCTCTCCCATTCATCATTTCAAATGACCAGGCACTGATTTCGTCAGCCGCCCAGAATGGGACAACGCAACAGGCGATGCGGCAGGACGCAAAATACGCATATTCTCACCTCCCTTTCCCTTCATCTCGTACGAATGACTGCGCATCAATCAGCCGGAGCACTTCTTTGATTTTTCGCTTTTCGTGAGGGCAAGGACGATCCCCTGTTCGCAGGCGGTACAACGGGCAATGATTTCCTTGACACGCCGGCCGGAAAAAGCAAGCTTGGCACTGTTCATCCGTTTCCTCGCCTGACGTTACCCATAGAGCGAGCTTATCCATATCGACATCCATCGTTCCATCGGCATGCAGACGGCCGATACGGTTATATTCCTCGTCAAAGGCGCATGTGCATTTATACACTTGGCCGTCGGCCCCGATGACGAAGGAATGTGGCTTCGCCGCATAACAAACCGCCCCAGAAGGCATCAACATCGACTCCACCATCGAGCTCATCGAAAGTCCTTTCTTGATTCCGTATTCCGTCAACTCCCATATTTTCACCTCTGCCGTCCGATGGTCACAAACCGGCAACCGCTCATCATTCGCCCCGCCCCATCTCCCAACGGGACGGCAAAACAGCTGAAAACGCCGGTCCCCGGCAAAGTAACAAGCCAGCTCGTCTAAAAACAGCGGAATCCGGTCAAGGTTGTCTTCATCAAAATTGACCCGGATGTCCACTTCAAATGATTCGTCAAGCGTCTGAATATCACGCAAATGGCCAAGAATCGTCTCGTACGTCGGTCCCCGATTCGCCAGCACCCGCCGCACATCATGCACGTCTTTGCTTCCATCAAGCGTCACCATAAAACGGGTCACTTCACACCGCAACAAACGCCGCATCGTTTCTTTCGACAAACCGTAGCCGTTCGTTGACATGTCCGCTTGATACGCAACGCCATACCGTTTCGTTTGTTCGATGATCACCGTGCTAATCTCTTCAATCACATCGAGCGCCAACAGCGGTTCGCCGCCAAACCAGCTGACCGTCAAATGGGTGAGACGCGGAATCGTCTTCGTCAAAAAACGTTTCAACCCGTCAATGACCTCACGTTTCATCTGTCCGCGCAAAAACTCTTGATAACAATAGACACAACGGAAATTACACGCCTCCGTCGGCAAGATCACGAGATGCATCACATCCGTCCGGTGCAACGATTGATGCAAAAACTGCGCCCGTCGCTTCTCATCGACGTTCTCAGCGACAAGAAACCCACACTCCACGAGCGTTTGTTCCACCGGTGACAGTTCGCGGTCAATCCTGGTTCTCTTGAGCGCCTTAAGCACGGCGGCTTTCTCACCTTCCGCCACCGCGCCAATCGCCCCTGTATAGCTATTGTAGAGAATCAATTCACCTTGCTTCGTTTGCGCCATCGCGTTAAATCGGGACGGAATCCACTTCATGTCTCCAACACCTTTTTGTTTACCATCCTATCAATCCGTGCCGTTTTCCGCTGTTAAATCGGTCACATTGGCGCTCCTAGACAACCTCATTCATCAAGCTGCGGCACAGGCTAGACCGGCCATCGCCAACGCGGCAAAGGCAATGGACAAATAGGCAACGCTAAAGAGCCGCACAGTCAGCCGCGGCTCTTTGCCTAAGCTAGCTCCCGTTTCTTTTTTCTTCATAAAAGCTCTTTGATGGGAGGAAATGCTCGTTTTCCGATCCTCATGTCCTCCTCTCCCCCCTTTTCCTTTCATGGAATGTATCTGTAGTTTGTGGATCATACGCTCAGTGCTTCCCAAACATCATGAGTATTTCCAAGGTGCTTGATGGAATCGATGACGAGTATCGGTTAAGCCCCTCATGTACGCTCACAGATCTTAAACGAAACAGATTGTGTTAATTGTTAAAATTTTTATCATTATATATTGACAAAATCGAACAAAAATAAATAAAATATTGTTACAAATAAACATATTAATGTTAAATTCAAACAAAACAATCAAAGGATGAACACATATGTTACCTAAAGAACGACGGGAATGGATTGAAAAACAATTAATCACCCAAGGTAAAGTTGACATTGAAGAGCTGTCGCAGCAATTAAATGTATCTACAATGACCATTCGACGAGACTTGGCTCTTTTGGAAAGAGAGGGGAAGATCGTCCGAACACACGGTGGAGCCATTCACCCACGGGCACTTATTCAAGAAACGCCTTACTCAACAAAAAAAGAAAAGAATATTAAGTGGAAACAAGCCATTGCCCGTAAAGCGGTTGAGTTCATCCCTGAAAATGCCAATATCATCTTGGACTCCGGGACCACCACTTTTGAAGTCGCTAAGCTCATCAAAGATCGAGAAGACTTAACAGTAGTCACCAATGATATTAAAATTGCGGCTGAACTGATGGAAAGTCAATTAAAGGTGATCGTCACTGGTGGGGAACTTCAAAACCAAGTCGGTACATTGTACGGATGGCCAACCCAAGAACTACTTAAAAACATTCGGGCAGACCTCTTCTTTCTAGGAGCCCACGCAGTCGATGTCATCTCAGGCGTCACAGCACCTACATTTGAAAAATCGCTAATCAAAAAAATGATGATACAGGCAGCTGAAGTAACTTGGTTGCTTGCTGACTCAAGCAAGTTCAATCAAAAAGCATTTTCCCTCGTTTGTCCGCTCTCGGAATTGGAAGGGATTATTACTGATGATGGATTGAACCAAGAAGACCAACATCAATATAGCGAGCATACCAACCTTATCATCGTTCACGCATAGTAAATTTCAATAGCACGTATTTATCCACCGCCCTAGGGTAACAGGAAATGCTTGAGGAGGTGATCCAACCAGTTGCAACATCAACGACTTCCGTAGACAGGGGGAGACAATCGTCATGAAAATCGGGGTTATTGCCGATGATCTGACCGGTGCTAATGCAACAGGCGTCAGATTGGCCAAACAAGGATTCAAAACGGCGACCTTTGTCAGAAATGCCTCATTAACCGGCATCGAAAAGTACGATGCTGTCTGCATTGACACCGATAGCCGCTATTCTCCACGAGAAATTGCTGAAGCTCGCGTGCGTCAAGCAGTCAACTACTTCAAACAATGGAACGTTGAGGTCGTTTGTAAACGGATCGACAGTACTGTCCGCGGCAATATCGGTATCGAAATTGACACCGTTTTGCGCGAACTTGGTGATCATTCCGTAGCCGTTGTCGTCCCTTCTTTTCCTGATTCGGGAAGGATGACAACCGGTGGATATTTGCTCGTTGACGGCGTACCCGTTCAAGAAACAGACGTAGCTAAAGATCCATTGATCCCTGTTCATCAGTCATTTATTCCTGCCCTCATTCAGCAACAAAGTATACACTCCGTCGCATTGATAGGGCTCGACGCAGTTCTCCACGGCGCAGAATGCATCGCTCAGCGGCTCAGGGAGGAAATCCAACACGGAAACCGGATTATCGTCATCGATGCGGTCAATGACGAACATATTGAAACAATTGCCTTTGCGATGACAAAAATCAAAGACAAAATCATCGTTCCAGTTGATCCTGGCCCTTTAACAGCGTACTATGCAAGGTTATATTTTCACCAACAACTTCATGCCGATAAAATACTAATGGTCATCGGAAGCGTGACTTCCTTGACCGGTCGTCAACTTCATTATCTCTTAGCCAAAACAAATGCTAACCCAGTATACGTCAATCCAGAAAAACTGGCAAGCTTCTCAAACAGTTGGAACGAAGAAGTAGAACGCGCAACAGCAGTTAGCCTAGAGCGACTCGAAACGGAAAATATCTTGATCGTTACGACCCATCACCCAGCTAACAGTCTAATCAATTTAAAAGCGCTGTCTGCAATTGAGCAAGTATCCGAAGATGCTCTGGCCAAACGAATCACAGACGGCCTTGCCGTCATCGGCCGAAAAATAATCGAAAATTCCAAACACCCAATTTGTGGATGCTTCACAAGCGGTGGGGATGTTACAGCATCTCTTTGCGCCGTAGGAAGGGCTAACGGTATTGAAATTGAAGACGAAGTACTTCCGCTGACCTCATTCGGATATTTTTCCGGTGGATACCTCAATGGACTCCCTGTAGTCACAAAAGGAGGAATGGTCGGCGATCAACGTTCCATCTACAAAAGCCTGCGCTTTTTACAAATGAAGATTAATAGCCAAAGGAGAGGGAAACATGTCAACACAAACTAAACCCATTATTGCCATCCCAATGGGGGACCCGGCAGGAATCGGACCAGAGATTGTCGTAAAAGCCCTGAGCAATCAAAAAATATATGATGTTTGTCAGCCTCTTGTTATCGGTCACAGTGAAGTGTTGAAAAGAGCAATGGATATCACTCATATCTCATTGAACATAAATGAAATCAAAGACCCTTCTGAGGGCAAATACAAACATGGAACGATCGATATTGTTTCGTTAAACAACGTAGACATAGACACTCTTGAAATCGGGAAAGTCCAAGCACAATGCGGCAAAGCGGCCTATGAGTATATTGAAACAGCTGTTGGTCTGGCGTTAGACAGAAAAGTATCAGCCTTGGCAACAACGCCGATCAATAAAGAATCGTTGAAAGCAGCCAATGTTCCATTTATCGGACATACAGAAATCTTAGCTGCTTTGACCAATACCAACGATCCGCTGACGATGTTTGAAGTAAGAAATATGCGCATTTTCTTCTTAACGAGACATCTGTCCTTGAAAGACGCCATCGCCGCAATGACGAAAGAAAGAGTTTGTGACTACTTAATCCGTTGTGACCAAGCCCTGCAACGTCTCGGAGTGGAAAATCGTAAAATCGCTGTTGCGGCATTAAACCCACATGGTGGAGAAAACGGACTGTTTGGAAGAGAAGAAATCGACGAGATTCTCCCAGGCATCCAAATGGCACAAGAGAAAGGAATTAATGCGGTTGGCCCTGTCCCTGCTGATTCGGTGTTTCATCATGCTTTAAATGGCCGTTACGCTGCTGTATTGTCCCTTTACCATGATCAAGGACATATCGCCGCGAAGATGGCGGATTTTGAAAGAACCATTTCAATTACAAACGGTCTACCCTTTTTACGTACATCTGTTGACCATGGAACCGCCTTTGACATCGCTGGAAAAGGAATGGCAAGCAGCGTGAGCATGGAGGAAGCCATCATACTCGCTGCTAAATATGCTCCAAAATTTCAGCCTTCATGGGCATAACCCCTCGATCATCTAGAGACAAAAGGGGTACAAAAAAGAGGGGGGAGAGATATTGGAAGTATCAGGCGCTCAAATGATATTCGGACTTGTATTAGGGGTAGCCATTCTGATTTTCTTGGTACTTAAGACAAAGATTCATGCATTTCTAGCTTTAATCATAGCAGCTTCCATTACAGGATTAGTCGGGGGCATGTCTGCTCCCGACGTTGTCAACACCATCACTGCAGGATTCGGATCCACTTTAGGATCGATAGGCATTGTTATTGGATTCGGCGTGATGATGGGACGTATTTTAGAGGTATCCGGTGCAGCTGAAAAAATGGCATATACTCTTGTGAAATGGGTTGGAAAACGAAAAGAAGAGTGGGCCATGGCAATCACAGGATACATCGTTTCCATCCCAATCTTTGTAGACTCAGCTTTTGTGATTTTAACCCCATTGGTGAAAGCCCTTTCTAAAAAGACCGGAAAATCTGTTCTCACCATTGGCGTAGCTCTGGGAGCGGGACTCGTTGCTACTCATCATGCAGTGCCACCGACCCCTGGTCCTTTAGGAGTTGCAGGAATTTTTGGCGTTGACGTCGGATTAATGATCGCTTGGGGGCTAGTTTTTGCTATCCCTGTTATCATCGTAGGTGTCCTGTACGCTAAGTGGCTTGGAACGAAAATCTATCAAATTCCTGATGAAACAGGCTTAAACTATATACGGCCAGTCCAACCGGTCACCCTTCAAGAATTTCTTGAATCTAAGGAGAAAAAGGATCTTCCTTCTTTAACACGATCAGTACTTCCTATTTTTGTTCCGATTCTATTAATCTTCGCCAATACAACAATCAGTGCCCTTGAATTAAAAGGAGGAATTTATGATTATATCACATTTATCGGTTCACCTGTCATCGCAGTCGGGATTGGTCTAATCTTCTCTATATACGGGTTATATAACCATGTAAAGCGCTCCGAGGCGCTTGATCACATGGAAGAGGGGATCAAAACGTCTGGGATCATTCTTCTTGTCACCGGTGCTGGTGGAGCACTTGGAAACGTTCTAAGGGAAAGCGGCAGTGGAGACTATATTGCCCAACAAGTCGCACAATGGCATCTTCCTGCTATCCTCATTCCTTTCATTATTGCTACGATTGTGAGACTCATTCAAGGAAGCGGAACCGTAGCCATGATTACCGCCGCCTCTATTTCGGCACCTATTTTGCAACAGCTAGACGTCAATATGGCATTAGCGGCACAGGCAGCCGCCCTAGGAGCTATGATCTTCTCGTATTTTAACGATAGCCTATTCTGGGTCATTAACCGTATGCTTGGAATAAAAGAAGTGAAAGAACAAATTTTAACATGGTCAATCCCAACAACTCTTGCATGGGCTGTATCCTTAATCATGCTACTAATCGTTAATGCATTTTTTGGATAATATATAAATAGTCTCTTGCTTTGTTTCTCTAAAAATTCATCCTAAAATCACCTGCAAAATCATGGCCTTTTCCCATTACTTATTAGGGAAAAGGCCGATTGGTTTGCATTTAGGAACAGATAATGAACTCCCCTTTTCAAGAAAATCTTGTAATTGAATATCGGTCAATCGGAATAGATGTTTCTCCGTCTACAATTAACTCGGTCATGATCGTCCCTATTAAAGGGGAAAGTGTTATACCACTATGTGTAGCCGCTACGTAAAGATTCTCAACATCAGGAACTCTTCCAATAATCGGTAAACCATCCTTCGGCATAGCGCGAATTCCTGAAAAAGTACGCACAATTTTCGCTTTTCTCAACGAAGGAACGTAATGGACAGCCATATTGGCAGTTTCTTGAATAACGTCAAGTGTAGTGGATCGGTCAAAACCCGCCTGCTCCATAGAATAACCTATCAATACTTCACCATTATTGGTTTGCCTTAATCCACTTATCGTATAGTTTAAAAAAGGCTTTAATGGTTCTGAAACAAGAATTTGTCCTCTCACTTGATTAACAGGTATATCGACACCTACCATTCTCCCCAGTTCCCTTGACCAAGGGCCACCTGCGAGAATAAGGTTTTTTGTAACATACGTTGTTTTTTCAGAAATAACAACGAACTGACCGTTCTGTTTTTGAATGTCTATTACTCGATTATAAGTGGAATAGTGAACACCATTTTTTTTAGCCGCCCTCATATACATGTCAATTAACCGGAATGGATTAACGTTCCCGTCAATTCGACTAAAGGTTGCCCCCACAACTTTAGGATTAATAAAAGGTTCCTTTTCTAATACCTCTTCCCGTGATAAAACTTTAATTTTTATTCCAATTTTTTCATAAGAATCAGCAAGCCGCTTAGCCTTTTCCAAATCTCTCACAGTGAAAAAAGGAGATAATCCTCCTGTTCGTCTATACTCAACATCCCCAATTTTTTTTGATAGATATGAATAAAGCTCTGCACTATACATACTAAATTCTGCATACCAAGCAGGAGTTTTATTATGCACCCATACCCAGGCTTGTGTAGCTCCTGAAGTCCCTGACATTGGGAACTTCTTATCAATTACTAATATTCCCCCTTTATACCGCTCCGAGAGATGATAAGCAATACTATTACCAATAACCCCGCCACCAATAATTATCGTTTCGTAGTTCGTTTCCATTTATTCTATCTCCTCTCCTCTAACTCCAACTCATCCAAAACGGATTTTACTGCATAAAACGAAGTGCTATTAGTGGCTAACGTTTCAAGCTTTATAGGAGACAACGGCATTCTCAATCGGGGCAAAGGAATATCTTGAAATGGGAGACCTGTTAACTCATGAATAACTTTGTTAACTAAATGCATGCAAATCTTTGTTTGACAAGGACCCATTCCGCAACGCGTCAACCTTTTAATATCGTCAAATGTCCTTGCACCATGAGAAATTACCTCTTCAATTTCCTCGTACGTGATTTCTTCACATCGACAAATAATTGTTGACTTTTCCAAATGAACCACCAACCTTTTCTAAAAAAATCACAGAATAAACTGATTTTTTAGCAGAGGATACTTAAAACTTTTAATATGATTGATTCTAGCCTGCCATACATCAGGATAGAGAGACGACTCTATATTTTCCAACTCTCTCCACAGAGAAATTCTTATTTTTTCAGCTTCCCTATTGTCTATAATCCTCAATGACTCGCAAACACTAACACCTGCTATCATCCCTGTTACAATCACCGCTCCTTGAGAACTAACCCCCGCCGCGTTTCCGGCTAAAAAAACATCCTCACGATCCGTTTGGAAAAACTCATTATATTGTGGAATCCATCCCCCAAGTTCACCCTGATACCCAAAAGAACACCCCAACTGATAAAAGGCATCTAAGATAGGACTTCTTCCCCCATCTACACACACTAAATCAACCTTTTCTGTAATCCTCTTATTCGGCAGTTGAATGTCGATCTCACTAACTTCATCTTTCCCTCTTGCTTCCACTATAGAGGAGTTTAAGTAGAAAGAAATCCCGCTTTTCTTTACTCGCTTTACCTTTTCCTTGTCCCTTGCTAAAACATCCGATTGGGCCTCGATAATAGCCTTAACATTAACACCGACGTCTAAAAGCTGCAAAGCAACGTCCATTGCAAAATCACTAGAACCAACTATTACACTGTTCTTGCCTGGAATTACAAAATCTCGGTTGATTAGTGTTTGGGCTGCGCCAATCGTTATAATCCCAGGAAGCGTCCACTTTGGAAAAGGGATCGCATTTTCGGCCGCTCCCGTGGCAATAACTAGTTTTTTAAACTTGATAGGAAAAACGTCTACTTCATTGGTGATGCCAACACTTCCATCTCGGTATAAACCGATCAACCGATGTTTGAGCAAATACCTAACAGAGAAGTCTTCCAATTGGTTCGTTAACAGCTTTGCCAACTCAAATCCACGCATAGGTTGGAAAATAGAGGGCAATGCTCTGATAATTTGAGTTTGTTGGCACAGTTGCCCCCCTTTGACAGTCGATTCATCTACAATAGTCACATCTAATCCCCTAGAGGCAGTCTCAAATGCAGCTGCAAGTCCGGCTGGTCCAGCTCCAATAACAAGCACTTCAGTCTCCAACTCAATCCCCCCTTATCTCTGGATCTTCTAGATTTGGATATACCCTCATTCCCTCTTCAACTTTTATCATGCAAGTACGCACATGATCTTCCCCATTAACAGTCATATAGCAACTGCAGCATCTCCCTCGCGCACAAAACATCCCCCTTGGCTGAACTAATTTCCGACTCAGCCCGAACATTCTAATACCGTTCGCTATCAGAGCGGCTGCAACGGTTTGTTGTTTATAAGCCGTATAAGGCTGATCATTAAAATAAAATGTCACAGGCTCCTGAAGACAGCTGCCCAATATAGGATGATTTTTAATATGCATGAAAACAACTCCTTATTAATTTTTCGACATAAAAACTTTTCCAACACCTAACACCTTTTCGATGATCACCATTAGTACAACGGTAAATAAAATTATGATGCTTGATACTGATGTAATAATTGGATCGTACTGGTATTGCATATAGGTAAAGATTCGTACTGGAAGAGTGACAACATCGGTGCTTACAATAAACAATGCTACGGTTAGATCATCAAATGAGGTAATGAATGAAAAGATGGCTCCAGCAATCACACCGGATTTGATTATCGGAAGAGTAATCTGGAAGAATACTTTAAAAGCCCCTGCCCCTAAACTCCTCGCGGCCTGTTCTATAGATCGATCAAAACCGACTAAACTAGCAACGACTAATCGTACAACAAATGGTACCGTCAAAATAATATGGCCAATAATTAAAGCCATAGGGCTTGTAGCTAAACCTATCCAAGAATAAAACTGTAGCAACGCTACGCCAAATACGACGGACGGAATTAAAAGAGGGGAGCCAACTAACTGCACAATAGTTGCTTTTCCTTTAAACTGATATCTAACAATGGCAATAGAAGCAAGTGTTCCAATAAAGGTAGAAAAAAGTGACGTGCCTAGAGCGACAATGACACTTAACACAAAAGACTGTGTAAACTCAGGGTGGTTGACTAATTCAATATACCATTTCAATGTAATCCCCTTTGGCGGAAAAACAATATATTCAGTCGTTGTCAATGAAGATAGTAAAACTACAATAATTGGTGCTAACAAAAAAACATATACGACAAAGCAAAACGAATGAAATATAAAATTATATAGTCTTTTCTTCATTGAATCGCCACTCCTTTTTCGGAACGGGCAAGAATTCTGCTATATACGATAATCGTAACAGTTGCCATAAAAATTAATACAAACCCAATGGCAGACCCATAAGGCCAATTTAATATCACTGCAACTTGTTCGTAAGTTAGATAGGACATAACTTTTACCTGTGGACCGCCGAGAATAGCAGGAGTCACAAATGAGCTTACACTTAAACTAAACACCATAACTGAACCGGCAAATACCCCAGGTAATGTCAGAGGTAATATTATGGAAAAGAATGTTCTAATCAAACCTGCTCCTAGACTTTGTGAAGCCCTGATAATAGAAGGATCGATCCTTTCTAAGGATCCCATGATGCTTAATACCATATACGGAAATAGTACATGCACCATTCCAATCACAACGCTTAATTCTGTATACAATAACGTAAGCGGTTTATCAATCCATCCGAGATTGATCAAAGTGCGATTAACAACACCATTATTCGATAACAAAATAACCCACCCATAGCATCTGATGACCATACTTATCAATAATGGTGATAACACTATCAATGTTAAATAATTTTTAACCTTCCCACTGGCTCTAGAAATATGAAAAGCGACTGGATAAGAAATGATAACTGTTAATAATGTAGTTAACAATCCAATCTTTATCGTTCTCCAAATAACTCCTAGGTAAAAGGGGTCTGAAAGAAACTTCACGTAATTTTCCAATGTCCATTTATCCCCAATTCCACTGTTTGGATCAAATGTCTTAAAACTCGTGATAAATAAAGAAAGTAAAGGAAATAGGAAGAAAAAGATAAAAATCATAAGAGTAGGAAACAATAGTAGCCAAGACTCCAACTGCTTTTTATCTAATTTCCTTTTCTTTTGTTTTTGTATCTCCTGATTTTGGTATGTTTTTATTTCGACCTGCATCTAGTTAACTCACCTCACTTTTTAGAGAGGAATAAATCTTTTGGATCCCAAAAAATCGATACTTTTTCCCCTTCCTGAATTTGGTCAGGGCTTAAAACTGTATTGGGGACATCTGCTATGATCTGTTTATTATTAGATATTTTTAAGATATATCTCGTTTTAGCACCAAGGAATATTTTCCTTTCAACTTTTGTTTGGCAATCGCCATTTGCTTGGGTATACCGATCTAAAGAGATCTGTACTTTTTCGGGTCTAATGTAAAAATCAACTTCAGCACCTTTAGTTGATTGGATCTCAACTATTTGTTCATTCCCGTAAAAAGATAACTTACATTTCTTACTTCCATACACCTCAACAACTCTACCGCGAATATGATTCACTTCGCCGATAAACTTAGAAACAAAATCTGTCTTCGGTTGGTTATAAATCATAACCGGGCTATCTACCTGTTCAATTTGCCCCTCGTTCATCACTGCTATTCGGTCGGAGATCGCAAGTGCCTCCTCTTGATCATGTGTGACAAATATAGTTGTGATTCCAAGCGTTTTTTGTATTCCTACTATTTCCTCCCGCATTTCTTGACGGAGTTTGGCATCAAGGTTACTTAGTGGTTCATCAAGAAGAAGAACTTTCGGTTTAATAACCAAGGCTCTCGCTAACGAAACGCGCTGCTGCTGACCACCGGAAAGTTCCCGAGGATAGTAGTTTTCATAACCTGATAACTTTACCATTTCCAATGCCTCTGACACTCGCTTTTTAATCTCATTCCTACTAATCTTACGTAGCTTCAATCCATACGCCACATTTTCAAATACAGTCATGTGGGGAAACAAAGCATAGTTTTGGAACACCATCCCCATATCTCTTTTATTGGGAGGGAGGTGGTGAATAGGCTTCCCGCCAACAATGATTTCCCCACTATCCACCTTCAAAAAACCAGCAATCATATTTAATGTTGTTGTTTTCCCACATCCGGATGGCCCAAGAAAGGACATAAGCTCCCCTTGATGAATTTCTAGATTCAAATTTTTTACCACTTCTGTTTTATCAAATCGCTTAACAACATTCTCGAGACACAAATAACCCATTTACCTTCCCTCCCTCTTTAGCGGGTTACTTCAATTTCCTTGTTTGCTCTTTCCGTCCATTCAGCTCTTTTTTGATTTACGTATTCCCAATCCACTTTGATTAACTTTTTAACCTGCTCTTCCCCATAAACCACTTTTTTAGCAATATCTCCATCTAGTTTTACATTTTTATTAACAGGACCATCAAACAAAGAATGGGCGAATTCCTTTTGTACTTCCTCACTCAAAATAAAATTGACAAATTTCTGTGCAAGTTCCGCATTTGGTGCATTTTTCACCACATTTGCTGTTGCCATTAAAGCAGGAGCACCTTCTCTTGGAATGACAAATTCAATTGGAAATCCTGAATCTTGCAGTGTATAGACTCTGCTGCTTCCCCATGCACTGGCTACTGTTTGACCTTGCAAAAAGTAATTGGACACGTCAGCAGTTTTATCAAATGTTACAGCGTTTTCAGCAATCTTCTTTAGCTTTTCAAATCCAGGTTCAATATTTTTCTCGTTCCCACCATTCGCAAAAGCAGCCATTAGAAGCAGATGAACTCCATAAGTGTTTGAGATAGATGGTAATACGAGTTTTCCTTTAAACTTAGGATCCTCCAGATCATTCCAAGATGTTAACGGTTTCCAACCATTCTGCGCAAAATAATCTTTGTTATAGGCTAATCCTGTCACAACAATACCAAAGCCAACTCCAATATTCTCCTTATCTTTTGCAATGTCGTATACATTATTTAGGTTGGTGACTATTTTTTCATCTAACGGGGCAAGTAATCCAAAAGCTTTTGCCTGTGCTTGAGGTCCGTCGTCTAAAAAGGCTACATCAATTTGAGGATTATCTTTTTGGGCCTGAAGTTTTGATAATGTGTCGATGGAGCTCCCAGTTATATACTTAACCTTAACCCCAAACTCTTTCTCAAACTTAGGAATGATCGTTTCCTTCATCTTTTTTTCATAACTTCCACCATAGGCAGCCAAAACTAACGTCTTTTCTCCCCCACTTTTCGAACTTTGATTCGGTGAGCTAGCAGTTTGGTTACCACATCCCACAATCATAGTAAATAGCAAACAGATCAACACAGTTAAAACTGTTTTACTTTTCAACATCATTTTCTCCCCACCCCGATATCATTTTTTCAGATAGCCTTAACACCGCCGATTAATTCACTAATTTTAGGATGATTTTTTAATCACCTCCCTATAGGAATCTTGATGTATCAGAGCCTCTCATATTTTTAATAAACACTAAAATTTTGTAATTTTCAGACCTTAATTGCTAAAAAAATATAATATTATAACTTTTAGTTTCGAAATAGATACTACTATAATGCATGAAAAGGTAATAATCACTATAGGAATAAGCGAACAATTATGCTGACTAACTTTTGCAGCATTCCTCACTCCCTTAATAAATGTATACCCCTTGATCAGGGGTTAACCTTTTAGGGGATACATCTATAACTCATTGGTAAAAACTCCAATATATAGAATAGTAAAAGATTTAAAAATAAACCTCCGTATAATATGCTTCTTTATCTTGGCGTACGTAAAACTTTGAATACTCGATAACCTCTTCTTGTTTTGTATAGGTAAACCTCTCCCATTCAAAAACTGGACTCCCAGGTTCGACTTGTAGTAATGTTGCTTTTTCGTCTGTAGCAATGTAAGGCTTTATAAATAGTTTGGCTCTTCCTAAGGCGATACGAAACTTCTTCTTAAGGATATTGTAAATAAGCTCGTTATTTATATCATCTGGTGTAAGACCGCAACATTTGTCATAAGGAAGATAGGTATATTCCAGCGCCATTGGCTCATTGCCTTCGATTTTTAAACGTTTAATCTTGATCACCGTCATATCATTCTCAATACCCAACTTATTGGTAATCTCTCTGTCAGCCCTGCCAACAGAAAAACTGACCAACCTATGCGGATGTTTCTCATCTTCAGTGGTTAAAGAAAAGAAAACATTTAAATTTTGTTCTTTTATTGGCCTCGATACAAAAGTTCCTTTTCCCCTTTGCCTATATAAATAACCCTTGTTTACAAGTTCTAGAATAGCTCTTTTTACTGTAATCGTACTAACATCAAAAAGATCGGCTAACTCCTGCTCAGTTGGCAATTGATGTCCAATTGGCCATTCATCTGATTTTATTTTTTCTTCTAATACTCGCTCTACTTGTCGATAAAGGGGAATATGTAGTTTCTTATCTATGTACATTGATATCCTCCTCAATTGCAATGCAAAATTATAAGTTTATAAAATTATAATTTTTCGACTCACTCCATCTTTTGTGTTCCAAAAGATAAACAATTGTGTATGAATAAGAGGATATGCAGTGAAGGGATAAAATAAAAAATTCGTCAATCATAGAGTTTAGCCAAAGCTTATATACCTCGAATTAATTATACTGAATATCATCAAAAAGACCGATCTGATTTAATTATTATACTAGCTATAGCTGTTTGTCAATAATATTTTGAATTTTATATAAAGTTATATGAAATAGAGAGAATCGCTCTTTGTCATGTGCAAAATCGAAAGCTGCAGGAAAGAACCATCCTTGTCTTCGTAACCACTGACACCAAAGACCTTTGAATATGTTTTTTCAAGCCTGAATATTTTGAATACCTATGCACCTATTCATCCATCGTCCTCATTAGGTATAACCTCAAATAGTAGTCTGGGCTTCCACGTTTTCCAGTTTAGTCCCATCCCCTAGTCGATCACTCTCTCGGCCATACCTATACAGGGGAAATGAATGTGTTCATATATGTCACATCTAGCTAAAGATTGGGCTATAATGAATGGGAACGAAAGACCAGAACAAAACAGGTGATGAATGGATATGAACATAAAAACATTATTGATTGCCCCGTACCCTGGACTGAAAGAACTGGCCTCCACGTTAGCCAAAGAACAACAGGAACTCGATCTGACCGTTGTGCAAGGCGACTTGCAAGAGGCCATTCCGATTGTGAAACAGTACGAAAAAGAAGGGTTCGATCTAGTTATTAGCCGCGGTGGCACGGCACAACTGTTACGCCAATATACTTCATTGCCCGTTATTGAGATTCAAGTGTCGGGTTACGATATTTTACGTATATTGACACTGGTGAAAGACTATCACGCCCATCATTGGATTATCGGATTCACGAACATTTGCCAAGGATTTGTTTCTGTATCCAACCTTTTAGATATCCAGATCCCTTACACCATTATCCATGACCAAAAAGAAGTTGACGAAGCGGTAAAAGAGGCAAAGGCAGCAGGCGCTCAAACAATTATCGGGGATACAGTCACTTGCAGGACAGCGGAAGCGCACGGACTGCAAAGCATTCTTATTACTTCCGGCAAAGAATCGGTCATCGAAGCGTTTGAACAGGCAAAGCAAACATATCAAATGCTCAAAAATACAGCCAAAGAAGTCAAACGATATAAACAACTATTGCACCAAAGCCGTGTCGCCATTGCGGTTTACAATGAGCAGGGCACCATCGAGTATGCCAGCCCGGCTTTTCAAAACCGATTCAATTGGATGAAAAACAACTCCAACGAATCATCCATTTATGCCTGTTTCCCCTTTCTTGACCATGAATATAACGAGCTATGCCGAGCGATCGCACCTGTGGAAATTCAATCCACCTGTATCGTCAATGATAAACGGATGCATTTGCGGCAAGGATGTTTAAACAAAGATCCGCTTGAACCTCACTATTACATACGCTTGGCTGAAAGCACTGAGCTCCAAGAAGAACATGACTTAACCGTTTCTGCTGTACAGCCTACGATGCGTTCGTTTTCTCAAATCATCGGCAACAGCGAATCGATTCATCGAGTGATTGAGCAAGGCAAAAGGGCAGCGATGCATCGCGAACCAGTGGCGCTATATGGTGAACAAGGAAGCGGCAAAAAAACGCTGGCGGGAATCATCCATTGCGAGGGCAAGCAAACAGGGGGTATGTTGTTGCACGTCCGCATAACAGCTGATGACGACCAGCTGATTGACCACCTCCACTCTATTTTCACCTATAGGGAAGGTGGAACATGTGTATTGCAAGGAGTCGAACTGCTGCCGTTACTGCGGCAAGATGAGATTTCCCAACTCATTGCTACGGCAGTGGTGAGGATCATCTTTTTATTTGAGAACGACCCGGCTCATTTAGCCCGACAAAAACAGCTATCTCATCATCTGTTCAAACAGTTTAAGGCCAATCAAATTCGTTTGCCATCGTTAAGCGAGTACACGGAAGACTTAGAAAAATATGCGCGAAAATTCATCGCCCAATACAATGTAAAGTACGGAAAACAAGTGGTCGGCATCGACGAAGCGGCTCTCAAATGGCTGCACCGCCATCATTGGAAAGGCAATTTGCAAGAATTAAACAAGGTGATGGAGCAAGCCATCCAAATAGCCCGCCATGAATATATCCAGGTCGAAGACTTAAAAACTATCGGTTTCCTTGACAGCGGAAACGATTTATGTTTGGATTTGCACAAGCCGTTGGCCGAGATTGAAAAAGAGATCATTTGGAAGGTACTTGAAGAAGAAAACATGAACCAAACGAGAGCAGCGAAACGACTTGGCATTAACCGAAGCACCTTATGGAGAAAGCTGAAATAATGTTGCAAAACGCAACATTATTTCAGTTTTATTTATTTTAACAAAAATGTGTTGATAAATAAAACAAAACGAACTACAATTTAATTGCAAGCGATTTCACATAAATTAAATGTTTCATTTTTCAACACTTCAAGAAGGGGGAAAGGGAGAAATGAAAATCAAAGCGACATTGGATCGTATTCCTGGCGGGATGATGGTCGTGCCATTACTATTAGCCGCAACTATTAACACGGTTGTTCCTGATTTACTTCGGATTGGAAACTTTACTGAGGCATTATTTGTAAATAGCGCAAGTGCTTTAATTGCTCTTTTTTTGCTTTGCGCTGGGGCACAAATCAACTTACGCAGCGCGGGGGTTGCTCTTGGAAAAGGTTTTACTTTGCTTTTCATAAAATGGCTAGTTGGAGCGGTTGTTGGGCTAATCGCCTACCTTTTTGCTGGTGCGGACGGTTTGTTTCTAGGGTTAGTTCCTCTTGCCATTATTGCCGCCATGACCAACAGTAACGGAGGGCTGTACATGGCAATTGTCGGCCAATATGGTAAAGAAGATGACAAGGCAGCCTATTCTCTATTAGCATTAAATGATGGGCCATTTTTAACCATGGTTGCCTTATCGATTTTCGGAGCAATGGGGTTCGTTGACGGAATGTTTTCAGTTATCTCATTTATCTCCGTCTTACTTCCCATTGTCATCGGAATGATCCTTGGCAACTTGGATAGTGACATGAGAGAGTTCTTAGCTAAAGGCAGTGATATGTTAATCCCATTTTTCGCCTTTTCCTTAGGAATGGGAATTGATTTCGGGGCTATTGTCAAAGGCGGATTAAGCGGTGTATTGCTTGGGGTAGCCACCGTATTTCTTACCGGCACAGCCGGGTATTTTGTCTTTAAAATTCTGGGATGGAATCCGATCGTCGGGGCAGCTGAAGGTTCCACTGCAGGCAACGCAGTAGCCACCCCTGCCGCCATCGCAGCTGCCAATGCTTCTTTCGCTAATGTTGTCGATTTGGCGACCGTCCAAGTAGCAGCCAGTACAGTTACAACTGCAATTTTGTTGCCCCTTTATATTGCATTTCTGTCCAAAAAATTAGAAAAGAAGAATAACAGCAAGAACACCGTCAAGTATCAAATGGGTTCATAAATTGGCACTTCCCTTACCTTAAGGAAGGAGATACACACCATGAAAATCGCAATCATTGCAGATGACTTAACGGGTGCAAATGACAGCGGCGCACAATTTGCTTACCACGGATTAAATACATCCGTTCTGTTTCAACCTGATCCGAACGCTTGGCATTTATCTAATGCGATTGTCATTGATACTGATACCCGTTCCTTACCTAAAGAAAAAGCATACGAGAAGGTAAAAAGTGTGTCTGAAACAATTAAAGAGTATGCTACACTGGTTTACAAAAAAATTGATTCCACCTTGCGAGGGAATATCGGCGCAGAAATCGATGCCATTTACGACACCTTGCAGCCGACATTTATGATGATCGCACCGGCTTATCCGCAAAATGGACGAACGGTTTATCAAGGATACCACTTTTTGCATGGCACCTTGCTTCATGAGACCGAGCTATCAAGGGATCCGAAATGTCCGATCGACGAATCATCCATTCCCCGCTTGCTTGCCAAACAGACGAAGCGGCCGATCGGGGTGATTGATTATCAAACCCTTCGTCTCGGCTTCGACAAGGTGAAGGAGCAATTGGATCACTACCGGGCTGACGGCATCCCGTATATCGTCTTTGACTCTGTCAGCGAAGACGATTTACGTGATATCGCTCAATATGTGCGCCAGCTCAATGAACAAGTCGTCTGGGTCGGTTCGGCTGGATTGGCGTATTATCTTCCCGAAGTATATGACCTGCAAACATCGCCCAAAACGATGATCATAAAACCGAACAAACGACCGATCTTGCTCGTTGTTGGAAGTGTAAGTCAAGTATCGCGGACGCAGCTTGATCGTGTTCTTTCTTTACCAAACGTCAAAGGCATCCAAGTCGATTCTGTACAACTGGTGTGCGACCACCAGTCCCGCATCACCGAAATGGAAAAGGCGTTGCGCCAGGCCGAGAACGAGGTAAAACAAGGATTCCATATCGTCCTCTATTCTTCCGCTTCCTCTAGTGACATCCAACGAGTACGAGCCATCGGGGAAGCAGGCGGACGAACCCCGATCGAAACGAGCAACCTCATTGCTGAGAGCTTGGGGGAAGTCGCCGCCGAGTTGATCCGTAACGGATATTTTGGAGCCATGGTGTTAACAGGCGGAGATACTGCCAAATATGTATGTAGTCAAATAGGAGCGACCGGTTTTGAATTGATTGATGAAATCGAACCAGGGGTACCCATAGCAAAACTGATCCATGAGTCGGAAATGTACGTCGTTACCAAGGCTGGAGCCTTTGGTTCAGAAAACACTTTAATTCAAGCCGTTCATCAGTTACAAGGAGTCGATGCCAAATGAAACCTACCATTGGAATCACGATGGGAGATGCCGCAGGAGTTGGTCCGGAGATTATCGTTAAAGCCCTGCAAAACTCGTCTATCTACGAACAGTGCCATCCTTTAGTAATCGGGGATGCAAAAATATTGGAACGTGCTGTTCGGATCACAAACGCCGGCCTGACGGTTCGCCCGATTTCTGACATCGCCGAAGCAGATTACCGATACGGGATGATTGACTGCCTCCATTTAGATTTACTCCCGGTCGACTTGCCGTTTGGTCAAGTATCGGCCGCAGCGGGAGATGCCGCTTTCCAATTTTTAAAACGGGCCATTGAACTGGCCCAAAACGGGGAAATCGACGCCATTTGCACCGCCCCGCTGAACAAAGAAGCAATGCACAAAGGCGGCCATCTGTATCCAGGGCACACAGAAATCTTAGCTGATTTAACCGGCACAGAGGACTATGCGATGATGCTATCTTCACCGCAACTAAAGGTCATTCATCTCACGACCCACGTCGGGCTCATTCAAGCGATCGAAATGATTAATCCCGAGCGCACCTACAAAGTCATTAAACTGGCTCATGATACATTGACAAGAGCGGGGAAGGAACACCCAAGCATCGCCGTATGCGGCATTAACCCCCATGCTGGGGAAAACGGGCTGTTCGGCAATGGGGAGGAAGAGGAAAAACTAATCCCAGCCATTCACAAAGCCCAAGCAGAAGGAATCAATGTCACCGGGCCATACCCTGCTGACACGCTCTTTTACCGAGCCGTACGTGGGGATTTTGACATCGTTGTAGCATGTTACCACGACCAAGGGCATGCCCCGATCAAAGTGCTCGGGCTCGAAGCCGGCGTCAACATCACCGTCGGCCTAAAAGGCGGCATCATCCGCACCTCAGTCGACCACGGCACCGCTTTCGACATTGCTGGGAAAAACCTAGCCGACGAACGAAGCATGCTTGAAGCCATCCGTGTCGCCGTCGAACTAGCGCCGAAACGGTGACGGCCAACACCATAGGCGGCAGTCCCCCAATTCTTGCCGCCTATGTTTTAAAAATCACTCCGGTCTGCCATCAACCAGCACACTCAGATTAGAAGGATCGCCGCTTTCGTGTGAGTTCGGTTCTTCTCCCTTTATCACAATTCGTTTCGCTGACCTTTCTCTGAATGCCAGTTGAGGCCACATCCTCATTCCCCATCCCCCTGATCCTGGGATAGCACCCGCTCCTGTTCCTCCTGCGTCTTCTTCATCTTCTTCAGTTCCTTTTTGATGTCGATAAGCAAGTGGTGTACCTTCGACGAAAGAACCCCGTCTTTTCTTTCCAACAGCCCTTCATCGATCATTTTCAAATGATCCCACGCTTTTTCAATCGTCTCTTCGTCGTAATTTCCAGGGTTAATGATGATCGCCAACAATTTCTCTTTTGTATAACTGAGACTTTTCACAATCTCTTTCAAACATTCGATCTCGACCTGTCTACTTTCTAGCAGCCATTGCATCTGTTCCTCTTGTTCCATTCAGCCTTCCCCTCATCTTTCCGCGCTGTAATTTCTCACAACCAACTTCCCTCATCGAGAGCCTTCCAGCTGGCAGCGCTGCCTTCCACTCCCGCATCGTTTTGCGCCATCGCCTTGACACACCCTACTCGCCGCCCACACCTGATTCCACTGTTTTGTATGCCCATCAGTCAACTCCCACCCTCCAGCACTTCCGTCCTCGATTCCATCACCTTAGCGCCCCGTCCCGTCCCCACGTTGAACAAAATCAACCTTATGATGTAGTACATCTTATTTCGCAACACCGCCGTTATGCATCATTTTACCGGCGTTTTGCGCTGTTTAGTCCGTTTCCGCACTTCCTTCCTTAAACGCTTTTATCCAGCAACGAGCCAAACGATCTGTTTTTTGTCTTTGGATTCAAATGTGAACATAGAGAGTTGGGCGAAAGAACTGCAATATGATATGATGCACCTAAAAAAATTCACTTCCCGCTGCACCACCCCAGACTTCCCCCGGACATTCATGGATGTTGTTCACAAACTGGGCAAGGGCTTGGACAGTATCTTCCCCATTTCCACAAGCGTTCGATCGAATTCCGTTGCGGTGAATACGGAGGAAGGACACACTGTCCTTCCACAACAACTCTCTCACCATCACAAGCCGAACCGCCAACGCACACTGGCAAAGATGAGCGTTTTTCATCTCCTGTTCCTGCTTGTGAAGTGTCTGAGACGGCCATCCGTAGTCATGGATGATTTTCAGCTGGTTCATGTCTGATTCCGACCGCTTTCCTTAGGAACGGTATCACGGGAGCAGGCACTACGTAGGCGAAGGTTAACTTTTCCATATCCAATGAGCATGTATATAGAAACGAATGGGGTACAATCGACGTTATTACTATTAGAAATATCTCATATATTGAACTAACATCCTTCGCTGGCAACGGAGATGGGACGGATACTGGCATGTCATGAAGGAAAATGGACGTTTGGTGCTTGATGAAGCGAATATTCAAAAATTAGACTGGGTGAAAAGCAATGAAGCATTCTCGAAGTTCTAGAAGAAAGGCAAAAAAACGAATCTCATGGGCGTCAATTCTCGTAGTTTCTCTACTGTCTGTCGCCTTATGCTTGTCTACTTATGCTTTAGTTAGCCGAGAACAATCCGATTCAAAGACCGTTCCCCCGAGCAGCAGCTCTGAAAAACGAAACAGCGGGAACAGCCAACAGCCGCAAGCGAACGAACCGACAGAACAAAACGACCAACAATCACAAACCAATGAAAACAACGGAAACGATGAACCCCAACAAACAAGCATCACCTTTTTTGAACCTTCGTCTGATCGAAACAAAAAAATTGAACGTCTGATGAAAACGATGAGCCTTCGGGAAAAAATCGGCCAACTCGTCATTGTCGGATTTCCATCGACCGAGTCCGATGAAAACGTAAAACAAATGATTCGCCAATATCATGTGGGCGGGGCCATTTTATACGACCGCAACATGAAAACACCGGAACAAGTCGCTACCTTGACGAATGATTTGCAGCGGGTCGCCTTGGAAAGCCGATTCAAAATCCCGCTCGTCTTTAGCATTGACCAGGAAGGGGGAAAGATTGTCCGAATGCGGCAATACGTTTCCCCGATTCCTTCCCAACAACAGCTAGGGCAAAGCAAAGACGATGCCAAAGTGTATCAAATCGCCCACCGAACGGGAACAGAACTGGCCGCGATGGGGATTCAAATCAACTTTGCACCAGTGTTGGATTTATCGGCGACTGACAGCCGTTCGTTTGGGGAAGACCCTGTGTTGACAGGACGGTTGGGGCAACAAGTAGTGACGGGGCTGACCGATGCGGGTGTGACGGCTGTCTTGAAACACTTTCCGGGAAACGGGCGCAGTCAAGTCGATCCGCACCATGACAGCTCTTCCGTTGAGGCCGGGATGGAAGATCTTGAAAACAAAGACATTCTTCCATTTCGACAAATCATCACAAACATCAACCATGACCGTTTCTTTGTGATGGTCACACACATTAAATACCCGGTATACGACAAAGAACATCCCGCCAGCCTTTCCTCTGCGATTATTCAACAATTGCTGCGGGAGAAATTGGGCTATGAAGGCATTGTCGTGACAGACGATTTGGAGATGGGAGCGGTAAGCAAGTATTTCACCTATCGGGAACTCGGTTATCGCGCCATAGCGGCTGGCGCTGACTTATTGTTGGTTTGCCATACGTTTGACCACCAAAAAGAAGTGATCGACGGCATCTGGGACGCCGTCCAAACCGGAAAACTGTCAGAAGAACGAATCAACGAATCCGTGAGAAAGATTTTAGCCTATAAACTGTCCCAGTTCCCTTCCATCGAAAACGTTTATGTCGATCCCGCAAAAGCAAAGCAAGTGGTAGGAAACTAATCGATCCCCTTTCGATCCATCGTGAAACACTGAAATCATCCCCCACCTGCGCAACCGCGAAGAGGTGGGGGAGATTGTTTGGAATGCCTTCCCTACGGCGCCAAGCCATCTCTGTGCATCCTACAGTTTGACTCCCCTATGATGACCGTTAGTGATCCCTCTCATTGAAGAGATTCTGAGCGACGTCATGATTCTCGTATGGTGAGCACACCCACTCGCGTATCCCGAATAGGCCACCATTTCACCTCATCCTGCTAGCATCCACAACAGGAGCACAACTGATTTGGTTTATGTTGAACCTATATTGGAATACTCTCTGATAAATCCATAAACCGCCCCCAAAAGATTCGCATCTTGACGAAAATGACAAGGAGCAATTTGAGGTTTCATCTTTGCCAAATGGATCACTGACAGGATTTGCTCCAACTTCTCGTTAATTCTTGGTATGAGTTCATTGTTTGCACTAATTCCCCCGCCAATGAGGATAATTTCTGGATCATAAATATACTGCAAGTTGTAAATACCTACGGCTAAATAATGATAGAATCGATCCAGTGCCTGAAGACAAACTTCATCTCCCTTTTTCGCTAATCTAAAAATCTCTTCCCCATCAATGGCATTCTCATCGATGTTTTTTAACCGTGCTACCGTGCGTACTAGCGCCTTTGTTGAGGCAATCCTTGACCAAACATCATTGTCCCCTTTGATGTCTGTGGTTAGGAGCATGTATCCGAATTCTCCTCCATGCAAATGACCCCCTTTATGTAAATGACCATTTTTAAAAACAGCCCCGCCGATTCCAGTACCAATCACAACAACTAAAACATCTTTCTTCCCCACACCTGCTCCACGCCACATTTCCGCAAGTCCTGCACAATTGGCATCCCGAGTTCGACAGTCACTAGGCAAACAAAATGCCTCTCGCCCCTTGATACAAAAGGGATCGGAGGCATTTGGGCACACTTCGGGCGTGTATCTAGGTGCGAGGGTGGATGCCTAGAATCTTTGGAGGAGGTTCCAGCCCTAGAGCCGCAAGGAATAGCGCTTGTTTGGCCGTCAGTTCGGTTCGTTGATAAAGGTCGCCGTTTTTTGAAGAAAAATGTCCAAGCATGAGACGCTCGCATTCGTCTCTTACTTTCGGCCACGATTCATGAGTTCGGATCTCCACGATCCGAACCAGCAAGAGAGCCAGCCAACTGAGCAGCACATGCGCCCGGATACGGTCTTCCAAGCGATGATACATGGGGCGCAGCTCGAGTGTTGATTTCAACGTCCGAAAGGCCTGCTCGATATCTACCAGTTGCTTATACCCGAGCGCGACATCCTCGGCAGACAAGGTGTCATCGGAGGTTCGGATGAGATATTTGCCATCGTACGTTTCCGCTTCACGAACCGCTTGCTTGTCGATGCGAAGCGTTCCATCCTTCAATTGACGCAAGTATTTTCCGTAGGACGGATGGGAACGCAGCCGGCAGGTGGCCTTATGATGAGCTTCATTGGGGAGTTGGCGAAGCCCTCCAACTCCTCTTTCAGCGATTCGAGCAGCTTTTCCCGTTCCTTGCGTTGGCGTTCGGCTTCGCTGGGATTGTACACGAGAACATAGCGCTGACGCGCTTCTCCGTCGCCCACGATGATTTCTTTGATATGCAAGTTCTCGCGAACTTGTTGGTAGCGCCCGCGACGGTTTAGGGCCTCTTCGACGGCGGCTTTGCCGGACCGCATTTTTTCGCCGACAATGTAGTGTCCCCCGGCCTGTTGCAAGATTCGCAAATTCTCTTCAGACGAAAATCCGCGGTCCATCACGCTGATCACACGCCCAAGCTTCCAGCCAATCAAGTCTTGTTTCACCTGTTTGATGACCGTCATATCCATCGTATTGCCAGGCCATACCCAAGCGCGAATGGGGACTCCTTCCCGGGTAACGGCCAGTCCAATGACGATTTGGACCAAATCGGGACGCTTATCTTTGGAAAACCCCTGCTTTCGAAGCGATTCTCCTTCTGGTGTTTCGGATGGATCCACTTCGAAGTACGACGAAGTCGTATCAAAGTAAATCAAATCGACTTCCAGGTTCAATAAATCGGCCACGGCATGGAACACTTGGCGTTCCAATTCCGGCTGCACAGCCAGCAGCTCATCCATCGCCCGGTACAACTGGTGGCTGGCGACTTGGGGAAGATGAGGGATATGCACGTCTTTCTCCACCCACTCCTCCATCGCCAACTTGCTTGACGGATGAAGGGCACGATTCGCCACCATGGCAAAAATCAGCCGTTCCAACGGAATCTGATGATGTCGGGAGGCAAACAAGGAGTGGAGAATCTCTCCCAATCCCAGTTGTCTCCAGAGCTGATCCAAAAGCCAAGCGCCACCAAGGCGTTTGCTTGATTGAAACTGAAAGTCATCCGACACTTCTCCTGTCAACGTCTCGATTTCCCAAGCCTGCTCAGGAGAAAGGAATCGCGAAATGCTTTTGGCCAGACGCTCCAAGACAGCGCGATCCACCTCGTCTTCGCGCCCAAACGAATAAATCACCTTCGCTTTCGCATATTTGGCCTTCGGATCCCATTCGTTGTGAGCAAGCTGGAGATACGCCACGGTCGTTCCATCTTTGTTTTTGCGTGTTACTCGCCGTATGTACATGCCTATATTATAACCGATATTCAGCTGTTTTAAAAGTTAAAATAAACAAGTCGTGTGCCTATGAAATTCAGTGTTTTTTTCTAGGATCCGCATCGCGAAATCTTTGATATAACAGCATTTTGGCCATTTTCATTTGCCTAAAATGGCCTCAAAACTGTCGAACTCGGGGGCATCATTCTCTAAAAAAACGGGTTTTTTCACTCTTCTTTGAACCAGTTCTTTCATATTTGGCCCATGAATATAGGGAATGGCACTTGAACCGTATATAACCCCCTCAGGGGAAACTGCTCCTGGAGTGCTAATAGCAATCCCCTCAACATCCTCGTGTTCTAGAGCTCTTTGTTCAATGAGCGCTAAAAGTTCCTCCAAATGATTTGGGGTTTTTTCTTTTGTTTTATCAATCATTTTTCCGTCGCCATCGATCACTCCGCTCTTGACGAATGTTCCCCCAATATCAAATGCGATATATTTCCGATTCATCTTTCCACTCCTAAAAATGAACAAATCGAATCCACGTGAATGATGTTGCTCTGAAACGAAAAGTGATACTTAATTTTTCATGGATAGTTAGTCACACGTTGTACAAGAAGTAAAACAACCTTTCACACGTATTCTTCATGATCAGCCGCTAATTATTTATAAAAATGATCATTGTTTGCCTCAAACTGTCTTGTTTGGATCAGGTTTTTATACCAATAAGCAGACTTTTTCATTCTTCGATTTCTATCATCATCCAAATCGATTTCTACTAAACCATACCGATTCTTGAAAGCATTCATTGGAGAAACATTATCCGTAAAAGCCCAAAGCATGTATCCTTTGCAGTTAGAACCTTCTTCAATCCCTCTTAATAACCATTTTAGATGCTCACTAATGAACTCAATCCGATAATCATCTTGAATGACACCGTTTTTATCTTTAAAGCGGTGTTCGTTTTCAACCCCATGCCATTCTCAGTAACAATCCATTCGATGTTACCATACTCTTCCTTGATACGAATGGCAAAGTCATACATAATTTTTGGGTATATTTCCCACCCGCGGTAAGGGTTCATCTTTCTACCCGGCAACTCAAAGTGTTCATAATAAAATTCTGGATGAAAAGGGGTATTTGGATTCCAGGCTGTCGTCCTAGCTTTTACTCGTTTAGGCATATAAAGATTAATCCCTACGAAATCAACCTTATTTTCTTTAATGATCTGCAGCTCTTCATCGTTATACTCAAAGGAACAGTCATGTTTTTGCATTAAATCAAAAAGCTCATTCGGATACTCTCCTTTAATCATCGGGTCTAAAAACATCCGATTAAAAAATAAATCATACATTTTCGCTGCTTCGATATCATGTGGAGCACTGGATCGTGGATAAACCACCTCAGGATTTAGAATGACCCCGATCTTACTCTCTCTATGTTGACTCGTATATGATTGGTGGAACAGCTGAACAACCTTCGCATTCGCTAGGGTTTTATTAAAATTCCATTGCATCCATTTCTTCGTGTTTTGTTCATAAGGCCATCGGACAGCATCTAGATAAACTCTTGTTTGGATGACAATGGGTTCATTGAAAGTAAACCACCATTTCACTTTATGGGCATATCTTTCGAATACTTTTTCTGCATATTTGACAAACAAATCAACAACGTGTTTTGATCCCCAACCTCCGTATTTCTCAAACAAGACTCCGGGGATTTCGTAGTGTTCTAGACATATCATTGGTTCTATTCCGTTTTTCAATAACTCATCAATCACATTCTCTATATAATTTGCATACTCTTCATCAACGACAGCATGTTCGTAGTCAACCAAAAACCTTGACCAATTAATTGATGTCCGATAATGCGTAAGACCAATTTCTTTCATGAATTGAATATCTTCTTTATATCGATTGTAAAAATCAGTAGCAATCGTTGGTCCGTACCCGTTATGCCAAACCTCCCGATGATTTTTATACCAAAGATCTAAATAAGAGTCTTGAAAGTCTTTTTTGCTAGACCACCCTTCCGTTTGCCAAGCAGATGACGCGGCACCAATGATAAAATGATTCGGCAATTGCATACCAATTTTCTCCATGCCTTATCCTCCTAGCTCTCTATTGTACAAATTTCGATATTCTGTTGGAGTCATGCCTGTAAATTTCTTAAATACCTCGACGAAATACTTATACTCATGGAAACCGACATTGTTAGCGATCACACCCACTCGAAGAGAAGTTTCAGAAAGCAGTTTCCTCGCTTCGTTAACTCTTAGAAGGTTGACATACTCGTTAAATGTTTTCCCGGTTTTTTGCCTAAATATCGTACTGAAATAATTGGCTGAAATATTGACTACATTAGCGACTTCACTCGCTTTGATCGGTTCTCGATAAAACTGACGAATGTATTCCAAGGCTCTTTCAATTAGCCAATCATTGGTTTCTTCATGATCCAAACCTAACTTCTCGATAATAGTGACTAGATCTTCTTCAAACATCTTTTGTAGAATCAGATCGAACGTTTTTAGGCTTCCTGAGATGCATAAAACGATCGCCACTAGGATGGTATCCCAAATCATCGGGATAGTGATTTTCCATGTGGTCACCCATTCCGAAGCCCCATCAATTTTCGCTGATTCTAACACCTCGTTCGGGATATTTTGTAATGCGGCGAGAAAAATAATTAAATATAACCCAACAAACTGCCATACAATGACCACAAGCACGGAATACAATGCTAAGTCCGGGTCGCCCAACCAGTTTTGCGTTAAGAAGTCTAACCCTATACTTCTGAGAAACTCATTGATTAATCCGTATTTAGAATTATAAACTAAATTCCAAGTGATCGAGATCACAACGGTCGATAATACGACTGGTAAAAAGCCAATCGTTCGAAATAGTCTAGACCCCTTTAGCTTTCTATTCAGTAGGATGGCGATCAATAACGCGATCGGCACTTGACCGAACACAGACGCAAGTACGACCAATATATTATTTTTGACCGAATTCCAAAAATCAGGGTCCTTTAACAATTCCACAAAGTTATCCAGCCCCACAAAGGTCATCTCTGATATCCCGTTCCACTTCATGAGGGAATAATAAAACGATTGCAAAATAGGTAGAATGGCAAAAACGGTGTATATCAATAGAGCGGGAAGGATTCCAAGCCATATCCCCATGGTTGTTTTCTTGTTTATCTTCATCACAGCTCACCTTTGAATAGAGATTCGTGTCCCGAGTGACTCGGGACACTCCCCAAATGTAGATTCATAGCGGCTTAATCAACCTCATGTTCGGCAATCCAACACTCGAGAAAGACAAGATCCAAATGAAAGCGACGGTATAGAAGTGAACGTGTTTTATTTCATTTTTTCTAGTGCATCTTGCATTTCTTTAGCTAGCTCTTTCGGGCTTTTTTCCCCTAATGTAATCGCCTGCAGCCCATTGTTAATGATGTCGGTTAATTCCGCAGGTAATGTCGCATCATAAACCGGAGCTAATCCGCCTTGAACAAAGCTATTCGCTGTTTTGAATATCGCCGGTGTTTGGCTATCCATTTCAACGTTTACAGGCACAATAATATTTGCCTTAACAAGATTTTGATATAACGTCTCACTATAGTAGAATTTCAGGAATTCAAAGGCGGCCTCTTGTTCCTCTTTCGTTAATTGTGAGCTTAACGCGATGCCCCCACCTGCTACACCGGATATGCTAGACGGTTCACCCTTCCCTCCTTCAAATGTTGGTAGCGGAGCAACTCCAATGTTATCAATGTTTTCTACGTTATCAAGAATTGGCCCAATTGCCCAAGAACCTGCAAAGTGCATAGCGGCAGATCCTTTGATGAACTCATTTCTCGCCGTCGCCTCGTCGATCGTATTCATATCTTCGTTAAAGGCATTTAATTTCGTCAACTCATCGATCACAGATAACGCTTGAATAAAATTCTTATCGACAAAGGAACCGTTGCCACTGAGCACATTAGGCAAGAAATCACTACCCGTAAAACGATCAGCAATCGTTGAAATGTATACGGATTGAAGCGGCCAAGTCGCCTTGTTTCCTAAGGAAATAGGGGTGATTCCCTCTTTATTGAGAGCGACAATCAACTTTTTCAAGTCTTCATAAGTTGTCGGAAAATCACTGTAGCCAGCTTTTTTAAGGAGTTCTTTATTGTAGAAAATCAAACTCGTTAAACTGACATTGGAAGGTATGGCGTAATAGCTCCCTTTGACCGCATAATCATCTAAAATGGATTCTGGAATGGACTCTTTCCACTGATCGATGATGGGATCAAGCGGAAGCAACGCGCCGCTTTCCACAAGCACAGAAGTTCTTTCGCCAGGCCATACACGCATCATGTCAGGTAATTGGTTACCCGCGGCTTGTGTTCTTAACTTTGTTTCATATTGATCATGAGGAATGGTTTCCAAAACGATCTTTATATCATCATGCTGCTCATTAAACTTCGAGATCATATCTTTATAAACAGTATTTTCTGGACGATCTTCAGTCCAGTCGGTCCATAAAGTCAGTTCGATCACGCCATTCTTGTCGCCAGATGCCTTCTCTTCCCCACCATCATTACATGCGGCTAGAGCCAAGAGAAGAAGCAAACTCAATACGACCAAACCTACTCTTCTCATTTCTGTATTCTCCCCCTTCTGTTTTGTCGGCTTGTCACTATACTGGAATCGCAAAAATACGAAAGATGATATGAAACGCTTACATCAATTATAATGAAAGGCCTTTCATCAGAATATCCGATAAATCTACAATAATATCCGTTTTTTTTTTGAAAATTAACTCAAAGTAAATCCCTAGTTTGTGGTCAGAGCTTGTCTTTGTTTCATGTGTTTCATGTGGTACCATGCAAACTCTTCAGCTATGTATTTTAAGTCGTTGGCATGATGGAATACACTCGTCTTTCATCACAGATGATAATTTGGCGGGAGGAATGGTCTCTTCTATCAATGAATATGGTGCTCTCGTAGATGTCTATCTTACATGCCTGTGCATAAACATATCAAGAACATCATAAGAGCATTTCCCGTATATGCGAAACGAACGACCTCTCCGATTTCTTGATCAAAATTAATGGAATCTTTGATTGCATATTAACACAAAATATCGTATATTTATAAAAAAGAATCTATTATTATACGATAGCGAGGGAGCCCGATGCAAATTGACCATGCCGTCACCAGTGATGTGAAAGAAATACATGCGTTAATTCAACACTTTGCGGAAAAGGGATTGGTTTTGCCGCGTTCGTTATTATCCATCTATCAGCACTTGCAATGCATGTACGTAGCAAGGGAAAACAACCAAATCGTTGGAGTAGGAGGATTACATATCTTAGGGCACGATCTGGGGGAAGTTCGTTCGTTAGTCGTATCCTCCGATCATATGGGGAAAGGAATCGGACGCCTGCTCGTTGAACATATTGCGAACGAAGCGGCCAGACTCGGGGTGAAGCGGTTAATCTCCTTCACGTACCAAGTGGAGTTTTTTCGAAAATGCGGGTTTGAGATCGTAGATAAATCAACACTGCCGGAAAAAGTGTGGATTGACTGTGTCAATTGCCCGAAACTCGACTGTTGCGATGAAACAGCCATGATCAAATACATTTGACCCTCCTCCCACCCGCATGGCGGGAAAGGAGGGAGAGCCCTTGGAAAAACCTTTTTTCCTCCGCTGTTTCGCTCTCTATACCCTTAACTAAAAACGAGTATGTTCGAAACTGGAAGGCTGGTGATTTCGTGAAAAATCGCGGAAAACGGAATCTCTTCTCAAATTGAGAAGTCCTGTAAAATCAACGCTTCTCTTTCAGCCGAAAGCAACGGGTTCGGCGAAATCGGTCGTTTTTCACCAGCCCTCTAGAAAATAAAACCGCTTTGCCCCCGACTCGTGCGCCCCAGCCGCATTAACGTAGCGAAGGATAATATAGTGGAATCCATTCCAGAGGCAAAATCGCCGAAAACTAATGGATTTGTTCGTTAATCATATGAAAATTAATATTCACCGGTATAAATTTCTTGATACGCTCAATATCCCGCTTCTTGTAGTCCATAATCACAATGCCAGTAATGACCTCATCCTCTTCAGAAAACCGGATAAACACACCAGGAGCTGCTTCGTCATCGTACGACACTTTTGGTTCGCCCAAATAAATATAAAGAACATCGTGATCATAGTCATAGGAGTATTTAACGTTTTCCTGTAAATTTTGGACGAACATAAATCGCACCTCCTGTCTCTTGGTTTAACCTGCTTTTGGCGATGACGGTAACAACGTCACCATACGCTTCATCTTCATGGTCGACAATAACGACCAACGCCTTTAGCGACTTAAACTTAGGCAATTGCACAAGATCTATATATTTTTGTCTTGTATCATGCTGATCGTCCGGATTATTTGGCAATATAACACAAGGATCTTGAATGACGCTCTTGACCATATCTTCTTGGCCTATAAACTCTTCCCTTGTATGATCCCCACCAACAATATGATAATTCCATGTTGTGCTTTTAAGCCGCACCTCTCTGCCTAGAGGGTCCTCAGTTATAAATATGTAGTCTGTATTGATCTTGTTACCTTCCATTATTGCTCACTCTTCACACCAATAATACCTAATTGCGAAAGTTCCTGAATCTTTTCCTCACTTGGCGGGGAAGGGATTTCACCGAATATCTCTTCATACTGCTTAATGTAATTCAATAACAAATAAGCAAATTGTTTGGCGTGTTGTGGGCTCATAGTAACCTTTCCGAGGTATATATTCTCATCGGGCGATTGCTGTTGAAAATTAAGGATAATATCATGAAGACTCATACTTAAACTAATGGAATTACAATAAACATTGAAGGGTCTCTTTTCCATATTCCCTTCCATATACCTTTCCTCTCCCTTTTAAAAACGGTATTGTAATTATATTTTACACCTTAAAGAATTTTCTTGCACTCATTTCATTAGGGAAACCGCTGTATATAGAAAATGCCTATAAATAAACCGCCCCACCAAGGGGTGCCTAATCATCGTCCTTTCCGCTGATGCCATTTCCGCGCGCTTTCGATGGCTGACAAGTGACAGGCAGCCTCATTCCCTCACAAATTCAGCATATTTTTTCTTCCGCTCTGTTTTTGTGCCTGAAAAGTAATCTAATCATGCATCCATATTCATAAATTTCGGAGGCAGCGATTTGGGATGCATATACAAATAAACTCTCCATCGGTAAGGTTCCGGCGCATGCACCATATGAGCTTCTACAGGATTGAGATGAATATATCGACTCACTTCCAACATTCCGCTGTCATTGTCAATCCATTTACCATAATAACGCTTCATAAATCGGTCCGGAAACACGATTTCGATACGCTTGAATTTGTTTCGGACTGCATGTGCAATAGTGCGTTCTTGAGCCTAAATATCCACACGGACACGGATTCATCGCCCCAAGCAAAATAAAGTCCGCAGGATATGTTACCGTCGACGAAATACGGCTAATCGTCACTTTCCCCGTCTCTAACGGCTGGCGAAGCATATCCAGCGTCTTTTTCGCAAATTCCGCCATTTCATCGAGAAACAAAACACCGCGATGTGCCAGCGACACTTCGCCAGGCTTTGGGTGCGTTCCCCCGCCAAGTGACATACTCCCACCACCTACGCTTCGCTTAGAGGTGGGGGCTTCTCGGGTAATCCCATCTCATGATGGGAAGTTGACCGAGCGATCCCCGTGTGCCCCACGGTTCGAGGACAAGTTAGACGATCGCGAATCGTTTCATGCCCTCATGTTTGATATTGATGGCCGCATTGACGTCCCTGTCGCTCTCGAATCCACATTCACAGCGGAATGTACGCTCAGAAAGCGATAGAGACTCCTTGACTCGACCGCAACACGAACACGTTTTGGACGAGGGGAACCATTTGTCGATTTTGATCAGTTTCTTCCCCTGTTCTTCCAATTTGTACCGAAGGAAAGAGGTGAACATGCCCCAGCCGTTGTCATGAACGCGTTGACCGAAATGGAGGGCTTGGGACATTCCCTTCATGTTGAGGTCTTCGATGACCACGCAATCATACCGTTTCGCTAATTTGTGCGACTCCTTATGCAGAAAGTCTTTTCGTTGGTTCGCAATTTTTTCATGCAGCTTCGCTACTTTCAGACGCTGTTTGTGCCAACGATTCGAGCCTTTCTTTTTACGAGACAATTTACGCTGTCCTTTCGCTAATGTTTCCAATGCTTTGCGATAGAATCGAGGATAATTGGCTCTCTTACCCTCGCTATCGACATACAACGTACTCATGGAAAAATCAAGCCCAACAACCGTTTGTA
The DNA here is from genome assembly GCF_014679705.1 of Geobacillus sp. 47C-IIb. Classification (NCBI taxonomy): domain Bacteria; kingdom Bacillati; phylum Bacillota; class Bacilli; order Caryophanales; family Anoxybacillaceae; genus Geobacillus; species Geobacillus sp. 47C-IIb. The sequence goes on from NZ_CP061473.1 coordinate 1,737,158, forward strand.
CTTCTTTTGGGGCAGGTTGATGTTCGTACTCTGTGAGAATAGAAATATAGTATTTTCCTGTTTTGGTTTTCGTGATCGTACAAGACTTGATGATATGGTGGGCAGGAATCTCCCGGTGTTGCTTGAGCTTGATCCATTTCAGTTTGGGCAGCTTGATATAGCCATCTGAAAGCTTGATGTTGCCATTTACCACATTTGTGGTGTACGACTGTTTCGCCTTGCGGTTTTTGAACTTGGGAAATCCAGCGCGGCCAGAAAAGAAGTGTTGAAACGCTTTCTGCAAATTCAATTGGGCGTTTGCCAGCGCAAGGCTGTCCACTTCTTTTAGCCAAGGAAACTCCTTTTTGTACTTGGCAGGGGTCGGAAATGTTTGCTGTTTCAAGGATTCTTGATCGTCCTTGAACTTTTCAAACATTTGTATGCGTTCTTCAAGCATTTTGTTGTAAACGAAACGGACACAACCGAAGGTTTTGGCGAGCCGTTGTTCTTGTTCTTTTGTTGGGTACAAACGAAACTTGTATGCCTTGTTTGCCATATCCAATCACCTCACTTCATACCTTGATTTTCGATATATTTTTTCTATAACTGATTATATTGTAATACACAAAAAAGAGACAATTTTAGGCTATACCTAACCGAAATTCATCTCCCACTTTCACTTCGTTTAGAAGTGGGAGACTTCTTTCGGAAAGATGTTAAAGAAACCGATGAAGCGGAATGATGCGGATGGCGAAAAGGCGGATGGCCGCTCTCGATTTTTTCCCCTGCCAGCTGGTACAAACTGATCACCTCTAACTGCGCATCATGAGAAAGGCTCGGCAAAATCGTCGGAAACGTTTCCGCCAACAAACTTTTCCCGCACCCAGGCGGTCCAACCATTAACACGTTATGTCCGCCTGCCGCTGCGATCTCCAATGCTCGCTTTGCTTGATGATGGCCAATAATCGATTGAAAATCCCGATGATGCTTTCGCGGGGAGTTCGTAATTTCAGGAGTGCGAAAAGCTGGGGGTAACGAAAGAACGCGTTGTCCTTGCAGATATTGCACCGCTTCTTCCAATGTCTGAACAAAGATACAATCGAGATCTTTCAAATGATGAAGCGGAAGTGTGGGATCATACGGAAGGTATACTTTTTGAAAACCGAGCTTCTTTGCTGCCAATATCGCTGGAAGCATGCCATCCACCGGCTGAATCGTTCCATCCAACGATAACGAACCTAAAAACGCTGCATCGGGGGAAACCGGCGCTGTCAGCTTGCCCATTGCCTTCAAAATCCCAATCGCCATCGCCAAATCAAACATCGGGCTATGTTTTTTCCTCTCCGGCGGAGACAAATGAACAACGAGCCTTTTATCAAAAAAATCACATCCGAAAGCATAAAGCGAAGCAAGAACACGTTCCTTTGCCTCTTTCACCGACGCATCCGGCAACCCAACAATCACCATCGCCGCAATCCCCGGCACCTCCTGCACCTCCACCTGCACCCGATACCCTTCTAACCCCCTCAACCCAATGCTTAAAATCTTCACCGTCACTCATCCATCCCTCCCAATCACAGAACATTAGTTCTCACCCATCATTGTAATACCCTCCCCTTTATCTTTCAATTACCAATATTTCGACAAATTTCGGGTGGTGACAGGCACCAAACCCAATTTAAGTCGTTAAGCGAATTGTACCAAAACCAAGCGCTCGATGTTTACGGACTACATGGACTGCCGAAAATTAAGACGCTGTTGCCTAATGAATATCCAGCTGTACGAGCGGATGAAAAACGTTCAGACACCTTGTTTCTTCTCGAAGATGATTCGATCCTTCTCCTTGAATACGAAAGCAACCAACGATTTATTGAAAACCATTTAAAGTACCTCGATTATGCTTACCGAATTTTGCACACATACTATAGACAGCAGAAACAAATCAAGCCTATTCATATCGTTGTCATTTATACGAGCGAAGTCACAAGCGCTCACGAACAATTGCACGCTGGAGATGTGTTGATTTCTTCGAAAGCCGTATTGCTTTGCGAATACAACGGAGATGCGATTTTCCATGCCATCGAAGAAAAAATTCTCAACAACGAACCGTTAACAGCGGAAGAAACGATGAAACTCATTCTCGTTCCGCTTATGCATAGTCGTTTCGACCGGCAAACGATGATTGAAAAAACGATCGAGCTCGCGAAAGAAATTCGTGACGAACCAACGCAACTACACGTCATCGCCGGCATCTTAACCGCTACCGATAAGTTTATTGACGAAGAATATGCAAAAAAAGTAAAGGAGTGGATCAAAATGACAAAGGTCATTCGGCTTTTCGAACAGGAAAAAGAAGAAGCAGTGAAAGAAGCAGAAAAACAGAAGGCAATTGAAATCGCAAAAAACTTACTAGATGTCCTGCCTATTCATGAGATTGCGAAACGGACCGGATTAACCGTCGCTGAAGTGGCAGACTTGGCGAAAGAAATGGGCAAATAATCTGTCGCGCGACACGACCATCCCCAACAATGATGATGGACAAAACAATCCATATCTTGATATTGCTCATCCAACTTTTCACCTTAACAGCGCAACGGCAGCAAGGCTACAGCACCCAGAGATCTATCGACCATTCTCGGTGCTTCACAGAACCTGACCCTTTTCCTTGTCTAACAAATGATAAAGACGTTCACGCAGTTGCTTATAGAGAAGCGGACCCTCTATTTGTGTCTTTTTCGGAACCCCTTTTAACGAAAACGGAACACTCATGTACTTTTCCGGATGCAGCCGAAGTTCGTGGCTAAATGCATCTCTTGGCTCTGAACCGACCAATATGACCAGTTGGGGATTTAATAAATGTATTTCGTCCATTAACAGTTCCTTGCACTTTTTCATATCCCGGATCCCTCTATGATTAGCTACCCTAGCAAAATCCGTCACATATGATCTCTCTGCAATATCCCTGGTGATCCCTAAATTTCGAACAAGCGGATCATAATTTTTGGTATTGGGCCAATAGCGATCAAAAAATGACTGATAAGGTTGTACGTCTTCAAAAATCCAAAAACAAGAAAGGACGGTCATACTCAGCTTCTCTTCCTTCTGCAAGGAACCCTTAAACACAAAGATATACTCTGCCTTACCTCGCTCAACAACCTTACGCCCAATAAACGGCAAATCCACACTTCGGGCAATATTGTCCCTCTTAAAAGACCAATAATTCCGAGATGGATCCATTGCTTTTTTATAATGCTGGAAATACGCTTCATAAAAATCCACTAAATAATTCAACTCCGGAACTTGTTTCAAATCCGATACGATATGAAAGTCAACGTTCCCATTGATTTGTGATTCACTATAAATGCCAAAGTTCGAATGTATTTCAGCCAATCGATGAGCTAGCATCATACATCCCCTCATCATTCACAAAAATTTCGAACAAAGAAACATCGATGGAAATTATTGAAAACCTATAAATCCTATCTCAAACCGATCAGCCAAATAGGAAGGCCGCGGCAAACTCCACCCGACTAACCCCGAATATTTACCAATTGCACCGCCAGCTCTTCCAACTCATCGGCACAGACGATTTTTTCAATAAAACGGCTTGGCAGTTGGTGATATCCGACTTCTAATCCTTTCAATCCCCCGGCAATCGCCGCAATCGTATCACTATCGCCGCCCATATTCACCGCTGAAATGACGATGTCTTCAAACGATTCGCAGCGCCACAGCCAATGAAGAACCCAGCTCATCGTATGCACGACATAGCCGTCAGGCGGGCAGGCCGGTTCAATCGTTAAAAGCGGTTCGTATCGCGTATGAACAACTTCTTGCCTAATCGCTGCTGACAGCTTTTCTCCATGCAACAACCGAGAAGCAATGCGGTTATAAATAAGGCATGCTTCCACCGCTTGACTATCATGATGTGTCATATTCGAATGAAGGACCGTGACTTCCTCCATCTTTTCCTGATCCGCATACGCCAGCGCAATCGGCAAACAGCGCATTAACGACCCGTTCCCCGCACATTTGCCGCCGAGCTTCCGGCAAGCCCGATAAGCAGCATCAAACCAATCGCCAGCATACAATGAAAACACGGTGCGGATGATATTGCCGACGTCCGGGGGATTGGTCTTATACCACTTCAAAAACTCCTCTCCGATTTCAGCAATCGGATTTTCCTTATTCCGAATGATCCCTTTCGCCACCGCAATCGTCATTGCCGTATCGTCCGTCACTTCCCCAGGTGGTAAATCAAGCCAACCGCCGCCGATGATGTCAGTCACTTTTCCGTACGTGCCGCGAATTTCCTCGGCACTCATAAACTCCGTCGTCGCCCCCAGCGCATCGCCAATCGCAAGGCCGAACAGCCCTCCTTTGATTCGGTCAAGCACGTTTTCCCCCACATCGTTTGATTTAGCCGTATGATGCTTTGCATATTTTATAGTTTGGTAGTTGCTCACTAACTGATCCAATTCATCCAATGAAAGATAAGCAATAGCATTCCCGCTTCCGAATTTCCTCATAACTTTGTCCTCTACCATTTGCAGCTTTTTCAATACTTCACTAGAAGCTTTGGTACCTGCAAAACGTTTTCTCCCCTTATCAGGTCCTTCTTCGATAATCTCCCACTCTTCAGGCTGAAAGACACAAACGACTTTTCCATGATGTACCCCTGCAACATATTGAATATACGGAAATCTATGTTTACTCATCCTCCAATTTCCCCGAGTAGCTTCATAATCACTTTTGCCTTCCGCTAAGGAATTATGTATTTTTACAAGCAATATTTCTTCTTTCACCCGTTTCCCTCCCTCGCCGTCTTGGCTATTATCAAAAGTTTATTCCCCACTTGAAACAAAAGAAGGTCATCTAATTTATGCCAGGTTATTACCCGGATTCCCGTCCGGATTCGTCCGCTCATAGCCGCCGCCTTGTTGCTCTGTCAAGTTCACATCGGTATTTCCATCCCCATCACGCCAGTATCCTTCAATCCATTGCCCATCGCGCCAATGTCCTTCCACCCAGTGAGGACGGACATGATGTGTCCCCGGATTTTCTTCCGATTCGATGCTGACTGCCACCTCGGAATAGCCGGTATAGGAACCCATAGAATGTCCATTGGCATCTGCCCCATTACCTATGTTGTCCGGATCTTGATCGCTTTCTGCCCAATCGCTATGGTCAGCGCCATCGATCACATCCACGATTCCGACCGCCAACGTTCCTACAGCTACCGTTTTGGCAATATTGGTCAATCCGTTTTTGATCTTTTTCTCATCGTCATCGCGCAGCCCTTCATAGACCTCTTTTCCGTTTTGGTATGTATGTTTGGCCGTCTGGTATACTCCTTTGGCCGTGCGCGAAATCGATTCACCGATGTTTCCAAGGCCCTTTTCGATCTTCGCTTCATCTTTTTGAATGATGCCAGACGCCGTATTCCATACGCCGTCTACCGCTTGGCCAAACGTATCGCCGGCAAACTCAGACGCTTTTTTCACGCCATCGCCTACCTCTTTGATCCATTGGCTGCCTGTTATTTCACCGACAACATTCACCGCGCCACCTATCACCGCTCCCGTTGCTTTCCCTGCCAATCTGCCTAGTTCCCGAAAAAAACTCAATTTGATCTCCTCCATATTCTTGATATTGACACCTATCTTTTTATTTCGACACTTTTCCTCTTAATCCTTTTCCTTCCAGAAAATTTTTATGAAAATATACCCACGATTTATGTACTACTCCCCCCTTGACAGCTATGCATAGTTTGACTAATCTGTTACATACAGAATATTCAGTCATATATGGTCATAAATAAATAAGCCGCCCTTAACAAGGCCGGCTTAATCATTTGGATCCTTTCCGCTGATGCCATTTCCACACACTTTCTATGATTTGTTCCAACGAATATTCCGCTTTTCAGCCAAGTTATTCGTAAATGCGGGGATGCAACAAGACGCGCCGGGGCGCCCGGACGGCGTTCGGTGTATTCAATGAAGGATTTGTGGCCGGTCACGAGTGTTGATTATCCAAAATTAGACATACGCCTTCCATAAATTTGGGCATACTCAAACAAAGCAGCGGCCATCCCGGATTTCCAATCGAGAGGAAGCTGCCCAGAGAAAAAACGGCGAACGAACGAAATGAAGGAAAGAGAGACGTTCGTCTGTTTTTTGGTTTGATCATACAGCCATCGCAGCAACACATACGCGATGAACGCCGCAAACAGTTGGTTGTATACCGCATTTTCCGTCGTGCCAAACAAGGTCGGGACATTCAGATATTGCTTCACCCAACGGAAAAAGACCTCAACAGTCCAACGTTGTTGGTACATGTCGGCAATGGTTTCCGCAGACGCATGGAAGAGGTTCGTCACGACCCGAATGTCGCGGCCATTCGCATCTCGAAAGATCACCACCCGGTGACGCTTGGTGGAGCGGCATTGTTTCGTCCCCAACTGGCACGTGAAGTCGGCTTGAACCGATGAGGATGTGCTGGAAAGGCGTTTCAAGCTTTTTTTCTGATGAAGTTCGATGTTGTCCTTCATCCGAATGACAAAGAGCTGATGCTGCTCCACAAATCGATCGAGGCGTTCGATTTTGAAATACGCCCGGTCTTCCACCAGCACTTGTTGAGCGTTCGTCAACTGTTCTCCCACCGGGCCATCATGACGCAGTCCGATGGTTTCCACCACGTCTGCCGGCAACGAGGATTCCGGCGAATACGCGACGTGCAGCTTCACTCCGGCGCGTTCGCCGTGATACGGCGCCCATGGCAGGCGGTTTTTCCCGACCGTGACGGTCGTCGAATCCACCACCCGAAGCGGTTTGGGAAACCGAAGCGAGCGGCGGGTTTGGCGGTTGCACTTGGAAATGATCAACGCCAACAAGCGTTTCATGATGTCATAGGGAACTTCTTTCGCTTTCTTGGATACAGTTGAATAATGGAATCGCGGCAATCCATACAGAGGCCCCACATCGGCTCCGTGGCGAAAGCTTTTCCATTGATGCATGGCGGCCAGCAGGAAGAAGTGAATCAACTCGCGCAACGTAAAGGTTCGAGACGAATCACGATACCCAACCGCTTCGGCAATCAGTTGAATCTCTTCATCCGAAACAAGTTTTTGCATCAAATTCGGGAGTGTGGTATGCTTGTTCATAGAGAGCACCTCCTGGGTTTGTTTGTGTCGCTACTCACATTCTACAGGAAAGGTGCTCTTTTTTCTATACCCTTTGGATTTTATTGGATAATCAACACGCCTGACATCATTTAATATTTTCTCCATAAATTGAATAAGGTCTTCTCTTAATTCATCGTGCTGCAACGCAAACTCAATCGTCGTTTTGATAAATCCGAGCTTCTCACCGACGTCGTAGCGCTTGCCCTCAAATTCGTAAGCAAACACACGCTGGATTTCGTTCAATTTTTGAATCGCGTCGGTGAGCTGGATTTCGCCTCCGGCGCCGGCTTCTTGTTTTTCAAGGAATAAGAAGATTTCCGGTGTAAGTATGTATCTTCCCATAATTGCTAAGTTGGATGGCGCGGTGCCTGGTGCTGGTTTTTCGACGAATTGGCGGACTTGGTAACGGCGTCCGTGTTGTTCAATTGGATCGATGATGCCGTAACGGTGCGTTTCGTTATCAGGCACTCTTTTGACACCAATAACGGAACTGAGAGTTTGTTCATATTGGTCAATTAATTGTTTTAAGCATGGTGTTTCCGCTTGGACGATGTCGTCACCAAGCAGAACGGCAAATGGTTCGTCGCCGATAAAGTTGCGTGCACACCAGACGGCGTGGCCGAGCCCTTTCGGTTCTTTTTGACGAATGTAGTGAATGTCGACTTTCGATGGCTCTTTTACTTTTTCGAGTAAGTCATATTTGCCTTTTTCAATTAAGTTTTGTTCAAGTTCAAAAGCGTTGTCGAAATGGTCTTCGATTGCACGTTTTCCTTTTCCTGTGACGATGATAATATCTTCAATCCCTGATGCGATTGCTTCTTCAACGATGTATTGAATCGTTGGCTTGTCAACAATCGGCAGCATTTCTTTCGGCATCGCTTTCGTTGCCGGCAAAAAGCGCGTGCCGAGCCCCGCTGCTGGAATGATCGCTTTGCGCACTTTTTTCATGTGGTACGTAACCCCCTATGTATAGTTGGCCCCTATGCCCCCGCGCATCGGTGCAACCGTAGCTGCACCGATGCGCCGATGCATATGGGCATAAAAAACAGCCCCTTTTCGGGACTTAGTTTGGCATTTTTGATTTCAGATTCAAGATTTCTTTTTCATGATCGATCAGTTTGTCAAACATCACATCGGATCGGCGCTGCAAGTGCGAGACGGTGACATCGACGGATTTCCTTATATTCGTTACATCGTTCAAAATGAGGGCTTGATTGTGTTTGGAAATGCGCAGCTCTTCGAGGATTCGCTCTTGCATCTGCTTCATGCCGGCCATCTCGTGTTCTACTATTTGTTGGCCTTCTTGCAACTGGATAATGTCTTTTTGAATTTGGGAAACCGTCGTTTCCAATGTCCGTTGGCCTTCTTGCAGTTGGGCGACATCACGCTGCAACGCATTCTGGCCTTCTTGGAGCTGGGCAACGTCCTTTTGAATTTGGGAAACCGTGGTTTCTAATGTCCGTTGACCTTCTTGCAGTTGGGTGACTTCCTTCTGAAGCTGGGATACATCTTGCTGCAGCTGCGATACGTCTTGACGAATGTGCCCGACTGCGCCTTCCAACCGTTCGAGCCTGTCGTGGACTGGTTTCAGTTCTTCTTGCAAGACGGAACGAAGCAATTCTTTCAGCTCTTGGCTCATGGCTTCACCTCCTTGACGCCATTATAGCATGGCGCGGCAGGGAAACGTTACAACGTGTATTCTCCTTGTCCGGAGTCATTCAGTGGAATGCGTTGATGAGGAACTTCATGCCCCAAAATGACAAGGCTTGGATCATCCCAGTCCGCATACGGCGGCTTCTTCACAGGTTTGCCCACCGGCTGCCGAAACAAAGCTGGATCTGGCGAGTTTTTCGATAAATGGTCATCCTGGTAGGCCGTGTATACACATATTTTTGAAAAAGGCGGAAGATCCAAAAGCCCTCGTAACATATAGGCATGAAGCATGCCTCCTTCAAACTGCTGTTTCGCCTTTTCCCAACTCTTCACTCTTACTGTTTTTTTACATTCAAAAATGTGCAGTTCCCAACATTGCTTCTCTCTTCTGACAAAGACGATGCCATCGGGTGTGTTTTTGGTTCGAAGATAAGGGAATCCGTTGTTAGGCTTGATCGAAAACACTACGGCTTCGTTGGAACAGTGGAGCGTTACTTGTGCTTCTCCCGATTTTTCCTGCTCGATCACATATAACGTTCCGCCTGTTTCCCCCGTTTTCTCATAAAAGCTTCGCTCAAGGTATTCGAGGTTATTCATCCTCTCCATCCTCTTCCCCGATCTGGAATGCATACGTCTCTTCATTCAACTGCCAAATGACTTCATTGAACGTTTCCGCCGGAAAGCCGTTTTCGGTCGGAATGAGCGGCGTGATGATCGTGTCTTGGCCTTGCATGCGGAACTGGTACGCCCTCACCTTTTTCGGATCAATCGCGTCCTCATCGACATAGCCATACGTTTTCATCAACTGTTCTCTCTTTGGATGCTGGTGAAGTTTGATCAAATTGTTCACCTGTTGGAACAAAATATCGCTATGGGTGGTCAACCACACCGGCATGCCTCGGTTGGCCAACTTGACAAGCGCTGTCGCTAATATGCGCTGGACGCGTGGATGCAGATGCGCTTCTGCCTCTTCAAAAAAGAGTGAACGGTACGTTGCTTTTGATTTTAAAAACAAAATGAGCGGCGACAGTTCAGTTACAAGCGACGATGTGACGTATAACGGCAAGCGCTCTTGTTTGCCTTGTGGGCAATAGTAGAACGATGGAATCGGTCCTTTTTCTTGGTCCATGGTTCCGTTGGCAATCTCGGTTTCAATAAATCGTCCGATGTCCGCATATTTCGACTGTCCGCTTTCCTCCAAACGCAACAACGCTTGCAAGAATCGATAGACAGGCAACGTGAAGTCAAGGGATGGTTCCTCATGTTCTTCGTTGATCATCCGTTCCATCATCTCTTGCACCAGCGCCTTGTAAGACAACATGAACCCTGTTCTCGAAGCGGGCAAATACAGCGCTTCGCCAATGGCCCGCCCTTGGATGCCGCCTTGTCTGGATGGTGGGTAAAACGGCGATGTAAGTCCATCCATCAGCAAATTCCACGTAATGTATTGAGCCATGCGATACCGCTCTGTCGCTTGTCCCTTGCTTCGATCCGTATACGGGATGCGAATATAGTGTTTCCCCGTCGAAAAACGAGCGCCTTGGAGCGAATCTTTCTTTTCAAAGATGATTCGCAGCGGTTCAGAACGGCGGTACCGCTCGATGCTTAACGAACCGATCGGGATTTTGCGCCGAAAAATCGTTCTAACCAACTCGCTTTTTTTGTTTCTGAGAACATCATTAAACCATTGGACAAACAGTTGCGCTTCACGGTCTTGGATGAGGCAGTCATCGCCGATAGACGATTCAAGAAAGCGATCGATTTCCTTGTACGTGGACGTGTTCGGAGGGTCTTTTGGAAACAGCTTGCGCCCCTCGGACAACACCCCCCAAAGAAGCGACATCAGATAGCTTTTCCCACTGTTGTTGTCGCCGACAAACAACATCAACGGGGCAATATCGATTTCCCCCTGTTTGATCTTTCCAAATCGCTCAACCTTTAACGCCCAAGTTTGTTCCATGCGCGTATCGCCTCTTTTCACAGATTACGGATCCTCTATCTTTCTATTATAAACGATACGCCTGACTCATAATCACTGAATTAGATAAAAACGAGTGAAAAATCGGGCATCTAACCCGCCCTCACGCCACACCCTCGACGACGGGCGTCTAAGGTGATAGGACCGTCATCGTCCCCACCCACGGCATGGCCGAGTGCCTCCATTGATAATGGTAAGGAGACATCACCGAAAAGCAAAAGAAGGCCGTTTCCATTTTGCCGATCAAAATGGAAAACAGACCAACAAAGGAATAAAATGATTGACCTAAGCTTTCAACTCAGGTATATTTTTCTAAAAAAGACCTAGAAACTTTTTCTTTTTGATTCGCACCGGCTCGTCACAGTATACGGTTTGTCCGTTAACGAGCAGTTCGGCGTTTTCTTGGAAGAAATAGACGGCATCGAGACCAAATTCTCGATTGATAACATCGTAGGCCGCTCGCATTTGGAAAGAGCGGCTCGTGAGATTATGAGCATCGGAGGCAATGAAGTGCACCCAGTTCGCTTCGATCAACTGCATTGAAAACTTCTGGATATTTTTTCCGAAGAAACCTGCCACGCTGGCGGCAGTCACTTGGGTAAGGACGCCTTTTTGGACGAGCTCGTACAGCCGATCCGGCTTTTCGATAATTTCGGCGTTCCGTTCCGGATGGGCAATGACCGGGGTAAGCCCTTTTAGCTGCAACTCAAACAGCAACTGGTTCGCGTAGCGAGGAACGTGGTCGGACGGAAACTCGATTAAAATGTAAGGCGTTTCCCCACCAAGCGGCAGTATGTCACCCCGTTCCCAGTTTTCTAGAAAATCGCCATGAATACGGATTTCTTGACCTGTGAGTACAGTTAGCGGAATGTGGTGGTGTTCGAGTTGTTCGTTCAGTTGGCGGACAGCAGCGGTGACGGTTGTTGATGGATTGTTGTATTTTCCGTTATGGTGATGGGGAGTGGCGATGATCGTTGTAATGCCTTCATCCACCGCCGCTTTCGCCATAGCGATGGCCTCATCCATCGTTTGCGCACCATCATCAATACCTGGTAAAATATGACTATGGATATCAATCATCGCCATCTCCTCCTTTTCCTTTGTTCTTCCAAATCTTTTAAGCACCAATAATCATAGCATAGTAGATTTGTCATATCAATCGTATTTTTTGCCGAATTGTGTCGAGAAGACCCTTTTATTGACGATATTTGTTTGTACTTGTGGGTTAAAATGGACATCATTCGCTAAAAATTGACAAGTTCACACATTATGCTAGTTGTTTCACCAAGGAAAACAAACTATAATCATAATGATGGATTTTACAATTGAAAGAAGGTTGAATATGAGAGCAAAACGACGTAAAAAACGAAAATGGCTGCGCTGGGTTGGGATCATCGTCGCATTGCTTATCATCGGCTCCGGAGTGTTCGCGTATTCTGTCTACCATAACCTCAAACAAACGGCGAACGAAATGCATGAAAAAGTGAACTGGAAGTCGGAAAAGCGCCAAGAAGAAGTATCGTTTGAGCGGAAAACACCGATTTCGATTTTGTTAATGGGTGTCGATGAGCGGAAAGGGGATAAAGGACGCGCCGATACGCTTATCGTCTTAACAGTCAATCCGAACAAGCAATCGATTGAGATGGTAAGCGTGCCGCGCGATACGAGAACGGAGATTATCGGTAAAGGGATGCAAGATAAAATCAACCACTCGTACGCTTTTGGTGGGGTTGAGATGACGATGGCGACAGTCGAGCACTTCTTGGACATCCCGATCGATTATTACATTAAAGTCAATATGGAAAGCTTCCGCGATATCGTTGATGCCGTCGGTGGGGTGACCGTGAACAATCCGTTTGCCTTTACGTATGGTGGAACGCACTTCCCGAAAGGGGAAATTACGCTAAACGGGGAAGAGGCGTTGAAATATTCGCGCATGCGTTATGATGACCCGCGTGGCGATTTCGGGCGTCAAGACCGCCAAAAACAAATCATTCAAGCCATTATTGAGAAAGGCGCTAGCTTCTCGTCGCTTACGAACTATAGTGATGTACTCGCCGCGGTCGGGAAGAACATCAAGACGAACTTGACGTTTGAGGACATGAAAGAGATTCAGGCAAATTACAAAGACGCCCGCAAACAAATTAAGCAGCTGCACATTAACGGCCAAGGGACGAAAATTAACGGTATCTATTATTTACTCGTACCAGATAGCGAGCGGACGGCGATTTCGAATGAGTTAAAAGAACATTTAGAGCTATCAGCGACAGCATCACGATAAACAAGACGCGCACCCGATAATTGGGGTGCGCGTCTTTTATTGGGCAATGAAGTATTCAGCCAGCGCCTCCGCCCATCGTTTAGCGCCTTCCGTAGTCGGGAGGTCGCTTTCTGGATCGACGTATTGATCGATTTCCTTGCTTTTGTAGTCGGGCCACGCCGACCAATGGTCGAAGTAAGCATAACGGTTTTCTTTAGCGAATGCTTTGAGCTCTTCGACTTGTTTTGGATAGTATGTAGCGTTGTAAATCGGGTTGGGCGGCTGCAAGATCACGACCGCATCGGGGACGTCGGATTTGAGTTGACTGATGATTGACTCAATATGATCGAGCGTATCATCGATGACAATGACGCCGTTATCATTTAACAAAAACGGTTCAAACAAGACGAGATCGGGTTTGTCATTCGCCCAGTCAGCGGCGATGCGCTGCTTGTCGGCGTCGGCGGTTGTCAACCCTTCATATTCATGGACGGTAATTTGGAACGTCCCTTCCCCGTATGCTTTGTCGAGCGTCTGTTTCAATAAATCGGGCCAGCCGCCTTTCTCCGGCGTCGATTCCGAACCGGCAATGACGAGGCGGATCGGGCGATTTTCTGCGACAGCTCGTTTGATGGCGTTCTGTGCCGCGGCAGGCAACTGTTTGGTGCGGGCGAGGATTGCTTTTGTTTGATCGGCTTTTTCTTCTTGTTGGCCGGATGTTTCCATTTTCGCCCGTGCCGCTTGTACTGTAGCGTCGATCGTTTGTTTCCAGTACAAGTGTCCAACAATGGTAAAGGATAGGCAAGCGGCAGTGATCAAAAGGATAAAGACGAAGTTTCTCAACGGTCTCTCCCCTCTTTCTCTCTCACATGAACGGCTTCCCGCCATTGGGGAAGCCGTTTGTTGTTACTTATATTGATAGTAGTAGTAATAGCCGCCGTCACGGTGTTTCCGTTTGTTCAATACAACGCCAAGCAACTTGGCGTTCGCTGCTTCGAGCAGTTCTTTTGCCTTGATGGCCGCTTCGATTTCCGTGCCACCGCTTTCGATGACCAGCACCGTTCCATCACATTGGTTGGCTAAAATTTGCGCGTCTGTCACGGCCAAGACAGGCGGGGTATCGAAGATGACGAGGTCAAACGTCTCGTACAACTGTTCGAGACTCTGAGCCATCGCTTTCGAGCTGAGCAGCTCGGCTGGGTTGGGCGGGATCGGACCAGATGATAAGACGAATAAGTTGTCGATATGCGTCTCTTGACACGTCGGCAAGAGCGGCGCCGAACCCGTTAAAACGTTGGTGAGCCCCGTGTAGTTGTTGAGGCGGAACGTGTAATGAGCCGTTGGCTTACGCAAGTCGGCGTCAATGAGCAACGTCTTTTTCCCTTGTTGGGCGAAGACGACCGCCAAGTTGGCCGCAGTCGTTGACTTTCCCTCACCAGGACCGGTCGATGTCACAATCAAGGAGCGGAGTGGTGTATCAATGACCGAAAACTGAATATTTGTTCGGATCGTCCGATATTGTTCAGAGATCGACGATTTGGGGTTGTCAGCAGCGATCAGTCTCCGCTCCGCTTTGCGGATCTGTTTTTTACGAGCCAATGGTTTCACCTCTTGTTTGCGGAAGAGCCGATTCATGTTTCTTCTTTTGATCGCCCTCAGCAGTGATCAAACTGACGGCGCCGAGTACCGGCAGGCCGAGATGGCGTTCGACGTCCTCTTCCGTTTTGATCGTGTTGTCCAAATATTCAAGCAAGAAAGCAAGTCCCACGCCTGCCATAAGACCGACGACAAAGGCGATGGCCATATTGAGAAGCGGCTTCGGTTTCACTGGGGTTTGATGCTCTTTCACTTCTGCTTTGGAGAGAATGGTGACGTTGTCGATGTTCATAATGTTGACGATTTCATTTTTGAACACTTCGGCCGTTTTATTGGCGATTTTAGCCGCCATAGCAGGATCCGGATCTTGAACGGTAACAGCAAACACTTGCGAGTCTTTTTCGCTCGAGACTTGAATTTGTCCGTTCAGCTCGTCCAACGTCTGGTCAAGCTGCAACTCACCTTTCACTTTCTCCAAAATCGTCGGGCTTTTAATGATGACACTGTATGTGTTAATGAGCTGCACGTTCGTTTGGATTTCGCCAACGTTGTACATCTGCTGCTCAGATTTGGCTTGGTTGACGAGAATTTGGGTTGACGCTTGGTAAATTGGCGTCAATAGAAAATAACTGACCACACCGCTTACCACCGTCGCAAGCGCCGTGATCAAGACGATTAGCCAAAGCCGTTTGCGTAATGTCTCAAACAATTCGCGCAGGCTAATAGTTTCCTCCATTGTTTACCCCCTAATTCCCTTCTAAGTTGTGATCCATTTACACACATAAACCATTATATCGAAGATAGGCAAACATATCTAGAAGTAATTAGGTAATTTACACTAGAAAAAAAGGCCGCCTTATCGGCAGCCTTTTTGTGTTATTGATCTTTGTTATTGCGGTCGTTGACGTCTTGCGGGTCTTCAATTGGGTCTTCGCGGTCCGGAACGGCGTCGCGTTCGTCATCGCCCGGTCCGTTATTTGTGTCAACGCCTGGAGGCAATTGGTCATTTTGATTGTCGTTCAAATCGGCATCGCGGTTGTCCGGGATACCGTCATTGTCTCTGTCGTTGTCGACATTATCGTTTTGGTTGATGTCATCGGCTGGGTTCATGTCCATGTCATTGCGATCACCGTTATTGATATCATTCTGTTCGTTGTTTGGCGGTGGCGGATTGTCGTTGTCACGGTCCACATTGCATCCCGCCGCTAAAAAGAGGGCGACGACAGCGCTGAACAGTTTGAACAGCACCACTTTGTTTTTCATTGCACCTTCCCCTTTCTGCGTGTTGTTGTGACCTTATGTAAGACCGATCCTTGTTTATCTTTCCCAGAAAGGCACATTTCATGCATGCTGGCAATTGGGAGGGATTTTTCAGAGGGAGAAACGAAGAACACGCGCCCTTTACGGGGCGCGTGCAGCTTGTCGACAAAGTCGACAAGCTGTTTTATTATGAAGGTAAGACGAGGGAGAAATGGAGGAAAGGAACGATGCTTCGGCCACACCAAGAAGATGGGCGCTATACCGAAACCACGGTGAAACTGGATGATCTGGTTCCAGAGGATCACTTGGTAAGAAAGCTGGATGCGGCCATTGATTTTTCTTTTATCTATGATGTGGTGAAAGATCTCTACTCTCCTGATCATGGACGTCCGAGCATTGATCCAGTGATGTTGTTTAAAATGTATTTGATTCAGTATGTATTTGGGATTCGCTCCATGCGTGAAACCGTCGAACAAATCCGAACCAACGTCGCCTACCGTTGGTTTTTAGGACTTAGTCTTCATGATCCCGTTCCTCATCACTCGACGCCAAGTAAAAACTATGCGCGTCGTTTCGCTGGAACGGATGTATTCCATCAAATTTTTTCACGGATTTTAAAAGAAGCCTTTGAACACGGATTGGTAGATTCGAGTGTCTTGTACGTAGACTCCACTCATGTCAAAGCAAGCGCCAATAAAAAGAAGTTTACAACGGAAATGGCAGAAGTCGAAGCCAAAGCCTACCAACAGGAACTCGAAAAAGAAATCGAACGGGATCGGATCGCTCATGGAAAATCGCCGTTGCCATCTGAGAAAAAAAAAACGGGAAGTAAAAGTAAGCAAAACGGATCCGGAGAGCGGACTGTTGGTGAAAAATGAACGGGAGCGAGTGTTTGCCTATTCGTATCATACAGCTTGTGATCGCAACGGATGGATTCTACAGACCTACGTGACGGCAGCCAACGTCCATGACAGTCAAGCGTTTTTTGTGCTGTTCGAACGAGTGAAACGGGAAATCCAATCATGTCCGGAAGCCGTGTGTGTAGACGCAGGATATAAAACTCCTGCCATTGCCAAGTATTTACTCGAACAAGGGGTAAAGCCGATTTGGCCGTACACTCGCCCGAAAACAAAAGATGGATTCTTTCGGAAATCAGATTTTGTGTATGACGAATATTTTGATTGTTATCTATGCCCCAATGATCAAGTTCTATCTTACTCTACTACGAATCGGGAAGGGTACCGGGAATACAAATCGGACCCGGCGGTGTGCCGAAGCTGTCCGTATCTTCATCAGTGCACGCAAAGCAAGAGCTACACCAAAGTAGTCACTCGCCACGTATGGCAGGACTACTATGAAGAAGCAGAGCATTTGCGGTATGTTCCGGAATACCGGGAACTCTATGCCCTCCGAAAAGAGACGATTGAACGGGATTTCGCCGATATGAAAGAGAAGCATGGTCTGCGCTGGACGCATTACCGGGGATTGGAAAAAAATGAGGCGCAGGCGATGCTTGTTTGTGCTGCCATGAATTTAAAAAAACTGGCGAATTACCTATGGAAGGCGAAGCACCGCCCTTTCTTTTCCTTTGCATGGCTTCCCATCCTACCCACTTTTTTTGAAAACATAGTCTATTTATGGAACAAAATGGGTTTCAGACATTCGTCTGAAACCCATTTTGTCAACAGTCTGCACGCGCCCTTTACGGGGCGCGTGTTGGTTAGTTGGCTGGTTTATCGCCTAGGGCGAACATGAGCTCCGTTTCGCAGACAAGTTCGCCGTTGACGGTGGCGACGCCTTTGCCTTTACCGATGGAGCCACGAGCGCGGAGAATTTCGACTTCGAGGCGGAGTTGGTCGCCTGGTTGGACTTGCTTTTTAAAGCGGCAGTTGTCGATGCCGGCGAAAAAGGCGAGGCGGCCGCGGTTTTCTTCACTTTGCAGGAGGACGACGGCGCCAACTTGGGCGAGCGCCTCGACGATGAGAACACCGGGCATCACTGGGTATTCCGGGAAATGGCCGGCGAAAAACGATTCGTTGGCGCTCACGTTTTTGATGCCGACCGCACGTTTGCCTTCTTCGATTTCAAGAATACGGTCGACAAGCAAAAACGGATAGCGGTGCGGGATGATCGCTTGAATTTGTTGGATGTCGAGCATAGCGACACTCCTTTCCATTAGAGTCAAGAATGTTGATGTTCTGCGGCAAGCCGCTCAGTTTCTATGTTCCTTTTTCCACAACGTCAAGGATGTGTTGCCACGTTGACAGGCGGAACACGTCGAGCCATTCTCCATCGCCAAGGGCGCTGTAGCCGACGACCGCTCCCGTCGCGAGGCAAATGGCCATGAGAACGATGACGATCACGAGCCGAAGCCAGATCGAAATGAGCCGTGCGCGCACGAAGCGGCGTTTTCCCTCTGTCGGTTCGGCTTCGGATGGCGGTTCGTTCACTTCCGTTGGCTGTTCTTCATGCAAGGAAGCGGCTGCGTCGTCGAGTGCGCTTTTGGCGGAACGTTGTTGTTCTCGCTCCTTTCGCCGCGCGACGCGGGAGAGCGGTTCGTTTTTCGTTTCATTGCTCATGTCGATCTCTCCTTATGAGGAGCGCAAGTTGTTAATGAGCCCGAGCATTTGTTCAGAAATGGAAATGGCGCGGGCGTTCAGCTGATAGGCGCGGGTTGTCGCCATCAAACCGATCAGTTCTTCACCAAGGTCCACATTGGACTGTTCGAGCGCCCCTTGTTTCATCGCGATTTGGCTGCGCAAGTTGCCGTTCAGCTCCTGTGTGGCACCTGGGGCAGTGGGAAGCGTGAAGACATTGTCCCCCAATGCTTCAAGGAGCTGCGGGCGGCGGATGACAGTGACGCCTAGGTTGACGCGGGCGACAACCGCGCCGTTGGCATCGGTGGCCGTCAACGTCCCGGTCGGGGACAGTTGAAAGTCGGTCGCATGAGCCGGCAGCTCGATGGGCGCGTTCGTTTCATCAAGCACTGGGCGACCATCGCTTGTCACGAGAGCGAGCCGACCGCCTATGGGCGTCAATGAAAAGTTGCCAGCGCGAGTGTAACCGATCGTTGCGACGCCTTTGGCATCGGTGACTCGAACGCGAAACCATTGGTTGGCAGCGGTGAAAGCGAAATCGAGCGCACGACCGGTCTCGGTGAGCGGCCCTTGAGCGGTGACAAGCATCGTCGAAGCAAGGCCCGCCCCGTTGCCATAGCGCACGCCAGCTGGTGTTTGGCGGGGCGCTTCGTCATCCGGCAGGCGGTCGACTTGCTGGGTCAACAGCTCAGCAAAACTCGCTTCGCGCCGTTTAAATCCGGTGGTGTTGCTGTTGGCGATGTTATGGCTTAGTGTATCGAGCCGCTGTTGCAGCGCGTTCATCGTGTTGGCGGCGGTGTGCATCGAGCGGAGCATGAGCTTGTCCCCCTTTTATCATTTCAAGCGGCCGACTTCATTGACGGCCTTGTCTAAGCTGCGGTCGTACGCTTGGATGATTTTTTGGTTCGCTTCAAAGGCGCGGTAGGCGGCGAGCAAGTCGGTCATCGTCCGTTCGATGTCGACGTTGGATCGCTCGATGAAGCGCTGTTTGACCATATACGTCACATTGCCTGGCGCCTGCGGCAACGGACCTTCAGTGCTGCGGAATAAGCCGTTTCCTTCCTTCACTACCGTTTTCGGGTTGGCGGCGAATACGACGCCTAAGCGGGCGATCGTTCTGTTTTCCGCCGTAATCGTCCCGTCATCGCGAACGGTGAACGATTCGCTCGGGATAGCGATGCGTTCGCCGTCGTCATCTAGCACATACCAGCCGTCTTGCGTCGTTAAGTAGCCGTCCGGGCTCAGTGTGAAATGGCCGTTTCTCGTGTAGCGAGTCTCCCCTTGGTCGTTTTCGACAGCAAAAAAGAGCGTACCGCGCTCCCCAGTTGTCGGGTCGACCGGGACTTGTCCATCCACTAAGGCGACATCGGTGGAGAGCCCTGTTTCTTTGATATCCCCTTGTCGAAAGTTCGGGATGAGCTCTTGTGTATATACGCCTGTGTTGAGCAGCCCGATCGCGGTTTGCGTGGGGACGGCGCGCGGTGGAGCGGATGGAATCGACTCGTCCTCGAGCCGGTTCATCAACAGTTCCGGAAATGCTCTCATCGCTCCTGCGTCGGCTTTATACCCTGGCGTTTCGGCGTTTGCCAGATTGTTTGTGAGCCAATCGACCCGCCGTTGTTGCGCCAGCATGCCGCTCGCAGCTGTATACAGTCCCCTCAACATGACGATCACCTCGCTTGTCCCATCGTTGGCCATTGCCATAGAATCATGACCTGTCATGATGAACGATCCACCTTCATTCAGGCGATCGCATTTCCATTCCTCTCCGTGCTTAAAGGCACGATTTTTTCCAAAAACCGCTGCTGGCTCGAGGCAGCGGCGGTTTCTGTCTCTTCCTACATTATAGGCGGGCAGAAGCGGCCACCGCATCCCCCGCCTTTCCTTTTTTCACATAGACTTTTCGGTCGCCGCTGGCGGCAAACGGTCAAACGAACTGTGTTTTCGGCGCGCGGTCGATGTTCTCAAGCATCAGTCCGGTGCCAATGGCGACGCAGTCCATCGGATTTTCAGCGATAAACACCGGCAGCTTCAGCTCTTCGGCCAACAGCAGATCGATGCCATGAAGCAGCGCGCCGCCGCCCGTTAAAATGACACCACGGTCGATGATATCCGCCGACAGTTCTGGCGGTGTGCGCTCAAGCACGCTCTTAGCGGCTTGTACAATTAAAGACACCGGCTCGCGAAGCGCCCGTTCGATTTCTTCTGAACGAACGGTGATCGTGCGCGGCAACCCGGTGACGAGATCGCGGCCGCGGACGTCGATTTCTTCGGTCCGTGCGCCTGGGAATACCGTTGCGACTTTGATTTTAATTTCCTCGGCCGTTCGTTCCCCGATGAGCAGCTTATATTCGCGCTTAATGTAATTTAAAATCTCCATGTCGAACTTGTCCCCGGCCATCTTAATGGAAGAGGCGGTGACAATGTCCCCCATCGAGAGAACCGCGACATCGGTGGTGCCACCGCCAATATCGACGACCATGTTTCCGCACGGCTGGAAAATGTCCATTCCGGCGCCAATGGCTGCGACTTTTGGCTCTTCCTCTAAGTACACTTTTTTGCCGCCGCTTTTTTCCGCTGCCTCTTTGATCGCTTTTCGTTCCACAGATGTCGTGTTCGTCGGGCAACAAATTAAAATGCGCGGCTTGGCGAAAAAGCCTTTTAGGTCGAGCTTGCTTAAAAAGTGCTTCAGCATCGCTTCTGTAATATCAAAATCGGCAATGACGCCGTCTTTGAGCGGCCGAATGGCAACAATATTCCCAGGGGTACGTCCGACCATTCGTCGTGCTTCTTCGCCGACTGCCAGCACTTTGTTCGTGTTTTTATCGATCGCCACGACGGACGGCTCATTGAGCACAATGCCTTTGCCTTTGACGAAAATAAGGACGTTCGCCGTGCCTAGGTCAATGCCTATATCTCGTGAAAACATTACATTGCTCCTCCTTGCCTCTGCCCTGAAATCATTCCTAATTGGTTATTTTACCATATTTCATCGCCGGAATGATACTGTCAATGGCAGATGGCAAGGAAAATGTTAATTGTTTTTTACCGCTTGCTTTTTGTACTTTTTCTTCGTCGCTTCGCCGCCGCGCAAATGGCGGATCGATTTATGGTAATCGAGAATTTGTTTTACTTCTTGGGCCAGCTCCGGATTGATTTCCGGCAGCCGCTCAGTCAAGTCTTTATGCACAGTGCTTTTCGACACGCCAAACTCTTTCGCGATCACGCGAACGGTTTTCCTCGTCTCCACGATATACTTGCCAATCTTGATCGTACGCTCTTTGATGTAATCGTGCACACCACTCGCCCTCCCTAAGTTGGATGTGAGAAGTGAGAAGTGTGAAATGAGACTCGTCTTGCCAAAGATGAGCGCCGCTTTCGTTGGATGTCTCGGAAGCGTCTTCGTCGCGTCGCTTGCCAGTTGTGAACGATCCCCACCTCAACCACTCTCATTGCTGTTCAATTTGTAACATTTTATTAGACAAATCGGGCATATATACCAGAAATATCAAGGCGGACAACGGTTTTTTCACAATTTTTTGCGGTTTGTAACGAGAGAGAAACGGGAAACGACTATAATATAAAGAGACAAAAGGAGGGGCAATATGGGCAAAGGAAAAGTGATCGGCATTGCCGCAGTGCTAGCCGGGGTGGCAGCGACAAGCGCGTTGTTTATGTATACAAACGGCGAAGAGCACTCGCAGGCTAAGGATGATCTGCTTGGCCCTGCGCCGGCGGGCAAACCGGCTCAAGCAGGCGGAAAAGGGATCAGCGCCGGAACGTTGGCGCCGTCATTGACGTATCAAAAAGAAAACGGCGCCTACGTGTTTACATTTACGGTCCAAAACCAAACCGAACGCACGCAGACGGTAACGTTCACCAGCTCGAAAAAGTATGACTACATTTTGTATCGTGATGGGGAAAAGGTGAAGCAGTTTAGCGAAGGGAAGATGTTTGCGCAAATTTACGAAGAGCGGACGGTCAAGCAAGGCGAAGAGCTGTCCTTTCAGGAGACGTTCCGTGACTTAGCGCCGGGGACGTACACGCTTGAATGGTGGCTCGCCGACAAAAACTGGCCGAACGCTCGGGCGAAAGTGACGTTTACCGTGGAATAGACAACGTGCCATGGATGAATCGGCACGTTTTTTCTTTGCGTCGACACACAGCAGCCGTCCGATGGCACACGCTCAGTCGTTTTTCGTCTTTTTGAAAACAAGTGATTGAATCTCCATCATATAAGCAACAGGACAACCTTCTTTGTATGCATGCTCAATGATGTCGTTAGACGCTATGTTGTATCCTTCTTGAGGTCATCCTTGTCATCATACGGCTTCTCAAACTGAAAAACCATGTGAACGCGATGTCTCTCTTGATTCAAGGGCGATCGATGGAAGGAAATATGGCTGTTTTTCAGAGACGTCCCTGCTAAACAACAAAGAGGCTTCGCACACATGAAGCCTCTTTTCGTTATGGCGGTTCATGCTCTAGGACAAGAAGACAGCTCCGTACACAAGCGCCAAGGCGATGACGTACGCCGGGTGGACGCGCCATTTACCAAACAGCAAAAAGGCGCTGGCAGCGGCGAGAAACACCGTTTGGCCGAGTCCGGCCTCTTCGTACGATTCCCGGAAAAAGTCGATCGCCATGATCCCAAGCATGACGGCAATCGCCGGACGGATATAGGCGGTAAGCCGCTTCACTTGCGGAGCGTCTTTCCATTTGTACAACAGCCGCAAGAGTGCCAGCAACAAAATGAGCGACGGGGCGACGCTCGCAAACACGGCGACGGCGGCGCCAAGGATACCGGCTTGTTCGTAGCCGATATAGCCGGCCATTTTTGTCGCGATCGGACCGGGCAGGGAGTTGCCAATCGCCAGCACTTCACTGAATTCATTGACCGTCATCCATTGGTAGCGGTCGACCACTTCGTGCTCAACAAGCGGAATCGAGGCTGGGCCGCCGCCATAGCCGAGAATGCCGGGCCAAAAAAAGGCGAGAAACAAATGCCAGTAAATCATGGCGACACCTTCCTTTCACCGCGGTCGTTTCCGTTCGCCGCTTCCGTTTTTCCCCGCCTGACAAACGCTGCTACAAGCAAAATGGCGACCACCAGCGCCGGATGAAGCCCGAGCCGCCACAAGGCGAGAAAGCAAGCGACAAGAAGCAAGGCCGCCGGCCAGATGCCGAGGGCGGCGCACGCTTGCTTGGCGAACTGCCATGTCATCTCGGCAAGCATGACAGCGACAACGGGGACAACCGCTTTGGTCATCCCGGCGACCCATGGCGTGTCTTTCAACGATGACAGCACTGCTAGCAGCACGATCATCAGCCCAATCGTCGGGGCGGTCGTCGCGACGACGGCGTTGATGAGTCCAAGCGCACCGCCAACTCGATAGCCGATATAGCCGGCAAGCTTCGTCGCGATCGGACCAGGCAAGGCGTTAGCGATGGCTAAAATCTCGGCGAATTCTTCATCTGTCATCCAGCGGTATTTTGTCACCACTTCGGCGCGCACGAGTGGGATCGAGGACGGACCGCCTCCGTACCCGAGCATGCCGACGCGAAAAAACGCGAGAAACAAATGCCATTGATTCATCGTTGTCATTCCTTTATCGCTAGTTTCACCAAGCGGCGACCGCTCCATCCGTGCGCGGCTCCGTCCCAGCGGCAAGCACGCCGGTATCAGGATCGCGCCAAATGATTTGTCCGCGGCCGAACGGGCCGCCGTCCAACGCCACGCGGATGTCGTGTCCTTTGCGGGCGAGCGCTTCAGCGATATGACGTGGGAAGTGCGGCTCAACGAGCACTGTTTTCCCTTCCATCCACTGCCAACGAGGCGCATCGAGCGCTGCTTGTGGATTCAAAGCAAAATCGACCGTGTTCATGATCACTTGCATATGTCCTTGTGGCTGCATAAACCCGCCCATGACACCAAACGGGCCGATCGGTTTGCCTCCCTTTGTTAAAAATCCGGGGATGATCGTATGGTACGGCTTTTTCCGCGGTGCGAGCCCATTTGGATGGTTCTCATCAAAGACAAAGTTATGACCGCGGTTGTGCAAGGCAATCCCCGTGCCCGGCACAACGAGGCCAGAACCGAAGCCCATATAGTTGCTTTGGATGAACGATACCATATTGCCCTCGCCGTCAGCGGCAGCCAAATAGACCGTCCCGCCTTTTGGCGGCGTCCCCGGCTCCGGCGTAAGCGCTTCGGTGCCGATTTGCGCCCGGCGCATCGCAGCAAACGATTCAGATAACAGCTCGTCTACGCGATAGTTCATATAGCGACGGTCGGCGATATACGCTTTCCCGTCGGCAAAAGCGAGCTTCATCGCCTCAATTTGTCGGTGGTATGTCTCTACATCCGGAACATTCGGTACGTCAAACCCGTTCATGGTGTTTAACGCCATTAAGGCGACAAGTCCCTGGCCGTTCGGCGGGATTTCCCATACGTCGTAGCCGCGGTAAGAAATGGAAATCGGTTCGACCCATTCCGGTTCATACTCGGCAAGATCTTCAAGCGTCAAAAAGCCGTTGTATTGCTTCGAGAAGGCGACGATTTTTTCCGCCAACTCGCCGCGATAGAAGCTTTCCGCTTCGGTCTCCGCAATCGAACGAAGCGTCGCCGCATGATCGGGTGAAGCCCACACTTCACCGATGTTCGGGGCGCGACCGTCCGGCGCAAACGTCTCAAACCACGAGCCGAACTCCGGCCCATGGAGCGCTTCTTTGTACACCCGGTAGGCGTTCGCCCAGTACTTTCCGAGCACAGGCGATACCGGATAGCCGTTTTCGGCATAGGCGATGGCCGGTGCAAGCGTTTCGGCAAGCGACAGACGTCCAAAGCGCTTCGACAGCGCCGCCCACGCCGCCGGCGCTCCCGGGACCGTCACCGGGGCGAACCCGTATTTCGGCATTTCCGTATAGCCGCGCTCTTTTAACACGTCGAGCGAAATGGCAGCTGGCGCATAGCCGCTGGCGTTTAACCCGTACAACTTCCCGTTCGTCCAGACGAGCGCGAACGCATCGCCGCCGATGCCGTTAGACGTCGGCTCAACGACCGTCAGGCAAGCCGCGGTGGCAATCGCCGCATCGATGGCATTGCCGCCTTTTTTCAGCACTTCAAGCCCGGCCTGAGCAGCGAGCGGTTGCGATGTGGCAACAATACCGTTTTTGGCGAACACTGTCATCCGCTGTGATGTATATGGGTGGTATAAGTAGTCCATAGAAACTCCTCCTCACTTCACTTCATGACAAGCAACAAAATGACCTGGAGCTGCTTCTTTCCACTTCGGCCGTTCTTGTTTGCATCGTTCGGTCGCCACCGGGCAACGCGTATGAAACGGGCAGCCTTTCGGCGGATTGGCCGGATTCGGCAAGTCGCCTTCAAGGCGAATACGCTCCCGCTTGACGCCCGGCTTCAGCCTTGGAATGGCGGACAATAACGCTTTTGTATACGGATGCAGTGGATTGGTGTACAATTCCTGCGACAGCGCGAGTTCGACAGCATGACCTAAATACATGACGAGCACCCGGTTACAAAAATGGCGAACAACCCCTAAATCGTGGGAGATGAATAAATACGTCAACTCATGTTTTTCTTGAATGTCCTTTAATAGTTTAATGATTTGCGCTTGGACGGATACGTCCAGCGCGGAAACGGCCTCATCGCAAATGACAAGCGATGGATTGAGAGCAATCGCCCGGGCGATGCCAATCCGTTGCCGTTGCCCGCCGCTGAATTCGTGCGGATAGCGGTCGTAATGTTCCGGACGAAGCCCGACTTCTTGAAGTAACTGCAGCACGCGCTCCTCGCGCTCGGCCTTTGTCATGTTCGTATGAATGACAAACACCTCCTCAAGCGCGTGGCCAATGCGTTGACGAGGGTTCAGCGAGGCGTACGGGTCTTGGAATACCATCTGCATCTCTTTTTTCCATCGTTTGCGCTGCCGTTCCGGCAAACGGCTAATTTCCTCGCCTCGAAAAAAAATCGATCCGTCCGTTGCTTCTTCTAAACCAAGAATCGTCCGACCAAGGGTCGATTTTCCACAGCCCGACTCGCCGACAATGCCGATACTCTCCCCGGCAAACACGTCAAGGGAAACATTCTCCACTGCTTTTACATAGCCTTGGACGCGCTGCAACAATCCTCCCTTGATCGGGTAATACTTTTTCACGTTTTCCAACTTAAGAAGTGGCTGCTTTGACTCGCTCATCGTTGTGAACCCCCTCTTCTAACCAACAGCGGACGGAATGACTGACGCTGATCGTTTTCTCCGGCGGCGATGCAGTCCGGCATTGATCGGTCGCAAACGGACAGCGTGGGTGAAACCGACAACCGTCAATTTGTTCGTTTAGACTCGGTAGCGTGCCTGGAATCGGTTCAAGCGAATACTCTTCGTCATCCACGCTTGGCACGGATTGCAGCAGCCCTTTTGTATACGGGTGGCGTGGATTGGAAAAAATGCTTTCGACATCGCCTTCTTCCACTTTCTCCCCAGCGTACATGACCATCACCCGGTCGGCCATTTCGGCGACAACCCCCATGTCATGGGTGATTAAAATAACGGCCATGTTCAATTTTTGTTTTAGATCGTTTATCAAGTCGAGAATTTGCGCCTGAATCGTCACGTCAAGAGCCGTTGTCGGCTCGTCGGCAATGAGCAAACTCGGATGGCAGGCGAGTGCCATAGCAATCATGACGCGTTGTCTCATTCCGCCGCTTAACTCATGCGGATATTGTTTCATCCGCTTTTCCGGAAACGGAATGCCGACTTGCTTGAGCAGCTCAATGCCCCGCTCGTGGGCCTCCTGTTTCGACAATTTTTGATGGAGCATGAGCGGTTCGCGAAGCTGATAACCGATCGTAAAGACCGGGTTAAGCGCCGTCATCGGCTCTTGAAAAATCATCGAAATTTCGTTTCCACGAATGCGACGCAACTCCTCTTTCGACAGTTTCGTTAAGTCGCGGCCAGCAAACTCAATCGAACCGCTCTCTATCGCACCGTTTTTTCTGTTGTTTGTATAAAAGAGAATTTTATATACATTTGTTAAGAAAAATTGAATGATTATTTAACAAAGTTAATTTCTATTTCGTTTTTTATGATTATATAGGAATTTGAACCATTTTTCTACACAATTGTCTAAAAAAAATGAATTTTTTATTTAAATAAAAAAACACCCTTAAAAAGGTGTTTTTGTGACGCTTCGCCGTTCCGCTTCAGTCAATCTCTACAATTTCAACCCCGTCCGACTTTTGAAACGACGCAGCAAAATATGGCTTTCCACTCTCGTAATACCTTCTAGTGCATATAACTCGTTGTTGATGAATTTCTCGAGGGCGTTGAAGTCTTCGACAAGTACGTGCATATGCAGCGTGCTCGGACCGGTCATTTGATAGCAACTCGCCACATTCGGATTCTCCGCCAGCTTTTGCGCGACTTCGACTAAATACGCCGGCTCGCAGTCAACTTCGAAAAACGCTGACACTTGTTTGCCGAACTTCTCCGAATTAATGACAACAGTGAATTTTTCGATAATTCCACGTTTGACGAGCTGGTTCACCCGTTCGCGGACAGCAACACGGGAGAGATTCAGTTTTTTCCCAATATCGACATACGACATGCGGCCATCTTCAATCAACATTTCAAGAATTTTGCGGTCGATATCGTCTAGTTTCACGATAAAGTCACCCCGACTCACACCTGTTTTCTATCATTATATCGGTTCAAACGGCGCGTTGGAAACCACTTTCTTTTTTATCTCCCGCTTCTACCTATGCTTACACTTAGCGGTGGGAGACTCTTAGGAACATCCGCCTCAAGGCAGGCTGGCAATCCCCCTTCCCCATCGGTTGGTGAAGGACTTACGTTCACGTGTGGAAGCGGAAGTCTTCTCCGGTTCGGGATGAGAAAACGGAAAAAGACCCGCTGTTCGCTTTGGCAAACAGACGGGCCTTTCTTTGTCATTCGTTCCCTCCATGAAATCGTTACGCTCTTGCCATACCGATCGAAGCGTCTGGCATTTTGTTGGAAGATGTGTCATTATTTTGATCTTGTTTGTTGTCGTTTGGCGTCGTTGTGTCGTCGTCAGCCGGCGTTTGTTCTGATTCATTTGCCGGATTGTCTTGAGTCGGCGCTGTTTCGTCGCTTGGCGTCGTTTCTTTCTCCTCGCTTACGTTGGTGTTATTGGTTCCGGCGTTGTCCTCCGATTTGTCGGTCAATGCGGTCAACGGTTTGTCGAAATAGTCGATCGGGTTCACCGGTTTTCCGTCTTTGCGAATTTCAAAGTGGACGTGGATGCCGGCTTCTTTATTAAATTCGCTTTGCCCTGCCTTACCGATCACTTCGCCTTGTTTCACCGTATCGCCTGCTTCTACTTTCACATCAGCAAGCGATTGATAGACGGTCGTGACCCCTTGTTCATGGTTGATTTCCACAACGTAGCCTAAAATCGGGTCTTTTTCCGCTTTCGTCACCGTGCCGCTTAACGAAGCGGTGACGTCAAATGTTTTACCGTCTTGGCGCACAAGGTCGATGCCTTGGTTCGGATGGTACGTATGATCATAAAAGACGAGGGCTGCTTCCTGCTCTTGTTCTGATGCGTTTTCGTCATAGAACGGAGTTTTCACTTGTACTGCGTTCGGATCAACCACAGGCATTGCAATGTTTTCGACCGTTTCATTGACCGGAATGGCCGGGTCTTCTTGCTGGGCGGTTCCGTTTTTTGCTACGTTGTTTTCGTCTGTGCTCTCTTGCTTGCCCGCTTGGAACCAAAGTGCACCGGCGACAATCAACGCCGCGCAAGATAGATAAATAGCCGGAAATACCCAACGTTTGCGGAAGAAACGCTTCAGCGACGGTTGTCTTTGTTCCTCTCTCATGTTCATCACCTCAGCAACCATTTTGAACAGAAAGAGGAAAAGATATACACGCCGCAAACAATTTTTTGTTTATTTTTTGACATTCGGCCTCGTTTTATGCAAAAAAATCGGAGCAGACGCTCCGTTATTTTTTCGCGGTCAACTTATTCAAAAAGGCGGTCGCTGAGGAGATGCGGACGCCGCGGTAATAATGTTTGACGATATCGGCGTATGTTTTTCCTTCTTTCGCCATGAAGTTGGCTCCATACTGGCTCATGCCGACGCCATGGCCGTAACCTTTTGTCGTGATGATGATTTCATCGCCTTTGCGTGCCCATGTAAAGTCAGTGGATGGCAGGCCGAGCCGTTCACGCACCTCGCGACCAGTGAATGTCTTGCCACCAATTTTCACCTCACCAACGCGGCGGCCAGGTGTACGCGAGACAATGACGCCGACCGAACCGTCAGAGGACAGCGTCACGCCAAGGCGCCGTTCAAATTCCGAGACCGCCATCGTTTTTCGTTGGTAAAACTTCGGCGATTGTTCGTCCCATGGGCTGGCGACGCTTTTTAAATACGGAAAATCGTTTTGCCAGTATGCCTCTGAATTTTCGGTATAACCGTTGCTTGTTGAAAAAAAGAGCGCTTCGATCGGTTCGTTGTTATACGTTAAAATTTGTCCGCGCGTATCGAGAACCGCTTTCGTTATTTTTTTGATTTTCCAGTCATAGTCGCTTCCCCATAACTTCCGCAATTCAGCATCGCTGTAATACACTTGGTGCGTCACCGTGTCCGTCACGTTCGCGCCTTCCGGTAGACGAAACGGCTGATTGGCGAGCAACTGCTTGACGATGTATGTTCTTGCCGTCAACGCTTGTGCCTTTAACGCCTCGAGTTCAAATTCAGCCGGCATTTCCGCCGCCACCACGCCAATGACATATTGCTCGAGGGGAATTTTTTCTACGCGTTGCTCTCTGCTTCGGTAGACGGCCACGTCAACGGACGGCCCTTCGGCTGCCTGTGAACGTTGGATTTGTTCTTGCTTGTGCAGTTGTTCCGTCAATTTTGCCACCTTCCCGTCGTAAAATGGTAGAACGAGCGCCGCCGGAATGACGAGGATGGCGACAAACAGGCATAGTGCGAGTACGATGACTGGTTTCAGTCTTTTTACCATAGCCGAGCCCCCAATATGCATTTTTCAAGCACAAGCGGACATCATGAATCAATGCCTGCATTGGCTTCGGTTCGTTACTATAGTTATGGGCTCGGACAAGTATATATGACAGTTTTCTTTCGCGTTTCGTCTTATCTTTAAAGGAGCTCGCCTCCCTACAAGTTGAAAGCGGGGGTCTTCATTCTCTCTTCGACAAAGCAGGGGGGACGTTCGCTAGTAAGCGGGGAAGGTGCGGACAGAAAGAATAAAAACGACCATTCCCTACCCAAGGTAGTTCACGGTCGTTTTTTCGCCATTATCCGTTCCATTCGATTGCTTCGACTTGGTCGAGTTGTTTCGTTTCTTCGCGGACGCGTTCAATGTCGGCCCCAAGCGCAGCCAACTTTTCATGGAAGCGGACATAACCGCGGTCGAGATGACGCAGCTCGGTTACGCGCGTATAGCCATCGGCTGCGAGACCAGCCAAAATTAAAGCAGCAGCGGCGCGCAAATCGGTAGCCGCCACTTCAGCGCCTTGCAGTTGACACGGGCCGTTAATAATGACAGAGCGTCCTTCAATTTTAATATCCGCGTTCATCCGGCGGAATTCTTCCACATGCATAAAGCGGTTTTCGAATACCGTCTCGGTGATCATGCTTGTGCCTTCCGCTTTTAACAAGAGAGCCATCATTTGCGACTGCATGTCGGTTGGAAACCCAGGATATGGCATCGTCTTAATATCGACTGCTTTCAACGTTTCCGGCCCGATGACACGCACGCCGGTTTCCTCTTCGATAACCGTTACGCCCATTTCTTCCAACTTCGCAATGAGTGAGCTTAAATGTTCGGGAACGGCTCCTTGCACGAGGACATTGCCACCAGTGATGGCGGCTGCGACCATAAACGTGCCAGCTTCGATGCGGTCCGGGATGACCGTATGCGCCGTACCGACAAGCTCGTCGACCCCTTCGATGCGGATCGTTCCGGTGCCGGCACCGCGTATTTTGGCACCCATCGCATTCAAAAAGTTCGCCAAATCAACGATTTCCGGCTCTTTGGCACAGTTCTCAATCACGGTCGTGCCTTCGGCGAGCACGGCCGCCATCATAATATTTTCTGTCGCTCCGACGCTCGGGAAGTCCAAATACACTTTCGCGCCGCGGAGACGACCATTGATTTCTGCATCAATAAAGCCGTTGCCGACTTTCACGGAGGCCCCCATCGCTTCAAAGCCTTTTAAATGTTGATCAATCGGGCGCGAACCAATGGCACAACCACCTGGCAACGCAACGCGGGCCCGACCATTGCGAGCCAACAGCGGTCCCATCACGAGCACGGAAGCACGCATTTTCCGAACATACTCAAACGGCGCTTCCACCGTTAACGGACCGGTGGCATCGACCATTACAGCATTGCCGGCGATGCGCACATCAGCGCCTAAATAGCGGAGCACTTCGCTGATCGTATATACATCGGAAAGAGCAGGCACATCATGAATCGTACTTGTTCCTTTACTGGCTAATAAGGTGGCAGCGATGACGGGCAAAACGGCATTTTTTGCGCCTTCCACTTTGACGGTGCCGCTCAACCGGTTTCCGCCACGGACGATGATCTTTTCCAAGATATTCCCCTCCGCGTCCAATTTCTCTATATTAATATTCAATGGTAATGATTGGGGTTCCAACAACGACACGCGTCTTGCCGCCCAATCTTTCTCTCAAAGCAATTTGTACATTGATGTCTTGGTGATTGGCCGCCGGGAGAACGTTCTTCCACTGCCCAGTATATGCAGACAGGGAGACGAATGACTCTTCCCGCAGCCACTCAACAGGCGTCGCTTGAAAGTCTCGTAGCAATTGGGAAGCCTGTTCGAGTAAACCACCTTTCATATTATCACTGAATTCGCCTTCAATACAAGCATAAAATGTGGGGTTGTTCACAAATAATCCATTCGTCTTTGTTTGAATGTGTTGTGCTGCTTCTTTCCACCTAGTTTGGCTCCATGTTGGGCCTGTTGCTTCATAGAGGATATACGTTTGCGGTGTCCCATTTGCGACGGTCATTACCAGCTGAATTTGTTCTTGGAAGAAGGGGGATTCGTTTGTGCCGATCGCTTTTTTCCCATGGCTCGTTTTTTCAAACGACCAATGAAACGAACGATACGTTTGTTTCAGCTCGTCCATTTTTTTGAAAAAGTCCGCATCATTTTGAATATCGTGGGCATACTCTCTTGTGTAAATGATCCATCGACCAAGCGAAGCACCGTGTTTCGTTAATGTGTGCGCCATCGTTTCCATCGGTACCGACCATTCGTCTCCCCGCACGCCTTCCGTCCGATACTGCCACGCGGCTAAAAACAAGCTCGTGAGCACGAGCGCCATTAACCATTTCATCCGTTTTTTTCTCATCTTCGTTCCCTTCCTCTCCTTACTTGTTATTGTTGCCACCAGACAAGGGAACATACGTCAAAAAAATCGACAACGGACCATCTTTGAAATCGTTTTCTTACATAAAAA
Organism: Geobacillus sp. 47C-IIb; assembly: GCF_014679705.1. Taxonomy (NCBI): domain Bacteria; kingdom Bacillati; phylum Bacillota; class Bacilli; order Caryophanales; family Anoxybacillaceae; genus Geobacillus; species Geobacillus sp. 47C-IIb. The sequence continues at coordinate 1,770,194 of NZ_CP061473.1, forward strand.
AAGAGCGAGCAGGCAAAGCTGCTCACTAAGGCAGAAGGCGCCACGGCTAGGTGTACGGTGGACACGAAAAAGCGAACGAGGGCGCATCGACGCTCGAAATGCGTCGATCACTTGCATATGTTTCGGATCGCCAGCGGGGCAGCGAACGGGACAAAACCATTGCCAGCCAAGAGGTGAGGCAGCACGATGAAGCATACCCCTGCTTCCGTGCTCGTTCGCCCCCATTTTCCTCAATCGCGGAACAAATACGGCAAATCGGTCGACCACGCCAAATAGTCAAGGAAAAAATTCGCGACGGTCGAGCCGATGGCGATCGTGAGCAAAATGTATAAAAGCCGCCCTTGGACGACCCGGTTCGGTTTCAGCAACACATCAATCCGCACTGCCTGCAGCGTCCACCATGTCACGGCGATAAACGCCAAATGGACGATAATCGAAATTAACGCTTGTTGGCCGATAACAGGCATCATCATCCATTCACCCCCTTGCTTTCGAGGAGATGGACTCCCATTCGAAATAAAAAAGAGGAGAGGTGTTCCCCTCCCCTTATTGTACCGTTACGGCAAAAAATCGCCAAAATGTCCGAACTGGGCAAGCACATCGTACGCAAGATCTGGCACCCAACCGATCGCCAGTGTCCCGAGCGCGCAAAGAACTACGGCAGTTGACAACCCGGCCGGCAAACGACGCAACGGCGCGAGAGAAGCCGGACGGAAAAAGAGCTGGACGAGCAAGTTGAAATAGTAGACGTACGAGACGACAGTCGTTACCGCCATCACCGTAGCGAGCACGTAATGACCCGGTTCGGTGACGACAAGGCCGATGAACAAATAGAGCTTGGCAATGAATCCGGCCGTCCCCGGAATGCCGGCGAGCGAGAGCAAAAACAGCCCGAGCGCCGCGGCCAAAAGCGGACGGTGTCGGTATAAGCCAGCGAGCCCAGCTAAATCATCAGAGCCGGTTTCGTTAACGATATGCGCCACGATGGCAAATGCCCCGATATTCATAAACACATAAGCAAGCAAGTAAATCCAAAGCGAATCGATCATCGCCCACGACATCGCGGCAAACCCGGCGAGCAAATAACCGGCATGGGCGATACTCGAGTAGGCAAGCAACCGTTTTAAGCTCCGCTGCCGGAGCGCCACAACGTTGCCGATAATCATCGTCAGCCCCGCCAACACGGTGATCACTGGCTGCATCGATAACAAGAGCGACGATGGATCCCGGCCTTCCGCCGGCGCAGCGGCAAAGATCGTCACAAACAGGCGAAGAAGAAGAACAAAACCAGCCGTTTTCGACACGACGCTGAAAAACGCCGTCGCCGGAACGGGTGCCCCTTCGTACACGTCCGGCGCCCACATATGGAACGGGACGGTCGCTAACTTAAACGAAACGCCAATCAGTAAAAGAAGGAAGGCCAAAGCAAGCATATACGGCTCGTTCGTCTCTTGCAGCTCACGTGCGATATCACCGAGATTCGTCGTCCCGGTCAAGCCGAACACATAACTCATGCCAAACAGCATGATGGCGGTGGCGATGCCGCCGTTAATGACGTATTTCAGCGCGGCCTCATTCGACGCTGTTGCGGTTTTGCGCAAGCCGGCCAAAACATACGACGATACCGTCAAAAGTTCAATGCTGACGAACAAGGTAAGCAAATCGCCGCTTGACGCTGTCATCATCGCTCCAAGCAAAGCAAACAGCATCATATAGGCAAATTCCCCGCGGTAATGACTCCCCTCTTTCGGCTCCCACTCGGCAACAAGAAGAAGCGCGAGGGCCCCGCCGGCTAATAGGATGAGCTTGAACGCTTTCGCAAAGCCATCGAGCCGGAACGTATCGTGCAAAATCGAAACCGGATCAGCCGGAATCATGGCCGCCGTCGCAATGAGCGCGAGCACCGCTCCAGCGGCAGCGCCCCAAGCGAGCGGACGGCGGCTTCGTTCCTTCGGCATGACCAAATCAATCAATAGCAGCACGAGCGCTGCCGCGAGGACGATCCATTCGGGTGTCATCATGCTCCAATTTGCTTGCCACACATCGTTCATGTCGATCAACCCCCTAACCCGTTCATCATCGTCTCCAGCACGGTGGCAAGCGGCTCAGCCAATAGCTGCGGGTACACGCCGACCGCCACGATCAAGGCGACGAGGACGAACGCCGGTACGGCTTCTTTTGCTTGCAAATCGATGACACGTGGCTCACTTACACTCGCCGCAGACTCTTTCGACCCACGCAGGCCCAACGTCGATTCATATCGCTCGCGGGTGTGGCCAAACGTGATATCAAGAATGGCCCGCAGCGAATAAACGGCGGCGAAAATCAACCCGAGTGCCCCAGCCGCCGCAAGGGCCGGCTTTGTTTCAAAAAGTCCAAGAAAAGCAGTCAATTCGCCGACAAATCCGGCGAGCCCCGGCAACCCGAGCAAGGCAAGCGCCGCCGTTAACAAATACCCGGAAAAAATCGGCATTGCTTTTGCTAGCCCGCCAAGGCGGTGAATATCGGTCGTTCCGATCCGGTTGGCGAGAACACCGACGAGTAAAAACGACAAGGCGGCAATGAGCCCGTGGGCAACCGATTGAAACACTGCTCCTTGAATGCCGGCCTCATTGAGCGCACCAAGGCCGACAAGCACGACCCCCATGTGTGATACGCTCGAATAAGCAAGCACATGTTTTAACTCGCGCTGCCGAAGCGCCAACAACGCACCGTATAGGATGTTGATGACCCCCAACACGGCAATGGCACCGGCGAAGGCGCGAAACTCGTCCGGAAACAGGCCGATCCCGAAACGAATCATCCCGTATGTTGCAATTTTCAGCAATACCCCGGCGTGAAGCATAACAACCGGTGGTGGTGCTTCGACGTGAACGCGGACGAGCCAACGGTGAAGCGGAACAGCTGGTAGCTTGACGGCAAACGCCAACAGCAACCCACCAAGCAGCCAATACCGCGCTTCTGCTGTCAATGGGGCGATCAGCTGCCCTTCGGCGACCGGATTATGTAACGTTTCATGAAGCAAGGCGAAATTCGCCGTTCCGGTGCGAGCGACAAGCACTGCGATCACGACAAGCAACAGCGCCGAGCCAAGTCCGTTGTACAGCAAGTAACCGTATGCTGCCCGTTCTCGTTCGAAGCCACCCCATTTGCCGACGAGCAAAAACATAGCGACAAGCGTCACCTCTAAGAAGAGGAAAAACCAGATGAAATTGGCGGCGACAAACACGCCAAGCATGCCGATCTCCAACGCGAGCAGCCACATAAAATACCCTTTTTTCTCCACTTTGATAAGCAAAGAAGCGACAGCGGCCAATGTCCCGAGCACGGCGGTCAAGACGATAAAGAGAAGCGACAGTCCATCGATGCCGAGCTCATAGCGGATCACATACGCCGCGTCCGTGAAAAACGGGAGGTTGGCAAGTCGCACCCAATCGTACGATTCATCGAGCTGCTCGAGGCGAAAACCGCTCCCCGACCGAATGAAAGCAAACAACGCCAGCAATAACGGTGGCACGGTGGCAGCCGTCCCGAGCCATTGAATCGTTTTCGTATCCGTTCGGCGGACAAACGCCAGCAAAATGATACCTAACAATGGCGAAAAGACGAGCAGCGACAAAAAGCTCATAGCCAGTACCCCCCTGTCAACGCGAAGATGACGACCAAAATGGCCAAGCCAGCCACCGTCACCGCCCCGTACGTCTGCGCTTGCCCGTTTTGCCCGCGCGATCCGGCGGAAGCAGCGGCACTGACCGTGCCGGTGACAAGCCGAACGATCCCTTCCACAAGGTAACGGTCGACATATGCCAACAGGCGGCTAATGAATGACACAAGCGCCACAACGGTCCACCGGTAAAAGTCATCAACGTAATAGTGACGGCGCAACAATTCGTACCCGTGCGGTGCACGCGCGGATAACCAGTCGCGCGGCACAGTCCGCTTCCCGTACATCAGCCAGGCAAGGAGAATCCCCGCAAGCGACACAATCGTCGCCACAACAGCGATCCATCCCGGCGCTGCTTCATGATGGTACGCCCCATCGGTCAGCCACTCACCGAGAAACGATCCAAACCAAGGGGTTTGAATGTATCCCGAAGCGACTGATAATACGCCGAGAACGACCATTGGTCCGACCATCGACATCGGCGCTTCATGAGCATCTCCATCATGGCGCGCCTCACCAGTAAAGACGAGGAAAAAGAGCCGGAACATATAAAATGATGTCAACAGCGCCGCCGCTACCGCCAGCCAAAAGAGCTCAACCGATCCGTTCAACCAAGCGGCCGCTAAAATTTCATCCTTGCTGAAAAAGCCGGCAAACAGCGGCACTCCACTAATCGATAGCGCCCCGACAAGAAAGAGCGGTGCAGTCCACGGCAGCCGGCGCCAAAGCCCGCCCATTTCTTCAATGTTTTGCGTATGGACGGCGTGAATGACGCTGCCGGCGGCCAAAAAGAGCAACGCTTTGAAAAAGGCGTGCGTCGTCAAATGGAAGATGGCGGCGACATAACTGCCCGAGCCGAGCGCAAGCATCATATAGCCGAGCTGACTAATCGTCGAGTAAGCGAGGACACGTTTAATGTCCGTCTGCACCAAACCGATCGTCGCCGCAAAAATCGCTGTCACCCCACCGATGACCGCCACGGTCATCATGGCAGCCTCGCTTGCCTCATAGAGCGGGAACAACGCCGCCACAAGGTACACCCCGGCCGCCACCATCGTCGCGGCGTGGATGAGCGCCGACACGGGCGTCGGCCCTTCCATCGCATCCGGGAGCCACGTATGAAGCGGGAACTGCCCAGACTTGCCGATGGCGCCGATGAAAATGAGGATAGCCGTCAGTGTCGTCATGCCCGGCGACAGCGTGCCGTCGCCGACGGCGCGGAAAATGTCGTCGTAGTCAAAGCTTTTCGTCTGCCAAAACAACAGCAACATACCGATAAAAAAGCCGACGTCACCGATGCGCGTCATAATAAACGCTTTTTTCGCGGCCGCTTTTGCTTCTTCTTTGTAGAAATAAAAGCCGATCAGCAAAAACGACCCGAGCCCGACGAGCTCCCAAAAGATGTATGCCTGTAGCAAGTTCGGCGACAGCACAAGTCCAAGCATGGCAAACGTAAACAAGCCTAAATACGCATAAAACGTCGAAAACCGCTCATCCCCGGCCATATAGCCTTGCGAATAAATATGGACGAGCCAGCTGACAAAAGCGACGACAACGAGCATCCATGCGTTTAACGCTGTAACGGAAAACCCGGCCGTCAACGTCACGTCACCGATCTGCATCCATGTCCAGTTCGCTTCATATGTCGTTCCGCCGAGGCGTCCGGCCAGTACGCCGAGCGCCGCAAGCAACGACAGAAGCGTGGCAACAATGCCAACATAGGCGCTCGCTTTCTTCCATTTCCGTCCGAACAACAGCAACAAAGCAAATGAACAAAGCGGGAACAGCGGTACAACCCAAGCTAGGTTCATCATCTTTCCCCATCCCCTTTTCTAATGTTTCAATGAATTGGCTTCATCGACTTGAACCGTTTTGCGGTTGCGGTAAAAGGCGATGAGCGCTGCCAATCCGACAGCCGCCTCCGCCGCCGCTATGGCGATCGCAAACAATGCGAACACGTGCCCGTGAACGCCGGGATGGGCGCCGTATTTGGCAAAAGCGACGAAATTGATGTTGACCGCATTTAACATCAGTTCGATACAAATGAGGACAATGACCGTATTTCGTTTCGTGAGCGCCCCATACAGCCCAATGCAAAACAAGATGAGCGCTAACGCTAAATAAGCTGATAATGTCATTTATCTTCCGCTCCCTTGCCGTCTTTTTTCGCCAGCACGATCGCCCCGATCAAGGCGACGAGCAAAATGACGGACACGATTTCAAACGGAATCGTATAATACGAATACAGCCATTTGCCGATTTCGCGCGCGTTATCAGTCGCCAACGCGCTGCCATCAGCGCCGAAATCGAGACGGCGGATGCCAAAATAAACGGCAAGACCAAAGGCGAGAACAGAGATGGCGGCAACCGCTCTATGCCAAACGCCGCCCGTCGTTTGACGCTCCTTGTCGTCGGCGTGATGACGCGTCAGCATGATGGCAAATAGCATAATGATCGTAATGGCTCCAGAATAAATGAGCACTTGCACGACGGCGACGAACTCAGCAGAAAGCAGAACGTACAGCCCAGCGATGCCCAAAAACGTCATGACGAGGGCGATCACCATATGGACGACGTTCGTCAGTTGAAGCATCGTCACCCCGCCAGCAATGGCTGCAAGGGCAAGCAGGAAAAAGGCAATGTCGGTTCCGCTCACGGCTTATTCTCCCTTCTTACGTTCGTGTCGTTTTCATCGAGCCAAGTCAAATCTTTATACAGGGCATCACGGCTGTATTCAGCGAGTTCGAAGTTGTTCGTCATGACAATCGCTTCCGTCGGACAAACTTCCGTGCATAAGTCGCATAAAATGCAAATTTCAAAGTTAATGTTGTACGTCTCGATCACTTTCCCTTTTTTCGTCGGATCGGGATGTTTTTTCCCGGTCAGCTGAATGCATTGCGTCGGACAAATGTTCATGCACTGATTGCAGACGATGCATTTTTCCGGATAAAATTTTTGGATGCCGCGAAACCGGTCCGGGAGCGGGAGCGGCTCATGCGGGTACTTGTACGTTACTTTTTCGCGCGTCAATTCTTTTAACGTATACGCTAATCCTTTTACTAACCCGATCATCCGTCCAACCCCTCTCATGGGAAAAATGGCGTTCCGGCACGGCCTCTTGCCTTGAAAGAAGCCGTGCCTATGGATAGCGGCCGCCTCTCTCACAAGGCAGGCGCCTCATTTTTTAGAAGAATAACGATTTAATCACAGCCGTCAACACGATGTTGACGAGCGAAAGCGGAAGCAGCACTTTCCAGGCAAACTCCATCAGCTGGTCGGCGCGCACGCGCGGGAACGTCGCGCGAAACCAGATCAAGACATAGACGATGGCACAAAACTTAAGCGCAAACCAGACAGAGCCAGGAATCCAGCCGAGAAACGCAACTGGGTGCCAACCGCCTAAAAACAAAATCGTAATCAAAGCGGCCATCGCAAACAAATAGACATACTCAGCAAGCATAAAGAACGCCCAACGGAATCCGGAATATTCGACGTGAAATCCGGAAACAAGCTCAGATTCCGCCTCCGGTAAGTCAAACGGCACCCGATTCAACTCAGCCACTGCAGCAATAAAGAAGATCAAGAAGGCGAGCGGTTGGGCAAAAATAAACCAAACGTTGTCTTGCGCTGTGACAATGTCGACCAAATTCATGCTTCCAGCCAAGAGCACGACGCCAAGCGCCGACATGACGAGCGGAATTTCGTATGAAATCATTTGCGCTGCCGCGCGCATGCCGCCAAGCAAGGCGTATTTGTTGTTGGATGCCCAGCCGCCGGTGACAACGCCGATCGTGGTTAATCCAGAAACAGCAATATAGTACAATAGGCCAACGCCGATATCGGCAAATCGGAACGCATCGGTAAACGGCAGCGCCGCCAACACCATAAATGACGGCGTAAAGGCGATGATCGGCGCCAACACGTACAGCGGGCGGTCAGCCGCTTTCGGAATTGTATCTTCCTTTAACAGCAGCTTTAATACGTCAGCGACCGTTTGCAACAGCCCTAGACGGCCGCCAACTTGGTTCGGGCCGATGCGCCCTTGCATAAATCCCATCACTTTCCGTTCCGCCAAAATGGCGTATGTGACGAACCCGAGCACGACTAGCAGCAAAAGCGCCCCAAGCCCGAAGAAGACGGCGACATTCGTCCAGCCTGGCGCCGATTCGAGCCATTGTTCCATTATCCGTCGACCTCCCCGAGCACAATGTCAATCGATCCGAGAATGGCGATGACGTTGGCCAAATTTTCTCCTTTAAGCAGCTTCGGGAGTATTTGCAAGTTGTAAAACGACGGGCGCCGGAATTTGAGACGGTACGGCTCTTTTTTGCCGTCGCTCGCAATATAGCAACCGATCTCGCCGCGCGGCGCTTCGATGCGGACAAACGTCTCACCCGGCGGCGCCTTAATGATGCGCGGCACTTTGCCCATAATCGGCCCGTCGGCCGGAAACTGCTCACATGCCTGTTCAATAATACGAAGCGACTGTTCAATTTCTGCCATCCGGCATTCATAGCGGGCAAGGCAGTCGCCGCCCTCGCGCACCGGAACATCAAAATCAAACCGGTCATAGACTGAATATGGCTCATCTTTGCGCAAGTCCCATTTGACGCCGGTCGACCGCAAGTTGACCCCGCTTAATGAATAACTGATCGCTTCTTCTTTCGTATACCTCCCGACGCCGGTGACGCGTTCACGGAAAATCTCGTTGCCGGTGACAAGGTCATGGTAGCCGGCTAGTTTTTCCCGCATGTATGGAACAAACTGTTTCACTTTGTCGATCCAGCCGTCCGGCGCGTCCCATTTGACGCCGCCAATGCGCATATAGTTAAACGTCAACCGCGCCCCGGACAGCTCATTTAATAGATTAATAATCATTTCGCGCTCGCGGAATGCATACAAAAACGGGCTCGTCGCGCCGAGGTCAAGCAAATACGTCCCCCACCAGACGAGATGGCTGGCAATTCGCCCAAGCTCCATCGCGAGAACGCGCAAATACTCGGCCCGCTCCGGCACTTCAATGCCCATCATGGTTTCAACCGCATGGCAAAGCACATAGTTGTTCGTCATCGCCGACAAATAGTCCATCCGGTCGGTATACGGGATGATTTGTGTATATTGCAGCCCTTCAGCGATTTTCTCCGTCCCGCGGTGCAAGTAGCCGATGACCGGCGTCGCTTCTTGGATGATTTCACCGTCAATTTTTAAAATGAGGCGAAATACCCCGTGCGTACTTGGGTGCTGGGGGCCGACGTTTAAGATCATTTCTTCTGTGCGCAGCATCGTTCACACCTCCGCATCATACGGCTCGTAATCTTTGCGCAGCGGATGCCCGACCCATTGCTCCCCTAGGAAGATGCGGATTAAGTTCGGGTGGCCGCGGAATCGGATGCCAAGCAAATCGTACGCTTCGCATTCCGGCCAGTTCGCCCCTGGCCAAAGCGGGACGAGCGAATCGATTTCCGGGTTGTCGCGGTCGATTTTCACTTTGAGCGCCACCGGTTGCCGTTTCGGATAGGAATACAAGTGGACGTACACTTCCATATGTGTCTGAAAATCGGTGCCGTGCAACTCGGACAAATAATCAAACCGGAGTTGCTCATTGTATTTTAAAAACTCAGCCACTTTGTAATACGCTTCTTTATTGACAACAAGCGTCGGCACGTCTTTCGCCAACCGGTTGATATAGGCGTCTTCGAGCACATCCGGCCCAAGATGTTCCTCAATAACGCGGACATACTTTTGCAGCAGCGGATCGTTCGGCGACGGGGAAGACGGCTGTTCCGTTCCGCCTCTAGCGCCAGCGGCTTTGGCCTTGGCGCGGGCGGCGGCTGCTGCTTTTGCCTTCGCAGCGGCGGCTGCCTTTTGTTTCGCCGTATCATCATCGCCAGCACCGTCGCCTTGCTGTTTTGCCATAGCGGCAGCCCGCGCTTTCGCCGCGGCAGCAGCTTTCGCCTTCGCTGCAGCCGCAGCTTTTTTCTTCGCCAGCTCGTCATCGCTTCCCGCCGCGGCCGCCTTTTGTTTGGCTAGCGCTGCTGCCTTCGCTTTGGCAGCCGCTGCCGCCTTTTTCTTCGCTAACTCGAGATCTTCTTCCGTCGTGCCTCCGGCCGCAGCGGCCTCACGCTGTCGCCGCAGTTCCGCTGCTTTCGCTCGCGCTTCTTCTGCCGCTTTTTTCTTCGCCGCAGCCAGGTCTTCTTCCGTCGTGCCTCCGGTCGCAGCCGCCTCACGCTGTCGCCGCAGTTCCGCCGCTTTCGCTCGGGCCTCTTCTGCCGCTTTTTTCTTCGCCGCAGCCAGGTCTTCTTCCGTCGCGCCCCCGGTCGCGGCCACCTCACGCTGTCGTCGCAGTTCCGCCGCTTTCGCTCGGGCCTCTTCTGCCGCTTTTCTCTTCGCCGCGGCAAGGTCTTCTTCCGTCGCGCCTCCGGTCGCGGCCGCCTCACGCTGTCGCCGCAGTTCCGCTGCTTTCGCTCGAGCTTCTTCTGCCGCTTTTTTCTTCGCCGCAGCCAGGTCTTCTTCCGTCGTGCCTCCGGCCGCAGCGGCCTCACGCTGTCGCCGCAGTTCCGCCGCTTTCGCTCGCGCTTCTTCTGCCGCTTTTTTCTTCGCCGCAGCCAGGTCTTCTTCCGTCGTGCCTCCGGCCGCAGCGGCCTCACGCTGTCGCCGCAGTTCCGCCGCTTTCGCTCGCGCTTCTTCTGCCGCTTTTTTCTTCGCCGCAGCCAGGTCTTCTTCCGTCGCGCCCCCGGTCGCGGCCGCCTCACGCTGTCGTCGCAGTTCCGCCGCTTTCGCTCGCGCTTCTTCTGCGGCCCGCTTTTTTGCTGCAGCGAGCTCTTCCGCTGATGACGGCTGCGCCGCATCCGACCCTTCAGTTACCGAATCGGTGGACAAGTCAGAAGGCGTTTTCAATTCTCCGGTTGACGTGTCGCCGTGATCAGCGGCTGACTTGGCCTGTTCGGCTGCTTGCTTGGCGGCCAGCCGTTCGCGCGCTATCTGTCTCGCCCGCTCGGCTGCTTCTTTTTTGCGCTGGGCCAAATCTTTTTCCTCATCCATCGGTTACAACACCTTCTTCCCCGTTTTGGCTTCCAAGCGGATTTTTTCTTTTAATTTATGAATGCCATAAATCAGTGCCGCAGGGTTCGGCGGACAGCCAGGTATGTACACGTCGACTGGGACAATTTGGTCAACCCCTTTCACGACGCTGTACGATTTGACGTACGGTCCTCCCGCCGTCGCACACGACCCCATGGCGATCACCCATTTTGGCTCCGGCATTTGATCATACAACCGACGCAAAAGTGGTGCCATTTTTTTCGTCACGGTTCCGGAAACGATCATGACATCTGATTGCCGCGGCGAGGCGCGGAAAAATGAACCAAACCGATCAAGGTCATAATGGGCGCCACCGACTGCCATCATCTCAATCGCACAACAGGCAAGACCGAACGTCAGCGGCCAGAGCGAGTTGCTTCGCGCCCATCCTTTTAACTGCTCCAGCGTCGTAAAAAACACGTTGCGCTTTACTTCTTCCATTTCATCGAAGGTCATACCATCCCATTTTACATCCATCGTAACACCTTCTTTTTCCAAGCATAAATGAGGCCAATGGCAAGCAAAACGATGAAAATGATCATCTCCACTAAAGCAAATAGGCCGAGTTGATCATAGACAACGGCCCATGGGTATAAAAACACTGTCTCGACGTCAAAAATGACAAATAACAAAGCAAATAAGTAATAACGAACTTGAAACTGGATGCGCGAGTCATGAAACGGGATGTTACCGCTTTCATACGTCGTTGCCTTTGCCTCATCCGGCACGTTTGGCCGCAGCCATCGTCCGATTGTAAGCGCCCCGATCGGAAGCAACACCCCAAGGCAAAGAAAGACAAAGACAATCAAATAACTATTGGCATAAATGTTGCTCAACCAGCTCGCCCCCTTCCCGGTTTATTACATACGTATGATGTTAATGATAAAATTTTTAAATAATTTCATCGATTTCATTATAACATTTATATCCAGTCGTGTCAGCAAAACTTCGGGTTATCACTGCCAACACTGTAGGAAATCGCGAAAAACCGCCAAGTCATAGTGAGTCGACAGATCGGACAAGCCATAAAAAAAGCAGAGAAGCATTCGCTTCTCTGCTTATTTCATTCCAGCAACGTTCAAGCGGTTCATGGCGCGTTTTAACGCCAGTTCGGCCCGCTTGAAGTCGATATCATCCTGCTGGCTTTGCAGACGGCGTTCCGCCCGCTCTTTTGCTGCTTTGGCACGAAGGACATCGATGTCTTCCGCGCGTTCAGCTGCTTGGGCCAAAATCGTCACTTTGTCCGGGCGGACTTCTAAAAAGCCGCCGCTGACCGCAACATAGCTTGTTTTGCCGTCCTTTTTCAGACGGGCCGCGCTAATCTCGAGCGGGGCGACAAGCGGGATGTGTCCCGGCAAAATGCCAAGTTCTCCGCTTTTCGCCTTCACGCTTACCATTTCCACATCGCCTTCGTATACCGGGCCATCAGGAGTGACGACGCTCACACGGATCGTTTTCATTGTCCAATCCCCCTATCCCGGGTCACACTTCGACACCCATAGCTTTCGCTTTTTCGACAACTTCTTCAATGCGGCCGACTAAGCGGAACGCATCTTCCGGAAGGTGGTCATATTTTCCATCCAGAATTTCTTTAAAGCCACGCACCGTTTCCTTAACCGGTACGTACGAACCCGGTTGGCCCGTGAACTGTTCCGCCACGTGGAAGTTTTGCGACAAGAAAAATTGAATGCGGCGGGCACGGTGGACGACGAGCTTGTCTTCGTCTGACAGTTCGTCCATCCCTAAGATGGCGATAATGTCTTGCAGTTCTTTATAGCGTTGCAACGTTTGTTGTACGCGACGAGCAACTTGGTAATGCTCTTCGCCAACAATTTCCGGTGCCAATGCACGCGATGTCGAAGCAAGCGGGTCAACGGCCGGATAAATCCCCATCTCGGCGAGCTTCCGCTCAAGGTTCGTCGTCGCATCCAAGTGCGAGAACGTCGTCGCCGGAGCCGGGTCAGTGTAGTCGTCGGCCGGAACGTAAATCGCCTGGATCGAGGTGATCGAGCCTTTCGACGTTGACGTGATCCGCTCTTGCAATTGACCCATCTCCGTCGCCAATGTCGGCTGATAACCAACGGCAGACGGCATGCGGCCTAACAACGCTGATACTTCCGAACCAGCCTGTGTGAAGCGGAAAATGTTGTCAATAAAGAGCAACACGTCTTGACCTTGCTCATCACGGAAATATTCGGCCATCGTCAAGCCGGTCAACGCAACACGCATCCGTGCTCCCGGCGGCTCGTTCATTTGTCCGAACACCATGGCCGTTTTGCTAATAACGCCGGAATCTTTCATTTCATGGTACAAGTCGTTTCCTTCACGCGTCCGTTCACCGACGCCAGCGAAGACGGAAATCCCGCCGTGCTCTTGGGCGATGTTATGGATCAACTCTTGGATCAAGACCGTTTTCCCTACGCCGGCACCGCCGAACAAGCCGATCTTACCACCTTTAATATACGGGGCAAGCAAGTCGACGACTTTAATCCCGGTTTCCAAAATTTCGACTTCCGTCGCCAATTCCTCGAATTTTGGCGCCGGACGGTGAATCGGGTCGCGACGGGCTTCAGCCGGAATGTCATCTTGCAAGTCGATCGGCTCACCTAAGACGTTAAAGACGCGGCCGAGCGTGACATCGCCAACCGGCACCGAGATCGGCGCACCAGTGTCTACGACTTCCATGCCGCGGATCAAACCGTCAGTGGACGCCATCGCGATCGTCCGTACTGTATCATCGCCAAGGTGCAAGGCGACTTCCAATGTCAAGTCGATGTCGACTTCGTTTTCGTTGCGCGCTTGATGTTGAATTTTCAGGGCGTTGTAGATGGCCGGCAAGTGACCGTTTTCGAACTTGACGTCTACAACCGGACCCATGACTTGAATAACGCGTCCTCTTGTCATCGTTTTCCCTCCTAACTTGCTAGTCCGCTATTGCAAGGCGTTTGCCCCGGCGACAATTTCCGTAATTTCTTGCGTGATTGAAGCTTGGCGAGCGCGGTTGTAGGAAAGCGTCAACGTGCGAATGAGTTCATGCGCGTTGTCGGTCGCGTTCTTCATCGCTGTCATCCGGGCGGCGTGTTCGCTCGCTTTTGCATCGAGCAACGCGCCGTAAATGAGGCTCTCCGCATATTGCGGCAACAAGACGTCCAAAATTTCTTCTTGCGACGGTTCAAATTCGTACATCGTGCGCTGCTGGTTGTCAGCCAAATCGGTGAGCGGAAGCAGCTTCCGTTCCGTCACATCTTGCTGGATCGCGCTCACGTAATGGTTATAGTACATATACAGTTCATCAAACGTGCCGTCGGCAAACAATCCGACCGCTTTGTTAGCAATCTCTTTAATATCGGCAAACGACGGCTGATCCGGCAAGCGGGTAATGTCGAGAATAACCGGCATGTTCCGTTTGCGGAAAAAGTTTAATCCGACGCGGCCGATGACGATGATGGCGTACTCGTCCGGAGAAGAGTGGCGCGCTTGAATCGTCTGATAAACAGTGCGCAACACGTTGCTGTTGTATGCTCCGGCCAAGCCGCGGTCCGATGTAATAACCAAATACCCCGTCTTTTTCACCGGGCGCGAGATGAGCATCGGATGGGAAGCGCCACCGGCGCCAAGCGCGACGTTGGCTACGACTTCCTGCATTTTTTCCATGTACGGAACGAACGATTTCGCGTTTTGCTCCGCGCGGTTTAATTTCGACGTCGAGACCATTTCCATCGCTTTCGTAATCTGGCTCGTTTTTTTCGTCGAATTGATGCGCGTTTTAATGTCGCGTAACGATGCCAAAGGTTTCACCACCTTTTTGCTGCACGAGATCTAACAGGCGCGGGGGGCCAAAACGCCCCCGTCAGCCTTATTGAGAAACGACAAACGTTTTCTTGAACGCTTCGATCGCTTTATTGAAATCTTCCTCATTCGGAAGATCTTTCGTCGTACGGATGTGTTCAAGCAAGTGCTGCCCGTTTTGGTCGAGCCACAAGAAAAATTCTTTTTCAAAACGGCGCACGTCTTCGACCGGAATGTCATCCAAGAAGCCGCGCGTCAGAGCGTAAATGATAGCGACTTGTTTTTCGACTGGAATCGGTTGGTGCAAGTCTTGTTTCAGTACCTCAACCGTGCGCGCTCCGCGAGCGAGCTTCGCTTGCGTCGCTTTATCAAGGTCGGAACCGAATTGGGCGAACGCTTCTAATTCACGGTACGCCGCCAAGTCCAAACGGAGCGTCCCCGATACTTTTTTCATCGCTTTAATTTGCGCAGCACCACCGACGCGCGAAACAGACAACCCTGCGTTGATCGCCGGGCGGACGCCTGAGAAGAATAAGTCCGATTGCAAGAAGATTTGTCCGTCCGTGATCGAGATGACGTTCGTCGGAATGTAGGCGGAGATGTCGCCCGCTTGCGTTTCGACGAACGGAAGCGCAGTCAAGGAGCCAGCCCCTTTGGCATCGCTCAATTTCGCTGCGCGCTCGAGCAGGCGGGAATGCAAGTAGAAGACATCCCCCGGGTATGCTTCACGGCCTGGCGGACGACGAAGCAACAGCGAAAGTTCGCGGTACGCAGCGGCTTGCTTCGACAAGTCGTCGTAGACAACTAAGACGTGTTTCCCTTTATACATGAAATACTCGCCCATCGATACACCGGCATACGGCGCCAAGAACAAGAGCGGAGCCGGTTGCGATGCCGAAGCGGTGACGACGATTGTATAGTCGAGCGCACCGTGTTTACGGAGCGTTTCAACAACCGTACGAACCGTCGATTCTTTTTGCCCGATGGCGACGTAAATACAAATCATGTCTTGGCCTTTTTGATTCAAGATCGTGTCAATGGCTACAGCCGTTTTCCCTGTTTGGCGGTCACCGATAATAAGCTCGCGCTGCCCGCGCCCAATTGGCACGAGAGCGTCGATCGCTTTAATCCCGGTTTGCAGCGGCTCGTGAACCGATTTCCGATCCATAACGCCCGGCGCTGGGCTTTCAATCGGGCGCGTTTCCGTCGTTTCCACTGGGCCTAAGCCGTCAACTGGCTGACCGAGCGGGTTGACGACGCGACCGATGAGCGCTTCCCCGACCGGCACTTCCATAATCCGACCGGTACGGCGTACTTCGTCTCCCTCTTTAATGCCTGTGTATGGTCCTAAAATAACGATACCGACGTTGTTTTCTTCCAAGTTAAGCGCCATGCCCATAACGCCGTTGGCAAATTCAACGAGCTCGCCGGACATGACGTTATCAAGTCCGTGAACGCGGGCGATCCCGTCGCCGATTTGGATGACGGTACCGACGTCGCTCACTTGGATTTGCGATTCGTAGTTTTCAATCTGCTGCTTAATGAGCGCGCTAATTTCTTCCGCTCTAATGCTCATGCCTTTCACCCCTGTCTCCTAATGTTAACTAATGAGCTGCCGCTGAATCCGTTCTAGCTGTCCGCTGACGCTGCCGTCATAAATGCGGTTGCCGATGCGCAACTTCACGCCGCCAATCAGTTCCGGGTCGACGATATTTTCAATGCGGAGCGTTTCTTTGCCAACTTTTTTGGCAAATACGTCAGAAAGCGCCTGCAGTTCTTCATCCGTCAACGGCCGTGCCGAATAGGCGACCGCCTCAGCGATACCGCGTGCGTCGTTAGCGAGGGCGATAAACTGCTCGGCCAGTTCAGGCACAATGCCGAAGCGATGGCGCTCAAGAAGAAGCAAAAGCGTATGTTGCACCGGAGCGGAAACGCCGGCAAACGCTTCGCGAACGAGCGCTTTTTTCTTGTCTAAGGAAAGTTTCGGATTGGAAAGAAGCGATAAAAACTCGCCGTTTTCCGCCAACGCTTGGCGCACGGCGCGAATGTCTTCTTCGATTTGGTCCAGCTGCTGTTGTTCAAGCGCGATTTGAAACAGAGCGGATGCATACCGTTTAGCGATCACTTCTTGGTTCATCGCGCTCCTCCTACCTCTTGAATGTCCTTAATGTATGCTTCGATCAGCTTGCGCTGGTCTTGTTCGGTCAATTCTCTTTCAATCACTTTCGAGGCGATGAGGACAGACAACGAAGCCACTTGTTCGCGGAGCGCAGCCATCGCCTGTTCTTTTTCACGCTCGATTTCTTGCTTCGCCGCTTCTTTCACCCGCTCTGCTTCAGCACGGGCCGAGGCGACGATTTGTTCCTTCTGCTCTTCGGCGAGCTTGCGAGCATTTTCAAGGATTGTTTGCGCTTCTTGGCGCGATTGCTTCAGCAGCTCACGTTGCTCCTCAAGCAGCTTTTCTGCCTCTTGGCGGCGTTTTTCCGCTTGGTCGATTTCATTGGCAATATGCTCTTCACGTTGCTTCATGACGCCCATGAGCGGTCCCCAGGCAAATATGCGAAGCAAAAGCATCAACAAAATAAACGCGACAAGCTGAAAAATGATGTCCCCGCTGTTGACCGCGCCGTGCCCAGCCGCTGCGCCGAGCGCCGCTGTTTGTAATGCTGCTAACATGTTTTCGTTCACTCCTTTCGGCCGTTGCGTCTTGACCGGACATTGCTTGATCGGTCGTTCCTCTATGTCAAGGCTATACATAAAGCAATGGCGAAGGTTCTTACCGAATGATCTTCGCCATCATGACTTTGACCTTTCTTTTTGTTGAAGGCGCTTGTTAACATTTCGTTAACAAGCGCTCCCCATTCGTTATCTTCCTTGTACCATAAATGCGATAACGACCGCGATGATCGGAATCGCCTCAACAAGCGCAACCCCGATAAACATCGTTGTTTGCAACATACCACGCGCTTCAGGCTGGCGTGCGATTCCTTCTACTGTACGAGAAACGATTAAACCGTTACCGATACCCGCACCAAGTGCGGCAAGACCAATAGCAATTGCTGCAGCTAATACACCCATTGAGATATCCTCCTTGTTAACTTAAAAAGTTGATTTATTTTAAAAATGATAGTAAACAAACATGTATTAAGATGAAGATTAATGATCATGGCTGACTTTATGCGCCATGTATACCATTGTTAGCATGGTGAAAATGAATGCTTGAATGGCCCCGACGAAAATACTGAATGCTTGCCATACCATTGTCGGAATGATTGCGGCAATCGTTCCTCCGACACCGGTGGCCAGCCCCCCGACAAGCAATGCAAGCAAAATTTCGCCGGCAAAAATGTTTCCGTAAAGACGGAGACCAAGTGTCAATGTATTGGCGAATTCTTCAATGATTTTGAGAGGAAACATAAACCACATTGGGCTTGTAAAACCTTTTAAATATTCAGAAGCACCGCGCAATTTAATGCCGTAATAGTGGGAAAGGGCTACAACCATCACAGCCAACGTCAACGTAATGGCCGGATCAGCTGTCGGTGATTTCCACCATAATTCATCATGGACAACCACGGAGAACGGAAGACCTAACATATTAGCGACAAAGACATACATAATGAGCGTCAAACCGAGTAAATGAAAACGCCCCCCTGTCTCCCAGTCCATGTTGCTTTTAATGATTCCTTTCACAAAATCGACAACCCATTCCATAAAGTTTTGCAACCCTGTCGGCCTCATCGAAAGATTGCGCGTTGCCGCAATAGCGATGGCCAATACAATGATACAAGTGATGGTCACCATCAATACATTGGCCAAGTTAAATGTGAGACCAAACAATTCATAAAGTGGCGCCTTATGATCCATCATCGTTCACCTCACTTTCTATGTAACTGATTGATCATTATGTAAAAAATGATTTACTACCAACAAAATGTATGGGGTGGACAGGCCGATGACAACCGGCACCATCGACAAATGTTGGGGGTAACGGGACACAAGCAGCGCGACTGCAATAGCCAATGCAAACCGAACCATTGTCCCTAGTGATGGCGGACGCCGCCCATCAGCGATCGCTTCTCCGACTTTGATTACACGCCGGGCTAACAGCCGTATGCTGTACAACCCTGCCGCCGTGCCGACGAGCAGACTAAAAAACCATGCTTCATACTTTGTCCATATCGACCCTAACGCGTAACAAGCCATCAATATAAACAGTTGTTTTTGCATTCGTTTCACGATCATGTCAAGCATGGCTTCTTATTCCTCAAAAAAGCGTCGGACTGTTTTTAGCGTGGCAAAAACTCCCGCTGCCAAACCGAGCAACAGGCCAATAACTAAAAAAAGCGGTTCACTGTCTAATTGTCGATCGGCCCATCTTCCGCCGAACAAACCGACTAACGTACAGCCGACAAGCTGTGATGTAATTGCCGACATTAACCCAATAGCCCGAAACGGGTGGCGGTCATTTTTTTTCATAGGCCATATACCTCTCTAACCGATAGGAAAGGGGGATTTCAGACAGTGAAAACCCTCACAATATGTCCCCTGTAAAGCATACAATACCACTAGGTTAATGTCAATGTGTTTCCACATAAAACCACATTCACACAGGGCAAATATTAATAATTTGTGACAATTTCTCATTTTCTTTTCACAAATATCACGTATAATGATATATTTTATTTTTATCTACTCTTTCTGCCTGACCTAGTTCTTGAAGCTCCCTGCATGGTAGGCGAAGCTGATAGTCGTCATAACCAAGAATGTTTCCATATGTAAAAAGGGTGTCCCGACCATTGCGGGCACCCTATTCTTCGTCGTATGCGTGGCGTCCTGTCTCATCGACTGTCATTTCGTTCCAAACAGTCGGTCACCAGCATCGCCAAGACCGGGGACGATATAGCCGTGGTCGTTCAGCCGCTCATCGAGGGCAGCGATGTAAATATCGACGTCCGGATGCGCCGTTTCAACCGCTTTGACCCCTTCCGGTGCCGCGATGAGGCACATGAACTTAATGCTTTTAGCCCCCCGCTTTTTCAATGCTTCGATCGCCGCCACCGCCGAGCCACCGGTCGCGAGCATCGGATCGACGATGATAAAATCACGTTCTTCGACATCGCTTGGCAATTTGACGTAATATTCTACTGGCTGGAGCGTTTCCGGATCGCGGTACAGGCCGACGTGGCCGACTTTTGCCGCCGGGATAAGCTTCAAGATGCCGTCAACCATGCCGATACCGGCGCGCAGAATCGGGATGACGCCAAGCTTTTTGCCGGCGATGACTTTCGCTTTCGCCCGGCTGACAGGAGTTTCGATCTCCACTTCCTCAAGCGGAAGGTCGCGCGTAATTTCAAACGCCATCAACGTCGCCACTTCTTCAACGAGTTCGCGAAACTCTTTTGTACCTGTATGCTTGTCGCGAATGTACGTCAGTTTATGCTGGATGAGCGGATGGTCAAATACATACACTTTTGCCATAGGTCATCTCCTCTTCCGTATGTATGCAGTACACTTCTATACATTCTACTGGAAAACGGGCGCCCGTTCAACCGTTGAAGCAAAGGAAAAGGCACACTGCCCAACCGATCATTGGCAGTGTGCCTTTATCATCGCGTGAGCGTAGGTAAGGGAGCGTTCGATTGTCCGGAACGCTCCCTTCGTTCCCTTAGTCTTGATAGAGCGGGAATTTTTCCGTTAAGGCAACGACGCGTTGGCGTGCTTCCTCGAGCGCCTGCTCGTTGTCGATGTTTTTCAGCACAAGACCGATAAGGGAAGCAATTTCATCCATTTCTTCCAAACCAAAACCGCGCGTCGTAACCGCGGCTGTACCGATGCGGATGCCGCTCGTGACAAACGGGCTTTCTGGATCATACGGAATTGTGTTTTTATTGACGGTAATGCCGACTTCATCCAACACTTTCTCCGCTGTTTTCCCTGTCAGCTGTTGCGGGCGCAAGTCAACAAGCAGCAAATGGTTGTCCGTGCCGCCGGAAACAAGAGTGAACCCTTCTTTTTGCAAGGCGGCTGCAAGGCGTTGAGCGTTGTCGATGATGCGCTTTGCGTATACTTTAAAGTCATCTTGCAGCGCCTCACCAAGTGCGACTGCTTTCGCGGCAATGACATGCATAAGCGGGCCGCCTTGAATGCCAGGGAAAATGGATTTGTCGATTTGTTTCGCAAACTGCTCTTGGCATAAAATCATTCCGCCGCGCGGGCCGCGCAATGTTTTATGCGTCGTCGTCGTGACAAAATGGGCATACGGCACTGGATTCGGATGAAGACCTGCCGCAACAAGACCGGCAATATGGGCCATATCAACCATTAAATAGGCGCCGACTTCATCAGCGATTTCCCGGAACTTGGCAAAATCGATGACGCGCGGATAGGCACTTGCGCCGGCGACAATCAGCTTCGGCCGATGAAGGCGCGCTTTCTCGCGCACATCATCATAGTCAATGACATGCGTTTCCGGATCGACGCCGTATTCGACAAAGTTGTACTGAACCCCGCTGAAGTTGACCGGGCTGCCGTGCGTCAAATGCCCGCCGTGCGACAAGTTCATGCCAAGCACAGTATCGCCGGGCTTGAGGACGGTGAAATAGACAGCCATGTTCGCCTGTGCTCCGGAATGCGGTTGGACGTTCGCATGCTCTGCTCCGAACAATTGCTTCGCCCGTTCACGCGCCAAATCTTCGACTACGTCAACGTATTCGCAACCACCGTAATAGCGGCGACCTGGGTAGCCTTCCGCATACTTGTTCGTCATCACCGACCCTTGCGCTTCCATCACGGCGCGGCTGACAAAGTTTTCTGAGGCGATTAGCTCAATTTTTGCATGCTGCCGTTTCCGCTCTTGTTCGATGGCGGCGAACACTTGCGGATCTTGTTGTGGCAAGTAGTTCATCAATAGCTCCCCCTTACGCAAAATTCAGTGAATATTCGTTTTTATTTTATCAGCTTTCATCGGACAAATCCAAAGAAAAAGTGAATAAACTAACTAGAAAGTACAGGAATCATTCGGATTTTCCAATGAATAGACGGCACGGGCACCACCGATCAGCTTCGGTCGTGTTTTCGCCAACGTCACACACGCCGATCCGACATGCTTCACCGGAACGCGTACAGGGACGGCAACCGGCTTCAAATGCATGCCGATGAGCGTATGGCCGATGTCAATCCCCGCGTCAGCACGAATCACCTCGACGACGACCGGATCCATAAGATGTCGATAGGCGTAGGCGGCCATTGCTCCCCCCGCTTTCGGCACCGGAACGACGGAAACGACCTCGAGCCCGTGAGCGCGTGCTGTCTCCCGCTCAACGACAAGCGCCCGGTTTAAATGTTCACAGCATTGGAACGCCAGCTCAATGCCAACTTCTCGCCGCCACGCCTCAAGCTCGGCAAAAAGCATGGCAGCAACGTCCATCGATCCGGCCGTGCCGATCCGCTCGCCAAGCACTTCGCTCGTACTGCAGCCGATGACAACGATGTGACCGCGACCAAGCTGCGCCTGTTCTTGAAACGCGTGCAAGATGGTTTGCCATTGCTGCCTCCATTCGGTCAATAGTGCGTCCATGGCCCTCCCCCTCATTAATACGCCGCGATTTTTATGAAACGATGCGTCTTTTACAAATGTTCGTTTTCGTAATCGGCAATTTTGCCGATCCGCCGCGCATGGCGGCCACCTTCGAATTCCGTCTCCAACCACGCTTTCGCGATTTCACGCGCCAAGCCAGGGCCGATCACGCGCTCGCCCATCGCGAGGATGTTGCTGTCGTTATGCATGCGTGTCAGTTTCGCGCTGTAAACATCATGACAAAGGGCGCAGCGCACCCCTTTTACTTTATTCGCTGCGATCGTCATGCCAATGCCGGTGCCACAAATTAAAATGCCGCGATCAAACTCGCCGCGCGCCACTTTTTCAGCGACCGGGAGCGCGTAATCCGGGTAATCGACCGACGTTTCACAGTCGCAGCCAAAGTCTGTATATTCGATGCCCATTTCATCAAGAAGTGCTTTAATTTCTTCACGAATGCGAATTCCACCGTGGTCGGAAGCAATTGCTACTTTCAAGTTCGTTCGTCTCCTTTCTGCTCGCCTCGCTCCCCGCTTTTTGGAGCGAGCGCTTCATCGATACAGTTACCTTATTATGCTAGATCGTGTGCGGTTCGTTTGTTTCCGCCAGTGAAGTCGACAGCGTTTCTGAATGCACCGGTCATTTTAGTCGGCGCGAAAACGGGCGACTGCCGCCTGTAGCTGTTCCGCCTGTTCGACAAGCTCGTTCGCCAGTTTGTGCACATTGCTGACTGCTTCTGTCTGTGCTTCGGTCGCCGCCGCGACTTCGAGCGCACCAGCGGATGTCTGCTCAGCGATCGCCGCCACTTCTTGCGTCTGTGCCGCCACCCGCTCCATGTGCCTCATTTGGCTTTTCGCCAGCTCAGCGATATCATGGACGGCGCGAATCACTTCACCCGCTGAAGATACCATAGCGGCAATGGCCTCATTCGTCTGCTTGCCTCTGACCGCCTCAGCGTTGGCGGTGGCGGCCTGCTTATCCATTTGCATGGCCACCCGGGCAACCTCGTTTTGAATATTGTTGACCAATTCCGCAATTTGTTTCACTGCCGTAGCGCTTTCATCAGCTAGTTTGCGCACTTCTTCGGCCACGACCGCAAAGCCCCGGCCATGTTCACCGGCGCGGGCGGCTTCAATCGAAGCATTGAGTGCTAGCAAGTTCGTTTGCTCAGCCATATCGGCAACAAGCAATGTAATGTTTCCGATTTGATGGGCATGTCTCTCAAGCTGTTTGACAGCGGCTCTTGACAGTTCTTGATCGTCGGCCAGCTGCCCGATGCCATTGATGAGCGAATGAGTGATATCTTGGCTTGTCTTGAGCGTTTCTGCCATCTCATGTACGGACTGTTCCGCACGTTCCGCCGTTTCTTGTACCCGTATGGCAATGGCGAGCACATCTTCAGCGGCCTCAGCCGCTTCTTGAATCGCTTCCGCTGAAGCGGTTGCCCCTTTCGAAATATCATCAATCGTCGCCGCAATATCGCGAGCGCGGTTTGCCGCTGTTTCAGATGCTTGGCTCATTTCCGATGTCTTCTCATTTGTACGTGCTGTATTTTCTTCAATGTTAGTGATCACGATGCGCAGATGATGAAGCATGTGGTTAAAAGCGACAGCAAGCGAACGAATTTCATCATTGGATGAAGGAAGCGGAACGTCTTCTTCAATATGCCCGCTAGCCGCCTTAGTGGCCGCTTCCTCGAGATGTTGCAGCGGCTTCGTAATCCAGCCAGCGGCGACATAGGCGAGCACTCCTGACCAAAAAATGCCGAGCAGCAACACAACAATCGTGAAGACGCTTTTGTTGAATGATGCAAACCACCAATCATACAACACGTACAAGTACAAGGCGCTCGTCGAATATGTAATAATTGCTAGCACTGTTGTAAAGACGACAAGCTTCAGACGCAAGCCAAACGAACGGCGTTTTCCCCCCATTGTTTTCCCCCTCATTAACCACGTGATATTATTGTTTCTCTTGCAATTTTTCCGCCAGGCGGTCAATAAGCGCCGCTAACTCATCGCGAGCTGCCCGGTACACCTCAACCGAGCCACCGAACGGGTCGGCGATGTCACCGTCTGTTCCTGAAGCGAACTGTTTTAACGTAAATGTTTTATCTTTCGCCTCCGGAAAACGTCCGACGATCATCTCTTTATGTCCAGACGTCATCGCCAGCACGTGCGTTGCCCAGTCAATATGTTCTTTTTTTAACAGCGAAGAACGGTGGGACGCGTCAATCCCCTTTTCTTTCAATACCGTTTTCGCATGGTTGGACGCTTCGCTTCCTTCCGCAGCGAATACACCGGCCGATTTCACCTCGACACCGGGCAGCTGCTTGCTCTCAAGAAGCGCGGCAGCCATCGGGCTCCGGCACGTATTGCCGGTGCAGACGAACAAAATGCGGTACGGCATGACAACCACCTCTTCAACAATGGCTTACCATAACAATGGCTTATCAACAATATACCATAGGGAAAAGAACAAAAAAAAGCGGGCAGTCCACTTTTTCCCACTGAAGTGAAAAGGTTGGCACCACCTGCCATGATTCTTTACGAAAAAAGCAGCTTCAGCCCGAACACAAGCAAAATGCTGCCGCCAAGCGCCTCACTGTACGAACCGAGCCATTGCCGAAAATGTCGGCCCACCAGCAGCCCGATCCAAGTCAAGACCGTGCTGAACAAACCGAACAGGAGGATCGTCGCCATCGTCCGTGCCCCGAAAATGCCAAGGCTTAGCCCGACCGAAAAGCTGTCGAGGCTGACGCTGAATGCAAAAAAAAGCAGCCCCGCCCCGTGCGGCAAGAATGAAGTCCCTTCCTCCTGCTGAAAGGATGTAACGATCATTTGCCCGCCAAGCCATAATAGCAACACCCCGCCCGCATATGTAGCGATGCTACCGAACTCGCGCGACAAAAAGCGGCCGACTGCCATACCGACAAGCGGCATGAAAATATGAAATAAGCCGATCGTAAGCCCAATATAAAAAATTTGCCGAAGCCGAAGACGCAACAATCCCATTCCTAAGGCAACCGAAAATGCGTCCATGCCTAGCGCAAGCGCCATCAGCGACAGCGCGATCATTTCGCCGATTAACGCGCCCATTCCCTTCCCTCCCGGACTAGCCTTACTGCTAACATATGCACGTCCAGCATCGTTTAGAAGCAAACGAGTGATAGAGGAGAAGCGAGGCGATTTCATATGCAAGAGTGAAAAAAGAGGGTGTCTCCAAACCAATGAGACACCCTCGCTTATCTTTCACATCGAACGGACTCGTCACTCTATACAGTTAGCTCCTTCACTTTTTTGGGGGGCTGCGTTCCGCTTTTGTTTCGCTATTCGCTAATGACGCGCCCACCGGCCGCTTTACGCAACCGATTCATGATCGCAGCGCCGATCCCCTCCTCCGGAAACGCCTCGCTGTAAATGAGGTTAACGCCTGTCTCATCAAACTGACGCAGCACATCGTACAGGCGTTGGGCCACCGTTTCCAAATCGCGACGCGCTCCACATGCCAACACGACATCGGCGACATAACGGTTTTTGTTTTCTTCAGTCGTCAGCACGCCGACAGTTTTTCCTTCCGCCCGGCTTTCATCAACAAGCCGCTGCAAAAACGACGGTGGGCCAGCGGCGATCCAAAGCGGTGCTTTCGGCGCATAATGCGTATATTTCATTCCTGGCGCTTTCGGCGCTGTCTGTTCATCTCCGGCAGCCTCTTCAACGCGGCCGATCACTTCACTGAGCGCCTCTTTCGTCACCCCGCCCGGGCGCAAAATCGTCGGCACCTCTCCGCTGCAATCGAGCACAGTCGATTCAACGCCGACACCCGTTGGCCCGCCATCAATCACTCCGGCAATGCGCCCGTTCAAATCAGCGAGCACGTGCGCGGCCGTCGTCGGGCTTGGCCTTCCTGACCGATTGGCGCTCGGGGCGGCAAGCGCCAAGCCGCTCGCTTCGATCAAGGCAAGCGCCAGTGGATGATCCGGCATGCGCACCGCCACGGTCGAAAGACCAGCTGTCACCCGTTCAGACACCGCTCCGTCCCGTTTCGGCAACACTAAGGTGAGCGGGCCCGGCCAAAACCGTTCCATTAACGTTTTCGCGACCGGCGGGATCGATGCAGCGATCGATTCAACTTGCGCGAGGCTGGCGACGTGGACGATGAGCGGATTGTCGCTCGGCCGTCCTTTGGCGGCAAAAATTTTTTCCACCGCTGTCGTATTAGCCGCATCTGCTCCCAATCCGTACACCGTTTCCGTTGGAAATGCGATCACTTCTCCGGTCCGCAACCATTCGGCAGCCTCTTGTATTTGTGGATAAATTTGCTGTTTATCAACAATATTATCCACAACCCAAACATGCGTTTTCAATCGTTTCACCTTCTCTATCGCCTTGGAGATGGCGGATTTGCTCAGAAGTACCGAACTAGCTCTCGTCGGTTACCCACATTTATACACAAATTGTGAATAAATCTGTTGTTTTTGTGGATAACATTGTGGATATGAGCCTATGGAATAAGGTGGGCAAGCAACTCTTTGAAGAAGAATTTCACTTCGATCCGCTGCTCCGACTCAGCCATGACGACGGGGGAAGCATTTCCGCTATCCATTTGTTTCTCTTCACTCGCGTCTTCGCCGATGTCAATCGCAGCAAGGCTCGTGTCATCCACAGCTCGATTTCCATCACTCACGCTCGTGCTCACACTATCCTCATTGATTTCCTCAGCCACTGTGTGACGTTCAGTCTCCTCACCTATGGCTATCGCGATGCTCTCATCTTCTTGTCCGTCCGGCTGTGCCGCTTCTTTTTTACTCCGCTTTTCTTTCATAGACGCATTGGTCTCGGTTGGTGCAGGTTTGTCTGCCTCGTTTGTCGGCATCTCTTTCTCTCTCATCATCACAGCGTCACCGTTGGAAAAATCGAGAAAACAAAGCGGCGGAAACAAGACACACCACCAGTTTGCCCCTTTTCCTGCCCCGAGCGTAATAAGAACCGCATCGTACGTGCCGGCTGGATAAACGTAATTACCGTACACTTTCGTCGGAAAGCGAACCGAACCGAACTCCACCTTGTACGACTGATTGCTTTGCTCATCACGGAGCACACGAGCGACCGTCTGCTCGATGTCCGGCAAGTGGGAGCGAATGACACGCTTCGCTTCTTCGAACGACGTCAGTTCGGCCACCCAGTCGTTAATTTGCGCGTTCACCGCATCGCGCACTTTTCGCTTCAATTCTTGGTCAGCAACGTTATCGCTGTTCGCCAAAATGCGCAGGCGAATCGCCTCGTTAGGAACCATGACCGTCGCGTTTGCCCCCGCATCCGTCTGCTGACCGTATAGATGAACGAGGACGCCTGTTATTAATAGAATGATATATAAACATACAGCGATGGAATTTCCCCTGATCACCATTATCGGCACCGTCCTTTCAACATTCATTGTGGACGGCGCCGCCTCATTTTAAACCTATGAATCTCATTTTTTTCTTGTCATATAGACCATTCGGTCTTTGCCATTCAAGTCAAAAGCCACTTCGATCTCAGCCTCAGGAAACGCCGCCGCTAAGAGTGAGGCGACCGCTTCTCCTTGTCCGGCGCCGACTTCAAACGCGGCAAGCGCTGGGGTACCGAGCACAAGCGGCAAGTCGCGAGCGAAGCGGCGGTAAAAGTCAAGCCCGTCACGGCCGCCAAAAAGCGCCGTGTGCGGCTCATAGTCTTTCACGACCGGAGAGAGTGTAGCGGCATCGGTTTCAGGAATGTACGGCGGATTTGAAACGACAACATCGACTGTCTGCCCTTGCTCAATGAGCGGCTGCAATAAGTCACCGCGCAAAAACGAAATGCGAGCCCCAAGCCGCGCGGCATTTTCCCGGGCGACTGTGAGCGCTTCTTCGGAAATATCAGTAGCGGTCACTGAAAGCGTGCGATTCTCAAGCGCCAACGTCACGGCAATCGCCCCGCTGCCAGTGCCTACATCGACGACATCAATTCGTTCCCGCCCTTCAAACAGACGAGGAAGACGCTCTAAGACACCAAGCACAAGCTCTTCTGTCTCCGGTCGCGGGATTAACACATGGCGGTTTACAAGGAACGGTCGGCCGTAAAACCATTCATGGCCGATCAAATATTGAATCGGCACATGGTCTACGGCATGGCGGCGCACATCGGCCGCGAACCGTTCATACACCGTTTCCTCAACTGGCTCACGCCAACGGGCGAACAACCCGGCTCTGTCAGTGCCCAAATGGTGACACAATAGCCACTCGGCCGCCCGCTCTTCCTTTCCATGAGCATGCAAAAAAGAAGAAGCCCAGGTGAGGACCTCATGTACGTTACGACGCATCGTTCGCTTGCTCCAGTTTTTTCGACTGGTCGTCTAAAATGAGCGCCTCGATAATTTCATCGAGCTGCCCGTCTAACACGAGGTCAAGCTTTTGAATCGTCAACCCGATACGGTGGTCAGTGACGCGGTTTTGCGGGAAGTTGTACGTGCGGATGCGCTCTGAGCGATCGCCGGTGCCGACTGCTTGCTTACGCGTTTGGTCATACTCGGCGCGCGCTTCTTGCTGGTATTTGTCGTAAATGCGGGCGCGCAACACTTTCATCGCTTTTTCTTTGTTTTTAATTTGCGATTTTTCGTCTTGGCAAGTAACGACAATGCCGGTCGGAATATGGGTGAGGCGTACGGCTGACATCGTCGTGTTCACGCTTTGTCCCCCTGGCCCGCTCGAGGCGTACGTATCGACGCGAATGTCTTTTTCATGAATTTCGACTTCGACTTCTTCCATTTCCGGCAAGCAGGCGACCGTTGCCGTCGATGTATGGATGCGTCCGCCTGATTCCGTTTCCGGGACGCGTTGGACGCGATGAGCGCCGTTTTCAAACTTCAGCTTCGAATACGCCCCTTTCCCATTGACCATAAAGATGATTTCTTTATAGCCGCCAAGACCTGTTGGGCTTGCTTCGATCACTTCCGTTTTCCACCCTTGCGACTCCGCATAGCGCGTATACATCCGGTACAAGTCGCCGGCAAACAGCGCGGCTTCCTCGCCACCGGCGGCGGCACGAATTTCCATAATGACGTTTTTCTCATCATTCGGATCTTTCGGCAAAAGCAACACTTTCAACTTCTCAACGAGCGCTTCTTCCCGTTCTTCGAGCTCATCAATTTCCTCTTTCACCATCTCGCGCAGCTCTGGCTCAAGTTTTTCTTCCAGCATAGCCTTCGCTTCCGCGAGCTGACTGCGAACGGACTTGTATTCACGGTACGTTTGCACCGTTTCAGTCAAATCAGCCTGCTCTTTCGAATAATCGCGCAACTTTTTCGGGTCGTTGATAACGGCTGGATCCATCAAAAGCTCGTTTAATTTTTCATATCGTTGTTCAACAGCTTCTAACCGATCAAACACAGCATTCACCTCTGTTTTTCAGCACAGTCTAATTTTAAATTATATCATGAAACAAAACCAAACAAAAACCCCCGCTTTTCGTAAGCGGGAGCGTTTAATTCAAGCGTACGATGATTTCGTACGTCGGAATCGCTTTTGTCAGCAGTTCATCGATGCGGCTCGCCTCACGCTGCCGCTCTTTGGCAGACAACGTGTCAGGCACGTTGACTGTCACATACATATTGTCGCCGTGAAACCAAATGGAGTTGACGCGGTAATCGGTATACCGCTCAATGAGTTGCACTGCTTTACGCGTATTAACGCGCTGGTTTTCACTTCCTTCGGCCAAACTAATGAAGTTCGGGTTTTGCCGCGTTTTTTCCGGGTCGTCAAAGTTGTTGTACAAGTCGCGATCCGCATCCGTTTTCGGCCGGCCATCCGTCATGAGCTGCGTACCATTTTTATCTTCGCTTTGCTGGCGGTAAGACGATTGATCTGGATTTAACGAGCAGGCAGAAAGCAACAAGGCAAATCCTAACAACCAAATGCGTTTCATTGTTTTCGCCTCCCTGCTGTTAGGATGCCCGTGACAAGTCATAATATTTATCCTCTCCGAACGAGAGAACCCCACGTTCAAATGAAGCGAACGTGGGGTAAGACCAATCCATCGTTTACGAGCAGCTGTGTCGTTTGTTCATAATATCCAGCAGAGTGGCGATGGAAACAGCCGGAGTGCGCCGTGTCATCGCTACTGATTGACGCATTCGGTGAACAAACAGCTTGAGATGTTTGGCATATCGTCATCTTTTTCCATTACTTATCAGCACTTTTGGCCAGCCATGAAGGCTTCGAGCACATGCTGGTGCAGCGCGTTAATTTCCTGTATTTCCAACCGAATCCCTTCACTCACTGGCGCGTTCAGCAAACGGATGATCATGCTGCTTTTTTGGTTTGCCCGGCACCTCGTGGTGATGGCGGCAACGCGGTTCGTACGCTTCACTCGCGCCGACAAGAATGATCGGATCGTCATAAGAGGCGGGTGCACCGTTAATGAGCCGTTGCGTCCGGCTAGCCGGGGAGCCGCAAACGGTGCAGACTGCTTGCAGTTTCGTCACCGATTCGGCGAGGGCCATGAGCGCTGGTACCGGTCCGAACGGTTCGCCGCGGAAGTCTTGATCCAACCCGGCGGCGATGACGCGATAGCCACGATCCGCGAGCGTTTGCACGACATCAATAATGTCATCAGAAAAAAACTGTACTTCATCAATGGCAACAACATCGGTGGTAGCGGAAATATAACGAAACAGTTCTGCCGGCGTTGCGACCGGGATGGCGATCACTGAATTCCCGTTGTGCGACACGACCGCATCTTCACTGTAGCGGTTGTCAATCGTCGGTTTGAACACTTTCACTTCCTGTTTGGCAAACTGGGCGCGGCGGATGCGGCGGATCAGTTCTTCCGATTTGCCGGAAAACATGCTGCCGCAAATGACTTCCAGCCAACCGGACTGCGTCATCACATACATCGGGGGCCTCTCCTTTCGCTCAACACTGTCGTCGAAAAACGGGCCAATCCTGCCGACTGGGACTGAAGCGGCCAGCAGGATAGCCCCTATGAGCGGCAGTTCGTCCATCTGCCCTCACGAAAAAGCAGGCAAGCGGTGCGCGCTTGCCTGCTTTCGTTCTCTTTTTACTTAAGGCCGTATTTTTTATTGAATTTATCGACGCGGCCCGCTGCCGAAACGAATTTTTGTTTGCCCGTAAAGAACGGATGGCATTCCGAGCAAATCTCGACGCGCAGCTCGTCTTTGACCGAACCGCTTTCGAACTCGTTTCCGCATGCGCAGCGGACGATCACTTTTTTGTACGCTGGATGGATCCCTTGTTTCATCGTTTTCATCTCCTTCCGCCCTGTATCTCATCGAAACAGAGTTATTCGTTCGTGCGGGCTCGATGCCCAAGGCACTTCCGCCTCTATGGCGAAGCACCATGCATGGAACGACCGAGGCCTCATGAGAACAGCCCGGCCGGTACAGACGGTTCATCGTGTGAACACATAAGCGTTATCTAAAACACACATGTTAAGATTATAACAGCTTTTCCGCTGATTTGCAACGGGCGATTTACGGCAAGTTCCACCAGCCGTTTAGATACGGATCGGACCGCCGCTTCTCCATTCTTGGTCGAGCAAAGCGAAAAATTCTTCATTCGACTTCGTGCGGCGCAGCTTGTTTAAAAACCGTTCGATAAAGTCCGGGGAATCAGCCATAGTTTTCCGGATCGCCCACAGTTTGTCCAAATGTTCTTTCGGAATGAGGAGCTCCTCTTTACGCGTGCCAGAACGACGAATGTCGATCGCTGGGAAGATGCGGCGCTCAGCAAGCGACCGGTCGAGATGGAGTTCCATATTGCCAGTGCCTTTAAATTCTTCGTAAATGACATCGTCCATACGCGAGCCGGTATCCACTAAGGCGGTCGCCAAAATCGTTAAGCTGCCGCCTTCTTCGATGTTGCGGGCCGCGCCAAAAAACCGTTTCGGACGATGAAACGCAGCTGGGTCGATCCCGCCGGAGAGCGTGCGGCCGCTCGGTGGAATGACTAAGTTGTACGCCCGGGCCAAACGGGTGATGCTGTCCATTAAAATGACGACATCGCGCTTATGCTCGACCAAACGCATCGCCCGCTCCAAGACGAGTTCGGCCACTTTAATATGGTTTTCCGGCACTTCGTCAAACGTCGAGCTGACAACGTCCCCTTGCACAGACCGCTCGATATCGGTCACTTCTTCTGGCCGTTCGTCAATCAGGAGGACGATCAGCTCGACATCTGGATGGTTAGCAGTAATGCTGTTGGCGATTTCTTTGAGTAGCATTGTTTTCCCTGCTTTTGGCGGAGCGACGATCAGCCCGCGCTGGCCAAAGCCGACTGGAGCGATGAGGTCGATGATGCGGGTCGACAGCTTGTCCGGCGTTGTCTCCAGCTTCATTTGCCGATTCGGATATAAAGGGGTTAACGCCGGAAAATGGACGCGCTCTTTAGCGATTTCTGGGTCTTCCCCGTTGACCGCTTCCACGTGGAGCAAGCCGAAATAACGCTCATTTTCTTTTGGCTTCCGCACTTTGCCGGATACTTTATCCCCGTTGCGCAAATCAAAACGGCGAATTTGGGAAGCGGAAATGTAAATGTCTTCCGAACTCGGGGAATAGTTGATCGGACGCAAAAAGCCAAATCCTTCCGACGGAATGATTTCGAGGACGCCTTCCATGAAAAAGAGGCCGTCTTGTTCGGCACGCGCTTTCAAAATAGCAAAAATAAGCTCTTTTTTTGTCAATTTGCTGTAATACGAAATTTTATATTGTCTAGCGAGCTCATACAGCTCTTTTAACTTCATGTTTTCTAAAGCTGCTAACGTTAATTCCATCTTGACACCACACTTTGCAAAGTTTCCTATTCTCCCATCGTTCTCGTTTGGACATATTTGTCATCAATTCGACAGGCGAAGGGATCATTCGTTTAGAAGATGATGAAGGCTGAAATAAGGAAGTAGAATGGCAGAGCTTATTTTTGCACAGGTAACATGACTATTTTACCCTTTTTGCTTATTTTTAATCAATCTTTTTTTGCTTTTCCGGACAGGGAGCGGCACCAGAGGGGGGGCGGTGCCGCCACCAGACCGGATAGGAGGATGTTACTTAATGACTAAGTTCGGTTTTTTCTTCAAGCTATGCCGTCCCTCGATGAAACGAACGGTGCCGGATTTGGCGCGCATGACGACCGAGTGGGTAAGACCGTACGCTCCTTTGAGCTGCACGCCGCGCAGCAGCTCGCCATCCGTAACACCGGTGGCGGCGAAAATGGCGTCGTCTCCTTTCACTAAGTCATCCATGCGTAACACTTTGTTCACGTCAATTCCCATTTGTTTGCACCGTTCGAGTTCGGCGTCATTTTGCGGCAGTAATTTCCCTTGCAGTTCGCCGCCAAGGCATTTTAAGGCGACCGCTGCGAGCACCCCTTCCGGCGCACCGCCTGAGCCGAACAAAATGTCAACGCCGGTATGGTCAAACGCTGTATTAATAGCGGCAGCCACATCGCCGTCATTAATGAGTTTTATGCGCGCACCAGCTTCTCGCAGCTCTTGGATGAGCCGTTCATGGCGCGGACGGTTTAAGACGATGGCGACCACATCTTCAATATCTTTGTTTTTCGCTTTCGCTACCGCTTTTAAATTGTCGATGATCGGCGCTTCAATATCAATCATGCCGACTGCTTCCGGACCAACCGCAATTTTTTCCATGTACATATCCGGAGCATGGAGCAAATGGCCGTGGTCGGCGACAGCGACGACAGCTAGGGCGTTCCAGCCCCCCGAAGCGACGATGTTCGTTCCCTCAAGCGGATCGACGGCGACATCGACGCGCGGGCCGTAGCCGTTGCCGAGCTTTTCTCCAATATACAGCATCGGCGCTTCATCCATTTCTCCTTCGCC
This sequence comes from Geobacillus sp. 47C-IIb, assembly GCF_014679705.1. Classification (NCBI taxonomy): domain Bacteria; kingdom Bacillati; phylum Bacillota; class Bacilli; order Caryophanales; family Anoxybacillaceae; genus Geobacillus; species Geobacillus sp. 47C-IIb. Next base: position 1,804,176 of record NZ_CP061473.1, read on the forward strand.
GATGACGACCGTTCCTTTCATCGGCACCGTGTCAAACACATCGCGCATCGCCGATGTCGCTGCATCATCAGCTTCATTCTTTTTTCCGCGTCCCATCCAGCGAGCCGCCGCAAGCGCGGCCGCTTCAGTGACGCGCACGAGTTCCATTGACAAGCTTCGTTCCATTGCTGTTCTCCCCTTCCCCTTTGCACTTGACGTTACGCATTTTTTACTTGTTCAATTTCTTCATCGGTCATTTTTTCACGCCAAATGGTGGCGCCGATCTTAGACAGCTTTTCCACTAACCCACTGTAGCCACGATCGATATGCTCAACGCCAGTGATTTCGGTCACTCCTTCTGCCATGAGCCCGGCGATAACGAGCGCCGCCCCAGCGCGCAAGTCGCTCGCTTTTACTTTTGCGCCTTGCAAATTGACCGGACCAGTGATAATGGCCGAGCGACCTTCGACTTTCACGTTCGCGTTCATGCGCCGCAATTCATCGATATGTTTGAAGCGTGCGCTGTAAATCGTATCCGTGACGACACTCGTGCCGTCTGCTTTCGTCAACAAGGCGGTTAACGGCTGCTGCAAATCGGTCGGGAACCCCGGGTAGACGAGCGTTTTGACGTCAACCGCTTTCAAAACATCGGAGCCGCAGATCCAAATTTGATCCGCACCCGTCTCGACGTGCACGCCCATCTCGCGCAATTTCGCCGTCAGTGATTCGACGTGCTGCGGAATAACGTTGTCAATGACAACTTCGTTGCCGGTCGCTGCGGCGGCAATCATATACGTACCGGCTTCAATCCGATCTGGGATGATGGCATGGCGGCAGCCCGATAATTTTTCGACGCCGTCGATACGGATGACATCGGTGCCCGCGCCTTTAATTTTTGCGCCCATATTCGAAAGCAATGTTGCCACATCAATGATTTCCGGCTCTTTCGCGGCGTTTTCGATAATCGTCCGCCCTTTGGCGCGCACCGCCGCCAGCATAATGTTGATCGTCGCACCGACGCTGACGACGTCCAAAAAAATGCGGGCCCCGCGGAGCTCCTCAGCGCGCAAGTAAATGGCGCCCTGCTCGTTCGTTACCGTTGCACCGAGCGCCTCAAATCCTTTAATGTGCTGGTCGATCGGGCGCGGTCCGAGATGACAGCCGCCCGGCAGGCCGACGACCGCTTTTTTGAACCGGCCAAGCATCGCTCCCATCAAATAGTACGAAGCGCGCAGTTTTTTTACTTTTCCGTTTGGAAGCGGCATAGAAACCATGTTCGTCGGATCGATGATCGCCTTTTTGCCGTCAAACCAAAACGAACCGCCGATCTCTTCGATCAAGCTTCCCAAAATGCGCACGTCGGAAATGTCCGGCAACCCTTCGATCGTCACCGGCGAATCGGCTAAAATCGCCGCAGGAATCAAGGCGACAGCGCTGTTTTTCGCGCCGCTCACTTTAATCGTCCCCTGCAGCCGATCCCCGCCGATAATTTTTATTTTATCCATCGTCGTCTCCCTTCTTTGCTCGGAAGTTGGCTTCACCCCTAGGGACGAGAAAGTGGTCAGGCGGGCTGAATTCCCCAGCCCGAACGCGGCAAGGTCAGCCCGCTTAACCTAGAAGGCAAAGGCCTTATTCTCATTGTTGCCGATTCCAGTCAGCGAGAAACTTCTCAATTCCTTGGTCAGTGAGTGGGTGGTTAAATAATTGCATCAGCACTTTGTACGGTACGGTGGCAATATGCGCCCCACGCAAAGCTGCTTCTGTCACATGGTGTGGGTGGCGGATCGAAGCCGCAATGATTTCTGTTTCAATGCCATGAATGTTGAAAATGTCAGCGATTGTGGAAATGAGCTCTAAGCCGTTATGGCCGATATCATCGAGGCGGCCGAGGAACGGAGAGACGTATGTCGCGCCGGCGCGCGCAGCCAACAGCGCCTGGTTGGCGGTAAACACAAGCGTGACGTTCGTTTTGATGCCTTTTTCGCTGAACGCTTTTACCGCTTTTAACCCTTCCGGCGTCATCGGGACTTTAATCGTGATGTTCGGAGCAATTTTCGCCAGCTCTTCTCCTTCTTCAATCATGCCTGGCGCATCAGTTGAAATAACCTCGGCGCTTACCGAACCGGAAACGATCGACGTAATTTCGCGCAACCGATCGTGGAACGAGACGTTTTCTTTCGCCACTAAGCTTGGGTTAGTCGTTACACCGGCTAAAATACCGAGTTCGTGAGCGTGTTTAATCTCCTCTAAATTTGCCGTATCAATAAAAAATTTCATAAGTGACCCTCCTTGCCATGATTTGGGCGCAAGCAGGCAAGCCCGGGCGGCGGCTGAAAGCCGCCTGCTGAGCCGATCTTGCCGTTTTCGCGTTATTGTGCCGCTTTTCCGGACGAACCGAACTCGCGCATTTTGCCGATGACCGTCGCTTTGATCGCATCGCGGCCTGGGCCGATAATTTTGCGCGGGTCATAAACGTTTGCATCTTTCGCAAGCAACTCGCGAACGACTTTCGTAAAGGCGATTTGGTTTTCCGTATTGACGTTGATTTTCGATGTGCCAAGGGAAATCGCGCGCTGGATTTGCTCAGTTGGGATGCCGGTGCCGCCGTGAAGCACAAGCGGAATGCCGGTTAAGTCGCGGATTTGTTCCATTTCCGCAAATCCGAGTTTTGGCTCCCCTTTGTAAGGGCCATGCACCGAACCGAGCGCCGGAGCAAGGCAGTCGATGCCTGTCCGCTTGACAAGCTCTTCACATTCTTTCGGATCAGCGTAAATGACACCTTCACCGATGACATCGTCCTCTTGCCCGCCGACGATGCCAAGCTCGGCCTCAACAGAAACGCCGCGCGCATGGGCGTATTCAACGACTTGCGAGGTGATGCGGACGTTCTCTTCAAACGGGTGGTGGGAGGCGTCAATCATGACCGAGGTGAATCCGGCGTCGATTGCCGCTTTACATTTTTCAAAGCTCGAACCATGGTCAAGGTGAATGGCAACTGGAACCGTAATGTTCATGTCTTCCATTAAGCCTTTCACCATGTTGACGACCGTTTTAAAGCCACCCATATAGCGAGCTGCCCCTTCGGAAACGCCGAGAATAACCGGCGATTTTTCCTCTTCAGCCGCCGCTAAAATGGCTTGCGTCCACTCTAAGTTGTTAATGTTAAATTGGCCGACCGCGTATTTGCCGCGCAGCGCCTCGTTGAGCATCTCTTTCATCGATACTAACGGCATGGTTACATCCTCCTTAGCTGATCGTCGTCTTTGTCGCCATGGCGGAACGTAGGCCCACAGGCGCAAAATACATCTACGTTATAAGCATACCAACTTGTCAGCAAAACAGCAACATTTCCAGTCTTTATTCTGCTAAAGTTGTACCAGCAGCTAAAAACGCACTTCTACACAGAAATATGTTTTTTAACGGCAGCGCGCAAATCATCGATATCAAACGGCTTGGCAAAATGCATCAGCGCGCCGAGCTCTTTTGTTTCCTGAATCATATCAAGCTCTCCATACGCCGTCATGATGATCACTTTAATATCTGGGTCAATGTCTTTCAGCCGCTTTAAAATTTCAATACCGTCCATGCCGGGAATTTTCATATCGAGAAGCACAAGATCGGGATGGTGTTTGCGAACAATTTCAAGCGCCTGCATACCGTTGGCCGCCTGGTATGTCACATATCCTTCGCGTTGAAACACTTCGTTTAACAAAATGCGGATGCCATATTGGTCGTCGACTATCAAAATTTTGTTCCCCACGGTTATGCACCTCTATTCCTTTTTTCTCCCTATTAATGTTTCGCATTTTCCGAACGTATTTCCTGCTTGCTTTTCTTGCCATTTGTGCGTTTTGTATAATAACGTCGAAAGGAGGCCGAACGATGAAAATTTTGACGACACAAACGATCGGACTGTTGCAAAAAATCACCGCCGATGAAGAACTGGCGCTGGAGGACGGAGCGCGCTTGCTCGCCCAAGCAGCCATTGGCGACGGGCGCATTTGGCTATATGGGACAGGCGAGCTGGATGCGGTCGTCACTGCTGCCCTTCTCGGCCCGGATTCACTGCCAAAAGCAGCGCGCCTCGAACCGGAGGCGGCAGATGATTGGAACGAAACAGACCGGGCGCTTGTGTTCGCCCGTTTTTCCAACGATGAAGAGGCGATCCGCCTCGTTGAACAGCTGCAAGCACGCGGCGTTGATACGGTCGCTGTCGCAACGCTTGTCAAAGACGAACCTGGATTAGCGGATATCGCTGCTATCCATATTGACAGCAAACTCTCGCGTCCGCTCGTACCGACAGAAGATGGCCGCCGCATCGCCATGCCAACGGTGGTTACCGCTTCGTTCATCTACTACGGACTGCTTGTGCTACTTGATGAAATTTTGGAGGAGTATAAGTAACCACCGCTATGAAAACAGGTGCGTCCATCGAATGAAACCATCAAAAAACGGTGTCCGACAAACGGACACCGTTTCAGACTGTTGACAAAATGGGTTTCAGACGAATGTCTGAAACCCATTTTGTTCCATAAATAGACTATGTTTTCAAAAAAAGTGGGTAGGATGGGAAGCCATGCAAAGGAAAAGAAAGGGCGGTGCTTCGCCTTCCATAGGTAATTCGCCAGTTTTTTTAAATTCATGGCAGCACAAACAAGCATCGCCTGCGCCTCATTTTTTTCCAATCCCCGGTAATGCGTCCAGCGCAGACCATGCTTCTCTTTCATATCGGCGAAATCCCGTTCAATCGTCTCTTTTCGGAGGGCATAGAGTTCCCGGTATTCCGGAACATACCGCAAATGCTCTGCTTCTTCATAGTAGTCCTGCCATACGTGGCGAGTGACTACTTTGGTGTAGCTCTTGCTTTGCGTGCACTGATGAAGATACGGACAGCTTCGGCACACCGCCGGGTCCGATTTGTATTCCCGGTACCCTTCCCGATTCGTAGTAGAGTAAGATAGAACTTGATCATTGGGGCATAGATAACAATCAAAATATTCGTCATACACAAAATCTGATTTCCGAAAGAATCCATCTTTTGTTTTCGGGCGAGTGTACGGCCAAATCGGCTTTACCCCTTGTTCGAGTAAATACTTGGCAATGGCAGGAGTTTTATATCCTGCGTCTACACACACGGCTTCCGGACATGATTGGATTTCCCGTTTCACTCGTTCGAACAGCACAAAAAACGCTTGACTGTCATGGACGTTGGCTGCCGTCACGTAGGTCTGTAGAATCCATCCGTTGCGATCACAAGCTGTATGATACGAATAGGCAAACACTCGCTCCCGTTCATTTTTCACCAACAGTCCGCTCTCCGGATCCGTTTTGCTTACTTTTACTTCCCGTTTTTTTTTTTTCTCAGATGGCAACGGCGATTTTCCATGAGCGATCCGATCCCGTTCGATTTCTTTTTCGAGTTCCTGTTGGTAGGCTTTGGCTTCGACTTCTGCCATTTCCGTTGTAAACTTCTTTTTATTGGCGCTTGCTTTGACATGAGTGGAGTCTACGTACAAGACACTCGAATCTACCAATCCGTGTTCAAAGGCTTCTTTTAAAATCCGTGAAAAAATTTGATGGAATACATCCGTTCCAGCGAAACGACGCGCATAGTTTTTACTTGGCGTCGAGTGATGAGGAACGGGATCATGAAGACTAAGTCCTAAAAACCAACGGTAGGCGACGTTGGTTCGGATTTGTTCGACGGTTTCACGCATGGAGCGAATCCCAAATACATACTGAATCAAATACATTTTAAACAACATCACTGGATCAATGCTCGGACGTCCATGATCAGGAGAGTAGAGATCTTTCACCACATCATAGATAAAAGAAAAATCAATGGCCGCATCCAGCTTTCTTACCAAGTGATCCTCTGGAACCAGATCATCCAGTTTCACCGTGGTTTCGGTATAGCGCCCATCTTCTTGGTGTGGCCGAAGCATCGTTCCTTTCCTCCATTTCTCCCTCGTCTTACCTTCATAATAAAACAGCTTGTCGACTTTGTCGACAAGCTGAACGGTGTCCGACAAACGGACACCGTTTTTTCGTCACTGTTTTAGCGACGCTTTGACAAACTCGCGGAACAGCGGCTGCGGCCGCGTCGGACGCGAAGTGAACTCCGGATGGAACTGAGCAGCGACAAACCATGGATGGTCTTTCAGCTCAATGACTTCAACAAGCCGTCCGTCCGGGCTTGTGCCAGAGAAGACGAAGCCATGCTCTTCCATTAAGTTTCTGTATTGGTTGTTAAATTCGTACCGATGACGATGGCGTTCATAAATGACTTCATCGCCGTACGCAGCATGGGCAAGCGTCCCTTCTTGCAGCTTGCACGGGTACAAGCCGAGACGGAGCGTACCGCCTAAATCTTCGACATCTTTTTGTTCCGGAAGCAAGTCGATGATTGGATGCGGCGTATTCGGGTCAAATTCAGCCGAATGGGCGCCGGTGAGGCCGACGACATGACGAGCAAATTCGATCGAAGCGAGCTGCATCCCTAAGCAAATGCCTAAGAACGGCACACGCTGTTCACGGGCATAGCGAATCGCTTCAATTTTCCCTTCAACACCGCGGTCGCCGAACCCGCCCGGAACGAGAATGCCATCAGCATCTTTTAACAGCTCGGCCACATTGTCGCGCGTCACATGTTCCGCATTGACCCATTGGATGTCAATGTCCGTATCAAACGCATAGCCGGCATGACGGAGCGCTTCAACGACCGAGATGTAAGCGTCCGGCAGTTCGACGTATTTGCCGACGAGGGCGATTTTCGTCGTTTTCGATAAGTTGCGCACTTTCTCCACGAGCGCTTTCCATTCCGTCATATCCGCTTCGCGGCAGTTGAGGCGCAAATGTTCGCAGACGATTTGGTCAAGCTTTTGTTCTTGCAGCATGAGCGGAACAGCATATAGCGTATCCGCGTCGTACGATTCAATGACCGCTTTCGGGTCGATATCGCAAAATAGTGCAATTTTGTCTTTCATTTCTTGTGGCATCGGCATTTCCGTGCGCACGACAATGATGTTCGGTTGAATGCCGAGGCTGCGCAGTTCTTTCACGCTATGCTGCGTCGGCTTCGTTTTCATTTCTCCAGCCGCTTTAATGTACGGCACGAGCGTACAATGAATGTACATGACATTTTCGCGGCCAACATCGCTCTTGATTTGACGAATGGCCTCCAAAAACGGAAGCGACTCGATGTCACCGACTGTACCGCCAATCTCCGTAATCACGACATCGGCGTTCGTTTCCTTCCCGGCGCGGAAGACGCGCTCTTTGATTTCATTCGTAATGTGCGGGATGACTTGCACCGTACCACCTAAGTAGTCGCCGCGCCGCTCTTTACGGATAACGGCGGAATAAATTTTTCCGGTGGTGACGTTGCTGTATTTGTTCAAATTAATATCGATAAACCGCTCATAATGCCCTAAGTCTAAATCCGTTTCCGCGCCGTCATCGGTGACAAACACTTCACCGTGCTGGTACGGGCTCATGGTTCCTGGGTCAACGTTAATGTACGGGTCAAACTTTTGGATCGTCACGTTCAATCCACGGTTTTTCAATAGTCGCCCGAGCGACGCAGCCGTAATTCCTTTTCCTAGCGAAGAAACGACACCGCCCGTCACAAAAATGTACTTTGTCATCTTGTCTTCCCCCTTGCCGAAATTACAGTAACAGTTTCAGTGTTTGCGAAAGGCGCAAATAAAAAACGCTCCACTTACGATATGTAAGGGAGCGATTATTCCATTCGTCCGTTTTTTAAGAGCCCAACACACATTGTACCGAGTTCCCTCGGCAAAGTCAAGCGGTTATTCGTCTTCCTCTGTCTCCTCGAGATCGAGATCTTCGTCAAGCGGCTCTTCGTCCAGTTCAAACTCTTCGTCATCGAGCACGTCGTCTTCAAAATCGACATCTTCGTCAAGGTCGAACTCCTCATCTTCAAGCAGCTCTTCGTCGTCGACCTCAAGCTCTTCGTCATCGTATTCATCGAGATCGTCATAATCAAGATCTTCTTCGTCAAGCAACTCTTCGTAATCGTCGTATTCGTCATCAAGCACTTTTTTCTTCTTCTTCGGCTTGACAATCGTCACCGTTTCGTCTTCGGTCTGGTCAAACGGATACCATGCGCGCAGCCCCCAGACGTTTTCCCCGACGCAAATAAACCGTCCGTCGATGTTTAAATCAGTGTAATACTGGGCAAGCCGCGCGGCGATGTCGTCCTCCGTTGCGCCGGTCAATGCCGCTGCTTCACGGACGATTTGGTCAAACGGCAGCGCCTCCCGCTTATTAAGCAAAATGAGGTTCGCCAACTCGACGAACGACATCTCCTGCAATTCCTCTGGCGAGTATTGCTGCTGCAGGCTCAAATTCAGCACTCCCCTTCTATATAATGAAACAAATGAATGCAAGTGGAATACATACCATTCATTATAAACAAATTGGTGGCGTTTATGCTAGCTATTTAGCGAAAAAAGCAAAAAGAGGACCGCCTCGCAGCAAAGGCAGCCCTCTTTCCGACCTATCCGTCCAATGAGATACATTTTATTCCAATAACATTTCCCGTTTTGACTCTAGGAGAGCGAAGAATCATAAGCGGTTGTATAGTGCCGGTCAAAGGGCGGATCGCCGCCGCTGACGGAGGCCGACGAACACGCTTTCCTACATATTCCGTCGGTATTGCCCGCCGACTTCGTACAACGCGCGGGTAATTTGCCCGAGGCTGGCCACTTTGACGGTTTCCATCAATTCTTCGAAAATGTTACCGCCACTAATTGCCACTTGTTTTAAGCGCTCGAGCGCCGGGCCGACTTTGTCTTTGTTCCGCTCTTGGAATTCACGCAAATTGCGGATTTGCAGCTCTTTTTCTTCATACGTCGCCCGAGCGAGCTCAAGGTTGTTCAGTTCATCTTCCGACGGCGGGTTCGGATTGAGGAACGTATTCACGCCGATAATCGGCAGTTCCCCGCTATGTTTTTTCGTCTCGTAATAGAGCGATTCGTCTTGAATTTTACCGCGCTGATACTGCATTTCCATCGCTCCGAGCACGCCGCCGCGGTCGTTTAACCGCTCGAACTCTTGCAAGACCGCTTCTTCGACGAGGTCGGTGAGCTCCTCAATAATGAACGAGCCTTGGAGCGGATTTTCGTTTTTCGCTAGGCCAAACTCTTTTGTAATAATGAGCTGGATGGCCATCGCCCGGCGGACCGACTCCTCGGTCGGCGTCGTAATCGCTTCGTCATAAGCGTTCGTATGGAGCGAATTGCAGTTATCATAAATCGCCAGAAGCGCCTGCAAGGTCGTACGAATGTCGTTAAAATCGATTTCTTGGGCGTGAAGCGAACGGCCAGACGTTTGAATATGGTATTTCAGCTTTTGGCTTCGTTCATTGGCGCCGTATTTTTCGCGCATGACGACCGCCCAAATGCGGCGGGCGACACGGCCGATCACCGAATATTCCGGATCGAGGCCGTTGCTGAAGAAAAACGACAAGTTCGGCGCGAAATCATCGATATGCATGCCGCGGCTTAAATAATATTCGACGTACGTAAAGCCATTGGCGAGCGTAAACGCCAGCTGGGTAATCGGATTCGCCCCAGCCTCAGCGATATGGTAGCCGGAAATCGACACTGAATAATAGTTCCGGACACGATGCTTAATGAAATATTCTTGAATGTCGCCCATCATTTTTAAGGCAAAATCGGTCGAGAAAATGCACGTATTTTGTCCTTGGTCTTCTTTTAAAATGTCGGCTTGCACCGTGCCACGCACCGTTTGCAGCGTCGCGGCTTTCACTTGTTCGTACTCTTCCGGCGTAAGCGGACGACCAAGCTCTTGTTCCCGCTTTTCGACTTGTTGGTCGATGGCCGTATTCATAAACATTGCCAGCAAAATCGGAGCCGGACCGTTGATCGTCATCGACACCGATGTAAGCGGGTCGCACAAATCAAACCCTTTGTACAGTTTCTTCATGTCATCCAGCGTACAAATGCTGACGCCGCTTTCCCCAACTTTGCCAAAAATATCCGGTCGATAGTCCGGATCTTCGCCGTAGAGCGTGACCGAGTCAAATGCCGTGCTAAGCCGTTTCGCTTTGTCTTCTTTGCATAAGTAGTGGAAGCGACGGTTGGTGCGCTCCGGCGTCCCTTCGCCGGCAAACTGACGCTTCGGGTCTTCCCCTTGACGCTTGAACGGGAAGACGCCAGCCGTATACGGGAATGAGCCAGGGACGTTTTCTTTATACACCCAGCGCAAAATTTCCCCGTAGTCTTTAAATTTTGGCAAGATGACTTTCGGAATGTCCAAGCCGGACAACGTTTTTGTCGTCAGCTCAGTGACGATTTCTTTATCACGCACTTTTGTCACAAGTTGCTTGGCGGCATATTTCGCCTTCGTCTCTTCCCACGTCGCTAAAATACGTTTCGATTCCGGCGTCAGCTTCGCTTCATAATCGGCTTTGAGCGTCTCGAGCGCGCGGATGACATCGTCAGACTCGCCGCGCTCATTGGCCGCTTCAATCGCCCCTTCAATTTGGAACAAGCGGCGCGCAATCTCCACCTGCTGTTCGGCGCGGCGATGATACGAACGCACCGTCTCAGCGATTTCACGCAAATAATAGCGGCGCTCATTTGGAATGATGACGTTATGCTTTTCAACGTTGGCAACCGTATTTAAACTTGTCTTCCAGTTCGTCCCTGTTTTCCGGTTGATCGTATCGACGAGTGCGACAAAGAGCGTATTCGTGCCCGGATCGTTAAACTGGCTGGCGATCGTGCCGTATACCGGCATTTCCGATACGTCGCGATCAAACAGCTGGCGGCTGCGCTGATATTGTTTTTGCACTTGCCGTTTCGCATCTTCTGACCCTTTGCGCTCAAATTTGTTAATCGCGATCAAATCGGCGTAGTCGATCATATCGATTTTCTCGAGCTGCGTCGGCGCTCCGAACTCGCTCGTCATCACATACATCGAGACATCGCACACTTCAGTAATGGCGGCATCGCCTTGGCCGATCCCGCTCGTTTCGACAATGACGAGATCAAACCCGGCCGCCTTGACGACCGAAATGGCATCGCGAATCGCCGGCGACAGCTCGGAACGGGAATGGCGCGTCGCCAGGCTCCGCATATAGACACGCGGCGAATGAATGGCGTTCATCCGAATTCGGTCCCCTAACAGCGCGCCGCCTGTTTTTTGCTTCGTCGGGTCGACGGATAAAATAGCGATCTTGATCTCTGGGATTTCATTTAAAAAGCGACGGACGAGCTCATCAGTGAGCGAGCTTTTCCCCGCACCGCCCGTGCCGGTGATCCCGAGCACCGGTACGCGTTTTTCCATCGTCTTCACTTGCTCGATAGCAGCTTCAGCCGCAGCAGCTGCCTCTTGGCCTGCCTCAGTGCGATATTCACACAGCGTAATGAGCCGGGCGATGGCTTGCACATCGCCGGTTTGGAGCCGTTCGATTTCATCCGTCACGGCCGTCACGGTTGGAAAATCACATTCTTCAAGCATCACATTAATCATCCCTTGCAAACCAAGGCGACGGCCGTCTTCCGGCGAGAAAATGCGGGCAATTCCGTACTCATGCAATTCCTTGATTTCGCGCGGGATGATCACGCCGCCCCCGCCGCCGTAAATGCGGATATGAGGCGCCCCCCGCTCTTGCAGCAAATCATACATATATTTAAAAAATTCCATGTGGCCGCCTTGATAGGAGGAAACGGCAATGCCTTGCACATCCTCTTGGATGGCCGCATTGACGATTTCTTCAACGGAGCGGTTATGGCCTAAATGGATGACTTCGGCGCCGCTCGCTTGCAAAATGCGGCGCATAATGTTGATGGACGCGTCATGGCCGTCAAACAAGCTGGACGCTGTCACAAAGCGAACATGATGCTTCGGACGATAAATATGCGCCATCATCTCTCCCCCTTTGTTCAAGCTTTCTGTTTCTCCATAATCCCCTTTAATAAAAACTCCGTCTGACATTCAATATATTCTTCGAGCGTATACATTTTCCGCAGCGCCCAACGACGGAACGCCCACATTTGCCCAAGCACGATAATGTTGTGGGCAAAGAGGCGAATCTCACTTTCAGAAAGCTGCAGCGCACCGCTTTCGACGCATGTGCGCAAAATATGCTCGAAAATAGCCGTCATATCAAGCTCTTTATTGAGAACGTATGGGAGCGATTCTTTGCTTAACGCCTTCAACTCTTGGTACATGACGAGCACTTCGTCGTCGAGTTCATCAACGACACGAAAATAGTGAGCGATCGCACGCCGCAATCCTTCAATCGTGCCATGATGATCGCCAAGGTCTTGTTCGGTCCGCTCCCGCACCTCGTCGTAAATGCGGTCACACACTAAATACAAGACATCTTCTTTTTTGCGGATATACTCATATAGTGTGCCAATGCTAAATCCGGACGCTTTGGCGATTTCCCTCGTTGTCGTTTGGTAGAAACCTTTTTGTTTAAAAAGGGAAATCGCCCCTTTAATCATTTCGTTGCGGCGTTTTTTCACGAGCTTTTCATCTTTGACCGATGCGATCACTTCCCGTTTTTTCATTTACGTTCCTCTCCCCCATTCCCGTTTAGCAGCTAGGCGGCGCACCACCCGACTGCCCGTTGCGGCAGAACGAGACATGTCGTGCGGTACACCCCCGAACTCATTGCCATGACCCGCACGGCACGTCCCCGAAATCACGAAGATCCCCCTCGCAGCAGCACATAGAGCGCGCTCCTTGAAACGGCTGCTGCGATTCAAACGTTCAAGCGCTGCTATCATTAATCGCGCGTCAACATCCGCGAAATAACGAGGCGCTGAATTTCTTGTGTCCCTTCGTAAATTTGCGTAATTTTCGCATCGCGCATAAACCGTTCAACTGGATAGTCTTTCGTATAACCGTTGCCGCCAAAGATTTGCACCGCATCGACAGTCACTTTCATCGCCGTGTCGCCGGCAAACAGTTTTGCCATCGCCGATGCCTTGCCGTATGGCAAGCCGTTTGACTCGAGCCATGCCGCTTGGTATGTCAACAGCCGAGCCGCTTCAATGGCTGTCGCCATGTCGGCGAGCTTAAAGGAAACCCCTTGCTGTTCAGCGATCGGTTTACCGAATTGGACGCGCTGTTTCGCGTAGTCCACAGCGGCATCCAACGCTCCTTGAGCGATGCCGACCGCTTGGGCGGCGATGCCGTTGCGGCCGCCGTCTAACGTCATCATCGCGATCTTAAACCCTTCCCCTTCTTGACCGAGCAAGTTTTCTTTCGGGATGCGGCAATCTTCAAAAATGAGCTCAGTCGTCGGCGACGAACGGATGCCAAGTTTCTTTTCTTTTTTGCCGATTGAAAAGCCCGGCGTCCCTTTTTCGACGATAAAGGCGCTGATCCCTTTATGCCGCTTTTCCGGATCAGTGACGGCAAAGACGACGTAAATCTCTGCCTCGCCGCCGTTCGTGATCCATACTTTCGAACCGTTTAACACGTAATGGTCGCCGTCTTTGATGGCACGCGTTTTCATCGAGGCGACATCAGACCCTGCTCCCGGCTCGGACAGCCCGTATGCTCCGAGCTTTTCCCCGGTTGCCAAAGCGCGCAAATACTTCTGCTTTTGCTCTTCCGTGCCGAACTTATAAATCGGCCAGCTTGCAAGCGAAATATGGGCGGAGAGCGTCACCCCGGTCGAGGCACAGACGCGCGACAACTCTTCGACCGCAATGACATACGCCAAATAGTCGCTGCCGATGCCGCCATACTCTTCCGGCCACGGGATGCCCGTTAAGCCAAGTTCGGCCATTTTGTTGAAAATGCTGCGGTCAAACCGCTCTTCCTCATCACGCTCAGCGGCCGTAGGCGCCACTTCGTTTTCGGCAAATTCACGCACCATTTTCCGCAACATTTCATGTTCTTCGCTCAATTGAAAATTCATCGCTTCATTCCCCCGTTTTCTATAAAAAATCCTCTTCCCCTTGTTTTGATTACTGTTTGGTCAGTTGCTTGCTAATGACAATCCGCTGGATTTCGCTCGTCCCTTCGTAAATTTGCGTAATTTTCGCATCGCGGAACAGCCGCTCGACCGGATAATCTTTCGTATAACCGTTGCCGCCAAAAATTTGCACGGCTTCGATGGCATTATCCATCGCCGTTTGCGAGGCAAACAGTTTGGCCATCGACGCTTCTTTGCCGCACGGCAAGCCTTGAGCGCGCAACCAAGCGGCGCGGTAGACGAGCCATTTCGCCGCTTCCGCCGCCGTTGCCATATCAGCAAGCTTAAAGGCCACGCCTTGCTGCTCGGCAATTGGTTTGCCAAACTGCACCCGTTCTTTGGCATAGGCCACAGCATGTTCGACCGCTGCTTCCGCAATGCCAAGCGCTTGGGCAGCGATGCCGATCCGGCCGACATCAAGGTTGGCCATAGCAATTTTAAATCCTTCCCCTTCTTGGCCGAGCAAGTTTTCCGCTGGCACCTCAGCGTCGTCAAACGTGATTGTCACCGTCCGCGATCCGTGCAACCCCATTTTCTTTTCATCTTTGCCGATCTCCATACCCGGCGTCCCTTTTTCAACGATAAACGCGGAAATGCCGCGGCTGCCGGTTTCCTCCGGATTCGTGCGGGCAAACACGATGTACGTGTCCGCTTCTCCACCGTTGGTGATGAAAATTTTTGAGCCGTTCAACACATACGTATCGCCGCGACGCACCGCTTTTGTCTTCAAGCTTTTCGCATCCGAGCCAGCACTCGGTTCGGTGAGGCAAAACGCCCCTAAATACTCACCGCGAGCGAGTTTCGTCACATATTTTTGTTTCTGTTCTTCCGTGCCGAAATACAAAATCGGGTTCGTGCCGACGGACGTGTGCACCGATAAAATGACACCGACCGTCGGGCTCACTTTCGAAATTTCATGGATAGCGATAATGTACGAAAGAAAGTCCATGCCTGCGCCGCCGTACTGTTCCGGAACAGTGATCCCCATTAAGCCGAGCTCGGCCATTTTAGCTAAAATCGGGCGCGGAAATTCTCCTTGCTCCATGCGCTCAACAAACGGAGCGATTTCCGCTGCTGCAAATTCGCGCACCATTTGCCGCATCATTTCTTGTTCTTCCGTAAACCGAAATTGCACGGGACATCCCCCTTTTTCATGTTGTTTGTCAATGTTGCCTCTATCTACTTACTCGTACGTGTAAAATCCGCGCCCCGTCTTGCGACCAAGCCAACCAGCCTTGACGTATTTGCGCAACAGCGGGCACGGGCGGTACTTGTCGTCGCCGAACCCTTCATGAAGCGTTTCCATAATGTATAAGCACGTGTCCAATCCGATAAAGTCAGCGAGCGTGAGCGGCCCCATCGGATGGTTCATGCCAAGTTTCATCACTTCATCGATCGCCTCTTTTGTTGCTACTCCTTCGTACAAAGCGTAAATCGCTTCGTTAATCATCGGCATGAGTACACGATTGGAAATAAAGCCTGGAAAGTCGTTTACTTCAACCGGTACTTTGCCAAGCGTCCGGGTGACCGCTTCGATCGTCTCGTATACCTCATCAGCCGTCGCCAACCCGCGGATAATTTCCACTAGCTTCATGACCGGCACCGGGTTCATAAAGTGCATGCCGATTACTTTGTCTGGCCGCTTTGTCGCCGCTGCGATTTCCGTAATCGGAAGTGACGACGTATTGGAAGCTAAGATCGTCTCCGGGCGGGCGATTTTGTCCAACTCGGCAAACAGCTTCGTTTTCACATCCATGTTTTCGACAACGGCTTCGATGACAAGGTCAGCGTCGGTGGCATCATGCAAGTCGGTGGAACGGGAAAGCCGCGACAGCGCCGCGTCCTTGTCCGCTGCCGCCATTTTCCCTTTTTCCACTTGGCGAGCGAGCAGTTTTTCAATGTTCGCGATTCCTTTATCCAATTGCGCTTCGCTAATGTCATATAAAAGTACGTCATAGCCGGCGACAGCACATACTTGAGCAATACCTGATCCCATTTGACCGGCACCGACGACCATGATTGTTTTTACGTCCATGTTCTTATCCCCCATCTATGTGTATTTCTGAAAAATGAACGTGCAGGATATCCGTTAGTTTTCCGGCGGCCGATGCCGCCGTTTCAACCTCGATAGGTATAGCAGCGACACGCTGCATCCCGCCCTATAGCCGCAACATGAGGTACACTGCCGCACCGTGCGCTCTTAGCATTGCTCCGAAAATATGACTCCGTTTCATGACTTCGTCACTGAACGACAAGGCAGCGGCAGGCGGCCTCACCTACCGTCTCGGTCTCCTCACCAAAGGACAGAGGGGCGACAGGTTGTACCCCGCGTCGCGGCCGCATCACGAAGACGAGATCGCAACAGGCCGCTTCCTGTGTCTTGACGACATCCGGCGACAAGTCGTACCCGTTCCTTAGCGACAGCATGATGTCACGCAGGGACAGACGGCGACACCGCCGTCCCCGTGCCGCCATACGAGACGCGAGCTTGTCGCGCTCCCAACACCCCTTATACTTCGACTAAGATGGCGTCACCTTGGCCGCCGCCACTGCAAATCGCGGCGATGCCGAGGCCGCCGCCACGACGTTTCAGCTCATGAATGAGTGTTAAGATGATGCGCGCGCCGCTGGCGCCGATCGGATGACCAAGGGCAACGGCGCCTCCGTTGACATTCACTTTTTCCGGGTCAAGACCGGCGATTTGAATGGCCGCCAATGCGACAGCGGCGAACGCTTCATTCACTTCGAACAAGGCGATGTCATCGACCGTTTTCCCCGTTTTGCGGAGCAGCTCATTAATAACAAGCCCCGGCGTTTTCGGGAAGTCTTTCGCCTCGACAGCGATGGCCGTGTGAGCGACAACGGTTGCAAGCGGTTCGAGCCCTTCGCGGGCGGCGCGCTCTTCGCTCATTAAGACGAGTGCCGCAGCGCCGTCGTTGACGCCCGGGGCATTGCCGGCTGTGATCGTGCCTTGCGGATCGAACACCGGCGGCAGTTTCGCCAGTTTTTCAAGCGATGTGTCTTTTCGCGGCGCCTCGTCATGTTCAACGACAAGAGGGGCGCCTTTACGTTGCGGGATTGTCACCGGAACGATTTCTTCAGCGAGGCGGCCCGCTTCGATGGCGGCGATGGCGCGAATATGGCTGCGGTATGCCCACTCGTCTTGCGCCTCTCGGGTGATGCCAAGCTCACGCGCCGAGTTTCCGCCGTAAACGCCCATATGAACGCCGGTAAAGCTGCATGTGAGGCCATCATATACCATCAAATCTTTTACCGTGCTGTCACCCATCCGCAGCCCCCAGCGCGCTTTCGGCAACACGTACGGTGCGTTGCTCATCGACTCCATCCCGCCGGCGACGACGACCTCGGCGTCACCTAAACGAATGAGCTGGTCAGCGAGTGTTACCGCACGCATGCCGGATGCGCACACTTTATTCACCGTCTCAGTGCGGACGTGCCACGGAATACCGGCATGGCGCATCGCCTGCCGCGACGGAAGCTGCCCCTGTCCACCTTGTAGAACAGTGCCCAAAATGACATGATCAACTTGTTCTGTGCTTACGTTGGCGCGGGCGAGCGCCTCTTTCACAGCAATGCCACCAAGTTCAGCTGCTGATAACGCTTGCAAAGCACCGCCTAATTTTCCAAACGGGGTGCGCGCCCCGTTAACAATCACCGTTTTCCCCATCATTTCTCTCCCCCTTTTTCATATAAGAAAGCGATTACAAATTACAGACTGAACGTTCGCTCGATGGCGAGGCGAAAGAGAAGGCGTACGACCGTACACCATCTCTTTCACAAATAGAATATTGTACTTACTATTTTAAAAAATAGAAATTGTCTGTGCAACCATTTTATGATGCGGCTTCTTCTTTTTCCTCACCAAACACTGATTTCGCCAATAGTTCAGCGACATCGTACGTCGAGACGCGGTCTTCTACCTCTTTCGCCTTCGTACCGTCCGACAACATTGTCAAGCAGTACGGACACCCGGAACTGATGACCGTCGGATTGACAGCAAGCGCCTGTTCCGTACGAGCGACGTTGATCCGGTTGCCGGTTGTCTCCTCCATCCACATGAGACCTCCGCCGGCGCCGCAGCACATGCCGCGTTCACGGTTGCGCTCCATTTCGACGAGTTCAACACCCGGGATGGCGCGCAAAATTTGCCGTGGCGCGTCATAGACGTCATTGTAGCGTCCTAAATAACACGAATCATGGAACGTAATGCGTTCATGGACCGGATATTTCGGTACAAGCCGTCCTTCTTCGATGAGCTTGGCAAGCAGCTCGGTATGGTGGTACACTTCGACCTCGAGTCCAAAGTCCGGGTATTCGTTTTTAAACGCATTGTAAGCGTGCGGGTCGATCGTGACGATTTTGTTGACGCCCGCTTTTTCGAACTCAGCGATGTTGTTACTTGCTAATTCTTGGAACAAAAACTCGTTTCCTAACCGACGCGGAGTATCGCCCGAGTTTTTCTCTTTGTTACCTAAAATCGCAAACTTGACACCTGCTTCGTTCAGCAGCTTAGCAAAGGCGAGGGCAATTTTTTGGCTGCGGCTGTCGTATGAACCCATCGAACCAACCCAGAACAAGTACTCGATCTCTTCCCCGGCCTTCTTCGCTTCTTTTACCGTTGGGACGTGGACATCGTCACGCAACTCGCGCCAGTTTTCCCGCTCTTTCCGGTTTAACCCCCACGGGTTGCCTTGACGCTCGATATTCGTCATCGCCCGCTGTGCGTCTGGATTCATCCGCCCTTCAGTCAAAACGAGGTAGCGGCGCAAGTCAATAATTTTATCGACGTGTTCGTTCATGACCGGGCATTGGTCTTCACAGTTGCGACACGTCGTACAAGCCCAAATTTCTTCTTCAGTGATGACGTCACCGATCAAGCTTGGCATTTCAATCGTCGCTGCCTGCTCCGATGCCGCAGCGAATGCGAGCTGATTGCCTTTCGTATTTTTGAAGGCGAACGTCGGCACCCACGGGGCACGCGATGTGACGACCGCTCCTTTTTCCGTCAAGTGGTCGCGCAGCTTCAAAATCAAATCCATCGGCGACAACATTTTCCCTGTGCCGGTCGCTGGACACATGCTCGTACAGCGGCCACACTCGACACAAGCATACAAGTCAATCAACTGCTTTTGCGTAAAATCCTCAATTTTGCCAACGCCAAATGACTCTTGGCTTTCGTCTTCAAAGTTGATCGGCGTAAGCTTCGGCCGCGTCAGCCGGCTGAAAAAGACGTTGATTGGTGCAGCGATCAAGTGAGCGTGCTTCGATTGCGGCACGTACACGAGGAACGTCAGCAAAATCAATAAATGCACCCACCAAGCGACAAAAAACAGTACCGCGGCCCCGGTTTCCCCGATCCACGAAAACGCACCGGCAATAAGCGAAGCAACCGGTTCGCTCCATGCAGCTTCTTCGCCGTGCCAAATCCGGCTCATCCCGTTGCCGAATAAAACGGACAACATGAGTCCACCGATAAAAATGAGAACAAGTCCGGCTTTGAAATCACGCTTTAAGCGGACGAGCTTTTCAATGTAACGACGGTAAAAGGCGGCAAGCACCGCGATTAAAATGAGCAAGGTGACAATTTCTTGGAAAAACGTAAACCCTGGATACAACGGCCCGAGCGGCAAGTGCGCCCCTGGCACAAGACCTTTAATGATAAAATCGATCGCGCCAAATTGGACGAGAATAAAGCCGTAGAAAAAGATGACATGGATCAAGCCGCTTTTTTTGTCTTTGAGCAACTTTTTCTGGCCGAAGACGTTGACCCAAATGCTTCGCAGCCGCTCATTGACTTTTTCGTCAAACTCGACTTTTTTGCCGAGTTTAATGTACATTGCCCGCGTTTTTACGACATACGCAAACAAATAGATAGCGTAAGCGGTTACAAACAAAAACGCGAGCAAATTCACCGTTAATAAAACGTTCATCTTCTCTCCCCTTCCCCCGCTTTTCCAGCGAATTTGTTGCCGCAACAAAGAAAATTTTCATAATTTCCATTTATGTTTATTTTACAAATGAATGAGCATTCAGTCAACAACTTTTTTATCATTTCTGTCAGGAAGGATTCTCCTTTCACACAAAAGTGAAGAAGAAGGTCCATATATTTGTTGGCAAGACGACCGCTCCTGCTCGTGCTTCGTTTAGCCGCCAAAAGGATATCAAACACTAGGTCTTCACAAGAATCGGTTAGGCGCCTGTTCGGTAAGATGGGAGAGAATCGGCGGCTTCAGCTCTGCTATTTTTGTGCGCTGTAGGATACATTAATAAGTACTGAAGCGACGCACAGGAGGGGAAGGCATGGTCGTTATTGCTGTGATTGCCATTATATTCGTACTCATTTATCTCGATGACAAGCTTGGTCAGCTCTCCTTCCGGAACGGACGCAAAAAAGTCGTCTATCCAGAACGGAGAAGCGATATAGCGCTCTATGTCAATGGCAGGCATTTATTTGCCGACTATTTTGCCGAGCTGCACCGTGCTCGCGACCATATTCACATTCTGTTTTACATTATCAAAAGTGACGAAACGACCACGCCGTTTTTCCAAATTTTAAAAGAAAAAGCAGCCGAAGGAGTGAAAGTACGGGTGTTGGTCGACTGGGTGGGTAGCCTCGGGTTGCCGAAAGCGCTCATTCGTTCACTAAGGGCAAGCGGGGTGGAGTTCGCCTATACCCGCCCGCCGTGCTTTCCGTTTTTGATTTACCGCCTCAATCGCCGCAATCATCGAAAAATTACGGTCATCGATGGGCGGATCGGCTACATCGGCGGCTATAACATCGGCCGCGAATATAATGGGAAAGACGCCAATTTCGGGGAATGGCGGGACTATCACCTAAAAATCAGCGGCGAAGGAGTATATGACTTGCAAGAACAGTTTTTGCATGATTGGGAAGAAGCGACAAGCAAGACGGTGGCGGACAAACACCGGTATTTCCCGGAGCTTCCCGCTGGCGCCATTCGCCATCAATTGGTCGCTACCGATGGCTCCGCCCTTGAGGAACAATATATCCATGCCATCCGCCATGCCAAAAAAGAAATTATGATCGGTACCCCATACTTTATCCCGAGCCGGCCGCTGTTTAACGAACTGATGCGTGCACTCAAGCGCGGGGTGCGCGTCACCGTGCTTGTGCCGCTGAAAGCGGATCATTTATTTGTGAGAGAAGCCGCCTATCCGTATTTTTATCGCATGCTGAAAGCCGGGGCGCGCGTTTACCGCTTTTACCAAGGGTTTTACCATGCTAAAACCATTGTGATCGACGAAGAATGGTGTGATGTCGGCACAGCGAATTTTGACCGACGTAGTTTGTTCTTAAATGGTGAAATCAACTGCTACGTGTTTGATCGCGCATTTACACGGCTCGTCAAACAGGCGATCGAACGCGATTTGACGCGCTCGGAGCCGCTGACGCTCGATTTTTGGCGGAACCGTTCGCTCCTTGACCGCGGCAAAGAGTCGATTTCCCAGCTCATTTCCGCTTGGCTATAGCACGTATGTTTTCGGCAGGGAGCAGATGGAAGAAACACCAAAGCAAAGGAAGAAACAAAAAATCGGCCGGCGCCCATGGCGACCTCATATCGCCAAAACTGCACCAGCCGGGGACGATTGAACCATTTTGATCAGCTTGCCATTAAGCTGTCGTTCACTTCCATAACAACGACAGCCATTGAAACAGCCGCATGCCGAGATACACGCCAACGATGCCAGCAACGCCGGCCAACGCTGGGGGAGCGGGAATCGGCAAACGAAACAGCGTAAACAAAAAACCGACAACCATACCGGTGATAAGTGCGAGTACGACTTCTTTCACTTGTTGATCCTCCACCGTTGTTTTCCTTTAGCATGCCCAAACAAAAGAGGGAGCAATCGCTCCCTCATTCGTTTACATTTGTTCCGGCGCTGAGACGCCGATTAACGCTAGAGCGTTTTGCAGCGTGATTTGCACCGCCTTGACAAGCGCGAGACGAGCTTTCGTTTTTTCGATCTGGTCTAGGTCAAGCACTTTTTCCGCATTGTAAAAGCTGTGGAGCGCCGACGCCAAATCAAACGCATAGGCGGTGACGCGATGTGGCATCCGTTTCAAGGCCGCCTCAGCGACAACGTCCGGGAAGTCACCAAGCGCTTTGAGCAGCTCGATTTCTTTTTCTGTTTCCACGAGATGATGAAGATCGACGTCGCCTTCATACGACAGTTGATGCTCTTTTGCTTGACGGAGAATGCTTGAGACGCGGGCATGTGCATATTGGACATAGTAGACCGGGTTTTCATTCGACTGGGCAACAGCCAAGTCCATATCAAAATCGAGATGCGTATCGCCCGAACGCATAGCGAAGAAGTAGCGGACAGCATCGACGCCAACTTCTTCCATCAGCTCGCGCATCGTCACCGCTTTACCAGTACGTTTGCTCATTTTGACGCGCTCGCCGTTTTGGTATAAGTTCACCATTTGGATAATTTCGACCTCGAGCGCTTCTGGATCGTAGCCGAGCGCAGCGATCGCTGCTTTCATGCGCGGGATGTAGCCATGATGATCCGCTCCCCAGACGTTGATTAGCTTCGTGAACCCGCGCCGCAGCTTATCTTGATGGTAAGCGATGTCCGGAAGCAAATACGTATACGTTCCGTCTTGCTTGATTAACACACGGTCTTTGTCATCGCCAAACGCCGTCGAACGAAACCATGTGGCTCCGTCCTGTTCGTAAATGTAACCGCGCTCACGCAGCGTTGAGAGCGCCTCATCGATTTTGCCGCTCTCATAAAGCGATGTTTCCGAATACCAAACGTCAAACGGAACGCGGAAGGCAGCCAAATCGTTTTTAATTTTGTCGAGCTCATAACGGAGGCCGTATTCGCGGAAAAAGGCGAGCCGTTCTTCTTCGTCCACATGGACGAACCGATCGCCATATTCATCGGCGAGCTTTTTGCCGATTTCCACGATGTCGTCACCGTAATAGCCGTCTTCCGGCAGCGGCATATCGGTACCGAGCGCTTGGAAATAGCGGGCTTCGACTGATTTCGCCAAGTTATAAATTTGTTTGCCGGCATCATTAATGTAATATTCACGCGTCACATCGAATCCGGCTTTCGCCAAAATATTGCTAAGTGAATCGCCGACCGCCGCACCGCGAGCATGACCTAAGTGCAAGTTGCCGGTCGGGTTAGCCGAGACGAACTCGACTTGCACTTTTTCCCCTTTGCCGACATTCGACTCGCCATACGCTTGGCCCGCTTGCAAAATCGCCGGCACAACCGCTGTCAAATAGCGATTGTCCATGTAAAAGTTAATAAACCCTGGGCCGGCTACCTCGATGCGCGCCACCGAAACACGCTCGGCGTCAAACTTTTCAACGATGGCTTCGGCGATTGCCCGCGGTGGCTTTTTCGCGATGCGGGCGAGCTGCATGGCGATATTCGTCGAATAATCGCCATGAGCCTTTTCGCGCGGCACCTCAAGCAATACTTCTGGCAGCTCCTCAGCCGCCACCAGCCCGGCTTTTCCCACCGCCTGGCGAATTTCCTCTTTCAGCTGTTCTTTCATTTGTCCGACAATGTTCATCGGCTTATACCCCCTTAAATGTTAACGTCAACGTACGGCGCCCGCTCCGCTCATGCTCTAGCATCAGTTCATACGAGAGAAAGAGCTGTCCTTGTTTCCGTCTCTCGTCATACCGGAACTCGATCACATCCGTTTTGGTCGCTAGCGACCACCGCCCGAACATCGTTTTGTAATGGCCCGGCATTTCTTGCTGACATCGGAACGTTTGCCGCATCTCAACCGCCCCGGAGCGAAGAACGGTCACCTCATCAGGTGCGATTTTCACCACGTTGTTCACCCGCCCGAGTTCGTTTTCCTCGGCAAACCGCAAATACATCGTTTCTCCTTTTATGTAATAGATGCCGTCCAATTCAAGCGCGATCGTCTCTTCGTGCGCACCGTCGCGGATAACAGCCACTTGACGGAGCCGCACCGGAATGCCGTTTGTTTCGTTCATGTTTTACGAACACACCTTTGCGAACACAGTCATAACAATAAGTATAAAGAACTGTTCCGCCTGATTCAAGGGGTCGAGAAAAAGAGAAGGCCCAAAGCAAACGCTTTGAGCCTGGTTCTCTTAGGTTAACGATGAGACGCGAACATTTTGCAGCACAGCAATAGCGAAGGAAATGACACCAAGGGTGACAAGTACTCCGCCAATGGCTGTTGCTAGCACGAACGCTTCATAGCCGTACACGACAAAAATCACACCGACCATCATGAGCGGCAAGCCAATATTGTGCAGCCAAAAATGGAGTTTCGCCCATTTTGTCGCTGCTGCCTGCGGGAATAAATGGTAGATAATGCCCGCGAGCGTCAAAGCTGTCCAACCTAGCAAGTTAATATGGGCGTGAACCGGTGTGAGCACAAACGAATGGGTCATCGACATACCAAGCCCAATACAGACGCCGATGACGAAGTACACAACGGAAATTTTGATCAGTTTGACGCCCACTTCTGTCTCCTCCCCCTTTGAATGATAAATACATTGCATATTATTCCATAAGGTGTGTATATATTCCCGCAACCTTTCTCCTACTACATAAAAAAAGCGCCCTCGCACGTTCGCGATTTAGGCGCTTTTCCCTATGTTCACTTTGCCACCCAGCCAAGCAACATTTCGCGAACAAGCTTGCTCGCTGTGTTCGCGGTCTGTTCCGAATGGTCGTAAACCGGCGCGACTTCGACCAGATCGGCACCAACGACGCGGACATCGGAACGGGCGATTTCATGGATCGCCGCTAACAACTCTTTCGACGTAATGCCGCCGGCGTCGACCGTCCCCGTACCAGGGGCATGAGCCGGGTCAAGCACATCGATGTCAATCGTCACATACACTGGACGACCAGCGAGCTTCGGCAGCACGGAGCGAAGCGGCTCAAGTACGTCAAACTTGGCGATGTACATGCCGTTTTGTTTCGCCCATTCGAACTCTTCTTTCATGCCGGAACGGATGCCGAATGAAAAGACGTTTGTCGGGCCGATGAGATCGGCAACTTTGCGAATCGGCGTCGCATGCGACAACGGCTCACCTTCATAATGTTCGCGCAAGTCGGTATGGGCATCCATATGAATGACGGCCAAGTCTGGATAATATTCGTGCACCGCTTTAATGACCGGCCAAGAGACGAGATGTTCGCCGCCAAGGCCTAGCGGAAACTTACCGGCGTCCAGCACTTTTTTCACAAACTGTTCAATCAGCTCCAAGCTGCGAGCAGCGTTGCCGAACGGCAGCGGAATATCACCGGCGTCAAAATAACGAATGTCACCGAGCTCCCGATCTAAATACGGGCTATATTCTTCCAGCCCGATCGACACTTCACGGATGCGGGCCGGGCCGAATCGCGAACCGGGCCGGTAGCTAACCGTCCAATCCATCGGCATCCCGTAAATGACTGCCTCGCTTTCTTCAAAGTTCGGGTGGCTACCAATAAACACGTTGCCAGAATAGGCCTCATCAAACCGCATCAATTTGCCCCTCCCCTTATTTCACCAAGTCCGCGACAAATTTCGGCAATACGAAGCATGCTTTATGCAGTTCTTTTGTGTAATATTTTGTATCGATGTCGTGGAACCGGTCATCGCTTACCGCGAGCGGATCGTATTTTTTCGAGCCGAGCGTAAACGTCCACAGCCCGCTTGGGTAGGTTGGAATGTTCGCCGTATATAGGCGCGTGACCGGGAAAATTTCCTTCACATCACGGTAAACATTGCGAATCAGATCCGCTTTAAACCAAGGGTTGTCCGTTTGGGCGACGAAAATACCGTCTTCTTTCAACGCTTTCGCAATGCCGGCGTAAAACCCTTTTGTAAACAAGTTCACCGCCGGTCCGACCGGTTCGGTCGAGTCAACCATAATGACGTCATACTCGTTTTCACTTTGGGCGATATGCATAAACCCGTCATCGACTTTCACTTCGACGCGCGGATCGTCAAGTTGGCCAGCGATTTCCGGCAAATACTTTTTCGAGCACTCGATCACTTTGCCGTCAATTTCGACAAGCGTCGCTTTTTTGACGCTCGGGTGTTTCAACACTTCGCGGATTACGCCGCCGTCGCCACCGCCAACGACAAGCACGTTTTCCGGATTTGGATGGGTAAACAACGGCACATGAGCAACCATCTCATGGTAGACAAATTCATCTTTTTGCGTCGTCATCACCATGCCGTCTAAAATGAGCATATTACCGAACTCTGCCGTTTCGACCATATCAAGTTTTTGAAACGGCGTTTGTTCTGTATGTAAAGTGCGGATAATGCGTGCAGTGATGCCAAAATGTTCTGTCTGCTTTTCAGTAAACCATAGTTCCATGTCGGTAACATCCTTTCTCCGAGCGTTGCTTACTATCAAAGTTTCCCTCACCAACGAAAAACTAAACATGAAAAAGTATAGAGCAATCTAGCAAAAATGCAAGGGGAACAAGTTTAAAATAAAAAAATTTTTTTCATACTAGTAAGAAAGCAGAAATCGCCTGACTGAGATATGGGGACGGAGGCAACATAAGGCGATTTTGGGGCAGTCATCCGTCCTAATTACCGCTAAAACCATTGGGGGGATGCGCAATGGAACCGATCCCGGGCAGTCGTTTTCGCGGCACGTGGAAATATGTGCGCGCCGCCGTCTTTATTGGCTGTTTTCTCACAATCTTTGCTTTCGCTGCCCTCGGGAGTTTTATTTTGTTTGCGAAAATCGGAGGCGCCCCACCGGTCGCTGTGCCGCAAACGACGGTTTTTTATGCAGATGATGGCAGCAAAATCGGGGAAAGCAATTATGGACAGAAGCGCTACTGGGTTCGTCTTGATGACATTTCCCCGCACGTCATTGAAGCGACGATCGCCGTCGAAGACCGAAAGTTTTACGAACACCATGGATTTGATTTGAAACGAATTGCCGGCGCCGTCGTCGCCAATGTGCAGGCGATGGCCAAAGTCGAAGGAGCAAGCACGATCACCCAGCAATATGCGCGCAACTTATTTTTGACGCACGAGAAAACATGGTCGCGAAAAATTCAAGAGGCGCTCTATACCATCCGACTTGAAGCCAACTACAGCAAAGAACAAATTTTGGAAGGCTATTTAAACACGATTTACTATGGACATGGGGTTTACGGTATCGAGGCAGCGGCGCGCTATTATTTCGGCAAGCACGCCGATGAGCTGACGATCAGCGAAGCAGCGATGCTAGCCGGCATCCCAAAAGGACCGCACTATTATTCGCCGCTCATCAACGAAGAGCGGGCGAAAACGCGGCAAAAAATCGTCCTCCTCTCGATGGTGGAAGCGGGCTACATCAGCCGCCAGGAGGCGGAACAGGCGTACCGCGACAAGCTCGTCTACGTGCAGCACCGCGAGAAAGAGCGGCCTATCGCTCCATATTTTCAAGACGTCGTCAAACAGCAGTTGCGCACGAAACTCGGCCTTGACGAGCGCACGATCGAGCTCGGCGGACTGCGCGTCTACACGACGCTCGACCGGCGCATGCAGCAAATCGCCGAAGAGCAACTTGAACAGGTGATCCGTCCCTCTTCCGCCATCCAAGCAGCGTTATTGGCCATGGATCCACGCACCGGGGAAGTAAAAGCGCTCATCGGCGGGCGCGACTACAACGAGAGCCCATTCAATCGCGCCGTACAGGCGGAACGCCAGCCAGGCTCGACGTTCAAACCTTTTTTGTACTACGCGGCCATCGAACATGGATTCACCCCGTCGACCCCATTGCGCAGCGAACTGACGACGTTTACGTTTGACGACGGCCGGGCGACGTATACGCCTCATAACTACAATGATTACTACGCAAACGGCCCGATTACGCTCGCCCAAGCGCTTGCCGTATCGGACAACGTCTTTGCGGTAAAAACACTGAAGTTTATCGGCGCCGACAAACTGATCGAAACGGCGAAAACGCTCGGCATTACAAGCAAATTAAAAGCCGTGCCATCGCTAGCCCTCGGCACATCGCCAGTGAAAATGATCGATATGGTCGCGGCGTACAGCACGATCGCCAACTACGGCAAAAAAACGGAGCCGGTGTTTATTAAAAAAGTCATCGATGCGAACGGAAACGTGTTATACGAGCATCAGCCGTCAACCCAACAAGTGATCGACCGCGATGCCGCGTTTGTGACGGCGCATTTAATGACCGGGATGTTCGACCCGAAGCTGAACGGCTATACGACCGTCACTGGACAATCAATCATCGATGAAATAACGCGTCCTTATGCCGGAAAATCCGGAACGACGAAAACAGACAGCTGGATGATTGGCTTTACCCCGCAGTTGGTTGCTGGCGTCTGGACCGGTTACGACCGTGGGGAAACGATCAGCCGTTTTGATGAAAAACAGTATGCGAAGCAAATATGGGTCCGCTTTATGGAACAAAGTCTCGCTGACAAGCCGAAAAAATCGTTTAAACCGACAAAAGGTGTCATCGGCGTCTACATCGATCCGCAAAACGGAAAGCTGGCCACCGATGCTTGTCCGGTGAAACGAAAAACGTATTATCTCATTGGCACAGAACCGACCGACTATTGCACGGATCATTTGGAGAAGAAAACGAAGAAAAAAGAGGACGAAAAAAGCTGGTTTGAGAAATGGTTCCCATGGTTTTAAAGAAAATCCCCCGCACATATGTGCGGGGGATTTTCTTGTCCTAGTTTTCCTGTGTTATACATGTAGGTTTAGTTTATCCCTTTTTCTAGGCAATAACAAGTCCTTCCGCTAACATGTTCACAAAACCGTCACAATTCGCCTTCGAGCCCTTTTTTCAGTTCATCACTCGAACGGTTCCACATGTCGATGTCATGCCCTTTCAAAAAGTCAGCGAGCACTTGCTTCGATTTGTCGTCCATATGGTCGACGATGATGTGCCGCTTTAGTGATTTATCCAAACGGTTGACATGCTCGGGCAACAACTTATAGCCGCGGCGCGCCTCACGGTCGACCGTCATTTCACACGCCGTTACCCCGGCATAATACGGGCCGTCCTCGCCACGCTCAACCGTTACCCAAACGATCCAGTACGGCTTGCCGTTCGGCACGGCGGAACGGTCGGGCAAAAATTTAATGCCCCGCTCGACAGCGCTGCGTGCGTGCATCGCTCCCATATCAACGAATGCTTCACCCGCTTCGACATCAATGATGACGGGCGAGACGTTTTCCAAGCTGATCGCGCCGGCACCAAAACCGCGATGTCCATCGGTCGGATCGTCTTTAATAATGTTAAAGCCGATATTTTTCTTCTTTTTTTGCTCCATTCGCTTCTTCCTCCTTCCTACATAAACAAGTTGGCAGCAAACGCCTGCAAATGTTC
The DNA here is from genome assembly GCF_014679705.1 of Geobacillus sp. 47C-IIb. NCBI lineage: Bacteria > Bacillati > Bacillota > Bacilli > Caryophanales > Anoxybacillaceae > Geobacillus > Geobacillus sp. 47C-IIb. The sequence goes on from NZ_CP061473.1 coordinate 1,833,510, forward strand.
AAGCACGAACGGCAACGCCACTTGAAACACCGGCTCAATCGTGTACCGATCAAGCGGTGTCAGCACGAGAATGAGAAAAATGAGCGCCCCGTAGTTTTCCCATTGCGTCATTTTCGCTCGCAGCCCATCCGGAGCGATGTCTTCAATGATACGATACCCATCAAGCGGCGGAAACGGCAATAAATTAAACACAAACAAGACGGTGTTCAAGCCGATAAAAATTTGGAAAAACATATCAAACCCGGCCGCAAACCAATTAGGCAGCGCCCTCATAATGCCGAAATCGATCATCGCATACCAAACGATAAACCCAAGTCCAGCAAGCAAAAGGTTGCTTAGCGGCCCGGCGACCGACACGAGAATGCCAGCTAGACGCGGGTTTTTAAAATGGAAACGGTTGACCGGCACCGGCCGCGCCCAGCCGAAACCGGCTAAGAAAATAAGCAGCGTGCCAAATAAATCCAAATGAGCAAACGGCGATAATGTCAACCGCCCTTGATTTTTGGCGGTCGGATCGCCGAACTTGTAGGCGACGTACGCATGGGCAAACTCATGCACGGAAAACGCTAGCGCCAGCGTTAACAATACGTACGGAATTTCACTTAACGAATACGGCAAAATACGTTCCACTTGATTAACTCCTTTTCCCCTGTATTCACTATCCTTAGTATACATGATTTACCGCTAAAAGTGGATTGAACTTTACTGTTCCATGGTATAATAAGCGCGACAGCACTCGACAATGAAATGGGGGAATCACGATGCCGTATGTAACGATCAAAATGCTCGCCGGCCGCACAGACGAGCAAAAGAAAGCGCTCGTTGAAAAAGTGACTGACGCGGTTGTGGAAACAACAGGGGCGAAAAAAGAGAACGTCGTCGTTTTCATTGAAGAAATGACGAAAGATCATTACGCCGTCGCCGGAAAACGGCTGAGCGACGCGGAGTAAAGGAGAGACGGGGGCGCTTAGGGCGCTCCCGTTGCTTTTTGAAGAAAAAACGAATATTATTATATTTGTTTGTAATATTGTTCGTTTTTAGGAGGTTGCCAATGATTCGTTTTCCGAACAACACTACCGATCGTAAAACGGAATTTTTCGCTGGTTTGACGACGTTTTTAACGATGGTATACATCATTGTGGTCAATCCGGTTATCTTGTCGGACGCCGGTGTCCCGTTTGAACAGGCGTTCACTGCGACCGTCATCGCCACCGTGGTTGGCACGCTTTGGATGGCCATTTTTGCCAACTATCCGATCGCTATCGCTCCCGGCATGGGACTCAACGCCTATTTCGCCTATTCGGTCGTCGGTTCGCACGGCAACATTTCGTACGAAACCGCGTTTTCCGCTGTGTTTGTCGCGGGGTTACTGTTTTTGCTGCTGTCACTCACCCCATTGCGCAGCAAGCTAATCGAAGTGATCCCTGACAGCTTAAAACATGGCATCACCGCCGGCATTGGCCTGTTTATCGCCTTTATCGGCTTGCGGCTAACTGGGATCATCCAATCCCACCCACAAAACTTAGTAGCGCTCGGCGACTTGCATGCTCCATCAGCTATGTTGACGCTGATTGGCCTCGCCGTAACGCTCGTTCTTATGATACGTCGCGTCAACGGCGCGCTCTTTTACGGCATGATTATCACCGGGGTGATTGCCTACGCGACCGGTCAATTGAAATTTGACGAAGGAATCATGTCGTTGCCGTCGTTGCCGGATGGGGTTGTCGTTGCCAATCCGTTTGCGGCCGTTGGTGACGTCATCAGCCATCATTTGTATGCCGTCGTCTTTTCCTTTTTGCTTGTCACGCTGTTTGACACGACTGGCACAATGATCGGCGTCGCCCAACAAGCAGGACTGATGAAAGGGAACACGCTGCCGCGCGCCCGCGAAGCGCTCTTAGCTGACTCAGTCGCGACTACGGTCGGAGCCATGTTTGGGACAAGCCCAACATCAGCGTACATCGAGTCGTCCACCGGTGTCGCTGCCGGCGGACGGACCGGATGGACAGCGCTCACTGTCGCCGTACTGTTTATCATCGCCGCCTTTTTCAGCCCGCTAGTGGGCGCGGTCGCTGGGTTATCCGCCATCACTGCTCCGGCGCTCATTATCGTCGGCAGCTTGATGATCAGCAACATCGCCCATATTTCATGGCATGAACTCGACGAGGCGTTCCCGGCATTTCTCATCATCTTAAGCATGCCGCTCACTTCCAGCATCGCGACCGGCATCGCGCTCGGCTTCATTTCGTACCCGCTCTTAAAAATTGCCCGCGGCCGCTGGCGCGACGTGCCTCCGCTGTTGTATGTGCTTGCCGTGCTGTTCTTTTTGCAGCTGGCGTTTTTGCCACACTGATGGGAGGTCACACGACCATTGGCCACATCGGTTTTCAACCGTAAAAAAGCCCGCTTATACGCGGGCTCAGACTGTTGACAAAATGGGTTTCAGACGAATGTCTGAAACCCATTTTGTTCCATAAATAGACTATGTTTTCAAAAAAAGTGGGTAGGATGGGAAGCCATGCAAAGGAAAAGAAAGGGCGGTGCTTCGCCTTCCATAGGTAATTCGCCAGTTTTTTTAAATTCATGGCAGCACAAACAAGCATCGCCTGCGCCTCATTTTTTTCCAATCCCCGGTAATGCGTCCAGCGCAGACCATGCTTCTCTTTCATATCGGCGAAATCCCGTTCAATCGTCTCTTTTCGGAGGGCATAGAGTTCCCGGTATTCCGGAACATACCGCAAATGCTCTGCTTCTTCATAGTAGTCCTGCCATACGTGGCGAGTGACTACTTTGGTGTAGCTCTTGCTTTGCGTGCACTGATGAAGATACGGACAGCTTCGGCACACCGCCGGGTCCGATTTGTATTCCCGGTACCCTTCCCGATTCGTAGTAGAGTAAGATAGAACTTGATCATTGGGGCATAGATAACAATCAAAATATTCGTCATACACAAAATCTGATTTCCGAAAGAATCCATCTTTTGTTTTCGGGCGAGTGTACGGCCAAATCGGCTTTACCCCTTGTTCGAGTAAATACTTGGCAATGGCAGGAGTTTTATATCCTGCGTCTACACACACGGCTTCCGGACATGATTGGATTTCCCGTTTCACTCGTTCGAACAGCACAAAAAACGCTTGACTGTCATGGACGTTGGCTGCCGTCACGTAGGTCTGTAGAATCCATCCGTTGCGATCACAAGCTGTATGATACGAATAGGCAAACACTCGCTCCCGTTCATTTTTCACCAACAGTCCGCTCTCCGGATCCGTTTTGCTTACTTTTACTTCCCGTTTTTTTTTTTTCTCAGATGGCAACGGCGATTTTCCATGAGCGATCCGATCCCGTTCGATTTCTTTTTCGAGTTCCTGTTGGTAGGCTTTGGCTTCGACTTCTGCCATTTCCGTTGTAAACTTCTTTTTTATTGGCGCTTGCTTTGACATGAGTGGAGTCTACGTACAAGACACTCGAATCTACCAATCCGTGTTCAAAGGCTTCTTTTAAAATCCGTGAAAAAATTTGATGGAATACATCCGTTCCAGCGAAACGACGCGCATAGTTTTTACTTGGCGTCGAGTGATGAGGAACGGGATCATGAAGACTAAGTCCTAAAAACCAACGGTAGGCGACGTTGGTTCGGATTTGTTCGACGGTTTCACGCATGGAGCGAATCCCAAATACATACTGAATCAAATACATTTTAAACAACATCACTGGATCAATGCTCGGACGTCCATGATCAGGAGAGTAGAGATCTTTCACCACATCATAGATAAAAGAAAAATCAATGGCCGCATCCAGCTTTCTTACCAAGTGATCCTCTGGAACCAGATCATCCAGTTTCACCGTGGTTTCGGTATAGCGCCCATCTTCTTGGTGTGGCCGAAGCATCGTTCCTTTCCTCCATTTCTCCCTCGTCTTACCTTCATAATAAAACAGCTTGTCGACTTTGTCGACAAGCTGAGCCCGCTTATACGCGGGCTTTTTTATTGCATTGGCTGCGGAGCATCTCAATGTATTCGTACGCTTCCTCAATTTCCTCATCCGTATAGCGCTGTTTGCTTTTTAACAGAGCGATTTTTTCTTTCACTTCGTCTTTTGGTAAATGTTCAAAATAGAGCACCGTGGCGACAAGCTCCAAAAAGCGCGCGTTTTGTTCATTCATCACTTGCATGCATTCGTCAAGGCCCGGCATGCCCCAGTCGTAATGGCGCAAAAACTGCTCACCCGCTTCGGTGAGCGTATAGCGATATTGCACATAGCCGCTTTTTTTCTCTTTTGTCTCATGCAAAAAACCGAGCGCGCATAACTCCTCGACGCGGCATGTCAATTCTTCAGAATACGGGCCGTAAAAATGGAAGTCGAACTTCTCGTAAAACGGAAAGTCGAGCTTTTTTGCGATGTAAATCATTTTTTGCAGCTTTTTACGACCGGTAATTTCCCCGGCGGCCGCCAATGCCTTCATCACTTTCGCATGCTCCGTGAGCACTCTCCGTCATCTCCTAACCCTTTAAAATTTCCATAATCTTTTTCTTCACTGTCCGCTTCGTTGATAAGTCATAGAGAAAGTCAGCCGGAAAATATAACTTATGGTCGGTGCGCCGCTTGCCGGAAATGGCGTCGACCAACACCGATTCGCGCGACAGCTCGCGCAATTCCCCATTTGGCATCAACAAATAAATCGGCAGGCGCTCGCCTTCCTCACCCGGCCGGTAAAAATCGTACGGCAAGTCGGACGATGAATCGACGACTAAATAATAGTCCGGGTCGATGCCTGCTTTTTTAAATAAGTTAGTCAGCTCGATCAGCTTTGTCATCTGCTCGTTCGTTGGATGAAATTCGGTATATTTAAACAGACGTCGGTGGACAAATCGTTGACATAAATCGCTTAAAATCGGGTCCTGTTCGTGCTGCCATTGCTGGAAGTAAAACAATATGACCGCCTCATCGAGCGCCAAGTAATCGTCAAGCGTTACGTTCCCCTCAAAAAACGACAAAAAATGAACGGGTTTCGTTTGAAACGAGTAGCCGTCTTCGTACAGCTTTTTCGCCCGATGCAAAATTTTTGTTAAAATGACTTCAGCGCTGCGTGTCACCGGATGGAAATACACTTGCCAATACATTTGATAGCGGCTCATAATGTAATCCTCAACCGCGTGCATGCCGCTCCGCTTAATGACGACTTGGTCTTCACGCGGGCGCATAACACGCAAAATGCGCTCCATGTCAAAATAGCCGTAGCTGACGCCGGTGTAGTATGCGTCGCGCAATAAATAGTCCATCCGATCGGCGTCAATTTGACTCGAAATCAAGCTGACAACGAGTTTATTTGGATATGTTTTGGCGATCACTTCGGCTACCTTTTGCGGAAAATCGCTATCGATGGCACGTAAGGCAGCGTTCACTTCCGTATCGCCTACAATAATAGCTCGAGTGAAATCTTCATGGTCTAAATGAAACACTTTTTCAAACGAATGGGAAAACGGGCCGTGCCCTAAATCGTGCAAGAGCGCCGCACATAGACAAAGGAGGCGTTCGCTATGATCCCAATGCTCGCGGCCGACAAAGACGTCATCAAGAATGCGGCGGATGATTTCATAAACGCCGAGCGAGTGGTTGAATCGGCTATGTTCGGCGCCGTGAAACGTCAAATAGGTCGTGCCGAGCTGTTTAATGCGGCGCAGGCGCTGAAACTCTTTTGTGCCGATTAAATCCCAAATCACCTTGTCACGAACGTGTATGTATCGATGCACCGGATCTTTAAACACTTTTTCTTCATGAAGCTGCCCGCCGGGATACATAGTGCCCTCCTCTTCCGTTTCCAACATACATCTATTATACGCCGTTTCGAGATGCAAAGAAATAGTTGACTTTTTTCTCCGTCTATCTCCATTATTGACGGAAAAAACAAAAAATCACCTTCTTTCGGCAAAGAAGGTGATCAATTAGCGGCTTTTCAGTCTTTCGGCAATTTTATCGATCAGTTCGTCTTCCGTCAGCGCCGCTACTGGGCGATTATTGACGAAGGCGAACGTTTTTTTCCGCCCCGGACCGCAATATGACTGGCAACCGATTTTAATGACCGCATCCGGATCGAGCTTTTTCAGGCGCGGAAGCAACGTCTTTAAGTTCGGTGCCTTGCAGTCGTCGCAAACGCGAAACTCATTTGCCATCACTTGTCATCCCTTTCCACAGCGTTTGCTTTGTGTATTCTACCGCTTTCGCAGGAAAATTGCAAGCGGGCGGCTTTCATTCTTGCAATTTGCCAATCCTGTAAACTTGCAACGTATAAATTTGTTTCTTTTTGCCCATCCTTTTACTAGAAACGAAAAAGGAGTGGGGAATGATGAAGCAACGACAAGATGCTTGGACGGAAGAAGACGATTTGTTGTTAGCGGAAACCGTGCTTCGCCACGTACGCGAAGGAAGCACCCAGCTGAACGCATTTGAAGAAGTTGGTGACAAATTAAATCGGACGTCGGCCGCCTGCGGGTTCCGTTGGAACGCGGTCGTCCGCCATCGGTATGAAGAAGCACTCCAGCTAGCGAAAAAGCAACGAAAAGAACGACAGCGTCTGCTTGCCAAACAAGGCGGTGCTAGAAAGCGCCGTCTGTATGAACCACCGATGCCGTCATTAGAGGAGCTCGGCGACATCATGCAGTTGCCGGCCGTCATTCCAGCACCGCAGCCTCAATCAGTCACACTTGATCAAGTAATCGCCTTTTTGAAAACGTTCCAATCGCACGAACAGAAACGGGAAACGCTGATCAAAGAAAATGAACGGCTGCGCCGCGAAATTGAAGAATTAAAGCAAAAAAATAAGGAACTAGAGGAACAGGTTGCGAAATTAGAAGAAAACTCGTCGACTGTCCAAGAAGATTTTGAGACACTTGTCAAAATCATTAATCGAGCACGCAAAATGGTGTTAAAAGAGGAAGAGGAGCGAGGTCTGACCTTCCGCATGGACCCCAATGGAAACTTAGAGAAAATCGCCGAGTAATGAAACAGGATGCCGATGGAGAACTGCGGCATCCTTTTCTTTCGTCGGAAAACGGCGATCTTCTCGATAGCTGGCAAGGCGGCCTCATTCATCCGAAGCGAAATGAATGTTACCGTTTGATGCCTTCGCTCGGTTCTGTGATGGATACGTTGGCGTTCCGTTCGACGATGCGTGCCCAATATTGTTCATACCATTCCCATTCCTCACCATCGAGGGCGGACGAATACAAAGCACCGCCAAACGATTGAAGCGTGCGCCAAAGGGCAACCAACAGCTCGTCAACCGACAACTCGCGGCCGATGAGTTCAGAAAGCGATGCCATCACTCCTGGGACGACATCAGGATAGGTAAATTTCGTTTCTTTCCCTTGCCGACCGAGCTCGTAAAAGCAGCGGATGAGCTCAGCTCGTTCAGCTCCGCTGCCGGTGACGCAAAGATAAATTTGTACCGCGACTCCACCGCGCACGCGCCGCTGTGAAATGCCAGCGAATTTTTTCCCGCCGATGCTTAAGTCATAGCTGCCTGGGCAGTACGAGCCAACAACTTCTCCCGCTTCGATGTTGGCGCCGTAGGGGGCAAGCATGGCTGCAATGAGCGCGTACATCGCTTCATATCCCTGTTCGATGGCAATCGTGTGTTTTTTCGTTTCTGGAAAAATAAGTGATATGTTCAGCACCCCGCTGTCAAGAACGACAGCCAATCCACCGGAATTACGCACGACGACACGGTACCCTCGCTGGCGCAAAAACGCAACGGCCTCATCAATATACGGAAGTTTTGTATCCGCGGCGCCTAAAACGACGGTATTCTCATGCACCCATGTGCGGACGACGGCATCAGACCGCCCGGTACCGACCGCGGTGCATAGCGTATCATCAGTCGCAAACGACTGTTTTGCGTCAAATAACGAGCCGAAATGCGATTGATCAATCACTCGCCATTTTCGTTGCTGCAACAATTCGTTCATCATTAGCTGCTAGCTCCTTATTCTTCATCCGTTTTTTGATTATGATTATAACATAACCAAAGCGGATGCCTCTTATCTCGTCCCCATTCACTGCGGCATAACGAAAAATGATGGAGTAAAAATGACTGGGAATGGAACGCACAATGCGAGAAAACGTGGAGAATACTTCACCGCCGAACATCGAAAAAGGTGTCCCGCGTTGTTGGGACACCTTTTTGGCTTGCTTTTCTCGCATGCGTGAAACCGTGCGCTCCATTAACCACTGCTTTTAAAGGGCTGGACACACCGATGCATAGCCGTTCACGAAAGCATCGTCCTATAATGATTGAGCTGCCGTAATCAAGGCGAGCTTATAGGCATCTTCTGCGCTGCAGCCGCGTGATAAGTCGTTTACCGGCTTGTTCAGCCCTTGCAAAATCGGGCCGACCGCTTCAAAGCCGCCGAGGCGTTGGGCGATTTTGTAGCCGATGTTGCCTGCCTCGAGGCTCGGGAAAATAAAGACGTTTGCATCGCCTTGAATGACCGAATCCGGCGCTTTCTTTTTCGCTACTTCTGGCACGAACGCCGCGTCAAATTGAAACTCGCCGTCAAGAACGAGGTCAGGAGCCATTTCCTTCGCCAATCGCACAGCCTCTGCGACTTTTTCCGTTTCCGGCGACGAAGCCGAGCCTTTCGTCGAAAAGCTAAGCATGGCCACGCGCGGATGGAGGCCGAACATAGCAGCCGTCCGGGCGCTCTCGATCGCAATTTCGGCCAAATCTTGGCTGTCAGGGGCAATGTTGATGGCGCAGTCGGCAAACACATACTTCTCCTCGCCGCGCACCATAATGAAAACGCCGGACGTTTTGCGGACTCCCGGTTTCGTCTTAATAATTTGCAAAGCCGGGCGCACCGTATCGGCTGTCGAGTGAGCCGCCCCGCTTACGAGACCGTCCGCTGCGCCTGTATAGACAAGCATCGTACCGAAATAGTTTTCATCCAACAACAGTTTGCGTGCTGCTTCTTCCGTCACTTTCCCTTTACGGCGCTCAACGAAAGCGGAAACGAGCTGATCAAACTCCTCATAGTCGCGTGGATTGATGATGTCCACTCCGTCAAAAGGTAAGCCAAGCTCCGCTGCTCTCGCTTTGATCGCTTGTTCATCGCCAAGAACGATCGGCAGAAGCACTTGTTCTGCCGCCAATCGGCTTGCCGCCGTCAAAATGCGGTCATCCGTTCCTTCCGGAAATACAATTTTCCGTCCGGTGCCAACCACTTTCTCCTTTAATGCTGTAAATAAATCGTTTGCCACGATTCATGCCTCCTTTATGATCGGTTGACGTTTTCCCTGCGGGACACACCAACCTTCCTCTACCATTAAGCATACCTCTTTATATGCGAAACGCAATCATAGTAAGCCCTTCCAACAAATAATTCACCTTTTGGCACAATTCAGTCTACTTTTGCCCTGTGCACCGATGTCCGCTTTTTTGGGCAAACTATGGTATAGTAATACTGTACTATTGACCGATAAGGAGTGACGATGATGAGTGAAGCGGCCCAAACGTTAGACGGTTGGTATTGTTTGCATGATTTCCGTACGATCGACTGGAGCGCGTGGAAAATGTTGCCAAACGAAGAACGTCAAGCAGCGATTGACGAGTTTTTGGCGCTCGTCGACAAATGGGAAACGACCGAAAGCGAACAGCAAGGCAGCCATGCGATTTACACGATCGTCGGGCAGAAAGCGGACATTTTGTTTATGATTTTGCGCCCGACGCTCGATGAGCTTCATGAGATTGAAACGGCGCTCAATAAAACGAAACTTGCCGAGTATTTGCTGCCGGCGTATTCGTACGTCTCGGTCGTCGAATTGAGCAACTATCTAGCGTCCGGCAACGAAGATCCGTATCAAATTCCGGAAGTGCGCCGCCGCTTGTACCCGATTTTGCCGAAAACGAACTACATTTGCTTCTACCCGATGGATAAGCGGCGCCAAGGCGATGACAACTGGTACATGTTGTCGATGGAACAGCGGCGCGAGCTCATGCGCGCTCACGGCATGACCGGTCGAAAATACGCCGGCAAAGTGACGCAAATCATTACCGGCTCTGTCGGTTTGGACGATTTTGAATGGGGTGTCACCTTGTTTTCCGATGATGCCCTCCAGTTCAAAAAACTTGTTTATGAAATGCGCTTCGATGAAGTGAGCGCTCGCTTTGGCGAGTTTGGTTCGTTTTTCGTCGGCAACCGCCTAGCGGCTGAAAACGTACCGACCTTCTTCCATATTTAACAGCAATGAGGGTGTCTCAAAAGCATGAGACACCTTTTTATTACCACATCCAACGGATTCTTCGCTCTATATCTTGTACACACAACGAAGGATCGACGGCTTTTTCCGTCAGTCCCTGCCTTGCTTCCCCGCTGTTTTGGACAACCATATGGTTTTCTGTCATATGAGGCTTGGTTTCCCCATACATATAAAATCAGAAATTCCCTTTGGAAACAGTCTGTCCGTCTGTCACCATTTTCTTTCTCCATCAATAGCCTATTACTGTCGAAATTGATAACGACCGAGGTGACGATATGGCTGTTGTAGCCCATACAGAAGAAGACGTGAAGCTGTTAGCCCGGCTGATGCGGGCCGAGGCGGAAGGAGACGGGCGGCTTGGGATGCTGATGGTCGGCAATGTCGGCATTAACCGCGTTATTGCCGATTGTCTCGATTTCCGCGGTCTCCGTTCAATCCGGCAAATGGTATTTCAGAGCCCAGGCGGTTTTGAAGCGGTACAAAAGGGATATTTTTACCAACGGGCACGCGAAGTAGATATCGGCTTGGCCCGTCAAGTCATCCGCGGTTGGCGCTACCATCCGGCGACAAATTCACTTTGGTTTTTTAGACCACCTGAAGGCCAATCGTGCCCGCCACAATGGTTTAACCAATGGAACTCCGGCCGCTACAAATCGCACTGCTTTTTTGCACCGAGCCAATCCGACTGCCCACGTGTTTATTAACATTTTTATAGAGGAGGTTTTTTTATGTCTAACCATACAGAAAACAACTTCTATCCGCTTGACGAGGAGCAACAACCGTTTTATTATGCGCCGTTCGATCAAGAACGGCAACAACCGTATGCATCCTATCCTTACGGTTACCCGTACTCACAGCCGTATTATCCTACAACGTATCCGTATTATTATCCACAAGCGGCCGCTCCAACGATGATGCCGATGACTACTGCACCAACGTCAATGCCGACACCGACAACCGCCGCCGCCCCTGCCACCGCAGGCCCCTCGATTCCGGGGATGTTGCCGATTGAAGAGTCGTACATTGAAAACATTTTGCGGCTAAACAGAGGAAAAACCGCCACGGTTTATGCGACGTTCGAAAACAACCGCGAATGGAATGCGAAAGTGTTCCGCGGCGTCATTGAGGCGGCTGGGCGTGACCATGTCATTTTAAGCGACCAGCAAACGGGCACGCGCTATTTAATTCCGATGATTTATGTCGACTACGTCACGTTTGAAGGAGAAATCGCCTACGAATATCCATTCGCGGGAAGTACAGCCGCGACCACAACGCCGCTTGCTACGTATTCTCCACGCTAAATTGAAAAACAGTCTTTTGACAAGAAGGTTGCTAAAGGCAACCTTCTTTATTTTGGCTGACGTGATGGCCATCACAAGTTGTCGCCACCTAGCTGTATATAATGGTGGTAAACAACACAAAAAGAGGGGTCTGTTTATGGCTTGGACGTCGCGTGATTTTCTGCTCGGGGTACATCTTGTCGCGGCGATCATGTGGGTAGGAGGCGTGGCATTCATCGGCTGGGCGGTGTATCCCGCCTCCCGATTCATGCGGCCGCTTCAGCGCCAGCAATTTTTCCGATCGCTTATGCAGTGGTCGCACCGGCCGCTCGCCGCAGCAGGCGCCGTCGTCATCACCACCGGCATATGGCTTGGCACAGCTGCTGGGCCGATTCACAGTTGGGCGGATGTATGGCTGACCGCCTATGGCCGTGTATGGCTGACCGCCCTCCTCACAGGAACCGCCACGCTCGCTTGGGGGATGTTTGTCGGTTACCGCAAAGCGATGACCGTGTTTGCCGATGAAGAACTTTGGCAACAAGCCGAACATGGCAATGACGCACCGTTAAAAAACGCGATGACTTCGATCATTGCCATTCAGTCGGTCGAAGCGGCCGGGTTTGTCGTACTCATCCTATGCATGCTTTTACTTTCCTGATGGAAACGAGGGGTTGGCATTGCGATATGAACATTGCGAAGAAGATCAGCGTTGGTTTTATCGTTTTTCATGGTTTCACTTAATGCGTCCGTTGACATGGAGCGGGACGATCAGCCCTGTGCTGGCCGCTACCGCGCTGGCGGCAAAAAAAGGAGCTGTTCGGATCGACGTGTTGTTGGCAATGCTGGCCGCCTCTGTGCTGATCCAGTCGGCAGTCAACATGCTGAATGACTATTTCGATCGATTGCGTGGCCAAGACGTTGATAAATGGACAAACAAGCATGACGACGGTCCCGCCCATCGCTCGATCCCTGCCGTTGCGAGCGCCATGCTGACCGCCGCGGTTGCGTTAGGCGCGTACTTGGCATGGCAAAGCTATGCAGCTATCGCGTGGATCGGCACCGTAGCGATCATATGCGGGATTGCGTATTCAGCCGAGCCACGCCCGCTCGCCTCGCTCGGCTTAGGCGAGTTGACTGCCGCTACTTGTATGGGGCCGGTAGTGACCGTACTCGCTTATGCCGTACAAAGACATGCGCCAAACGCCGCTCCGTTTGCCTTGTCCATCCCGTTCGCCTTGCTCATTGCCTCGATGATTTTGACGAACAACATCCGCGACATCGAAAAAGACCGACCGTTTCGCCGCACGTTAGCCATTCGGCTTGGACGGAAAAACGCAGCACGGCTTCTCGCTGTTTTGCTCGCTTCCACCTACTTGTCGATCGCCGTCTTAATTTTTTGGCATGTCGTCCCTTTGCTTGCTGCGATCACAGTGCTCGCACTGCCGCTTGCTATCCGGCTTTGTCTTTGTTTCCGTCCCAGCGCTAGCCGAGCTGAGGAAATCAGCGGCATGAAATGGGCCGCTCGGCATCATTGGGCGGTTGGTCTGCTACTGACGTTAAGTCTATGGCTTTCACCATAAGATGAATATAGACGCCAGCCAAAAAAACGGAGCGCTCGGCTCCTGCGCTCCGTTTACAACCATTTTAACGCCGCATAACCAATCATCACCCAGGCGATTAAAAAAGCGACACCGCCAAACGGGGTGATGGCACCAAGCGGCTTGATTTGCGTGACACTTAATATGTATAAACTGCCGGAAAACAGCACAATCCCCGCCAACATCACCCAGCCGGCCACACCGATCAACCCAGCATTCGGTGCTTTGCCAAGCAACAGACCGACCACAAGCAATCCGGTCGTATGAAACATTTGGTATTGCACTGCCGTTTTCCAAGTTTCTAAATAACGGTCCGGAATTTTCCCCTCGAGGCCGTGCGCACCAAATGCTCCCAATGCGACGGCCAAAAACGCGTTCAACGCGCCAAGAAAGATGAATGTTTTCATCGTGACACCGCCTCTTTCTAATCTAAGATTCCTTCTTTATTTATAAAATAGTGACATGCTACAACAACACGCATCCCCAATCAGAATCAACAAGGAGCCGCCTTCTTTTTATTTTATCAGGATAAGACCATGTTTGTTAGAACCATTCTTGACGCATACGTTTTAAAAAGCTGCGGGCAATCGGAAAGCCGGAGCCTTCGCCGATAACAGAATCAATTCCACAGTACGGGCAAAGTGCTGTATCTCCCTGATCAACCCACTCTGTAATCTCCCCCGGGCTAAAAATGGCCAAACAATGAAAACAGCCGCATAGCGCATCGTTTTGTAGATATTTTCGATTGTGAGCGCTGAAACGATGTGCAGCTCTGACATCTTGCTGCATCCATGTGCCCCCTTGTTTCTACGTTTTTTGACGACTCATCCCACCCGGCTTTTTTATAACGAAACGAGCCGCTTCGGAGCATGGCTGGTTGGACTCATGCCCAAGCCGGAGAGCCGCTCGTTATTCTCCGGCGCAAACAAAAGTAGACAGCCTAATAGAGGAAAAACCTTTCACTCTAGTAGCGAAAAACCTGCGGAAAAGAGCAAATGACAAACTTTCTTTGCGGCTGTTGCAAGTATGTCATCAAAAATCCAACAACGACTCCCCGTTCGCATCATCATCAATGTCAGGAGATTTCCCGCCAGTAGACATGCCGCCAACCGAAAAACCAACCGCAGCGGGGAACGATCCGCCGGCGACAAGCGGCTCTGTCGAGACAGACGGAACGGACGGCTGCGGCTGATCTGTCGTTTCCAGCATTAAGTCGCATAAAGCACGAACAGCGGCGATGTGTTCGCGCATCCGCTGCGGGTCGTTCGTAACTTTCGCTTTCCGAAGCTCGTCTTCCATTTTGGCGACAACAGCAGCAAAAGAAATGGACATGGTGTTTCCTCCTTGTTCATTCGGCGCGGGCGCCGATGTTTTCGATTTGCCAGTCGATCGGTTCGCGTCCGCACTTTGTCAAAAATGCGTTCGTCCGCGAAAACGGGCGGTGACCGAAAAAGCCGCGCGCGGCAGAAAACGGGCTCGGGTGCGGCGCCTCGATGATATGATGACGCGGGTTCGTGATGCGTTCTTTTTTCTCTTGCGCGTTCCGCCCCCAAAGCAAAAAGACGACTGGATCGTCTTTTTCGTTGACGAGCTCAATGACGCGGTCGGTGAAATGTTCCCACCCTTTGCCGCGGTGGGAATTTGCCTGGCCGCGCCGAACCGTCAGCACGGTGTTTAGCAACAGCACCCCTTGCTTTGCCCATTTCACGAGGTAGCCGTTATCCGGTATGTAACAGCCAAGGTCATCATGCAGTTCTTTAAAAATGTTGACCAAAGACGGCGGCACCGGAACGCCCGGCTTAACGGAGAAACTCAACCCGTGCGCCTGCCCTGGGCCGTGGTACGGATCTTGCCCGAGCAACACGACTTTGACGTTCGCGTACGGCGTATAATGAAGGGCGTTGAAAATATCGTACATATCAGGATAAATCGTTCGCGTCCGGTACTCTTCTTTTAAAAACTCGCGCAGCTTTAAGTAATATGGCTTTTGAAACTCCTCTTCTAGAAGCGGAGCCCAATCGTTTTTTAAAATCGGCATTGCAGCCACTCCTTTGGCATTGGCTTTTTTCTTTTCTGTTTCAAATAGTATAAAATATGGGTATATCCATTGTAAACGTCTTAGGGGTGGACAACCTTATTATACGATGACGAAGCCAAACCATCGAGTATTTGGGGTGAACCAACATGGACAGGAAACGATTTCATATCGTTCATGACGAACAGCCAGATCGGCACATGGTATACATAAAAGGAGAGCTTGATTTAGCGGCGGCCGAACAGTTTCAGCGCGCTGTCGAACCGCTTGCCAATGACACAACGAAACTGCTTGTCATCCATTTAGACGAATTGACGTACATTGACAGCACCGGCATTGGCATGCTGGTCGCACTGTTGAAAACGAGAAAAAAGCAAGGAGCGCGGTTTGCCATTGAAAACGTGCCGCCCAAGGTGCAGCGTTTGTTTGATTTAACGGGAGTATCTTACTTTTTTTCCGAAGCGAACGATACGACAGAAAGGATCGGAGGCCAATCATGAAAGAGCATGAAACCGTCGTACAACTATCGATTCCAGCTGATGCGCAGTTTATCGATATCGCGCGTTTGACGTTGTACGGGCTGGCCGCTAAGATGGGATTTTCGTATGAAGAGATTGAGGATATGAAAGTCGCTGTTTCAGAAGCATGCAATAACGCCGTTTTGCATGCGTACAACGGAAGAAGGGGAATGATTCATCTCCGCTTTGAAATGAGCGCCGATGCCTTAGCGATTGTTATTAAAGATGAAGGCAAAGGATTTGATTACAAACAAGTAGCGAAACAGGCAGCACCACTGTCCGCTAAGCCGATTGAGGACGTCAAAATCGGCGGTCTCGGCCTCTTTTTAATGGAAGCGCTCATGGACGATGTAAGTGTCACAACAGCGGACGGAACAGAAGTCCGCCTCACGAAATTCCGCCATCGCGGCGAAGGAGAGCATGCCCATGAATGTATATCCCCCTCCTCTGTCCAAGAGCAAGCTTGACGCCCTCATTTCCGCCTATCAACAAACAAAGACGGAAGAAGCGGCGACAGCACTGCTCGTTCGCTTCGAGCCGCTCATTGCGGCCGCAGCAAAAAAAATGGCGCGCAGCCGTCCTGATTTTTATGAGGACTTATTTCAAGTCGGACGGTTATCGTTTTTGCGCCTCCTTGAGCATTACGACCCGAACCAAGGAACAAGCTTTGAATCGTATGCAATGAAAAGCTTGATCGGCTATATGAAAAACTATTTGCGCGACAAAGCGTGGTATATTCAAGTACCGCGCAGAGTGAAAGAAAACGGAAGCAAAGTGCAGAAGGCGATCGATGAGCTGACTGTCACACTTGAGCGATCACCGAACATCGAGGAAATAGCCAACCATTTAGGTTTATCGGTCGAAGAAACGATTGAAATTTTGGCTGGCCGCGACCATTATCAGGCGATTTCCATCGATGCCCCCGTGCAAGACGGGGAAAAGGACGCAACGACCATCGGCGAATTTCTTGCCGATGACACGAATGAGGTCGAGGCGCTGATCGAGCGGCTTGACTTGCAAGAAGCCATCGGCAAGCTGAGCGAGCAGGAGCGGATCGTCATCGAGGCGGTGTTTCGCCGCGGAGAAACACAGCGCTCGCTCGCTAAACGGCTCGGCGTCTCCCAAATGACGATCAGCCGCATCCAAAAGCGGGCGATTGAAAAACTGAAGCGGCAGCTTGCCGCCTATTCGTCATAATGGCAGAAGAAAGCGCCGCCTTCACCATCAAGCAGTATAAACGCTGATGTCAACGGCGGCGCAATAGCAACAACGTCTGATCGTCTTTTTGCTCGTATTGGTGATACGCTTTCACCTGCTCGTACAAATCGTGAACAACTTGTGAGGCAGGCTGGTCGAGGTTGGTGCGGGTGACCATTGAGGCGAGGACAGAAAAGCCATCAGCCACTTCTTCCCCGCGCTTTTCCGTCACTCCGTCCGTGTACAACAACACAAAATCTCCTGGTTCTAGTGCAACCGATTTGGTCTCAAACGAAAATTGCGGGAACAAGCCGAGCGCGCATCCTTTGGCGTGAAGGGGCACGCATTGTTTCGTTTTCGCCCGGTATAGAAGCGCCGGCTCATGCCCGGCGCACGCATACGAAAATACGTGCGTTTTTTCATTGTAATTGCCGACAAACATCGTTACAAACATCGACGGTTCGGTGTAGTCATAGGCGAACCGATTCAACAAGTCAAGATACACATGCGGCTGCGTCCCATAATGGACCGTGCGGTCTAAAATAAATTTCATTAGTGTCATGAGCATTGCGGCTGGAATGCCTTTTCCCGACACATCAGCAATGCCGACAGACACGGATGTTTGGTGAACAGAAAAGCGGTAAAAATCGCCGCTTAATACCCGAGCGGGAACGCTGAGGACACCGATGTCGACATAGGATGGCAAATTCGCTTCGGAAGACGTCTGCAAGAGCGCACGCTGCATATTCGCTGCAAGCGACAATTCAAAATCAAGCTGTTCACGCTCTCGTTCAAGCCGCTCTTTCTCTTTTTTCTCCGTCATGTCGCGCAACACAGCGACAAGCCCCGTCAGCGCACCGTTTTCGATTACTGGCGCCAGCGTGTAGCTCACCGGCAAACAAACACCGTCGTATCGGCAAAATGACTCTTCCTCAACGCGGATCACTTCGCCGCTTTTCAACCGTTTGACGACGTAGCGCAGCTGCTTCCAATCCCATGCGTCACCGTTCGGCCCAGCAAGCGAAACAAAAGAAAATAACGGCTTTCCTTTCGCTTCGTCAGGGACGACACCGAGCAGTCGACCGGCTTCTGGGTTCATCCAAACGATTTGCCCGTCTCGGTCTAACATCATCAGTCCTTCGCCAAGGGCGTTCGCCATCATTTCCAGCTGCTGTTCGTGTTGCTTGAGTTCTACATACGGCTTTTCAATCGTCTCCACATACATAGCCCGCAAGACATACAAAAATCCGGCCACTTCGTACAGCTGCCCCCATAGCACATGCCCAGGGCCCAACATCAGCAACACTTGGCCAAAAGCGAACAACAGTAAAGCCATCAACCAGTACAAGGGGGAAGGAGAGCCGCCTTGCCGATAGCGACGCCATACGATCGCGGCGGCTGCTGCATCAAGCAATCCAACCGCCCCTTCTCCCGCCTGCCACCAAAGCGGCCAGCGGCTCGTCCCATCTCCCAGCCAAAGCGACGCTGTAAAATGGAGCAATAGACCGATAGCAGCTGTATAAACCAAGGCCATCAAAAACGCCTGCCAACGCTGTCCGCTGTGCCGTTCCATCACCTCGTCCGGACGTGAAAATAAAAAGAGCAACCCCCAAGCGATCGTAAAGCGAGCAGCAAGCGAAAACAGCGACGCTTCACCCGCGTCCGCGAATGAAAGGAGAAAATGAAAGGAAAACAGCGATCCTGAGGAAAAAAATAACGCCCCCATCACGAGCCGCTCCATCGACAGCGTATGGGGAAACACCGCCCATCCTTGCATGGCGACAAGCCAGCAGACGACAACGGCGGCAAGCCCTAAAGCAAGATGAATAGAATGATAGAAACTAGGGGGAAAAGAGAGCCGCCCTGCAGTGAACAAAAGCACGCCAAATAACGTGGTTGCCAACACTGCCGCTATGCTGTGCAGGCGCATTCGCCGATTTTGTCTATGTTCGTTCACAAATGGTGAACCCCCACTCTTTGTTTATATGGTTTATTATACCATACGTCATCTAACTGACGTATAGGAACGTCAAAGCGCTTTTCTGTTTTCTTTGGCTCCCACAACAAAAAAGAGGCTCTCCAAACAGAGAACCTCCCCAGATGAATAGTTGGCCATTTCCCGCGCAATATTTACTATCATAACAGAATCGAGAAACACAGCCTGCCTGTCTCGATCAAAATGTATGAGCCAATTCTTTTGCCCGAGCAATGGCGTTCGCTTTAATTTCTTCCGCTTTTTCCGGCACGGCCGCATGTCCCTCGACAAACAGGCCTTCAAATGATGGTACGCCAAAAAATTGCATGATAATTTCTAAATAACGGTGTCCCATTTCCATTTGTGCTGCTGGGCCTTCCGAATAAAAGCCACCACGCGCCTGAATGTGGAGCGCTTTTTTATCGGTGAGCAACCCGATCGGTCCTTGTGCCGTGTATTTGAACGTTTTTCCAGCTACAGCCACTGCATCAATGTATGCTTTCAATACCGGTGGGAAGGAAAAGTTCCACATCGGCGTGACGAACACGTATTTATCAGCGGTGATGAATTGATCGCACAGCTCATTCATCCGTCCAACTTTCGTTTTTTCTTCGTCGGACAGCTGTTCAAACGACTGACCGGAGCGAAGCTTGCCCCAACCGCTGAACACATCGACATCGATTTCCGGAATATACTCTTTATATAAGTCAAGATGAATGACCTCATGGTCCGGATGCACTTGTTTATATGTCTCAATAAATGCCTTCCCGACCGCCATGCTGTATGATTGTGTATCGTCGTGAGGATGGGCGGTGATGTACAATACTTTCGCCATGATGCATACTCCCTTTCTTAATGGTCTCATCATTTTAGTGTTTACTGTTGTTGAACACAGCATACACTTATCTCTAAATCAAATATCTCGAATACAAGGTAATTATATAAGGATGGTGGAAGCTTGGCAAGTCATTTGCTCAAAAAAAAATTGCCCTTGAGGCAATTTACATACGGATCGGCTATTCACCTTGTTCAACAGCAAATGGGTTGCCGCTAATTTGTTTTCGTATTTCGTCCGTGAGCGTAAACGGTTCGTTGTTCACCATATTTTCATCCGCGTCACCAGGATAATGACCACTACCATCGTAATAGATCGGTTTCCCTTCCATAGTGGTTCCCCCCTCGATTCATGCAGGATACAGGAACTATTATGCATTTCTATTTTACCATTTATTCGATAAAATTTCGATGTTATTTTGAAATTTTTTCTATGAAATCAATTCCGTTTCCACACATCTTCCGATCACCCGCCTACTGGTTGGGCCAAAAAAAGAGGGCATCTCAAAAACAATGAGATACCCTTTCTCCATGACTGTATATGCGCATTGACAGATTCACCATTCTATAATCTTTTGAGTCAACCCCGCCCATTTCATTAAAAGGCAATTTTTTTATCCAAAAAGGCTTTGAGCTCCCCAATCGGCAACCGCACTTGTTCCATCGTGTCACGGTCACGAACGGTTACTTGGCCATCTTGCTCGGACTCAAAGTCGTACGTGATACAAAACGGCGTGCCGATTTCATCTTGACGACGATACCGCTTGCCAATCGAACCTGTTTCATCGTAGTCGACCATGAAATGCTTCGCGAGCTCTTCATAAATTCGGCGCGCTCCGTCACCCAGCTTTTTCGATAACGGCAAGACAGCTGCTTTGTACGGCGCAAGCGCTGGATGCAAATGCATAACTGTCCGGGTCGTGCCGTCTTCGAGCTCTTCCTCGTCATAGGCGTCAATCATAAACGCGAGCGTGACACGGTCGGCACCGAGCGACGGCTCAATGCAGTACGGGATGTAGCGCTCATTCGTTTCTTGGTCAAGATAATGGAAATCCTCACCGGAGTGTTCCATATGCTGTTTTAAGTCGTAATCGGTGCGCGACGCAATGCCCCAGAGCTCGCCCCAGCCGAACGGGAACTGATACTCGATATCAGTCGTCGCATTACTATAGTGGGATAATTCTTCTTTCGTATGGTCGCGCAGGCGGATATGTTCTTCGTTCATGCCGAGCGACAACAGCCATTCCTTGCAAAATTGTTTCCAGTAGTCGAACCATTTCAGCTCTTCGCCCGGTTTGCAGAAAAACTCAAGCTCCATTTGTTCAAATTCACGTGTGCGGAACGTAAAGTTCCCTGGCGTAATTTCGTTGCGGAAACTTTTTCCGATTTGCGCGATGCCAAACGGTAATTTTTTGCGCATCGTGCGCTGGACGTTTTTAAAATTGACAAAAATACCTTGGGCCGTCTCCGGGCGCAAATAAATTTCGTTAGCGCTTGATTCGGTGACACCTTGGTATGTTTTGAACATTAAATTAAACTGACGCACGTTCGTAAAGTCACGACTGCCGCATTCTGGACAAGCGATGTCGTATTCACGGATAAGCTCTTCCATCTTGGCAAGCGGCAAACCGTCAACGACCATCTCAATTCCTTTTTCTTCAAGTGCCTGCTCAATCAGCTTGTCGGCGCGATGACGCGCTTTACACTGTTTGCAGTCGACCATCGGATCGTTGAAGTTGCCTAAATGGCCGGATGCTTCCCACGTTTTTGGGTTCATTAAAATGGCAGCGTCCAAACCGACATTGTGTGGCGATTCTTGGACGAACTTTTTCCACCACGCCCGTTTAATGTTATTTTTCAGCTCGACACCGAGCGGACCGTAATCCCATGTGTTCGCCAGCCCACCGTAAATTTCCGACCCCGGAAACACGAAGCCGCGATGCTTGGCGTGGGCAACGATTTCTTCCATTGTTGCAGCCATGTCATCATCCTCCTCCATATTCGATTTCCAACAATCAAAAACGCCCTCGCCCCTAGGCTTACTGCCTAGGGACGAGAGCGTAGCTCCCGCGGTTCCACCCTAGTTGATGCGCCAATGGCACATCCACTTTTCCATGTTTCCGCTCCGGACTGCCGTTTCATTAACCGTCTTCACCGGGCTTCCACCGCCCCCGGCTCGCTTTAGAAGAGAGGGTTAACTACTATTGATCCGTCATCGCGATTCGTTATACGATTTTGTTCACTATCATAGCAAACCCAAAAAACTCCTGTCAATAGTTGCCCTCTTTTTTTGCGTCCAAAATCGCGACACCATCGGCTGACCGTCCCAGATGACTTCGCTTTCAGTTCGGCGACGCGCGACTTCCGGCTCGTCAAGCAACAGCCAAAAGTTTTTCACCGGCAAGTCGCCAAGCCCATGCTTCTCGCAAAGCCGCCGCAAGTAATGTCGCCGCTTGTCTCCCATTTGTCGCGACATATTGTCGCCGTCCGGGCTGAACGCATACAAAACAGTCGCCGCCGCGACACGAGTGACGCGACAAGCGGACGCGGCACGCAAAAAGAAGTCCCAATCCCAATAATGATGAACCGACACATCAAAGTAACCGATTTCGTCATGAAGCGCTTTCCGATACACACTTCCGGACGGGACGTACGTTGAGAACGTCCGCATCGCTTCCAAATCATACTCATAGGCAAATAAAAAGCGGGCCATCGGCAAGCGTTGGTCATTTTCTACCCGATATTGGACAATCTCCGCATCGGAATAAGCGAAATCCGCATGCTCGAGCGCCGGTACCATCCGCTCTAAGTGGCATGGTAAAAGCAAGTCATCGTCATCGCAAAGCATAATGTATTCACCGCGCGCCGCTTGGACGCCTACGTTGCGAGCCGTCACATGTCCTTCGTTGCAGCGGTCGATGAGTCGGATCTCAAGCTCTGGGTACAAAGCGACAACATCATGAACCGGGACGCCGCCATCATTGACCACAATCACTTCAAATGAACGATACGTCTGCCGGCTGAGTGACTCGAGCAACTCGGCTAACGGATAGGGACGATTGTACGTCGGGATGACGACCGATACGAACGAATCCACCGAAAATCCACCGCCTCTCTCCATGTTCCCAAACAAAAAGGGGCTTACCCTTAAGGTATCGCCCCTGTTTTTTGGTTGTCAACTTAGAAGGTTGGTCATGTGAATGGAGAACGTGATGCAAAACATGCATCTTCTTAAATAAAGAAATCTTGCAAACGTTAACCTTTTCCCTCATCCGAAGACCGCTGCACGATGGAAAAACCATCGTTTTTCTCCATCCTGTTAGACGAGTTCTTGCTGCTTCGTTTCTTTGCCAAGAACGGCGACCGCGAGGACAGCAACAAGGACCGACAGGCAGAACAACGTAAAAATCGCTGTCACTGACACGCCTTGAGTAACAAGGGAGCCGACCAACAGCGGCCCAAAAATGCCACCGATGCGGCCAAACGCCGCCGCCATACCGGCCCCGGTCGCACGGATTGACGTCGGGTATTGCTCCGGCGTGTAGGCGTACAGCGCCCCCCAGGCGCCAAGGTTGAAAAACGAGAGGAAGATGCCAGCTGCCATCAATCCAACAAGCGACTCGGCCGTACCGAAAAAGTAAGCACTCGCCGCTGTACCAAGCAAATAGGTGGTCAAAACAAACTTCCGCCCCGCCCGCTCGATCAGCCATGCGGCGCTGAAATAGCCAGGCAGTTGCGCCAAGGTCATGATGAGCACATATTCAAAGCTTTGGATTAAACTAAATCCCTTCATCACCATAACACTTGGCAGCCATAAAAACATGCCGTAGTACGAAAAGACGACACAAAACCAAAGGAGCCAAAGCATCGTCGTTTCCTTCCGATACGGAGCCGACCATACTTTCGCAATGTTGCTCCATACCGTTTCTTCTTTTTTTGTCGCTACAAACCGCGGTGAATCCGGCAATTGGAGGCGCAAATAAATGGCGTACAGCGCCGGTACGGCCGCCAACCATAACGCCACTCGCCAACCGTAAGTCGGAATGACAAAATACGAAATGAGCGCCGCCAGCAACCAGCCGCCGGCCCAAAAGCTTTCAAGCAGCACGACGACCCGGCCGCGGTCAGCCGCCGGCACCGCTTCGGAGACTAATGTCGAGGCAACCGGCAACTCACCGCCAAGCCCCATGCCAATCAAAAAACGAAGCACCAAAAATGCGGCCAACGTTGTCGTCAACGCTGACAGCCCGCTGCCGACCGAAAACAATAACAATGTGATAATAAAGACGTTTTTCCGGCCGATCCGGTCAGCCAGCAACCCGAACAAGAGCGCCCCGACCGCCATGCCGATCGAGTTGATACTGCCGATCCAGCCGACCTGCCCTGCATTTAAGTTCCAATCTTTTTGCAAGGCGGCCATCAAAAACGACAACATACCGACATCCATCGCATCAAACAGCCAGCCAAGGCCGGCGATACCTAACAGCTTGCGCTGGGAAATCGTCTGTTGATTCATGTATATCCTCCTGTCATTATTGATGTCAAGACAGAACCTATATCCATTATAGAAGCGGTTCAGCGCAAATTCAATCATATATTGATCATTTTCTCACAAAACGAACCGTCACATACAATGACCGCTCCCCTTCACTCACGCTTGGAAGTGAGGGTTTCTCGGTTCGAAATGATAAAAAAAAGCCGCCAAACAATTCCCCCTCGTTTGACAGCTTTGTAGATGCAAGCATATTTTAGCGTTCCCATTTCTCGATATCCATATGAAGATACCCGTGAGTGCCAATTCCAACCGGCTGGTTATCCTGATGTGAGGAAAACCGGGCGGTGAATGTTATTTCATTTTTACATGAAATAAGACGGTCTCCCCTTTTGTCGCCGAGCCTTCAGCCTTTTTCTCAAGGGTAGCAAGCGCGTCGCCGTTCGTAATGATGATCGGCGTAATGGCGCTTTTCGCCTTTTCACGAACGAGCGAGAAGTCAACAGAAAGGAGCCGCTCGCCTCGTTTCACCCGGTCGCCGGCCTGTACATGGGCGGTAAACCCTTCTCCGTTCATCGCCACCGTATCGATGCCGACATGAATAAGCAGCTCAACCCCTGCTTCCGAGCGCAAGCCAACGGCATGTTTCGTCGGAAAAAGCTGAATGACTTCGCCATCCACTGGAGCGACAACGTCCCCGTCCGTTGGATCAATGGCGATACCGTCGCCCATCATTTTTTGCGCAAACACCGGATCAGGCACGTCCTCAAGTGGCACGACCGTCCCACTCAGCGGCGCAACAATCGTTTCTTCCTCTGACTGTTTTTTGCCAAACCATTTTTTGAACAACGTATGTCATCCTTTCTTTGTCAGTTCTTCCGACAACAAGTATACCCGAATGGAAGGAAACTGCAAACCGCGCCGCTTGCTGCTCTGACGGGTCAAGCATGCTCGCGCAAGCGTCGGCAAATTTCCGCGGCTACTTCCTTCGTCGTCGCCGTGCCGCCGATATCCGGCGTTTTGACGCCGTCGGCCGTAACCTCCTCGACTACGTTTAACAACAGAGCGCCGAGTTCTTCTTCACCGAAATGGTCAAGCATTAATTTGGCCGTCCAAATTTGCCCGATCGGGTTGGCAATGCCTTTGCCGTAAATGTCGGGCGCTGAACCGTGCACGGGCTCAAACATTGACGGGTACTTGCCGTTGACGTTTATGTTCGCCGCCGGAGCGATGCCGATGCTTCCCATAATGGCGCCGCCGAGGTCAGTCAAAATGTCGCCGAACAAGTTGCTTGCGACAACAACGTCAAACATGTGTGGCCGTGTGACAAAAAAGGCCGCCAACGCGTCGATATGGTACGACGCGGTCGCGACATCCGGATAGTCGCGCTTGACGTCGGCGAACACTTCGTCCCAAAACGGCATCGTATGGAAAATACCGTTTGATTTCGTTGCGCTCGTCACATGCCTTTTCCGCTTTTGGGCCAGCTCGAACGCGTAGCGCATCGCCCGCTCCGTTCCTTTGCGGGTAAATACGGCGTTTTGGATGGCGATTTCATCTTCACCGCGATGAATGCGCCCACCGACTTCGCTATATTCACCTTCGCTGTTTTCACGGACGACGATGAAATCAAATTCGTGCGGCTCCGCAAGCGGGGAGGACAAGCCGCGGAAATATTTCGCCGGACGGATATTGATCACTTGTTCAAATTCGCGGCGGATTTTCAAGAGCAAGCCCCATAATGAAATATGATCGGGAACAAGCGCTGGATTGCCGACCGCTCCAAGAAAAATGGCATCAAAATTTCGCAAAATCGATAACCCGTCATCCGGCATCATTTTGCCGTGTTCAACATAGTAGTCACAGCTCCACGGAAATTCGGTGAACGAAAACGTCATCCCCCCATGGACATCGGCGACGGCCCGCAGCACATCCAACGCTGCTGGCACGACTTCCTTACCGATGCCGTCGCCCGGAATAACAGCGATTTCCCACTTTTTCACAACCATCTCCTCCTTGTCCACTCTCTCTTTGCCATTCATTCAACAAAAAGTGCACTCACTCCTCTTTCTTTGTAGAATGCATGAACAATCCTCATTTATGGTAAAATCAAACTAAAATCCTATGGACAATGCGAGGGAAACAAATATGTCTCATTACAATGACCCGTTCCGCGGCGAGTTTGACAGCCTTGAAGAGTTTGCCGACCGCGTCAGCGACGTGCTGCGATGTCCGGTGACCATCGAAGACGCGAACCATCGGCTCATCGCCTACAGCGCCCATGATGATTACACCGACCCGGCACGGACGGCGACAATCATCAGCCGACGCGTTCCAGAAAAAGTGATTAACAGCTTATGGAAACAAGGTGCCATTCCAGCGTTGCTGAAAAGCCGTGAACCGGTGCGCGTTCCACCAATTGAAGGTGTTGGCCTCGGCAGCCGCGTCGCCGTCTCCATTTGGAAAAACGATGAAGTGATCGGCTTTATCTGGGTGCTCGAAACGAACCGGACGCTCTCGCCTGAGGAGATGGAATGGCTGAAGCTGGCGGCCAAAGCGGCGAAAAATAAAGTGTTGCAACTGTATATGCGCAAAAACAAAAAAGAAGAACGAGTGCAAGAGCTGTTTTGGAAACTACTCACCAGTCATATCGCGACCGAAGATGAAATCCGTGCGCACCTTGCCGCGATGCAAATTACGGCAGCGCCGCAGTTTGCTGTCGTCGTCTTCCGTTTTGCGGCCGATTTGACCACCGAAATGGAACGGCAAATTTCCTATTTATTACAAACAACTCAGCAACTCCCGCTCCTTCTCTATACAACCGACAGACGTAACGTCATTTTGCTAGCAGCGCCGAAAACAGATCAGCCGCTAAAAGAGCTGAACGAATTCATCGAGTCGTTTTCTGCGAAGATGAAAGAGCGATTTCACATTCATGATGTGCAAAGCGGATTCGGTGGCGTATACGAGTCATATCGTCTGATCGAAAAAAGCTACCGTGAAGCGCTCGCCGTACTAGCGCTGAAAGAAAAATTCGGCAATGAAATAAAGACGGTTTACGGCTACGCCCAGCTCGGCATTTACCAGTTTTTTGACTTTTTGCTTGAGAAAAAGCGGCAAGGGGAATGGGCCAACCCAGCTTTAGCCAAGCTGCACATATACGATAAAAAACATCATAGCGATTTAGTGAAAACGTTCGAAACATTCTTTGATCATAATGAAAACGTGCAAGAAACCGCCGACGCCCTCAACATTCACCCGAACACGCTTGCTTACCGGTTAAAAAGAATCGCTGACATTGCTGAGCTTGATCTCAATGATATGAATCAAAAAATCAAATTATATATCGATATTAAATTAGCAAAATATGAAGCGCACAGTTAATTTGTGAAAATCCACAAAAACTGTGTGCTTCTTTTCTCTTTTTTGAACAATGTCCGACCTGCTCCTTTTCTTTTATACTATAGGTGCAGCCACTTCTTACGAGGAGGAACGATATTGATGATTATTGGAGTACCAAAGGAAATCAAAAATAACGAAAACCGTGTCGCGATTACGCCAGCAGGCGTTTTGTCATTCGTTCAAGCAGGACATAAAGTGCTCATCGAAAAAGAGGCAGGAGTTGGAAGCGGTTTCAGCGACGACGATTACATCCGCGCTGGAGCGCAAATCATTGAACGTGCCGAAGACGTTTGGGCACAGGCTGATATGGTAATGAAGGTAAAAGAGCCGCTGCCAAGTGAATACGGCTATTTCCGTCCAGGTCTCATTTTGTTCACGTATTTGCATTTGGCGGCAGAGCCGGAATTGACTCGCGCCTTAAAAGAAAGCGGTGTCATCGCCATCGCTTATGAGACAGTGCAAGTCGGCCGCACGCTGCCGTTGTTGACGCCGATGAGTGAAGTCGCTGGACGGATGGCGGCGCAAATCGGGGCGCAATTCTTAGAAAAACCGTACGGAGGAAAAGGCATTTTGCTTAGCGGCGTTCCTGGCGTTGCCCGCGGTAAAGTAACGATCATCGGCGGTGGGGTCGTCGGTACGAACGCAGCAAAAGTCGCGGTCGGTCTTGGTGCAGACGTGACGATCATCGACTTGAACGCTGACCGTCTCCGTGAGCTCGACGACATTTTCGGCCACCAAATTACAACGCTCATGTCCAACCCGATGAACATCGCTGAAGCAGTTGCTGAAGCTGACCTTGTCATCGGTGCGGTTCTCATCCCAGGCGCACGGGCACCGAAACTCGTCACGGAAGATATGGTAAAAGCAATGAAACCGGGTTCGGTCATTGTCGATGTCGCCATCGACCAAGGCGGTATCGTTGAAACGAGCGACCACGTCACGACACATGACAACCCGACCTACGTCAAACACGGTGTCGTCCACTATGCAGTCGCTAACATGCCGGGTGCCGTCCCGCGCACTTCGACGATCGCCTTGACGAACGTCACGATCCCATACGCTTTACAAATCGCTAATAAAGGCGTTATCCAAGCCATTGCTGACAACCCGGCGCTCGAGCTTGGCCTCAACGTCGCCAACGGCGAAATCACGTACGAAGCGGTTGCCCGCGACCTCGGTTACCGCTACGTACCGGCCCGCGAAGCGCTCGGCAAAACGTTGGCGGCCAACTAAACGCTAACGAATGCGGCCGGCAAAGCGCGTTGTCGGCCGCATGTTCATCGCTGCCCATTCACTGCCATAAATTGCCGTCCCATACGGACGGCTTTTTTTATTTGTTCGTCATGCAAAATCGTTTTCTTCCATCAAGACAGGCGTTGTATAATGATAATGCTTGGGAAAGAAGGACGTTTTGTGAACTGTCTAGAAAAACAGATTGTTTCGCGGCGCGTTCGCTTGTTCTCGAGATCTTTTCTGCCGATGTGGAACGACTGTTTTATCCTTGAGACAGATTCATGATATGATTTTCATTAAAAAGGAGAGTGAATCACGATGACGATGCCCAAAGCATTAACGATCGCCGGCTCAGACAGCAGTGGCGGCGCTGGACTGCAAGCGGATATAAAAACCTTTCAAGAGCTTGGCGTGTATGGAATGACGGCGATTACGACAATCGTCGCCATGGATCCGCACAATCGTTGGGCGCATCAAGTGTTTCCTGTTGACTTGGCAACGATCGAAGCTCAGCTTGAGACGATCATCGTCGGTGTCGGCGTTGACGCCTTAAAAACAGGGATGTTACCGACGACTGACATCATTGAGTTGGCCGCACGAACGATTGAAAAACACGGCTTAACAAACGCCGTCATCGACCCAGTCATGGTGTGCAAAGGGGCGGACGAGCCGCTTCACCCAGAAAATACAGTGTGCTACCGTGAAACGCTCGTGCCAAAAGCGACGGTTGTGACGCCGAATTTGTTTGAGGCAGCTCAATTATCCGGTCTGCCGCGCATTGAAACGGTGGAAGATATGAAAGAGGCAGCCGGGCGCATTCATGAGCTCGGCGCGCAATATGTCATCGTCAAAGGTGGACGGAAAATCCCGCATGACTACGCAGTCGATGTCCTCTATGACGGCAAAACGTTCGAGCTGCTTGAATCAGAACGAATTGAAACGACGTATACACATGGAGCCGGCTGTACGTTCTCGGCGGCCATCGCTGCCGAACTGGCAAAAGGCCGCCCGGTCAAAGACGCCATTGCGACCGCCAAGGCGTTCATCACCGCTGCCATTCGCCATTCATTCCCATTAAACGAATACGTAGGACCGACACACCACGGCGCTTACCGCCGCTATATGGAACAATAGACAAGGCTTCAGCCTTGTCTCAGCTTGTCGACAAAGTCGACAAGCTGTTTTATTATGAAGGTAAGACGAGGGAGAAATGGAGGAAAGGAACGATGCTTCGGCCACACCAAGAAGATGGGCGCTATACCGAAACCACGGTGAAACTGGATGATCTGGTTCCAGAGGATCACTTGGTAAGAAAGCTGGATGCGGCCATTGATTTTTCTTTTATCTATGATGTGGTGAAAGATCTCTACTCTCCTGATCATGGACGTCCGAGCATTGATCCAGTGATGTTGTTTAAAATGTATTTGATTCAGTATGTATTTGGGATTCGCTCCATGCGTGAAACCGTCGAACAAATCCGAACCAACGTCGCCTACCGTTGGTTTTTAGGACTTAGTCTTCATGATCCCGTTCCTCATCACTCGACGCCAAGTAAAAACTATGCGCGTCGTTTCGCTGGAACGGATGTATTCCATCAAATTTTTTCACGGATTTTAAAAGAAGCCTTTGAACACGGATTGGTAGATTCGAGTGTCTTGTACGTAGACTCCACTCATGTCAAAGCAAGCGCCAATAAAAAGAAGTTTACAACGGAAATGGCAGAAGTCGAAGCCAAAGCCTACCAACAGGAACTCGAAAAAGAAATCGAACGGGATCGGATCGCTCATGGAAAATCGCCGTTGCCATCTGAGAAAAAAAAAAACGGGAAGTAAAAGTAAGCAAAACGGATCCGGAGAGCGGACTGTTGGTGAAAAATGAACGGGAGCGAGTGTTTGCCTATTCGTATCATACAGCTTGTGATCGCAACGGATGGATTCTACAGACCTACGTGACGGCAGCCAACGTCCATGACAGTCAAGCGTTTTTTGTGCTGTTCGAACGAGTGAAACGGGAAATCCAATCATGTCCGGAAGCCGTGTGTGTAGACGCAGGATATAAAACTCCTGCCATTGCCAAGTATTTACTCGAACAAGGGGTAAAGCCGATTTGGCCGTACACTCGCCCGAAAACAAAAGATGGATTCTTTCGGAAATCAGATTTTGTGTATGACGAATATTTTGATTGTTATCTATGCCCCAATGATCAAGTTCTATCTTACTCTACTACGAATCGGGAAGGGTACCGGGAATACAAATCGGACCCGGCGGTGTGCCGAAGCTGTCCGTATCTTCATCAGTGCACGCAAAGCAAGAGCTACACCAAAGTAGTCACTCGCCACGTATGGCAGGACTACTATGAAGAAGCAGAGCATTTGCGGTATGTTCCGGAATACCGGGAACTCTATGCCCTCCGAAAAGAGACGATTGAACGGGATTTCGCCGATATGAAAGAGAAGCATGGTCTGCGCTGGACGCATTACCGGGGATTGGAAAAAAATGAGGCGCAGGCGATGCTTGTTTGTGCTGCCATGAATTTAAAAAAACTGGCGAATTACCTATGGAAGGCGAAGCACCGCCCTTTCTTTTCCTTTGCATGGCTTCCCATCCTACCCACTTTTTTTGAAAACATAGTCTATTTATGGAACAAAATGGGTTTCAGACATTCGTCTGAAACCCATTTTGTCAACAGTCTGAGACAAGGCTTCAGCCTTGTCTTTTTTTATCAAGCAGCAGGTGGCCGCATCGGGACATCTAACTGCCGTCTCGCCGTCAAAAACAGATTTCATGATGAGGTTTCCATGTGCAGGAGCGAAAAAAGGAGGCGCAATGATATCGAAAAGGTCTAGGATAAGGGATTCCTTCCACCTAAGCATGAAAATGGCGTGCGCATTTTCAGAAAAAAAGGGCGGTCGCGACATAGCGCAACCGCCACACCGACTTGTACTCGGATGGGGACGGGACGACATCATGCCGCGACAAACGCCCGCATCCGGACTAGAATCGGGTGACATGGTGTCGCGACAACACCTGTACTTGAGTCGGGACATACAAAATATCTCATTGATAACAGGGTGTCCCTACGACAAAGGACACCCTGTTTGTCTTGCTTATGACAGCGACTGTTTAAACCGGTCAAATTGCTCGGCCACTTTCCCTTCCGGTGCCTTCGTCAGCAAGCTCACCACGACAATGGCAAGCAAGCTTGCGGCAAATCCCGGGATCATTTCATACAGCAGCCCTTTTAAGTAGTCTGATTGCGTCCAGAGGATGACTGTCATCGCTCCGGCGACCATGCCGGCGAACGCTCCCCATTTCGTCATTCGCCGCCAAAACAAGCTTAGCAAAATAACTGGACCAAATGACGCGCCAAACCCAGCCCACGCATAGCCGACCAAGTTTAAAATGGTGTCGTTTTTCGTGTATGCCAACGCGGTCGCGACAATGGCGACAACGAGCACCGACAGGCGGCCGACAAGGACAAGCTCCTTGTCTGAAGCCGAGCGGCGGAACAGCACTTTATACAAATCTTCAGTCAGCGAGCTGGACGTGACAAGCAGCTGTGAGGAAATCGTGCTCATGATCGCTGCCAAAATCGCCGCCAGCAAAAATCCCGTGATGATTGGATGGAACAAAATTTCACCAAGTTGGATAAACACCGTTTCCGGGTCATCGAGCTTCATGCCGCGTTGCGAAAAGTAAGCGATTCCAAAAAGACCTGTCAGCATCGCCCCAACGATTGAAAAAATCATCCAGCCCATGCCAATGCGACGGGCGCTTTTCATTTCTTTGACCGATTTAATGGCCATAAAACGGACGATAATGTGCGGTTGGCCAAAATAACCAAGCCCCCAGGCGAATAATGAAATAATCCCGAGAAAACTCGTTCCTTTCCACAGATCTAACAAAGCTGGATCAATATCGCGAATCGTCTCGATCGTATCAACCGGCCCACCTGTGTGAAACAGTGTCACAGCCGGGACAAGAATGAGAGCGATAAACATGATGGTCCCTTGTACAAAGTCCGTCCAGCTGACCGCCAAAAAGCCGCCGAACAACGTATAAGCAACGACAACACCGCCGACGATCCATAACCCCGTATGGTAGCTGACCCCAAACGAGTTCTCAAACAACACACCACCTGAGACAAGACCGGATGAAACGTAAAACGTGAAAAAGATCATAATGACAATCCCAGACACCATCCGCAACAATTTCGTCGTATCGCTGAAGCGATTTTCTAAAAATTCCGGAATCGTAATCGAGTCGTTCGCTACTTCTGTATAAACACGCAGCCGCGGCGCAACATACAGCCAGTTCGCATAAGCGCCTAGCGTCAGCCCGATGGCAATCCAAGCGGCGCTCACCCCGTCAAGATACATCGCTCCTGGCAACCCCATCAACAGCCAGCCACTCATATCGGAAGCCCCAGCGCTCAACGCGGTGACCGCTGGTCCGAGCGTCCGACCGCCGAGCACATAATCGGACAAATTGGACGTCCGTTTATACGCCCAATAACCGATCCAAAGCATGCCAACTAAATAAACAATGACGGAAAATAAAACCATGAAGGCTCTCCTTCCTTTGCTGTCTTGTCATCACTTTCATCATAACGAAATCGATAGTATTTACACAATAGTATTTATTTTTTTCCATATCGCTATAGTAAACGAATTCACAAAACCTTTGCCAATCCCTATCCCTTTCTGCTATAATATTTTGTAAATTCAAATAAATCATTTGTACTTTTCTCTATTACAAAAACTATTTCATAAAAATGCATGTAAAATTATATTCCCCATATAAATTCCAGTTAATGCAGAGAAAAACATTGGAAAAATGCGCATTTTCCCTTTTTGTAACCAAGTACCAAAATGTTCAAACAATTATTTTTATAAAACCTATTGCATAATCACAAAAATATTGATAGTATGATAATCGTTCATCGACAATGATTCCAAAGGGGGATTTTCTAGGATGTTAAGATTGAAGAAAGGATTCATCGTGGCTGTCGTTGCTGCGTTGTTTATGGCGCTCGCCGCTTGCGGCAAGTCGACAGAAACAACCTCTTCGTCAGGCAGTGAGAAAGAAACGAAACAAAAAATCACTGTCGGAACAGACGCTGCGTTTGCTCCGTTTGAGTATATGGAAAAAGGGAAAGTCGTTGGTTTTGATGCTGACCTTCTCGATGCGGTCATGAAAGAAGCCGGCTTGGACTATGAGTTGAAAAACATCGGCTGGGATCCGCTGTTCGCTTCGCTGCAAAGCAAAGAAATCGACATGGGCATTTCCGGTATTACTATCACGGATAAGCGGAAACAATCGTATGATTTCTCAGCTCCGTACTTTGAAGCAACCCAAGTGATCTTAGTGAAAGAAGGCAGCCCAGTGAAAAACGCCCTCGACTTAAAAGGGAAAACGATCGGTGTCCAAAACGCGACCACTGGTCAAGAAGCTGCTGAAAAGCTGTTTGGCAAAGGTGAGCATATTAAAAAGTTCGAAACAAGTGTTGTTGCCATTATGGAGATGTTAAACGGCGGTGTTGATGCCGTGATCACCGATAACGCAGTAGCGAACGAATATGTGAAAAACAATCCGGACAAAAAATTGCAAGTCATTGAAGATCCGGACAACTTCACTTCGGAATATTACGGTATCATCTTCCCGAAAGATAGCGACTTGAAAGCAAAAGTGGATGAAGCGTTAAAGAACATCATTGAAAACGGTAAATATACAGAAGTTTACAAAAAATGGTTTGGCATAGAACCGAATATTGAAAATTTAAAGCAACAACAATAAGCGCACGAACAAAGGAAAATGCGTAACTGCTAGCAAGTTACGCATTTTTCTTAAGAGAAAGGTGAGATTGATGGATTTTCGTTTTGATATTATTGTTGAATACGCTCCTTACTTTTGGAAAGGGCTGCTCGTAACGATCGGCGTATCATTAGCCGGCATCGTGTTCGGCCTCATCCTCGGCCTGTTCATCGGCCTTGGGAAAATGTCCAGGCACCCACTCATCCGCCTGCCGTTCACATGGTACATTAACTTTTTCCGCGGCACGCCACTTGTCGTGCAAATTTTGCTCGTCCATTTTGGTGCCATGCCGCTTTTGCTTGCAGAACCGAACGCCCTCGTTTCCTTAGTCGTCTCACTGTCACTGAACTCCGCCGCCTATGTCGCGGAAATTTTCCGCGCCGGTATCCAATCCATCGACAAAGGGCAAATGGAAGCGGCTCGCTCGCTTGGGATGACGCACGCGCAAGCGATGCGATACATTATTTTGCCGCAGGCGTTAAAGCGGATGATTCCGCCGTTTGCGAACGAGTTTATCGTCTTGATTAAAGATTCGTCGCTCGGGATGATTATCGCCGCCCCGGAAATTATGTACTGGGGAAAAGCGGCCGCTGGTGAGTATTACCGCGTCTGGGAGCCGTATTTAACCGTTGCATTTATCTATTTAATTTTGACGCTCTCCTTAAGCAAACTGTCACATTATCTTGAAAGGAAGTATTCGACCCAATGATCGATGTACGCCAATTAAAAAAATCGTTCGGTTCACTCCAAGTGTTAAAAGGAATCGACGCGCATATTCACGAAGGGGAAGTTGTCGTCGTCATCGGCCCATCGGGATCGGGGAAATCGACGTTTTTGCGTTGTTTAAACTTGCTTGAGGATTTCGATGAAGGTGAGATTATCATTGACGGCATCAATTTGAAGGCGAAAGACACCAATTTAAATAAAGTGCGCGAGGAAGTCGGCATGGTGTTTCAACGCTTTAACTTGTTCCCTCACATGACGGTGCTCAACAACATTACACTCGCGCCGATGAAAGTGCGCAAATGGCCGCGCGAAAAAGCGGAAGCAAAAGCGATGGAACTGCTCGCCAAAGTCGGTTTGCAAGACAAAGCCAATGTCTATCCGGATTCCCTCTCCGGTGGGCAGGCGCAGCGCGTTGCCATCGCCCGGGCATTGGCCATGGAACCGAAAATCATGCTCTTTGACGAACCGACGTCAGCCCTTGACCCAGAAATGGTCGGCGAAGTGCTTTCCGTCATGAAGCAGCTCGCCAATGAGGGGATGACGATGGTCATTGTCACCCATGAGATGGGCTTTGCCCGCGAGGTCGGTGACCGCGTCTTATTTATGGACGGCGGCTACATCGTCGAAGAAGGAAAACCGGGAGACTTGTTCGACCGCCCGCAGCACGAGCGGACAAAAGCGTTTTTGTCAAAAGTATTGTAAAAGGCGTCTTGCCATTTGGGGCAAGACGCCTTTTCTATGGTGAAATTTCTCCCTTTCACACCGCCTTCCTGGAAAGTTAAGCAAAAATGATTGTTTCTCCCTTTTGGGGCGGTTTTTGAGGCTAAGGTTTGCAAGATTTTTTAAGCTGGCCGCATTGACGATGACACCACCGGGTCTCTAGGCCAATCTTGCTTTACAATACAAATTGCATGACCCAAACCGAACCGGCCACAACAACGACAGCGATGAAAAAGCTGTACACCATGTTGAACGTTTGCACTTTGCCGCTGTCGCTTTCCGCTACATGCATGAACATAAATAGTTGCAAGCTTGCTTGAATCATCGCAAACAAAACAATGACGACGATGACTGCCTTAAGCGGCAGCCCGGACGAGAGCGCCACCCACAGTGCCGCAAACGTTAAGAGGAGCGAAAGAACAAAACCGATTAGATGTTTCCATGGAAATGATTCATGATGGCCGTTCGTACCCATGTTACACCACCATCCCTAACAAATAAACGAGCGTGAAAATAAAAATCCAAACAACGTCTAAAAAGTGCCAATACAAGCTGACGATAAACACTTTTCTTGCTGTTTTTACTGTCAACCCGCGCTGGAGTAACTGGATGATGATGAAAATCATCCAGCCGATCCCTAAACTGACGTGAGCGCCGTGCGTGCCGACAAGGACGAAAAAGCTTGATAAAAAGGCGCTTGTCTGCATCGTCGCCCCTTCATGGACATAATGAATAAACTCGCGAACTTCAAATGTAATAAACCCAATCCCAAGCAAAAGCGTAACAAGCAGCCAAGCGAGAAGCCCAGCAAGCCGGCCGCGGCGCATTTCAAAAATGGCCAACCCGCACGTGAAACTACTCGTCAACAATAACAACGTTTCAATCAATACGTCTTTTACTTGGAACAATTCCTGCGCTGTCGGTCCGGAGCCGGTTCGCTGGAATAAGACAAGGTAAGTCGCAAACAAGGTCGCAAATAAGACGACTTCTGCCCCTAAAAAAATCCAAAATCCTAAAATGTTGAGCCGATTTTCCTCTGTCCGATACTCAAGCGGCATCGTTTCATCATAACGATGTACTGCTTCTCCCATTCGTCACGCCCCCTTTCGCGCCGCTCGCTCAGTCCGTTTAATTTCATCGACGCCAATATGATAGCCGTCATCATTTTCAAACGAGCGGAGAATGAGCCCGAGCACAATGAACAACGCACCGGCAATCGCTAATGCAAACCATTTGAACACAAGACCAAACCCTGCGACAAAGAATGCGACCGAGATCCAAAACGGACGCCCCGAATTGCTTGGCATATGGATCGGCTTCAATTCCTCCTCTTTCACTTGGAAACCGCCTTGTTTTTTCTTCATTACCCAGTACGCATCCAAATCGTCAACAACCGGAGTGACCGGGAAATTGTAGTGCACCGGTGGCGACGCAGTCGCCCACTCAAGCGTCCGTCCATTCCACGGGTCGCCGGTCATGTCACGTTCGCCATAGCGAGCGCTGTAATAAATGTTATAGCAAAGTACAATAAATCCGATTCCCATCAGCACCGCCCCAACGGTCGCAACGACGTTGAGCGGCGTCCAGCCGAGACCGTCCGAATATGTGTACATGCGGCGCGTCATTCCCATAAGTCCGAGGAAATACATCGGGAAGAAACAGACGTTAAAGCCGATCATAAATAGCCAAAACGTCCATTTGCCGAGCCGCTCGTTTAACATATGGCCGAACATCTTCGGATACCAGTAATGCAAGCCGGCAAAGCAGGCAAACACCACACCCGCGATTAACACATAATGGAAGTGGGCAATCAAGAAATAGCTGTTATGATATTGGTAATCAGCCGCTGCCATCGCCAGCATAACGCCCGTCACACCGCCGATGACAAAGTTCGGAATGAATGCCAGCGACCAAAGCATCGCCGTCGTAAAACGGATTTTCCCTTTCCGGAGCGTAAACAACCAGTTGAAAATTTTTACCCCGGTTGGGATGGCAACAGCCATCGTCGTAATCGAGAATACCGAGTTAACCGCTGGTCCGGCGCCCATCGTAAAGAAATGGTGCACCCAAACAATAAAGCTTAAAAAGGCGATACCGACGATCGAGTAAACCATCGCTTTATAGCCAAACAGCCGTTTCTGCGCAAACGTACTGACGATTTCCGAGAAAATGCCGAACGCTGGCAAAATCACAATATATACTTCCGGATGTCCCCAAATCCAGAACAAGTTCGCCCACAGCATCGACATACCGCCATTCGCCATCGTGAAAAACTGTGTATCAAATAAGCGGTCGAACGTCATTAACGCCAACGCAACTGTCAACACTGGGAAAGCGAACACAATCAAAACGCACGTAATGAGAATCGTCCACGTAAACATTGGCATGCGCATCAACGTCATGCCTGGCGCGCGCATTTTCAAAATCGTCACAAGGAAGTTGATTCCGGTCATTAACGTTCCGATCCCGGAAATTTGCAAGGAAACAGCGTAATAGTTGTTGCCGACGCCAGGGCTGAACTCATTGCCAGCGAGCGGAAAGTACGCCGTCCAACCAGCATCCGGCGAACCGCCAATGACAAACGAAATGTTAAACAACATTGCACCGAAGAAAAAGAGCCAAAAACTTAACGCATTCAAGTATGGAAACGCGACATCGCGCGCCCCGATTTGCAGCGGAACGACAATGTTCATCAAACCGATAATAAACGGCATCGCCATAAACAAAATCATAATCGTCCCGTGCGTAGTGAAAATTTCATTATAATGCTGGGCATCAAGAAAATTCATATTAGGAGCTGTCAACTGTGCCCGCATTAAAAGGGCATCGACGCCGCCGCGGAAGAGCATGAGCACCGCGCAAATAATGTACATGACGCCAATTTTTTTATGGTCGACAGTCGTAAGCCATTCATTCCAAATCCATTTCCACTTTTTAAAATACGTCAATACAAACACAATGCCGACCATCGTTAAGACGATCGCGACATCAGCCGCATAAATCAGCGGCTCACCCGTGACGAAAAACTCGCTCCATTTCATCGCCCGTTCCCCCCTTCTTATTCTCCGTGATGATGACTGTCTTTCGCCATGTCATGGTCTGGGTTGCCATGGTTACCTGCTGATTTCCTCTCGACATGATGGCTGTTTTGTTTCGCATGGTCAATCCATTCTAAATGCGTATTTGAGAACGTCATCCGCCCGACAAGTCCCGGTTCTAAAATTTTTGCATACTTGTTCTCATTGAGCTTCGGCGCCGTTTGTTTCACTTCGTTGACCCATTGCTTAAAGTCGTCTCCTTTTTGCGCGACGACTTCAAACTCCATATGGGTGAACTTTTCCCCGGAAAAGTTGGCGCTTCGCCCCATATATGACCCCGGTTTGTCAGCTTGTAAAATCAGCTCTGTCTCCATGCCGTCCATGGCGTATTTTTGTCCGCCTAACTCTGGCACCCAAAATGAGTTCATCGGTCCGACTGAAGTCAGCTTAAACCTGACCGGAACACCCGCTGGAATATGGACATAGTTGACCGTTTCAATGTTCTCTTCCGGATAACTGAAAATCCATTTCCAATTGGCTGCCGTAACATGAATCGTTATTGGTTTGACTTTATCGGTCGGCGGCTTCTCAAAGGCAAACGTCGCCTTCACCGTCGGAACAGCAAGCGCCGCAACAATCAAAACGGGAATCGCTGTCCAGACGATTTCAAGCAGCGTGTTTCCTTCTTCATCCGGCGGCTCGTAATCGGCGTTCTCCGGCTTCTCCCGATAACGAATGAGCACGACCGTAAATAAAGTAAAGACAACGACAATAATCAACAGCATAAAGCCGATTGACCACATAATTAAGTCGTACTGCGTTCGCGCCACCGGTCCTTGTGGGTTGAGCACTGCTGTACGCTCGACGCAACCACTAAGCAAAAAGAGGAGCGGCAAGACCGACAGCGCGCGCCATATCGCCCGTTTCATCACTGTATATCCTCCTTCGTCCGCCCCCACCATGTGAGGCGTGCCTTCTATGCATATTGTCTTAGTTTCTACCATATCAAAGTTAAAAATATTTGAAACTGACGGGTGTAAAAGTTCATAAATCGGCAAAACATTTGTCACGAACTGTTCAACCATTGTTCAAGAAATCGTCATCCATTTTCCCCGATTAGGGAAATATTGATCCGGAAGGGGATTCACACAAAAATATTCCATCAAAAAAAATAACCGGGTTCCCTTCTCAAAAGAACCCGGTTATTTTCCTATTGTTGGTACATATCCTTGCTGTTCCAATTGTTTGCGGATGCGCGGATGCAATGTCTGCCACATCCATTGTTCGTACAGTGTCTTTTTCTCTTCATGTGACAAATAATAGCGTCTCCCTACTTGGCGCCGCGCCCGCTCAGTGACATCATACAGCGTCAATGCCGCAGCAACAGAAATGTTAAAACTTTGGACAAAGCCGTACATCGGGATGACGAACGTCCCATCTGCCAAACGGAGCGCCTCTTCCGATACACCGCTATGTTCGTTGCCGAACAATAACACCGTCGGCTTAGAAACATTTACCTCGGAAAGCGGAATCGTCCCTTCGCCGAGATAGCTCGCATACACTTGATACCCTTGCCGTTTTAAGTCGCTGATGGCCGTTTTGATATCCGGTTGCCGATGAAGCGTCAGCCATTGGTCGGCATAACGCGTCACAAGCCGATTCGGCGAAAACGGCGCCCTCCCGGTGACAACATGGACATCTTGAATGCCAAACGCCTCCGCTGTTCGCAACACGGCGGCTTGGTTGTGCGGATCATCCACCGCTTCCATCAAGACAGTGATATAGCGGGTGCGCTCGTTCAACACGTCATACATCCGTTTTAGCCGCTTTGGCAAAATCATTTCCCAAATTAGACGCGTTTGCTCGGTGAGCAATCCTTCTTGCTGCAATTGTTCAAGAAATGCTTTCGCTTCCCGTTCCTCCATCATCATCACCTTCATTCCGTTCCGCTTATTTTGCGTTTCCCATTGTACAAAATATAAGGCAAGGAGGCAATTCCCCTATTTCAAATAATATTTTGATTATTCAATAAATAATATTTTGGAAATATTGTTCATTTACAAATCGTTGTCATATCGATTACTATTATATTGTAAGCGCTTTATGAAAATTTTTTCGCAAAATATTATTTATTATCAATTGCTAGGAGGAAAAATAGATGGAGCAAAAGCAGCCGCAATTGCATCGAGGATTGGAAGAACGCCACATTTCGCTCATGTCGCTCGGCGCAGCGATTGGCGTTGGCTTGTTCCTTGGTTCGGCATCCGCAATTGAAATGGCTGGGCCGGCGATTTTGCTTGGCTATGCGATCAGCGGTGCCATTATGTTTTTTATCATGCGAGCATTAGGTGAAATGGCGGTCGAACATCCGGTTGCCGGTTCGTTCAGCCGTTATGCGCATAACTATTTAGGGCCGCTCGCCGGTTATTTGACCGGTTGGAACTATTGGTTTTTATGGGTGGTCACATGTATCGCTGAGATTACAGCCGTTGGTATTTATATGCAGTTTTGGTTCCCTGATACACCACGTTGGGCATGGGCGCTCGCTGCCCTTGTACTCATGACGTCCATTAACTTCCTTGCCGTAAAAGCGTATGGGGAGTTTGAGTTTTGGTTTGCTTTGATCAAGATTGTCACGATCATCGCCATGATTGTCGTTGGCTTAGGAATGATTATATTCGGCATCGGCAACGGCGGTATCGCCACCGGTATTAGTAATCTTTGGAAACACGGCGGCTTTTTCCCGAACGGGATTAGCGGTGTGCTCATGTCGCTGCAAATGGTCGTGTTCGCCTATTTAGGCATCGAAATGATCGGTGTCACAGCAGGAGAAGTGAAAAATCCGCAAAAATCGTTGACAAAAGCCATTAATACTGTGTTTTGGCGTATTTTAATTTTCTACGTCGGTGCATTGTTCGTCATTATGTCCATTTACCCTTGGAATGAAATTGGTCAAAAAGGGAGCCCGTTTGTGTTGACATTTGAAAAAGTCGGCATTCATGCCGCCGCGGGTATCATTAACTTTGTCGTCTTGACGGCTGCCCTGTCGTCGTGCAACAGTGGTATTTTCAGCACGAGCCGGATGCTGTTTAACCTGTCCGAACAAAAAGAGGCGCCACAAGCATTTAGCCGTTTAACTAACCGCGGCATCCCTGGCACCGCTTTGATCGTCACCGCCCTTGCCATGCTGGTCGGCGTCTATTTGAACTACGTATCGGAAAAAGTGTTCCAATGGGTGACAAGTATCGCAACGTTCGGCGCTATTTGGACGTGGTCCATTATTTTGCTTTCCCAACTGAAGTTCCGTAAGCAGCTTAGCGCAGAACAAGTGAAACGACTAGCATTCAAAATGCCATTTTATCCGTACAGCTCTTATGTATCGCTTGCCTTCTTAATTGGTGTCATCATCTTAATGGCGTATTTCCCGGATACGCGCATCGCATTGATCGTCGGCCCAACGTGGTTGCTGTTGCTGACAGCGATCTACTTCATTAAAGGAATGCACCGCCGCGAACACCGCGAGCAAGAGAAAAAGCAAGCTGTATAATAAATGCAGTGACCCCTGTCAAGTAGACAGGAAGAAAAAAGCCCATTTAAACACCCTCAGTTCTGTATTCATACGGACTCAGGGTGTTTTATTTTTTGGAAACACTAATGGTTATAAAAATGAATATCGTTGTGTACGACCTCCTTCACCTCTTCGGCTGTGCGAAACGAGCGCAGATGGAAACCATCCGCCTTGAAATGGCGAAAAACGCTTTCCATGCAGGCATTGTCCAGAACAGTTTTCTTTCCTGGACATCCTGACCTTCCGTTTGTCCGTTAAAGATGAGATAAGTGATATCCGTCACCCATTTCTCGTTGGGGTTGGTCGCATGGAAATTTCTGTTCAGATGATTGCCTGAAATGGCATCGGATGCTTTCTTCCCGTAATAAGGCCGTTTCTTCTGAATGACGGCGCGAATGCCCATCTCCCTCATCAGCCTTTGCACCCGTTTATGATTGACACTCAGCTGGTATTTCCGTTTGAGCCAGACTTGGACTCCCCGATCCCCATAGATGTGCCTTTGAGCTCTTTATGACATTCCGCGATGTTTTTCTTCCAATGCTCGCCTTCCCGTTGCTTTCGAGAAGGGTGTTCCTATCGTTTGGCCCACTTGTCGTATCCACTTCGAGACACACCTGCGATCTCACATAACGGTTGAATCAAACCATGACGTCCGTCCATTTCATGAATGATAGCGAATTTCTTGTGAGCAGGTACGACTTCCGGCCCTCCTTTCACTCCTCTAAGAGTTTTTTTACATCTCTACTTCCGCTTCAAGACGCCTCGTTTCAGGATCTTCAAGGTATTTTCCTTCCCTTGTTGTGGGTCTCTTCGCTTTTCCTTTCCCCCTTAGATTCCTTCCCATTCATCCATCGACGCACCGTGGAATGAGCGACTCCCAACTCCTTAGCGATGATTTTGTAGCCCATGCCCTTGTTGAAATAGAAATCCACGACTTTCTTTTTAAACGCTAAATCATATGTTTCCCATAGAAAAATCCCCTCCATAGTAAACAGATTCGCGGGCTTTCTTTTTCTGTCTACTATAAGGGGATCATATCACGCTAAGGTACCCTTTTCCTTTTATTGCCGCGCATTGGTCACCAACATGATTATTTACCCGTCCCAATATAGGCTTGACGAGGATGGTTCGGTTGGTCAGGATATTTC
This sequence comes from Geobacillus sp. 47C-IIb, assembly GCF_014679705.1. Taxonomy (NCBI): domain Bacteria; kingdom Bacillati; phylum Bacillota; class Bacilli; order Caryophanales; family Anoxybacillaceae; genus Geobacillus; species Geobacillus sp. 47C-IIb. Next base: position 1,877,341 of record NZ_CP061473.1, read on the forward strand.
AGACGAATTTTTCCTTCTTCTAATAGTTTTCCTAAATAGTTGTTGCGCAACCCGTCCGGTGTTCGTTCAAGCAGCGCCGCCAGCTCCTTCAGCCGCAGCGGCCGTTCGCAGCACAAGCGGACGATCATCTCTTCCATCACCGCCGGAGCCAACCGTTTTTTTTGACGCGCCAATTCCGCCATCTTCCATAATCGTTCATCGATCTTTCCCTCTTCCTCTCCTCCATCCGTATCATGAACATTCGCTTCGTTACTATCGGAGTTCGGTGAGTTAGTTACGGAGTTGGGTTCGTTATTTATGAACTTCGGCAGTTTATTTACGGAGTTTCCGATGTTTTTTACGGAGTCGCCACCGTTGTTTAAGGAGTTTGAGACATTATTCATGGAGTTTAGCTCGTTATTTATGGAGTTTGAGCTGGTATTTATGGAGTTGGGTTCGTTATTTACGAAGCTCTCCTCAATCCATCGATCATCTTGTTCCGTCCATTCTTGTTCAGTCTGTTGCAATGGTTCGTCTGTTTCTGTTTCAATCGTTGCGCCCGCCTCGGCTGGAAATAACAATGGGCATAACGTAACGATCGTACGATTAGGATTCGTTTGTTGCGAGATATCGACCGGTTGGACAAGCACCCGTTCTTGCATATCATGCATTCGTTTTAGACCGGATCCTGCCCGCTTGCATACGTCAATCAATAAAAACATTTTAAAGACGTTCGGATTGCGCAAATTGCTCATTTGTCCGGCCAACGCAGCCTCAACTGGGATGCGGAATCGACCGGGATTAGCAAAGCGAAATGCCCCGTCTTCTTTTTCGACAGTAATGCCTCCTTCTTCCCCATAATCGGCATGGACGAGCGCATTTACTAATGCCTCACCGAGAATACTGCGCCCTTCATCCGACCAAACGTGACGCTCCAGCTCAGCAAGCACGCGGAAATAAAAATCGTACACATTGCCGGACCATGTCCCGTCCTGCGAAGTGAACCGCTTCGTCCAACCCGTTTCCTTCGCATCGGCATACTCTCGGTACTCTAAAAAGTATTGCGGCAGCACCTCGGTAATGATCCGCTCCTCGCTGAACATCAACAGGCCAGCGAGTGTCAGCCCTTCTTTGCTGCTGTCGCGCAGCTTACCCCATGCACCAATTTTGTATAAAAATTCTTTTGTCTCAAGCCCGTTCCACGGATGGCCCGGCTTGACGCGGGCAAACCGCTCCCGGTAATGGCTGACCGTTTCAAAGTTGAGCTCGCTTAAGCTGTAATGCTCCAAAATCAAACTATCCGCCATCGTATTGGCGCGTTCATGGAACGAATTTGTATATTTATTCATTCCCAATCTTCCTTTAACATTATTTTTGCAAAACAGTCTTGTTTCTCCATTTCTATTGTATCATCTTTCATTCTCCTTGCGGACGATTGCCAAAAAAAGAAAGCGGTTGTGGATATGTGGAATAACAGGCCATGGCAAAGAGCAAACTACAGAAAACAATATTGGCATGCAAGGAGGCCTACGTATGTCATCCCTTCCTTCTATCGTTGAACCGTACTGGCGCGATTCTGTCTCACTTCCGTCTTTTCCGAAGCTTGATGGAGACATTTCCGTCGATGTCGTGGTCGTCGGTGGCGGCATTTCTGGCATTACAACCGCTTATTTGCTGGCGACGCAAGGAGCACGTGTTGCCCTTCTTGAAGCCGATCGGCTGCTCAACGGGACGACGGGCCACACGACGGCGAAAATTACCGCCCAGCATGATCTAGTATACGATGAGTTTCTCAACCATTTCGGCAAGGAGAAAGCGCGTCTTTATTATGACGCCTGCATGGATGCGCTTGGCTTCATTCGCCGCACGGTTGAACAGCATGAGATCGACTGCGACTTTTGCGAACAAGACGCCTACATTTATACGACATCTTCCTCTTCATTTCAAAAGTTAGTGAAAGAGTGGGAGGCATATGAGCGGCTCGGTATCGACGGCGCTTTCGTTGAGTCCATCCCGCTCCCGCTGCCGGTGAAAGCGGCGGTTGTGATGAAGCGACAAGCCCAGTTTCACCCGCTCAAATATTTAGTCAAACTTGTCGATGCCATGACAAAGGCAGGAGTCGCGATTTACGAATACACGCCGGTCGCCGACATCGAGCAAGGGAAGCGGCTGTCCGTCGTGACGCGCGACAAAAAGCGAGTGGAATGTGACCATGTCGCCGTCTGTTCCCACTTTCCGTTTTATGACGGCGGGTTTTACTTTTCCCGCATGTATGCTGAGCGGTCATACGTGTTAGGAGTGACGATTACTGAACCTTATCCTGGCGGTATGTATTTAAACGCCGATAACCCGAAGCGCTCGGTCCGTTCCGCCGCGGCGAACGGTGAGACACTTATTCTCATCGGCGGGGAAAACCATAAAACCGGCCAAGGGGTACCGACGATGCGACATTATGAGGCGCTTTCCTCGTTTGCCTCGCAGCTGTTTACGGTGAAAGACATCCGTTACCGCTGGTCGGCCCAAGACTTGACGACGCTTGATAAAATGCCATATATTGGACCAATGACAGCCGATGCGCCAAACATTTATGTCGCGACAGGATACCGGAAATGGGGGATGACAAACGGGACTACCGCAGGGATGTTGCTGTCTGACCTCATTCTCGGCCGCGACAATCAATATCGCGACTTGTACTCCCCGTCGCGTTTTTACGCTGACCCGAGTGTGAAGCAGTTTTTCACAACAAACCTTGATGTCGCCAAACATTTATTGGCTGGCAAAATCGAGCCGGCCATCCGCCGGCCGCAAGACTTGGCGCGCGGGGAGGGAGCGGTCGTCTCGGTCAATGGGAAACGAGCCGGCGCCTACAAAGACGAGAACGGGACACTTCATGTCGTCGACACGACGTGCACCCATATGGGCTGTGAACTTGAATGGAACAGCGGCGACCGGACGTGGGACTGTCCTTGCCATGGCTCGCGCTTTTCGATCGATGGTGACGTCGTCGAAGGCCCGGCGAAGCAGCCGTTGACACGTATTGAACTCGATGAATCGTCTTGATGTGCTACTTCCTGTGTATCTATACATGGGAGCGAAATGTTCTTTTTTCTTGATGAGGGGGATCGTATGTTCGTTCCCCCTCATCATTTTCGTTTGCCGACGGTGTATTTCATGGTAAGATGAAGACAGGATCACCGTAATTTTTACTGTTTTTGGGGGGGGGAACGATATGCATCAAGAACCGATTTTTCTCACTCCTGTCTTCCAAGAGCGCATTTGGGGCGGCACGAAGCTCGCCGAACGGTTCGGCTACGATATCCCGTCATCGCAAACAGGGGAATGTTGGGCTGTATCGGCCCATCCGCACGGACAGACGGTTGTCGCCCGCGGGCCGTTTCAAGGGATGACGCTTGGACAGCTATGGGAGGAGCGCCGCGACTTGTTCGGCAATTTTCCATCCGATCGCTTTCCGTTGCTGACGAAAATTTTAGACGCCAACGCCGATTTGTCCGTCCAAGTCCATCCGGATGACGACTATGCAAAAACAAACGAAGGCGGGGAGCTCGGTAAGACAGAATGTTGGTACATTATTGACTGCAAGCCGGGCGCCCAGTTAATTTACGGCCATTATGCCCAAACGAAGGAAGAGCTGCGCGCCATGATGGAGGCGGGAGAATGGGATCGTTTGCTGCGAAAAGTGCCAATCCATCCCGGCGACTTCTTCTATGTCCCGAGCGGCACGATTCACGCCCTCTGTGAGGGGACGCTTGTCCTCGAGACGCAGCAAAGCTCTGACACGACTTATCGCGTCTACGATTACGACCGCGTCGACAGCCAAGGCCGGAAGCGTGAGCTCCACTTAGAGAAAGCCATTGACGTCACCACTGTCCCGCATCGCGACACCGATGTCCAGCCCCATGTCGCCAACATACCTGGTGCAACCGTGACGACCTTTGTGGAGGGCGACTACTTTGGCGTCCAAAAATGGCATGTCCATGGAGAAGCCGAGTGGGAGCAGACGAAGCCATTTCTCATCGTCAGCATCCTTCAAGGAGAGGGCGAGCTTGTTCACGGCGAGCGTACATACCCGATCCGCCAAGGTGACCATTTTATTTTGCCGCACCAATTCGGCCGGTTTGCGATTCGTGGCACACTTGAAGCCATTGCCTCTTGGCCACGGACAAGCAAATAAACAAGAGAGGTGTCCCAAACAATAACGGGACACCTTTTTTCTATATACGTACGTCATGCAATATCCTTAGGGAAAAGGGATTTTTGGATATATCCCTCTATTTTAGAGTGCTCCTTCTTCTGAGAGCACGATTTCGCTAAAAAGTGACTCTCCCAAAACATCAAAGAGAAGATGTTTTTCCTATTTGTCCAAGGCGATACACAGAGGCAATATGTCGCGCGGTTTGCGTCACATAACGTTCTGCTTGCTCAAGCGCTTGCTCAAGCGGCACGACACCTGGGACAATCGTAAATAGCGCGTCAATGCCATGGTCCAACACAGCTGTGCTGTCGTCGCCTAGTGAGCCGGCGATGCCGATGACCGGGACGCCGAACCGCTTCGCTGTCTTGGCGACGCCAATCGGCGTTTTGCCAAATACCGTCTGTCCATCAATTCGCCCTTCGCCGGTGATGACGAGATCCGCCCCTTTGACGCGCTCCGCGAGCTGGACCGTTTCGATCACAATATCGACGCCACGCTTTAATTCAGCCGGAAGAAATGCGAGCAACCCTGCACCTAAGCCGCCGGCCGCGCCAGCGCCTGGGATGTCGCCCACTTGTTTGCCAAGTTCGCGTCTGATCATGTCGGCGTAATGGGCTAAGTTTCGGTCGAGGATTGCCACCATGTCCGGTGTCGCCCCTTTTTGCGGCCCGAAAATGGCAGATGCCCCTTTTGCGCCAGTCAACGGGTTATCAACGTCGCAAGCCACATCAATACGGACACTCTTGAGGCGTGGATCGAGCTCGGAAAGGTCAATCGCCTGCAAATCGGCGAGCGCCCCGCCGCCTGGCCCAATGTCGCGTCCGTCGCGATCTAAAAGCCGCCCGCCAAGCGCCTGCACCATGCCGGCGCCGCCGTCGTTTGTCGCGCTGCCGCCGAGGCCGATGATAAGATGGTTAGCGCCAGCGTCAAGCGCGGCGCGGATCAGTTCCCCTGTCCCTCGCGTCGTCGTCACTAACGGATTGCGCCGGTCGCGCGGGACAAGATGCAATCCTGAGGCGGCCGCCATCTCAATCACTGCTGTCTTCCCGTCGCCCAGCAAGCCGAAAAACGCCAAAACCGGCTCACCGAGCGGGCCGGTCACTTCGACTTCCACGATGCGGCCGCCGGTCGCGTCAACGAGTGACTGCACAGTTCCTTCTCCACCATCAGCCATCGGCACCTTCACGTATTCAGCTTCTGGAAACACCATCCGAAACCCGCGTTCGACCGCCTCAGCGACTTCAAGTGCTGAAAGGCTCTCTTTAAACGAATCTGGGGCAATAACAATTTTCATCTTTTTTCCTCCTCCAAATGATGAAACAAAGCGAAACACGCCAAAACAACAGCTTGAAACAACCGACTATGAAACTGGTCGGTGGCTCGCATGGCACAACGTTCAATCATTTTTTCTCTATCTGACCGTTTTTCACTACCCTTTTGGGAAATGCTCTTGCACGGCAAATAGTGAAAGACCGTCCCTAGAAACGCTCACATCGCGCTTTCTTTACAGACGGAAAACATCGATGTCTAACCCTGTCCCTTTCATTGCCCATATTATATACGAAAAAACCGATATCCAGCTATACCGTTTTTCAAGGAACGAATAGCGGCTTCAGGTATATATGATTCAATAGATGTCAAATTTTGTGGAAAAAAGGTGAAAATAAATGGAATTTTTTCTATTTTCAGAATTGGATATATAATACTATAATAGATTTAACGAGATGGCCGTTGGTTCTAATCGTGAATATACTAGTGCCGTAAAAACACCAGCTTCTAAATGGGCTATTCACCGTTTTTTAATGACGTATATTTTTGTTTAAGGCCACTGGCATATAGGTGGCCCTCCTTTTTTAGCATGGCTTCGCCAACGCCAAAGTCGTCAGAGGTCAGATCATAGGAGAGGGCTGAGATGTTACTCCGAGCACGACCGATTATTTTTGCTGTTTTTTTCGTTTCAATCGCCGTTGCCTTTGTGTCAAAGCCGATTTCCTTCGATCGTACGTATGTCATCGCCCTGCTATTTTACTGGCTGTTTTCTAGCTTATATTCTCACTTGCGCGTCGTCGACAAAACGAAAAACAATATCCCGGTTGATTACGGCATTAACTACAGCTTATCGTTCGCCTTATTTGCCGGCCCGCTCGGACTGTTTATTTTTGAAACATTATTTCGTCTCACTGAACATGTGACAAAAAAATATTTGAAAACAGCGGAGCCGGATGAATGGCTGCATACATTGTACAATATCGGTTCTTTTGTAACATTCAATTCACTGGCGTTTGCCTTATATAATCTCCTTCATCCGTGGTTTCAGTCTGTTCCGTTCATCGGCTTTTGGCTGCTTATGTTTCTACTCGTCATCATCGTTTCCTTTTTGACTGATTGCTGTCTCATCGTAATCTTTTACATAACCGGCGACATTCGCACAAAGCGTGAAGCACTGGATTTTATTAAGACAAGAAGCTGGATGGATATAGGAAAAACCGTACTGACAAATGGCCTGTTATTTCTCTTTTTGCAAGAACAGCGCTGGGATATGCTCTTGAGTTTGTTTTTGCTCAATTACTTCGTCAGCTGCTCATTCTTTTCCAAATCGCAAAGCATCCAGCATAAACTAGAACGCGATCAGTTTGAAAGAATGGCATATACCGATTTTCTGACCGGTGTTCATAACCGAGCCTACATGGACCAGACGATTGCCAAGTTAAATGGAACAGGGGAATGGATTGGCGTTGTCGTTGCTGATATCGACAATTTTAAAGCGATTAATGACACGTACAACCACGCCGTCGGCGATGAAGTCATTCGCCACTTTGCCTTGACATTGAAACAGTTTCTTAAAGAGGACGATTTTTTGTTCCGCAGCGGTGGGGAAGAGTTTACCATGTTTTTGCGCCATCGCACATTTGAAGAAAGTGTTCAGCTTGTCGAAAAGATGCGGGAAACTGTACGCCACAGCACGGTGTTGGTCGATGACGGAACGGCCAAACGTCCAATTGCTTACACATCATCATTCGGTCTCTACTTTTTCCAGACAGGAGGAACGACATCACTCGAAAAGGCATACGTCTATGCGGATCACTTATTGCTCCGTTCGAAAGAAAGCGGCAAAAATAAAATATCGGCCCAATGCGGGGGAGTTGCGTAGCGAAGCAACTCCCTTTTCGTTTTCTCCCGCCCAATGTTGTGAATGATGGGAAACAGACATCAACAACTACCTCGTCGCCATTGTCGAGAAGGTCAAGACTCAAGGGAGAAAAATAACTGATAGGTAGAGCGAGCAGCGGAAACACATCATTTTTGGCAACGATAGTAAGTATCTGTTTAATATCCCAAGTAATGGTGTCTCTATTTATGTGTATACAAATAACAAAGCACATCTACTTGTTTTTTCCACACGGAGGTCGAAAGTGGATCTCACCTCTATATCCAGCTTTACGAATAATTATGGTACAGTTCACAAAAATGCACAGAACATTATTTTTGTTTTATTTTCTTCGTTTCCCGCTTAAATACTTCAGTAGTTTTCCTAATATAATCATTTATTACTTCCATTTCTGCTGGACTATACTTAGATACAACCTTCCCTATTTCCTGTCCAAATGATTGGAAATATGGCCCTAATTCAGAGCCTATTTTTTCAAAATTTGCTTTAATAATCACCTTTCGCCTATCGTCTGGATCTCTATCCCTATATACAAAATTCTTCTTTTCAAGCCTGTCCACAACTGTTGTCACCATGCCCGTTGACAAGCCTGTTATTGATGCTATTTCCCCAGCGGTCAATCCTTCAAATGGGATGATTCCCAATACTTTATAATCTGTTAAATTCAACCCCACTCTTTCTGCTACCGTTTGATGAAACATAATTAAAGCCAAACTGAACTCTTTTCCCAAATTTATCGACCTTTGTTCATTTGATTGATTATTTATCGTTGACAAGTTCATTACCCCGATGATGTATAAAATTTTGTGTAAAGCATTTTGCTAGAACAAAGAAAAAAGGTAGGGTATTCTCTGATTTGGACCACAACACATTCCAGAGAAAGGAGTACCCTACCTATGTCTAAAAGAAGTATACCGAATGTCGACTGGGCAAATCAACTGGAAAATGCCATTCGTCAGTTTGTAAAAGAAAAATTAGAACTGATTATGCGGGAAGAAATCAAAAATTTCCTCGAAATCGAACAGGCTGGAACGCCGAATATGAGAAACGGCTACTATCAGCGAAATCTAGATACACAATATGGCCGGATTGAGGGTCTTTTGGTTCCAAGAGACCGAAACGGGGAATTTCAAACACAGTTGTTTGCCCCTTACCAACGGCACACGGGCTGGCTGGAGGAAGCAATCATTAGGATGTACCAAAGTGGCATGAGCACGCGTGAAATTGGCAAGTTTATCGAACGAATTCTAGGAAGCACCTATTCTCCTGCGACGATCAGCCGGATTACCGATGTCGTGAAGGAAGACATCGAGAAATGGCACGCTCGTCCACTACACCAGCGTTATTCGGTCTTATATTTGGACGGCTTGTACGTGAAACTTCGCCGGGATACGGTAGAGAAAGAAGTTATTTATGTGGTATTGGGGGTGAACGAAGAAGGGTATCGTGAAATTCTTGATTTCTTCGTAGGAGGACAAGAAAGCGCCTATGTATGGCAGGAGATTCTCCAACAGCTCTACAAAAGAGGCGTCAAGGAAGTGCTTCTTGGCGTCTTCGATGGCCTTCCGGGGTTGGAGGAAGCCTTTAAGGCGGTGTATCCGAAAGCCGATGTGCAGCGCTGTGTCGTGCACAAAGTCCGCAACACCCTCAGCCGTGTTCGGAAAAAAGATCAATTCGAAATGGCGGAGGACCTGAAACTCATTTATCGTTCTCCGAATAAAGAAATCGCATTGGAGATGTTTCAACAGTTTCAATCCAAATGGTCTCACAAATACCCAAGGGAAGTCCAATCTTGGGCAAATGAGTTGGATGTCCTTCTCACCTTTATGGACTATCCAAGCAGTATTCGAAGTGTGATTTATACGACCAATGCCATCGAACGAACGATCAAGGAGATTCGGAAACGCCTAAAACCGATGAACAGTTTGAGCAGTTTAGAAGCCGCTGAAAAAGTCGTATATTTGACGATACAGGACTTTAACGAGAAATGGGCAGGGCGAAAGTTGCGAGGATTTGCCGAAGCGCAAGAAGCCCTTCAACGAATGTTTGAAGAACGTTATTGTTAACCAAATATTGTAAATAAACAAAATAAGGGGATTTCCCTTTCCACACAAGAGACTGAATATTCAGTCTCTTGTGTGAAGGAAACCGGTTCCCTATCCATTCCAAATCCATTTCAGAGATACCCTATCTATCTTACATTACACAAAATTCTTGACGGTACCAGACCGCGCTGGGCGTAGGCATGAATATAGTTATAAATAGTTTTCTTGGATCGACCAATAATCGTTGCGATTTCTCCTTTGGTATATCCCTGCAAATGAAGATAAATCGCTTGGTAGCGTTCATATGCTCGTTTACTTTTTGCTTCTTTCATGGCAGTGGACAACTTTTCGATCTCGTCTTTGTGATTTGGCATCATATTTTCTCTCCGTTCCCCTATTTTCTCTTTGTATTTATTCGCCGTGGAACGGGAGAAAACCTTTATTTCAATTTATATATAAAGGATTGTTTTGGTCAATATCATTACTTTTTTTAGCATATTTCATATTTAATATTGCAAACAAATCTACAGTCCGTTGTATTACCAGAGAAATGTTCAGCGACACAAATATGTAAATATGATCTTTTCTGAAAAAACTTATAAATCAACAACAAGTAACCATCCCCCTTGATATACAAGGGGTTTTTCTCATTTGTAGAGGGTTGACAAAATATGTTGCATTCAACAATACCCAACAAAACGAGACGAGATTTTTTCTCGTCTTTTTTATATGATTAAACTAGTCATATAATCTACGTTATATGTCTAACAATCTATTCTTTTTTATGATATACTCGTCATATAATGTTATTTTTTCAATCGATTTTTTGCTCTTCGAACCCTTTTAAACTCGTCGTATAAGTGAAAGGATGAAAAAGATGCTACACGAATATGAAACGTATTTGCAAGAGAAGGGGTTTTCTCCTAACACCGTGATCTCCTATCTCAATGACGTGAATCAGTTTTTGAAAGACTTGCATCTTCGTCCAGGCGATTACGTTACGTCGGCCGACATTCGCAAATGGATTCAGCAAATGTTGAATCCGGTAGAAGGGAAACCGTTGGCTATCTCCACGATCAATCGCCGTCTGAATTCGCTGCGAAGCTTCTATGCGTGGGCGGTCAAACATCATAAGCTTGAGCAGAACCCAATGAAAGACATCCAGGATTTAAAATCAGCCGATGAAGATAACGAAAAAATCATGTGGCTCACAGAAGAAGAATTCGAGGACTTATTGCATCGGATGCGGAAAAAACCGGTGCAAAGCCGGGGAGTCGATCCTGAAGAGAAATATCGCCGGGACCGTGCAGTGGTGTACCTGCTTACCTATGCAGGATTGCGAGTAGAGGAGTTATCCAATTTAAAATTAACGGACTTAGATTTAGAGATGAAACGAATTCGGATCGTGGGAAAGGGGATGAAGGTTCGGACGGTACCGATCTCGAATATCTTGCTGGCAGAACTCGAGGATTGGCTTAAGTTTCGCGCGGAAATGGCGAAAAAGAAACCGCATGTGGCCGAATCGCCATACGTCTTTTACAGCCAACGTTCTCCGAAGTTTTCGGTAAGGGGCATCCAGCGAATGATCGAAAGCTACAGCCTGCCAAATAAAAAACTGACGCCCCATATGTTTCGGCATACGTTTTGTAAGTGGATGTTAAAGGCGACGAACAACGATATCGAGAAAGTGCGGAGGCTTGCTGGTCACAGTAATATCGCCACGACATCCCGATACTTAAAAGACAGCTATAGTGATTTGGCGGATGCCGTGGAGGCGTTGCCAAAGTTCTAACCCAAATAAATTTATTCCTGAAGGGAGAAGATCTGTTTATGACGAAGCGATTACAAGTCATTGACGGGTATTTTGACGACAATACGTTTTATATGCGTAGCATTGCTGGATTTCCATTAGAAGGTCGCTTCAAAGCCGCTGGTCTTCGTTCGTTAGCACGATTGATCGACGAAAACGAACCTTTTTCGTTCATCATGGGGCAAAATACCATGATCCATGTCCCCGTAGTGCTGAATCGGCAGCTGAAGCAGGAACTGTTTATGATTGTGGAGAAGCTGGAAGCTGAAAAGGAATAAAAATAACGGAAGAGACAGAGGAAAAACAATGATGAGACTTGAAAAAATCATTTTCTAGGAATTAGAATACAAAGCGATTATGATTATCTGAAAATACTAGAGCGAGAGAAGCACAAGAAAATAAACCAAGTTACCCGTGGTGCTAGTTGAGTCTTAACGCTCAACTAGCCCAAGAACAACAAGGGAGTAAGCCAGTAAAATACCATCCAGTGCCGTTTCAAATCCAGAAACCGAGTTCGCTCGAATCTCGGTGATCCGATACGAATCGACTAAAATCGAAAACACGGTTTCAATCACTTTGCGTTTTCGTTTCATCCACTGTTTCCATGCGTCGGATTGGAGAATTCGCTGATTTTTTCGAACGGGCGTCCAAAAAGCGACTCGATGCTCTTCGTACAGCTTCTTTTGCAGTTTTTGGCTGATGTACCCTTTGTCACCTAGGTTATATGGATGTGGAATTTGCGTCATGACGGTTTCAGCGGCCACCCGGTCGTGACAAGACGCTTCGGTGACAACATATCCCATCGGAAGCCCTTGGTCGGTGACCTGCAGGTGAAGTTTCAACCCATAGAAAGTGATCCTTTTGGAAGCACAATAGCCAATATCCGCAATTCCACGAAACCGTTTGGCGCGATACATTCGAGCTGAATGACACAGCTCGATCGGCAAACTGTCCACGACCGCATACGCATGGTGTTGTCCACGCTTGGCCAGCTGGTGCCGCATCCACTTGATCGCAAAGCCAAGCGCTCGGCAGCGACGGTTGTATCGAGAACGTTCAGGGAACAAGTCCTTGGAAAACAAATTCCCGATCACAAACCGGTGCCAAGCCCGTTCGGAAGTGAAGCCTAACAACTTTCCAAGGACATGGACGGCGATGATGACCTCGTCCTTCTGTTTCAACAAATGAAGATTTCGACGTTGAAGATGAATCTGGATACTCGATAGTTGAGCTGATACAAAACACAAAATCGATACATATTGTTTTTGAAGTTTGGCTCGATCTGTTGTAAAATGAAAGTGCTCTTGCATGTGAATTCTCCTTTTAAATGTTTGGTCGCACTTTCATTTTAAGGAGATCCTCATGCAAGGGCTATTTTTATGCTTGTCTGATTTTATCTAGCACCACGGGTATAGTGATGTTTTGTAAAATGATCACCTATATTTGCCTAACCATGGGAAAGAGACATTGGTTATAAAAAATTGCCCACACTATGATTTCTCCCAAATTTGTAAACAGCAATTAAGAAAAAAGCGAGCGCAAAGGCAAAGAGAATCAGTATATTTAAATATAAGCTTCCGAAATGATGCCCTTGCTGTAATTTCAATAGCGTATCTAACGCCCACCGCTGCGGAAGAAAATCAGCCATTTTTTGCGCAAACGCAGGCATAATATCCACTGGCCAAAAACATCCAGCAAGCATGCATGTAGGAACCGTTAATAAATTTTGCATCGCTCCTGAAGAAGCGGAACTGCTCGCAAAAGCCACTGTCATTAACGCTACTCCAATGGCTACCAAGGCAAAAAGCATAAGGATCGTTGTCATTTGCCAAAAAGGAATATTTGTTTTGATGTGAAATACTGTATCCATCATGATTAGCGTAATGATAATCTGCCCCGTCATTACGATCATGTTGACGATGACATTTGATAATACATACTGCTTTGCATTAATAGGAGTGGATAATAATCGGAAATAGGTTCGATTTTCTTTTTCTTTAATAATGATTTCGGCTAAATTTCCCGCCGATAAAAGCATGATCATGAGCAAATATCCGATCGTTTGATACGTCATATATTTGTGTTTCGATGTATCTTGTAACGAATGGACTGACATGTTGAACGGAGCTTGCTGATAACGTTTGTACATCTCCAAAAACGTATGTTCATCCCCTTTTGCAATTTGGCCGAGGGCAGCAATATTATCGATGTAATGATACAGATACGATTTGATAAAACCTGTAATTTCTGTTCCCCGGATCGAAACGATTTGAATATGGCTAGGACGTCCTTCTTGAACGCTTTGTGAAAACCCTGAATGAAAAATAACCACACAGTCTAGTTTTCCAGACGTGATTTTGTCGTCTATTTCCGATTTCTTCACCTTCGTAACCGATATATGTTCAATGCTTTTGATAAAACGTATCGTATCATTGGTAATATAATGAGGATCATGGTTTATCATACCGACATGCAACTCCTTCGCTGTAGAACCTCCGTAAGCAAGTAGAGATATTATAATCCCGATCAATGGAGTACCAAAATATAATAGTATATTTCTTTTGTTGCTAAACGTCCTTTTTAATGTATGCCTTATTAGCCAAACGAGATCGCGCATCTTATAATCCCTCCCGTCTTGTGAGCGACATCCCTGCAATCAGCAAAAACAATGCTGATAATCCGACATTTAGGAGCATGGCAGGAAAGCTGGCGGACAAATCGTTGGCATAAATCATTTTCGTAATAGCCGTGTTTGCCCATGTGAGCGGAGAAAGATTAGTAATCAACCTTGCTATTGTACTTGTAGCTTCTATTTTAAAATACGCCCCGCCAAAGAAAGACGCTAACTGTATCACCACCATGACAATCATTTTCGCAGCTCCTTCTGTCCTTGCAATGTAGCTGATGCCTAGCCCGAAACTAACGGCGAATAGTACTTCGGTGAACACTACAAGGTATACGAGTGCAAGATGGTTTCCCCAATACGCTTTGAAGACAAACTTACTGAAAACGATGATAATGGCAACGCAAAGAAAATTGGTAACCATGCTTCCGAGTATTTTTCCGATAAAAATTTCACTTTTATGAATTGGCGCCGCTAGTAACCGATCTGCTGTTTTCCGTGTTCTTTCTCCCCTTATTAAATAACTGGCCGATACGGCTCCATAAAGAGCAATCATCGTTGTCATCGTAATGGCATAATAGTCCATGGCGCCTGGTTGTCGTTTAGAATGCAGGGGGGTTTCTTGTATATAATCATCACGATGGCCGTTGTTCATCAGCATATGGACTTGATTGGGCTTTACTTGCACCACAGCCGCAACCATATTATATTTATCGGCAAAAGCAGCCACCATTCCTTGAATAATACTGCCTTTGACCGAATTGCTATTGTTCGTATACAGCTGTACGCCTTGATTATCGATTTCCATGTAACCGTCATAATTTCCCTGCTTGACCTCTCTTCTCCCATCCATATGATAGGAAGCTTTTTTGAAATGAATGTCAGATTTCTTTGCTTCTTCTATAAATGTACGAACATATTTGGAAAACTCCCCAGCCGTTTTGTCTTTGTACAAAACATGAATATCCCCTACCGAAATGGTGGAATCAAACGCATTGGAAAGAGCCGTACCAAGTATTAACATGAGCACAATCGGAAATGCAAGCATAAAAACAAGCGTTCTCACATCGCGAAACTCTCTTTTTATTTCTTTTATGGCAATATTAACGATATTCAAGGGCAAACCTCCTTTGTATTACAAGGCTAATCTCTTAAATTTCTTCCCGTTAAGGTAAGGAAGACCGTTTCTAAATTTGGTGACTTTTCTTCCAGTGAACGTATTTCTACGCCATCATTCATCAAACATTGGATAATGCGGTTAAGGTTATTGACTCCTATATCCGAGCTGATTTTCACCATGTTTTCTTCGCATTGCACTGCCTTTACTCCACTAATGGCTTTAAGTTTGTTGATATCCATGTTATCCATTGATTTGACTCCAATCCAAACGTCTTTTGTATTCGTGATAATCGCTTCAAGCTGTTCTTTCGTTCCCTCCGCAATGATTTTTCCATGATCAATGATGGCAATTCGCGTGCAGATTTCTTCGACTTCCTCCATATAGTGGCTTGTATAAATGATCGTGCATCCCATTTCGTTGAGCTTTTTGACAGAGGCCAAAATATAATTTCTAGATTGCGGATCAATGCCCACGGTAGGCTCATCCATAATAATCAGCTTCGGTCGATGGGCGATCGCGCAAGCGATATTTAATCTGCGTTTCATTCCGCCTGAAAAATTTTTCGGATAGCTTTTTTGTTTATCGCTTAATCCGACAAACTGTAATGCTTCTTCTACCCGCTCATGTAGCTGGGAACCACGCAGTCCGTATAAGCCGGCAAAAAATTTCACATTTTCATATGCCGTTAAATCTTCATAAATCGCAATATCTTGGGGAACGATACCGATATTTCCTTTCGCAAAATGGCTATGTTTGCCAATGTCTTTTCCAAGAATCTTGATCTCACCCGCATTGGGACGCAGCAGCCCGGAAATCATATTGATTGTCGTACTTTTCCCAGCGCCGTTTGCCCCGAGGAATCCAAATATTTCCCTTTCCGCCACCGTTAAAGACATATTATCTACTGCGATGAAGTCGCCAAATTTTTTCGTTACGTTTTTGATTTCTAACCCGAGTTCGACAGTCACTAGGCAAACAAAATGCCTCTCGCCCCTTGATACAAAAGGGATCGGAGGCATTTGGGCACACTTCGGGCGTGTATCTAGGTGCGAGGGTGGATGCCTAGAATCTTTGGAGGAGGTTCCAGCCCTAGAGCCGCAAGGAATAGCGCTTGTTTGGCCGTCAGTTCGGTTCGTTGATAAAGGTCGCCGTTTTTTGAAGAAAAATGTCCAAGCATGAGACGCTCGCATTCGTCTCTTACTTTCGGCCACGATTCATGAGTTCGGATCTCCACGATCCGAACCAGCAAGAGAGCCAGCCAACTGAGCAGCACATGCGCCCGGATACGGTCTTCCAAGCGATGATACATGGGGCGCAGCTCGAGTGTTGATTTCAACGTCCGAAAGGCCTGCTCGATATCCACCAGTTGCTTATACCCGAGCGCGACATCCTCGGCAGACAAGGTGTCATCGGAGGTTCGGATGAGATATTTGCCATCGTACGTTTCCGCTTCACGAACCGCTTGCTTGTCGATGCGAAGCGTTCCATCCTTCAATTGACGCAAGTATTTTCCGTAGGACGGATGGGAACGCAGCCGGCAGGTGGCCTTATGATGAGCTTCATTGGGGAGTTGGCGAAGCCCTCCAACTCCTCTTTCAGCGATTCGAGCAGCTTTTCCCGTTCCTTGCGTTGGCGTTCGGCTTCGCTGGGATTGTACACGAGAACATAGCGCTGACGCGCTTCTCCGTCGCCCACGATGATTTCTTTGATATGCAAGTTCTCGCGAACTTGTTGGTAGCGCCCGCGACGGTTTAGGGCCTCTTCGACGGCGGCTTTGCCGGACCGCATTTTTTCGCCGACAATGTAGTGTCCCCCGGCCTGTTGCAAGATTCGCAAATTCTCTTCAGACGAAAATCCGCGGTCCATCACGCTGATCACACGCCCAAGCTTCCAGCCAATCAAGTCTTGTTTCACCTGTTTGATGACCGTCATATCCATCGTATTGCCAGGCCATACCCAAGCGCGAATGGGGACTCCTTCCCGGGTAACGGCCAGTCCAATGACGATTTGGACCAAATCGGGACGCTTATCTTTGGAAAACCCCTGCTTTCGAAGCGATTCTCCTTCTGGTGTTTCGGATGGATCCACTTCGAAGTACGACGAAGTCGTATCAAAGTAAATCCCGAGTTCGACAGTGACTAGGCAAACAAATCGCCTCCCAGCCCTTGATACAGAAGGGCTGAGAGGCAATTGGGCATACTTCTAGCGTGTATCTAGGAGCGAGGATGAATGTCTAGGATCTTCAGAGGAGGCTCCAGCCCTAGAGCCACAGAGGTTTTCCTTTGTTTGGTCGTGATCTTTGTACACTGATAGAGGTCACGATATTTTGAAGAAAAATGTCCTAACGTGGAGCGCTGACATTTGTCTCTTACTTTCGGCCACGATTTTACTCTCGATTCGGATCAAGAGGAGGATTAGACCGTGGAGAAGCACGTGAGCATAGATGCAATCCTCCAATTGATGGTACATTGACAGTAACCACGGTTACCCATCGAATGTACATGTCTATATTATAAACAAAAAAACTTTATATTAAAAGGATTAAATTATAAAGCGTGTGCCTATGAAATTCGGCGTTTTTTCCTAGGTTATCCACCGCTAAACCCTTGATATAACGGCATTTCTGGCATTTTCATTTGCCTAAAATGGGCCTCAAACTGTCGAACTCGGGTCTAATATGTTCATCCTTTCACCCTCTTTACCTGCTTTATGTTGCTTATTATAGAAAAAAAGACGAACCCCTGTAAGTGTAGGAGTTCATCTTCTTCACATGAGAATTTTCATGTTTTCTGCATGAAGTCATTCATTGAAGAATAGGAAGCAACGTTGTCACAGAAAAGCCTTTTGTGCCATCGACAATTACAGTACCGTTTACCGAAGCGGCCCGTTCTTCCATTCCCATGATTCCAAGGCCTTTTTTTATTTTTTCGGCGCCTTTTCCATTATCTTTCACTTCCACTTTAATGAGAGTGTTAAGTACATGAATCTCAACGGAAACGACAGTCGCTTCCGCATATTTCATCGCGTTCGTCAACGCCTCGGTAATATTCTCATAAATAATTTTCCATTGAATAGGGGAAATGACCTCCAAATCCCCTTGCATACAAGCGGAATTCGAATATGATGTTTAGCCGAAAATTCCTCTATGAATAATCTCACTCGATTCATACCGATTTGTTCGGATGGAGGCTTTATTTGTTTTAACGTCATTCTTATATTTTCAATTCCTTCTTTCGAAATATGGATGGCATTTTGCAATAGTTCTTTTGCTTTTCCTTTGTCCATATCCATTAAGCGTTTCGCCGCTTCCATCTGAATGAGTGCTCCGGTCATGGAATGTCCGATTTTATCATGGATTTCTTGAGACAGCCGGTTTCGTTCCTCTAATTGCAGCGTATATTCTGACTGCTTTATGTATTCATGATATTCGTTTAAACTCTTGGTTAATCGTTGCATATCTTTCCGCATTTTATCAAGGCGGTCTTCCAATTGTTCTGTTCTAAACGTGTACTGTTTTGCCATGGTAACACCCATAAAAGTAAACGACGCAACAAGTCCATATATAGGATATACGTCTTCTTGGACAAAGAAAATTGGAAGCAAAAGCAAGAGAAACAGTATCCATTTTTTACGTATATGGCCAGAAACGAATTCATATAGATTGATGGGCAAAAGCAAAATAAATAAAGGGTAAATATCAGGCGTGTTGATTATCCAATAAAATCCAAAGGGTATAGAAAAAAGAGCACCTTTCCTGTAGAATGTGAGTAGCGACACAAACAAACCCAGGAGGTGCTCTCTATGAACAAGCATACCACACTCCCGAATTTGATGCAAAAACTTGTTTCGGATGAAGAGATTCAACTGATTGCCGAAGCGGTTGGGTATCGTGATTCGTCTCGAACCTTTACGTTGCGCGAGTTGATTCACTTCTTCCTGCTGGCCGCCATGCATCAATGGAAAAGCTTTCGCCACGGAGCCGATGTGGGGCCTCTGTATGGATTGCCGCGATTCCATTATTCAACTGTATCCAAGAAAGCGAAAGAAGTTCCCTATGACATCATGAAACGCTTGTTGGCGTTGATCATTTCCAAGTGCAACCGCCAAACCCGCCGTTCGCTTCGGTTTCCCAAACCGCTTCGGGTGGTGGATTCGACGACCGTCACGGTCGGGAAAAACCGCCTGCCATGGGCGCCGTATCACGGCGAACGCGCCGGAGTGAAGCTGCACGTCGCGTATTCGCCGGAATCCTCGTTGCCGGCAGACGTGGTGGAAACCATCGGACTGCGTCATGATGGCCCGGTGGGAGAACAGTTGACGAACGCTCAACAAGTGCTGGTGGAAGACCGGGCGTATTTCAAAATCGAACGCCTCGATCGATTTGTGGAGCAGCATCAGCTCTTTGTCATTCGGATGAAGGACAACATCGAACTTCATCAGAAAAAAAGCTTGAAACGCCTTTCCAGCACATCCTCATCGGTTCAAGCCGACTTCACGTGCCAGTTGGGGACGAAACAATGCCGCTCCACCAAGCGTCACCGGGTGGTGATCTTTCGAGATGCGAATGGCCGCGACATTCGGGTCGTGACGAACCTCTTCCATGCGTCTGCGGAAACCATTGCCGACATGTACCAACAACGTTGGACTGTTGAGGTCTTTTTCCGTTGGGTGAAGCAATATCTGAATGTCCCGACCTTGTTTGGCACGACGGAAAATGCGGTATACAACCAACTGTTTGCGGCGTTCATCGCGTATGTGTTGCTGCGATGGCTGTATGATCAAACCAAAAAACAGACGAACGTCTCTCTTTCCTTCATTTCGTTCGTTCGCCGTTTTTTCTCTGGGCAGCTTCCTCTCGATTGGAAATCCGGGATGGCCGCTGCTTTGTTTGAGTATGCCCAAATTTATGGAAGGCGTATGTCTAATTTTGGATAATCAACACTCGTGGGTAAATATAGAAACTCGCAGTAAGTATAAGACCGATCGATAGCAGCACCGCGCCCTTTTTCACTGTATCTTTTTTGACGATGTAAATGACCATATTGATACAAAAGTAGACAAGAGAAGAAAAGACAAACCAAGAAATAGCGGTATTATCAGAGTACACGTAACAGACAGCCACGTAGACCCACACGATTAGTTTGCTCAGGATGAACCAAAGCTCCATTGATCTCCCTCAACTAATTTTTCCTGTTAAATAATAAATGGCAATCTGTGTGCGATGCTGTAATCCTGTTTTATCTAAAATCGAAGTGATGTAATTGGCGACTGTTCCTTCCGATATAAAAAGCTGTTTCGAAATCTCTTTGTTCGAAAGCCCTTTCGCAATGAGAGACATAATTTCCATTTCTCTTTCCGTAAAAAGGCTCTTGTCGACTTTAGGTTCTGCTTCTTTTTCTTCTTTTAAGCTGAACTTGATCTTTTCCATTACAACATCCTGCATAATGATATTTCCGTTATATACTGCTTTAATCGCTTCCCGTATTCTCTCTGGGTCGGTATTTTTCAAAAATATCCTTTCGCGCCGTTTCGGACGGCATCTAAAATATATTCATCGTCATCAAAAGTAGTAAGTATAAGCGGTTTCGTCTTTGTTTGCTCACATATGAGTTTGGTCGCTTCGACCCCGTTCATATTCGGCATACGCACATCCAATAGCGCGATATCTACATCATGATTCTTGCAGTAATGGAATGCTTCTTGTCCATCATTCACTGTCGCTACGACCTCAAACTCATCGTACGTGCTTAATATAATTCGCATTCCTTCGCGAACAAAGGAATTATCATCGGCTATAATGACTTTTATTTTCATCGGTTTTGGCGAAGAGGTGTCCGTCATCCCTATTCACATCCTTTCCTCTCTTTTCATTTTACTATATTTATCTCCACAACCGGATATATGTGTAGGAATATGGATAAAATGGACACCTACTTCCTCCTATCATCTCCAAACATCTTTCTACAACAGATACACTCCGTAAACATCAGTCAATAGATCCGTAAGGAATGGAGCGAAACAGCCGTGGTGCATCTGACCCGCACACCCCCACTTTTACTCCTTTGTATTGCAATGACGCAATCGATACAAAAAATGAGCAACAAGCGCAGCAGGCCAATTCATTATATTTCCTTGCATGTGGTAATGCAGCTGTTCTTCTTCAAACGACATATTTTCATACATTTGTTCTTGCGAAAGCTTCGATTTTCTTGTCCGTTCTTTTATCCCCGATATATACAAATATTGAATCGGAACCATCACAAAGAAATACAACAAAGCAATGCCTCCAAAAAATAGCCATGCAGATGACATCACACACTCCCCCTTTTTATTATATTACGAACCAAATTTCCAAAAGTTTCATTTCCATTGTAATGGATAAAAGGAATTTCTTCTATATGCGCAGAAATACAGAACAAAGAATAGGAGGAGGGACGGATGGAACATCCAAAAACGTTACTAAGAAAAAACAGTTATGCCATCATGGAAGATGAGTATAGCCGTATGTATATTTCTGTCCCAGAAAACGAATCGGTGGTCATTCTTGCGAAGGAAAAAAATGCGTTTTTACTGATTGAACAGTTTCGCCAGCCAATCGGTTCCTGCGTCATACAGCTCCCTGGCGGAGGAGTAGAGCGTGGAGAAAACTTGGAGCAGGCGGCAAAACGAGAATTGCTCGAAGAAACAGGATATGAATGAGAAGCCGTTCATTATCTTGGCAAACTGTATCCTGCACCCTGGCGTTCAAACGAAGTCACTCACGTATTTTATACCGATCAGGTTCACCAACGCAGCCAGCAAAAGCTGGAAGCCCATGAAACGATTAAGGTACAAAAAATTAATGTCCAAGACTGCCTGAAACAAGTCAGAGAAAACAAACTTCATGATGCCGAACTTTGCTATGCTTTGCTGCAGGCGCTGTTGAAAGGATATATATATATACCCGTGGTGCTAGTTGAGCGTCAACGCTCCACTAGCCCAAGAACAACGAGAGAATGGGCCAATAAAATGCCATCAAGCGCTGTTTCAAATCCAGAAACCGAATTGGCACGAATTTCCGTAATCCGAAATGAATCCACTAAAACCGAGAACGCAGTTTCGACGATTTTGCGTTTTTGCTTCATCCATTGTTTCCATTTTTTTGATTGCGCAACTCGTTGATTTTTCCGAGCAGGCGTCCAAAAAGCGATTTTGTATTCATCGTATAGTTTCTTTTGCAAGGCTTGGCTCACATATCCTTTGTCGCCAAGTGTATACGGATGAGGATGTTGGGCCATCACGGTTTCCGCAGCTGTCCGGTCGTGGCAGGATGCTTCGGTCAGGACATATCCCATCGGAAGCGCTTGGTCGGTAATCTGAAGATGAAGCTTAAATCCATAGTAAGCCATCTTTTTGGATGCACAATACCCAATATCTGCGATTCCTTGAAATCGTTTGACGCGATACATTCGTGCGTGGTGGCAGAGTTCAATGGGTAAGCTATCCACCACCGCATAAGCGTGATGTTGTCCACATTTGGCGAGTTGGTGACGAATCCATTTGATCGCCCAACGCAACGACCGGCATCGACGGTTGTATCGAGAGCGCTCTGGGAACATTTCCTTTGTGAACAGGTTTCCAATGACAAATCGATGCCAAGCCCGTTCCGAAGTAAACCCCAGCAATTTTCCAAGAATGTGAATGGCGATGATGACCTCATCCTCTTGCTTCAACAAATGACAATTTCGACGTTGTAAATACATCTGGATACAAGGCAATTGTTCTGATACAAAGAATAAGATCGCGGCATATTGCTTTTGAATTTTTGCTTGGTCTATTGTAAAATGAAAGTGCTCTTGCATGGGACTTCTCCTTTTGGATGTTTGTTCGCACTTTCATTTTAAAGGAGATCCTCATGCAAGGGCTGTTTTTATGTCTTGAGATTTTATCTATATAAGTTGAATTAAAGATTTACAACTGAACACACAAACGATCGATCGTTTGTTCTGGTTTCTGGTTGATTCGCTGAATAAAGGCTTGGACATTCTTTCTAATTTCTTGCACACTCGAATAGAACACGTTGTAAATCACGTCTGATTTCAGCCATTTCCATAGCCCTTCAATCAAGTTCAATTGCGGACTGTATGGTGGCAAAAAGACGAGCTCTAACCGATCTTCGTGTTCTTTTAAAAATGGCTGAATGAGTTTGGCATGGTGAATTCGAGCGTTATCTAAAATCATCACTATTTTGCCTGTGGGATAGCGTTCTAACACAAGTTGAAGAAATCGAAGAAATGTTTCCGCGTCATAGCATTCTTCTTCGATGCAAAACACTTCCCCTGTTTCGTAGTTCAACGTGCCAATCAGCTTCAGCCCTTGATGTTTTCCAAACGTCGGAATGATTCGTTGTTTTCCTTTGACAAACCATGTTTTTTGAATCGCTTGGTAATCACGAATCATCGACTCATCTTGAAAGAGGACATGGGCGATGTTCCCATCTACCAGTTTTTTTTTACTTCAGGGAAGGTGATTTCGACGAATTCTTTTTGTTTCTCTTCATCGGCATTGGCTAGTGTATAGGTCGGTTTCGTATAGCTTAGCCCTAACCGATGCAGAATGTCACTTGTTCCGCGAAGCGTGTATGTTGGCCCCCACTTTTGTTGAATGAGTTCAGCGATTATCGCAAGCGTCCAATTATATTTTGCTTCGAATCCCACATCTACGGGGAGCTGATGTTCAATGATCAAAGCCAGCTCTTTTTCCTGCTCAGGGGTCAATCGACGTGGGGCGCCAGGTGAGTATTTCATCTCCAGTCCATCAAGACCGCGCTGGGCGTAGGCATGAATATAGTTATAAATAGTTTTCTTGGATCGACCAATAATCGTTGCGATTTCTCCTTTGGTATATCCCTGCAAATGAAGATAAATCGCTTGGTAGCGTTCATATGCTCGTTTACTTTTTGCTTCTTTCATGGCAGTGGACAACTTTTCGATCTCGTCTTTGTGATTTGGCATCATATTTTCTCTCCGTTCCCCTATTTTCTCTTTGTATTTATTCGCCGTGGAACGGGAGAAAACCTTTATTTCAATTTATATAGCACCACGGGTATCATTTATTTATGATTCGGTTCTTTCCTTGTTGGTTCCTAAAAAACCATTTACTTATGATACGGTTCCCCTCGGTTAATCCGAAACGCACGATAAATTTGCTCAAGCAAAATAAGGCGCATGAGTTGGTGTGGGAAAGTCATTTTGGAAAACGACAATGCCTCGTCAGCACGAGCCATCACTTGTTTGCTTAAGCCAAGCGATCCGCCGATAACAAAAACCACTTTGCTTTTTCCATAAGTGGCAAGCTCATCGAGGCGAGCGGCGAATTGTTCGGACGATTTCATTTTCCCTTCAATGGCAAGCGCAATAACATGGGCATCGTGTGGAATTTTCGCCAACAGCCGCTCACCCTCGCGCTGTTTAATTTGTTCTTCCTCGAGTTCGCTAGCCCGCTCAGGGGTTTTTTCATCAGCGACTTCGATGATTTCTATTTTGGCGTATGCAGATAGGCGCTTTGTATACTCTTGCACCCCTGCGATCAAGTATTTTTCTTTCAACTTACCTACAGCTGCAATGGAGATATGCACAAGTAATCCCTACCTTATAAACAACTTATCAACAACAATTATCCACATATACACAACACATATCCACATGTTGTGCAAAAATATCATTTTCCTACTACATATACAGCCGTTTTTTCACAAAATCGGCACTGTTGTTCATTGTTATCCACAGGTTCGATATCAGGCGCCTGTTCTGTCTCATCCACATATTCGTCAATGGCGATATCAATATGTTCTTCACATGTGAATATCATCTTTCTCGCCCCTTTCCTTGTGGAAAAAAGAAGGAGCGTTCCCGCTCCCTTCGCTGTTTTTTTTGTTTAGTACGACTCGGGCGCCAGTTTCATCGTGATCGTCCGCTTTTTCCCATCACGATAAAACGTGACTTCCATTTGCTCTCCAACTGATTTTTTCGTATACAAATACTTGCGTAAATCAAGCACGTTACGGACTTTTTCGCCGTCTAGTGCCACGATGACGTCAAACTGCTGCAAACCTGCTTGCGCAGCCGGCGACATCGGCACAACTTGGATGACTGCTACTCCTTCTGTCACGTTCGACGGTAAATGAAGCGTCGCCTTCAAATGGTACGATGGGATGTCGCTGAGTGAGCGGAGCTCTACCCCCATGTATGGCCGACGTACTTGTCCGTATTTTTCCAAGTCGGAAATAATCGGGATGGCTGCATTGATCGGAATGGAAAATCCGATCCCTTCTACCGCTTCTTGAGCAATTTTCATCGAATTAATTCCGATCACTTGTCCTTTCATGTTCACGAGAGCACCGCCACTGTTGCCAGGGTTAATCGCCGCGTCTGTCTGCAATACTTCCGCGTTCCAGTCCGGTGTGCCGTCTTGATCCAAGTCGACTTCCACCGTCCGGTTCGTCCCAGAAATAATTCCTTGCGTCACCGATCCAGCAAACTGTAAACCAAGCGGATTGCCGATAGCGATGACCGGCTCACCCAGCTTCACTGTATCAGAATTGCCGAATTGGGCGACTTTTTTTACGTGTTTCGCGTCAATTTCCAACACAGCTAAATCCATGAGCACATCGCTGCCGAGCAGCTTGGCCGGCACTCTCGTTCCATCTTTTAAACTCACTTCCAACTGGCTAGCGTTTTCAACGACATGGTGGTTCGTGACAACAAACGCTCGGCCACCAGCCTTTTTATAAATAACGCCCGACCCAACACCGGCTTCGCCTCCTTGCGACCAAAAACCCGCTGCCTGAATATTGACGACGCCGACAACCGCATCGGACGCTTGATCGATCGCTTTCGTTACCGCTGTTGTCACATCAACAGAAACACTTTGCTGGATGGGGGGAGCCCCGTTTTCCCCTTCACGTTCTTCCTCTCCGCCCTGCGGCGGCACAACCTCATATGGGAGGACGTCCCAACGGGAAAGTGTCGGGATGGACATGAGGACGAGCAGCCCTCCTAGTATAGCACCGACAAGCGCAGAAACGAACGAACCGCTGCGCCGTTTTCGTCTCGTCTGTCCATTCGGTTCATAATGGTCATCGTAATATCCCATGCTCACCACCCCTTTCTCATTCATCTCCATCCCTCATTATAATCATGAGCAGGACAAAAAATCCAACAAATGCATTTTCTTCAGTTTAGACAAAAGAGGCATCACACATACGCCAACGCTGTCGCTTGACGCGGGTCAGTATCGTACAGACGAAAGCGGTCGCCGACCTCCAGACCCCTCTGCTCAAGCGTTTGCGTCACGGTCATGCGCGCCAGCTCCTTCATATTGTTATCTTGGCTTAAATGGGCTAAATAAATTTGTTTCGTCCGTTCGCCAATCACATCAGCGAGCACAAGCCCCGCTTCTTCATTGGAAATATGGCCGACATCACTTAAAATGCGGCGCTTGACGTTCCACGGATATCTCCCCATTCGCAACATCCCGACATCATGGTTACTCTCCAATACAAATACGTCGGCGTTTTCAATCGTCTTTTTCATCCGCTCACTCACATAGCCGGTATCCGTGAGCAAGGCGAGCTTTTTCTCTCCATAGTGGAAGACGTAAAACATCGGCTCGGCTGCATCGTGGGAAACACCGAATGATTCAACGTCAACATCGCCAAACGTTTTCACCGTGCCGAGCGGAAAGACAAATTTCTGCTCGGTCGGGATGTCACCGATGGCCTGCTCCATTGCCCGCCACGTTTTTTCATTCGCATAAACCGGCAGACGGTACTTGCGGGCGAGGACGCCGAGCCCTTTAATGTGGTCGCTATGTTCATGGGTCACAAGCAGCGCATCAAGCTGCTTCGGATGGCGGCCGATTTCCGCGAATAGCTGCTCGAGCTGTTTGCCGCTCAAGCCGGCATCGACAAGCAGGCGCTGGCTGTCTGTTTCGATGTAAAAGGCGTTGCCAGTACTGCCGCTTGCTAGTACACTAAATCGCATTGTCATTTGTTTTCACTCCAACACATTTCCTTGATCATTAATGACTTGCCCTTCAAACGCGTTGACAAAATAGTCTTTTTTCCGGTTGACCACGATATGCCATGTCGGTGTCAACACTTGCGAGGCAGTAAATTGGACAAGTCCATAATAGCCAAGCTCGATTCTAGTGACGTGATCCCCTGGCTGCAAATGTCCTCTTCGATACAGCGTCTCAATCGCCTTAATGGCCGGAACGACATCCTGTTTCCGTTCGTATTTTTCCAAGTCAACGAGCATCGTCTGTTCGTAGGAAAGCGCCTCTTTTTGCTCATTGACGTGGATGACAAGCTTGCTGTTTTCGTTGTCATAAATCATTTTCCCGTCATATACTTGGTAGCAAATCACTGTACCTTTCTTTTTGTCAAATGACCAAAAGGCATATTGTTCCCCATTTAAGATGTGCCGCTGTAAAAACTCGCTCAGTTGGTACTGATCTTCGAAGTTGAAAGCGACCGGATGAGTGAACGTCCCTTTCAACTTTGTTTCTCCTTCAATTTCTACCTTTTGTCCGGATAGTTTTTTCGTATCGGCACTAGTAAACGACCGACTTTTACCGCTAACATACACCGCTTTTGTCACTTCTTTTGGCAAATCGACATATGTAATGCCGTTCGCTTCGAGCTGTTCTTCAATCGTCGTTTCTAAAATAACGTCAAGCTGAC
This sequence comes from Geobacillus sp. 47C-IIb, assembly GCF_014679705.1. Taxonomy (NCBI): domain Bacteria; kingdom Bacillati; phylum Bacillota; class Bacilli; order Caryophanales; family Anoxybacillaceae; genus Geobacillus; species Geobacillus sp. 47C-IIb. Next base: position 1,905,024 of record NZ_CP061473.1, read on the forward strand.
TGCTGTTTCGTTTCTCCATAAACTGATAAATTAAAAAACAATCAAGGATGAGGAACACAATAATAAAAATCGTCTTCGTTTTACTCCAATCCATTGGTTCCCCCTCCTCTGCTCTCTCTACCGACACTCACTTTTTTCCACGTTTGCCCATACAAATAAAACCATGCCGGTTCAAGACGGATCACCTTTTCCCGTTCTGGATCTTTGATGAGCTCATAGCCGATGGCAATATCTTTCACGAGCGCTTTACGGACGTCTTTCATTGCTTCGATCTGTTTGACAATATCTCGGCCGGACGGCAACGTTGTCGGTGTACGGTTACGGTCATCAATTTCAAGGCGGAACAGCGGGCGCTGGTACTTCATTAAATCGCTTGCTCCCCATGTTTCCACAATTTCTGACATGCCATATTCGTTAAAAACCGGATAGCCGTTCACAACAAGGCGGAAAATGATTTTCCGGTCCTCTTCACTCCAGCGGACAAAATGGTACAGATCGGTCCATCCACCATGTTCATTGACAAAATTGATGCTTTTTTGAATGAGATGAGTTTCCGATTTGGTTTGACTCATATCCGAGGCGCGCGCTGCTGGATTGACATACAACAGCGTTCGTTGGAGAAAATCAACGTTCATCAGCCGTGAACCATCGGTATATTCTTCACCAAACGGAATCAAGTCTTTTTTAACAAAACTCGGATCGCTAAAAAGCGCCTCTTTAAATTTATCGACATCTAATTCATCGGTATAGTATTGCAAGCTACTGAGCGCCACTTCGCTTTCCGGCAAGTAAAGCTGTTTCGTCTCGCTGACTGGATATGCAAAATAACGGGCAAAATGGTTTGTTTCTTTCGTCAGCCGTCTGATTGCCACCAGCGAAGCGTCACTAGCAACCGCTTTATAAATTTTTTGCTTGTCCGTTGCCATAAAATACACTGGAAACTCATCGTCTCCTTCAAGTGGAACGAGAATACGGTCGAATGACAAATCGTCCAATCCTTTATCATCTACAGTGAAAATTAATCGGTATATGTCAATGGGGATTTCGTCTGGATAAATAATTTCCAGCCGCTCCTTGCCATTTAAAAACGTAAAAAACTTTCCTGCCGGAACAGAAGACGAAATGTTTTCGAAGTCGTCAAGCGTCCATTTTTTTATTTCTTTCAACACTTCATTTTTCTCTTCTTCTTTCGTCACGGCATAGTGGGCACCGTTTTTATGGATAATCATCTGTTTGGGCTGCACGACCATCGCCGTATCGACTTGTGTATTGCTCACGGAAACGTGCTGAATATAATCATCGTTTTGCAGCACATCATATTTCGGATAGTATGTCCATAAAACAAACGTCAACGTAATGCTGATCAGCACGAGCACCGTCAACACGACTGTTTTAATCTGCTCATACATTGTACCAGTCATCCTTTTGTTCTCGTTCTAATGGCAACGTAAAGTAAATCGTCGTCCCTTTATGTTCTTTGCTTTCCGCCCAAATTGTCCCACCGTGGGCGATCACCAATTCTTTGGCAATGGCCAGTCCAAGGCCGGTGCCACCCAATTTGCGCGACCGTGCCTTATCGACCCGGTAAAAACGCTCAAAAATTTTGGCCAAATCCGCTTTCGGAATGCCGACTCCTTCATCGCTGATACTAATGATGATTTCATCAGCCAGCTCGCGCACCCGAAACGTGATCGTCCCACCTTGGGGAGAGTATTTTATTGCGTTGGAAATGATGTTATCCAACACTTGCGTAATTTTATCTTCATCCACTTCAATGAAAATCGCCTCGCGTGGAATGTTGCGAACAAACCGGATATTGTCGCTTTTCGTCAGTTCAAACCGGTCAATAATTTTGTGAAAATAAGCCGAGAAGTTGATCCACGTTTTCTTCAGTTTATAGTCTTTGCTGTCTAGTTTCGATAGATGGAGCAAATCGTTGACGAGCCGAATCATCCGCTCGGTTTCATTTTGCACGACTTGAATGAATCTTGGTGCGATCTCTTTATCTTGCCATGCACCGTCAGCCAACGCTTCTAAATAACTTTTCATCGTCGTCAGCGGCGTGCGCAATTCATGCGACACATTGGCGACAAACTGCCGCCGTTCGCGGTCGATTTTTTCCTGTTCAGTCACGTCGTGCAAGACGACGATCAACCCGTTGATCAGTCCGCCTTCTTTTTGAATGACTGACAACGAGGCGCGCAAAATATACAATTCCTCATCTGTGCTGAAATCCAAAATGAGCGAATCGTGCTCCTCGAGCAACGTTTCAAACGTATATTGATCGGCGATGCCAAGCACATCAACAATTGAACTCGACAGCACTGTTTCACGTGAAACATTCAAAATGTTGAGCGCTGCATCATTAATCAAAATGACGCGGCCGCGGCGGTCGGTCGCGATGACCCCGTCGGTCATATGTGTCAGCACCGACTCAAGTTTGCGCCGCTCCCCTTCCGTCGTTGCCTGCGCCTCCTGCAGCTTTTTTGTCAAGTTGTTAAACGTCATCGCCAGCTGCCCGATTTCATCGTAGCCATACACTTTCACCTTGCGTGAAAAATCGCCTCTCGTCATCGCCAGCGCTTGTCGGCGCATATCGGAAATGGGGCGGGTGATCGTGCGCGACAAAAAAATGCCGAGCACGGCGGTAATGGCGAGAGCGATCCCCGTTCCGGTCGCCAAAATCATATTAATTTGCCTCATTTGTGAAAAGACGTTTTCCATCGAGGCAATCACATAAATGACACCCTTGACTTCCCCACTCGTTTTGATCGGAGTTGAGGAAATGTACATCCGATAGCCTGTCTTCGAATCAAGCAGCATCCGGTCGACAATTTCACCCGTGACGAGCGAACGTTTCACATAAATCTCCGTCGTTCGCTTTCCGACGATGTTTTGCATATACGGATTGGACGTCGCCAATACTTTCCCTTTCTCATCGATGACGCGCACCTCTGAAATATCTTGGGAAACGAAATCATGAAGAAGCGAACGGATGTCTTCCTCCAATGTCGGGCTTTTCTCATCCCGCTCCCGACTCATTGCCTGCTCAACGTTATAAGCAAGCAGCGTCACCCGTTCGTTCAACGAGTTTTTGAAGTTTTGCACCAGTTCCGTTTCCAGCTTGCGGACGAAGTACACGCCAATAATTTGCATCGCAATGAGAATCAACAACACATAAATAATGACAAACTTAAAATGAATCGAACGAAACGGACCTAACTTTTTCATCTCGGCTCATGACTCCTGTTCCGGGTTGCGCAAGTAGTAGCCGACCCCCCGTCTAGTAACGATCCATGACGGGTGAGAAGGGTTATCCTCAATTTTTTCACGCAGCCGTCTTACCGTTACATCGACCGTGCGTACATCGCCATAATAGTCATAACCCCAGACCGTTTGCAACAAATGCTCGCGCGTCATCACTTGGCCAATATGTTTCGCCAAATAGTGGAGCAGTTCAAATTCGCGGTGAGTCAATTCAATCGTTTCCCCGCGCTTTTGTACGACATACGCGTCCGGACGGATTACAAGCGGACCGACGACGATTTCATTCGTTTCGCTCTCCTCTTCCTCTTGGGTCGCTGTTTGCGCATGGCGGCGCAAGTTCGCTTTCACCCGCGCCAATAGCTCCCGCGTGCTGAACGGTTTGGTGACATAATCGTCTGCTCCGAGCTCCAGTCCAAGCACTTTATCAATCTCCGAGTCTTTCGCCGTCAGCATAATAATTGGCATATCGTATTTTTTTCGCACTTCGCGGCATACTTCCATCCCATCTTTTAGCGGAAGCATAATATCAAGCAAAATTAAATCCGGCATTGTTTCTTCCAAAACCGTATCACTTCGCAAGTTAAATTGCAAAATATCAGCAATCGGTTTTTCATCATCAACAACTAAAATGCGTTTTTCCATCTCGTTCACATCCTTCCCTTTTGCGATGGAATGCTATCATTACTAATTTATCATGTTATGAAAATGAAATCATCCTTTGTCGATTGCCATTTTGAGGGGTAGGCTGATCGACTTTTTCTCCTTAAAGGCAAGTGGCTTCGAAAATGTGATCTCCGGCGCGAAAACAATGAAAAAGGCATAGACGCACAAGCATCTATGCCTGCTTCCTATCGACCGTCACTCGCTTACGCGTAGACGCTGCGGACGACATTCGTTTGCGAGCGATCCGGGCCGACGGAGAAAATCGAGAGCGGGATGCCGGTGAGCTGGGAAATGCGCTCGACATAGTGGCGAGCGTTCGCCGGCAGCTCGTCCAAGCTTCTCACACCAGTAATGTCTTCCGTCCAGCCTGGCAGCTCTTCATAAATCGGCTCACATTCGGCCAATACTTTTAAGCTGGCTGGAAATTCTTCAATCACTTCACCACGATAACGGTAGGCCACGCAAATTTTCAATGTTTCAATACCGGTTAAGACGTCAATCGAATTGAGCGACAAGTCGGTGATACCGCTCACCCGACGGGCGTGGCGGACGACGACGCTGTCAAACCAGCCGACGCGGCGCGGACGGCCGGTTGTCGTCCCATACTCGCGGCCGACTTCGCGGATGCGGTCGCCAATTTCATCGTGCAGCTCGGTCGGGAACGGCCCATCGCCGACGCGCGTCGTGTATGCTTTCGCCACCCCAACGACATGTTTAATTTTCGTTGGGCCGACACCAGCGCCGATCGTCACCCCACCAGCTACCGGGTTGGATGACGTAACAAACGGATATGTCCCTTGGTCGATATCGAGCATGACACCTTGCGCCCCTTCAAACAAGACGCGACGCCCTTCATCGAGCGCATTGTTCAACACGACTGATGTGTCGCAAACGTACTTAGCGATTTGTTGACCGTACTCGTAGTATTCTTCGAAAATGTCCTCGTGCCGGAAGCCTTCGACCCCGTACACTTTTTCAAACAACATGTTTTTCTCTTCTAAATTGCGGGCCAACTTTTCCGCGAACACATCGCGGTCAAGCAAATCAACGATACGAATGCCGATGCGCGCCGCTTTGTCCATGTATGCCGGGCCAATCCCTTTTTTCGTCGTGCCGATTTTGTTCGCACCTTTCCGCTCTTCCTCGAGCCCATCCAGTTTCAAATGGTATGGCAAAATAACATGAGCGCGGTTGCTAATGCGTAAATTATCCGTCGAAATGCCGTGTTCATGCAAATATGAGAGTTCAGCGACAAGCGCTTTCGGGTCGACAACCATTCCGTTGCCGATGACACAAATTTTATCTTTATAAAAAATGCCCGACGGGATTAAGTGCAGCTTGTACTTTTCCCCGTTAAACACGATCGTGTGTCCGGCGTTGTTTCCTCCTTGGTATCGGGCAATCACTTCCGCATTTTCCGATAAAAAGTCAGTAATTTTTCCTTTCCCTTCATCGCCCCATTGTGTGCCGACAACAACAACTGACGACATGGCGAGCACCTCCAGTTTCCACGGTCTAAACATTGTAAGTGTAACAGTTTTCAGGCATAAAGTCAATGAAACACGAACATTAAAAACAATTATAAACTATTTTATTCGTTTATTAACCAGAGACATGAAAAGAGGCGATGCCATTGGCATCGCGCTGTTTTATGCTCCTGGCGGAATTTGCGCCTCATCGAAACGGCGCTCTAAGTTCACAAATTTATTATACTCTTTAATAAAAGCAAGCTGTACCGTCCCCACTGGGCCGTTACGCTGTTTCGCGATAATGATCTCGATAATATTTTTGTTCTCGGAATCTTTGTTGTAATAATCATCCCGATATAAAAAAGCGACGATATCAGCGTCTTGCTCAATGCTTCCGGATTCACGAATGTCGGACATCATCGGCCGCTTGTCTTGGCGCTGCTCAACGCTGCGCGACAGCTGTGACAAGGCGATGACTGGCACTTCGAGCTCGCGGGCGAGCGCCTTTAACGAACGGGAAATTTCCGATACTTCCTGCTGGCGGTTTTCTTTGCTGCGTCCGCTTCCTTGGATAAGCTGCAAATAGTCAATGACGATCATGCCAAGGCCGCTTTCTTGTTTCAGACGACGGCACTTGGCGCGAATATCACTGACGCGGATGCTCGGCGTATCGTCAATATAAATGCCAGCGTTCGATAAGCTCCCCATCGCCATCGTCAGCTTACCCCAGTCTTCCGGCGTCAGTTGGCCGGTGCGCAAGTTTTGTGCATTGATATTTCCCTCGGCGCAAAGCATCCGCATCACGAGCTGCTGGGCACTCATTTCTAAACTGAAAATGGCAACATTTTCGTTTGCTTTTGTGGCTACGTTCTGCGCGATGTTTAAAGCAAACGCCGTTTTCCCGACCGACGGCCGGGCAGCAACGATGATCAAATCGCTCCGCTGAAAACCGGACGTCATCCGGTCAAGCTCAGTAAATCCCGTCGGGATGCCGGTAATTTCTCCGTTCCGGTTATGGAGCATTTCAATATTATCGTACGTTTGAACGAGAATATCCTTAATATTTTTAAAGGCACCTGAATGTTTCCGTTGGGAAACCTCCATAATTTTTTGTTCTGCTTCATCAAGCAGAAGGTCGATTTCGTCTTCCCTTGTATACCCGTCCTGGGCGATCGATGTCGCCGTACGGATGAGGCGGCGAAGCACCGATTTTTCTTCCACGATGCGGGCGTAATATTCAACGTTAGCCGCTGTCGGCACGGCATCGGCGAGCTCGCTTAAATATGAGACACCGCCGATCTCTTCAAGCTGCTCGGAAGCAGCGAGTTCCGCTGTCACTGTGACTAAATCAACCGGTTCGCCTTTGTCGGCGACACGAAGCATGGCGTGGAAAATTTTTTGATGGGCCGCGCGGTAAAAATCTTCTGGAATTAACATTTCCGAAGCGAGCGTTAACGCAGTGGGATCTAAAAACACGGCGCCAAGCACAGCCTGCTCGGCTTCAATGCTTTGCGGAGGAATTCGTTCAGAAAAAAGTTCACTCATCGTCTCACCACCTTTTCCCCTGTTAGCCGATAAGCAAGGAAGCCCCGCCGCAGCGGGCGGGGACATCTTCGCATCTTGGAGTGAACCGTCACCGTTATTTTTGTTCCGTCACGTGCACTTTTAATGTTGCTGACACTTCCGGATGAAGCTTCACCGGCACGTTCGTATATCCGAGGGCGCGAATGGCATCGTTAAGCTCGATTTTCCGCTTGTCGAGCTTTAGGCCGTGCTGGGCTTGCAGCGCCTCAGCAATTTGCTTGCTCGTGATCGAGCCGAACAAACGGCCTCCCTCACCTGCCTTCGCCGCAATTTCCACTGTCAGCTTTTCAAGCTGCTCTTTTAACTTTTTGGCATTCGCCAGCTCTTCCGCCGCTTGGCGCTGTTCTTTTTGTTTTTGCGCTTCGAGTGCTTTTAAATTCGCTGGCGTCGCTTCAATGGCCAACCCTTGTTTGAACAAAAAGTTGTTCGCATAACCGTCGGCAACGTTTTTGATTTCCCCTTTTTTCCCTTTTCCTTTTACATCTTTCAAAAAAATGACCTTCATACTGGCTTACCCCCCTCAAAATAGTCATGAATCGCTTCACGCAGCTGCTGCTCCGCCTCTCCGACCGTCACACCGGAAAGCTGAGCGGCAGCATTCGTTAAGTGCCCGCCTCCGCCAAGCCGTTCCATAATCACTTGCACATTGACATCGCCCAGCGAGCGGGCGCTAATGCCGACTGTTCCGTCGCCTCGCTTGGAAATGACGAACGAAGCGACAACACCGCTTAACGTGAGAAGCGTATCAGCCGTTTGCGCGATTAACACTTGGTCATGCACTTCGTTCTCGTCTCCTTTAGCGATGGCAATGCCATGTTCATCGATTGCTGCCCGCTCAATCAATTTTGCCCGTTTAACGTAATTGGCCACGCTTTCCCGCAGCAGCTTTTGCACGAGCACCGTATCCGCCCCTTGAGCGCGCAAATATGAAGCCGCATCGAACGTCCGTGAACCGGTGCGGAGCGTGAAGCTCTTCGTATCAACGACAATGCCAGCAAGCAACGCTGTCGCTTCAAGCATCGAAAGTTTCACTCGTTTTGGCTGATACTCCAACAACTCAGTGACAAGCTCAGACGTCGACGAGGCGTACGGCTCCATATAGACGAGAATCGGCGCCTCGATAAACTCTTCACCGCGGCGATGGTGATCGATGACGACGATATGGTCGGCACGATATAACAGCCGTTCCTCAATGACAAGCGACGGCCGATGGGTATCAACAACGATCAAAAGCGTATCTTCCGTTATGAGCTCAAGCGCCTGTTCTGGCTTGATGCATCTTGCCCATAAATCGGCCTGTTTTTTCATTTCCTCAAGCAGCCGCTGCGCTCCAGCGTCTGTTTTCATAGCGTCAACAACAAGAAATCCTTCCTTTTGGTTCGATTGAACAACTTTTAAAATGCCAATGGCGGCTCCAAGCGCGTCCATATCCGGGTATTTGTGACCCATAATGAGCACTTTATCGCTCTCGGCAATCAGTTCGCGAAGCGCATGGGAAATGACGCGGGCGCGGACGCGCGTCCGCTTTTCCATCGGATTCGTTTTGCCTCCGTAAAACTTGACTTTTCCGTTTCCTTGCTTAATCGCCACTTGGTCGCCGCCGCGTCCTAACGCTAGGTCTAGGCTCGATTGAGCAAGCGTCCCAAGTTCGGGAAGCGAGGACACGCCGGCACCGATGCCGATGCTTAACGTAATCTGGGCCTGATGTTTTGCCGTTTGTTCACGCACTTCGTCCAAAATCGAAAACTTACTTTTTTCCAATTGCGTCAATATATGCTCGTTTAATACAGCAATAAACCGGTCGGAGGACGTTCGTTTTAAAAAGATGCCGTAATCATTCGCCCAACGGTTTAATACGGACGTGACAAGGCTGTTCATTTGGCTCTTCGCTTGATCGTCCATTCCTTGGGTAATCTCATCGTAATTATCAAGAAAAATGATCGCCAACACCAATCGCTCTGTCTCATAACGCCGTCTCAGCTCCATATGCTCAGTAACATCGAAAAAGTAAAGAAGCCGTTCATGGCGGTGGACGATCACTTTCAGCTGTTTTCCATTCAGTTCAATGATTTCTTCGTCGGTTTTCCCTTTTTTCACAAAAGCAGCCAACGGTTCGGAAAGTTCAGCGAGCGAACGCCCAATTAATGTCTGTTCTTTAAAACAAGCTGCTAAAAACCGGTTCGACCATTCGATTTTGTCTTCCTCATCGAGGAGCAGAATACCGATCGGCATCTGCATCAGCGCTTCCTCGCTGACTTTTTTTACTCGGTATGACAAGTTGGAAATATATTGTTGCAGCTCCTTGTGTAAAGAGCGTTGCGACCAAATGACGTAATAAAGCAAAAAACCAACACCGAGAAGACCGACGAGCCCAAGCATCCATTGAAAATAAAACAAGCTAACAGCCATAAGCACCGCCAAGGCGGCTAACGCATAGGACGGATAACGGTACGTTTTCCTTTCGTAAAAATGAGACATTCAAGTCAGCTCCTACACTGCAAAAATGGCTTACTTTATCCAATTATTATATGCGGCGGCGCAAATCAAATCCTAAATCAATTATACCGAATATCGCCACAAGATAAAGTAGAAAAGGCAGGAATAAGCAAATAACCGTCCCCGCGACAACAACACCTTTTCCTATGCCTTTTTTGTAAGCGGCGTAGTACAAAAATGAAAACCCCTGAACAATCAAGGCAAGCTGCAACACGTAAGATACGTTCAATACAGCAATGTATGTAAATGTTCCCTCTTTAAGCGGAAATAGGGATAAAACGAGCACAAGGACATAAATCCATAACACGCTTTTGGGCAAGGAAAGCTCACGAAACGGCGGCCACGTGCCGACTGGCAGTTTCAGACGTTTCATGACTGGAAGCGAGACAATAATCGTCACGTACGCCAACACAAACGAGGCGACGAAAAACAAAGTCGGAGTCATGTAACTAATCAGCACAATGGCTTGCTCAAACTGTTTTTTCATCTCCGTCGGCGGTGTTTGCCCCATTCCTTCCATGACGCGCATTGCCGTATCAAATGATTCACGCACTAGCGCGAGTGTATCTTGGATCATATCAACTTGCAAAAATTGAATCGAAATGACATAGTCAAGCACAATGTTGGCTAAAAATACGAGCGCACCAATAAGCAAAACAAGGTAACGATTTTTCTTTTTCACCAGCATCGCGCCGACCGCTATGCCAAAAGTTCCGAACATAAGCGCCATCGGCAGCGACAAAAGCGATCCGATCAAACCGGAGACGACAAGCGCCGCCGCAAGCAGCAACCACGCGGGAATGAGCCCGTGGCGCATCGTAAACACCATAAACGGAAGCGCTAAAAACAAAGCAGCAATGAAACCGATAAACGGCACGTATAACGCGAGCAAAAGCAAAACGGCAAACAATGCCAATTCAATCGCTGCTTCAGTGAGAGCATGCGTCTTTCGCAATGAACGTTCTCCTTTCCGTCTAGTGATCAGCATAAATAGAAAAAAGCAGTAAGGTCCCCCTTACTGCTTTTTTCAGCTCACTCGTCCGCAACATACGGCAAAAGCGCCATTTGGCGCGCGCGTTTGATCGCGACCGTCAATTTGCGCTGATATTTCGCGCTCGTTCCTGTCACGCGACGCGGTAAAATTTTGCCGCGTTCGGAAATGAATTTTTTCAGCAAATCAACGTCTTTGTAGTCGATATGCGTGATGTTATTCGCCGTGAAATAACATACTTTGCGGCGTTTGCCACGTCCACCTTTCCGTCCTGCCATGGTCCGTTTCCTCCTTTCTGTCCCTGTCTTCCTTATCAATTAAAACGGCAAATCGTCGTCAGAAATATCGATCGGTTGGCCGTCATTGGCGAAAGGATCTTCATCAATGCGGCCAATCCCTTTTTCGTTCGGGTATCGGTGGTTCTGATCTTGTCCGAATGGGAACGGATCCCCATAGTAGCCGCCTGCTGCTGCCCCACGTTGCTCGTTGCTTCCTTTTGGCTCAAGAAATTGGACGTTATCAGCCACCACTTCCGTCACATACACGCGCCGGCCTTCTTGGTTTTCATAGCTGCGAGTTTGCAGCCGGCCGTCCACTCCGGCTAAGCTTCCTTTTTTTAAGAAGTTAGCGACGTTTTCTGCCTGGCGACGCCAAACAACACATTGGATAAAATCAGCTTCACGCTCGCCCTGCTGGTTTGTGAACGGGCGGTTGACCGCGAGCGTAAATGTGGCAACAGCCACTCCGCTTGGAGTGTAGCGCAACTCCGGATCTCTCGTTAACCTGCCGACCAAAATGACGCGGTTAATCATCAGAACCACCTCTTAACATATACCAAAAATTATTTTTCTTCTTTTACGACGATATGACGGATGATATCTTCGCTAATGCGCGCTAAGCGATCAAATTCTTGCACCGCTTGCGGTTCTGCCATGACGTTGAGAATCATGTAATAACCGTCACGGTATTTTTCAATTTCATAGGCTAAACGGCGTTTGCCCCAATCCGTCACATTCGTAATCTCCGCACCTTTTTCTTTCAACACGTTGTTGAAGCGTTCGACGACAGCTTGTCTTGCTTCATCGTCCATGTTCGGGCGGATGATATACATGATTTCGTATTTTCTCACGCTCGTCACCTCCTTTTGGTCTAAACGGCCCTTCCGCTGAAGGGCAAGGAGTAATAGCCATTACTCACATTCGTTGATTATACCACGATTGCAAGTGATAAGCAAGGGCATGTCTCGCATTCTGGCTGCGCAAACATCTTCCAGCGCCATTGCGGAAAACAGCGTACCAGTTAGAGAGTTTTCCTTCGGCAAATGTGATCGTTTTTCCTCGAACTTGCCGTTATGTTACACGTTAAACCGGAAGTGCATAATATCGCCATCTTGCACTTCGTAATCTTTTCCTTCGAGGCGCACTTTGCCGGCTTCCCGCGCTGCCGCCATCGATCCAGCAGCGACTAAATCAGCGTACGAAACAGTTTCAGCGCGAATAAATCCACGTTCAAAGTCAGAGTGAATAATGCCAGCGCATTGCGGCGCTTTCATTCCTTTCCGGAACGTCCATGCTCGTACTTCTTGCTCACCGGCAGTGAAAAATGTGGCCAGTCCCAGCAAGCTGTAAGCAGCGCGGATAAGCTGGTCAAGACCAGACTGCTTAATGCCGAGCTCTTGCAAAAACTGTTGTTTTTCTTCGTCGCTGAATTCAGCGATTTCTTCTTCAATTTTAGCGCAAACGACGATGACCTCAGCATTGTCGCTCTTCGCAAACTCGCGCACTTCAGCAACGAACGGATTGCTATCTGGATCAACCACATCTTCTTCCCCGACATTAGCGACGTAAAGCATTGGCTTTGTCGTCAACAAATGTAGCTGTTTAACGACTCTCATCTCTTCATCAGTGAATTCGACCGTACGCGCCGGTTTGCCGGCTTCAAGCGTCTCTTTTAATCGCAGCAAAATGTCGTATTCAAACGCTGCTTCTTTGTCTTTTTGCTTGGCAATTTTGCCGACCCGTTCGATTCGTTTGTCTACTGTTTCTAAATCGGCGAAAATAAGCTCCAAATTGATCGTTTCAATATCGGCTAGTGGATCGACCTTGCCGGCAACGTGGGTAATGTTTTCATCGTTAAAACAACGAACCACTTGGCAAATCGCGTCCACTTGACGAATGTGCGATAAAAACTTGTTGCCGAGCCCTTCTCCTTTGCTCGCTCCTTTGACGATGCCGGCAATATCGGTAAATTCAAAGACGGTCGGCACCGTGCGCTTCGGCTGGAACATTTCCATCAGTACATTTAACCGCTCATCAGGTACTTCGACGACACCAACGTTCGGTTCAATCGTACAAAACGGATAGTTGGCTGATTCAGCTCCTGCCTTTGTAATCGCGTTAAACAACGTCGATTTGCCGACGTTCGGCAAGCCGACAATTCCTGCTGTCAATCCCATTCGTCCCACTCCTCTTTCCCGTTCGCATCTTCCCTCATTATATGGGCTGGCAAGAAAAATGACAAGCGTACCGCCAGTCTGTTCTGGAAAAAGCGTTTTTTAGGTCGTTTCTCTTTCTTTCAGCACTATTTTTTGAATGTGAACTAAACAGTCATACAGTGTACTGCCGCAGCCGTTGCCCGACTCCAAATCCAACGTGAGTACGTTAAACGAACCGCCAAACGCCTCCCCATTGTCCTTCATCAATATTGATTGTTCCCGGATAAGCACCATCAAACACTTTGAACGTGCCGGCGAGCGAGCCGCAGTCGTTGTAGACAAGCACCTGATCACCATCAGTGTGCCCTCTTTCGTCGGCAACATCGGCTGCAACTTCAATGTGAACCATCTGCAATGCCGGAATGAGCGGATAGTGCTGCAAATGGTTCGACCCGAGCGGATGGATCGTCAGCAACCGGTACGGATATTTCGCGGCCAATAACGGATTCGATTCTTTTGATTCAGCCGGATACATGATTTGGAGACGGCCATCCATCCCTTTTTGTCGAACAATGTTAGATATGAGCTCATATTTGCCGCTTGGCGTTTGAAAGCGACGGTCGCACCATGGCACCGGTTCGACAGGCAAAAAAACGCGGTGCTCTGCCTTCAGCCGTTCAAGCGTAATGCCGTCTCGTTCCAAAGGTCGAAGCGCCATCGCGAGAAACTGCTCGTGCGTATAGGCAAATTCATCTGCAAAGCCTACGCGCTTCGCCAGCTCCGTCCAAATCCAAAGGTCGGGATTTGCCTCGCCCGGCGGAATGAAAATGAGATACTTACTCGATGGATTCTGTCTAATGGTTGCATATCAATGCATGTTCGTCCGGGCGACGTTTCGCTCCCAAATAACGATATGACGACTATTCCTTGATATCTTCTGGTGAATGACTGTACGCGTTGCCAAAATCTCACGTTTGCGCTTCAATCCCCGCACCCCAGCAAAGGCTGCCGACAAGTTCCATCACTCCACCATAGCAGTTGAAAAAACGTCGGTCCAAATTTTTCAACAGCCCGTTATTGGCGTAATCATGGTTACGAAGCACAGCTGTCGGACCGAACCGTTTTTTAATTCCCGCACGTTTCGAGCAATATCATCAAACGTCTCTTTCCACGAAACACAGATAAACTGCCCGTTCACTTTTTTCAGTGGATAAAGGAGACATTCCTTAGCATTGACCCGCTCTTTCAACATTCGTCCGCACCTGCAAATGCTCCCTTACGTGATCGGGTGTGGTTCATCGCCGTCAATGCGCACGACTTTTCCTTCCTTCACCGTCACTTTCAACCCGCATACCCTAGCCATTGAGCGGGCATGACGTCACATGCGTGATTTCCATCCTTTTCCCTCTTAATTAACAAAAGAGCATGGGACAGCTGCCCATGCTTTTTTGGTTCGCATTTCTCTATTCCTCGTGCTTGACTAACACTTTTTTCATTTTACGGATAAACTCTTTGCGCGGCAAAAGAACACTATGGGCGCATCCTTCACATTTAATGCGAATATCAGCGCCTAGACGGATCACCTTCCAACGGTTCGTACCGCACGGATGCGGTTTTTTCATTTCAACGATATCATACAAACCAAATTCTTTCCCTTCCATCCACTCACCCCCATATCATCACGATTGTTCCCTTTGCCGCTTCACCGCAGACTGTTCGTCTTCATCCCGGCGATGCAGCACGAGTCGTGGATACGCAACTTCGATCCCTCGTTCGTCTAAAAGCATCTTTACTTCTTTGCGAATGGCTCTTCCTATACCGATATGGCACATCGGTTTTGTTTCACATACAATGCGGAGCACGACTTCCGGACCGGTCACATTTTGCACGCCGAGCAGTTCCGGCGGAGCGACCATATCTTCATATTTTGCCGGCAGCTGCGGCAGAAGCTCGCGAATTGCTTGTTCTGCCTCTTCAATATCCTCTTCGTAAGCGATGCTGACGTCTACAACCGCCAAGCTATTATGAAGCGAATAGTTTGTCACTTGCGTGATGCTGCCGTTCGGTAAAATGTGCACTTCTCCAGTCCAACTTTTAATTTTCGTCACCCGCAACCCAATTTCTTCCACATACCCTTCAAAATTGTCGATGCGCACGTAATCGCCGACAGCAAACTGGTCTTCAAAAATGATGAAAAATCCGCTAATGATGTCTTTCACTAAACTCTGCGCCCCGAAGCCAACGGCCAAGCCGACGACCCCAGCCCCGGCCAACAGCCCTTTAACGGGAACACCCAACGTATCTAAAATCATCAATAACGCAATAAAATATAATGCGTATGTAATGACGTTGTCGAGCAGTCGCGCTAGCGTCATCTCCCGACGTTCCGAAAATCGGAGCGGTGCTTTCTGGCGCATTTTGAATGCATTATGGACGGCCATTTTCAATACTTTCACCGCTACGGCGCATATGAGTAGGATAAGAATAATATAAAGCGTCTTTTTTCCGATCTCAGTCCACAAGTTCTCATCTGTCAAAAACTCAAAGAACGGATTCACCGTTTTTTCAATTGTCTTCAACGTTGACGACACCTCTACCTTATTTCATTCTGCGCTTTTTATTTTAACAAGATCGATCGTTGATTTGTAGTCATGCACCAGATGAAAAAGAAAAACAAACGTCAAGATGTATATCATTCTTTTATTTTCCGTATACTGTTAATACTTTTGAATCGAAAGTAGGAGTGAAGTGAATGAGCATACCGTCGATATTTTTCTCTTCCAAGGAGGATAGAAATCGTATTTTTTACGATGAACAAGGAGCGGTGGCCGCGATTGCCTGGCGGATCGCTTCGCTGCTTCCGGATCCGCTCGTCCAACCGATCGCCATCGTCTGCATCGGCACAGACCGTTCAACCGGTGATTCGCTCGGACCGCTTGTCGGCACGATGCTACAGGAGAAGCCATTGACCCGCTTTCACGTCTACGGAACGCTTGAAGAACCGATCCACGCTGTCAACCTAGAAGAAAAAGTGGAAGCCATTCAGCTCATTCATGGTGATCCATTTATGATCGCGGTCGATGCTTGTCTCGGACGGCTGAAAAGTGTTGGCGCCATCACTGTAGCCAAAGGACCGGTTCGCCCTGGAGCTGGGGTGAATAAACAGCTTCTTCCCGTCGGCGACGCCCATATTACCGGAGTAGTGAATGTGAGCGGATTTATGGAATTTTTCGTCCTGCAAAATACACGCCTTCATCTCGTCATGAATATGGCCAAAACGATCGCCAACGGCATTTATGAGGCAGAACGGCATCTCATCCGGAAGGAACGGCTTGCCGTCCAACCGTTTCCGAAAGATCGACATTCATTATGGTAGGTGGCCAATCCCCCTCTTGACAAGCTATTTCAAGAAGGGGATTTCTTTTTTCCTTCCCTTAAAGGTGTCGACAGCAACTTTTGTTAAACGAACGAAAGAATGAAAACAGCCGCTGCCGTTACAAGAATACTCGGCAACAAATTGGCCACGCGAATGTTTGTCAAACCAAGCATATTCAGCCCGATAGCTATAATTAAAATTCCCCCGGTTGCTGTCGATTCAGCGATAAACGCATCCAACACTTCCCTTGGCACAAATCGCTCGATTTGTGTCGCCAACAAAGCGATGCTGCCTTCGTATATGATAACGGGCAGCGTAGAGAAAATGACACCGATGCCAAGCGTCGTTGTCAAAATAACACTGGTAAATCCATCCAAAATCGATTTCGTATACAAGACGCTATGGTCGCCGCGCAACCCACTGTCAAGCGCCCCGACAATCGCCATCGCACCGATGACAAATAATAATGTCGCGCTGACAAACCCTTTCGCAATGCTTCCTTCCCCGTGGCCGCCGACTTTCTTCTCCAACCATTGGCCGAGCCGATTCAACTTTTCCTCCCAGTTCCAAAGCTCCCCGAGAATACCGCCAAAAACGAGGCTGAAAATGACGATAAGAAACTGCTCGCTTTTCATTCCCATCTGAATGCCAAGAAGTGCTACTGCTAGCCCGATGCCCCCCATTACTGTCTCTTTTACCCGTTCGGGAATACGGTGAAACCATTTTCCGATCAAGGCTCCGACAACAATGCTAATTCCGTTGACAATCGTCCCTAGCAATACCATGGTGTTCAATCCTCTCTAATAAAAATAAACCGGCCTTGGTTAAGGGCCGCTCTACTCATCGAACTGTACGTCAAGTAGTTCCAATATTCTCTCTAAGTCTTCCGGAGAAAAAAATTCGATTTCGATTTTCCCTTTTTTCTTTGATTGTTTAATCGTGACGTTCGTGCCAAATTTTTCGCGCAACAGCGATTCGCTTTCCCGGATAAACACGCTTTTTTCCGGTGGTTTTCGTTTCGATGTTTCACGTGAAACATTTTCATTCATTTGCTGGACCAGTTTCTCAAGCTGGCGCACGTTCAGCCCTTCACGAACCGTTCGCTCAACGATGGACTTCATTTTTCCTTTTTTCTTCAGCCCTAAGAGCGCACGACCGTGTCCCATCGAAAGTGTGCCGTCAATGAGCAGCTTTTGTACTTCGGGCGGAAGAGACAATAAGCGCAAATGGTTGGCAATGTGCGGACGGCTCTTCCCGACGCGGCTGGCAATTTCCTCTTGTGTCAAGTGCAGCTTGTCCATCAACATTTTATACGCCATCGCTTCTTCGATCGGGTTCAAATCCTCACGTTGCAAGTTTTCCAAAAGCGCAAACTCCATCATTTGTTCGTCCGTTAACTCGCGCACGACAACAGGAACGGACGGCAAATTTGCTTCTTTTGCCGCCCGGTAGCGCCGCTCGCCAACGACGATTTCAAACCCTTTCAGCGAGCGACGAACGATGAGCGGCTGCAAAATACCGTGCTGCAAAATCGATTGTTTTAGTTCCTCAATCGCCTCAGGCTGAAACGTTTTCCGCGGCTGGTACGGGTTCGGATGGAGATCAGAAATGCTGACTTCGAAGATGGTTTCCTCTTCCCCGTTGAGCGAGAGGTTGTTAAACAGCGCATTGATGCCTTTACCGAGACCTTTAGCCACGTTCAAGCACCTCCTTCGCCAGTTCCAAATACACTTCCGCTCCCCGCGATTTGACATCGTATAAAATAATCGGCTTGCCGTGGCTTGGCGCCTCGCTCAGCCGCACGTTTCTCGGGATGATCGTTTCGTACACTTTTTCGCGGAAATACTTTTTGACTTCTTGAATCACTTGTAAACCTAAATTCGTCCGTGCATCAAGCATGGTTAACAAGACGCCTTCAAGGCGTAAATCATAGTTTAAGTGCCGCTGCACGAGCCGGATCGTGTTCAGCAGCTGGCTGAGCCCTTCAAGCGCATAATATTCGCACTGAACAGGGATCAGGACAGCATCCGCCGCCGTCAACGCATTTAACGTCAGCAATCCTAACGAAGGAGGACAGTCAATAATGATAAAATCATACACAGTCTTGAGCGGATCGAGCGCGTTTTTAAGCCGAATTTCACGGGAAATGACCGAAACGAGCTCAATTTCTGCGCCTGCTAGCTGGATCGTCGCCGGAATTACGTATAAATTTTCGATATTTGTCGGCCGAATGACATCTTTTGCTTTCATATCGCCAATAATGACGTTGTAAATGCATTCGTCGACATCGCCCTTTTCAATGCCGATTCCGCTCGTTGCGTTCCCTTGCGGATCGACGTCAACAAGCAGCACTTTTTTTCCGAGATACGCCAAACAAGCCGACAAGTTGACGGCTGTCGTCGTTTTCCCAACTCCGCCTTTCTGGTTTGCAATAGCAATGACTTTGCCCACGATGCCACCTACCTCTATCTATTACTCATAAATTCTATTTTATCATGAAAAAAAGAAAAATGACTTTGTTTTCTGAAAGAAAAAACCCCATCAGCCGCGCTTGATGAGGCAACAGGTGACTTCGTTATTTTTTTGCAATGCGAATCGTAATTTGATAGTAATCGTCAAACTCTTCTTCTTCAGAATGGACCGACACCCCGCTATTTTCTACCATGGAAAGCGATTGGCGAATCGTATTGACAGCGATGCGCATATCTCGGCTGAACGCCTTTCTCTTCGGCTTCGGCTTTCGTTCGCCTGCCTCAAGCATCTTTAGCACGCGGTCTTCTGTTTGTTTGACGTTTAATTGTTTATCGATGATTTCTTGCAGAAGCTTCAGCTGTTTCTCTTTATCTTTCAATGCAATTAACGCACGCGCATGGCGTTCGGTAATCGCCCGTTGCAGGAGTGCCTCCTGCACTTCTTGGGGAAGCTTAAGCAGTCGCAGCTTGTTGGCGATGGTCGACTGCCCTTTGCCGAGGCGTTGGGCAAGCGCTTCCTGCGTTAAATCGTGGAGTTCGATCAATCTGGCATACGCCATCGCCTCTTCGATTGGCGTCAGTTCCTCACGCTGCAAGTTTTCAATGAGGGCAACGGAGGCGGTTTCTTTATCGTTTAAGTTTTTAATAATAGCGGGGATTTCCGTCCAACCAAGCTTTTGCACCGCTCTCCATCTCCGCTCGCCGGCGATGATTTCAAATTGTCCGTTGTCGCATTCGCGGACGACGATCGGTTGGATGATGCCGTGCGTGCGAATCGTCAACGCCAGTTCGGCAATTTTTTCTTCATCAAATACCGTGCGCGGCTGAAAACGGTTCGGAATAATACTGGCAACCGGTATGTTGCGAACTTCTTCCCTCTCTTGCTTGCCCCCCGCCTCTTCTTGCTCTTTTTCTCCAAAGCTGAACAAACGTGAAAACGGATGCTTCATCCCCCTACACCACCTTTGGACATACTTGGCCAATATTCTCTGTTTCGCCCAGCAGGTGCCGCTGCTTATGGCCGTCTTTGTTTTCCTCGAAACGGAACGCGAGGCGGGAGCCGGTACAACCTCTTTTCTCTTTCCCTTTCCCGCCGCGTCCGCAAAGGGTTACTGAATCGGTTGTTTATTTGGCGTTCCCGGTTTGCGCGGGTATCGGGCCGGCGTCTTTTTCGTTTTTTGAACGAAAATGATCGTCCGTTCGCCTTCCTCAAATGGCAGCATGAATGTTTCCGTCGCGGTTACTTCCCCGCCGAGCACGGCGATCGCTTTTTCCCCCTCTTTCAACTCTTCGGGGGCCGAAGCAGCTTTCATCGCGAGGAATGTACCGCCGACTTTCGTAAGCGGAAGGCAAAGCTCGGCAAGCACCGGCATACGCGCCACTGCCCTAGCCGTAACGACGTCGAACGATTCGCGCATCCCCTTTTGGCGAGCAAACGTCTCGGCACGATCGTGGTAAAGGGCGATATCTTTAAGCCCTAGTTCCCCAACAAGATGCTGTAAAAAGCGGATGCGTTTTTGCAGCGAATCGACAATCGAAACTCGCAAGTGCGGAAAGCAAATTTTAAGCGGGATGCTCGGGAATCCTGCCCCAGCACCAACGTCGCAAAGCGAGAACGGCTCGGAAAAGTCGTAATAAAACGCCGGAGAAACCGAATCAAAAAAATGTTTCACATATACACCGGGCTTGTCCGTAATGGCGGTCAAATTCATCTTCTCGTTCCATTCAACGAGCAGTTCATAATAGCGCTCAAACTGTGCAAGCGCCTGGGAAGAGAGGGAAATTCCCCTCTCTTCGAGCATGGCTTGAAATTGTGTCGCCTCCATAAGCCAATCCTTTCCCTCATGATTTATTCATTCGACACGCGCGCGATTCTTCCTTGTTCCAAATACACTAATAATATCGAAATATCGGCCGGATTGACGCCCGAAATGCGCGATGCTTGGGCAATCGAGAGCGGGCGCACTTGTTTCAGCTTTTGCCGCGCCTCGGTCGCCAGTCCTTGGATAGCGTCGTAATCGATATCTTCCGGAATTTTTTTGTTTTCCATTTTTTTGAGCCGTTCAACTTCTTGCAACGATTTTTGAATATAGCCTTCATATTTGATTTGAATTTCAACTTGCTCAGCCACTTCTGGAGCGATGTCTTCGTCAGCCGGCGCGAGTTTTTGAATATGTTCGTACGTCATTTCTGGGCGCCGGAGCAAGTCTGCAGCGCGGATGCCATCTTTCAGCTCGCTTCCCCCTGCTTGGCGGATCACTTCCTGCACTTCTGGCGTCGGTTTGATGATGACCGTTTGCAACCGTTTTTTCTCCCGTTCGATTGCCTCTTTTTTCGCCAAGAACGCTTGGTACCTCTCTTCGGAAATAAGGCCGATCCGATAGCCGAGCTCGGTCAGGCGCAAATCAGCATTGTCGTGGCGGAGCAACAGCCGATATTCAGCGCGTGATGTCAACAAGCGGTACGGCTCGTTTGTCCCTTTTGTTACTAAATCGTCGATCAAGACACCGATATAGGCATCCGAACGACTTAAAATGATTTCCTCGCGGCCGAGCGCGCGATGGGCGGCGTTAATGCCGGCCATAATGCCTTGACCCGCCGCTTCTTCGTAGCCGGACGTACCGTTAATTTGACCAGCGGTGTATAAGTTTTTCACCAACTTGGTTTCCAACGTCGGCCATAACTGTGTCGGCACAATCGCATCGTACTCGATCGCATAGCCAGCCCGCATAAGCTGCGCTTTCTCAAGTCCAGGAATAGTCTCAAGCAACTTGCGTTGAATATGTTCCGGCAAGCTTGTCGACAATCCTTGCACGTACACTTCTTCCGTTTCCCGCCCTTCCGGCTCGAGGAAAATTTGATGACGCGGTTTGTCGTGGAATCGGACGACTTTATCCTCGATCGACGGACAATAGCGCGGTCCGGTTCCTTTAATCATGCCGGAATACATCGGCGACAAATGCAAGTTTTCGTCAATGATGCGATGAGTTTCCTCTGTCGTATACGTCAGCCAGCAAGGCAGTTGGTCGGTGATGTATTTCGTCGTTTCGTACGAAAAAGCCCGCGGTTCCTCGTCGCCCGGCTGAATTTCTGTTTTGCTGTAGTCAATTGTCCGGCTGTTAACGCGCGGCGGCGTTCCCGTTTTGAAGCGAACGAGCTCGAACCCAAGCTCTTCTAAATGCTCAGACAGCTTAATCGACGGCTGCTGGTTGTTCGGTCCGCTTGAATATTTAATATCGCCAATAATAATTTCCCCACGTAGAAACGTCCCAGTCGTAATGACAACCGCTTTGGCGTAATAATGCGCTCCTGTTTGCGTAATGACGCCTTTGCAGACGCCATCTTCGACGATGAGCCGCTCGACTTTCCCCTGCAGCAACGTCAAATTTTTCTGGTTTTCGAGCGTCTTTTTCATTTCCCGCTGGTAAAGCACTTTGTCCGCTTGCGCACGCAACGCGCGGACAGCCGGCCCCTTGCCGGTGTTGAGCATCCGAATTTGAATGTATGTTTTATCAATGTTTTTCCCCATTTCTCCGCCGAGAGCATCGATTTCGCGCACGACGATCCCTTTCGCTGGGCCGCCAATCGACGGATTGCATGGCATAAATGCGATCATATCGAGGTTAAGCGTAATGACGAGCGTTTTCGCACCGATGCGCGCAGACGCCAGAGCCGCCTCGCAGCCGGCATGACCAGCACCGATGACGATGACGTCATACGATCCTCCGTGATACTCCATTTCGGTTCCTCCTTGTTTATTTTCCTAAACAAAATTGGGCAAACAGCTGATCAATCAGGCTTTCATGCACTGTATCGCCAACGATTTCGCCAAGCAGCTCCCACGCGCGGCGCAAATCGATTTGAACGAGATCGACCGGCATGCCAACATCAATGCCGGACAGCGCATCTTCGATCGCCTTTTTCGCTTGCTCGAGCAACGCGATATGACGGGAATTCGAGACATAAGTCAAATCGCCGGCTTCGAGTTCACCACCAAAAAATAAGTCAGCAATCGCTTTTTCCAGTTCATCAATTCCTCGTTCACACAATAGTGATGTTGCCACAATCGGCCGGCCAGCCGCAAGCTCTTTGACCCGCTCTATATCAATGTTCTGAGGCAAATCCGTTTTATTGACGATAACAATAACATCCATTCCTTCTGTCATTGCAAACAGCCGCTCATCCTCTTCTGTCAGCGGTTCATGATAGTTCAAAACAAGCAAAATTAAATCGGCCTTCTTCAACATTTGCCGTGAGCGCTCGACGCCAATCCGTTCAACAATATCTTCTGTTTCACGGATGCCGGCCGTATCAATCAAGCGGAGCGGCACACCGCGAACGTTGACATACTCTTCGATGACATCGCGCGTCGTTCCCGGAATATCAGTGACGATCGCTCGGTTTTCGTGAGCAAGCGCATTTAACAGTGAGGACTTGCCGACGTTCGGCCGCCCGATAATAACCGTCGCCAAACCTTCGCGCAAAATTTTCCCTTGGGTAGCGGTCGAAAGCAGTTTTTCAATTTGCCCACGCACGTATTCTGCTTTCTCTTTTAGTAGACGCGGCGTCATCTCCTCGACATCATCGTATTCCGGATAGTCGATGTTGACTTCAACGTGCGCCAACGTTTCTAAAATCGTCTGCCGCAATTCGCGGATCAATTTCGACAAGCGCCCCTCCATTTGCTGCAAGGCGACGTTCATCGCTCGATCCGTTTTGGCGCGAATGAGGTCAATGACCGCTTCAGCCTGGGATAAGTCGATGCGCCCGTTTAAAAACGCTCGCTTCGTAAACTCCCCCGGCTCGGCGAGACGCGCCCCGTTCGCGAGCACAAGCTGCAACACCCGATTGACGGAAACGAACCCGCCATGGCAATTAATCTCTACTACATCTTCACGCGTAAATGTTTTCGGCGCCCGCATGACCGATACCATCACTTCCTCAACGATCCGCCCGCTTTTTGGGTCAACAATATGCCCATAATGAATCGTGTGTGACGGCACGTCTTTCAGCTGCTTTCCAGTTGGGCTGCGGAAAAGCCGATCGGCGATCTCTACCGCCTCATCCCCGCTCAGCCGAACAATGGCGATCGCCCCTTCTCCCATCGGCGTCGAAATAGCGGCAATTGTATCAAATTCTGTCATGGCTTGTTCACCTCACTTTTCTCCGTTCCATCTATATCCACAACTTTTTTTGGCCGTATTCACCTTGTGTATTTTTGTTTAGTTCAATTTTAACTTATCCACATGTGAATAACAATATGGCACGCTCAGGCCGGTTGTCTAAAATGTATAGGGCTGATACAAACTATATAGAACATACATTCGCAAAATAAGACATGGTATTAGACATAAACATGTTAGGCATCCTCTCCGACCTAGAAATAGAAGCCAAAAAAAGAGAGGCTTCCTCTATGTTGTTTAAAGAGGTGCCTCTTTCCTTGACGATTTTTTGCCTGCTGCTGGCGAAACGACGATCGAACGATGTGGGTCAACCCCGATCGAATAGGTGGAGACATGTTTATTGCCGGCCAGTGCCAAATGAATGATTTTCCGCTCATGCGCCGGCATCGGCTCAAGCTTGACTTCTTTCCCCGTCTTGACCACCCTGGCCGCTAGCTTATGTGCTAATTCGACAAGCGCCTGTTTCCTTCGTTCGCGGTAATTTTCTACATCGACGGCAATCGACACGTATTCGTCGGCATGGCGGTTGGCGACGAGCTGCGTCAAAAACTGAAGCGCGTTTAACGTTTGCCCGTGTTTGCCAATCAGCAAACCGACCGGCCCTCCTTGAATGTGGAGCGTCACTTGCTTGCCGCGGCGGGCGACTTCAATGTTTGCCCCTTCCGCTCCCATTTGCGTGATAACCTGCTGCAAAAAACGTACCGTCTCCTCAACCGGATCGATTTTCAGCACTGCTTTCACAACCGCCGGCCGACCACCAAACAGGCCGAACCAACCTTTTTTTCCTTCATCGATTACGACGATATTCGCGCGCTCCCGAGGCACGCCGAGCTGTGCGAGCGCCAACTCCACCGCTTCTTCGACTGTTGCGGCAGTCGCGGTCACTTCTTTCACTTTTTCGCTCCTCCTGAATGGGCAGAAACAGCCGGCCCTTTAATGAGATACGTTTGCACAATGGAGAAAATATTTCCAACAACCCAGTAAAGCGACAAGGCGGCCGGGAAGTTGATCGCAAAAATGACAATCATAATCGGCATCATCCAAAGCATCATCGCCATTTGTGGATTTTGCTGAGCAGAGCCGGCCATCATAATTTTTTGCTGGATGAACGTCGTCAATCCGGCAACTAAAGGCAAAATATAGTATGGGTCCTTGTCACCAAGGTCGAACCATAAAAAGTTATGTTGAGCGATTTCCCTTGTGCGCATAATAGCATGGTAGAAACCGATTAAAATCGGCATTTGAATTAAAATCGGGAAGCAGCCAGCCATCGGGTTGACGCCGTGCTTTTGGAACAATAACATCATCTCTTGCTGGAGCTTTTGCTGGGTTTGCGCGTCTTTGGAACTGTATTTTTTGCGCAACGCCTCAATTTCAGGCTGAAGCGCTTGCATCGCTTTCGCATTGCGCGTCTGTTGAATCATCAGCGGCAAAATGAGCAGACGGATGAGAATGGTAACGACAATGATCGATAACCCGAAGCTTCCGCCAAGCAACTCAGCGACATATTTAATAAGCCAAGAAAGCGGATAAACGATATATTCGTTCCAAAATCCCTTGCTTTCTTGGGTGATCGGTTCATTAATTTCCGTGCATCCGGACAGCATGGCAGCCAATGCACTAAGCAAAACAATCAATGGAATTCGCCTTTTCACCTTCTTTTTCCTCCCACATGTACAAGTTCACGTATGTATTTTACCACCTTTTTTCGCCGCGTGGAGCATTTTTTCAAGCCAAATCCGTTGTTCGGCCTCTCTTTTTCAATCCCCCAGCTTTCCGCAGCACATGGAGCAAGCTTTTTTTCACTTCTGCATAGCCCATTTCAGCCACAGGCTGCCTAGCAATAATGACGTAGTCCTTGCCTGGGACAACCTCCTCTTTTAATTCAAGAAAACATTGGCGGACGTATCGTTTAATTTGGTTTCTGACAACCGCTTTGCCAAGCTTTTTGCTGACCGAAAGCCCGATGCGAAAGTAAGGCTGCTCCGGACGGTCAAGCGTATACACAACAAACTGGCGGTTGGCCGTCGAAACACCGCGTCGAAACACTTCTTGAAATTCCTCGTTTTTTTTGATCCGATACTTTTTTTTCATTTTCCCGAAACACTCCACTTGCCTAATTTCCCGACGGCAAAATGTTGAGAAAAAAGACCACTGATGTTTCAGTGGCCTATTATGCAGACAATACCTTTCTTCCTTTGCGACGGCGACGCGCCAATACTTTTCTTCCATTTTTCGTGCTCATGCGCGCGCGGAATCCGTGCACTTTGCTGCGCTTCCGTTTATTTGGTTGATACGTCCGTTTCATCTATGACACCTCCCTAGGGAATAACTGTTACGGGCAGTCTTTCTCATTATATTGAACAATCTTAGCAAATGTCAACCGCCTTCGTATTTTTCTCCCTCTATCACTGTTGTGGATAATTTTTCTGCCCTAAATAATAATCCACAACATTTATCGACATTTTTTTCACATGTTCAGCGGTGTGGATAACGATTTTTTCACAGCCTGTCCGTTTTGTGGATAATCAAAAAACACCATTGCAACTAGCTGCTTTATTTGCTATTATTAATGTGTTTTCACTATGAATAATCGTGTGGATAAAAAAAGATATCCACATTTGTGGATAGGATGTGGATATATTTTTTCACAGCTTGTTTATAGTGTTGTCCACAGATGGTGGATTTTGTCGAAAAGCCGCCTTTTTTCCTTAAATATATTTTTCCACAAATTTATTTTTTTAAACGAACCATTATCCTCTGAATTAAGGGAGGGGCAACGGGTGGAAAATATCCATGACTTATGGGATCGCGTGCTTGGAGAAATCGAACGAAAAATTAGCAAGCCGAGCTTTGAAACTTGGCTTAAATCGACGAAAGCCCACTCTTTACGAGGTGACACGCTCGTCATCGTAGCCCCAAACGAGTTTGCTAGAGACTGGCTTGATTCCCGCTATTCCCATTTAATTGCGGAAACCATTTACGCGATTACCGGTGAAGAGCTGGCGGTCAAATTTATCATTCCGCCAAATCAGGCTGATGAAAAATTGGAGCTTCCGTCGTCGGCGAAAAAACAACGAAAGCCGTATGAAGAGGCGAACGACTTCCCACAGAGCATGTTAAATCCAAAATATACGTTCGATACGTTCGTTATTGGCTCTGGAAACCGGTTTGCTCATGCCGCCTCGTTAGCGGTCGCTGAGGCGCCGGCTAAGGCGTATAACCCCCTCTTCATTTACGGCGGAGTCGGGCTTGGAAAGACACACTTAATGCACGCGATCGGCCATTACGTAATTGAACATAACCCATCCGCGAAAGTCGTCTATTTGTCTTCGGAAAAATTTACAAACGAGTTTATTAACGCCATCCGCGATAACCGCCCTGACGACTTTCGCAATAAGTACCGGAACGTCGACGTTCTGCTTATTGATGATATTCAATTTCTGGCTGGAAAAGAACAAACTCAAGAGGAATTTTTCCATACGTTTAACACACTGCATGAAGAAAGCAAGCAAATCGTTATTTCGAGTGACCGGCCACCAAAAGAAATCCCGACGCTTGAAGATCGCTTGCGCTCTCGCTTTGAGTGGGGACTGATCACGGACATCACGCCGCCTGATTTAGAAACGCGGATCGCCATTCTCCGCAAAAAAGCAAAGGCAGAGGGATTTGACATCCCGAACGAAGTCATGCTTTATATCGCCAACCAAATTGATTCGAACATCCGTGAGCTCGAAGGCGCTCTTATCCGCGTCGTCGCCTACTCATCGCTCATCAATAAAGAAATCACGGCTGACTTGGCAGCGGAAGCGTTGAAGGATATCATTCCGAGCGCGAAGCCAAAAGTAATTACAATCCAGGACATTCAGCGCGTTGTTGGGCAGCATTTCAACATTAAGCTTGAAGATTTTAAAGCAAAAAAACGGACAAAATCGGTCGCGTTCCCCCGACAAATCGCCATGTATCTCTCCCGTGAGCTGACTGACTGTTCGCTGCCGAAAATCGGCGACGAATTTGGCGGCCGCGATCATACGACGGTCATCCACGCCCATGAAAAAATATCAAAGCTTTTGCAAACCGACACGCAGCTGCAGAAACATTTAAAAGAAATCCAAGAAAAGCTGAAGCAACTGTGAATAACCGGCTTTGTTTTATGCACAGCTTATCCACATGTGGACAGGCTGTGCTTACTTCGCTTTTCTTGTTTATCCACATACTAACAAGCCATATGACTATTACTACGAATTTTTATTTTTATATTTTTATAATTTATTTCCGAACATCAACTAAACGGGGAGGAACGACAAGTGAACATTTCCATTGATCGCGAAGCGCTGGCAAAAAGCGTCCAAGACGTAATGAAAGCTGTATCGACAAGAACAACGATCCCGATTTTAACCGGAATTAAGTTAACAGCAAACGCTCATGGAGTGACGTTGACCGGAAGTGACTCTGACATTTCGATTGAGTCGTTTATTCCGCTCGAAAAAGAGGGACGCTTGCTTGTTGACGTAAAAAGACCCGGAAGCATCGTGCTGCAAGCGCGCTTTTTTGCCGAAATCGTCAAAAAGCTGCCTCAACAAACCATTGAGATTGAAACCGAGGACAACTTCTTGACTGTCATCCGCTCAGGACACTCAGAATTCCGTCTCAATGGCTTAAACGCTGAGGAATATCCACGTTTGCCGCAAATTGAAGAGGAAAACGTGTTTCAAATTCCGGCCGATTTATTAAAAACGCTGATCCGACAAACAGTGTTTGCTGTATCAACATCGGAAACACGCCCGATCTTGACAGGTGTCAACTGGAAAGTCGAAAACGGCGAACTGATTTGCACGGCGACAGATAGTCACCGCCTAGCGATGCGCAAAGTAAAAATCGAAGCGGAAAACGCGATTTCATATAATGTCGTCATTCCAGGGAAAAGCCTCAACGAGCTGAGCAAAATTTTAGATGACGGCAATGCTCCAGTCAGTATCGTTATCACGGCCAACCAAGTGTTGTTTAAGGCGGAACATCTTCTGTTCTTTTCCCGATTGCTCGACGGAAATTACCCGGAGACAGCCCGCTTGATCCCAACCGACAGCAAAACGAACATGGTCGTCAATGCAAAAGAATTTTTGCAAGCGATCGATCGGGCATCCTTGCTTGCAAGGGAAGGAAGAAACAATGTGGTGAAACTGACGACGCTCCCTGGAGGATTACTTGAGATTTCTTCGATTTCTCCGGAGATCGGAAAAGTGACTGAGCAGTTGCAAACCGAGTCGATTGAAGGCGAAGAATTAAACATTTCCTTCAGTGCAAAATACATGATGGATGCGCTGCGGGCGCTTGATGGCAACGATATTCAAATCAGTTTCACGGGGGCAATGCGTCCGTTCTTGTTGCGTCCACTTCATACAGACTCAATGCTTCAGCTTATTTTGCCGGTAAGAACATATTGATAACCCCTTAATAAAGCTAGCTTTACGCGCATAACGGCTGTGCTGTCTTAAACATGACTTTTTCCGTGACCGATGAGAAGGATGGGAATCCCTTTGACTGTCCTTGCTCATCGGCTTTCTTTGCGAGTGGAAGAGTTTTTCGGTAAAATAAAAGAATAGGCAGTTTGAAGGAAAGCGAGCGATAAGCAGATGGAACAAAAAGTAACAATTACTACGGAAACGATTACGTTAGGACAGCTGCTAAAGCTAGTGAATTTGATTGAGACAGGCGGCGCAGCGAAATGGTTTTTGCAAGAATACAATGTATTCGTTAACGGTGAAAAAGAGGACCGGCGCGGCCGGAAACTGAAAGACGGCGACCGAGTTGAGATTGAACGGATCGGCACGTTTATCGTCACGCAAGTGGAGTAGGTGAAGGCCGGGTGTTTCTGACTAACTTAACACTAACGAACTACCGCAATTATGAACATGAGACGTTAAGTTTTGACCAAGGCGTTAACATCATCTTAGGGGAAAACGCCCAAGGAAAGACGAACATGATGGAGGCCATTTATGTTCTGGCCATGGCAAAATCGCACCGCACCACGAACGATAAAGACCTTATCCGTTGGAATGAAGACTATGCTAAAATAGAAGGAAGAGCAGAAAAGCGAAGCGGTTCTTTAGCGCTTGAACTGACGATCTCAAAAAAGGGAAAAAAGGCAAGATGTAACCATATTGAACAGCAGCGGCTCAGCCAATATGTTGGCCATTTAAACGTTGTCATGTTCGCTCCTGAGGACTTGAATTTAGTCAAAGGAAGCCCGCAAGTACGGCGCCGGTTTATCGACATGGAAATCGGGCAAGTATCTCCCGTTTATATACATGATTTAAGCCAATATCAAAAGCTGTTGCAGCAGCGCAATCATTACTTGAAAATGATGCAGGCACGTGAGCAACACGATGAAGCAGTGCTCGACGTATTAACCGAGCAGCTCATGGTGCTGGCGGCAAAAATCACCCTGCGGCGCCGCCAGTTTTTAGCGTTGCTCGAGCAATGGGCAATGCCGATCCACCATGAAATCAGTCGTGGCGCCGAACGGCTTCACATTCGATACGAACCATCAGTTGACGTATCAGAAAAGGCAGAATTGTCGAGAATAGTAGAAGCATACAGTGAAACGTTTGCCGCCATGAGAGAGCGGGAAATTCAGCGGGGAACGACGCTTGTCGGCCCACACCGTGATGACATTGCGTTTATCGTCAATGGAAAAAACGTGCAAACATTCGGCTCCCAAGGGCAGCAGCGCACAACAGCGCTGGCGGTCAAACTAGCGGAAATTGAACTCATCTTTTCTGAGTTAGGAGATTACCCCATTTTATTGCTCGATGATGTGTTGTCGGAACTGGATGACTTCCGACAAACCCACCTCCTTGATGCGATCCGGAAAAAAGTGCAAACTTTTGTCACTACAACAAGTATCGACGGCATTAAGCACGATCTCATTCAAGAAGCGGCCATTTATCGAGTTCACTCCGGTTCGGTAGCCGCCCCTTCTTGATTGTGGAACGTTGAACGTTTGCAAAGAAAGCGTAGGTGATATGGCATGACAATGGAACAACGGGTTGAGCAGGCGTACGATGCGAGCCAAATCCAAGTGCTTGAAGGCCTTGAGGCGGTTCGGAAACGCCCAGGAATGTACATCGGTTCGACAGGACCAAAAGGGCTTCACCATCTCGTCTGGGAAATCGTCGACAACAGTATCGATGAGGCATTGGCCGGCTATTGCACGGAAATTCATGTGACGATCGGAGAAGATAACAGCATTACGATCGCTGACAACGGGCGCGGTATTCCGGTTGATGTGCACGAGGCGACGGGGCGTCCAGCTGTTGAGGTCATTATGACTGTCCTTCACGCCGGCGGAAAGTTTGGTGGAGGGGGCTACAAAGTATCGGGCGGCTTGCATGGCGTCGGTGCCTCAGTTGTGAACGCCTTATCGGAATGGCTCGAAGTTTACGTGTATCGTGACGGAAAAATCCACTACCAAAAATACGAACGAGGTGAACCTCGCACCGACCTGCAAGTTATCGACGAAACGGACCGAACCGGGACGACGACCCGTTTCAAGCCGGACCCGGAAATTTTTACAGAAACAACCGAGTTTGACTATGAGACGCTGGCTACTCGGCTGCGCGAGCTCGCTTTTTTAAACCGCGGCTTGAAAATTACCCTAACGGACGAACGGGTTGACAACCGGAAAAATGAATATTTTTATGAGGGTGGTATTCGCTCTTATGTTCGCCATTTAAACCGGACACGGGAAGTGCTGCACGAAGAGCCGATTTACATTGCTGGCGAGCGCGACGGCATCGCCGTTGAAATTGCCTTGCAATATAACGACGGCTACACAAGCAACATTTACTCATTCGTTAACAACATCCATACGCATGAAGGGGGCACGCATGAGTCCGGCTTTAAAATGGCGCTGACGCGCATTATCAATGACTATGCTCGCAAACAGCAAATTTTTAAAGACAACGATGCCAACTTGACCGGTGAGGATGTGCGCGAGGGACTGACAGCCATCGTGTCGATCAAGCACCCGGCTCCGCAGTTTGAGGGGCAGACGAAAACAAAACTTGGCAACAGCGATGCGCGCACTGTGACAGACGCCGTTTTCTCTGAGCAGTTCGAGACGTTTTTACTTGAACATCCAGCTGTTGCTCGAAAAATTGTCGAAAAAGGTATGATGGCAGCGCGCGCCCGGGTCGCGGCGAAAAAAGCGCGCGAACTGACACGTCGGAAAAGCGCGCTTGAAATTTCCAACTTGCCCGGCAAGCTGGCTGATTGTTCATCGAGAGATCCATCAATCAGCGAACTGTACGTCGTAGAGGGCGATTCGGCGGGTGGTTCAGCAAAACAAGGGCGCGACCGACATTTCCAAGCGATTTTACCGCTGCGCGGGAAAATTCTTAACGTAGAAAAAGCGCGTTTGGACAAGATTTTGTCGAATAATGAGGTGCGGGCAATCATCACTGCGCTTGGCACCGGCATTGGTGAAGACTTTGACATCTCAAAAGCGCGTTACCATAAAGTCATTATCATGACCGACGCGGACGTCGACGGCGCCCATATCCGCACGCTCCTTTTGACGTTCTTTTACCGCTATATGCGTGAATTGATCGAACGCGGCTACATTTATATCGCCCAGCCGCCGCTATATAAAATCGAGCAAGGAAAACAAGTGCGTTATGCTTACAATGACCGTCAGCTCGAAAAAATTCTTGCCGAACTGCCGGCTCAGCCAAAACCGATGATTCAGCGCTACAAAGGATTGGGCGAGATGAATCCAGAGCAACTTTGGGAAACGACGATGAACCCGGAAACGAGAACATTGCTGCAAGTGAGCCTACAAGACGCGATTGACGCGGATGAAACATTTGAAATTTTAATGGGCGACAAGGTGGAACCGCGTCGTCAGTTTATTGAAGAAAACGCCCGTTATGTGAAAAACTTGGATATTTAGGCTGAGAAGAGAGGGAAGCGGCCGCCCTCCCCGCTTCACCTTGCCGACGGGATCACCCGGCGCGCGAGCGAAGCGGCGCCTGCCGCTTGTCTGTTTCTGCCGCTTATAAGGCAGAACGGAGCGGTGGAGGTTCAAAAGGGAGGTTTGGACGAATGGCAGAACACGAACAACCACGCATTCGCGAAGTGAATATTAGCCAAGAAATGCGCTCTTCGTTCCTCGATTATGCAATGAGCGTCATCGTTTCGCGCGCCTTGCCGGATGTGCGCGACGGATTGAAACCGGTGCACCGCCGCATTTTATACGCCATGCACGATCTTGGCATGACCGCCGATAAACCGTACAAAAAATCGGCTCGCATTGTCGGCGAAGTGATCGGGAAATACCATCCGCACGGCGATGCCGCCGTGTATGATACGATGGTGCGCATGGCGCAAGATTTCAACTATCGATATATGCTCGTTGATGGGCACGGCAACTTTGGATCGATCGACGGCGATGCAGCGGCCGCCATGCGTTATACGGAAGCGCGGATGTCCAAAATCGCGATGGAACTGTTGCGTGATATCAACAAAGATACGATCGACTACCAAGACAACTATGATGGCTCGGAAAAAGAGCCGGTGGTGCTGCCGTCTCGGTTTCCAAACTTGCTTGTCAATGGTTCATCGGGTATCGCTGTTGGGATGGCGACGAACATTCCGCCGCATCAGCTTGGTGAGGTAATCGACGCTTTGTTGGCGCTAAGCCAAAACCCGGAAATGACAGTCGCTGACTTAATGGAATACATCCCTGGCCCTGATTTTCCGACTGCCGGACAAATTATCGGCCGCAGCGGCATCCGCAAAGCGTATGAAACGGGACGAGGCTCGATTACATTGCGCGCTAAGGCTGAAATTGAGCAGCATGCCAATGGCAAAGAAACGATTATTGTCAGTGAACTCCCTTACCAAGTGAACAAAGCGAAACTGATTGAACGGATTGCTGAGCTTGTACGTGAGAGAAAAATTGACGGGATTACTGACTTGCGCGACGAGTCGGACCGGAACGGTATGCGCATCGTCATTGAAGTGCGGCGTGATGCGAACGCGAAAGTCGTTTTAAACAATTTGTACAAATATACAGCCCTACAAACAAGTTTCGGAATTAATATGCTCGCCTTAGTGAACGGCGAGCCGAAAGTGCTGAACTTAAAAGAATGCTTGGAGCATTATTTAAACCATCAAAAAACGGTCATTCGCCGCCGGACGGCATTCGAACTCAAAAAGGCCGAGGCACGCGCCCACATTTTGGAAGGTTTGCGTATCGCCCTCGATCATTTGGATGAAGTGATCGACTTGATCCGACGTTCGCAGACAACGGAGGCAGCACGCGAAGGATTGATGGAGCGATTCTCGCTCAGTGAACGGCAGGCACAAGCGATCTTGGATATGCGTCTACAGCGGCTGACCGGCCTTGAACGGGAGAAAATTGAACAAGAATATCAAGACATTGTCCGTCTCATCGCTGAACTGAGAGCGGTGTTGGCTGACGAAGAGAAAGTGTTGCAAATTATTCGCGACGAGCTTAGCGAGATTAAAGAACGATTTAACGATGAGCGGCGTACGGAAATCGTTGTTGGAGCTGTCGAACAGCTGGACGACGAAGACTTGATTCCGCATGAGCATATTGTCATTACACTCACCCATAAAGGCTATATTAAGCGTCTACCTTTATCGACATATCGGAGTCAAAAGCGCGGTGGCCGAGGCGTGCAAGGGATGCACACATCGGAAGACGATTTTGTCGAACATTTGCTTATTACATCGACCCATGACACCGTACTATTTTTTACAAACAAAGGGAAAGTATATCAGGCGAAAGGCTACGAAATCCCAGAGTTCGGCCGAACGGCCAAAGGACTGCCGATCATTAACTTGCTTGAGCTCGATAAAGACGAGTGGATTAACGCTATGATCCCGATTGAAACATTTGACGACGAACGTTACCTTGTGTTTTCGACAAAACAAGGGATCGCCAAGCGCTCCTCACTTTCCTCCTTCGCCCATATTCGCAACAATGGGCTCATTGCTATTCATTTGCGCGAAGGGGATGAGCTGATTTCCGTCAGATTGACGGACGGCCAAAAACATTTGATTATCGGCACGAAAAATGGGATGCTTATCCGTTTCCCGGAAACCGATGTGCGAACGATGGGCCGTAGCGCAACCGGAGTCAAAGCAATCACGCTTGATGACAATGATGAAGTCGTTAGCATGGAGATTTTAGAAGACCACCACGACGTGCTTGTTGTCACGAAAAAAGGATTCGGTAAGCGCACTCCGGCCTCGGAATACCGAGTGCAAAGCCGCGGCGGCAAGGGATTGAAAACATGCAACGTTACAGAAAGAAACGGTTCTGTCGTCGCAGTGACGACTGTCGTTGGCAATGAAGACTTAATGGTGATTACGACCAGTGGTGTACTCATCCGTATTTCGGTCAGTGATATTTCCCGAACAGGGAGAGTCGCTCAAGGTGTGAAACTCATTCGCCTATCTGGTGAAGATGAACACGAGTGCGTCGCCACCGTAGCAAAGGTAACCGAGGAAGAAAAAGAGGAAGAGGAAGGCCATTCGGCTTAGCTTCTATGACGTTCCGTCCATTAAGGTACGGAGCGTCTTTCTTTTTTTTTGGGCCGAAAGCACTGCCATTGGAAGGAAAATCATGTTACGATAGAAATAAATGTTATAGGCAGAGGTGCATAAACGGATGGTGCGCGTCAAATTGGAGCAGCTTCGCGAAGGTTGTGTGCTTGCTCAAGATATGATTGGCAAAACGAAAAAACCGATTATGCCGAAAAAGACGGTCATCACTAAGCAGTTGTTGCACGTGCTTAGCAAGTTTCTGATTAATGAGGTGGAGATCGAACCGGTATTAGCCAATGGTGAGCCCTTCCTTGCAGGCGACTCCGCCTCAACGAAGGCCGACGAACGTCCGGTTATGTTGTATTTAGAAGCAGTCCAACGGTATAAAAAAGCGTTTCAGTCATGGCAAGCGGGGGGAGCGGTCGATATCGGTGAAATCAGAGAGATCGCCATCCCACTTTTCAACAAAATGATAAAGCATAAGCGGGAGTTGCTGATGCTTCACCATTACACAACAAAAGAAGAATATTTATACCATCACGCTGTCAGCATCGGTTTGCTCGCCGGGTTTCTAGCCATGCAGCTCGGCTACAGTCAAGGTGAATGTCATCAAATCGTGCTCGCTGGCGTTTTATCTGATTGTGGTATGGCGAAAATAAGCAGCCAAATTTTGATGAAACCTTCGGCACTCACCGAGGAGGAGTTTCGTGAAATAGAACAACATCCTATTTTGAGTTATAGGATGGTACAAAACATTGCGGCATTAAACCAAGGAGCAAAGTTGGCTGTGTTGCAACATCACGAGCGAAATGACGGCAGCGGATATCCATTACGAGT
Organism: Geobacillus sp. 47C-IIb; assembly: GCF_014679705.1. NCBI lineage: Bacteria > Bacillati > Bacillota > Bacilli > Caryophanales > Anoxybacillaceae > Geobacillus > Geobacillus sp. 47C-IIb. The sequence goes on from NZ_CP061473.1 coordinate 1,941,372, forward strand.
CAAAGCTGAAAAAATTCATCCATATGGCCAGCTTATTGCGGTCGCTGACGTATACTATGCAATGACTTCAGAACGTCTATACCGCCGCAAGCAGTCACCCTTTCGGGCAATTGAAGCCATCCAGCGAGAGCAATTTGGTCGATTAAATGCAGAAGTGGTTGCTTTGCTTGTAAACCATCTCATTAGCTTGCAAACGGGGGCAATTGTCAAACTATCAAACGGTGAAACGGCTGAGGTGATATTTATCCAGCCCGACGAACCAGCAAGGCCGATTGTCAAGGTGATGAAAACTGGTCAGTTGCTTTCATTAGTCGAGCAGCGCGACCTATATATCGAAGAAATTCTATGATGTTGACCGAGAAGTTCCCACCTCAAAGCAACAGTGGGAGACGGATCGGTCGTTTTTTGTGAACTATTATTTCAAAAAAACTGTTGCATAAATAACAGTAACGTGATACAATCTATCTTGCTTGCAACAACGAAATAAAAAAACTATTGACTTTTCGTTGTCCATGCGTTATCATTTAATAGCTGTCATTATTGAGAGATGATAAAAGTTCCTTGAAAACTAAACAAAACACAAGCGTCATAAGAAAAGCTGAGGTCGCTTGCTTATCGGCGAAACGCGCTGAGAGGCCCGCGAGGAGGCTGTTGCCGCCGCAGCGGGACACGAAGCGTCGCGAGCCGATAGCGGCCGAAGCTAGACAATACGAAAAGCTGAGGCTCACAGTACTTTGGTGCTGGAGCTGAAGTGCAAGCCAATCAACTTTCTTTTGGAGAGTTTGATCCTGGCTCAGGACGAACGCTGGCGGCGTGCCTAATACATGCAAGTCGAGCGGACCGAACGAGAGCTTGCTCTTGTTCGGTCAGCGGCGGACGGGTGAGTAACACGTGGGCAACCTGCCCGCAAGACCGGGATAACTCCGGGAAACCGGAGCTAATACCGGATAACACCAAAGACCGCATGGTCTTTGGTTGAAAGGCGGCTTCGGCTGTCACTTGCGGATGGGCCCGCGGCGCATTAGCTAGTTGGTGAGGTAACGGCTCACCAAGGCGACGATGCGTAGCCGGCCTGAGAGGGTGACCGGCCACACTGGGACTGAGACACGGCCCAGACTCCTACGGGAGGCAGCAGTAGGGAATCTTCCGCAATGGACGAAAGTCTGACGGAGCGACGCCGCGTGAGCGAAGAAGGCCTTCGGGTCGTAAAGCTCTGTTGTGAGGGACGAAGGAGCGCCGTTTGAATAAGGCGGCGCGGTGACGGTACCTCACGAGAAAGCCCCGGCTAACTACGTGCCAGCAGCCGCGGTAATACGTAGGGGGCGAGCGTTGTCCGGAATTATTGGGCGTAAAGCGCGCGCAGGCGGTCCTTTAAGTCTGATGTGAAAGCCCACGGCTCAACCGTGGAGGGTCATTGGAAACTGGGGGGCTTGAGTGCAGGAGAGGAGAGCGGAATTCCACGTGTAGCGGTGAAATGCGTAGAGATGTGGAGGAACACCAGTGGCGAAGGCGGCTCTCTGGCCTGTAACTGACGCTGAGGCGCGAAAGCGTGGGGAGCAAACAGGATTAGATACCCTGGTAGTCCACGCCGTAAACGATGAGTGCTAAGTGTTAGAGGGGTCACACCCTTTAGTGCTGTAGCTAACGCGATAAGCACTCCGCCTGGGGAGTACGGCCGCAAGGCTGAAACTCAAAGGAATTGACGGGGGCCCGCACAAGCGGTGGAGCATGTGGTTTAATTCGAAGCAACGCGAAGAACCTTACCAGGTCTTGACATCCCCTGACAACCCAAGAGATTGGGCGTTTTCCCCTTCGGGGGGACAGGGTGACAGGTGGTGCATGGTTGTCGTCAGCTCGTGTCGTGAGATGTTGGGTTAAGTCCCGCAACGAGCGCAACCCTTGCCTCTAGTTGCCAGCATTCAGTTGGGCACTCTAGAGGGACTGCCGGCTAAAAGTCGGAGGAAGGTGGGGATGACGTCAAATCATCATGCCCCTTATGACCTGGGCTACACGTGCTACAATGGGCTGCGAACCCGCGAGGGGGAGCGAATCCCAAAAAGCCGCTCTCAGTTCGGATTGCAGGCTGCAACTCGCCTGCATGAAGCCGGAATCGCTAGTAATCGCGGATCAGCATGCCGCGGTGAATACGTTCCCGGGCCTTGTACACACCGCCCGTCACACCACGAGAGCTTGCAACACCCGAAGTCGGTGAGGTAACCCTTACGGGAGCCAGCCGCCGAAGGTGGGGCAAGTGATTGGGGTGAAGTCGTAACAAGGTAGCCGTACCGGAAGGTGCGGCTGGATCACCTCCTTTCTAAGGATTTATTGACAAAACCTTTCGGTTTGATTATAATGGCGCTTGGTGTTTTGTTTAGTTTTGAGGGAATTTGTTATTCTCTTGGTGTTTTGCGCCTGCGTCTGCGAGTGATTCAGAGGAGCTGGATTCCTCGGCGCAAGGCCGCAAAGAAGTTGACTCAAGGTAGTAGCCTTGTTTAGTTTTGAGGGAACTTGTTGTTCCTTGAATAATATAGAGGTTATGGGCCTATAGCTCAGCTGGTTAGAGCGCACGCCTGATAAGCGTGAGGTCGGTGGTTCAAGTCCACTTAGGCCCATCTTGGATTATGGGGCCTTAGCTCAGCTGGGAGAGCGCCTGCTTTGCACGCAGGAGGTCATCGGTTCGATCCCGATAGGCTCCACCATTTTCGATGAATAGAAATCGTTCCTTGAAAACTAGATAACCGGAAAAGCTGAGGTGCCGCGGTCAGTTCTCGAAGCCAAATGTTCTTCACCCGCAGGGGTGCTTGCACCCCAAGGGGGAAGGTTATTTGGCGGAAGAGAGCTAGGCGCCGAAGCTAGACAATAAGGAAGAAGCCGAAACGAGCTGTAGGTTAAGCTAGAAAGGGCGCACGGTGGATGCCTTGGCACTAGGAGCCGATGAAGGACGGGGCAAACGCCGAAACGCTTCGGGGAGCTGTAAGCAAGCGTTGATCCGGAGATGTCCGAATGGGGAAACCCCCTGCCCGTAATGGGGCAGGATCCATGCCTGAATCCATAGGGCATGGAGGGCACACCCGGGGAACTGAAACATCTTAGTACCCGGAGGAGAAGAAAGCAAATGCGATTCCCTGAGTAGCGGCGAGCGAAACGGGAACAGCCCAAACCAAGAGGCGTGCCTCTTGGGGTTGTAGGACCGCTCAGATGGGAGTGAGAAAGGAACGGGGTAGACGAACCGGTCTGGAACGGCCGGCCAGAGAAGGTGACAGCCCTGTAGTCGAAACTTCGTTCCCTCCCGAGCGGCTCCTGAGTACGGCGGGACACGGGAAATCCCGTCGGAAGCAGGGAGGACCATCTCCCAAGGCTAAATACTCCCTAGTGACCGATAGTGAACCAGTACCGTGAGGGAAAGGTGAAAAGCACCCCGGAAGGGGAGTGAAAGAGAACCTGAAACCGTGTGCCTACAAGTAGTCAGAGCCCGTTCATGGGTGATGGCGTGCCTTTTGTAGAATGAACCGGCGAGTGACGATGGCGTGCGAGGTTAAGCCGAAGAGGCGGAGCCGCAGCGAAAGCGAGTCTGAATAGGGCGTTTGAGTACGTCGTCGTCGACCCGAAACCAGGTGATCTACCCATGTCCAGGGTGAAGGCCGGGTAACACCGGCTGGAGGCCCGAACCCACGTACGTTGAAAAGTGCGGGGATGAGGTGTGGGTAGGGGTGAAATGCCAATCGAACTTGGAGATAGCTGGTTCTCCCCGAAATAGCTTTAGGGCTAGCCTCAAGGTGAGAGTCTTGGAGGTAGAGCACTGATTGGGCTAGGGGCCCTCATCGGGTTACCGAACCCAGTCAAACTCCGAATGCCAATGACTTATCCTTGGGAGTCAGACTACGAGTGATAAGATCCGTGGTCAAGAGGGAAACAGCCCAGATCGCCAGCTAAGGCCCCCAAGTGCACGTTCAGTGGAAAAGGATGTGGAGTTGCGAAGACAACCAGGATGTTGGCTTAGAAGCAGCCACCATTTAAAGAGTGCGTAATAGCTCACTGGTCGAGTGACTCTGCGCCGAAAATGTACCGGGGCTAAACGTGCCGCCGAAGCTGCGGGATGACCGTTGGTCATCGGTAGGGGAGCGTTCTAAGGGCATCGAAGCCAGACCGGAAGGACTGGTGGAGCGCTTAGAAGTGAGAATGCCGGTATGAGTAGCGAAAACAGAGGTGAGAATCCTCTGCGCCGAAAGCCTAAGGGTTCCTGAGGAAGGTTCGTCCGCTCAGGGTTAGTCGGGACCTAAGCCGAGGCCGAAAGGCGTAGGTGATGGACAACAGGTTGAGATTCCTGTACCACCTCCTTCCCGTTTGAGCGATGGGGGGACGCAGGAGGATAGGGTGAGCAGGCGGCTGGAAGAGCCTGTCCAAGCAGTAAGGCTGGCCAGTAGGCAAATCCGCTGGCCGTAAAGGCTGAGCTGTGATGGCGACGGATTTGATCCGGAAGTCCCTGATTCCACACTGCCAAGAAAAGCCTCTAGCGAGGGAAGAGGTGCCCGTACCGCAAACCGACACAGGTAGGCGAGGAGAGAATCCTAAGGCGCGCGGGAGAACTCTCGTTAAGGAACTCGGCAAAATGACCCCGTAACTTCGGGAGAAGGGGTGCTCTTTGGGGTGATGAGCCCCGAAGAGCCGCAGTGAAAAGGCCCAAGCGACTGTTTATCAAAAACACAGGTCTCTGCGAAGCCGAAAGGCGAAGTATAGGGGCTGACACCTGCCCGGTGCTGGAAGGTTAAGGGGAGCGCTTAGCGCAAGCGAAGGTGCGAACCGAAGCCCCAGTAAACGGCGGCCGTAACTATAACGGTCCTAAGGTAGCGAAATTCCTTGTCGGGTAAGTTCCGACCCGCACGAAAGGTGTAACGACTTGGGCACTGTCTCAACGAGAGACCCGGTGAAATTATACTACCTGTGAAGATGCAGGTTACCCGCGACAGGACGGAAAGACCCCGTGGAGCTTTACTGCAGCCTGATATGGAATTTTGGTATCGCTTGTACAGGATAGGTGGGAGCCAGGGAAGCCGGAGCGCCAGCTTCGGTGGAGGCGTCGGTGGGATACCACCCTGGCGGTATTGAAATTCTAACCCGCACCCCTTATCGGGGTGGGAGACAGTGTCAGGTGGGCAGTTTGACTGGGGCGGTCGCCTCCCAAAAGGTAACGGAGGCGCCCAAAGGTTCCCTCAGAATGGTTGGAAATCATTCGGAGAGTGCAAAGGCACAAGGGAGCTTGACTGCGAGACGGACAGGTCGAGCAGGGACGAAAGTCGGGCTTAGTGATCCGGTGGTTCCGCATGGAAGGGCCATCGCTCAACGGATAAAAGCTACCCCGGGGATAACAGGCTGATCTCCCCCAAGAGTCCACATCGACGGGGAGGTTTGGCACCTCGATGTCGGCTCATCGCATCCTGGGGCTGTAGTCGGTCCCAAGGGTTGGGCTGTTCGCCCATTAAAGCGGTACGCGAGCTGGGTTCAGAACGTCGTGAGACAGTTCGGTCCCTATCCGTCGTGGGCGTAGGAAATTTGAGAGGAGCTGTCCTTAGTACGAGAGGACCGGGATGGACGCACCGCTGGTGTACCAGTTGTCCCGCCAGGGGCACCGCTGGGTAGCTATGTGCGGAAGGGATAAGCGCTGAAAGCATCTAAGCGTGAAGCCCCCCTCAAGATGAGATTTCCCATCGCGTTAGGCGAGTAAGATCCCTCGAAGATGACGAGGTTGATAGGTCCGAGGTGGAAGCGTGGCGACACGTGGAGCTGACGGATACTAATCGATCGAGGGCTTAACCTAGAAAAGCGGAGGCCGCCCGCCTATCGGCGAGACGCGCTGGAGGGCCTGCGAGGAGGCTCGAACCAAGCAAAGCTTGGTTCTGCGTGGGTGGTGCCACAGGAGCGTATGCAATGTGTCGCCGCCACAGCAGGACCGAAGCGTCGCGAGCCGATGGCGGCCGGAGCTAGACAGTACGACAAGCGGAGGCTTCTTCCCCAAAAACGGTTATCTAGTTTTGAGGGAATGATCCCACAACTTCATATTGCCTAGTGGTGATAGCGGAGAGGAAACACCCGTTCCCATCCCGAACACGGAAGTTAAGCTCTCCAGCGCCGATGGTAGTTGGGGCCAGCGCCCCTGCAAGAGTAGGTCGCTGCTAGGCGAAAGAAACCCCTGCTGTTTCAAACAGCAGGGGTTTTTAATTTGGTTTAGCCAAAAGCTTTTGCATCAAATATTCGTTCAACAATAACGGGACTTTTTCCGCCGACACGGAAAGAAATTGAAGAATAAAAATATACGCCTTGCTGGAGTAGGAGTGAAGGAGTTCGCTCCACCATTCGGTCTCGTAACGGGAGATCATGCTTAAGTTATAGAGCAACAAGTAATGGGCGTGAATCTCTGGGAGTGTAAAAATTTTTTCTTTCTTGGTCGGGATATGGTATGTCCCGTTAAGATGAAATAAAAATGGGCCTTCTCCCACGGAAGATAGCGGCGTTGCTGTCTCAAAATAAAGAAATTCTCCTTCCTCTTTGATGAAGACAAGCTTCCTTCCTTGCCCCTCCTCTCCAATGTATTGGACAAATCGGGATAACGACATGTGATAGTGATCTAAAATTGTTTTTGGGATGGCCAGTATCGGTGGTGAAACGTTATGTACAATCGGCAAAGATAATGGCTTTTTTCGTCCGCCTAGGAAAAAAAACGTTTCATGTAGTTCACAAATCCGTTGCAACAGTGTGCCCATGCGAAACTTTTCCCCAGCTTCCTGTTTCACATGAAACATTTTTTCAGAAAAGTGAGTGAACAAACCATTTTTTTGTACTTTTACTTCGTCATCTAAAAATTCATAGCCTTGTTTTTTTCGCTTTCTCGTTGACACCCCGTGGGCTAAGACAGATGTTGACTCCGGGTAGTTGGGATCAACGGTAAGCAAGCAGGCTTTTAAAAGCTGAACCATTCCGTAAAATAAAAGAACTGGCTTGATCGACAACGGGGCCTGCTGGGCAGCGGCGTAAAAGTTTTGTCCGTGCTCCAAATAGTACAAAAACGGATAACAATTTGTATAACTGCGTTGGACTGCGTCATCGCGTTGCTGTTGCTTGTAGCATTGCTGCAAAAAGTGTTGCGCGGTATCCGCGGAACGGAAAACGGAAAGGTTGAATGCACTTTTGGTATTTCCGAACATTTTTGCCCTCCTTGTTGCTGAATTGTAGGGAAATAACTGAAAAGTAGGACATTTTTTTGATTCCTTGACAGTAGTTTAACCAGTTGTTAAGCTACTAATAATATTTCCGGACAAGGGGGAGAAAACATGTGGGAAGCGAAATTCGCGAAGGAAGGATTGACGTTTGACGATGTTCTTCTCATCCCGGCAAAATCTGACGTGCTGCCGCGCGATGTTGATGTCACGACGAGGTTAAGTGACACACTGCAGTTGAACATCCCGATTATTAGCGCTGGCATGGATACCGTCACCGAGGCCGAAATGGCGATTGCGATGGCGCGTCAAGGTGGTCTTGGTATCATCCACAAAAACATGTCCATTGAGCAGCAAGCTGAGCAAGTCGATAAAGTAAAACGGTCGGAGCGAGGGGTTATTACTGATCCGTTTTTCTTAACGCCTGATCATCAAGTGTACGATGCGGAGCATTTAATGGGCAAATACCGTATCTCAGGTGTGCCGATCGTGAACAACGCTGAGGAACAAAAGCTTGTTGGGATTATTACAAACCGCGATTTGCGTTTTATTCAAGACTACTCGATTAAAATTTCCGAGGTAATGACGAAAGAAAATTTGATCACAGCTCCGGTTGGAACAACGTTAGAGGAAGCGGAGAAAATTTTGCAACAACATAAAGTCGAAAAATTGCCGCTTGTTGATGAAAACGGGATACTAAAAGGGTTAATTACCATCAAGGACATTGAGAAGGTGATTGAGTTCCCGAACTCGGCGAAGGACGCGAAAGGACGACTTGTCGTCGGGGCGGCTGTTGGAGTGACAGCGGACACGATGATCCGTGTTAAAAAACTCGTTGAGGCAGGGGTTGACGTCATTGTCGTCGACACGGCGCACGGCCACTCCAAAGGTGTCCTCGAGACAGTGGCCAATATCCGTCGCCAGTACCCAGATTTGAACATTATCGCTGGGAATGTCGCGACAGCTGAGGCGACGCGCGACTTAATTGAAGCGGGAGCAAACATTATTAAAGTCGGGATCGGTCCGGGATCTATTTGCACGACACGGGTTGTCGCCGGGGTTGGAGTGCCGCAAATTACAGCCATTTACGATTGTGCGACGGAGGCGCGCAAACATGGCGTTCCGATTATCGCTGACGGCGGGATCAAATATTCCGGCGACATCGTGAAGGCGATGGCGGCTGGAGCGCATGCTGTTATGCTTGGTAGTTTGCTCGCCGGCGTCTCAGAAAGCCCAGGTGAGACGGAAATTTATCAAGGACGTCGCTTTAAAGTGTACCGGGGTATGGGATCGGTCGCGTCAATGGAGCGAGGCAGCAAGGATCGCTATTTCCAAGAGGAAGCGAAAAAGTTTGTCCCGGAAGGCATCGAGGGACGCGTGCCATACAAAGGACCGCTCGCCGATACGATTTACCAGCTCGTCGGCGGACTGCGTGCTGGTATGGGCTACTGCGGAACGCGGAACTTGGACGAGTTGCGGGAGAAAACACAATTTATCCGCATGACGGGCGCAGGACTCCGTGAAAGCCATCCGCACGATGTACAAATTACGAAAGAGGCGCCAAACTACTCTGCGTTTTAAGCGAGGTTGCGCCAATCGACCTAACTTTGACGGAGACATGTTCTCCGTCTATTTTTTTGGCTGTCCATATGTTACAATAACGGTTGTGTAAGGAGGGTGCGACGTGGAGACAAAGAAACGAAACTGGTTTGTTTGGCTACTATCAATTTGTCTTTGTTTGACGCTATGGCCGTTCCAAGCAACGGTGAAAGCGGAGAGCGTGCCGCTTGATATTCGGGCCGATGCCGCTATTTTAGTGGACGCGCAAACAGGAAGAATTTTGTACGAAAAAAATATTGATGCGGTGCTTGGCATTGCCAGTATGACGAAAATGATGACTGAATACTTGCTCCTTGACGCTATTAAAGCGAAGCGCGTCAAATGGGATCAAACGTATACGCCAAGCGATTACGTGTACCGGCTGTCGCAAGACCGGTCGCTGTCGAACGTCCCTCTGCGCAAGGACGGGCAATATACGGTTCGTGAGCTGTACGAGGCGATGGCCATTTATTCAGCGAATGCAGCAACGGTCGCGATTGCCGAAATCATTGCCGGATCAGAGAAAAATTTTGTGCGAATGATGAATGAAAAGGGGAAAGAGCTTGGGCTCAAAGACTATAAATTTGTCAATTCAACCGGGTTAAGCAACAGTGACTTAAAGGGATTCCATCCACAAGGAACAAGCCAAGACGAGGAAAACGTCATGTCCGCACGGGCGATGGCGACCCTTGCCTACCGGCTGCTGAAAGATCACCCAGAAGTGCTGGAAACAGCGAGCATTCCAAAGAAACTGTTCCGCGAAGGAACGGATGATGAAATTCGAATGGACAACTGGAACTGGATGTTGCCAGGGCTTGTGTACGAATATGAAGGGGTAGACGGATTAAAAACTGGCTATACTGAATTTGCCGGCAATTGCTTCACTGGAACGGCGAAACGAAACGGTGTCCGCCTTATTTCTGTCGTTATGAACGCGAAAAATGCGAGCGGAAAAACGACGAAAGAGGCGCGCTTCGAGGAGACGAAAAAGCTATTTAACTATGGATTCAATCAATACTCGCTCCAAACGCTTTATCCGAAGGGATATCAGCTGAAAGGAAAAGAGAAGCTTCCAGTCGCGAAAGGGAAAGAAAAAGAGGTTCGTGTCAAGACAGGTAAAAAACTGTCGCTGTTAGTCAGAAACGGCGAGGAAAAACAGTACAAGCCGGTATATGTATTGGACAAGAAAAAAATGACAAATGAAGGAAAGCTGATTGCTCCGTTGAAAAAGGGAGAGACAGTCGGGTATATGACGCTCGAATATAAAGGAGACGACTCTCTCGCCTTTTTAAGCCCGGACATGCAAAAAAACATCCGGGTGCCGCTTGTTACGACAGTCGAGGTAGAAAAAGCAAACTGGTTTGTGCTCTCAATGCGTGCGATCGGTGGGCTGTTTGCCGACTTATGGACGAGCGCGGTCAAAGCGGTGAAAGGTTGGCTGTAAAATGACTCCCCTGCCAGGGGAGCTTTTTTCCATTGTGATTTTTGTAAAAATTGAGTTAAAATAAAACAGTATAAATCATCCTTTTGCGCATATGGCAAAGCATAACGATAGGAATAGGGGGAATCAACGGTGGCATTGACAGGTACGGATCGCGTCAAACGAGGGATGGCGGAAATGCAAAAAGGCGGCGTAATTATGGACGTCGTAAATGCGGAACAAGCAAAAATTGCGGAGGCGGCAGGAGCTGTCGCGGTTATGGCGCTCGAGCGTGTCCCGGCAGACATTCGTGCTGCTGGCGGTGTCGCGCGCATGGCAGACCCGACGGTGGTCGAAGAAGTGATGAACGCTGTGTCGATCCCGGTCATGGCGAAAGTGCGCATCGGTCATTATGTGGAAGCGCGCGTCCTTGAGGCGCTTGGCGTTGACTATATCGATGAAAGTGAAGTATTGACGCCGGCTGATGAGGAATTCCATATCGATAAACGGCAGTTTACGGTTCCGTTTGTATGCGGTTGTCGCGATTTGGGGGAGGCTGCCCGCCGCATTGCTGAAGGGGCATCAATGCTACGGACAAAAGGGGAGCCGGGGACAGGCAACATTGTTGAAGCGGTGCGCCATATGCGCAAGGTCAACGCGCAAATCCGTAAAGTTGTTAGCATGAGCGAAGACGAACTTGTCGCTGAGGCGAAACAGCTTGGGGCTCCGGTCGAAGTGTTGCGCGAAATTAAACGAATTGGTCGCCTCCCGGTCGTCAACTTCGCTGCTGGCGGTGTCGCGACACCGGCTGACGCTGCTCTCATGATGCACTTAGGCGCAGACGGTGTCTTTGTCGGGTCGGGCATTTTCAAATCGGAAAACCCAGAAAAATATGCGCGTGCGATTGTTGAAGCGACAACTCATTACGAAGACTATGAGCTGATCGCCCACTTGTCCAAAGGGCTGGGTGGTGCGATGCGCGGCATCGATGTCGCGACATTGTTGCCAGAGCACCGCATGCAAGAACGTGGCTGGTAAGCTAGGCAAAGGAGCAAAGGAACGATGAAAATAGGTGTACTCGGACTGCAAGGAGCCGTGCAAGAACATGTCCGCGCCATTGAGGCGTGCGGCGCCGAGGCGGTTGTCGTGAAAAAGACAGAGCAGCTCACTGGACTCGACGGACTCGTGTTGCCGGGCGGCGAAAGCACAACGATGCGTCGTCTCATCGATCGGTATGGACTTATGGAACCGCTGAAGCAATTTGCTGCTGACGGCAAACCGATGTTCGGTACGTGCGCCGGGCTCATTTTGCTGGCGAAACGAATCGTCGGCTACGATGAGCCCCATCTAGGTTTGATGGACATTACGGTTGAACGAAACTCGTTCGGCCGGCAACGGGAAAGCTTTGAAGCTGAGCTGTCGATCAAAGGGGTCGGCGATGGGTTTGTCGGCGTTTTTATCCGCGCACCGCACATCGTTGAGGTCGGGGACGAGGTCGAAGTCCTCGCGACATACAATGACCGCATTGTCGCGGCTCGACAAGGCCAGTTTCTTGGTTGCTCGTTCCACCCTGAGTTGACTGATGACCATCGGTTAATGCGATATTTCTTAAATATGGTGAAGGAAGCAAAAACGGTATCAAGCATTTAATCAATGGGAAAGCGATGAGAGGAACTAGTAGCAGGCGTCCGTCCTTTCAGAGAGCCGGTGGGTGGTGTGAACCGGTAGGAGGAGCCTGTGAATCCATCCTCGAGCAAAGCGCTGAACGCTCAAGCGGCCAGTAGGCGTTTTCGGCAGCCGCCGTTACCGGCATAAAAGTGGAAGGCATGGTGGCCTTCAATAAGGGTGGCACCGCGGGAACGCTCCCGTCCCTTTTTGGGACGGGAGCATTTTTATGTATAATAAATGGTGGATAAGGAGGTAAAGCGAATGCTGGATGTGAAATTACTACGCACCCAATTTCAAGAGGTGAAAGAAAAACTGCTGCAGCGCGGCGACGACTTGGCCAACATCGACCGGTTTGAGCAGCTTGATAAAGAGCGTCGTCGTTTGATCGCTCAGGTGGAGGAGTTAAAAAGCAAGCGCAATGAGGTGTCGCAACAAATTGCTGTCTTAAAGCGTGAAAAAAAGGACGCCGAGTCGTTGATCGCCGAAATGCGCGAAGTCGGCGACCGCATTAAACAAATGGACGAGCAAATTCGCCAACTTGAAGAAGAGCTCGACAGCCTTCTGTTATCGATTCCGAATGTACCGCATGAGTCAGTGCCAGTCGGCCAGTCGGAAGAAGATAATGTCGAAGTGCGAAGATGGGGGGAACCGCGTTCGTTCTCGTTCGAACCGAAGCCACATTGGGACATTGCTGACCAACTCGGTTTGCTCGATTTTGAGCGGGCCGCCAAAGTGGCAGGAAGTCGGTTTGTGTTTTACAAAGGACTAGGGGCTCGTCTTGAGCGGGCATTAATCAACTTTATGCTCGACATCCATCTCGATGAATTTGGCTATCAAGAGGTGTTGCCGCCATACTTAGTGAACCGGGCGAGCATGATCGGAACAGGGCAATTGCCAAAATTTGCGGAAGACGCGTTCCACTTGGACAATGAAGACTATTTTCTCATTCCAACAGCGGAAGTGCCTGTGACGAATTTGCATCGCGATGAAATTTTAACGGCTGATGACTTGCCGCTTTACTATGCGGCTTACAGCGCGTGCTTCCGCGCCGAAGCTGGCTCGGCTGGCCGTGACACGCGGGGGCTCATCCGCCAGCACCAATTCAATAAAGTGGAGCTCGTCAAGTTCGTCAAGCCGGAGGATTCATATGACGAGTTGGAAAAATTGACGCACCAAGCCGAAACGATCCTGCAACGGCTCGGGCTTCCGTATCGCGTCGTAGCCTTGTGTACAGGAGATCTGGGATTTTCAGCGGCGAAGACGTATGATATTGAGGTGTGGCTGCCAAGCTATGGAACGTATCGGGAAATTTCGTCGTGCAGCAACTTTGAGGCGTTCCAGGCGCGCCGAGCTAATATCCGCTTCCGTCGCGAGCCGAAAGCAAAGCCAGAATATGTGCATACGCTAAACGGTTCGGGGCTAGCCATCGGCCGCACGGTTGCTGCCATTTTGGAAAACTACCAACAAGAAGACGGATCGGTCGTCATCCCGGAAGCGCTCCGTCCATATATGGGGAATCGGGATGTCATTCGCTAAACAAAAGGCACGTTTTCCTAGATAAATCGTTGGTTGACTTTTCCCGGTAACCATGTTATATTGAATGACGTTGGCAACGAGGATAAAGGGATGGCGGATGCCAATTTCTTGTTCTCAGCCACGGCGATAACGAACAATACTGACGCGCATAAGAGGAGATTGCTAGCCGAAACGGCTGACCAAGGGTGCCGTTTCCAGCCATAAAAAAACCCGCCGATCGAAGGCGGGTTTTTTTATTGTTTTTGGCCTTGGTGTTTTTATTTTTTCACCACCGTGAATTGATCGTTGATCAGCAGCCAATTTTGCGGGAAGTCAAGGCCAAGCTTCCAGTAACTTACTCCACGCAAACCAAGTTCCTTAACTAAATTAAATTTCGCTTGGATGGAACGGGCATCTTCAAACCATACTTCATGTTCACGGCCATTCTCATCGCGGTAGCGGAAATGCGGCGCCTGCGCCTCGACATCGTATTCGATAGCAACGTTATACTTTGCGGCGAGAGCGATGGCTTGTTGCGGGCTAATGGCTCGTGCGTACGGGCCACCCGGTACATACGGCAACGTCCAGTCATAGCCATACAAGTTTTGTCCCATTAAAATTTTTCCTGCCGGCATTTCCGAAAGGGCGTACTCGAGAACGCGTCGAACCGGTCCGATCGGAGAAACAGGCATCGGCGGTCCACCGCTGTAGCCCCATTCGTACGTCATAATGACGACAAAATCGACAATTTGACCGTGGGCGCGGTAGTCGTGCGCCTCGTACCAACGCCCGCGCTGAGTTGCACTCGTTTTCGGCGCCAAAGCGGTCGATATCAACCATCCTTCTCGTTCAAATCGGCGTTTCGCCTTGCGTAAAAAGGCGTTGTATGCCTCGCGGTCTTCCGGGCGCAAATATTCAAAATCGAAATGAATGTCGCGGAAACCGTATTGCCTCGCGGTCGCGACAATGTTGTCAAGCAAGCGGTTTTGCAGCGTTTCATTGGTTAAAATGAGCGCACCGAGCTCATCGCTGAACTGTCCGTTTTCAATGTTGGCGACAACCATGACAAGCGTGACGCGGTTGGCGCGGGCGATGGCAGGAAAATCATCAAGCGGCGGTCCTTGCAGTGTCGCGTCGCGCCGGATGGAAAAATAAAAGGGGCTTAAATAGGTCAAATACGGAGCGGCCTCACGGGCGCTTGCTTCCAGTGCCGGGCTGACGGTCGTTCCACGCGGTTCGATATATGCGTTAAACTCTGCCCTCCGCTTAGCGCCGGGCGGGATGTAAAGCCGCTGGCCGACCCGCAGGGGGGCGTTTAAGGAGAGGTGGTTCACCTCTGCGAGACGTTGCATCGGAAGTGAAAATCGGCGTGCAATCGACCATAAACTGTCGCCGCGTTGCACCCAATAAAAACGGCCGACGATCGGGATCACGAGCGTCTGGCCGACAACAAGTTCATCAGGATTTGGAAGTTTGTTGGCCCGGACAATTTCCTCAACGGTCGTTCCGTATGCCTCAGCGATCCCGCTCAACGTTTGTCCGCTCTGTATGACATGGATTTGCATACTTGACCTCCTAGTTGCGTCTTTATTCTCCATATTTTATGATGGAAAGAGAAGAGAAATGACCGTTTGCACGAAGGGGTATATGATGAACAACGATGAGTATTACATGAGGTTAGCGATTGAAGAAGCAAAGAAAGCCGAGCAAATCGGTGAAGTGCCGATTGGTGCCGTCATCGTTCAAGACGGACGCGTCATCGCCCGCGCCCATAATTTGCGGGAAACGGAGCAGCGTGCCATTGCCCATGCGGAAATTTTAGCGATTGATGAAGCGTGCCAGGCAACTGGTTCATGGCGGCTCGAACGAGCGACGTTGTATGTGACGCTTGAACCATGCGCCATGTGCGCGGGGGCCATCGTCCTTTCTCGCATTGAGCGGGTTGTGTTTGGTGCCAGTGACCCAAAAGGGGGATGCGCCGGGACGTTGATGAATTTGTTGCAAGAGAGCCGTTTTAACCATCAAGCCGACGTCACTAGCGGAGTGTTGGCTAGCGAGTGTGGATCGTTGCTAAGCGATTTTTTTCGCCGATTGCGTGAACGAAAGAAAAATGTTGGTGGAAGTTCCAACTAAAAATCCGCCTATTTACATTGCATTTTTTCCACAAACGAGATATACTGATAGTGCCGTGCTAAGCGGGGAGGTAGCGGTGCCCTGTACTCGCAATCCGCTCTAGCGAGGCTGAATCCCTTCTCGAGGTTAGTCTGTTGTGAGGTCTGTCTCAAGCAAGTGGTGTTGACGTCTGGGTCCCGCGCAATGGGATTCCGTGAACCCTGTCAGGTCCGGAAGGAAGCAGCAGTAAGCGGATGCTCCCATGTGCCGCGGGGGTGCCTGGGCTGAGCTAACTACTTGAGCAACGCTCGGGGCAGCTAATCGACAGAAGGTGCACGGCCTTACATAGGTGAAACAAAACCCACTCGTAATGAGTGGGTTTCAGACTGTTGACAAAATGGGTTTCAGACGAATGTCTGAAACCCATTTTGTTCCATAAATAGACTATGTTTTCAAAAAAAGTGGGTAGGATGGGAAGCCATGCAAAGGAAAAGAAAGGGCGGTGCTTCGCCTTCCATAGGTAATTCGCCAGTTTTTTTAAATTCATGGCAGCACAAACAAGCATCGCCTGCGCCTCATTTTTTTCCAATCCCCGGTAATGCGTCCAGCGCAGACCATGCTTCTCTTTCATATCGGCGAAATCCCGTTCAATCGTCTCTTTTCGGAGGGCATAGAGTTCCCGGTATTCCGGAACATACCGCAAATGCTCTGCTTCTTCATAGTAGTCCTGCCATACGTGGCGAGTGACTACTTTGGTGTAGCTCTTGCTTTGCGTGCACTGATGAAGATACGGACAGCTTCGGCACACCGCCGGGTCCGATTTGTATTCCCGGTACCCTTCCCGATTCGTAGTAGAGTAAGATAGAACTTGATCATTGGGGCATAGATAACAATCAAAATATTCGTCATACACAAAATCTGATTTCCGAAAGAATCCATCTTTTGTTTTCGGGCGAGTGTACGGCCAAATCGGCTTTACCCCTTGTTCGAGTAAATACTTGGCAATGGCAGGAGTTTTATATCCTGCGTCTACACACACGGCTTCCGGACATGATTGGATTTCCCGTTTCACTCGTTCGAACAGCACAAAAAACGCTTGACTGTCATGGACGTTGGCTGCCGTCACGTAGGTCTGTAGAATCCATCCGTTGCGATCACAAGCTGTATGATACGAATAGGCAAACACTCGCTCCCGTTCATTTTTCACCAACAGTCCGCTCTCCGGATCCGTTTTGCTTACTTTTACTTCCCGTTTTTTTTTCTCAGATGGCAACGGCGATTTTCCATGAGCGATCCGATCCCGTTCGATTTCTTTTTCGAGTTCCTGTTGGTAGGCTTTGGCTTCGACTTCTGCCATTTCCGTTGTAAACTTCTTTTTATTGGCGCTTGCTTTGACATGAGTGGAGTCTACGTACAAGACACTCGAATCTACCAATCCGTGTTCAAAGGCTTCTTTTAAAATCCGTGAAAAAATTTGATGGAATACATCCGTTCCAGCGAAACGACGCGCATAGTTTTTACTTGGCGTCGAGTGATGAGGAACGGGATCATGAAGACTAAGTCCTAAAAACCAACGATAGGCGACGTTGGTTCGGATTTGTTCGACGGTTTCACGCATGGAGCGAATCCCAAATACATACTGAATCAAATACATTTTAAACAACATCACTGGATCAATGCTCGGACGTCCATGATCAGGAGAGTAGAGATCTTTCACCACATCATAGATAAAAGAAAAATCAATGGCCGCATCCAGCTTTCTTACCAAGTGATCCTCTGGAACCAGATCATCCAGTTTCACCGTGGTTTCGGTATAGCGC
The DNA here is from genome assembly GCF_014679705.1 of Geobacillus sp. 47C-IIb. Taxonomy (NCBI): domain Bacteria; kingdom Bacillati; phylum Bacillota; class Bacilli; order Caryophanales; family Anoxybacillaceae; genus Geobacillus; species Geobacillus sp. 47C-IIb. The sequence goes on from NZ_CP061473.1 coordinate 1,958,717, forward strand.
CCATCTTCTTGGTGTGGCCGAAGCATCGTTCCTTTCCTCCATTTCTCCCTCGTCTTACCTTCATAATAAAACAGCTTGTCGACTTTGTCGACAAGCTGAAACCCACTCGTAATGAGTGGGTTTTTTATTATTTTAAATTGAAACGAGAAGTTATATAATAAATAGGATGAGAGGAAGAGGAGGGCCGTTTCCCGTGGCATACCAAGCGTTATACCGTGTTTTCCGGCCGCAGCGTTTTGCCGACATGGTCGGCCAAGAACACGTAACGAAAACATTGCAAAGCGCCCTGCTTCAACATAAAATATCGCATGCTTACTTATTTTCCGGTCCACGTGGGACGGGAAAAACGAGTGCGGCGAAAATTTTCGCCAAGGCGGTCAATTGTGAACATGCTCCGGCGGCCGAGCCGTGCAATGAATGTCCCGTTTGTCTCGGCATTACGAACGGAACGGTTCCCGATGTGTTGGAAATTGACGCCGCTTCCAACAACCGTGTCGATGAAATTCGCGACATCCGCGAGAAAGTAAAGTTTGCACCGACTTCGGTCCGCTATAAAGTGTACATTATTGATGAAGTACACATGCTATCGATCGGCGCGTTTAACGCACTGCTGAAAACGTTAGAAGAGCCGCCGAAACACGTCATTTTCATTTTGGCCACGACCGAGCCGCATAAAATTCCGGCAACAATTATTTCCCGTTGTCAACGGTTCGACTTTCGCCGCATTCCGCTATCGGCCATCGTTTCCCGGCTGAAATACGTAGCGAATGCCCAAGGTGTGGAAGCATCTGATGAGGCGCTGTCAGCCATTGCCCGTGCCGCCGATGGGGGGATGCGCGATGCGCTCAGTTTACTTGATCAAGCGATTTCGTTTAGCAATGGGAAGCTTGAGGTCGACGATGTGCTGTCGATGACGGGGGCGGCGTCATTTGCTGCATTAGCCGACTTCATTGGAGCTATCTACCGCAAAGATACAGCTGCGGTTCTTCAGCAGTTCGAAACAATGATGGCTCAGGGGAAAGACCCCAATCGTTTGGTGGAAGATTTAATTTTATATTGTCGCGACTTGCTGCTCTACAAAACCGCCCCTCATGTGGAAGGAGCCATTCAAATTGCAGTCGTCGATGAGGCGTTTATCTCGCTTTCGGAAACGATTCCTCTTTCTGATTTATACGGAGCGATTGAGCTGTTGAACAAAAGTCAGCAAGAGATGAAATGGACGAACCACCCACGTCTCCTTTTGGAAGTAGCGCTCGTTAGGCTTTGCCATCAGCCGGCTGCCGCGCCGTCGTTATCCGCTTCCGAGCTGGAGCCGTTAGTGAAGCGGATTGAGACGTTAGAAGCCGAACTGCGCCGTCTGAAGGAACAACCGTCCGCTTCCCCATCGGCCGCCGCTCCGGCGAAAAAAACGACGAAAGTGGCGAAAACCGGGGGATATAAAGCGCCAGTTGGCCGCATTCATGAACTGTTGAAGCAAGCGACGCACGAAGATTTAGCCTTAATTAAAGGCCGCTGGGCGGACGTACTTGATACGTTGAAACGGCAGCATAAAGTGTCGCACGCCGCCTTGCTTCAAGAGAGCGAGCCGGTTGCAGCAAGCGCCTCGGCATTTGTGTTAAAGTTTAAGTATGAAATCCACTGCAAAATGGCGACGGATCCGGCGAGCTCAGTGAAAGAAAATGTTGAGGCGATTTTGTTCGAAATGACGAATCGGCGATTTGAAATGGTCGCCATTCCGGAAGAAGAATGGGGAAAAATAAGGGAAGATTTTATCCGTAACAAAGAGGCTAAAGCAGAAAAAAGTGAGGACGAACCGTTGATTGCCGAGGCGAAACGGCTGTTTGGTGAAGAACTGATCGAAATTAAAGAATAAACGATTGAAGGAGGATTCCAAAATGATGCGTGGCGGAATGGGAAATATGCAAAAAATGTTAAAGCAAATGCAGAAAATGCAAAAAGAAATGCAAAAGGCACAAGAAGAGTTAGCGGAAAAAACAGTAGAAGGGACGGCTGGGGGAGGTATGGTGACAGTCGTCGCCAATGGCCATAAACAAATTTTGGAGGTCAAAATTAAGGAAGAAGTGGTAGACCCTGATGATATTGAAATGTTACAAGATTTAATTTTAGCGGCAACAAACGATGCACTAAAAAAAGTGGATGAACTAGCTAACGACATGATGGGGCAGTTTACCAAAGGGTTAAACATTCCAGGACTGTTCTAGGGGGAAACCATGCATTATCCAGAGCCAATATCGAAGTTAATTGACAGTTTTATGAAACTGCCCGGGATTGGTCCAAAAACGGCCGCCCGTCTTGCGTTCCATGTGCTGGCAATGAAAGAAGATACCGTGCTCGAGTTTGCCAAAGCGCTGGTCGATGTGAAGCGTCATATTCATTATTGTACGATTTGCGGACATATTACAGATACAGACCCTTGTTACATCTGCAAAGATGAACGGCGCGATCGGACGATGATTTGCGTCGTCCAAGACCCAAAAGATGTCATCGCTATGGAGAAGATGAAGGAATATAACGGTCTATATCATGTGTTGCATGGAGCCATCTCCCCGATGGAAGGGATCGGACCGGAAGACATTAAAATTGCGGAACTGCTAGCGAGATTGCAGGACGAAACGATCCAAGAAGTGATTTTAGCGACCGACCCAAACATTGAAGGGGAGGCGACGGCCATGTATTTATCGCGTCTGTTAAAACCAACAGGGATCAAAATTACCCGCATCGCCCATGGGTTGCCAGTTGGTGGTGATTTGGAATATGCGGACGAAGTGACGTTATCAAAAGCGTTGGAAGGACGCCGCGAGCTGTAGAGAGAAAGAAGGTGGGGATCGGTTTGTTATGGCGGCGGAAGGGGAAACTAAAGAGACAATTTGATGAAAAGCTAATCGCTGAGCTACAAAAAGCAAGAACCGAGTGGTTCGAACAAAAACAACTTATCGAAAAAAGTGTTGACCCATCGCTGGAGGTGCTAAGCGCGCTGCAACTTGCGGAGGCAAAATATTTTTTTCTCCTCCGGGAAGCGAAGCATCGCCGCGTCACATTGAAGGAAGTGCGTTAACTTCCTTATTTTTTTGTTCTTTTTTCCCCCGTGTTTCATACGTTTGTAGTACAAGCGTACAAAAAGGGGGTTCAACCATTGGAACCAAAAGTTGTCATTAGCGTACTACTAGCGCTCATTACCGTGCTCCTTATCGTCGGTGCTCGTTTTAAGGCGCTTCGCTTTTTCGGCTATGCCGCCATCCGTCTGATCGTAGGCGCACTAGCGCTGTTTGTCATCAATGCCATTGGCGGACATTTTAGCATTCATATTCCGATTAACTTTATCACCTCACTCGTTTGTGGATTTCTTGGCATCCCAGGGGCTGCGGCATTAATTGTAATCGACCAATATATTTTGTAAGGATCCGTTTAGCTAAAATAGAATTGAGAAGGCATCGTCTAGCCAAAATGCCTTTTCATTTTTTTTGTTAAAAACTATTGACTTTTACATAGATATCAAGTATATTAATAAACGTCGCTGATAAAAATAAAAAACATATTGACAGCGAAATGAATGGTGAGTATAATAATAAAAGTGTGCAACACCAATTCTAAAGTTCCTTGAAAACTAAACAAAACACAAGCGTCATAAGAAAAGCTGAGGTCGCTTGCTTATCGGCGAAACGCGCTGAGAGGCCCGCGAGGAGGCTGTTGCCGCCGCAGCGGGACACGAAGCGTCGCGAGCCGATAGCGGCCGAAGCTAGACAATCCGAAAAGCTGAGGCTCACAGTACTTTGGTGCTGGAGCTGAAGTGCAAGCCAATCAACTTTCTTTTGGAGAGTTTGATCCTGGCTCAGGACGAACGCTGGCGGCGTGCCTAATACATGCAAGTCGAGCGGACCGAACGAGAGCTTGCTCTTGTTTGGTCAGCGGCGGACGGGTGAGTAACACGTGGGCAACCTGCCCGCAAGACCGGGATAACTCCGGGAAACCGGAGCTAATACCGGATAACACCAAAGACCGCATGGTCTTTGGTTGAAAGGCGGCTTCGGCTGTCACTTGCGGATGGGCCCGCGGCGCATTAGCTAGTTGGTGAGGTAACGGCTCACCAAGGCGACGATGCGTAGCCGGCCTGAGAGGGTGACCGGCCACACTGGGACTGAGACACGGCCCAGACTCCTACGGGAGGCAGCAGTAGGGAATCTTCCGCAATGGACGAAAGTCTGACGGAGCGACGCCGCGTGAGCGAAGAAGGCCTTCGGGTCGTAAAGCTCTGTTGTGAGGGACGAAGGAGCGCCGTTTGAATAAGGCGGCGCGGTGACGGTACCTCACGAGAAAGCCCCGGCTAACTACGTGCCAGCAGCCGCGGTAATACGTAGGGGGCGAGCGTTGTCCGGAATTATTGGGCGTAAAGCGCGCGCAGGCGGTCCTTTAAGTCTGATGTGAAAGCCCACGGCTCAACCGTGGAGGGTCATTGGAAACTGGGGGACTTGAGTGCAGGAGAGGAGAGCGGAATTCCACGTGTAGCGGTGAAATGCGTAGAGATGTGGAGGAACACCAGTGGCGAAGGCGGCTCTCTGGCCTGCAACTGACGCTGAGGCGCGAAAGCGTGGGGAGCAAACAGGATTAGATACCCTGGTAGTCCACGCCGTAAACGATGAGTGCTAAGTGTTAGAGGGGTCACACCCTTTAGTGCTGCAGCTAACGCGATAAGCACTCCGCCTGGGGAGTACGGCCGCAAGGCTGAAACTCAAAGGAATTGACGGGGGCCCGCACAAGCGGTGGAGCATGTGGTTTAATTCGAAGCAACGCGAAGAACCTTACCAGGTCTTGACATCCCCTGACAACCCAAGAGATTGGGCGTTCCCCCTTCGGGGGGACAGGGTGACAGGTGGTGCATGGTTGTCGTCAGCTCGTGTCGTGAGATGTTGGGTTAAGTCCCGCAACGAGCGCAACCCTTGCCTCTAGTTGCCAGCATTCAGTTGGGCACTCTAGAGGGACTGCCGGCTAAAAGTCGGAGGAAGGTGGGGATGACGTCAAATCATCATGCCCCTTATGACCTGGGCTACACACGTGCTACAATGGGCGGTACAAAGGGCTGCGAACCCGCGAGGGGGAGCGAATCCCAAAAAGCCGCTCTCAGTTCGGATTGCAGGCTGCAACTCGCCTGCATGAAGCCGGAATCGCTAGTAATCGCGGATCAGCATGCCGCGGTGAATACGTTCCCGGGCCTTGTACACACCGCCCGTCACACCACGAGAGCTTGCAACACCCGAAGTCGGTGAGGTAACCCTTACGGGAGCCAGCCGCCGAAGGTGGGGCAAGTGATTGGGGTGAAGTCGTAACAAGGTAGCCGTACCGGAAGGTGCGGCTGGATCACCTCCTTTCTAAGGATTTATTGACAAAACCTTTCGGTTTGATTATAATGGCGCTTGGTGTTTTGTTTAGTTTTGAGGGAATTTGTTATTCTCTTGGTGTTTTGCGCCTGCGTCTGCGAGTGATTCAGAGGAGCTGGATTCCTCGGCGCAAGGCCGCAAAGAAGTTGACTCAAGGTAGTAGCCTTGTTTAGTTTTGAGGGAACTTGTTGTTCCTTGAATAATATAGAGGTTATGGGCCTATAGCTCAGCTGGTTAGAGCGCACGCCTGATAAGCGTGAGGTCGGTGGTTCAAGTCCACTTAGGCCCATCCTGGATTATGGGGCCTTAGCTCAGCTGGGAGAGCGCCTGCTTTGCACGCAGGAGGTCATCGGTTCGATCCCGATAGGCTCCACCATTTTTGATGAATAGAAATCGTTCCTTGAAAACTAGATAACCGGAAAAGCTGAGGTGCCGCGGTCAGCTCTCGAAGCCAAATGTTCTTCACCCGCAGGAGTGCTTGCACCCCAATGGGGAAGGTTATTTGGCGGAAGAGAGCTAGGCGCCGAAGCTAGACAATAAGGAAGAAGCCGAAACGCGCTGTAGGTTAAGCTAGAAAGGGCGCACGGTGGATGCCTTGGCACTAGGAGCCGATGAAGGACGGGGCAAACGCCGAAACGCTTCGGGGAGCTGTAAGCAAGCGTTGATCCGGAGATGTCCGAATGGGGAAACCCCCTGCCCGTAATGGGGCAGGATCCATGCCTGAATCCATAGGGCATGGAGGGCACACCCGGGGAACTGAAACATCTTAGTACCCGGAGGAGAAGAAAGCAAATGCGATTCCCTGAGTAGCGGCGAGCGAAACGGGAACAGCCCAAACCAAGAGGCGTGCCTCTTGGGGTTGTAGGACCGCTCAGATGGGAGTGAGAAAGGAACGGGGTAGACGAACCGGTCTGGAACGGCCGGCCAGAGAAGGTGACAGCCCTGTAGTCGAAACTTCGTTCCCTCCCGAGCGGCTCCTGAGTACGGCGGGACACGGGAAATCCCGTCGGAAGCAGGGAGGACCATCTCCCAAGGCTAAATACTCCCTAGTGACCGATAGTGAACCAGTACCGTGAGGGAAAGGTGAAAAGCACCCCGGAAGGGGAGTGAAAGAGAACCTGAAACCGTGTGCCTACAAGTAGTCAGAGCCCGTTCATGGGTGATGGCGTGCCTTTTGTAGAATGAACCGGCGAGTGACGATGGCGTGCGAGGTTAAGCCGAAGAGGCGGAGCCGCAGCGAAAGCGAGTCTGAATAGGGCGTTTGAGTACGTCGTCGTCGACCCGAAACCAGGTGATCTACCCATGTCCAGGGTGAAGGCCGGGTAACACCGGCTGGAGGCCCGAACCCACGTACGTTGAAAAGTGCGGGGATGAGGTGTGGGTAGGGGTGAAATGCCAATCGAACTTGGAGATAGCTGGTTCTCCCCGAAATAGCTTTAGGGCTAGCCTCAAGGTGAGAGTCTTGGAGGTAGAGCACTGATTGGGCTAGGGGCCCTCATCGGGTTACCGAACCCAGTCAAACTCCGAATGCCAATGACTTATCCTTGGGAGTCAGACTACGAGTGATAAGATCCGTGGTCAAGAGGGAAACAGCCCAGATCGCCAGCTAAGGCCCCCAAGTGCACGTTCAGTGGAAAAGGATGTGGAGTTGCGAAGACAACCAGGATGTTGGCTTAGAAGCAGCCACCATTTAAAGAGTGCGTAATAGCTCACTGGTCGAGTGACTCTGCGCCGAAAATGTACCGGGGCTAAACGTGCCGCCGAAGCTGCGGGATGACCGTTGGTCATCGGTAGGGGAGCGTTCTAAGGGCATCGAAGCCAGACCGGAAGGACTGGTGGAGCGCTTAGAAGTGAGAATGCCGGTATGAGTAGCGAAAACAGAGGTGAGAATCCTCTGCGCCGAAAGCCTAAGGGTTCCTGAGGAAGGTTCGTCCGCTCAGGGTTAGTCGGGACCTAAGCCGAGGCCGAAAGGCGTAGGTGATGGACAACAGGTTGAGATTCCTGTACCACCTCCTTCCCGTTTGAGCGATGGGGGGACGCAGGAGGATAGGGTGAGCAGGCGGCTGGAAGAGCCTGTCCAAGCAGTAAGGCTGGCCAGTAGGCAAATCCGCTGGCCGTAAAGGCTGAGCTGTGATGGCGACGGATTTGATCCGGAAGTCCCTGATTCCACACTGCCAAGAAAAGCCTCTAGCGAGGGAAGAGGTGCCCGTACCGCAAACCGACACAGGTAGGCGAGGAGAGAATCCTAAGGCGCGCGGGAGAACTCTCGTTAAGGAACTCGGCAAAATGACCCCGTAACTTCGGGAGAAGGGGTGCTCTTTGGGGTGATGAGCCCCGAAGAGCCGCAGTGAAAAGGCCCAAGCGACTGTTTATCAAAAACACAGGTCTCTGCGAAGCCGAAAGGCGAAGTATAGGGGCTGACACCTGCCCGGTGCTGGAAGGTTAAGGGGAGCGCTTAGCGCAAGCGAAGGTGCGAACCGAAGCCCCAGTAAACGGCGGCCGTAACTATAACGGTCCTAAGGTAGCGAAATTCCTTGTCGGGTAAGTTCCGACCCGCACGAAAGGTGTAACGACTTGGGCACTGTCTCAACGAGAGACCCGGTGAAATTATACTACCTGTGAAGATGCAGGTTACCCGCGACAGGACGGAAAGACCCCGTGGAGCTTTACTGCAGCCTGATATGGAATTTTGGTATCGCTTGTACAGGATAGGTGGGAGCCAGGGAAGCCGGAGCGCCAGCTTCGGTGGAGGCGTCGGTGGGATACCACCCTGGCGGTATTGAAATTCTAACCCGCACCCCTTATCGGGGTGGGAGACAGTGTCAGGTGGGCAGTTTGACTGGGGCGGTCGCCTCCCAAAAGGTAACGGAGGCGCCCAAAGGTTCCCTCAGAATGGTTGGAAATCATTCGGAGAGTGCAAAGGCACAAGGGAGCTTGACTGCGAGACGGACAGGTCGAGCAGGGACGAAAGTCGGGCTTAGTGATCCGGTGGTTCCGCATGGAAGGGCCATCGCTCAACGGATAAAAGCTACCCCGGGGATAACAGGCTGATCTCCCCCAAGAGTCCACATCGACGGGGAGGTTTGGCACCTCGATGTCGGCTCATCGCATCCTGGGGCTGTAGTCGGTCCCAAGGGTTGGGCTGTTCGCCCATTAAAGCGGTACGCGAGCTGGGTTCAGAACGTCGTGAGACAGTTCGGTCCCTATCCGTCGTGGGCGTAGGAAATTTGAGAGGAGCTGTCCTTAGTACGAGAGGACCGGGATGGACGCACCGCTGGTGTACCAGTTGTCCCGCCAGGGGCACCGCTGGGTAGCTATGTGCGGAAGGGATAAGCGCTGAAAGCATCTAAGCGTGAAGCCCCCCTCAAGATGAGATTTCCCATCGCGTTAGGCGAGTAAGATCCCTCGAAGATGACGAGGTTGATAGGTCCGAGGTGGAAGCGTGGCGACACGTGGAGCTGACGGATACTAATCGATCGAGGGCTTAACCTAGAAAAGCGGAGGCCGCCCGCCTATCGGCGAGACGCGCTGGAGGGCCTGCGAGGAGGCTGTCGCCGCCACAGCAGGACCGAAGCGTCGCGAGCCGATGGCGGCCGGAGCTAGACAGTACGACAAGCGGAGGCTTCTTCCCACCAAACGGTTATCTAGTTTTGAGGGAATGATCCCACAACTTCATATTGCCTAGTGGTGATAGCGGAGAGGAAACACCCGTTCCCATCCCGAACACGGAAGTTAAGCTCTCCAGCGCCGATGGTAGTTGGGGCCAGCGCCCCTGCAAGAGTAGGTCGCTGCTAGGCTACGAGAAAGCAGCTAATCATGTTTCATGCACGATTAGCTGCTTTTATTTTTTGCCATTTTTTCAAGTTTCTGCTTGGCAAGTGCCCTGAGACACGTTCAATCTTTCCATCTACTAGTATAGAATGTTATCAATACGGGAAACATAGAGGATGGGAGGTGGAGAACGTGAGGGTATCGGTGATCGACAAAAATAAACGCGAAAAAGTGTGCATTGTTTGTGAACAAGAAAAAGCGGAAGGTATTTTTCTTTTTGGCCATTTTCTTTGCGTAGATTGCCATCAGGCGATCGTACAAACGAATACAGATGATCCGAATTATGCATTTTATGTGCAGCAGTTACGGAAAATGATGACATCCAAAATTTATTCGTAAAGGCCTGGATCAGGCCTGTTTTTATTTGGCCTGCCTTGTGCCGAAACGGTCGTAGGTGCCTTGTACGCGTTTCTTTTCGAGACGGTTCGTGTTAATATTATTTTGTTGTTTCCCGTTACATATCTAATGGTTTCCCGTTTTTATTCAGATATCTGTCGTGTTTCTTATGTATGCAAAAGAGCAACAAGGAAAGAGGATTACAATGAATCAAGCGAAAACCCCGTTATATGACGCGTTAACGCGCCATTGGGCACGCCGTCCAGTTTCGTTCCATGTGCCGGGCCATAAATATGGGGCCATATTTCCGAAACGGGCGGAGGATGTATTTTCGTCATTATTGGCGTTGGATGTGACGGAGATTTCGGGACTTGACGATTTGCACCATCCGGAATCAGTCATTGCTGAGGCACAAGCATTGGCAGCTGAACTTTATGGTGCTGAGGAAACGTTTTTCCTTGTAAACGGATCGACGTCCGGAAATTTGGCAATGATTGCTGCCGTATGTGATGAAAAGAAGCGAAAAGTCATTGTACAGCGAAACTGCCATAAATCTGTGATGCATGCACTGCAGTTAATGGGAGCAACCCCTGTTCTTCTTTCCCCTGAGTTTGACAGTGATATGCGTGTTGCTTCGCACGTTTGCATGGAGACTGTCAAAGAGGCGCTTGCCCTTCATCGAGACGCTGCCGCCCTCGTATTGACGAATCCGAATTATTATGGCATGTCAATTGATTTAACGGAAATCGTCCGTCTAGCTCACGACCATGGGATCCCCGTGTTAGTCGATGAAGCGCATGGTGCCCATTTTGTTGTTGGTCCTCCGTTTCCGAAGTCAGCGCTTGCCTGCGGTGCCGATATGGTCGTGCAGTCGGCTCATAAAACGCTGCCGGCAATGACGATGGGGGCATTTTTACATGTGAACAGTGGGCGTATCGATGTAGAGCGGTTGAAATATTTTTTGCAGCTGTTTCAATCGAGCAGCCCGTCGTACCCGATTATGGCGTCGCTTGATTTAGCTCGCAGCTATGTTGCTAAGCTTATGGAAGATGGTGTGGAGGCGATTGTGGAGAAAATTGAAGAGTTCAAGACGGCGTTGAATGATATTGCTGGGGTGACGGTTGTTTCTTCCCGACATCCTGATGTGCAAATCGATCCGCTAAAAGTGACGGTGCAAACGCGCAGTTCGCTGACAGGGTATGAACTACAGCATCGGCTTGAACGCGAAGGGGTGTTTGCGGAACTGGCCGATCCGTTGAACGTTCTACTCGTTTGTCCACTTGCTGCGAACGGACAGCTTATAGAGACAGTGGACAAAATGAAACGGGCGTGGTGCGGGTTGCCGACTGGTCAGGTACCGCTGTTTGGCTCTTTCCCGTTGTTACGCTCGCCGTTGTCAGTATTAGTTCCGTATGATGAGCTGCGTGATGTACGGAAAAAAGTGGTCGCTTTAGAGGAGGCAGAAGGGTATGTGGCGGCGGAAACGGTTATTCCATATCCACCTGGGGTGCCGCTTATGTGGATTGGGGAACGGATCGACCGCAGCCATATTGAACAAATTCGCCAATTCCTCCACCATCAGGCGCATATCCAAGGCGGAAGCCGGCTCAGGGATGGGTTGCTTGTCGTATACGAACTTTGATGATGGAAAGGATGCTACGGGCAATGAACGGGTATTTTTTTTCGTTTGAAGGGCCGGAAGGGGCCGGAAAAACAACGATGATTGGCAAGCTTGAGTCATTTTTGCGCGAGCGAGGCTTTGACGTAATGGTAACGAGGGAGCCTGGTGGAGTGCGCATCGCCGAGGCGATTCGCGCACTCATTTTAAATCGCGAGTATACGGAAATGGATGGACGAACGGAAGCACTTTTGTATGCAGCGGCGAGGCGACAGCATTTGCTTGAGAAAATTGTTCCGGCGCTTGAGGCTGGTCGCGTTGTGCTGTGTGACCGATTTGTTGACAGCTCACTCGCCTACCAAGGATTTGCTCGCGGGCTTGGTGTTGAAGAGGTATGGAAAATTAACGAGTTTGCCATTGACGGATATATGCCGTCGTTGACGGTTTATTTTGATATTGATCCGCAAATCGGGCTCGAACGGATTCGGCAAAACCGGGAACGGGAAGTGAACCGGCTTGATCTTGAAACATTGTCTTTCCATGATAAGGTAAGGGAAGGATATCGGAAGTTGGCGAAGCGGTTTGCTGAACGGATCGTTGTTATTGATGCAAGCCGACCACTCGATGATGTGTTTTCCGAGACGGTGGCGACGGTGCTCTCCCGCCTTGAAGGATCAAAGCGTCATTTCCATGAATCCAATCGTGATGATTCATGCTGGACATGATAGAATAGAAAATAAGAAATGAGAAAGAGTGATGGCGATGCAATGGGAACAGCTAGCAAAACGCCAGCCAGTAGTGGCGAAAATGCTGCAAAGCGGCCTTGAAAAAGGGCGGATTTCCCATGCGTACTTGTTTGAGGGACAGCGGGGGACGGGAAAAAAGGCAGCCAGTTTGTTGTTGGCAAAAAGCTTATTTTGTCTATCCCCGTCAGGAATTGCCCCGTGCTTGGAATGCCGCAACTGCCGACGCATTGAATCCGGTAACCATCCGGACGTTCGGGTAATCAGCCCGGATGGCGGATCGATTAAGAAAGAACAAATCGAATGGTTGCAACAGGAGTTCACGAAAACGGCAGTGGAGTCCGACAAAAAAATGTATATTGTCGAACACGCCGATCAAATGACGACAAGCGCTGCTAACAGCCTTCTAAAATTTTTAGAGGAACCGCATCCGGGAACGGTGGCGGTGTTGTTGACCGAGCAATACCATCGATTGTTAGAAACGGTCATTTCCCGCTGTCAAGTACTTTCCTTCCGGCCGCTGCCGCCGGCAGAACTCGCCGATCAGCTCGTTAAAGAGCGTGTGCCGCTGACGTTGGCGTTGCTCGCCGCTCACTTAACAAATAGCTACGACGAGGCGTTGGCGCTCAGCCAAGATCGTTGGTTTGCCGAGGCACGAACATTAGTGCTACAATTATATGAGATGCTTGGCAAGCCAGAGTTGCAGCTTCTGTTTTTTATCCACGACCGTTTACTTTCGCATTTTCCGGAAAAGCATCAGCTCAACCTCGGGCTTGATTTGCTTTTATATATATACCGCGATTTGTTGCACATTCAAGCTGGACGGAAGGATAGCGCATTATACCGGGATGAGCTTGACCGCCTGCAGCGTTGGGCGCTTTCTTGCCCACAGCGACGGGTTTTAGATGGCATGGAGGCGATTTTACAGGCAAAAGCACGTTTAAATATGACGAATATGAGCACGGCGCTGCTGATGGAGCAGTTGGCTCTTCAATTAAAGCGGTAAAGGAGGGAGAACCGTTGTATACTGTAGTCGGCGTCCGCTTTAAAAAGGCGGGAAAAATTTATTATTTTGACCCAGGCGATTTTGTCATTCCTGCCGGTGAGTTTGTCATTGTCGAGACGGCGCGTGGCATTGAATACGGAAAAGTAGTCATCGCCAATAAACAAGTTGATGAAAACGATATCGTGCTGCCGCTCAAAAAAGTAATCCGAGTGGCGAACGAAAAAGATAAATGGGTCGTTGAAGAAAATAAAAAAGCGGCGCGCGAGGCGTATGACATTTGCTTGCGTAAGGTGGAAGAGCACGGACTCGAGATGAAGCTCGTTGATGTAGAATATACGTTTGACCGCAATAAAGTGATCTTTTACTTTACCGCCGACGGGCGTGTCGATTTCCGTGAGCTCGTCAAGGACTTGGCATCGATTTTCCGCACACGTATCGAGCTGCGGCAAATCGGGGTGCGCGATGAAGCGAAAATGCTCGGCGGTATCGGCCCGTGCGGTCGGATGCTTTGCTGCTCGACGTTTCTTGGCGATTTTGAACCAGTGTCGATCAAAATGGCGAAAGATCAGAATTTATCGCTGAATCCGACGAAAATTTCCGGGTTGTGTGGACGGTTGATGTGCTGCTTGAAATATGAGAGTGAAGAGTATGAAACGGCGAAAGAGCAGCTCCCCGATTTAGGAGAGTATGTTGAGACACCTTATGGCTTTGGTAAAGTCGTCGGTTTGAACATTTTAGAGCGGGTGTTGCAAATCGAATTGCCAGAGCACGGCCGGGTCGTTGAATATACGCTTGATGAGTTGATGAAGGACGGAACGTTATCGATTCGTGTCGCAGATTAATTTGGGGTGGGGCCATGTGGAAAAGGTAGATAAAAAAGAAGTATTTCAATCAGTGGCAAACATGGAAGAGCATCTGAGCCATTTTTACCGCGAGCTTGTGCAGCTGAAACAGCGTGTATCCGAGCTGCTAGAGGAAAACCACCAGCTGCAAATCGAAAACGCTCATCTGCGCCGGCGGCTTGAGCAGCTGGCGGAAGCGTGGGAAGAAGAAAAACGAAAAGAGACGAAGCATGGCAAAAAGCCGGTCGACATCGGCGAAGGATATGACAATTTAGCTCGCCTTTATCAAGAAGGGTTTCATATTTGCCACGTCCACTACGGAAGTGTACGCACGGAAGGCGATTGTTTGTTTTGCTTATCGTTTTTAAACAAAAAATAAAGATAGTGCAACCCTTTCCGCTTCGGAAAGGTTATTTTTTTCAATGGAGGATCGTGTGTGATGGTGGAATTGTACGGGGATGAACGACTTGATTATTTGTTCAATGAGGAGCTCCGCATCATTCAGAGCCCATCTGTGTTTTCCTTTTCCCTTGATGCGGTGCTGCTCGCCCATTTTGCCTATTTGCCCATTCAAAAAGGGCAAATCGTCGATTTATGCACGGGCAATGGGGTGATCCCATTGTTGCTGAGCCAACGGACAAAAGGAACGATTATCGGTATTGAAATTCAGGAACGACTTTGCGACATGGCGAGGCGAAGCATACAATATAACGGACTAGAAGAACAAATTGAGATTATACACGGCGATATTAAAGAGGCGCCGCAGCAAATCGGTTACAGCCGATACGATGTCGTTACGTGCAATCCTCCGTATTTTCCAACTGCCGGCCAGGATGAGCTGAGCAAAAATGAGCACTTGGCCATCGCCCGCCACGAAATTTATTGTACATTAGAAGATGCTGTTCGCGTCAGCAGCCAATTGTTGAAGCAAGGAGGAAAGGCGGCGTTCGTTCACCGGCCGGGGCGGCTGCTTGATATTGTAATGCTTATGCGCCAATACCGGCTTGAGCCGAAACGGCTCCGTTTTGTCTATCCAAAAGCAGGAAAAGAGGCAAATATGATTTTAATTGAAGGAATGAAAGATGCCAGTCCAGATTTAAAAGTGTTGCCTCCGCTTGTCGTTTATGATGAGAACAACGAATATACAGAAGAAATGAAGCGCATCTTATATGGGATTATTTCACCGTAAAAGGGGCGGAACACGAATGCTTTGGCAACAAAAAAGCTTTGTCGAACAAATGGGGCAAGGAACGCTGTATATCGTGCCAACGCCGATTGGCAACTTGGAAGATATGACGTTCCGTGCGGTACGAACATTGCGGGAAGCAGATGTGATCGCCGCGGAAGACACAAGGCAGACGAAAAAACTGTTGTCTCATTTCGACATTCATACGCCGCTTGTTAGTTATCATGAACATAATAAATATGCCAGCGGTCGGCAGCTTGTCGAATGGCTGAAGGAAGGGAAAAACGTAGCGTTAGTGAGTGACGCGGGTATGCCGGGCATTTCCGACCCCGGATATGAACTTATTGTCGCCGCGTTGGCGGAACGGTGCCGCGTCGTTCCCCTCCCTGGGGCGAACGCAGCGTTAACGGCGCTTGTCGCCTCTGGGCTACCGACCGGCCGCTTTTTGTTCGTCGGTTTTTTGGAACGAGCGAAAAAAGAGAAGCGGGAACAGTTGTTGTCGTTAAAAACAGCAGCAGAGACGTTGGTTTTTTATGAGGCTCCTCACCGCTTAAAAGAAACGTTGGCGGCTATGTACGATGTGTTCGGCGAGCGGCGTGTTGCTCTTTGTCGAGAATTGACCAAACGGTTTGAGGAATTCATCCGCGGCGATTTAAGCGAGGCCATCGCTTGGGCGGAGACAACTGACATTCGCGGTGAGTTTTGTATTGTTGTTGAAGGGGCACAGAACGGAAGTGAACCTGAGCGGGAGGAAGAAACGTGGTGGCAGTCGCTTTCACTGGTTGAACATGTCGATTATTATGTTAGTGAACATGGTCTTTCCGTAAAGGAAGCAGTGAAACAGGCAGCTGGTGATCGAAAAATGTCGAAACGCGACGTCTATCAACAGTACCATCGGCAGAAAGAGAAAAAAGAGTTTCTCTGAGAAACCAGAGAAACTCTTTTTTTATTCGCTGTCCGTTGAGTCTTGTAAGTGCTGACGGATCTCCTGAAGCAAAATTTCTGCTCCTTCGCGGCTTAAAATGATTTTACCGCCGGCTAATTTAAAGTTGTCGTCCGAAACTTCGCCTGTGACAACGCAGGTCATGTTCGGTTTATATTTTTTCAAAATGATGCGGTCGTCGTCGACATAAATCTCTAATGCATCTTTTTCATTAATATCTAACGTACGGCGCAACTCAATCGGGATGACGACGCGGCCCAGCTCATCGACTTTACGTACAATCCCTGTCGATTTCATCGTCTTTTCTCCTCTCCGAAATAATTTTTGCGTTTATTCGTCAATATTCGACAAATTTCCTACACCCTAATCATATCAGTGTTTCCATTAAGCGTCAATCCTTTAATATGTAAAATTTTAAAAAAATGTATGTTGTTATTTCAAAAAAAAACTTGCCAATGGATAAAAGGAAAAATGAATGATTTGGGTCGTTGAAAATCTATCCTTGTATAATAAATTCGCGACTCATTTCAAAAATAAGGTCGTATTTTTGGCCATTTGGGTATATTTTTTCCACTGAGGAGAAATAGATGTTTTTGTGGAATGAAAAAATTATGTAAAATAGAAGTAACACCGCTCCCGTCGCCAGATCGGGGGTTTTTGTGCTTAACAGTACGAGGGAGGGCCTAACTGATGGAGAAAAAGACGTTTTATTTGACGACGCCGATTTATTATCCGAGCGACAAATTGCACATCGGCCATGCTTATACAACAGTGGCGGGGGATACGCTAGCGCGCTATAAACGGATGCGCGGTTACGATGTTATGTATTTGACGGGAACCGATGAGCACGGGCAAAAAATTCAACGCAAGGCGGAGGAAAAAGGAGTAACGCCGCAGCAATATGTCGATGAGATCGTCGCTGGCATTCAGGAGCTATGGAAAAAGCTCGACATTTCTTATGACGATTTCATCCGTACAACGCAGGAGCGGCATAAAAAAGTAGTCGAAAAGATTTTCGCGCGTCTTGTCGAACAAGGGGATATTTATTTAGGTGAATATGAAGGATGGTATTGCACGCCATGCGAATCGTTTTACACTGAGCGGCAGCTTGTCGACGGCAACTGCCCGGACTGTGGTCGTCCGGTTGAAAAAGTGAAAGAGCAGTCGTACTTTTTCCGAATGAGCAAATACGTCGACCGTTTGCTTCAATATTATGAGGAAAATCCAGATTTCATCCAGCCGGAATCGCGGAAAAACGAAATGATTAACAATTTTATTAAGCCGGGGCTTGAAGATTTAGCTGTGTCGCGGACGACGTTTGACTGGGGCATTAAAGTGCCGGGCGATCCGAAACATGTCATTTACGTCTGGATTGACGCGCTTGCCAACTATATTACAGCGCTCGGTTACGGCACGGACAATGATGAAAAGTTCCGCAAATATTGGCCGGCCGATGTCCATTTAGTCGGCAAGGAAATCATCCGCTTTCATACGATTTATTGGCCGATTATGCTCATGGCGCTTGACTTGCCGCTGCCGAAAAAAGTATTCGGTCATGGCTGGCTGCTCATGAAAGACGGGAAAATGTCGAAATCGAAAGGCAATGTCGTTGACCCGGTGACGTTGATCGATCGATACGGACTCGATGCGCTTCGTTATTATTTACTCAGGGAAGTGCCGTTCGGTTCTGACGGCGTATTCACGCCGGAAGGATTTATTGAGCGCATCAACTACGATTTAGCCAATGACCTAGGCAATTTATTGAATCGTACAGTAGCGATGATTAAGAAATATTTTGATGGGGTGATTCCGCCGTACCGCGGTCCGAAAACGCCGTTTGACGAAGAGCTGGTACAAACGGCGCGTGAGGTGGTCCGTCAGTATGAGGAAGCGATGGAACGGATGGAGTTTTCCGTTGCCCTTGCTTCGGTTTGGCAACTGATTGGCCGGACGAACAAATACATTGATGAGACGCAGCCATGGGTATTGGCCAAAGATGAAAGCAAACGGGAAGAGCTTGCTTCTGTCATGACCCACCTAGCCGAGTCGCTCCGCCATACGGCAGTGCTGTTGCAGCCGTTTTTGACACGCACGCCAGAGCGCATTTTTGCCCAGCTCGGCATTGCCGACCGTTCATTAAAAGAGTGGGATAGCTTGTACGAGTTCGGGCTCATTCCGGAAGGAACAAACGTGCAAAAAGGAGAACCACTGTTCCCGCGCCTTGATATTGAAGCGGAAGTCGAGTACATTAAGGCGCATATGCAAGGCGGCAAGCCGGCGGTGGAACCCGTTAAAGAGGAGAAGCAAGCGGCTGAGACGGCTGAAATCTCAATTGATGAGTTTGCCAAAGTTGACTTGCGCGTTGCTGAAGTCGTGCATGCTGAACGGATGAAAAACGCCAATAAGCTGTTGAAGCTCCAACTTGATCTTGGCGGCGAGAAACGGCAAGTCATCTCTGGTATCGCTGAATTTTACAAACCAGAGGAACTCATCGGCAAAAAGGTCATTTGCGTCGCCAATTTAAAACCGGCCAAACTGCGCGGTGAGTGGTCGGAAGGAATGATTTTGGCCGGCGGTAACGGCGGAGAGTTTTCACTGGCGACCGTCGATCAACATGTGCCAAACGGAACAAAAATTAAATAACATAATCGCTTAATCGGCGAGGGGGTGTCGACCTTGACACCTCCTTGTCGTTATTTTGTAATGTAAATGTTAATGAACTGTGATATACGTAATCAATTTCTATGCTACACTTATCAACAAGGTGGAAAAGAGGGTAGTTGTATGCTTTTTGATACGCACGCGCATTTGAATGCGGTCCAATATGAAGAAGATTTAGAACAAGTCATTGAGCGCGCCCGTGCTGAAGGGGTTTCGTATATTGTTGTTGTCGGATTTGACCGCCTGACGATTGACCGGGCGATTGAGCTGGCTGAGCGGTATCCATTTATTTACGCAGCGGTTGGCTGGCATCCGGTCGATGCGATTGACATGACCGATGACGACCTACAGATGATTGAGCAGCTCGCCTCCCATCCGAAAGTGGTGGCACTTGGCGAGATGGGGCTTGATTACCATTGGGATAAATCACCAAAAGATGTCCAACAAGATGTATTTCGCCGGCAAATTGCCCTAGCAAAAAAAGTAAAGCTTCCAATCATCATTCATAATCGTGAGGCAACGGCGGATATTTTAAAAATTTTACAAGAAGAAAACGCCGCCGAAGTAGGCGGCATTATGCATTGTTTTAGTGGTAGTGTCGAAGTAGCGAGACAATGTATCGAAATGAATTTTCTCATTTCCCTTGGTGGTCCGGTCACGTTTAAAAATGCGAAAAAGCCGAAGGAAGTGGCAAAGGAAATTCCGCTCAGCCATTTATTGATTGAGACTGATTGTCCGTATCTAACGCCTCACCCTTTCCGCGGAAAACGAAACGAGCCGAGCTATGTCAAATATGTTGCCGAGGCGATCGCGGAGATTAAAAACGTTTCTTTTGACGAAGTGGCGAAAACAACGATGGAAAATGCCAAAAGATTGTTCGCCATCGACCGCTAAAATTAGGCATCAAATGATGGGGAGGCTTGTCGAAAGAACAGAGGAGACGAAAAAGTTCTACAAATTTAGCCAATATGGGCCAATCAGATGTCGACAAGTCTTCCTTCCTTTTTCACTGAATTTTCTGCATAAAAGAGTGTGCTCGTGAGTACACGTTAGAGGGAGAGGGGAATCTCGGAGGAAAAGGAGGCGTTTCATTTCATGGCACCAAACGGTAGGAAATGGTTAGACTTATGGAGGAAAAACGTGACCGCTACGGCGAGTGGATTTCTTGCTATCTCCGCGACAACAGGGGTCGCTGGGTATGAGATGGCGAAAGACGATGTGACGTTAACCGCCAATGGGAAAAAACAAGAAATTCGTACTCATGCGGAGAATGTAAAGGAGTTGCTTGAAGAGCAAGGCATTCGGCCGCGCAAGGAAGATTACGTATATCCGTCTTTAAATACACCGATTACTGATGATCTGCATATCATTTGGGAAGCAAGCAAAGAAGTGACATTGACGGTAAATGGGAAAGCGAAAAAAGTGTGGACGACAGCTGACACAGTTGAGGAACTGCTCCGTTCGCAACACGTGGCGGTCGGGCCGTACGATAAAGTGACGCCAACACTTTCGGCGAAAATCAAAAAAGGCATGGACATTGGTGTTGAAAAAGCATTTCCTGTCCGCGTCAATGTTGGTGGTAAACAGCAACAGGCATGGACAACTTCGACTACGGTCGCTGACTTTTTGAAGCAGCAAGGAATTGAGCTGGGCGAACTCGATCGAATTGAGCCTTCCTTGCAAGAAAAGGTCAAAGAACAAATGACGATTCACATCACTCGGGTAAAAAAAGTCACCGATGTAGTGGAAGAGCCTGTTGACTTTGCTGTGATGACGAAACAGGATAGTTCGCTACCAAAAGGAGAGCGACGCGTGATTGAGCCTGGAGAAAAAGGAAAAATTGAAAAAACGTATGAAGTAACGTTTGAAAACGGCAAAGAAGTGGCGCGGAAATTGATTGCGACAAAAACGGTGAAAGAAAGTAAAGCGCGCATTGTCGCCATCGGCACAAAAACGGTGGAACCACCTAAACCATCCGCCATTGGCACAAAAACTAAGAGATCCGACCAGCCATCTTCGCGCGGATCTAATCAAGCTGCGAAGACATTTTATGTTACTGCCACTGCCTATACGGCCTATTGCAAAGGCTGTTCAGGCGTAACGAGAACAGGCGTTAACTTGCGTCAAAATCCTTCCACTAAAGTCATTGCTGTCGACCCATCCATCATCCCCCTTGGGTCGAAGGTATATGTGGAAGGATACGGATATGCCATTGCCGCTGACACCGGCTCAGGCATTAAAGGATACGAAATTGATGTATTTTTCCCGGAAGAGTCAGATGCGATGCGTTGGGGAAGAAAGCGCGTCAAAATACGGGTATTGCCATAGAAATGCACTCGAAGAACAGAGCGGAGGGTTTTTTCCCTCTGCTTTTTTTCGTTATAATGACATTGTGCCGAGACAATGCGCACTTCACCACTTCTGTCTAATTAGACGTTATAATCGGAAAAAAGTTTCAACAGAATTGAAAAAAATAAAAGGGAAATGGAGCAATAGCGGTGAAGGTTCATCGTACTATTTATTTTACCGGAAAGGAGGCATTGCAGAAATAGGAAAAAACTCTTATTCCGCCATATTTCTGCAATGATGTGATGAAAATTAAGGAAGTCATTGTCGTGGAAGGAAAAGATGATACAGCGGCGATCCGACGTGCCGTTGATGCCGATACAATCGAAACCAATGGAGCCGCAGTAGGGATGGATGTCATTGAACGAATTAAGCTGGCAAAAGAACGGCGCGGCGTGATTATTTTTACCGATCCAGATTTCCCTGGTGAAAAGATTCGCAGGACGATTGCCGAGCAGGTGCCGGGATGCAAACATGCATTTTTGTCGCGCGAAGCGGCAAAAGCGAAAAACGGCAAAGGCGTTGGGGTCGAGCATGCCTCTCCCGATGAAATTCGCCAAGCGCTCGCCAACGTATATGAAGAGGTGGCGGATTGGCAAGAAGAAATTACATTTGCCGAGTTGATCGAGGCCGGATTAGTCGGTGGAGAGATGGCGCGTCGTCGACGGTTGCGCCTTGGGGAGGAGCTGAAAATCGGCTATGCCAACGGCCGACAGTTTCATAAGCGGCTAAAAGTGTTCCGTATTTCTCGAGATGCCTTTTATGCGGCGTTGGCACAAGTGATGCAGGAGGAGGCAGGCGATGCATAAAGATATTGCGACACCGGGGCGGACGAAAGAAATTTTGGCACGGTACGGCTTTTCGTTTAAAAAGAGCCTCGGACAAAACTTTTTAATCGATACGAATATTTTACGAAAAATTGTTGACGCTGCTGGCATTTCCGGCGACACCGGAGCGATTGAAATCGGGCCTGGCATTGGGGCGCTGACCGAACAGTTGGCGCGGCGGGCCAAAAAAGTGGTCGCCTTTGAAATCGACAGCCGGTTGCTGCCGATTTTGGCTGATACGTTATCAGCTTATGATAATGTGCGCATTATCCATCAAGATGTGTTAAAAGCCGATTTGCATGCGGTGATTGCCGAAGAGTTTGCTGAGGTGAGTGATCGGATGGTCGTGGCGAATTTGCCGTATTACGTGACGACGCCAATCATCATGAAACTGCTCACCGAGAGGCTGCCGATCCGCGGTATGGTCGTTATGATGCAAAAAGAAGTAGCTGACCGCCTTGCAGCCAAGCCGGGAACGAAAGATTACGGCTCGCTGACGATCGCTGTGCAATATTATACAGAGGCGGAAGTCGTCATGACGGTGCCGCGCACTGTATTTATGCCACAGCCGAACGTCGACTCCGCTGTCATCCGATTGACGAAACGATCCCATCCTCCTGTGGCTGTGGAGGACGAAGAGGTGTTTTTTCAAGTGGTGCGGGCAAGCTTTGCTCAGCGTCGCAAAACGCTGTTGAATAACTTGCTGAACAATTTGCCGGATGGAAAGGAGAAAAAAGAACAAATTGAACGGGCGCTCGATGCTGTAGGCATTGATCCGCGCCGTCGTGGGGAAACGCTCGATATGGCTGAATTCGCTTCGTTAAGCAACGCGCTGATGCCGCTTTTCCGCGTCTAGACCGCCGTTAAAGGAAAGTGAGACGTCTATCACCTATTGTCCGCGTATGCATATCGTATGGATGACAACGATTATACAATGGAGTGAGTGGTGATGGACGTCAAAATCGGCGATATTGTCGCCCGCAAGTCTTACCAATGTGACTTATTGTTCCGTGTCATTGACATTAAAGAAAGAGACGGAGAGCGAGAGGCGATTTTACATGGAGAAGATGTGCGGCTTGTCGCAGACGCTCCGTGCAGTGATTTAGTCATCATCGATGAGCAGGAGCGGCAAGAACGGAAAAAGCGGGAAATCGAGCTGATCGAACAGGTATACCGGTTGTTTCGACAGGACTACCAGACGATTAAGCAAAAAGTGGAGTATCGAGCGACCGGCGGATATCGAGTAGAGAAAGATTTTTTTCAAATTCCGGGACGCGTCCTTCATTTGGACGGCGACCCGGTATATTTGCGCAAATGCTTGGATTTATATGAACGGATTGGGGTGCCAGTGCACGGCGTTTACTGTGAGGAAAGTGAGATGCCAGAGAAAGTTGGCTCTTTGATCGAACAGTTTCGACCGGATATTTTAGTCATTACCGGCCACGATTCGTATTCAAAATCGAAAGGAAAAGTACACGATTTAAAAGCATACCGCCACTCGCGCCATTTCGTTCAAACGGTGAAAGAAGCGCGCAAAAAAGTGCCGCATCTAGACCAGCTCATCGTTTTCGCCGGTGCTTGCCAATCACATTTCGAGTCGTTGATCCGTGCTGGAGCCAATTTTGCTAGTTCACCTGCGCGGGTTAACATTCATGCTCTTGATCCGGTCTATATTGTTTCGCGCCTCAGCTTCACTCCATTCACGGAAACGGTCGATGTGTGGGATGTGCTTCGCAACACGTTGACCGGAGAAAAGGGATTGGGTGGGGTGGAAACGAAAGGAGTGCTTCGCACCGGAATGCCGTTTCGCCTTATTGAGGAGGAACGAGGGGGGAACCGCCGCAATTAATGGGCGGTTTTTTTAATGCCTTTCACCGCATTTTTTTACAAAAAAGTGCCATGAAGTACATAAAAAGAAGGATATTGTAGAAAAATAATTATTGACAGAAACAAAAACACGCTGATATAATCATTATTTTTTGACTTTCAATTCCGTTTTTGTTATAATCGTAAGCAGTGAGGTGGATGACGAATGCCAAAAACTTTATCCGATATTAAAAAGACATTGGACTCTAATATCGGGAGACGTTTAACGTTACGAGCCAACGGCGGACGCAGAAAAATGATTGAGCGTTGCGGCATTTTGGCGGAGACTTACCCATCGGTATTTGTCATTGAGCTGGATCAAAAGGAAAACTCATTTGAACGTGTATCGTTTAGTTATGCTGACGTGTTGACAGAAACCGTAAAGCTGACGTTTTGGGATGATGAGCAAGCAGGGGGGCAGTAGACATCAATTGTTTGCTGCTTTTTGTTTTGTTATTAAAGAAAGACGGGGGTTGCTTGCTTATCAGAAAGGTGCGCTAAAAGGTTTGCGAGGAGACGCAGATTAAGCGGTGCTTAGTTTTGCATGGAGTATAATCCATGGATTGTCATTGTAGCAAGATTGAAGTATTACCTGCTGATAACGGCGAAGCGAAACAATAATAGGCAGACATAAAGCCGCCTTCGTTATTTCATACTAAAACTGCCGCAGCCGCCTTTCATCCTTAGCAAGTGAAGCTGGTCGGTTTCTTGCGCTGGCGGGTTGCAAAACGTTTCGTGCCATGACGCCAATGAACATCGAAAGGGGTTGCTGACATTGGGTCGACGCCGCGGAGTTATGTCGCAGCGCTTGAAAGAAGAGCTAGCAAAAGAGCTAGGCTTTTACGATGTCGTGCAGCGTGAAGGATGGGGAGCTATCCGAGCGAAAGATGCAGGAAACATGGTAAGGTTGGCGATTGAACGGGCAGAACGGCAACTGGCCGGGAAAACGGAATAGCGGAGTTGGCGCGTTGCGGCGAGGGTGTCCCAAGCAGGGGACGCCCTTTTTACATATATCGTTTGGCGACGGCATCGAGACATGGTAATATGGTAAAATGGATTGACAGGAGAAAGCCGGATATGGCACGTGTAAAAATCATCAAAACAGAAAAGCGAATGAATATGTCGAATCATTTGTCCGCCGGCATATCGAGACAGTTTGTTTATGAATGTGCGTGGAAGTGGGTGAAGAATCGTGAGGTTGTCGGTAAAAGCGCCAGCAAAAATTAACTTGTCGCTCGATGTTCTTTATAAGCGTCCCGACGGCTACCATGAAGTGAAAATGGTGATGACAACGATCGATTTGGCTGATCGTATTGAGCTGATTCCTTTGCCCGGGGAGGATGCGATTCGCGTTGTGTCGCAAAATCGTTTCGTGCCGGACGATTCCCGCAATTTGGCGTACCAAGCGGCGCAACTTCTTAAAGAGACGTTTTCGATTCGCGAAGGGGTGGCGATTTCGATTACGAAGCATATTCCGGTGGCTGCTGGCTTAGCAGGAGGAAGCAGCGATGCGGCAGCGACGCTGCGCGGGCTCAATAAGCTTTGGAAACTCGGGTTAAGCGTCCATGAACTCGCTGAGCTTGGCGCGCAAATCGGCTCAGATGTCGCTTTTTGCGTTTATGGCGGAACGGCCGTGGCGACTGGACGCGGAGAGATCATCACCCCGATCTCATCGCCGCCACCGTGTTGGGTCGTGTTGGCCAAGCCCCCGATTGGCGTATCGACGGCAGAAGTGTACCGAAACTTGCAGCTTGAGCATGTTAACCATCCGGATGTCGATGCGATGGTGGGGGCGATCGAGCAGCAAGATTATGCAGCGATTTGTCGGTCAGTTGGCAATGTCCTTGAGGAAGTGACACTAAAAAAATATCCGGAAGTCGCACATATTAAAGAGCAAATGAGGCGGTTTGGCGCCGACGCGGTATTGATGAGTGGCAGCGGACCGACAGTGTTTGGGCTAATTGAGCACGATTCAAGAATGCAGCGCGTATACAACGGACTGCGTGGCTTTTGCGATCAAGTGTTTGCTGTAAGGTTGTTAGGGGAGCGACACTCCCTTGATTAAACACGTACATTTTTGGTAAGATAAATTTAAATATTCGGTTTTAGGAGGTCGGCTATGAAGCTAAGGCGAAGCGGCCGTTTAGTCGATATGACACACTATCTTCTTGAACGGCCACATCATCTCATTCCGCTTACTTTTTTTGCCGAGCGGTATGAATCGGCCAAATCGTCAATCAGCGAAGATTTAACGATTATTAAGCAGACGTTTGAACAGCAAGGGATTGGAACAGTTCGGACGTTGCCCGGCGCAGCCGGCGGCGTGCAATACATTCCGAAAATGACCGCCGAGGAAGCCGAGGAAGTTGTCTCCTATTTGTGTGAACAGTTGTCGCGGCCAGACCGGCTTCTTCCTGGCGGATATTTGTATATGACGGACATTCTTGGCGACCCCCGTATTATGAATAAAATTGGTCGTCTTTATGCGTCCATTTTCGCTGACCGTCCAGTGGATGTCGTGATGACGATCGCTACGAATGGGATTCCACTTGCGTATGCTATCGCCAATTTTTTGCACGTGCCGGTTGTGATCGTCCGTCACGACAATAAAGTGACGGAAGGACCGATGGTAAGCATCAATTATGTATCGGGTTCGTCTAGGCGCATCCAAACGATGGTCCTGTCCAAGCGCAGTTTGGCCGAAGGATCAAACGTGCTGATCGTCGACGATTTCATGAAAGCAGGTGGCACGGTCAACGGAATGGTCAGTTTGCTGCAAGAATTTAACGGCAATGTCTCTGGCATCGGTGTGCTCGTCGAGTCTGAAGAGGCAAAAGAGCGGTTAGTTGACGAATACATTTCACTTGTAAAGCTATCAGCTGTTGACATAAAAGAAAAACGAATCGCGGTCAAGGAAGGAAATTACAAAGCGTTTGTTTAGGTAGCGTGTTGCTTGTTATAATGAGGAAAATTGAGGAAGGAGGATTTTACTAATGAGAAAAGTGGAAACAAAAAATGCGCCACAAGCCATTGGTCCTTATTCACAAGGAATTATTGTCAATAACATGTTTTACAGCTCAGGGCAAATTCCGCTCACTCCGGAAGGGGAATTGGTAAAAGGTGACATTCAAGCGCAGACGCATCAAGTGTTCCAGAATTTAAAAGCGGTATTGGAAGCAGCTGGCGCTTCGCTCGAAACGGTCGTAAAAACAACGGTATTTATAAAAAATATGGATGATTTTGCGGCCATGAATGAAGTATACAGCCAATACTTCCCAAACCATAAACCGGCGCGCTCATGCGTGGAAGTGGCTCGATTGCCGAAAGATGTCCTTGTCGAAATTGAAGTCGTTGCTCTTGTACCGTAACAGTCAATCTCCTCCTTTTCCCTACCTGAAGTTTATAAAAAATTTTTTGAAAAAAGAAGGAAATGACTCGAGGACGTGGAATTAATTACATCGAGTCTCATATAGGGAAAAGGTGGTGAGCATAATGGAAGTGACAGACGTAAGATTACGCCGCGTCAATACCGAAGGACGGATGAAAGCGATCGCCTCCATTACGTTGGACAACGAATTTGTCGTCCATGACATCCGTGTCATTGACGGGAATAACGGACTGTTTGTTGCGATGCCGAGCAAGCGCACACCAGACGGGGAGTTCCGCGATATCGCCCATCCGATCAATTCCGCTACGCGCGGAAAAATCCAAGAGGCGATCTTAGCTGAATACCACCGCCTCGGGAAGTTGGAAGAAGAACTTGAAGAAGCTGGCGCTTCGTAAACATATTGAAGAGAGCTTAGGCAAAATTGGCCAAGCTCTCTATTTTTTTGGCAAATGCATTGTTTCCTTGAAATGAGCAGCCAATTCATATATATTCAATTATGGATAAAAGGGTAATTGGGGGCCTTTCACATGGTAAAGCGATATGCAGTCATTTTGGCGGCCGGACAAGGAACGAGGATGAAATCCAAGTTGTATAAGGTACTTCATCCCGTTTGCGGCAAGCCAATGGTTCAGCACGTAGTGGACCAAGTGTCCAAGCTTGGGGTAGAAAAAACGATTGCAGTAGTGGGATTTGGGGCGGAGCAAGTGAAAGAACAGCTCGGCGCCCAGTGTGAATACGCCTTGCAAGAAAAGCAGCTCGGGACAGCACACGCGGTAATGCAGGCCGCGCCTCATTTGCAAAACCTTGAAGGGATCACCATCGTGGTCTGTGGTGATACACCGCTCATCACCGCTGAGACGATGGAAGCGCTCCTCGAGCACCATATGACCGCTGGGGCGAAGGCGACCGTATTGACGGCCATCGCTGACGATCCGACCGGATATGGCCGCATTGTTCGCAACAGTGATGGCCATGTTGAAAAAATTGTTGAGCATAAAGATGCGAATGAACAAGAGCGGGAAATCCGCGAGATTAACACGGGAACGTATTGCTTCGATAATCGAATGTTGTTTCAAGCGCTTACAAAAGTAACAAACAATAATGCCCAAGGCGAATATTATTTAACCGATGTGATCGAAATTATAAAAGCGGATGGTGGCATTGTCTCCGCTTATCAGGCACCGTCGTTTGACGAAACGATCGGTATCAATGACCGCATCGCGCTTGCTGAGGCGGAACGGATTATGCGCGATCGCATTTGCCGCCAACATATGAAAAACGGGGTGACGATCATCGACCCGGCTTGCACTTATATTTCAGCTGAAGCGACGATCGGGCGCGATACGGTCATTTATCCTGGTACGGTCATCGAGGGAAAGACAGTGATCGGCGAAGATTGTACGATCGGGCCCCATTCAGAAATTAAAAACTGTCACATCGGCCACCGCACATCTATTCGCCACTCGGTCGCCCATGACAGCGAGATCGGCGACGATGTGACGATCGGTCCGTTCGCCCATATTCGTCCGCTGTCGAAAATTGACGATGAGGTACGAATCGGTAACTTTGTCGAGGTGAAAAAATCGACATTCGGTAAAGGAAGCAAAGCTTCGCATTTAAGCTATATTGGGGATGCAGAAGTCGGAGCCGATGTCAACCTTGGCTGTGGATCGATTACGGTCAATTACGATGGTGTGCATAAGTATCGGACGAAAATTGAAGACGGTGCATTTATTGGCTGCAACGCCAACTTGATTGCGCCGGTCACGATCGGCCAAGGCGCTTACGTCGCCGCTGGATCGACGGTCACCGATGATGTTCCCGGCCGTGCGCTCGCTATTGGTCGCGCTCGACAAGTGAACAAAGAAAATTATGTGGATCGCCTGCGAGGCAAGAAAAAATCTTAATGGAGGTTTATCATGTCTGAATGCCAACACCAATTAAAGTTGTTCGCCCTGAACTCGAACATGAAGCTAGCGAAACAAATTGCTGAAACCATGGGGATCGAGCTTGGCAAGTGTTCAGTATCCCGTTTTAGCGATGGAGAAATTCAAATTAACATCGAAGAAAGCATCCGCGGCGACGATGTATTTGTCATCCAATCGACAAGCGTCCCGGTCAATGAGCATTTAATGGAACTGCTCATTATGATCGATGCATTAAAACGTGCTTCAGCGCGCACGATCAATATCGTAATGCCATACTACGGTTATGCGCGACAAGACCGGAAAGCGCGCTCGCGCGAGCCGATTACAGCGAAACTCGTGGCCAACTTGCTGGAAACAGCCGGGGCATCGCGCGTCATTACGCTCGATTTGCATGCTCCGCAAATCCAAGGGTTTTTCGATATCCCGATCGATCATTTAATGGGTGTTCCGATTTTAGCGGATTACTTTAAAAGCAAACAGTTGGATGATGTCGTCATCGTTTCCCCGGACCATGGCGGTGTGACGCGGGCACGCAAGTTGGCTGATCGTCTGAAGGCACCGCTCGCTATTATTGACAAACGCCGGCCGCGGCCAAACGCTGTTGAAGTAATGAACATCATCGGTCAAGTGAAAGGAAAGACGGCCATTTTGATTGATGACATTATCGATACAGCTGGGACGATTACGCTGGGGGCGAACGCCCTTGTTGAAAACGGGGCGAAAGAAGTGTACGCATGCTGTACTCACCCGGTGTTGTCCGGTCCGGCGATTGAGCGTATTCAAAATTCCAAAATTAAGGAGCTTGTCGTCACCAATTCGATTGCCTTGCCAGAAGAGAAGAAAATTGATAAAATTGTAGAGCTGTCGGTGGCGCCGCTCATTGCTGAAGCGATTACGCGCGTGTATGAAATGCAATCCGTCAGCGTCCTGTTCGACTAAACACAAAGCATGTTTAACCCTTCTTGTTTTAGGATAAAGTAGACAATAGATTCTAATTCAGGAAGGTGAAGAAACATGGCGATTGTGTTGGGAGCGAAAGAACGCAAGGACAAAAAACATTCAACATTGCGGCGTATTCGTTCGCAAGGAGGCATTCCGGCGGTATTGTACGGCAAAAAGGTCGATAATAAAATGATTTCCATCAGCGCCGCTGATCTTGAGAAGGCGCTACGCGAGGGTGGACGTCACAGCTTAGTGACGCTGAAAGTCGACGGGGAAGATTACTCGGTTCTATTGCGTGAAGTGCAGCGTGATCCATTGCGTGGCGAGCTTCTTCACGCTGACTTTCAAGCGGTCGATATGTCGACGGAAGTCGATGTTGACGTGGAAGTCCGCTTAGTGGGCGAAGCGCCTGGAGTAAAAGATGGCGGCGTGTTGCAGCAAAACTTGCACGAATTATCGATCCGCGTTTTGCCGGCAAACATTCCGCCTGCGATTGAAGTGGACATCTCCGGTTTGCAAGTCGGCGATGTCATCACAGTCGGCGACGTGCAAACAGGCGGAACATTTGAAATCAATCATGAGCCTTCCGAAGTCATCGCGACGATCTTGCCGCCGCAACAGGAAGAAGAAATCCATAGCGGTGAGCAGCAAGAGCCGGGACAGCCTGAGGCTGAAGAAGGAAGAGAAACGACGCCAGAAGGATGATAGACGTAACCGTTTCGGTTACGTCTTTTGTAGTATCATGTACAGAGAGGAGCACGGCCATTGAAGCTGTTTGTCGGGCTCGGAAACCCGGGCAAGGAGTATGAACAAACGCGCCATAACATCGGTTTTTTCGTCATTGATGAGTTGGCTAAACGTTGGAACGTTTCGTTGAAAACCGCTAAATTCCGTGGCTTGTTCGGAACGGCTTCCGTTTTCGGCGAAAAAGTGGCATTATGCAAACCTTTAACATATATGAATTTATCAGGGGAATGTGTTTGCCCGCTCATCGACTTCTACGATATTGCCGTCGACGATGTTATTATTATATACGATGACCTCGATCTCCCGCCGGGGAAAATCCGCCTTCGTCTAAAAGGAGGCTCCGGTGGTCATAATGGTGTCAAGTCGATCATTCACCATCTTGGCACGGAGCAGTTTAAGCGCATTCGCATCGGCATCGGTCGGCCAACAAATGGGCAACCAGTTGCTGATTACGTACTTAGCCGTTTTACGGAAGAAGAAAAGCCAGCGGTAATGGAAGCTGTTTTGCGGGCTGCCGATGCGTGTGAACAGGCAGTGACGACACCGTTTATCCAAGTGATGAATGACTTTAACGAGTGAATATTTTCCTCTGAACTGGTACACAATGTGAGTACGGAAGGCGCGAGGCATTGACTTCGCCTGCCTTGCGGACGGAACAGTCCAGTGAGGAGGTTTGCTCGGATGGCATTGCACTACTATTGCCGTCATTGTGGCGCAAAAGTTGGCACGATTGACCACGTATCCATATATAGTGAAAAACTAGGATTCCATCATTTGACTGAAGAGGAACGACTTGACATGATTTCGTACGAGCCGAACGGTGACATTCATGTAAAAACGATTTGTGAAGATTGCCAAGAGGCGTTGGTGCGAAATCCGGAATGGCATCAATATGAAAAATTTATTCACTAGGCGCAGCTTTGGGCGACCAAAGCGTTTTTGCATTTTCGCCAAATGGCTAAAAGGGGAAGAAACTAATGTTGGAAGGAGGGGGGATAGAGGTGCTTTCTCTGCATCGCTATTTAGCTGAAAATCAGGATGTTCGCACGATCATTGAAGGAATCCATGCCCGCCTGAAAGAACAGCTTGTCGCCGGGCTGTCAGGGTCGGCTCGGTCTGTTTTTATTTCCACCCTTTATAAGGAGACAGGGCGGCCGATGTTAGTGGTGGCCCATAACTTGTTTCAGGCGCAAAAAATATATGACGATCTCGTTTCGTTGTTGGGGTCGGATGATGTGTTTCTTTATTCGGTCAACGAAGTCATCGCCGCTGAAATGGCGGTCGCCAGTCCGGAGTTGAAGGCACAACGTCTCGAAATTATGAATCATTGGGCGCAAGAAGGAAAAGGGGTTGTTGTCTGTCCAGTCGCCGGCTTGCGGCGATTGCTGCCGCCGCTGTCGCTTTGGAAGCATTACTTGTTTACGTTCTCGGTTGGACAAGAGCTCGATTTGGAACGCTATAAGCAGCTGTTTGTCGAAATGGGATACAAGCGGGTCGCCACCGTTTCTGCTCCCGGGGAGTTCAGCATCCGTGGCGGCATCGTTGACATTTATCCGCTAACGGCTGAGCTTCCGTATCGTATTGAGCTGTTTGATACAGAAATTGAATCGATTCGAACGTTCACCCCTGATGACCAGCGTTCACACGAGCAGGTGGACCGCGTCATGATCGGGCCGGCCGACGAAATTATTCTTAATGAGGAGGCACGGCAGCGAGGAATCGAACGAATCGAAGCCGGGCTTGCAGCTAGTTTGGAAAACATCAAAGATGATGCTGCCAAGCAGCGGATGTACGAGCATATCCACGCTGAATTGGAACAGCTGCGCGAGGGACAGGAAATCGAACAACAATATAAATATATGTCTCTTTTTTATGAAAAGGCTGCGAGTTTACTAGATTATTTGCCAGAAGATGGCGTGCTGCTGATGGATGAAATGAGCCGGTTGCAGGAGGCGGCTGAGCGACTTGATCGCGAAGAAGCGGAATGGTATACAAGCTTACTCGACGGCGGAAAAATGATCCATGATGTGCCGATTTCGCACTCATTTTCTGAATTGTTGCAAAAGAGTCGATTCCAACGGGTGTACTTGTCCTTATTTTTACGTCATGCACCTCATACTCATCCGCAAAATGTCGTCAATATTACATGTAAGCAAATGCAAAACTTTCATGGGCAAATGGCTCTTCTTCAGTCTGAGATCGAGCGATGGAAAAAGGCGAACTATGCGGTCGTCTTTTTGGCGCCTGATGCCGAGCGGGTGAAAAAGTTGCAGTCGCTGCTTGAAGATTACGAGATCGATGCGCTGCCGCTGCCGTACGAAGCGGCGCTGTTGCACGGCAAATGTCAGCTCCTTCAAGGCGATTTAAATACAGGGTTTGAGCTGCCACTGCAAAAACTGGCGGTCATCACCGAGGAAGAACTGTTCAAAAAGCGGGCCAAACGCCCAGTGCGCCGACAAAAGTTGTCGAATGCCGAGCGGATCAAAAGCTATGCCGAACTGCAAGTCGGCGACTATGTTGTCCATGTCAACCACGGTATCGGAAAATATTTAGGCATCGAGACGTTAGAAATCAACGGAGTGCATAAAGACTATATTCATATCCAATATCAAGGCGGCGATACGCTTTACGTCCCGGTTGATCAAATGGACCAAGTGCAAAAGTACGTCGGTTCGGAAGGAAAAGAGCCGAAAATTTATAAGCTCGGCGGTACAGAATGGAAAAAAGTCAAAAAGAAAGTGGAGTCTTCTGTCCAAGACATTGCGGAAGATTTAATCAAGTTATATGCCGAGCGCGAGGCAAGCAAAGGATATGCATTTTCCCAGGATACAGAAATGCAACGCGAATTTGAAGCGGCGTTTCCGTACCAAGAGACGGAAGACCAGCTTCGTTCGATCGAGGAAATTAAGCGTGATATGGAAAGCGAAAAGCCGATGGACCGCCTCCTTTGTGGCGACGTCGGTTACGGGAAAACGGAAGTGGCGCTGCGAGCGGCATTTAAAGCGATTATGGACGGCAAACAAGTGGCCTTCCTTGTGCCGACGACGATTTTAGCCCAGCAACATTATGAAACGGTGCGTGAGCGGTTCCAAGGATTTCCGATTAACGTCGGGTTGTTAAACCGGTTTCGGACGAGAAAACAGCAGGCGGAGACGATCAAAGGGTTAAAAGACGGCACAATCGACATGGTGATCGGTACGCACCGGCTGTTGTCGAAGGACGTGAAGTTTAAAGATTTAGGCTTGCTCATTATTGACGAGGAGCAGCGGTTTGGCGTGGCGCATAAAGAAAAAATTAAGCAGCTGAAGGCGAATATCGACGTGCTTACATTAACAGCAACGCCGATCCCGCGCACGCTCCATATGTCGATGATCGGTGTACGCGATTTGTCGATCATCGAGACGCCGCCGGAAAACCGCTTTCCGGTACAGACGTATGTAATGGAATATACACCAGAGCTTGTTAAAGAGGCGATTGAGCGCGAGCTCGCCCGTGATGGGCAAGTATTTTTCCTTTATAACCATATCGAAGATATCGACTTGAGAGCAGAAGAAATCGCCCAGCTTGTCCCGGAAGCGCGCGTGACGTTTGCGCACGGGCGAATGTCGGAAGCTGAGCTCGAATCGACGATTTTAGCCTTTTTGGAAGGGCAATATGACGTGTTGGTGACAACGACGATTATTGAGACAGGCGTCGATATTCCGAACGTCAATACGCTCATCGTGTATGACGCCGACCGGATGGGGCTGTCGCAGCTGTACCAGCTGCGTGGGCGCGTCGGCCGCTCGAACCGCGTCGCTTATGCATATTTCACGTACCGAAAAGACAAGGTGTTGAATGAAACGGCAGAAAAACGGTTGCAAGCTATTAAAGAGTTCACCGAGCTTGGTTCCGGGTTTAAAATCGCCATGCGCGATTTGTCAATCCGCGGTGCCGGCAACATTCTCGGCGCGGAACAGCACGGCTTTATCGATTCTGTCGGATTTGATTTATACTCACAAATGCTGAAAGAGGCAATTGAAAAACGGCGTGGCCTTAAACAGGAAGAGGAGCGCCCGGACGTTGTGATCGACGTAGAAGTCGATGCCTATATTCCGGATACGTACATTTCCGATGGATTACAAAAAATTGAAATGTACAAGCGGTTTAAAGCTGTCGAGACACTCGAGGACGTTGAGATGCTACGTGAGGAGATGGCGGATCGTTTTGGCGATTATCCGGACGAGGTGGCTTATTTGTTTCAAATTGCGGAAATTAAAGCGTTGGCGAAGCAGCTCGGCGTTGAATCAATTAAGCAGCATAAGCAACAAATCGATCTTTTATTTACCGAGCAGGCGTCGAAAACAGTGGAAATCCAGCGCTTATCTGGCATTGGCCGCCAGTATGGCCGCCTGTTTGGATTCGGCATGGATGGGGCGAAGCTGAAAATCGTTCTTTATATTAAACAAATGAAGCCACACGAATGGCTGATGATTTTGTATGAGACGTTAAAGCAGCTGTTCGGGGTGGAAAACGAAAAATCAGTGATCGCATGACCAGGACAAAAAAGTCGAGTTTTGTTTTGCATGTTTATGTTTCTGCTGATGTGGCGATAATGAATGATGGACAATTTTATCTAAAATGGGCAAAATCACTTTCATCGCGTATAGAAAGTGGATTGTGAAGGATACTAATGACAACAATGGTGAATTCCCCATCACAAAAGGGTTCATCGGAGTATCCTTCAAATCCTAGATGAAAGTGAGGGTATACAAAGCATGAAAGCAACCGGTATTGTTCGTCGAATTGATGACTTGGGAAGGGTTGTCATTCCGAAGGAAATTCGGAGAACGTTACGCATCCGCGAAGGAGATCCGCTCGAAATATTTGTTGATCGCGATGGAGAGGTCATTTTGAAAAAATATTCGCCGATCAGTGAGTTGGGTGACTTTGCTAAAGAGTATGCTGAGGCACTGTTTGACAGCCTCGGGCAGCCCGTGCTCATTTGTGACCGCGACGTATTTATCGCTGTCGCCGGTGTTTCGAAAAAAGAGTATATGAACAAAAGCGTCAGCCCGCTAGTGGAAAAAGCGATGGAAGAGCGCACTTCTGTCCTCCATACGGAAGAAGGAGAGGTAGAGCTAGTAGACGGGATGACGGAGACGTTGAAGTCGTATACGATCGGTCCGATTGTCGCCAACGGCGATCCGATCGGGGCGGTCATCATTTTATCACGCGAGAAGACGCTTGGTGAAGTGGAGCATAAAGCGGTTGAAACTGCGGCCAGCTTTTTAGCCCGACAAATGGAACAATAAGCGAAACAAGAAGGCAGCTTACGAAGCTGCCTTTTTTCCGTCTGCTAGCCGTTTGAGGAAGTCGTGGCTTCAGGTAAGCCATCGTCTTTGTCTAGCAGCCCCATGTTGCGCTATAATATCGAGCGTAGCCATGGCAATGGAACCATTGGCGGCTTTCTCGGTCGCTGGCGAATGTCCCCAGCCTGGCTATCCGTCGGCAAACGCCATGAAGGCGGGAGGAAAAGCGATATGGGGAACGTATGGAAAGGCGCAGCTGTATTGACGGTTGCTGCTTTGCTGACGAAGCTGTTAAGCGCGTTGTACCGTATCCCGTATCAAAATATGGTCGGGGATGTCGGTTTTTATATTTACCAACAAGTGTATCCGATTTACGGCATTGTTGTAGCGATGTCACTAGCGGGCTACCCGGTCGCTATCTCGAAGCTCATCGCTAAGAGGTTCGTGGAAGGAGATGCGGCGGGAGCAGCCGCCGTTAGGCGCATCGCGCTGCTGTTGTTAAGCGCGCTCGGTGTTATGCTGTTTGCTGGTTTGTATGCAGGGGCCGAAACGGTGGCGTCATGGATGGGGGACGGTCGGCTTGAACCGCTGTTGCGGTTGCTTTCATTTTCATTTTTGTTTTTTCCGTTGATCGCTGTGCTGCGTGGTTATTTCCAAGGCCAGCATGACATGATGCCGACTGCGGTGTCTCAAGTTGGTGAACAGTTCGTGCGGGTGACAGCGATTTTAGGGCTGTCATATTGGGCGATGCGGCGTGGTGCAGATGTTTATTCCTGCGGCATGGCAGCGATTGCAGGGACACTCGGCGGTATGGCGGCGGCGCTTCTTATTTTGCTCTTTTATTCCGCTAAGCGCAGACGAAAAAAAACGGCCGGCCGCACGCCCACGGCTTCGTTCTTACATGTAGGCCGACATTTATTGACAGTTGGAACGATCGTTTGTTTGACAAATATGGCATTGACGCTTATTCCACTCGTGGATTCGTTTTTGTTTGTCCCACTTCTTCATGAAACAGGAGCAAGCCTAGATG
The DNA here is from genome assembly GCF_014679705.1 of Geobacillus sp. 47C-IIb. Lineage (NCBI taxonomy): Bacteria > Bacillati > Bacillota > Bacilli > Caryophanales > Anoxybacillaceae > Geobacillus > Geobacillus sp. 47C-IIb. Next base: position 1,995,641 of record NZ_CP061473.1, read on the forward strand.
AGGTGAAATGGTTAAAAGGGGTGTATGATCGCGGGCAACCGCTCATCCAGCTTGGCACAGTTGTCGGCACATCGCTTTCATTGGCGCTTGTCCCATTTATCTCTAGCGCCCAACGCAGCCAAGGAGCCATTTTCACGCAAGGTCTGTTGCCATTTCGATTTGCTGCCGTCATCGGTGTTGGCGCTTCTTTAGGGCTCATTTGCCTGATTCGGCCGATCAATACGATGTTGTTTGAAAATGATCGTGGCTCACTCGTTCTCGCTGTCTTGTCCGCTTCTGTCTTTTTTACAACGATGGCACTGACTTCGTCCGCCATGTTGCAAGGAATGGGAAAAGAGTGGGCGGCCGCTGCCGGTGTAGCGGTGGCCGTAGCGGGAAAAATGGCGCTCATGCATTGGCTTGTGCCGCCGTTTGGCGTCCTTGGCGCGGCCTTAGCGACGACGGGGGCTTATGCGCTCATGGCTTGCTTTTTATATGTATGCTTGCGGCGTGAATGCCAACTGACCAACATCCAAAAGTATGCCTATCCAATCGTGAAGGCTGGCGTCGCGATGGTTGTCGTGCTGCAGTTGTATATGTGGCTTATGGATGCTGCCGCCGGCGGACGCTTATGGGCAACCGCTGAGGCGCTTGGAGGCGTCGCCGTCGGTGCGATCGTCTATATCGTATGCATTGTCAAAGGGAACGTTTTCTCCGAGGAGGAATTGTCCGCTCTCCCGTTGGCTAATAAATTTCGTCTACTATCAGGAAGCAGGTGATCGGCGATGAATACGATTTATATTTTCGGACTTGGCGCTGGGGATTTCGAACAGCTGCCGGTCGGTGTATACCGAAAGCTCAAGCGGGCGCATCCGCTCTTTTTGCGGACGAAAGAACATCCGGCCGTGAAGGGGCTTGAGGAAGAAGGAATCACGTTTACGTCATTTGACGATGTTTATGAAAAGCACGAGCAGTTTGCCGATGTGTATGCGGAAATTGTTTCTATTCTTGTCGAACAAGTAAAGCACGGCGACGTGTTTTATGCCGTTCCTGGTCATCCGCTTGTTGCTGAACAAACGGTGCAGCTTCTTTTAGAGGAGGAGCGACGCGGCGTTTGCCGGGTGATGATTGAAGGCGGCCAAAGCTTTTTCGATGCACTGTTTGCTGCGCTGCGCATCGACCCGATCGAAGGGTTTCAGCTGTTGGATGCGACTTCCTTTCAAGGAGACGAGTGGTCGCCTTCGCTGCATACGGTTTTTTGTCAAGTGTATGATTCGTTTGTCGCCTCGAACGTGAAGCTTTCCCTTATGGAACAGCTTCCTGACGACTACCTGGTCTATATTGTTACCGCGGCAGGAACGAAGGCCGAACAAGTAAAGCAAGTGCCGCTCTATGAACTTGATCGTCAGACTGTGCTCGACAACTTGACGAGTGTCTATGTGCCACCGGTCAAGGATGAGCCGCTGCTTTACCATCGGTTTGAGACGTTGCGCCGCGTCATTGCGACGCTGAGGGGGCCGAATGGCTGTCCGTGGGACCGGAAGCAGACACATGCATCGCTGAAGCGGTATTTGCTTGAAGAGGCGTATGAATTGCTTGAAGCGATCGATGAGAACGACGATGACCATATGGTTGAAGAATTGGGCGATGTGTTGTTGCAAGTGATGCTGCACGCCCAAATCGGCGCTGACGACGGCCTATTTTCGATCGACGATGTCATCCGCACGTTGACAGCGAAAATGATTCGTCGCCATCCGCACGTGTTTGGGAATGTAACGGCCGATACAGCCGAACAAGTGGTCGTGAACTGGGAAAAAATTAAGAAAGAGGAAAAAGGCGATGAACAGCCGGAATCGCTCCTCGCTGACATTCCGAAGAGCTTGCCAGGGACGATGCGGGCGTACGAACTGCAAAAAAAGGCAGCTAAAGTTGGGTTTGATTGGAATGATGTGGAACCCATATGGCAAAAAGTTGAGGAAGAAATGGCCGAGTTTCGAGCGGAAACGTCTAGCGGCCGTCGCGCGGAGCTTGTCAGTGAATTTGGCGATGTAATGTTTGCGCTCATCAACCTTGCCCGGTATTATGGCATTCAGCCAGAAGAAGCGCTGCAAAGGGCGAACGACAAATTCACCCGCCGCTTCGCCTACATTGAGGAACAAGTACGAAAAAGCGGTCGGCCGATCACCTCGTTTTCACTCGCCGAGCTCGATCGATTTTGGGAAGAAGCAAAAGAAAACGGACGGTAAGGGGGATCATCATGCGTCTTGACAAATTTTTAAAAGTATCCCGGCTCATTAAACGCCGCACATTGGCGAAAGAAGTTGCTGATCAAGGCCGAGTGTGGATCAACGGCCATGTTGCCAAAGCAAGTTCAAACGTGAAAATTGGTGATGAACTGACGATTCAGTTTGGGCAAAAACGGGTAACAGTAAAAGTAGCTGATTTAAAAGAAACGACAAAAAAAGAAGAAGCGACGGGGTTGTATGAGCTGATTCGTGAAGAACGGATCGCATCTGCGTCCGAACAAGACGGCGTCTAATTTGTCCCGCGGGCTTGTTCTAAACCATCCCCCGCTGACATACATATGGTACAAACAGCGGATACGAAAAAAGCGGTGGGCTCTGCCGCCTTTCATTCTAAATCGAAATGCGGGGGATGAACATGAATCGGCACGATGAATTTAGCGGGAATATGAACAAAGGACCGGTTCAAGAACACGACGTGATCATGCGCGGCCGACGTCTTCTTGACATTACTGGGGTAAAACAAGTCGAGAGCTTTGACAATGAGGAGTTTTTGCTTGAGACGGTCATGGGTTTTTTAGCGATTCGAGGGCAAAACTTGCAAATGAAAAACTTAGATGTCGATAAAGGTGTCGTCTCGATTAAAGGGCGCATTTTTGATCTCGTTTATTTAGACGACCATCAGGAGAAGGCTAAAGGATTCTTTAGCAAGTTGTTCAAATGAGCATCACAACACAGCTTCTCACCATGCTGACGATGATCGGCATGGGAGGCTGGCTTGGCATGGCGCTTGATACGTACAACCGATTTTTAAAACGGGACGAACGGGCGCACTGGCTCGTCTTTGTGAATGATGTGTTATTTTGGGCAGTGCAGGCGCTTCTTGTTTTTTATGTATTGTTGCTCGTCAATGATGGCGAGCTTCGCTTTTATCTTTTTTTGGCGCTTTTATGCGGCTATGCCGCTTATCAAAGTTTGCTCCGTTCGTTGTACGTTCGGGTGCTCGAGTGGATCATTTGGTTGGCGGTGCGGATCGGACAGGCGTTCGCCCAGCTGTTCCGCCATATGGTGATCCGTCCCCTCGTCCTCCTTGGACAAATGACGTTAGCGTTGCTTTTGTTTGCTTGCCGGCTTGTTATGTGGACGGTCCAGTTTCTATTGCTTGTCGTTTGGAAAACTGTTCTTTTCTTGCTTGCTCCGCTGCGCTGGATAGGTATAGCCGTTTGGCGACGAGTGCCGCCGCATCGTCGAGCTTGGGTGGAAAATTTTTTTCATCGTTTAAAAGGATTTGCTGGACAAATCAAGAATACAAAAGACAAAATAGGCATATGGTTTGCGAAATGGCGGAAATAAAAGAGGTGCAAATACATGAACGTGCCCCGGAAACCGAATGTGACGAAACTGCAGTCTAGTTACGTATCAGAACAAGAAGAAAAAAAGCGGAAGGCGTCAAGAAGGCGGCGGGTTGTGGCTGTTCGTTTGGCCTTTTGGGCTTCACTGTTTATGGTGCTCGCCTCTGTTCTCATTTACACGTTGCATCTGCAGGTGAAGGCGATCGATGCAAAAACAGCGGAAAAACAAGAGCTAAAAGACCAGCTTGCGGAGCTCGAACAGCAGGAAAAGCAACTGAAAGAGGAAATGAAAAAGCTGCATGACGATGATTACATTGCTGAACTGGCACGAAAAAAATATTATTTATCGAAAGATGGGGAAATTATTTTTGTCTTGCCAGAAGAGTGATATTTTAACTGCGGATGCCCGTACAATACGGGCATCCGTCATATTGACACGTATTTTTTTCATTCGCTATAATGAAAGCAATACCATCTTTAAAGCGTTTTAAGGAGGAGCACTTTTTTTATGTCGATTGAAGTAGGCAGCAAGTTACAAGGCAAAGTCACAGGCATTACGAAATTCGGGGCGTTTGTAGAGCTGCCGGAAGGTGTGACAGGACTGGTTCATATTAGCGAAGTAGCCGATAACTATGTCAAGGACATCAACGATCATTTGAAAGTTGGCGACATGGTGTATGTGAAGGTGATCAACGTCGGCCAAGATGGAAAAATCGGTCTATCCATTCGCAAGGCAAAAGATACGCCTTCTTCGCAGCGGCCTCGCCACCGAGCACACGACCGCTCTGCAGCTGACAGTTTAGAGCAAAAAATTAGTCGTTTCCTCAAAGAGAGTGAAGATCGACTGGCGTCGTTGCGCCGTCATACGGAATCGAAGCGGGGAGGGCGTGGAGCGAGACGCGGGTAACTTGCTGCTGAATACATGTAGGAAAGATGATGAATAGGGAGACAACAAGCATCCATGATCATGGATGCTTCTTTGTTTCTAAGGTAAAAAATGAAGGGGATATTTTCCTTATATATTTTTTCGTTTTATATGTTGACAATATCCAATTCCTCTATTATGATATTAAATGTTGTCACACGGCGGTGTAGCTCAGCTGGCTAGAGCGTACGGTTCATACCCGTGAGGTCGGGGGTTCGATCCCCTCCACCGCCACTAAAACAGAATATGGCCCGTTGGTCAAGTGGTTAAGACACCGCCCTTTCACGGCGGTAACACGGGTTCGAATCCCGTACGGGTCATCGCAAACGAGCATGCGTCATCAAGCGACATGCTCGTTTTTTCTTTTTGTCTGCTTCTGTCGGAACGGGTATACTGTCGGCGCATCATCGAAGAAAACGTCGAACGATTTTTTATTTTGCTCCGTTGTTTTGACAAATTTCAGATAATTTTAACTATATAATAGGGGGTAATAGAAAGCAAAGGAGAGGATCGGGAATGGAAAGAGTAGAAAGAGGAACGGTGCGTCGCATTTCAGAAGTACGGATTAATGAAACGCAAGCAACCTTGTCGCGCTGGATGCGCCATGTGAAGTTGCGACTTGGCCATCTGTTCGTTCATCAAGGCTTTTTGCTTCTCCTTGTCGGCTTTTTGTTGGGACGGGCGTTAATTTTGGCGAAATTGACCCCGTTTGCGCTGCCGTTTTTTGTCTCTGTCTACATGTTGCGTCGTGACAAGGCAGCTTTCGCTTTAGTTTCACTGCTGGCCGGCGCTGTGACGCTGTCGTTTGATACGGTGTTGTTTGTCGGTGCTTCCATTTTTGGTTTCCTCTTTATTTATAGCTGGGTGCGGAAAGTGATTAGTGAATCATTAAAACTTGTGCCGTTCGTCGTTTTCGCTGTATCGTTGGCGACAAAATGGCTCATTTCTTATTACTGGCTTGGGGAACGGACGGCATACGGAGTGGCTATGGCGGTTGTAGAAGCCGGGTTGTCACTCGTGCTGACATTGATTTTTATGCAAAGCATTCCGCTGTTGACGGTACAGAAACATAAACATGCGCTGCGGGCGGAAGAAATGATTTCATTGATTATTTTGCTGGCGTCGATGCTGACTGGGATGATCGGCTGGTCGGCGTACGGCTTATCGCTTGAACATGTCATGTCGCGCTATCTCGTTTTATTATTTGCATTTGTAGCTGGGGCAGCGACTGGTTCGACCGTCGGGGTCGTCACTGGGCTCGTTCTGAGCTTAGCGAACGTCGGTAACTTGTCTGAAATGAGCTTGCTTGCTTTTGCCGGCCTGCTTGGCGGCCTGCTGAAAGAAGGAAAAAAGATTGGGGTCGCGTTCGGACTCATTGTCGCAACGCTGTTGATGGGCTTATACGGGGAAGGGAAAGCCGAACTCATGCCGACGCTGCTTGAATCAAGCATCGCTATCATGCTGTTTTTATGTACAGCCCATTCGCTGACAGAGAAGATTGCCAAACATATTCCTGGCACGGCTGAATATATCAACGAACAACAGCAATACGTTCGCAAAATCCGTGATGTAACGGCACAGCGCGTTTCGCAGTTTTCGAACGTCTTTCAAGCGCTGGCGGAAAGCTTTTCGCCTGGACCGCTGTCGGATTCTGATGAATACCATGAACGGGAGGTTGATTATTTTCTTGGTGATATTACAGAAAAGACGTGCCAAACGTGCTTTAAGAAAGCGCAATGCTGGGTAGCCAACTTTAGTACAACATATGCGTATATGAAACAAATGATGCATGAGGCGGACGAAAAAACGTTGGCACAAAACCATCAGTTGTTACGCGAATGGGAGCGGTATTGCGTCAAAGCAGGCAAAGTGGTTGACACGATTGAAAAAGAGATGGTGATTTATCAGGCGAACCGTAAGCTCAAACGGCAAGTTTACGAAAGCCGGAAGCTTGTTGCCGAGCAATTGTTGGGTGTTTCGCAAGTCATGGACGATTTTGCGAAGGAGATTCAAAAAGAGCGAGAAAACCATTATTTGCAAGAGGAACAAATCTACCATGCCCTGCAAGAGTTTGGCATCGAAATCGGGCATGTCGATATTTACAGTTTAGAAAAAGGAAATATCGATATTGAAATGAGCATTCCTTACTGCGAGGGGCGTGGTGAGTGCGAAAAACTGATCGCGCCGATGCTGTCGGACATTTTAGGGGAGACGATTGTCGTCAAGCGCGAGGAATGTGCTGCCTATCCAAATGGCTATTGCCGGGTTGCCTTCGGTTCGACAAAAGCGTTTGTCGTCGAGACAGGCGTGGCGTTTGCTGCTAAAGGAGGCGGGCTCATTTCTGGTGACAGCTATGCAACGATTGAACTTGGCACCGGTAAATACGCTGTCGCCATTAGCGACGGCATGGGCAACGGGGAACGAGCGCATTACGAGAGCCACGAGACGTTACATTTGCTGCAAAAAATCTTGCAGACAGGAATGGATGAATCGATCGCCATTAAATCGATCAATTCCATTTTGGCGCTGCGGACGACAGAAGATATGTACGCGACGCTTGATTTGGCGATCATTGATTTGCAAAACGCGGCGACGAAGTTTTTAAAAATCGGGTCGATGCCAAGCTTTATTAAACGCGGCGATAAAGTGATGAAAGTAGAGGCGAGCAATTTGCCAATGGGGATTATTAAAGAAGTCGAATTCGATGTGGTCAGTGAACAGCTGAAATCCGGCGACTTGCTCATTATGATGAGCGACGGTGTGTTTGAAGGGCCAATGAATGTGGAGAACCATGATTTGTGGATGAAACGGAAAATCCAAGAACTGAAAACGACCGATCCACAAGAAGTCGCCGATGTGATCATGGAGGAAGTGATCCGGCAGTGCGGTGGAGAGATTGAAGATGATATGACCGTTGTTGTCGCCAAAGTGCGGCACAACACGCCAAAATGGGCGACGATTCCGGCATATATGTATATGAAAAAGGCGCAGTAGTACGCGTATAAAAACGTTCTCCCGCGGCGATGATGGTAATACATTCCGCTGAGGAGGGGAACGAAGATGCGAAAGGGAACGTTGCGGCAGATTTTGCTCATTACCGACGGCTGCTCCAACCATGGCGAGGATCCAGCCGCCATGGCGGCATTGGCGAGGGAACAGGGCATTACAGTGAACGTGATTGGTGTATTGGACCAAGACACGATCGATGAAAATGGGCAGCGAGAAATTGAAGCGATTGCGGCCGCTGGCGGCGGGATGAGCCAGGTCGTATATGCGAGGCAGCTGTCGCAAACGGTGCAGATGGTGACGCGCCAAGCGATGACCCAGACGTTGCAAGGGCTGGTCAACCGGGAATTGAAACAAATATTTGGTTCGGACGTTTCGCTCGAAGACTTGCCTCCGGACAAGCGCGGTCAAGTGATGGAAGTCGTCGATGAACTTGGAGAAACGGCTGCGCTCGACGTGCTTATTTTAATCGATACGAGCGGGAGCATGAAGACGAAATTGCCGACGGTCAAAGAGGCGCTCGTCGATTTATCGCTTAGTTTAAATGCACGCATGGGTGAGAACCGTTTTTCCGTCTTCATCTTTCCAGGAAAGCGGCAACATGCCGAGAAAATGATTGACTGGACGCCGAGGATTGAGGAGCTGTCCACCATCTTTCCGAAATTGGCGTCAGGCGGGCTGACACCAACAGGACCGGCGCTGCGCGAAGCGATCGCCCATTTCGACCGCAAACGGTCACTAAGGAGCTGGATTGGTAATGGCGATGAGCCATACATTGAAGAATCGTCTTTGTAATCTTCCGCCTGGCACGGTTGTTACCGGCAAATGGCACGGCCGTTCATACCGGCTTTTGCGGCGGCTCGGCAGTGGGGCAAACGGCGTCGTCTACTTGGCAGAAAGCGGCTGCAACCGCGTCGCTGTCAAACTGAGCGATGATTATGCGTCGTTGGCCTCGGAAATGAATATATTACGTCGTTTTTCTAAGGTCCAGGGGGGCGCCCTCGGACCTTCTTTGCTGGAGGCCGACGACTGGCGGAGCCCGCTTGTGCAGGAGACGATCCCTTTTTATGTGATGGAGTATATTGAGGGGGAAAACTTCACTACCTTTGTCCGCCGCCGCGGGAAAGAGTGGGCGCCGGTGTTGCTTGTGCAGTTGTTGTCGGTGCTCGAGCGGCTGCATGAGGAGGGGTGGGTATTTGGCGACTTAAAACCGGATAATTTAATCGTCACCGGGCCGCCGCCATCTGTCCGGTTGTTGGATGTTGGGGGAACGACGCTGCAAGGAAGGGCGGTCAAAGAGTTTACAGAGCTGTACGACCGCGGCTATTGGGGGCTTGGGTCGCGCAAAGCTGAGCCGTCGTATGACTTGTTTTCAGCAGCGATGGTGATGATTGCATCCTGTTATTCGGGACATCTCGAGAAAAAGGGCGACGGGCGATCACAACTTTTCAGGATCATCGAAGCCGACCGCTTTTTAGCCCAATATAAGCACGTTTTGCAAAAAGCGCTCGACGGCCGGTATGCAAAGGCCGCCGACATGCGTCGTGACTTATTAGCGGCTTCTTCCCGCCGGTTAGCGGTGAAAGATGAAACAAAGATAGTGTCGTCGAACCGCCGGTCGGGGCGGCGGGCGAAAAAGCGCCGCAAAGTGGGGGCTATTGCTGAGACAGTGTTGATTGCTGTCCTGTTGCTTGGTGCATACGGTTTTTATATATACTGGCAACTAACGATGTAATTTATGGTACAATAGCTATCGATGAGGCTAAAAGAGAGCAAAGAGGTTTTTTCGAATGGTTGATAAAGTGCGCGCCTTTATTGACAGGCATAGGTTGCTTACGGAAGGAGCGACGGTCATTGTCGGCGTTTCCGGAGGCCCGGATTCACTTGCTCTTTTGCATCTTTTATCTTCGCTTCGGGATGAGTGGAAGCTTCAGCTCGTGGCGGCTCATGTCGACCATATGTTTCGCGGGCGGGAATCAGAAGAAGAGATGGAATTTGTGAAACATTTTTGTGCCGAGCACCGTATTTTATGTGAAGCGGTGCAAATCGATGTTCCAGCTTTTCAGCGGCGCACAGGTCTCGGCGCTCAGGAGGCGGCTCGAAATTGCCGGTATCACTTTTTTGCCGAGCTGGTGAAAAAGTATCAAGCGCAATATGTCGCTTTAGGCCATCATGGTGATGACCAGGTCGAGACGATTTTAATGCGACTTGTGCGCGGTAGCACAAGCAAAGGGTATGCTGGCATTCCTGTCAAGCGTCCGTTTCATGGCAGTTATCTCATTCGCCCGTTTTTGGCTGTCAGCCGGGCGGAAATCGAGGACTACTGCAAAAAAGAGGAGCTAACTCCGCGCCGAGATCCAAGCAATGAGAAAGACGATTATACACGCAATCGATTTCGCCATCATATTGTCCCGCTATTAAAACAGGAAAATCCGCGCTTGCATGAACGATTTCAACAATATAGTGAAATGATGGCAGAAGATGAGCAATTTTTAGAGGAATTAGCCACGGACGCGCTGAATAAAGTAATGGAAAAACAAAATAGCGATGTTGTATTGCGCATTGCCCCGTTTTTGGCGTTGCCGAGACCGCTGCAGCGTCGGGTGTTGCAGCTGTTGCTTCTCCGCCTTTACGGAGGCATTCCGCCGGTGTTGACTTCTGTGCATATCGGCCATATACTGATGCTTTGTGAGCGCGCCCATCCTTCTGGAATGCTCGATTTGCCAAAAGGGTTGAAAGTGATTCGTTCGTATGACCGCTGTTTGTTTACGTTTGGCTTGCAACATTGCGCTCAAAGCTATTGGCTAGAGCTGCCGGTTCCGGCGCTATTGCCTCTCCCAAACGGTTACGTAATCATAAGTGAATTTGGGGAACACTATCCAAGAAAGCAGTTAGGAAATGACTCGTTCGTGGTTGACCCCGCTACGGTTTCTCTTCCGCTTCATGTACGGACGCGCCGCACTGGTGACCGGATGGTGCTGAAGGGGACGGGAGGAACGAAAAAAATTAAGGAGATTTTTATTGAGGCGAAAATTCCACGGATGGAAAGGGACTGTTGGCCGATTGTAGAAGATGCCGACGGCCGCATCCTTTGGGTGCCTGGACTGAAAAAATCGGCTTTTGAAGCCGGAGAGCATGGGCAAACTCGCTATATTTTACTGCACTATCAGGCGATGAACAGCTAGGAGGAAAAAAGATGGGGATGAAAGACGATATCCAAAAAGTGCTAATCACCGAGGAAGAAATTCAGGCAAAAGTAAAAGAGCTAGGTGCTATATTGACGAAGGAGTATGACGGCCGTTTTCCGCTCGCCGTCGGCGTTCTCAAAGGCGCGATGCCGTTTATGGCCGATTTGTTGAAACATATTGATACATATTTGGAAATGGATTTTATGGATGTTTCGAGTTATGGGAATGCGACGATTTCATCTGGGGAAGTAAAAATTATCAAAGATTTAAATACATCCGTTGAAGGTCGCGACATTTTGATCATTGAAGATATTATTGACAGCGGGCTGACGCTCAGCTATCTGGTCGATTTATTCCGTTACCGGAAGGCGAATTCAATTAAAATCGTCACCCTCCTTGACAAGCCGTCTGGACGTAAAGCCGATATTCAAGCGGACTACGCCGGATTTACCGTCCCGGATGAGTTCGTCGTTGGTTATGGTCTCGATTATGCGGAAAAATATCGCAACCTCCCGTTTATCGGTGTCTTAAAGCCAGAAGTGTACCAAAAATAAGACCGTTGCTGTGCGGCGGCCGAATTGTTTGTATTTAGGCAAATTTCTATGCTAGTATTGAGTATAGTGTGTTTCATATGGGAGGAGGCAAGAAATGAACCGGATTTTCCGTAACACCATCTTTTATTTGCTGATTTTTCTCGTCGTGATCGGCGTCGTCAGCTTTTTTAACGGTACGAATCAGCGGACCGAGCCGATGACGTACGATGCGTTTATCACTCATTTGGAAAACGGGGAAGTCAAGTCGTTTTCCATTAAGCCGGAGCGCGGCGTATATGAAATTCGAGGCCAACTGAAAACATATAATGAAGGGCAATATTTTTCCACCTATGTGATAAACAGCGACAAAGTGCTTGATCGCATCGATGCGGCGGCGGCACGGGCGCGGGTGGAAGTGATGCCAGCGGATGAAACGAGCGGATGGGTTACGTTTTTCACATCCATTATTCCGTTTGTCATTATTTTTATTTTGTTTTTCTTCTTGTTGAACCAAGCGCAAGGCGGCGGCAGCCGAGTAATGAATTTCGGCAAAAGCCGGGCGCGGCTGTATACGGATGACAAGCGGAAAGTCCGTTTCCGTGATGTGGCTGGGGCGGACGAGGAAAAAGAAGAGCTCGTGGAAATTGTTGAATTTTTAAAAGACCCGCGCAAATTCGCTGAACTTGGTGCCCGCATTCCAAAAGGGGTGCTGCTTGTCGGACCGCCAGGTACAGGGAAAACACTGTTGGCGCGCGCGGTCGCAGGGGAAGCAGGCGTGCCGTTTTTCTCGATCAGCGGGTCGGATTTTGTGGAAATGTTCGTCGGGGTCGGTGCATCGCGCGTGCGCGACTTGTTTGAAACAGCGAAAAAAAATGCACCGTGCATCATTTTTATCGATGAAATTGACGCTGTCGGACGCCAGCGCGGAGCCGGTCTTGGCGGCGGCCACGATGAGCGTGAGCAGACGCTCAACCAGCTGCTTGTCGAAATGGACGGTTTTAACGGGAATGAAGGGATCATTATTATTGCAGCGACGAACCGTCCGGACATTTTAGACCCAGCGCTCTTGCGCCCGGGTCGCTTCGACCGGCAAATCACTGTCGATCGCCCAGATGTCAAAGGACGCGAAGCAGTATTACGCGTGCATGCCCGCAATAAGCCGCTCGATGAATCGGTTGACTTGAAGACGATCGCCATGCGGACACCGGGATTCTCCGGTGCTGATTTGGAAAACTTGTTGAACGAAGCGGCGCTTGTGGCAGCGCGTCGGAACAAAAAGAAAATCGATATGGACGATATCGACGAAGCAACCGATCGCGTCATTGCCGGACCGGCGAAAAAAAGCCGTGTTATTTCGGAAAAAGAGCGGCGCATTGTTGCATTCCATGAGGCCGGACATACGGTCATCGGCATGGTGCTTGCCGACGCGGAAATGGTGCATAAAGTAACAATCGTCCCGCGTGGCCAAGCTGGTGGTTATGCGGTGATGCTGCCGAAAGAAGACCGTTACTTTATGACAAAAGAGGAACTGATGGATAAAATTACAGGGTTGCTCGGCGGGCGCGTCGCTGAGGAAATTGTGTTCAATGAAGTAAGCACAGGGGCTCATAACGATTTTCAACGGGCGACAAACATTGCACGCCGGATGGTGACGGAATTCGGGATGAGCGAAAAACTTGGTCCGCTTCAATTTGGCCAACCGAGCGGGCAAGTGTTTTTAGGTCGCGACTTGCATAACGAACAAAACTATAGCGATAAAATCGCTTATGAAATTGACTTAGAGATTCAACGCATCATTAAAGAGTGCTATGACAAGGCGAAACAGCTTTTAACGCAGCATCGGGACAAATTGGATTTAATTGCTACGACACTTTTGGAAGTTGAGACACTCGATGCTGAACAAATTAAGCATTTGTTCGAGCACGGTACGCTGCCGCCGGACCGCAATGGACGCAATGACACCGGTAAAGGCGACGACGATGTGAAAGTGAACATTCAGAAGAAAGAGTAACAGTTGGGGCTGAACGAAAAGGACATCTTTCTTCAAGGGAGATACAACCTATTGCTTGTGAAAGTGCTCGATGTGTATATATGGTGATCACAAAGGATGTCTTACAATTTTGGGGACATCCTCTTTTTTTGCTATTGACCGGAGTGAGGCCGCCGTTTTTTCCCCCGCAAGAAAACAAGGTATGATATGATAAAGAAAGGAATTTATTGAGGAAAAGTGGGGAATGAGGCCATGATTTTTGTGTTGGACGTTGGCAATACAAATACCGTGCTAGGGGTTTATGACGGTGATGAATTAAAATACCATTGGCGCATTGAGACAAGCCGGGCGAAAACGGAAGACGAGTACGGCATGACAATTAAAGCGCTTTTGAATCATGTCGGCTTACAGTTTTCCGATATTCGTGGCATGATTATTTCTTCTGTGGTGCCGCCGATTATGTTTGCCCTTGAACGCATGTGTTTAAAATATTTCCATATTAAGCCGCTCATTGTCGGGCCGGGCATTAAAACGGGGCTTGACATTAAATATGAAAATCCGCGTGAAGTCGGCGCTGACCGGATTGTCAATGCGGTTGCCGGCATTCACTTATACGGCAGCCCACTGATCATTGTCGATTTCGGGACAGCGACGACGTATTGTTATATTAATGAACATAAACAATATATGGGGGGAGCTATCGCCCCAGGCATCATGATTTCGACAGAGGCGTTGTTCGCAAGGGCGGCGAAATTGCCTCGCATTGAAATTGCCCGCCCAGACGATATCGTTGGTAAAAATACGGTCAGCGCCATGCAAGCTGGCATTTTATACGGTTATGTTGGACAAGTGGAAGGCATCGTTTCGCGAATGAAGGCGAAAAGCAAAGTTCCACCGAAAGTGATCGCGACTGGTGGCCTTGCACCGCTCATTGCCAGTGAGTCGAGTGTCATCGATGTCGTCGATCCGTTTTTAACGTTGACTGGGCTGAAACTGTTGTATGAGAAAAATACGGAGAAAAAAGGATGAAAGGCTTGATGAACATGGGAGATTACTTAGTGAAAGCGCTCGCTTATGATGGACAAGTGAGAGCGTATGCCACAAGAACGACAGAAACAGTTGCAGAAGCACAGCGACGCCACCAAACGTGGCCGACCGCGTCCGCAGCGCTTGGCCGGGCGCTGACGGCGGGTGTCATGATGGGGGCGATGCTCAAAGGTGAAGAAACGTTGACGATTAAAATTGATGGCGGTGGGCCGATCGGCGTTATTTTAGTCGATAGCAACGCTAAAGGGGAAGTACGTGGGTATGTGACAAACCCCCATGTCCATTTTGAGTTGAACGAGCATGGGAAGCTTGATGTTGCTCGGGCTGTCGGCAAAAACGGGATGCTCACCGTAGTGAAAGACCTCGGGTTGCGCGACTTTTTCACCGGACAAGTGCCGCTCATCTCTGGAGAGCTTGGCGATGACTTTACGTATTATTTTGCCTCATCCGAGCAAATTCCATCGTCCGTCGGTGTCGGTGTGCTCGTCAACCCCGACTATACGATTCGGGCAGCTGGAGGGTTTATCATTCAGATCATGCCCGGAACGAAAGAAGCAACGATTGCGCGCATTGAAGAACGGCTGAAACAAATTCCTCCCGTTTCGCGCATGATTGAAAACGGGCTCAGTCCAGAACAAATGTTAGAACAAATTTTAGGGGATGGAGATGTCCGCGTGCTTGAGACAATGCCGGTTACATTCGTTTGCCGCTGTTCGCGCGAGCGGATCGCCGATGCCCTCGTCAGTCTAGGGCCGGAGGAAATTCAGGATATTATCGATAATGAAGGACAGGCGGAAGCTTCGTGCCACTTCTGCAACGAAACATACCATTTCGCGAAAGAAGAGTTGGAGCAGCTCAAGCAACTCGCCGAAAAAAGATGAAAACATTAAAATGATTGACAATTACGTCAATAACTGATACATTGGAAACAAATTCGATAAAAATAATCGGGATTAGGGGTGGAACCATGGCACGCACAGTCAACTCTGTAACGGAACTGATCGGCGATACACCGGCAGTGAAGTTGAACCGCATCGTCGACGAAGACAGCGCTGATGTTTACGTGAAGCTCGAGTTTATGAACCCAGGCAGCAGCGTCAAAGACCGGATTGCATTAGCAATGATTGAGGCAGCGGAAAAGGCCGGAAGACTGAAACCGGGCGATACAATCGTTGAGCCGACGAGCGGTAACACGGGAATCGGATTAGCGATGGTCGCAGCAGCGAAAGGATATAAAGCAGTATTGGTTATGCCGGATACGATGAGTTTAGAGCGCCGCAACTTGTTGCGGGCGTACGGTGCAGAGTTAGTACTCACGCCAGGTGCTCAAGGGATGCGTGGGGCAATCCAAAAAGCTGAAGAACTCGCTCGCGAGCACGGCTACTTTATGCCGCAGCAGTTCAAAAATGAAGCAAACCCAGAAATCCACCGTTTGACGACCGGGAAAGAAATTGTTGAGCAAATGGGCGACCAGCTCGATGCGTTTGTTGCTGGAATCGGTACGGGCGGAACGATTACGGGCGCTGGTAAAGTATTGCGTGAAGCATATCCGAACATTAAAATTTACGCCGTTGAGCCGGCTGATTCACCGGTCTTGTCCGGCGGTAAACCAGGTCCGCATAAAATCCAAGGAATCGGCGCTGGGTTTGTTCCAGATATTTTGGATACAAGCATTTATGACGGCGTCATTACGGTAACAACGGAAGAAGCGTTTGCGGCTGCCCGCCGCGCGGCTCGCGAGGAAGGCATTCTTGGCGGCATTTCGTCTGGTGCTGCTATTCATGCGGCGTTGAAAGTAGCAAAAGAACTCGGTAAAGGAAAAAAAGTGCTGGCTGTGATCCCGAGCAATGGGGAACGTTATTTGAGCACGCCGCTTTACCAATTCGAAAACTAAGCAACATTTTTCGACAGGGGCAACCCTGTCGAATTTTTTATGGTAGTGGGTGATATGAATGACTAATCATTGTACAATAAGAATAACTATGAACATCATGAGGAGTTGACCGAGATGGAACAACGGCGCAGGCGGCTGAAACGGACAATCGATTATAGCGGCCGGGATTGGTTCCGCCAGTACGAACAGCTGGCATACGGTCGACCGCACCACGTGCTGCTTGAGAGCGGTCAAGGGGGAAGATATAGCATCATCGGCCTCAACCCAAGCGGGATCATCCGGGCGACTGAGCAGCGGTTATCTATCATCTATCGTGGGAAAGAAACGACGCTGGACGGGCCACCGCTCGAGTTGCTGCAACAATGGTTTTCGCACTTTTTAATGCCGGATGAGGACGAGCCACTGCCGTGTCAAGGTGGACTGATCGGCTACATCAGCTATGACAGCGTCCGTTACATCGAACGGCTTCCGGAGCTTGCTCATGACGATTTGCAGCTGCCGTTTATGTATTTTTGGCTGTTTGATGATGTGGCGATTTACGACCATCAAGAACAGCAGCTCCACTTGATCGTCCATGCCAGCGATGGGGAGGAACAGGCTGCTTTTCGAAGATTGGATATGTATGAGCAAATGTGGCTTGAGGAGCAGAGTGAATCACCCCGATGGTCAACTGCTGGCTCGGCCGCCGCTCCGTCTGTGTCCATGACGAAACAGCAGTTTATCGAGGCGGTTCAGCGCGTGAAGCAGTACATTGCCCAAGGTGACGTGTTCCAAGTCAACTTGTCGGTGCGCCAATCACAGCCGCTCTTAGCTCATCCATTTGCCGTCTACAAGCAGTTGCGTACCATTAATCCGTCGCCGTATATGGGGTATTTGCATACCCCACAATTTCAAGTTGTGAGCGGTTCGCCAGAGTTGCTTGTCCGTAAACGTGGACAGCGTCTCGAAACACGGCCGATTGCCGGTACCCGGTCACGTGGCCGGACGAAAACGGAAGATGAACAAATTGCACAAAAATTGCTCGCGAGCGAAAAGGAGCGAGCCGAGCATGCCATGCTCGTCGATCTTGAACGAAACGATCTCGGCCGCGTCTGTGCATATGGGACGGTTCATGTCGACGAATGGATGACAGTCGAACGATATTCGCACGTCATGCATATTGTGTCGCATGTTTCCGGAACAATCGCGCCAGAATACGATGCGTTTGCCGTCATTCGCGCCATGTTTCCAGGAGGGACGATTACGGGGGCCCCGAAAGTGCGGACGATGGAAATTATCGAAGAACTCGAACCGGTCCGCCGCGGCTTGTATACCGGGTCGATCGGCTGGATCGATTTTCAAGGCAACATGGAGCTGAACATCGCCATTCGGACGATGGTTGTCAAAGATGGAATAGCGCATGTACAAGCAGGGGCAGGTATTGTCATTGATTCCAACCCGGAGCATGAATACAAAGAATGTTTGAAAAAAGCGGCGGCCCTTTGGAGAGCAAAAGAGCTGAGTGAAGCAGAGACATTATTTTCGAGCATGAGGTGAGAATGATGATCGTCATGATTGATAATTATGATTCCTTTACGTACAATTTAGTGCAATATTTAGGTGTTCTAGGTGAGGAGCTGCTTGTCAAGCGCAATGATGAAATTACCGTTTCCGAGATTGAACGGCTCGCTCCGGATTTTATTATGATTTCCCCAGGTCCATGCACGCCGAATGAAGCGGGTGTCAGCTTGGAAGCCATCACTTACTTTGCTGGCAAAATCCCGATTTTTGGCGTCTGCCTCGGCCATCAGTCGATCGCCCAAGCGTTTGGCGGCCGTGTCATCCGTGCTTCAAGGCTGATGCACGGGAAAACATCGTCCGTTTACCATGACGGAGAAACGATTTTCCAAGGGGTGCCGAGCCCGTTTACGGCGACTCGTTACCACTCTCTCATTGTTGACAAAGAAACACTTCCCGATTGTTTTACTGTTTCCGCTTGGACGGACGAAGACGAAGTGATGGCCATCCGCCATAAGACATTGCCAATCGAAGGGGTGCAGTTCCACCCCGAGTCGATTATGACAAGTCACGGAATGCAACTGCTGAAAAACTTTATTGACACATACAAAAAGGCGTGATGGACCATATGTACGTATATGTCAACGGCAAAATCGTTCCGCGTGAAGAAGCGCAACTTTCGGCATTTGATCACGGTTTTTTGTATGGGCTTGGATTGTTTGAAACGTTTCGTACGTATGATGGCCATCCGTTTTTGCTTGATGACCATTTAGCACGGCTGAACTGCGGGCTGTCCGAACTCCACATCGCTAGGCAGTTCGGCCGCGCTGAGGCGGTCGACATCATCGAGCGGTTGCTCAGGGCAAATGAACTGCGAGACGCTTATGTGCGTTTCAATGTGTCCGCCGGTGTTGGTGATCTCGGCTTGTCGACGGAACAGTACTTACGTCCCACCATCATCGTCTACATGAAGCCGCTGCCGCCAGCGGCTCCTCAAGAGGGGAAAGAAGGGGTCATTTTAACAACAACGCGGAACAGCCCAGAGGGCGACCAACGATTAAAATCGCACCATTATTTAAACAATATGATTGGGAAATGGGAGCTTGGCAACCGTCCCCATGCAGAAGGAATCTTTCTCAATCGTGAAGGTGCGGTGGCGGAAGGCATTGTCTCCAATATTTTTTGGATAAAAGGCGGTGTCGTCTATACTCCAGCGCCGTCTGTCGGCATATTAAACGGCATCACGAGGCAATTCGTGATCGCGTTGCTTAATGAGTTGCATATCCCGATTGAAGAAGGAGTTTATCCGCTTTCTGATTTGTACGAAGCCGACGAAGTGTTTATCACCAATTCACTGCAGGAAATTGTGCCGCTTCACCGCATCGGCCATCGCGTTTATCTTGGACAAAACGGCCCGGTGACCTGTGCGCTGCAACGCCATTACCGCCGCTTTACGGACACGTTATGGACGAGGAATGAATTGTCAGAAAGGATGAATCGATGATGATAACAATGACGCGTTCGCGTGTGCTTCAATGCCGCGGGCATGAGTTGGATTTAGGCAAAAAAACATTGATCATGGGTATTGTCAACGTCACACCGGATTCATTTTCTGACGGCGGACGATTTTACGATGTAGAAAAAGCCGTTGAGCATGCGAAGCGGCTTGTGGCCGAGGGAGCGGACATCATTGACATCGGCGGCGAGTCGACACGTCCGGGAGCGGAACAGGTTCTGCTCGATGAAGAATTACGGCGCGTCATTCCAGCGGTAAGAGCGATTGCCAGTGAGGTGAATGTGCCGATTTCCATTGATACATATAAAGCGGAGGTGGCACGCCAAGCCATCGAAGCCGGGGCACATATCATTAACGATGTTTGGGGAGCCAAAGCTGATCCGGATATGGCACATGTTGCTGCTTCGTACGGAGTGCCAATTATTTTAATGCACAATCGACACGATATGGCATACCGCGACCTTATTTCCGATATGATCGTCGACCTAGAGGAGAGCATCTGCATTGTCAAACAAGCCGGAGTGAAAGATGAAAATATTATTTTAGATCCAGGTATCGGGTTTGCCAAAACGTTCGAGCATAATTTGGAGGTGATGCGGCGTCTTGATGAGTTTGCTGCCCTTGGCTATCCGCTGTTGCTTGGAACGTCGCGCAAACGGTTTATCGGCCATGTGCTTGACGTGCCAGTTGAAGAGCGTGTCGAAGGAACGGGAGCTACTGTTTGTCTTGGTATCGTGAAAGGGGCGAATATCGTCCGCGTTCACGATGTATTGCCGATCGCCCGCATGGCGAAAATGATGGATGCGATGCTTGGGAAAGGGGAGAGCGGCCATCGATAAAATCTATGTGCGAGAGATGGAGTTTTATGGCTATCATGGAGTGCTTCCCGAAGAAAATGTCCTCGGTCAGAAGTTCGTGATTGATGTGACGATGGAGCTTGATTTGCGGCCAGCTGGGCGGAGTGATTGTCTTGAGCATACGATCAACTATGCGGATGTGTACGAGCGTTGTCGGGCGATTGTTGAGGAGCGGACATTTGCTTTGATCGAGGCAGTGGCTGAGGCGATCGCCGATGATCTGCTTGCCGCTTTTCCTGCCATTCAGCGTTGTACCGTGAGGGTGACGAAGCCAAATCCACCAATCCGCGGACATTATAAGCATGTCGCCGTTGAAATTGTTAGGGGGCGTTAAATGGAAAACATTGTATATATTTCCTTAGGTTCTAACTTAGGGGATCGTGTCTATTATTTACGTTCGGCCATTGAAGCACTTGATCGCTACGAGGGAATTTCTGTAAAGTCGAGTTCGTCCATCTATGAAACGGATCCGGTTGGTTACGTCCATCAAGACAAGTTTTTAAACATGGTAGTCGAGGTGGCGACGACGTTGTCACCATTTTCCTTGTTGAACGTGACGCAACAAATTGAACAAGAATTTGGGAGAAAAAGGGAAATTCGCTGGGGGCCGCGTACGTTAGACCTTGACATTTTGCTGTATAATCATGAAAATATTGAAACAGAGCAACTAGTCATTCCGCATCCGCGTATGGCGGAGCGGGCGTTTGTTCTTATCCCGTTGCTCGAAATCAATTCCCATTTAACAATACCGAACATTTTCGAGCCGTTAACAGACATCGTTGATCGACTACCTGACAAAGAAGGAGTTCGCGTATGGAAGCAGAAAGATGGGGAAGACGTATTCGCGCTTTTCGAAAGCTAAAAGGATATACACAAGAAAGGCTGGCTAAGGAGCTCGGCGTTTCCGTCTCAATCCTTGGTGAAATCGAACGGGGGAATCGGATGCCGTCCGATTCGCTCGTCGAGCAAATCGCCGAGCTGTTAAATATATCGGTCGAAGAACTGACGCCGCCGAAAATCGAATCAAACCAGTAGAAAGGAGGCGTTTTTATGTTTCGCATTGGCGATGTTGAGATTAAAAATCGTGTCGTGCTTGCCCCCATGGCAGGCGTGTGCAACTCGGCGTTCCGCTTGACTGTCAAAGAATTCGGCGCCGGGCTTGTGTGCGCAGAGATGGTGAGCGATAAAGGAATCGTATACAACAATGAAAAGACGTTAAATATGTTATATATCGATGAGCGGGAAAAGCCGCTCAGCCTGCAAATTTTCGGGGGCGAAAAGGAAACGCTTGTCAAAGCAGCAAAATTTGTCGATAAAAATACGAATGCGGATATTATCGACATTAACATGGGCTGTCCGGTTCCAAAAGTTACGAATTGCGACGCGGGAGCGAAATGGCTTCTTGATCCGAATAAAATTTATGACGTGGTTGCCTCCATTGTCGACGCCGTTGAAAAACCGGTTACGGTCAAAATGCGAATCGGCTGGGACGAACATCATATTTACGCTGTTGAAAACGCGCAAGCAGTTGAGCGCGCTGGTGGCAAAGCCGTCGCCGTCCATGGGCGGACAAGAGTACAAATGTACGAAGGAAAAGCGGATTGGAACATTATTAAACAAGTGAAAGAAGCGGTCAACATCCCAGTCATCGGCAACGGCGATGTCAAAACACCACAAGACGCCAAGCGGATGCTTGAAGAAACCGGGGTGGACGGTGTCATGATCGGACGGGCGGCGCTCGGTAACCCGTGGATGATTTATCGCACCGTGCACTATTTAGAAACAGGGGAGCTTATCCCTGAACCAACGCCGACAGAGAAAATCGATGTGTGCCTGTTGCATTTAGACCGTTTAATTGCGCTTAAAGGTGAGTATATTGCTGTCAAAGAAATGCGCAAACACGCCGCTTGGTATTTAAAAGGCATTCGCGGTGCAGCGAAAATCCGCAACGCCATCAACGAGTGTGAGACACGGGACGAACTAGCCGCATTGCTGCTGAAAGTCGCACAGGATGCAGAGAATCAGGCGGCAGCGAACGCCCGGGCCGTATAGGAGCGGAATTTGATGAAGCGGATGACTGCCAGCACGCGCTGGCAGTATTTTTCGTAAAAAATCATTAAATGGAGTGAATGAAGGATGAGCCATGAAGAATTGAACGACCAATTGCGTGTCCGCCGGGAAAAGTTAAAAAAAATCGAAGAGCTAGGTGTCGACCCGTTTGGCAAACGGTTCGAGCGCACGCATAAAGCAGAAGAGCTGTTTAAACTGTACGGCGATTTGTCCAAAGAAGAACTTGAAGATCAGCAAATTGAAGTCGCTGTCGCCGGCCGCATTATGACGAAACGCGGTAAAGGAAAAGCAGGATTTGCTCACATTCAAGACGTCACAGGGCAAATTCAAATTTATGTCCGCCAAGACGATGTCGGTGAACAGCAATATGAGCTGTTTAAAATCTCTGACCTTGGTGATATCGTCGGTGTGCGCGGCACTATGTTCAAAACAAAAGTCGGCGAGCTTTCCATCAAAGTGTCATCATATGAATTTTTAACAAAAGCATTGCGTCCATTGCCGGAAAAATACCATGGTTTAAAGGACGTCGAACAACGTTACCGCCAACGTTATCTCGACTTAACTATGAATCCGCAAAGTAAGCAGACGTTTATCACCCGTAGTCTCATTATTCAATCGATGCGGCGTTATCTCGACAGCCAAGGTTATTTGGAAGTCGAAACACCGATGATGCACGCCATAGCAGGTGGTGCGGCTGCACGTCCGTTTATTACGCACCATAATGCCCTTGATATGACACTTTATATGCGAATCGCCATCGAACTCCATTTAAAACGGCTCATCGTCGGCGGTTTGGAAAAAGTGTATGAAATCGGACGCGTCTTCCGGAATGAGGGGATTTCCACCCGTCACAATCCGGAGTTTACGATGCTTGAACTGTACGAGGCATATGCCGACTTCCGTGACATCATGAAATTGACAGAAAACTTAATTGCTCACATTGCCACGGAAGTGCTTGGCACGACGAAAATTCAATACGGCGAACATACCGTCGATTTAACGCCTGAATGGCGGCGACTTCATATGGTCGATGCGATTAAAGAATACGTCGGCGTTGATTTCTGGCGACACATGGACGACGAGGAAGCGCGGGCGTTGGCGAAAGAACATGGGGTCGAAATCGCCCCGCACATGACGTTTGGTCATATCGTCAATGAATTTTTTGAACAAAAAGTCGAGTCGCAACTCATCCAACCGACGTTCATTTATGGCCACCCTGTCGAAATTTCGCCGTTAGCTAAGAAAAACCCGGACGATCCACGCTTTACCGATCGATTTGAGCTATTTATCGTTGGACGTGAACATGCGAACGCGTTTACGGAACTAAACGATCCGATCGACCAGCGCCAACGTTTCGAAGCACAGTTGAAAGAACGTGAACAAGGGAACGATGAAGCGCACGAAATGGACGAAGATTTCCTCGAAGCGCTCGAGTACGGTATGCCTCCAACAGGCGGACTCGGCATCGGCGTTGACCGTCTAGTCATGCTCTTGACTAACTCTCCGTCCATTCGGGATGTGTTACTCTTCCCGCAAATGCGTCATAAATAAAAAATATTGTCCCCTGTGTGAAAATGCACAGGGGACGATTTGTTTTTTAAAAAACTATTGACTTTTAACATATAAACAATATAAAATGAAAATCGTCGCTTTGATAAAACAAAAACAGTAAAGCGAGTTGACAAATATTATTCAACGTGCTATATTAAGATGGTACGTCGGAACGATGACGAAAGTTGTCGAAGATAAAGAGTTATTGACAAACGAAGAAATTTGATTATAATATAACTTGTCTATTGGATAATTGCCTAGTGATGATAGCGGAGAGGAAACACCCGTTCCCATCCCGAACACGGAAGTTAAGCTCTCCAGCGCCGATGGTAGTTGGGGCCAGCGCCCCTGCAAGAGTAGGTCGTTGCTAGGCAATACCGTGGAGGATTAGCTCAGCTGGGAGAGCACTTGCCTTACAAGCAAGGGGTCGGCGGTTCGATCCCGTCATCCTCCACCATTTAATCTATTATGAACTATTAGCTCAGTAACAAGGGTTGTATCTTTGAATTCATTCCGAATTGTCTCAATGCTCTAGACACCTTTGAACGTGCTAGTAGAGGAAGAGACATCATCTAATATGAGTGTATGACAAACTCATGAGCCATTAGCTCAGTAGGTAGAGCATCTGACTTTTAATCAGAGGGTCGGAGGTTCGAGTCCTCCATGGCTCACCATAATTGATTTGCGGGTGTGGCGGAATTGGCAGACGCGC